>NZ_JBFOHK010000004.1:0-504315 GCF_040812335.1 Rhodanobacter lycopersici
CGACCCGCCCCCCCATACCCAGCGAATCCCCATGGCCACCACGCCCGAGAACGCCGCCCCGCTGAAGCCGCTGCACGGCGGCCCGCTGGCGCTGCTCACCATCGCCGTCGCGTTCAGCACCTTCATGGAGGTGCTGGACATGACCATCGTCAACGTGGCCGTGCCGCACATCTCCGGCAGCCTCGGCGTGAGCCCGAACGAGGGCACCTGGACGATCAGCTCCTACGCGCTGGCCAGCGCGATCATGCAGCCGCTCACCGGCTGGGTGGCGCGGCGCTTCGGCGAGGTGCGCACCTTCGTGGTTTCGGTGCTGCTGTTCGTGGTGTTCTCGATGCTGTGCGGCGTGGCCACCAGCATGCCGATGCTGGTGGTCTGCCGCCTGCTGCAGGGCGCGGGTTCCGGCCCGATGGTGGCGCTGTCGCTGACCCTGCTGCTGACCAGTTATCCGAAGGAGAAACAGGGCATCGCGCTGGCGCTGTGGGCGATGACCGTGGTGGTGGCGCCGATCTTCGGCCCGATCCTGGGTGGTTGGCTCACCGACAACTTCTCCTGGCCGTGGATCTTCTACATCAACCTGCCGGTGGGCATCGCCGCAGCGGTGATCACCTGGACGATCCTGCACAAGCGCGAGACCAGGACCTTCAAGGCGCCGATCGACGCGGTGGGCCTGGTGCTGCTGGTGGTGGGCGTGGGCTGCCTGCAGTTCATGCTGGACAACGGCAACGACCACGACTGGTTCGCCTCGCCACTGATCCTCACGCTGGGCCTCGTCGCCCTGGTCTGCCTCACCTTCCTGGTGGTGTGGGAGATCCACGCCAAGCACCCGGTGATCGACCTCTCGCTGTTCAAGCAGCGCAACTTCACCGTGGGGGTGGTGGCGCTGACGCTGGGCATGTTCGCGTTCTTCGGCATCAACGTGGTGTTCCCGCTGTGGCTGCAGATCGACCTGGGCTACACCGCCACCTGGGCCGGCCTGGCCACCGCGCCGGTAGGCGTGCTGGCCTTCCTGCTGTCGCCGGTGCTGGGCAAGAACATGCACCGGCTGGAACTGCGCGCGGTGGTGACCTTCGCCTTCATCATCTTCGCGCTCACCTCGTACTGGTTCGCCAGCTTCGACAGCAACGCTTCGTTCGACACGCTGGTGCTGCCGCGCTTCGTGATGGGCCTGGCCATCCCCTGCTTCTTCATTCCGCTGAACCAGATCTATCTGTCCGGCCTGCCCGCTTCGGAAATCGCCAGCGCCTCCGGCCTGTCCAACTTCTGCCGCACCATGGGTTCGAGCATGTCCACCGCGATCACGGTGACGCTGTGGCAGCACCGCAGCGAATTGCACCATGCCAACCTCACCGAATACGTCAGCCCCGGCCATCCCGCGGCCACGCAGTTCCTGCAGGACCTGGCCCGGCATGGCATGCCGCACACGCAGAGCCTGGGCCTGATCGACCAGCTGGTGAACCGCGAGGCGCTCACCCTGGCGGTGAACGACGTGTTCTGGGGCTGTGCGGTGCTGTTCGTGCTGCTGATCCCGATCCTGTGGTTCGCCAGGCCGCCGTTCGGCAGCGCCGGCGGGGCCGTCGGCCACTGATCCGCCGCTTTTGCTGCAGACCACCGCGGCGCACATCGCCGTACAGCAGCCCATGGCGGAGCAGACCAATTTCGCGGCAAGCATGCCAGTGGTCTACTGGTGCGGCGCAATATTCTCTGCTAGTTTCGCCGCATGGCACAAACCAAGCGCACCATCAAGAAGTATCCGAACCGTCGGCTCTACGACACCGAGATCTCCAGCTACATCACGCTGGAGGAGGTACGCCAGCTGGTGCTGGACAACGAGGACTTCGAAGTCCGCGATGCCAAGACCGGCGAGGACCTCACCCGCTCCGTGCTGCTGCAGATCATCTCCGAGCACGAGGAGAAGGGGCAGCCGATGCTGTCGCCCCAGCTGCTCAGCCAGATCATCCGCTTCTACGGCGACTCGCTGCAGGGCTTCATGGGCCCGTACCTGGAGCGCAGCCTGCAGGTGTTCCTCGACCAGCAGCAGCAGTTCCGCACCCAGCTCAACAGCCTGATGGGCCAGACCCCGTGGGCGATGGTGAACGAGCTGACCGAGCGCAACATGGATGCGTGGAAGACCATGCAGCGCGGCCTGCTCGACGCCGCCGCGCAGATCACCCCGCAAGGCGGCAGCCGCGGCGGCCACAAGAAGACCGGCTGAGCCCACGCCATTCCCGGACCCACGCGCCGCCTTGAGCGGCGCGTTTTATTTGAAGAGTGCGGCCATGGATGGCCGCCCGTTTGATTTTCGCGATCACGGACGATCGCAAAAATACAGACCGATCGCAAAGACAGCGAAACAAACCATGACTTCATCTAGCACAAACGGTGCCCGCGCGCGCCTGGCCCTGGTCACCGGCGGCCTCGGCGGCCTGGGCACCGAGATCTGCCGCCAGTTGGCGCAGGCCGGCCGTCGCGTGGTCGCCGCCGACCTGCCCGCCAGCGAGGCACGCCTCACCGCCTTCCGCGAAGCCACTGCCGGGTTTGGCGAGGCAATCGGCCACGAGGCGATGGACGTCAGCGACCACGAAGCCTGCGCCGCGCTGATCGGCCGCCTCGAACGCGAGCACGGCGGCGTGGACATCCTGGTCAACGCCGCCGGCATCACCCGCGATGCCAGCCTGCGCAAGATGACGCCCGCGCAATGGCACGAACTGATGCGGGTGAACCTCGACGGCCTGTTCAACACCTGCCATGCCGTGGTGGAGGGCATGAGCACGCGCGGCTTCGGGCGCATCGTCAACATCAGCTCGGTGAACGGCCAGACCGGCCAGTTCGGCCAGACCAACTACTCGGCCGCCAAGGCCGGCGTGCACGGCTTCAGCATGGCCCTTGCACGCGAAACCGCGCGCAAGGGCGTCACCGTCAACACCGTTTCGCCCGGCTACTGTGATACGCCGATGGTGGCTGCCGTGCCCGCCGAGATCCGCGCCCAGATCGTCGCCGGCATCCCGGTGGGCCGGCTGGGCCAGCCCGCCGACATCGCCCGCGCCGTGACCTTCCTCAGCGCCGACGACGCCGGCTACCTCACCGGCGTAAACCTGCCGGTCAACGGCGGGTATTTCATGAGTTTCTGACGGTACGGCGCAACGGTAGCCGCCGGCCGCCTCACTACAGGAACAGGCAAGTCATGCGCGGCTCGCCTCGGTTTGATCAACCGACGCATCCCAGTCAATACGGTAGCCGTGCAGAGCACCGAACATCTTGGCCGGATTGAAAAAACATTTCAGCGCGATCGGCATCAGCATGTGCGCCAGCGCCTTGGCGAAGGGGCCGGAGGCTTTCCGGCTGTTGACCTTGGCCGCATCGGCAGCCGCATTTTCGACCCGCGCGCGCCTCAGGCGCTCATAGCAGGCAAAGGCATCGGCCGGCACGGGCAAGTCGCGCAGGCAACGCGCCAGTTGGACGGCGCTTTCAATCGCGAGCGACGCACCCTGCCCGGAGCTGGACGACGGCGCATGCACGGCATCACCCACCAGCACCATGCGCTGGCTGTGCCAGCGCGGCACCGGCGGCATCATCTCGCTTGCGCCGGTCGCCACCAACTGATCCGAAACGGCCTGCCGCAAAAAGGTCTGCGCGGGTTGGTCGTCGCCATACAGCGCACGCAACCGGCCCAACCACTGCGCCGCCGGCATCTTGCGCGCCTCCTCCATGGTCAACGGCGTCTCGTGCGGCAAGCTGCCGAACCAGCAGATGCCCAGGCCTGGGTCGGCCCAGTAGCCGAAAAAAGCGTGCTTGCCAAACACGAAGGTCATGCAGCCGGCAGGCACCTGCATGGCATCCGGGGGCGCACCTCCGCCGAACCCGAGGAAGCCCGTATATCGCGGCGCTGGCGCACAAGGATCGATTAGTTCACGCACGGTCGAGCGGATGCCGTCTGCGCCGATCAGAATATCGCCGTCCGCCACGCTGCCATCGCCGAACTGCGCGGAAACCCCGTCGGCGGTTTCGCTTGCACCCACCAAACGCTTGCCGTAGATGACGCGAATACCGGCCGCTTCGACCGCCGCACGCAGCACGCGATAGAGATCGGAACGCCAGACCACGCGGCTGGGCGGCATACCTTCGATGCCGTCAAAGACGGTCAGCACCTTGCCGCGGCTGTCGGCCATCGCCATGCGGGTGATCGGCTGGCTCGCCGCCAGCAGGGCTGCGTCCACGCCGACGAGTTTCAGCGCAGAGAGGCCATTGGGCGCCAGCATCAGGCTGGCGCCCACGCCATCCGCTGTAGAGGGATACGACTCGTAGATCGTCGCGCGGATACCCGCCTTGTGCAGCGCCAAGGCCATCGTGAGCCCGGCGATGCCGCCGCCGATGACGAGCGCGTGATTCACCTTGGCCATACCTGCAAAGCCTCCCAACCGAACGACCATGCGTCGGTCTATAGTCATAGATTGACTATATATTAGACATAGAATGACTAATGACGCAAGATGACTGCCGGACCACCGACCGGACCGCACGTGAAAACCCGCCCACGACAACGATCGCCGCTGGCGATGGTGATTCTCTCCTTCGTGCTGGAAGCCCCTTCGCACGCCTATCGCATGCACGAACTGATCAAGCAGCGCGGCAAGGACCATGTGGTCAACGTCGCGCAGCGCAACAGCGTGTATCAGACCATTGCCAGGCTGCAGGCAACCGGACTGATCCGCGTGCGTGAAACCCTGCAGGACGAGGGACGCCCTGAGCGCGTGGTCTACGAGATCACGCCGCTGGGCCGTAAAACCTTCTACGCATGGCTGGAAGACATGCTGGGCGAGCCGCGGCGGGAGTTCAACGAATTCCCGGCCGCGCTCGCCACAGTGATGGCCTTGTCGCCCGAGATCGCACTTGCGCAACTGCGGCGGCGCCACGAAACGCTCAAGCGGCAGCTGGCCGCCGCCGCTTCGGATCTGCGCGAATGGTCAGGCAAGGGACTGCCCCGTTTCTGCATGCTGGACGATGAATACAAGACGGTGCTGCTCAAGGCCGAGATGAAATGGCTGGACAGCGTGATCACGGAACTCGCGTCGGGCGCGATGCACTGGAGCGAACAACAGTTGCGCCAGTTGGCGGCGCGGTTCGAAACCGGCAATCACGGATAACCGGCGCCAGCACCGGAGCTGAAAACAGGGATTGCAGTCGCGCGCGGCTTGCGGAACAGTGGCGTATCCCATCCACGGAACGCGACATGGCGCAAGCTCCTCGCATCACCCTGATCGGCGGCGGCCTGGTCGGCGCCCTGCTGGCACGGCAGCTGGCGCAGCGCCGCTTTGCGGTGGAGGTGTTCGAGAAGCGGCCCGATCCGCGCCGCGCGGGCTTTCTCGGTGGGCGCTCGATCAACCTCGCGCTGGCCGAGCGCGGCCTGCAGGCGCTGCGCACGGCAGGACTGGCCGACGAGGTGCTGCTGCGCGCGGTGATGATGCGCGGGCGCATGGTGCACGCGCACGGCGGCGCCAGCGGCTTGCAGCGCTACGGCGTAGACGACAGCGAGGTGATCTGGTCGGTGTCGCGCGGCGCGCTGAACATGCTGCTGCTGGATGCCGCCGAAGCCTCCGGCGTGCGCTTCCATTTCGGCCAGTCGCTGCTGGACGCGGACTTCGAGCAGCGCCGCATCCGGCTGGCCGACGAGGCGGGCACCGTGCGCGAACATGACGCCGGCCTGCTGATCGGCGCCGACGGCGCAGGCTCGGCGCTGCGCGCGACGATGAACGCCTATGCGCCGCTGGGCGAGCGCATCGAGCCACTCGGCCACGGCTACAAGGAGCTGGAAATCCCCGCCGCCGGCGCCTTGCCACCAGAGCTGGTGCGCCAGGCCGGCGGTGAAGGCCGCTTCGCGCTGGAGCCGCACGCGCTGCACATCTGGCCGCGCGGCGGCTACATGTGCATCGCGCTGCCGAACGCCGAGGGCAGCTTCACCGTCACCCTGTTCCTGCCCGCCGCCGGGGCGCATCCCAGCTTCGCCACCCTGCCCGACACCGCCGCGGCGCGCGCGTTCTTTGCCACGGACTTCCCCGACCTGCTGCCGCTGATCCCGCGCTTCGACGCGGACTACGCGGAGCATCCGGTGGGCACGCTCTCCACGCTGTACCTGGACCGCTGGCACCTCGACGGCCGCGCCCTGCTGGTCGGCGACGCGGCGCACGCCATCGTGCCGTTCCACGGCCAGGGCATGAACTGCGGCTTCGAGGACACGGTGACGCTGGCGCAGCTGCTCGCCGCCGCGCCCGGCGACAGCGCCAGCGTGTTCGCCGAATTCCAGCGCATCCGCCAGCCGAACGCAGACGCGATCGCCGCGATGGCACTGGAGAACTACGTGGAGATGCGCGACTCGGTGGCCGATCCGCACTACCTGGCCAAGCGCGCGCTGGGCGCGAAGCTGGCCGAACGCATCCCCGGCCACTACATGGCGCGCTACCGGCTGGTCACCTTCACCCACCTGCCCTACGCCTATGCGCTGGAACGCGGCCACCGGCAGGACGCGCTGCTGGAAGCATTGCTGCACGGCGCGCCGGACGTGGAGGCCATCGATCTCGATGCCGCCGCCCGGCTTTTCCAATCGACCCTGGAGCCACTGCCGGAGTTGCGCCATGGATGAGGCCCTGCTCGAAGCGTTCCGTTCCACCACCTACCACGTCTGCCTCGACACCGTGAGCTGGGCGATCATCCGCGTGGACCTACCCCTGCCCGCCCCGCTTGCCAACGTGGTGGGCGCGCAGCCCTGGGCCTTCATCACGGCCTGGAACCCGCAGGCGCGCCGACGGCCGCCGGCCGAGAACGAGGCTGCACAGCGCGAACTGCTGGCTGCGCTCAAGCGGCAGGCCGGCGTGAACGTCTACGCGGCCATCGGCGTGGGCACCTCCGGCTGGAGCGAACCCAGCCTGTTCGTGACCGGAATGGACGTCGGGGCACTGGATCAACTGACCCGGTCCCACGGCCAGCTGGCCTACGTGCACGGCGAAGCGGGCGGCCACGCCATGCTGCGCGTGCTGGACTGAGCCAGATCGCGGCAGCGCGCCGCATGGACAAGCTCGCCGGGCATTGCGGAGAATGGAAGCAATGACCACTGCATCCACCGCTCCGTTGCTCGAAGCGCATCGCCTGAGCTTCCATCGCCAGGACGAGCCGGTGTTCGCGCCGCTGGATTTCCGCCTGCACGCGGGCGAACTGGCCCTGGTCGAGGGCGACAACGGCAGCGGCAAGACCACCCTGCTGCGCCTGCTGGCCGGCCTGCTGCACGCGAGCGAAGGCCGGCTGCTGTGGCGCGGCGAGCCGTGGCAGCGCGAAGCCTGCGCGGGCGAGATCCTGTTCCTCGGACACCAGCTGGGCCAGAAGCTGGAACTGAGTCCGCGCGAAAACCTCGCCTTTGCCGCAGGCCTGCACGGCGGGCGCGACGGCGTCACGCCCGCCGCGGCGCTCGATGAAGTGGGTCTTGCCGGCTACGAGGACGAGCCAGTGCGACGCCTCTCCGCCGGACAGAAGAAGCGCGCCGCGCTGGCGCGCCTGCTGCTGCAGCCGGCGGCGCTGTGGCTGCTCGACGAGCCTTACGCGAACCTCGACCGGCACGGCATCGCACTGGTCAACCGCCTGCTGGAGCGGCACGTGGCTGCCGGTGGCGCGGTGCTGGTGAGCAGCCATGGAGTGGTGGGGTTTCATGGCGGCGAGCCACAGCGGATCCGCATGCATGCGTGAGTTTTTCTCGCAGGGGGACGTTCGAGGATGAGCAGCACTCCGCTGCCGCAGGCCTGCGCCGCAATGCTGCGGCGGGATCTCCTGCTGGCTTGGCGGCGGCGGGGAGATCTGGCGATGCCGGTGCTGTATGCGGTGATCGTGGCGGTGTTGTTCCCGTTTGCGCTGGGACCGGATCTGCTGCTGTTGCAGCGGATCGCGGGAGGCGTGGTGCTGGTGACCGTGCTGCTGGCGATGCTGCTGGCGCTGGACGCGATGTTCGCCAGCGACATCGAGGATGGTTCGCTGGAACAACTGGTGCTTTCGCCGCAACCACTGGCATTGATGCTGGGCATGAAGATCCTGGCGCACTGGCTCGCCACCGCACTGCCGCTGATCGTGATCGCGCCGCTGCTGGCCGGCATGCTGCACCTGCCGGCCGCCGCGATGCCGGCGCTGCTGCTGGCGCTGCTGCTGGCCACGCCGCTGCTCAGTCTGCTCGGCGCGGTGCTGGTGGCGCTGACGGCCGGCACGCGGCGCTCTGGTATGCTGCTGGCCTTGATGTTGCTGCCGCTGTGCGTGCCGGTGGTGATCTTCGCGGCCGGCGCCGTGGCAGCCGCCCAGCAGGGTCTGCCGTGGCTGGCACCGATAGCCTGGCTGGCCGCCGCACTCATCCTCTGCGTGGTGTTGGCGCCGCTGGCCTGCGCGGCGGCCCTGCGCATTGCTCTGGACTCGTAAGTCATGGCCAAGTGGATTCCGCTCTGGTTGCACAAGCTCGGCTCGCCGCCGACGTTCTATCGCTTCGCGGGCGCGGTACGGCCATGGGCGATGGGACTGGCGCTGCTGCTCGGCGCGGTCGGCCTGTACGGCGGCCTGGTACTGGCGCCCCCGGATTACCAGCAGGGCGACGCCTACCGCATCATCTTCATCCACGTGCCCAGCGCCTGGATGAGCATGTTCATCTACGCGGTGATGGGCGTGTCCGCGTTCGTCGCGCTGGTGTGGCGCATGAAGCTGGCCGAGGTGGTGGCGATGGAATCGGCGCCGGTCGGCGCGGCCTTCACCTTGATCACCTTGGTCACCGGCTCGCTGTGGGGCAAGCCGATGTGGGGCACCTGGTGGACCTGGGATGCGCGGCTCACCTCCGAGCTGGTGCTGCTGTTCCTCTACCTGGGCGTGATCGGGCTGTACCACGCGTTCGAGGATCGCCGCCAGGGCGCGCGCGCCGCGAGCTTCCTCGCGATCATCGGCGTCATCAACGTGCCGATCGTGCATTACTCGGTCGTGTGGTGGAACACCTTGCACCAAGGCAGCACGGTGGACATCTTCGGCCATTCGAAGATGCCGTGGGACATGCTGTGGCCGCTGCTGGTGATGACGCTGGCCACCAAGGCCTACTACGCGGCCAGCCTGTGCCGCCGCGCGCGCACCGACCTGCTGGCGCTGGAAGGCGGCAAGGACTGGGTGCGCCACGTCGCCGAGGCGGAGGCCGGCCGATGAACGCGCTGCAGCACTTCTTCGCGATGGGCGACCACGTCGTCGCTTTCTTCAGGATGGGCGGCTACGCCGGATACGTATGGCCGGCCTACGCGGTGTTTTTTGCCGTGTTGATTGCCGACAACGTGGCACCACGGCTGCGCCGCCGCCGCATCCTGCGTGAACTGCGCGGCCGGCTGGCGCGCCAAGACGCGCGCGCGCGGCGCCCTCCACCCACTTCCGTCACGCCTTCGCCCTGACCGGGCAGGAACCCAGCATGCCGATGAACCCCACCCGCAAGCGCCGGCTCACCATCGTGATCGTGGTCGCGATCGCCGCCGCGCTGGCGATCAGCCTGGGCGTGTACGCGCTGCAGCAGAACATGAACTACCTGTTCACCCCGAGCCAGGTGCAGTCGGGGCAGGCAACGCAGTACAAGACCTTCCGCCTCGGCGGCATGGTCAAGGCCGGCTCGATCCAGCGCAGCAAGGACTCGCTCGAAGTCACCTTCACCGTGGTCGACGCAGGCGGTGCGATGCCGGTGGAGTACACCGGCATCCTGCCCGACCTGTTCCGCGACAACCAGTCGGTGATCGCCACCGGCCACATGGACGGTGCCCGTTTCGTGGCCACCGAGGTGCTCGCCAAGCACGACGAGACCTATATGCCGAAGGAACTGAAGGACGCGATGGCCAAGGCGCATGCGGACGCGAAGGTGAAGGAAGCCGCCGCGCAGGACAAGAGCCCATGACTCCCGAACTCGGCCAGCTCGCGCTGGTACTCGCTTTCCTGCTCGCCATCGCGCAGGGCGTACTGCCTCTCCTGGGTGCGTGGCGCGGCAATCGCGCACTGATGGCGGTGGCGCGTCCCGCTGCCGCCGGCCAGGCGGTGTTCGTGGCGATGGCCTTCCTGATCCTGGTGTGGGCCTTCCTGCATTTCGATTTCTCGGTGCAGTACGTGGCCGACAATTCCAACCTCACCCTGCCCTGGTACTACCGCATCGCCGCGGTGTGGGGCGCGCACGAGGGCTCGCTGCTGCTGTGGATCCTGATCCTCAACCTGTGGACGGTGGCGCTGGCCGCGCTCAGCCACAAGTTGCCCGAGGTGTTCGCCGCGCGCGTGCTGGGCGTGATGGGCCTGGTGTCGATCGGCTTCCTCGCCTTCATCATCTTCACCTCCGATCCGTTCGGTCGGCTGCTGCCGATGCCGGCCAACGGCGCCGACCTCAACCCGGTGCTGCAGGACCCGGGCATGACCTTCCACCCGCCCGTGCTGTACATGGGCTACGTGGGCTTCTCGGTAGCGTTCGCGTTCTCCATCGCAGCCTTGCTGGGCGGTGAAGTGGAACAGGCCTGGGTGCGCTGGGCGCGGCCGTGGACGAACGCGGCCTGGGGCTTCCTCACCCTGGGCATCGTGGCCGGCAGCTGGTGGGCGTACGCCGAACTGGGCTGGGGCGGCTGGTGGTTCTGGGACCCGGTGGAGAACGCCAGCTTCATGCCGTGGCTGGTGGGCGCGGCGCTGATCCACGCGCAGGCGATCACCGAGAAACGCGGCGGCCTGCGTGCGTGGACCCTGCTGCTGTCGATCTTCGCGTTCTCGCTGTCGCTGCTGGGCACCTTCCTGGTGCGCTCGGGCGTGCTCACTTCGGTGCACGCGTTCGCCTCCGATCCGCGCCGCGGCGTGTTCATCCTGATCTTCCTCGCCATCGTGGTGGGCGGTTCGCTGCTGCTGTACGCGCTGCGCGCGCCCAAGGTGGCCGGCGGCAAGCCCTTCCGCGTCGTCTCACGCGAGACGGCACTGCTGATCGGCAACCTGATGCTAGCCACCGCGGCGGCGATGGTGCTGCTGGGGACGCTGTTCCCGCTGATCGGCGACATGTTGCACCTGGGCCGCATCTCGGTGGGTCCGCCCTATTTCGGCCTGCTGTTTCCGTTGCTGATGGCACCCATCGTGTTGTTGCTGCCGTTCGGGCCGTTCCTGCACTGGGGCAACGCCGACGGCGGCGTGCTGAAGCAGGTGGCGCTGCGCGCGGGCATGGCTGCAGTGGCCTGCGCGATCGTGGCGGCGTTCTTCGTGCAAGGCCAGCTCAAGGCCGTGGCCGGCGTGGCCGCAGCGGTGTGGATCGCGGTGGGCGTGCTGCTGTACGCGCTCAAGCGCTGGCGCGACATGCCGCGCGGCCGCCGCTACCCGGCCGAGATGGCCGGCATGCTGCTGGCGCACCTGGGCATCGCCGTGTTCGTGATCGGCGTGCTGCTGTCCGAATCGCTGAGCATCACGCACGACGTGCGCCTGGCGCCAGGCCAGAGCGAAGCCATCGCCGGCTACGTGTACCGCTTCGACGGCGTGCACCGCACCACCGGCCCGAACTGGCATGCCGACCAGGGCGTGGTCACCGTACTGCGCGATGGCCGTACCGTGACGGTGATGCATCCGCAGAAGCGCACCTATGCACGCGACCAGGTGCAGACCGAGTCGGCGGTGGACGCCGGCCTGTTCCGCGATCTGTACGTGGCACTGGGCGAGCCGATGGATACGAACAACATCGAGGGTGCCTGGGCGCTGCGCCTGTACTACAAGCCGTTCGTGCGCTGGATCTGGGGCGGCGGCGTGCTGATGATGCTGGGCGGCTTCGTCTGCGCCGGCGACCGCCGCTTCCGCATCAAGCGCATCGCCGCCGAGTCGGCGGCCACGACCGGTACGGTCGCGCCGCAGGAGTCGCCGGCATGAAGCGGCTGATCCCGTTTCTCGTCTTCGTGCTGCTGGTGGGCCTGTTCGGCTTCGGCATCTGGTGGAACACCTGGCACGACGCGCGCTATGTGCCCTCGCCGCTGATCGACAAACCCGCACCCGATTTCGCGCTGCCGAAACTGGATGCACCCGGGCAGACCGTGACCAAGGCCAGCCTGCTCGGCAAGCCTTACCTGCTCAACGTGTTCGGTAGCTGGTGCGTGGCCTGCGCCGAGGAACACCCGGTGCTGATGGCCGACGGCCGCCAGCTCGGCATTCCGCTGGTGGGCTACGACTACAAGGACGTGCCCGACGACGCCAGGCGCTGGCTGCGCGAGCACGGCAGCCCCTACGACCTGGTGATCGCCGACCAGTCCGGACGCACCGCGATCGACTTCGGCGTGTACGGCGCGCCGGAGAGCTTCCTGATCGATGCGAAGGGCGTGATCCGCTACAAGCACATCGGCCCGCTCACCCCCGAGGTGATCGCGCAGGAGCTGCAGCCGGCGATAGCCGCCGTGAAGCGGGAGGCGCCGTGACCGCGCGGACACCCCGTAGGAGCGGCTTCAGCCGCGATTCTTCGCAATGCCGGTCGCGGCTGAAGCCGCTCCTACGGACAGCGTTGCTGGTGCTGCTGATATTTGCCGGCCACGCCTTCGCCGCCAGCGGCGCGATCGAGCCGCTGCCGTTCAAGGACCACGCCCAGGAAGTGCGCTTCCAGAACCTCACGAAGCAACTGCGCTGCATGGTCTGCCAGAACGAGAACCTGGCCGATTCCAATGCCGACCTCGCCCGCGACCTGCGGCTGGAGGTGTTCCAGCTGATGCAGCAGGGCAAGAGCGACGCCGAGATCAAGCAGTACCTGGTGGACCGCTATTCCGACTTCGTGCTGTACGACCCGCCGCTAAAACCCGGCACCTGGCTGCTGTGGTTCGGGCCGCTGGCTATCCTGCTGGCCGGCGGCGCCGTGGTGACGGTAGCGGTACGCCGGCGCAACCGCGGCGACGGCGCCATCGACGACGACAAGCCTGCCGAAGGCGGGCAGGCCGGCACCGGACCGGCCGATACGGGGGACGACTGGTGAAGCTCGCGTTCTATCTGGTCGCCGCCGCGATGGTCGCGGTGGCGCTGGCCCTGCTGCTGGTGCCCTTGCTGCGCGCAGGGCGCCGGCACGGCCGCCCGCGTGGCGTGTTCGCACTGGCGCTGGGCATCGCCCTGCTGCTGCCGATCGGCGCCGGTGCGCTGTACCTGCACATCGGCACGCCCGTCGCGCTGGACGGCGTGCCCGCCGCACCGCCGCCCATGGACTTCCAGCAGGCGCTGACCGAGCTGCGCGCGCACCTCAAGCAGCAGCCCAGCGATGCGCAAGGTTGGACCCTGCTGGCCCAGGCCACCACCGCGCTGAAACAGCCGGACGAGGCACGCGACGCCTGGGACCATGTCCTGAAGATCGACCCGAACAACGTGGCGGCGATGGTGGGCTGGGCCGAAACCGATTCGATGGCGCGCGGCGACCACCTGATCGAAGGCCGCGCGCTCGACCTGCTGCACCGCGCGCTGGAGCTGCAGCCAGACAGCCAGCGCGCCCTGTGGCTGCTCGGCATCAGCCAGTTCCAGCACACCCGGTACGCCGATGCCGCCGCCACCTGGCGCAAGCTGCAGCCGCTGCTGGAACCCGGTTCCAGCGTGGCCAAGGCGGTGGCCGAGCAGATCGCGAACGCCGATGCCCGCGCCGGCATCAAGCCTTCGACCGAACCCGCACCGGCCGCGAGCCAGGGCGCTGCGCTGAAGGTGGAGGTGAGCCTGGCCCCCACGCTCAAGAACAAGCTGCAGCCGGGCGACCAGCTCTACGTCTACGCCCGCGCAGTGAGCGGCCCGCCGATGCCGCTGGCGGTGGCAAAACTAGCTGCCGACACGCTGCCGGCCACGGTCACGCTCACCGACGCGATGGCGATGACGCCGGAGCTGAAACTCTCCTCGGTGGCGCGCGTGGTGGTGGCGGCGCGGATCAGCCACAGCGGCGAACCGGTCGCCCAGCCGGGCGACCTGGAAGGCAGCGCCGGCATCGTCGACACCGACCGCAAGACGCCGATCGCCATCGCCATCGACAAGGTGCATTGAGCATGGTCGCCGACGCCCGCCAGTACTGCGCCCTGCCCTCGCCGTTCCCGATGAAGCGCGGCGGCGCGCTGCACGGCGCGCGCGTGGCCTACGAGACCTGGGGCACGCTCAACGCCGCGCGCGACAACGCCATCCTCGTGCTCACCGGCCTCTCGCCCAGCGCGCACATGATGTCGTGTGCGGCGGACCCTTCGCCCGGCTGGTGGGAGGGCATGGCCGGCCCCGGCAAGGCCATCGACAGCAGCCGCTGGTTCGTGATCTGCGTGAACTCACTGGGCAGCGATAAGGGCTCCACCTGCCCCGCCTCCGCCAATCCGGCCACCGGCGAACCGTACCGGCTCGATTTTCCCGAGCTGTCACTGGAAGACGTCGCCAATGCCGCCCATGTGGTGGTGCGCAGCCTGGACATCGAACGCCTCGCCTGCCTGGTCGGCTGCTCGATGGGCGGCATGGCCGCGCTGGCTTACATGCTGCTGCACCCCGGCACGGTGCGTACCCACATCAGCGTGGACACCGCGCCGCAGGCGCAACCCTTCGCCATTGCGATCCGCTCGCTGCAACGCGAGGCGATCCGGCTGGACCCGCAGTGGGCCAATGGCGGCTATGACATCCACGGCGCCGGCGAGCACTACCCCGACATGGGCATGAGCATCGCGCGCAAGCTCGGCGTGATCACCTACCGCTCGGCGATGGAGTGGAACGGCCGCTTTGCGCGCATCCGCCTCGACGCCGAGCAGCGCGAGGAGCAACAACCGTTCGGCTTCGAGTTCCAGGTGGAGTCCTACCTCGAAGGCCACGCCCGCCGCTTCGTGCGCAGCTTCGATCCGAACAGCTACCTCTACCTCTCGCGCGCCAGCGACTGGTTCGACACCGCCGAATATGGCGGCGGCAACGTGATGGAAGGGATGAAGCGCATCCGCGTCGAACGCGCGCTGGTGATCGGCGTCAGCACCGACATCCTGTTCCCGCTGGAACAGCAGGAGCAGATCGCCGAAGGCCTTGAAGCCGCCGGTGCTGCCGTGGACTTCGTGGCGCTGGATTCGCCGCAGGGTCACGACGCCTTCCTGGTGGACATCGAGAACTACAGCCGGGCGATCGCTGGTTTCCTGGCGAAGCTTTGAATTCGGTGCGGATTATGGTGGCGGCTGAATAGCATTCCGGCATGCTCTGAACAACATGCTGGTGTTGTTCGCCCCGTTGCTGCCCAATCCAGACTATTCCGAAAGATCCGCTGTTGGTCGGAAGCAGACCGTCTAGGATCACCTACTCTCGCAGAACCTCAACCCCCGCCCAAGCTCTGGGTCGCTGTTGAAGATCTTCGGATCAGGATTTGCCGCAATGTAGCTAGCGGCTTTCTCTAGAGCTTTTCTGTCCTGATCATCGCACTTCACAAATGGCACCGCTGACGAATATGCATCAAGCGAAAAAAGCGCGATGCGAAGATCCGTAGCTACTTTCCGCCTCACTTGAGCAGGGTCGGCTTCTTGCAGTGCCGCGACAGACCTTCTGACATCGCTCAGCGCATCGGATGCGGCGTTCTGGCTGGCCAGGGTCGCCATGGTGTTGGCGCCTTTGCCAAATCCGATGTAGAAACCAGCGCCTCCACTCAGGAGGGCAACCAGAGCACTCAGAACGAAGATCTTTAGGCGTCCACTGATGGTCTGCATCCGCTAGTCCTTGGCGTTCATTGGGTGCTCGCTTTGGCTCAAAAGCGGACCTTTCCAGAATATAGCTGCAAGCACCTCTGACACCCACGATCAGGACTGGCATGGTGTTCAGCGCCTGCCGGATTCGATGTTCAATCCAACCGGAATCCGCATCCGAGCACTCAGCGCCCTCTCTGCGCTTTCCACGCAGTCACGCGCTGGCGGATGTACGCCTCGTAGTCATCCTCGCTGCGCAACGACGTGCGATCCGGCTTGGTCGTGGCGACCGGCAAGGCGGCCGCCAGGTCGGCATACACCTCCTGCAGATGCGAAGGCTTGCCGGCGGCGGGATTCGTCCCGCTGGACACGGGCACGACGACACCGGCGAGCGGGTCGTCGGTGCGCGCCGCAGCCAGCATGAGCACGCCGCCGACATCCGGCGCCGCCGCATCGCGCGCGGTCAGCGCCGGCAGGCTCCAGCGCTGTTCGATCGTCTTGAGGATGGACGTGTGGTCGAACGGCATCGCACCAGTCGCCACACGGAACACCGTGCCCGCTTCGATCCACGGCGAGACCAGCAACGTGGGCACGCGCGGCCCGAAGCGCTTGAAGTCGAAACCGAACTCGCCAGCCGTGGCATCCGGCGGCACGGCATTGGTCGGCGGCGGCACGTGGTCGTAGCAGCCGCCATGCTCGTCGTACGTGACGATCAGCAGTGTTTCGTTCCAGGCCGGCCCGTTGCGCAACGCGTAGTAGACGTCGTGGATCAGCTGCTCGCCGAGCGCCACGTCGTAGTTGGGATGCTGGCTGTTGCCGCTCGATCCCCAGCTGGGTTCGAGGAAGGTGTACACGCCAAGCTGGCCCGCCTTGGCCGCGGCCTGGAAATCGGTGAACTGGCCGAAATGCGTATCCGCCGCGCTCGCCGTGTCGCTGAAGGTCAGCCGGGTCAGCGGGTCGGCATTGTAGCCGTAGATCGCCCAGCCGAGATTCTGCTGCGAAAGCAGGCCGTAGATCGTCGGCGCGGTGAACGACTTGGTCTTGTCGTCCATGTGGCCCTGCGAGGTCGCCGCGTGGACGAAGGCGCGGTTCGGCAAGGTCTCGGTGGGCGCCGAACCGAACCAGTGGTCGCACACGGCGAAGCCGCGGGCGAGCGCCGACAGCACCGGCAGGCTCGTGGGCGTGTGCATCGCCATGATGTCGGTCGCGGCGGTACCGGGATAGATCGACCATTTTTCCGCGGCTTCCCAGACCAGGGTGGCGGCGAAGTTGTCGACGAAACCGGCATTGGTCGCCGCGGGCGGCACGGGTGGCGTGTCGCTGCCGAACAACTGCGCGTTCGTCGCCGTGTAACCCTCGCCGGGGTCGGCGCCGGGCAGGAAATAGGTGTTCGCCAGCGCCGGTTGGATCCGCGCTACCGCGACGCTCGTGCCGTTCGCGCTGTCGGGGTTCGATTCCTTGCCGGTCAAGCCCTCGAACGGCTGGCCGGCGGGCGAAACGTTGTTCGCATCGGCATAGAGAAACCCCAGCATGTGATCGAACGAACGGTTCTCCAGCATCAGCACGACGATGTGGTTGATCGCGCCGAGCCCGTTCGCAGCCGATCCACGCTTGCCCACCCGATGGTGCCGGGCAGTCTTCCGGTCGCCGCTCCCGCGTTTCGAACGTGTAGCCATGCCCATCGTCTCAGGCCTGCATCTCGTCGAGTCTAGGGATGCGCTGATTAAGGCGGCATGATGCCCGGAAGGCACGCGGGTTACGACGAAAGCGATCGCTGGGCGCGTCGAGACAAGCGCTTTACAGCGCGCTCACGCCGGATTCGCGATGGCATGGTGCGCCGGGAGCCCATGCTTATATCGTCATTACCAACTATTATAATGACCGGATTGTTTCACGCTTGCGCGCGGAGTCCCCATGCTTACCACCGAATTTCCCGGCTGTCGCCAGCTGATCGACGCGATCGACACCGCAGTCGCCCAGAGCAGTACGCCGGCGATCACCGACAGCCTGCGCAACAGCCTGTGCCGGCTGATCCGCGGCAACGAGATCCAACTGCCGGACTGCGTGCTGGAAACCGCCGAAGGCCGCTATGCGCGGCGCGAGCTGTACCGCAGCGAGGATCACGGCTACTGCGTGGTGGCGATGACCTGGGGCCCGGGCCAGGGCACCCCGATCCACGACCATGCCGGCATGTGGTGCGTGGAAGGCGTGTGGCGCGGCGCGCTGGACGTGGTGCAGTACGAGCGGACGGACGACGCAGAAGGCCACTACCTCTTCCAGCCCGTGGGCTCGGTGCAGGCCGGTCCCGGCTCCGCCGGCAGCCTGATCCCGCCACACGAGTACCACACCATCCGCAACCCCAGCGACCGCGATATCGCGGTCAGCCTGCACATCTACTCCGGCAACATGACCCACTGCGCGGTGTTCCAGCCGCTGGGCGGCGACCATGGCTACGAGCGCTGCGAGCGCCAGCTGGGCCTCGACCCGGTGCACTGAAGCCGGCATAATGCGCAATCCACATGCCGGTGTGGCGGAATGGTAGACGCGGCGGACTCAAAATCCGCTACTGGCGACAGTGTGTAGGTTCGAGTCCTATCACCGGTACCAAGAGACTCAGGCCCCGTTCGGGGCCTTTGTTTTGTCCGCAATTTGGTGTCGTGTGTACCTGCGCCCATCGGCATCGGCCCACGATGCTCGCGAGCACGCGAGTGTCACGGCACCCTGCCGCGGCCCGGTTCACGCAAGCGTGTCACGCAATCGCTGCGGATGGCTGTACACCACATGCCGGCCGGGGCGGACGAAGCCGACCAGGGTGAGGTTGCCGGAGCGGGCCAGTTCCACGGCCAGCGCGGTCGGCGCGGAGATCGCCGCCAGCAGCCCGACGCCGAGCCGGATGGACTTGGTGACCATCTCGTAGCTGGCGCGGCTGGTCACCAGCACGAAACCGCTCCGCAGGTCGGCGCCCTCGCGGCTCAATGCACCGAGCAGCTTGTCCAGGGCATTGTGACGGCCCACGTCCTCGCGCACCCGCAGGATCTCGCCTGCGGGCGAGGCCCAGGCCGCGGCATGCACCGCGCCCGTGCTGACGTTGAGCGGCTGGCGCTGCGTCAGCGCGGCAAGTGCCCGCTCCAGGGCGTCAAGATCCAGCACGGGGCCGTCCGGCACCGGCGGCATCGGGCGCAGCACATCCTCCAGGCGGCGGCTGCCGCACAGGCCACAGCCGCTGCGTCCCGGCAGCAGGCGCGCCGATCCGGCATCCGTCGCCACCTCGACGTCGGCATCGACATCCACCACATAACCTTCCAGCAACTCGTGCACTGCCACGCTGCGAATGGCGCCGGCGTGGGGAACGAGGCCTTCGCTCAGCGAAAACCCGCGGGCGAAGTCCTCCAGATCGGCCGGCGTGGCCATCATCACGGCGAAGCTCTCGTCGTTGTAGCGCAGTTCGACTGGCGCTTCCTCGACCAGCCAATCCTCGCCGTGCCGGGTCGACCCGTCCTGGTGGATGGTGACGGCACGGCGCACCTGGCCGGGACTCGCCAGAGTCCCGGCGCACGCGCCGGTATCAACAGACGCAGCCGGGTCGGCAATCGAAGGTTTCGGAGATACGCGCATGGAACGCATCGAACGGCGGCGAGGCGATCGATCATAGACCCGCCCACGCACACGAACCATCCACGGCGCGACAACGCCGTTGCGTCATAATCCGGCAGCGACGATGCCGCGAGGTGCAGCCATGAGCGACGACCGCAAGCCCAGGATCGAACCGTATACCGCCCCCGCCGGCGGCTGGGGATCGGTGAAGTCGGTGGTGGAGATCCTGCGGCGCGAGAAAGTGCCGGTTCCTTCCACCGTGAAGGAGCTGTGGCGGCAGAATAAGCCGCGCGGCTTCACCTGCGTCTCCTGCGCCTGGCCGCAGCCCGGGCATCCGCTGATGTTCGAGTTCTGCGAGAACGGCGCCAAGGCCAGCGCGTGGGAGCTGACCAGCCTGCGCACCACGCCCGAGTTCTTCGCGCAGCACACGGTGACCGAGCTGCGGAACTGGAGCGACTACGAGCTCGAGCAGAACGGCCGGCTCACGCAACCCATGCGCTACGACCGCGCCAGCGACAAGTACGTGCCGGTGGTGTGGGAGGAAGCCTTCCGCGAGATCGGCGCGGAACTGAAAAAGCTGGCCCCGAAGTCGGTGGTGTTCTACGCCTCCGGCCGCGCCTCGCTGGAAACGAGCTATCTCTACGCGTTGTTCGCGCGGCTGTACGGCAACAACAACCTGCCGGACAGCTCCAACATGTGCCACGAGGCCACCGGCGTGGCCCTGCGGCAGTGCATCGGCACCGCGGTCGGCACCGTGGTGCTGGACGATTTCGACAAGACCGACGGCATCTTCTTCTTCGGCCAGAACGCCGGCGTCAACAGCCCGCGGATGATGCACGACCTGCAGAAGGCCGCGCAGCGCGGCGTGCCCATCATCGTGTTCAATCCGGTACGCGAGCGCGGGCTGGAACGTTTCACCAACCCGCAGAACCCGCTGGAAATGCTGACCGGCCGCGAGACGCCGCTCGCCACGCAGTACCACCAGGTGAAGACCGGCGGCGACATCGCCGCTATCGCCGGCCTGTGCAAGACCCTGCTGGCGCTGGACGACGAGGCGCTGGCGAACGGCACGCCGCGCGTGCTGGACACGGACTTCATCGCCGCGCACACGCACGGCTTCGACGCGTTCGTGGCGTGGGTGCGCGCGCAATCGTGGGACGCCATCGAGGCCGACTCGGGCCTGCCCCGCGCGGCGCTGGAAGGCGCGGCCCGTGTCTACGCCAGGTGCAACGCGGTGATCGGCGTCTACGGCATGGGCCTGACCCAGCACGTGCTGGGCGAGTACAACATCTACATGCTCGCCAACCTGCTGCTGATGCGCGGCAACATCGGCAAGCCGGGCGCGGGCATCTGCCCCGTGCGCGGGCATTCCAACGTGCAGGGCCAGCGTACGGTCGGCATCGCCGACGATCCCGCGCTGGTGCCGCTGGACCGGCTGGCCGAGCAGTACGGCTTCGAGCCGCCGCGCGAGCGCGGCCTGCACACCGTCGAGGCCTGCAAGGGCGTGCTGGACGGCAGCGTGCACGGCTTCATCGGGCTGGGCGGCAACTTCCTGCGCGCGATCCCGGACCAGGAGCGCGTGATCGCGGCCTGGGACAAGCTGCGCCTCACGGTGCAGATCGCCACCAAACTCAATCGCACGCATCTCGTCAACGGCGAGGTTGCCTATCTGCTGCCCTGCCTCGGCCGCATCGAGCGGGTGGTGGAGAACGGCAAGGCGCAGGTGCTTTCCACCGAGGATTCCACCAGTTGCATCCATGCCTCGGTGGGCAAGGCCGAACCGGCCAGCCCGGACCTGCTGTCGGAAACGCGCATCGTGGCGGAAATGGCGAAGGCCACACTGCCGCCGAATCCGAAGGTGCCGTGGGATACCTGGGAGAACGACTACGCGACGATCCGCGACGCGATCGAGCAGACCTATCCCGACCAGTTCCGCGACTACAACCAGCGCATGTGGCAGCCCGGCGGCTTCCACCGCCCCAACAGCGCGCGCGAGCGGATCTGGAAGACCGCCACCGGCAAGGCCAACCTCATCGCGCCGCCGGCGCTGGTCGCCACCGGCTTCGACGATGCGCCGGGCCGCTTCCGGCTGATGACGATGCGCTCCAACGACCAGTTCAACACCACGGTCTACGGCTACGACGACCGTTTCCGCGGCATCTACGGCACCCGCGACGTAGTGATGATGCACAAGGACGACATCGCGCAGCTTGGCCTGCGCGAAGGCCAGGTGGTCAAGCTGGTGTCGGATGCCGGCGACGGCATCGCGCGCGAAGTCGGTGGCCTGAGCGTGGTCGCGTTCGACATCCCGCGCGGCTGCATCGGCGGCTACTACCCGGAATGCAATCCGCTGATCCCGCTTTCGCACCACACCCTGTTCAGCATGCTGCCCGCGGCCAAGTCGGTGCCCGTGCGCATCGTGGCGGAGGCCACGGGCTGAACGACCCGGCGCATTACTGCACCAGCGGCGACGCTGCCGCTTCCAGCACCACGCCATCCAGTTCGGCCCGGCCGGCCAGCACGCGCACATACTGGCCCAGCGCACGCCGTTCGGCGGCGGTGCGCAGTTCGCTTGCCACGCGGTCGGCCACTGCTTCGAACGGTAGCGGTTCGCCGGGGATACGCTGGTCCACCGCCACGATGTGGAAACCGTAGCGGGTGTTCACCAGTCCGGGAAGGATGCCCAGCTGGCTGCCTTCGAAAACGGCCTTGTCGAATTCGGGCACGCTGGCGCCGCGCTGCAGCTGGCCGAGCTGACCACCTTGCGCGCCGGAGGGGCAGTTGGACTTCTCGCGGGCGCGCGCCTCGAACAGTTCCGGTTGCACGCGCAGCTCCTTCAGCATCGCCTCGGCCACCGCGCGGATCGCCGGCACCGGCGTGCCGGGCGTCACCTGGAACAGGATGTGCCGCGCATGCACCAGCTCGCCGCTGCGGTAGCGCTCCGGATGGGCGTCGTACCAGCGGCGGCATTCCTCCGGCGTGGGTTCGGGTACGTGTACCTCGCGTGCCAGCAGTTGTTCGATCGCTTCGCTGCGGGCGGCCTCGTCGGCACCCTCGTCCAGCAGGTCGAGCTCCTGCGCGCGCTGGCGCAGCAACTCATGCACCGCGGCCAGCTCGTCGCTGGGCCAGTCGCCGGTATCGACGGCGATGCCGTTGACGCGCACGCTCACGAACGTACCGCCCGCTTGCGCGTGCGTACCAGTTGGTAGGGACGGAACAGGTAGGCCACGCTGGCCACGCCGCTCCAGATGTGCACCATGCGGGTGAACGGCGAGACCAGGAAGATGGTGAAGCCGAGCAGGATGTGCAGCTGGTACACCCACGGCACGCCCTGCAGCAGCACGGCGCCACCACCATGGAAGTAGACGACGCCCTGCACGTAGTGGCTGAGCACCTCGAAGGTCGCTCCGTCCATGTGCTGCGCGGACAGCGGCACGGTGGCGAGGCCCAGCAGCAGCTGGAACCACAGCATCAGCACGATGCTGATGTCCCACTTGCGGCTGTTGCGGCGCACGCGCGGGTCGCCCAGCCGGCGCCAGGTCAAGAGGCTCAGGCCGATGATCGCCACGATGCCGGCGAGCCCGCCAGCCACCATCGCCAGCAGCTGGTGCTGGCCCGGGCTGAGCAGCCAGCCGATCGCCCATTCGGGGATCAGGAAACCGGCGAAGTGGCCCAGCACCACCACCAGGATGCCGTAGTGGAACAGGTTGGAACCCCAGCGCAGCGTCTTCGCGCGCAGGATCTGCGAGGAATCGCTCTTCCACGAGTACGGCTCGCGGTCGTAGCGGATCAGGCTGCCCAGCAGCAGCACGCTGAGGCAGATGTAGGGATAGATGCCGAACAGGAACTGGTTCCAGGCGGGTGAAAGAGTCATGGCGGGCACTCCTGGACGGAAGCGGCGATCACGGCGCGGCCGCGGCGGGTGGTTCGAAGGCGGGGCGTTCTTCCCAGCTCTTGTCGATGTCTTCCGGCGGCGGCACCGGCGTATGCGGATCGAGCCCTTCCTCGCCGGCCAGCGCCAGCAGCGCGGCAGGCACCGCGGCATAGCGGCTGCCGCGGTGCGCCAGCGTGTTGCCCAGCTTGCGCAGCACGTGGGCACACTCGCCCAGCAGTTCGAGCGTCTCGGCCGGATCGCAGCAGCTCAGGTACTCCAGCAGCACCGGCAGGTGATCGGGCAATTCGTGGCCGCGCTGTTCCAGCCCGATCCGCTGGTAGCGCTCGCGCAGCTCCAGCATCGCCGAGCCGCGCTCGCGGCCGTCGCCGTGCACGTGCTCGAACAGGTTGAGCGAGGTGGAGCGGCCGCGGTCGAACAGTTCGACGTAGCGCGCCTCGGCGTCGAGCAGTTCGCCCTGCCCCAGTTCCTCGGCCAGCGCGAGCAGCTCGCCGCGGCGCTGCGCACCGAGGCCGCGTGCAGCGCGCAGCGCCGCAGCGATCTCCGGCAGCGCGGCGCGCAGTTCCTCGTCCGGATAGGCCAGCAGCGCGGCCAGCGCGCGCAAGGTGATGGCGTGTCCGTTGCGCATCAGGTGTCGTCGTCGATCATGCGGATGGGGATCATCTTGCGCCGGCCCATCTTGCCGCCGAACAGGCCGGCCTTGGCGTCGATGCCGTCGCAGCCGTTGCCGAAGGTGAAGCCGCAGCCGCCGCGCAGCTGGTAGGCGTTCTCGGCCTCCTCGCGGTGCGCGGTGGGGATCACGAAACGGTCCTCGTAGTTGGCGATGGCGAGGTAGCGGTGCATGGCTTCGGCGGTGGCCTCGTCCAGGCCCACCGCATCGAGCATGGCCGGATCCTGCGGCTGGCCGAGCTGGCGCGCGCGGAACCAGGCGCGCATCGCCAGCATGCGCTTCAGCGCGCCGCTCACCGGCGCCTCGTCGCCGGCCGTGAGCAGGTTGGCGAGGTAGCGCACCGGGATGCGCAGCGAGTCCACGTCGGGCAGGCCGTGGTCGGTGCTGTCGATGGCGCCCGCATTGGCGTGCGCCTGGATCGGCGACAGCGGTGGCACGTACCACACCATCGGCAGGGTGCGGTATTCGGGATGCAGCGGGAAGGCGATCTTCCACTCCACCGCCATCTTGTAGGTGGGTGATTCCTGCGCCGACTCGATCCACTCGGCCGGCACGCCGTCGGCCAGCGCCTGGTGCTGCACTTCCGGGTCGTGCGGGTCGAGGAACACGTCGAGCTGGGCCTGGTACAGGTCGCGCGGATTCTCGACAGCGGCGGCCTCGCCGATGCGGTCGGCGTCGTACAGCAGCACGCCGAGATAGCGGATGCGGCCCACGCAGGTTTCCGAGCACACCGTGGGCAGGCCGGCCTCGATGCGCGGGTAGCAGAAGGTGCACTTCTCCGCCTTGCCGCTGGTCCAGTTGTAGTAGATCTTCTTGTACGGGCAGCCGGAGACGCACATGCGCCAGCCGCGGCACTTGTCCTGGTCGATCAGGACGATGCCGTCCTCCTCGCGCTTGTAGATCGAGCCGGACGGGCACGAGGCCACGCAGGTGGGATTGAGGCAGTGCTCGCACAGCCGCGGCAGGTACATCATGAAGGTGTTTTCGAACTGGCCGTAGATGTCCTTCTGCACGGCTTCGAAGTTGTAGTCGGCGCTGCGCTTGGCGAACTCGCCGCCCAGGATCTCCTCCCAGTTCGGGCCCCACTCCACCTTGTCCATGGTGCGGCCGGAGATCAGCGAGATCGGCCGCGCCACGGGGGCCGTGGGCAGCTCCGGCGCGGTCTGCAGGTTCTCGTAGTCGAAGGTGAACGGCTCGTAGTAGTCGTCGATCTGCGGCATCGCCGGGTTGGCGAACAGCTTGGCCAGCACGGCGAAGCGGCCGCCCTGCTTCGGCACCAGCTTGCCGCCGGGCTTGCGCACCCAGCCGCCATGCCAGCGCTCCTGATTCTCCCAGTCCTTCGGGTAGCCGATGCCGGGCTTGGTCTCCACGTTGTTGAACCACGCGTATTCCATGCCCTTGCGCGAGGTCCACACGTTCTTGCAGGTGACCGAGCAGGTATGGCAGCCGATGCACTTGTCGAGGTTCAGCACCATCGCGATCTGCGCGCGAACTTTCATGGGTCTGCTCCTCAGGCGAGCTTGGTGTCGAGTTCTTCTTCGCGCGCCTTGCGCTGCACGCGGTCCATCCAGTCCACCTTGGCCATCTTGCGCACGATCACGAACTCGTCGCGGTTGGAACCCACGGTGCCGTAATAGTTGAAGCCCCAGCTGAGCTGCGCGTAGCCGCCCACCATGTGGGTGGGCTTGAGCACGGTGCGGGTCACCGAGTTGTGGATGCCGCCGCGCATGCCGGTGATCTCCGAGCCGGGCACGTTCACGATCTTCTCCTGCGCGTGGTACATCAGGCACATGCCTTCCTTCACGCGCTGGCTCACCACGGCGCGCGCGGTGAGCGCGCCGTTGAGGTTGTAGACCTCGATCCAGTCGTTGTCGACGATGCCGGCCTTGCCCGCGTCGGCCTCGGAGATCCACACGATCGGCCCGCCGCGCGACAGCGTGAGCATGAGCAGGTTGTCGGTGTAGGTGCTGTGGATACCCCACTTCTGGTGCGGGGTGATGAAGTTCAGCATCAGCTCGGCATGGCCGTTGCCCTTCTTGCCCAGCAGTGGCGCCACCGTGCGGGTGTCGATCGGTGGACGGTACAGCGCGAAGCCCTCGCCGAAGTCGCGCAGCCAGGCATGATCCTGGTAGAACTGCTGGCGGCCGCTGAGGGTGCGCCAGGGAATCAGCTCGTTGACGTTGGTCCAGCCCGCGCTGTAGCTGACGTGCTCGCTCTCGATGCCCGACCAGGTGGGCGAGGAGATGATCTTGCGCGGCTGCGCCTGGATGTCGCGGAAGCGGATCTTCTCGTCCTCGCGCGCCCGCGCGAGGTGGGTGTGGTCGCGACCGGTGATCTTCGACAGCGCGGCCCAGGCCTTCACCGCCACCTCGCCATTCGTCTCGGGCGCGAGATACATGATGGTCTCGGCGGCGTCGATGTCGCTGTCGATGCGCGGGCGGCCCCTGGCCGGACCATCGGCCACGGTGTAGTTGAGCGCGGCCAGGCCGGCCACCTCGTGCTCGGTGTTCCAGCCGATGCCCTTGCCACCGTTGCCCAGCTTGTCCAGCAACGGACCCAGCGCGGTGTAGCGGGCGTAGGTGGCCGGGTAATCACGCTCCACCACGGCGATGTTGGACGCGGTGACGCCGGGCACCAGCTCGCACTCGCCCTTCTTCCAGTCCTGGCCGCCGAACGGTTGCGCCAGCTCGGCCGGGGTGTCGTGCATGATCGGCGTGAGCACCACGTCCTTCTCCACGCCGAGCTGGCCTTCGGCCAGCGCGGAGAACCGTTTCGCCACCGCCTTGAAGATCTCCCAGTCACTGCGCGACTCGTACACCGGGTCCACCGCCGCCGACAGCGGGTGGATGAACGGGTGCATGTCGGAGGTGTTGAGGTCGTTCTTCTCGTACCAGGAAGCGGTGGGCAGCACCACGTCCGAGTACAGGCATGAGGTGGACATGCGGAAGTCCAGCGTCACCACCAGGTCGAGCTTGCCCTCGGGCGCTGGGTCGCGCCACACCACTTCCTCCGGCTTGGCGCCGCCCTCCTCGCCCAGGTCCTTGCCCTGCAGGCCGCAGCGGGTGCCGAGGAAGTGCCTGAGGAAATACTCGTGGCCCTTGCCCGAGGAGCCGAACAGGTTGGAGCGCCAGATGAACAGGTTGCGCGGGAAGTTGGCCGGGTCGTCCGGATCCTCGCTGGCCATGCGGAGCTCGCCGGACTTCAGCGCTGCGGCCACGTAGTCCTTCGCGTCCACGCCGGCGGCGGCAGCATCGCGCGCCACCTGCAGCGGATTGCGGTTGAGCTGCGGCGCCGATGGCGTCCAGCCCATGCGCTGGGCGCGCACGTTGCAGTCGATCAGGCTGCGGCCGTAGCGGCTGCGGTCGGCCAGCGGCGAGAGCAGTTCGTCGACGTCGAGCTTCTCGTAGCGCCACTGGTCCGAGTGCACATAGAAGAACGTGGTGCCGGCCATCTGCCGTGGCGGGCGCGTCCAGTCCAGCGCGAAGGCCAGCGCGGTCCAGCCGGTCTGCGGGCGCAGTTTCTCCTGCCCCACGTAGTGCGACCAGCCGCCGCCGGAGACGCCCACCGTGCCGCACAGCATCAGGAAGTTGATGATGCTGCGGTAGTTCATGTCCTGGTGGTACCAGTGATTCATGCCGGCGCCGATGATCACCATCGAGCGACCCCTGGTTTTCTCCGCGTTGTCGGCGAAACCGCGCGCCACCGCGATGGCGTGCTGCGCCGGCACGCCGGTGATCGCCTCCTGCCAGGCCGGGGTGTAGGGCACGTTGTCGTCGTAGCCCTGCGCGCTGGCGCCGCCCAGGCCGCGGTCGAGGCCGTAGTGCGCGCACAGCAGGTCGAACGCGGTGGCCACCACCACGTCGCCACCCTTCGTGGCCAGTCTGCGCACCGGCACGTGGCGCAGCAGCACGTCGCCCTGCTGGTCGTTGTTCGGGAAGTGCTGGTTGACCACGCCGCCGAAGTACGGGAAGGCCACCGCGCAGACCTCGTCGCGGCGGTCGATCTGGGTCAGCTGCAGTTCGATGTCCGCACCGTCGGCACCCTTCTGCTCCAGGTTCCACTTGCCGTGGTCGGGGCTGTCCTGGCCCGGCCAGCGGAAGCCGATCGCCCCCTGCGGCACCACCGGCTGGCCGTCCGCACCGAAGCCCACGGTTTTCCAGTCGGCATGGCCGGGGCTGCCCAGCGCACCGTCGAAATCGCTGGCGCGCAGGTAGCGGTCGGGGACCCAGCGTTCGCCGTCGCGGCGCAGCGTCACCAGCAGCGGCAGGTCGGTGTAGCGGCGGCAGTAGTCCTGGAAGTATTCGACCTGGCGGTCGAGGAAGAACTCCTTGAGGATCACGTGGCCCATCGCCATGGCGAGCGCGGCATCGGTGCCCTGCTTGGGATGCAGCCACAGGTCGGAGAGTTTGGCGACCTCGGCGTAGTCCGGTGTCACCGCCACCACGTGGGTGCCGTTGTAGCGTGCCTCGACGAAGAAGTGTGCGTCGGGCGTGCGCGTCTGCGGCACGTTCGAGCCCCAGGCGATGATGTAGCCGGAGTTGTACCAGTCGGCCGACTCGGGCACGTCGGTCTGCTCGCCCCAGGTCTGCGGGCTGGACGGCGGCAGGTCGCAGTACCAGTCGTAGAACGACAGCAGGGTGCCGCCGATCAGGCTGAGATAGCGCGCGCCGGATGCGTAGGACACCATCGACATCGCCGGGATCGGCGAGAAGCCCACCACGCGGTCGGGGCCGTGCGTCTTCACCGTGTGCATGTTGGCGGCGGCGACCAGCTCCAGCGCCTCGTCCCACTTCACGCGCACGAAGCCGCCGAGGCCGCGCGAGGCCTTGTAATCCTTCATCGCGGGATCGGCCATCAGCGCCGCCCACGCCTCCACCGGCGCCAGCGTCCCGCGCAGCTTGCGCCAGTGCTTCAGCAGCCGGCCCCGGATCATCGGGTACTTCAGCCGGTTCGCGCTGTACAGGTACCAGGAATACGAGGCGCCGCGCGAGCAGCCGCGCGGCTCGTGGTTGGGCATGCCGGGGCGGGTGCGCGGGTAATCGGTCTGCTGCGTTTCCCAGGTCACCACGCCCTGCTTGACGTGGATCTTCCAGCTGCACGAGCCGGTGCAGTTCACGCCGTGCGTCGAACGCACGATCTTGTCGTGCGACCAGCGGTTGCGGTAGCCGTCCTCCCATTGCCGCGCCTCGGTGCGCACCTCGCCCCAGCCGTTGGAGAAGGGTTCGCGCGGATGCGAGAAATAGCGCAGGCGTTCCAGGAACTGGCCCATGGCGGCAGCCTCAGTCTCGGGTCTTGGATGGCGGGGCGTGGCGACCGTGGAAATCCACCTGCCGCACCTCGGTGAAGAAGATCAGGACCAGCGCCACGATGACGACGCCATACAGCAGCATGAAGGCGCTGGAGCGGATGCCCAGCCAGTCAAGCAGCCCGCCCCAGATGATCGGCAGCAGGAAGCCGCCCAGGCCGCCGGCCAGGCCCACGATGCCGGTGACCACGCCCAGGTTCTCGGGAAAGTCGTCGCCCAGGTACTTGAAGGTGGACGCCATGCCGAAGGCCAGCGCCACGCCCAGCACGAACAGCAGCGGCACGAACAGCCACAATCCCAGCCCGATGTCGAAACTGGCCGGGCCGCGGATGGTGTGCACCACCAGCTGCGTCTGCGGGTAGGACAGCAGGAACAGCATCACCGACGACACCCACAGCACCCACCAGGTGGTCGCGTGCGCGCCGAACCTGTCGGCCAGTGCACCGCCCAGCGCGCGCAGCGCACCGGCCGGCAGCGAGAAGCAGGCCGCCAGCATCGCCGCCGCACCGATCGCCACGCCGTACTCGCCGATGAAGTACTGCGGCATCCACAGCGACAGCGCGGTGAAGCCGCCGAAGGTCAGCGAATAGTACTGGCAGTATTTCCACACCCGTGGATCGCGCAGCACGCGCAACTGCGCGCCCATGCCCGGCGCCTTGCCACCGTGGCCCACCACCGGATCGGGCGCGGACAGCAGCCAGAACAGCGCGGCGGTGACCAGCAGCGCCACCGCATAGATGTGCGGCACCGTGCGCCAGCCGTAATGCGCCACCAGCACCGGCGTCACGAACAGGTTCAATGCCGCGCCACTGGTGCCGGCGCCGAACACGCCCATCGCGAAACCGCGCCGCGAGGCGGGAAAGAAACGCGCCACGTAGGGCGTGCCCACCGCGAACGAGGCACCCACTGCGCCAAGCACCAGTCCCACCAGCAGGAACTGCCACAGCTGGGCCGCGTAGCCCACCAGCCACACCGGCAGCGTGCAGGCGAGCAGCAGCACCGTCATCACCAGGCGGCCACCGAAGCGGTCGGTCCAGATGCCCAGCGGCAGGCGCAGCACGGCGCCGCTGAGGATGGGCGTGGCGGTGAGCAGGCCGAACTCGGTGGCGTTGAGGCCCAGCTCCTGGCGGATCGGGATGCCGATCACGCCGAACATCATCCACACCGCGAAGCACACCACGAACGCAAACGTGCTGGCGAACAACACCCGGTAGGCGACACCCATCGCGCTGGCCTCCATCGACTGGCTGGTTCCCTGTCGGTACAGCTCGGGGGCATCCTACGGCACGCACCGGACTTGTCCTTGTCCGCGGTCAAATGCGCCGCATCTTCCCCTGCGCCGTACTCCGGAACGGCTCCGCCCACCATCGCCGACGGCGCGTAAAACCGAAGTGACGGCAAGGCCTCAGGCCGGCCAGCAGCGAATCGCGGACGGCGGCAGGCTCAGCTGCACGGCCGCGGCCACATCGCCGGATGGCAGGCTGGCCCACAACCGCGCCTGCCCGCAGCGCAGGCCGACATGGCGGCCCTGCGCGCTCATTTGCCGCAGCTCCACGCTGCCCGCGATGGCGGTGGCGGGTGCCATGCCCGCGTCGTGCAGCACGATGGCTTCCGGCGCGACATGCCATTCCACGTTCGCGCCGTCGGCAAGCATCGTCTGCACCGGCAGCGACACGCCCGCCTCCGGCCACAGCAGGCGCTGCGCGCCCGCGGCGCCCGCGAGCCGGCCGCGAAACACGTTGCGCAGGCCCAGCAGCCGCGCCACCGCACCGCTGGCCGGCCGCGCATGCACTTCCATCGGCGTGCCGGCCTGCACGATGCGGCGGTCGTGCATCAGCACCAGCCGGTCCGCCACCGCAGCCAGCGCGGGATCGTGGCTTACCGCCAGCGCGGGGATGCCCGCCACATGCACTTCCGCGATCAGTTCGGCCAGCACGTCGTCGCGGGTGGCCGGGTCCAGCGCCGAAGTGGGTTCGTCCAGCAGCAGCAACTGTGGCCGCCGTGCCAAGGCGCGCGCCAGGGCCACGCGCTGCTGCTGGCCGCCGGACAGTTGCGCGGGACGCCGCTCGGCCAATGCGGCCAGCCCCACCCGTTCCAGCCATTCGACGGCCTGCCTGCGGCGATCCGTGCCGCGCAGGGCGAAGGCCACGTTCTGCCACGCGTTCAAGTGCGGGAACAGCGCATGCCCCTGCGGCAGGTAGCCCACCGCGCGCTGCTGCGGCGGCAGACCGTCGAAGGGTTCGCCGCGCGCCGGCAGCAAGCCCGCGATGGCACGCAACAACAAGGTCTTGCCCTCGCCGCTCGCGCCCAGCAGTACGGTAAAGCCTTCCACCTCGAACGAGGCCGACAGCGCCACCGGGCGTTCGATGCGATAGTCGACGCGCATCAGGCCAGCCGCCTGCGCACGGCCAGGCCGAGTGCCAGCGGCAGCGGCAAGGCGACCAGGAAGAACACCCACAGCAGCGGGTAGACCGCCGACAGGCCGATGTCCTGCAGGTTCACCCACAACTTCACCGGGATGCCCTGCGGGTAATACGCCACGATCAGCACCACGCCGAACTCGCCCAGCGCGCGCACCCAGGCCAGCGCCACCGCCGCGGCCAGGCCCAGACGCGCCAGCGGCAGGCTGACCTGGAAGAAGCTGCGCGCGGGCGAATGGCCCAGCGTCAGCGCAATCTGCTCCAGCTCGCGCGGCACGCCCTCGAAGGCGGCGCGCGCGGCCAGCACGTAGTACGGCAGCGCGGCGTAGAACTGCGCCATCACGAAGGCCGGCGCCGAATTGGTGAGCAGCAGGCCGGCGCGTTCCAGCAGTTGTCCGGCCGGACCATAGGGGCCGTACATCGTGGCCAGCAACAGCCCCATCGCCAGCGGCGGCGTGAGCAGGGACAACAGCAGCAGCGCATCGATCAGCCACTGCCCGCGCACGCGATGGCGCGCCAGCCACCACGCCAGCGGCGTGCCCAGCGCCACGATCAGCAGCAGCGCGACCAGGCTCAGGCCCAGCGACACCGCCACCGCGCCGCCGTCGCCGTGGGCGAAGCCGAGATGGCGCCAGTTGGTGGCGATCGCCAGGCCCGCGAACGGTGCCGCCAACAACAACAACGCCAGCGCCGCGGCGAACGTCGTCAGCCGCGGCCGCAAGGCATTGCTCACAGCGCGTTCCCGTGCGGCGGGTCGTAGCCGCGTTCGTGCAGCATCGCCTGCCCCTGCGCACCCTGCATGAACTGCACGAAGGCGCGGCCCAGCGCAGGCTGCTTCGCATCAGCCGGCACCGCGGCATAGAACACCAGCGGCTGCGCTTCGATCTTCTTGCCGTTGGCCAGGATGAAGCCGGCCTGCGCATACCACGACGCCTGCATCGCCGGCTGCGCCAGGTCGATCTCGGCGGGCAGGTCGATGGTCGGCAGATGGTGCGAGAAGGCCGCGCTGGCGTAGCCGATGGCGGCATCGATCTGGCCCGCTTCCAGCCGCGACATCAGCGAGGTCTCGGCGAAGATCTGCCGCGGATTCTGCAAATCGCCGGCCACCTGTTGCAGCAGGTCGGGCTGGTGGTAGTAGCGCGACGCCAGCTGCAGGGTGAGCAGCACGTTGGCGCCCTGCGGATCCACCGCGGGATCGGTGCGGCCGAAGCGCAGGCCGGGTTCGCGCAACACGTCGTACCAGGACTTCCTGCCCTGCGCCGCCGCGGCGAAGTCGGCGGCGTAATGGCTGTGCGGACTGTAGACCACCACCATGCGCGTGCTGGCCACCGGCACCGCGTGGTCCACCAGGCCGGCCTGCTGCAGCAGCTTGATCGGGCCGGGCGTGATCGACACGAACACGTCGGCCTGCAGTTGCTTGCCAGCCAGCAGGCGTGCCAGCGCGTACGAGCCCTGGCCGATACCCTGGTAATTGGCGTGCTGCGCGCTGGCCACCGCGGGACCGAGATCATGGTCCATCACCACGCCCATCGAGCCGGCGTAGGCCACGCGCAGCACCGGCGCGTCGCCGGCCAGCGTGGTCAGGCCGAACAGCAGGAGCAGCGGCGCCAGCCAGCGCGCGAAACGTGCGGATCGCTTCATGCCCTGTCTCCCTTGTTGGTGTGGCGCTGGCGCACGCTGTCGCGCACGTCCACGTCGAACAGCACCTCGAGCGTGCTGCCGTCCGGCGCCGCCAGTTCGAACGACAGTCCATCACGGCTGGGCAGGCGCGCGGCGAGTTCGCGCACGGCTGCGTCCGCGAGATCCACATGCCAGCCATCACTGCTACGCCGCCAACCATGCTGCGGAGCCAGCACCAGTTGCTGGTGCTCATCACAGCCGTCGGGCCAGCGGGTGGTGTTTTCCACCGTGCTGCCGGCCAGCAATTTCGCCAGCTCCGCCTCGTCGATGCGCAGGCGCAGCGTTTGTCCCTGCTGTTGCACTCTCATCGGGTCACCTCGTTCCAGCTTGCCTCGGTATTGCAGTCAGCCAGTTGCGCGACTTCATCGGTGGTCAGCGTGATATCCGCGCAGCCCACCGCCTGCTGCAGCGCGCGCAACGAACGTTGGCGCGGCTCGCGTTCGTGCAGCAGCGCGGCAAGCAGCGCACGACTTGCCGCATCGAGGCGAAGGCGCATCGGCAGCACATGATCGGCGCAGCGCAAGCCGCGCGCCTGCGGCTGTTCCGTGCGCAGCCGGCGCAGCAACGCGGTGCCGAGCAGCGGCATGTCCACCGGGATCACCACAAGATCGGCATCGCCCGCCACCGCTTCGGCGATGCCCGTCAAGCCACCCAACGGGCCGAGCCCGGGTTGCGCGTCGGCGACACCGTTGTAACCGGGGCGATCACCGCTTACCCGCAACTCGTCCACGCCGGATGCGCGCAGCGCGTCGAGCTGACGTTCGATCAACGGACGACCGTGCCATTCCAGCAGCGCCTTGTCGCGCCCCATGCGCGTGGACCGGCCGCCGGCCAGCACCACGCCGATGCACGGCAGGCTTTCAGTGGTCGTGGGCATGGCCGGCATGGTCGTACCCATGAGCATGCCGCTCCGCTTCGCGTTGTTCCTCGCACAGCGAGCAACCCTCGCTCCAGGCGCTGTCGCCGTCAACGTAATGTTCCTGCTTCCAGATCGGCGCCTCGTGCTTCACCGCCTCGATGGCCAGCCGGCAGGCGCGGAAGGCCTCGTCGCGGTGCGGCGTGCCAGCGGCGACCACCACGGCAAGATCTCCGATGGCGAGGTCGCCCTTCGCATGCGCGATCCACAGCTTCAGCGGCGCACCCACCTCGGCGCGCGCGCGTTCGGCGATGGCGCGGAACATGCGCAGCGCCAGCGGTTCGAACAGGTCGTAGCTGATGCCGGTGACGACGCGGCCCACGTTGTGGTCGCGCACCCGGCCGATGAACGTGGCGATGCCGCCGAAGCGCGGATCGCTCACGAAATCGAGTGCCGCGGCCGCGTCCAGCGTGGCCACGCGGCGCTCCACCACGGCGACGTGCAGGTCGCCCATCTCAGCCTCCGCTCACCGGTGGCAGCACGGCCAGCTCGACGCCCTCGGGCACCGTGCGATGGTTGTGCAGGATCTCCTCGGCGCTGGCGAAGGCGCTGCGCCGTACCAGGTTGGCCGGGATCGCCGGCGCGTGTTCGGCAAGGTGTGCCACCAGCAGTTCGCGCAGCTCGGCGATGCTGCTGCCAGCCGGCACGTCCAGTTCCACATAGCCACGGGTGTCGGCCTCGCGCAGCGCGCCATACAGTGCGATCCGCGCCTTCATGCCGCACTCCCGCCGATGGCCGGGCTTTCCAGATGGCCAAGGCCGCAGACCTCGACCAGCGCGCCCGCCGCCAATGCCGTGGCCTCGAGCGGCACCACCACCCAGGCATTGGCCTCGGCCAGCGGGCGGATGCGGTAGGACTCCTGCCCCGTCAGCACGCGCGCCACGAGGCGTCCCTGCGCATCCAGCGCCACGTCTGCCTTGAGGTGGAAGCGCAGGCGTGGCTTCTTCGCGTAGTCGCCGGCCAGCGGCACGCGCCACGGCACTTCGCGCGGCAGGCCCAGCATGAGGCGCAGCGCCGGCTCCACGAAGAAGCGCAGCCCCGCCGCCACCGCAATGGGATTGCCAGGCAGGCCGAAGAACAGCGTGCCGTCGGGCAGGCGCGCGAACAGCAGCGGCTTGCCGGGGCGGATCGCCACTTTGTGGAAGATCGCTTCCGCGCCCAGCCGTTCCAGTGCCTGCGGCACGAAGTCGTAGCGACCCATCGACACCGCGCCGGTGGACACCATCACGCGCGCGCCAGCGGCGCGGGCCCGCGCGAACGCTTCGAGGAAGGCGTCCACTTCGTCGCCCACGGTTTCGATGTGCACGAGTTCAGCGCCGGCGCGTGGTACGCGCTCGGCCAGGAAAGGGCCGTTGGAGTTGCGGATCTGCCCGGACTCGAGTGGCCTGATGGGGTCATCCACCAGTTCGCGGCCGGTGCACAGTACCGCCACGCGCGGGCGGTCGGCCACCGTCACGCTCGCCACGCCCAGCGCGGCGAGCAGCATCAGGTGCTGCGGTGCCAGCACGGTGCCGGCGGCGAAAACGCTTGCACCGGCCGGTACGTCGGAGCCGGCTGTGCGCACGTTCTCCCCGGCGGCCACGTCGGCCAGCAAGCGCACGCGCGGCGGCGCTTCCAGCCGCTCGGTCTGTTCCACCGGGATCACGCGGTCCAGTCCGTCGGGCAGGCGCGCGCCGGTCATGATTTCCCATGCGCCGCGCCGTGCCTGGGTGGCACCGTCGCCTGCGGCCTGCTCGCCTTCGATCGGCCATTCGCTGCCCGCGGCCAGCGCTTCGGCGCCGCCGCCCAGGGCGTAGCCGTCCATCGCCGAGTTGTCGAACGGCGGCAGCGCGCCGGGCGCCGACACCGGTGTGGCGAGCACGCGACCCATCGCGGCGACCACGGCAACCTCCTGCGCAGGCAACGGCGCGCAGGTGGCGAGGATCAGGCGCAATGCCTCGGCCGGATCGAGCGGGGGGTGGCTCATGCGTGGCCCTCGCCCGCGGCCATCGCCAGCGCATGCGCGAGCACGGGCGCGAGGATGTCCATGCCCTGCGCCACCGCCTTCGCGCTGCCGGGCAAGGCGATCACCAGCGTGCCGCCCAGCAGCACCGCCTCGGCCCGGCTCAGCCAGGCCAGCGGGGTGTGCTGGCTGCTTTCGCTGCGGAACATCTCCGCGATGCCGGGCACGCGGCGTTCGGCCACTTGGGCCAGTGCCTCGGGTGTCACGTCGCGCGGCCCCAGCCCGGTGCCACCGGTGCACAGCACCAGGCGCACGCCGGCGGCGGCCAGCTCGCGCAGGCGCGCGGCAAGCGGTCCGGCCTCGTCGGCGCGCACTTCGGCGGGACCGACGTCGGCGCCAAGCGCGCGCAGGGATTCCACCAGCAGCGGGCCGGAGATGTCTTCGTACTCGCCACGATGGGCGCGGTCGCTCAGCGTGACTACGGCAGCCGACACGCCTTCCAGCCGCGGCGTGGCCTGCGGTCGATAGTGCGCGCGTTCGGCGTCACTGAGGCCATCGGGATGCAGCCACAAACCCTTCTTGCCGCCTTCCTTGAACAGCAGCCGCACGCCGCCGATGGCGAGCGCGGGCTGCACCGGCTTGGTGAGGTCGTAGAGGGTGAGCAGGGCCGCGTTGACGCCGGCCAGCGCCTCCATCTCCACGCCGGTGCGGGCGCAGGTGGCCACTTCGCAATACACGCGGATCGCCCGGCGCTCGACTACCGGTTCGCAGCGCAGCTCCAGGTATTCCAGCGGCAGCGGATGGCACAGCGGCATCAGTTGCGAGGCGTTCTTCGCCCCCTGCAGGCCGGCGATCTCGGCCATCGCGATGGCATCGCCCTTGGGCAGCCGCTTCGCCACAATGTCGTCGAAGGCGCTGCCGGCGTACAGCTCCCCCACCGCCACCGCGCGGCGCGCAGTGGCCCGCTTGCGGCGTACGTCGGCCATGTGGAAGTGCGCGCGTTCCTCGCGCTGGGGCATGGATCAACCTCCGGTGGATGCGAGATGGGGCGTGATGCCGGTGCGGCCTTCGTGCAGGAAGTGCCCCTGCTCCTTGCGGCCGATCTGGCCGCCGATGGCGCGCACCAAGTCGTCAAGTTGTTCGTCGCGCTGCAGCCAGGGACGCAGCGGAATGCCGAACTCGCCGAACAGGCACAGGCGCAGGTCGCCGGTGGCGGTGACGCGCAGGCGGTTGCAGCCCGCGCAGAAGTCCTTCGAGTACGGCGCGATGATGCCGATGCGTCCGGCGTAACCAGGATGGCGATATTCGCGCGCGGGGCCGGCGTCGGCGGCGCGTGGCAGCGCCTGCCAGCCCGTCTCCTGCAGCTCGGTTTCCAGCAGCCCGGCGCTCACGTGGTGGTCGCGGAAGAACGCGAGGTTGTCGCCGGTCTGCATCAGCTCGATGAAGCGCAGGCCCACGGCGTGGTCGCGCAGGTAGTCCAGCCAGCGCGGCAGTTCGTTGTCGTTGACGTCCTTCAGCAGCACCGCATTCAGCTTCACCGCGGACAGGCCGGCGGCCAGAGCCATGTCCACGCCGTGCAGGATATCGTCCAGCCGGTCATGGCCGGTGATGCGCGCGAACGTCGCGCGGTCGAGGCTGTCCACGCTGACGTTGATCGCGTTGAGCCCCGCATCCATCCACTCGCCCAGCCGGCGCGACAGCAGCGTGCCGTTGGTGGTCATCGCAAGCCTGGTCACGCCGGGTGCCGCGGCGGCGGTGCGTAACACTTCGGTGAGGTCATGGCGCACGCTGGGCTCGCCGCCGGTGATGCGCAGCTTGTGCATGCCCAGTTCGGCGAAGCCGCGCAGCAGGCGCGTGATCTCGTCCAGTGATAACGGCCCCGGCATGCCCGCGTCGGCGTGGTAGCCGTGCGGCAGGCAGTACGTGCAACGGAAGTTGCATGCGGGAATGATCGACAGCCGCAGGTACGGAAAGCGGCGACCGTAGCGATCGGCCAGCGGGGTCATGCGTTCGGCTCCTTTCCAGTGTTCGGGAGGCGAGCGCGTTTCCCCGCTCGCCCGGTGATCCGGGGATCACGGACGCAGCGCCATGCTTCCGGAGAAACGAAGGCCCCGCGCCTCGGAGTTGCAGTTTCGATTGTGGCCCCTGCACGATCGCCTGTCGATGATCAACTTGTCGCGCCTGCCTGTTTCACGACAAGTGCACGGGAAACGCGCGATCCCGTCCTGCAAGGGATCCAGCGACCGCGGCGGCCAGCCGGCAGAGTCAGGGGCTTTCCAGAAACGCCGCAGGCGGCACGAAGAACAGCGAACCGGTGACGGCGCGGCTGTAGTCGAGCAGGCGGTCGTAGTTGCCCGGCGGGTTGCCGACGAACATGTTCTGCAGCATCTGCTCGATCCGGCGCGGCGACCTGGCGTAGCCGATGAAATAGGTGCCGAACTCGCCCTTGCCGACGTCGCCGAACGGCATGTTGTCGCGCACGATGTCCAGCTCCTCGCCGTCCTCGACGATCGTGGTCAGCGCGTTGTGCGCGCAGCTCGGCTTCACCGCGTCGTCGAGCTCGACGTTGGAGAGCTTGGTGCGGCCGATGATCTTTTCCTGCGCCTCCACGGGGAGGCTATCCCAGCCCTTCAGGTCGTGCAGATACTTCTGCACGATCACGTAGCTGCCGCCGGCGAACGCCGCGTCCTCGTCGCCGATCACGGTGACGCCGGTCGCCTCCTGTCCCACGGGGTTCTCGGTGCCGTCGACGAAACCCAGCAAGTCGCGGTTGTCGAAATACTTGAAGCCATGCACCTCGTCCGCCACGGTGACGGCATCACCGAGCCGGGCCATGATCTGCATCGCCAGCTCGAAGCACACGTCCTTGCTCATGGCCCGGATATGGAAAAGGATGTCGCCCGGCGTGGCGACCGCGTGGTGCTTGCCGCGGATCTCGCGGAACGGGTGCAGCTCCTTCGGTCGCGGCGCCCCGAACAGCCGGTCCCAGGCTTCGGAACCGAACGCCGTCACGCAGGACAGCCGCCCCTCGAGGTCGCGGAAACCCACCGCGCGCAACAGCCCGGACAGGTCGCCGCAGAACGCCCGCACGGCGTCGCGATGTTCCGGCCCGGGATTCATCGTCACGACCAGGAAGATGGCCGCATGCGTGAGTGGGGTATCGACCGCTTGCGGCATGGAAGCTGGCACGCGCTGCTCCTCGCTGGCTCATGGTTTCGTGGCGGACAGTCTAGCCCGCGGATCGCCTGCAACGTGGTCGATGTCGCGAGGCGCACGCGCCGACAGGTTGCGGCTCGACTGACGGGAGCCATCGGTTTGACGCCAGGTGCGACACGGGCCGCTTGCGCGGCCCGTGTCCTGCCCGTCGCCGGGCCGTGAGGCGATGCCTGCCGGCGGTTCACCGGCAGACATCGGCGCGCTTCAGAGCGCGGCGTCCTTGAGCTTCTTCAGCGGACGCACCTTCACCTTCACTGTGGCCGGCTTGGCGGCGAACACCTGTTCCTGCTTGGTGAACGGGTTGATGCCGGTGCGCTTGGGCTTGGCCGGCACCTTCACGGCGTTGACCTTGAACAGACCCGGCAAGGTGAACTGGCCCGAACCCTTCTTGTGCAGGGAGCCGAGCACGACGTGCTCCAGCGAAGCGAGCACAGCCTTGACGTGCTTGGCTTCGACGCCAGCATGCTGGGCGATGTGGGAGATCAGGCCGGACTTGCTCAGCGTGTCGCTGATCGGCTTGACGGCAGCAGGAGCCTTCGGCGCCGGCTTGGCGGCCTTGGCAGGGGCTTTCTTGGCAGTGGTCTTGGTAGCCATGGGCATCCATCGTGGTTGAGTAAGGCACCGCCTCCAGCGAGGCGATGGCCATGCGGCATGCACAATCTACGCGAAATCCGGGGCTTTGGTGTAGTGCTTTGCAGCGCAAATCGCAGGGATGCGCCGGGAATCCCCGGCGCATCTTCAAAGCTCGCGCACCACGCGGAAGCCGACACGGCCACTGCGCACGCCCGCATCGGCGCCCTGCCGCCAGGCCGAGCGGGCCTGTTCGGGCGAGCTGCCCCAGGAGCCGCCGCGCAGCACGCGCACGCTGCAACCGGGATTGAGCCAGGCGCTGCCGTCGACGGGCGCGCGAATGTAGTTGTCATGCCAGCAATCGGCCACCCATTCGGAAACGTTGCCGCCCATGTCATACAGGCCGAATGGATTGGGCGCGAAGCTCATCACCGGCGCCGGACCCCAGTAGCCGTCGTCGTAGTCGCGGAACGCGTGGTTCCAGCGCCGGCCGCTGAGCGAACGGTCCCTCGATCCGGTGAGGTTTTCCACCTTGCGGTTCGGCGTGCCGTCGCCCCACCAGTAACTCGTGGTGGTACCGCCGCGCAGCGCATAGGCGAACTCGGCCTCGCTGGGCAGGCGGTATTTCTTGCCGGTGCGCTGGCTGAGCCAGTCGGCATAGGCCTTGGCATCGTTCCAGGAAATATTGACTACCGGCAGGTTGTCCTCGGCCTTGTGGCCGGCGTAATCGTCCTGCCAGGTGGCGTCGCTGTCATCGTGCATGGCGCCGCTGCGCTCGTCGTAGACGCTGGCACCGCCCTGCTTCACCGAATCGGGCACGTAGCCGCTCTCGCGCACGAACTCCCGGAACTGGCCCACGGTGATCGCGCTGCGCGACATCGCGAAGCCCTGGTCGATGCTGACCTTGTGTTGCGGCTGCTCGGCCGCGTTGCGGCTGTCGTCGTCGGCCGCGCCCATCATGAAGCTGCCGGTGGGAATCACCACCATCGCCGGCGACTGTCCCGGCAGGTCGACATAGCGGTCGCTGAACACCTGGCCGGGCTTGTGGCTGGCGTAGAGCTGCGCGTTGACGAGCTGCTGCTCGAACGCGGCAAGGCCGGCCAGTTGCGGACTGATCGCCTCCGCCTGTGCGGCGAGCTGCTTCGCCATCGCGAGGTTGCCGGCATCCAGCGCGGAATGCGCCTGGGTCAGCACGCCGCTGGCGCGCGCCGCGCGCATGTCGTCCACCCGCTGGCGCACGTCGTGCAGCTGCTGCGAACCGGGGCGGATCGCCTGCGCCTCGGCCAGCACCTTGTCGGCGCCGGCGAAATCGTTCTGCGCCACCGCGGCCAGCGCGCGATCCAGCACCACGCGCTGCACGTCGAGCACGCCCTGCTCGGCCACCGCGTTCTGCGGATCGAGCTGCTGCACCTGGCGGTAGATGTCCAGCGCGCTGTGGCCGACGGGCTCGTCCGCCTTGCCCTGCTGCAGCAGGCCGGCCGCCTGCGCCAGCAGCGGGCGCACGTCGGTGAGCGTCTTCAGCGCGGCCGAGAGGCGCGCCACGTCGTCCGCGCTGCCGGGCAGCTGCTGCAACGCCGCCAACTGGTCGCCCACGTCCTCGGCGTTGCCCAGCGCGAGGTCGCGCTCGATCTGCGCCACCAGCCGTGCATGCACATCGATCACGCCCTGTGCGGCGCGGCGGCTATCGGGTTTGTCCTTCACGGCCTGCAGGTAGAGTGCGGCGGCACTCTCCTTGTCGCCGCCCAGGTGGTTGGCGGCGAGCGCCTTGTCGGCACGCTCCAGCAGCGTACGCAGTCTCGGCGGATCAGGCGTCAGCTGCTTCGGCAGCTTCTCGTGTTCGCGGCTGAGCCGCGCGGCGATCACTGCGGTGGGCGCCAGGGTCAACGGGGGGCCGGCGTTCAGCTCCTCGGCGGCTGGTGCGTTGACCGTCGACACGCCGCCTGGCGCCGCCGCCGGCAGCGCCGGCACGCTGCGACGCACGACCTCACTCGGCTCGGCATGGAACAGGCGCGGAAAGAAGTGGTAGCCGAGCCCGAAGGCCAGCACGAGAATGCCGACCACGCCGCCGAGCGTGCGTTGGCGATGCAGCGTGGTGTTGCTCGGCATGCTTGGGCGTTCCCGGATCGGCCTGTTATCGTGCTCCGCTCACCTTATGTCACGACCGATGACGGAGCAATCCACGCTCCGCGATTCCGAGGAACCCGCATGCCCCTGCCCGACGTCACCGCCGACTGGATCGCCGACCGCGCCACGCTGCAAGCCTGGCTGGACGACGTGCCGGCGGATGCCGTGGTCGGGCTGGATACCGAATTCATGCGCCGCGACACCTTCCATCCGCAGCTCGCCCTGCTGCAGCTGGGGTGCCGTGGCCGCCACGCACTGGTCGATCCGCTGGCCTTCGCGATCGGCGATGCGCTGCAGCCCGGGCTGGGCACGGGCGACACCGTCACCGTGATGCACAGCGCCGGCGAGGACCTGGAAACGCTGGCGCCGATGCTGCCCGATGGCCCGCACACGCTGTTCGACACCCAGATCGCCGCCGCCTTCGCCGGCATGGGACTGGGCATCAGCTATCGCGCCCTGGTCGCGGAACTGTGCGGCGACGAGCTGGACAAGGGCGAGACCCGCTCGGACTGGATGCAGCGCCCGCTCACTGCTTCGCAGCGCAGCTACGCCACGCTCGACGTGGTGTACCTGGAATCCATCCACGCCCAGCTCGCCGAGCGCCTGCGCCAGCGCGACCGCAGCGCCTGGCATGCCGAGGACTGCGCGCGGCTGAAGCAGCGCGCCAGCCACCGCGAGGGCGACCCGCAGCCGCAGCGCGCGCTGCGTGGCGCCGCCGAATGGGCGCCCGCACAGCAGGCCCTGCTGCGCCGCATCCTGCTGTGGCGCGACCGCAGCGCGCGCACGCTGGACCGCCCGCGCCCCTGGCTGCTGGACGACGCGCTCGTCATGAGCCTGGCCCAGCAGCCACCCGCCAGCCTCGCCGAACTCGAACAGCGCGGCCGCGGCCAGCGCGCCCTGCGCAGCGCCCAGCGCGGCGAACTGTTCGCCCTGCTGCGCGATCCGGTCGAGGCGGAGGAGATCGCCGTCACCGCGTCCATTCCTGCCCACCCGCAAGGGGCGGCCAAGCAAGCCTTGAACGCGATGAAGGCCCTGGTCGACGAGCGCGCCGCCGAACTCGACCTGCCACCCGGCCTGCTTTGCCCGCGCAAGGTGCTGGAGGAATACGTGGTCACCCGCGAATGGCCGGACTTCCTCGACGGCTGGCGCTGCGAGGTGCTGCACGAGCGGCTGCCCGCCCTGCTGCCCGGCTGATCCTTCGCGGCGGAACCGCCCGGGGTCTTGGCGTGGCTGGTGGCCACTGCTAAGATGCACGACTCGCGTGGGGCGGTAGCTCAGCTGGGAGAGCGTCGCGTTCGCAATGCGAAGGTCGGGAGTTCGATCCTCCTCCGCTCCACCAATTTTTCCCAGTAAAAACAGCGCAATACGCTTTGCAGCGTCTTGCGCTGTTTTGCTTTTGATTGCATGGTTTCGCATTGCAATCCTCCCAAATTCCTCCCATCGCATCGACGTGTCGGCGCCGCCCGACCGGTTGCCGGTGCAAAACGTCGCTGCTAGATTGCAAGGCAATGCGGCCGGGTTCGATCCGGCGACTCTCGGGATGGAAGCAGCGCCACCCGCGGGTACGAAAGGATGCTCTGCTTGTCAGTGGCAGCAGCAATCGCCCCACCAGGCTCAAAAAAAGAGTCGAAGGCAAGCCCCTGGAAGATGATTGAGGCCAGGTCAGCAAGAGCGACGCCGGTGGGGAGTGGCAGTGCGAACAAGGGCACAACCCTGCCTTGCGTCCCCGGCCTTTGATGCCTTCGACCTTGGCTGCTGCGAACTCATTCGCACCACGCCTCCGGGCGTGGCACGAAGGAATTCGCCCCATGCGCAAGCAACCCAAACCAACCACCCTGCCGCTGATCGTCAGCGAAAGCCTGTGGACGATCGAGAATTTGGCTGCCTACATGCAAATCGCGGTGGCCACGATCTATTCCGACCTCACCCGCGCCCCCCACCGTGTCCCCCCGACCCTGCCCCGCCGCGGTCGCGCCAGTCTACGCTGGGATCCAGAGCAAACCCGCGCTTGGATCCGCGGCGAGGATGGCCAAAGCCAGAGCAGCCAGCAGATGACAGCCGCCAACCCGCACCCACCCCGCCGCTCAAAGCGTGGCCGCCCCACCAAGGCTGAGGCCGAGGCACGCCGAAAGCGCAGCGCCGAGTGGCCGGGCGACCCCTGCACTGACTGAATCACCAAGCAATGCGGGGCGCAAACGCCCCGCATTGCTGTTTCAACTGCGCAAAACGCTGCCTTTCGTCTGGAAAACAAAAGCTCAATTCTTGCCCGACACGTGCAAAATGCTGCCATTGCGCGAGCAAACGAGAGCCGAACACTGCCCCAGCACATGCAAAGCGATCCTTTTCGTCGAGCAAATAGAAGTTGAATTCTGCCCCAGTGCGTGCAAAGCACTGCCGCTGCTTCTTTTATGTAGCCATTTAAAAGCTTTTTGCCCCTACGCTTCGAAAATTACTCCTGTGGCTGGTGGTGCACTTGATCAGGGGTGGACGAAGGCTGGGAAGCCGGTGGGCAACACCTGTGGGCGGACTGTGGGCAACGCGCAGCGTTGTCCACGTGCCGTCCAGCAGGTTTGTCCACGGGACGAGCGAAGCGAGCCAGCCGGTGCGCGCAGCGCATCGTCCACGCCAAAGCATGCATCCATCCAAAGCTCTTTATTGGTTACAACATGCACGCGTGCGCGGTCCAAATCACGCTATCCCTAATTGCGCGTATGGCGCCCATCGTGATCAGCCCAATCGTCCATCGCGCCCGTGGCGCCATCCGGTATCAGCATCGAAGCCCGTGCCCTCAATTCGGGCAGGTTGATCGCAACCGGATTTTGGGTGGTCACATGCTACGTTACTCCAACCTTTCCGCCGTCATTCATATGACATCTATGGGGGTGTTCTTTGCACCTTCCTAAAGTTCTCGTTCGTTAAGGTCCCCATGACTCGCAATTCATGGGTGGGCACAACACTAGGCATCGTGATTCGTTTACGGATGGGTAGGCGCTGTTCATTGAATACAGTCCGGGCGAATTTGGGGTGCAGGGGCGGGTTCGGAGTAACGTAGCCCGGTTGGGCTGTGACCATTCGGCCAATAGCCTAAAGTGGGATGTGTACCACCCCGTGGCCAGCACGCGAATGACCCGTGTGATCAACGGGTTAGGCTGAGGGCAGCGCGGGGCACGATGGTGCCGCGACGTGTTCACGTAGAATTCGGAACCGACGCGACCGGCATGGTGCACATATGGTGTGCGTATAGTGCGCGATTGAAACGACATGGTGCGCACACGGTCTGTACATGGTGCGCACTCGCGTGCGGGCATGGTGCGCACATGGTGTGTGTACGGGCGCAGATGGTGCGCGCATGGTGCTCACTTGTTGCACAGATGGTGCGCAAGAAAGTGAGCCACTCCGGATTTGTCAGAAGCTGTTTGGCTTGAGTCACGTCACCTTGGGCAGCCGCGGCCTGTTGCCGAAGGCAAGCCGCTTCAGCTTCTGCTGCCACTCAGGTCCCGTCCGGCACCCAGATTCCTTCCTGTTGTGGCGCTCCATTTCGATGCGCTCATTGACTGAATGCAGAACGGATGTCAGGAAGCGATGTGTCGAAGGCATCGACTGAGCGGCGATGGCGTCTTCTTCCAAGGGCCTGCGCAGGCAGCCCTTCTCAAGGCCTGTGGCGACCTCTTTCTTGTAGTGCTCGCAGAACAGGTGTTCGATCTCTGCTGTTCGCTCCGAATCCTTGTCGGCCGTCAAGTCTTCCAGCGTTTGACGCATGGCGTTGAGGGCAGTCGCCGCGCGATTCACGCGCAGAACGTTTTCAGAGCATTCTTGTGCCTTCGCCGCACCGTCTGCCTGCAACGCTTGCATCTGCTCGCGCAGTTGATCGTTCGCGGCCTTCAGCTCGCGCGCCAGCTGCGGGAGCGAACTATCCTGGATGGCGCGCATGGCGTCGTCCTTGCGGCCGATGGCGCCCTCCAACGCCACGACGTGCGCCACGAGCTGGGCGATCTGCTGAGCTTGCTCGTTGACGGTCTGCTGTAGGCGCTCCTTGTCGGCGATGTGGGCTTTCATGTAGCCGTCCATCTTGAACAGCTCGCGGTTACCGCGACCGATGCCGTCGTTCCAACCAAGAAGGTAACCGTCCTGCTGACCGTCGCTGAAGCCTTGGTCATAGGCGCTGCCAGCCCTCTGATTGGCTCGCTGCAGATCTTCCCGCAGCCGGATCGCCTCGCCCTCTTTCCATCCTTCCAGGTAGGCTTCGTAGCCGCTCAGCAAGCCGCCACAGTTGCTGCCGTTAACGCCGCTCCCGATACCCATAGTCAACCATCCTCAAGGGAACCTCGAATGGCCCACTTGGAACGGTGTGAACGACAAACGCCGATCACACCGTTCGCGAACTCGGCGACGAGCGACTCTCTTCGAGACACCCGGAAGGAGCAGAATCCTCGCCTCTCAACTGGACTTCTTGAAACCGACGATCCAAAAGTCGGTGACCGGCGATCCCGCCTGCCAGCCAGTGTCGGCGATGATCTGCATGATCACGTCGTTGAACATGTTCGTTCCCGGCGGAATCGGCATTGTCATCGGCACGGCCAGCATCGGCGGGGTCGGGCCATCGCCGCGCACGTTTCCGGTGTTGCTTAGTGCCGAGGTTTGCTCGACAAACAAATGAAGGCCGGCTGCACCGTTGATCGCTGTGCCAAGCCCTCCTCGTGGGCACACGTAGAACTGCCGGACCCGTTCCGACTTCCTCGTGCCCCACCAGATCACCGCATCAGCCGTCCAGCAATCGGATCGCGACCAGTCTGTGAAGGTCAAGGCCACCCTGGGGAATGTCCCAGCACCGGTTCCGCCGTACGGGTGCTTGGTGAAGATGCCGGACAGTGCGGTCTGGGTGATCGGCACCCCGCTCGGTCCGGTCGCACTCGGTGCAGCTTCGGATGCATTCGATCCGCCGGAGGGTTCCGAGGGTTGCGCTGCCACAGGCGCTGCCTGAGGCGTCAACCCCGGGATATTCAGACGCAGCAGTGTCGACCCATCCTTCTGGGGCGTCGCCACGCATCCAGAAAGCAACATGGCGAGCGGCATTGCCACCATCAACAACGTGCTACATGACTTCATCCTTTTGTCCCCTGTGTAGATTGACGACCACGAGCCAGCACCTCGCAACCAACGTGGTTGCCCGTTGCGCGACGCCAGCGACCGGACTGCGGGCCAGACGCACTGAATGTTACGCATAGAGGTCAATCTATCGCAGTCATTAGGCAATTGTCACCTATAGTGCGTGCCCCTATAGAGCGTGGCCTGATAGTGAGGGCACCCCTAGCATCCCGACCTCCCAAGGAGTGAGCGATGCCGGCCGACCCTCGCGTGCAGTTCGGGCTCAAACTCATCGAAGTCCGTAAACGCCGCCACTGGTCGCAGGAGCGGCTGGCACTGGAGAGCGGCTTGGCACGTAGCTACTTGGGTGGTGTGGAGCGCGGAAAGCGCAACATCGCGTTGCTCAATATCGTCAAACTGGCCGAAGCGCTGCATGTTCCAGCTTCCCTGTTACTGGAGCCACCGTCAGTACAGCCCGATCAGTAGCCCCGATCCGAGGGCACCGCTTGACGCCAAGTATCACAGGCATCGACAGCAGCGAAGGCGTGATCGAAGTTGTTGCCGATTACACTTGGCTACTCGTGGCGGCGGCCTGCCAGTTGGGTTGACTGCAGTAGCGCCCAGGATGGGCACGATGCACGGGTGACTGACCGCCCTTGCCCTCAATCGATTCGGGAGGCTTCGTGGAATTGCGTCAGCATAGACCGCGCTTCCCGCGCGATTCCCGCTCAATGAAAATCCCGCGACCGCGCGCTCCGCGCACCCCACGTTGCCTACAGGTCGGCCAGTCAGTGCGCGATGAGATGGTAGCTATAAGTCAATGCGGATGCCGCGCTCAAACATAGGTTCGCTGCTGGCAGCCCAGGCCCGCCGGATGCGCCGGCCGGTTCGCCTCCAAGCGTCTAGTGTCGCCACTGTCGCTAGGGATCCAGCGCAGGCGTCGGTATGCGCACCAACGCCATGGCGCACCATTGCGCTTGCGCGCCGCGAGCAGCCAGATGACGAGGTACAGCATCAGGGCGATGTCGACGCCGTTCACGAGGGAGAATGGCATTTCCTGTTGATCCCTACTCCAGTCCACCTTGGGATCGGCACCCGGGCGCCGCAACTTGAACCGCGTGCGCCCCCCACTTACACCGCCAACCTCAAAGCTTCACACGTCTCCCCATCGGTGCGGGCCGTAGTGACCAGTTCGCACACCTTAAGACTTGGCCAGCCTGGCTGCCCGCGATAGATGCGCGCGAAAATGTGCTCACTCGACGACGTCAGCTGCCTGTGCGTCCCGAGTGGCACAGGCCAGCCCGACCAGCTCCTCACGTCGCCCGGCATCAGTGAGGTTTCCGAGCGAGCTCTTCCTTAGCCTCGATAAAATAGACTAATCACCACCATCTGCCTAAATGCCGAGGGGCTCGCAGAGCGCTCTGATCGCCCGGCGATGTCTCCGCGTTCGACGCAGCCCCTGAAAGTCTGCCGGGAGCCTCTCCCACTGCGTTCCAGCGCCTGGAACGGATCAGGGCACTGAGGTGCTCGAACATGATCGAGGCCAGAGTCTCGAAGCACGTAGCGCGACACCATCCAAAACGCGGCTCGGCGCCATGCGGGTGGACCCAAAGCCCTGACACACCAAGAAGGCGGCGCCATATGGGTACGCTCGTATGCGCGGCCGATGCTGGGGGCGGTGTCGGGCGTGCGGACCGGTCGCGGATGTGGATCGGCATCACCCTGGGCGATCGTTGGGAGGTGCAATGGTTCTTTCGATCGGCAGGCATGCGCCTAGCTCGATTGCATCCAAGTCAACTCGATGTCGTCCTTCACCACGTCATCGACTTCTTCCAACGGAATGCCGAGCAGTTCATTGATGCGGCCGTGGCGCATGCCGAAGAAGAGCCCGTCACGCCGATAAGTGGCGCTCCAGGTAATACGGTCGACGTTGGCATGGTCGTACTCGCCTTCATAAGTGAAACCGTTGGTGGTCTTGCCGGAAACGCTGGTCATGATGGTTGTTTTTGGAATGATGTCGTGGTCCAGCATGCTCCTTTATTGGGCCGCATGGGGAAGGCGTGCACTTGGGGTGCGTGCAGGAATCGATTCAGCGCAGCGCAACGAGATGAGATGCGGCCGCCGTGCGAGTTGAGCGGCATGCGATCGGACGCGATGGACTCTTGATGAGCACCGCGGGGGCGGTGCAGGCTGTTAGCGTTTGCCGGGCTCGGGCTCGTAAGGCGTGGCGCCATCGTCGTCCATGCGATCGGCCTCCTGGGCCTGGTGATCGATTTCACGCCGTTCGGCGGGGTCTGTCTTGGGCATAGGTGAGGCAAAGCCGCTCGTCTGCGGTGCCCATGGCCATACCACCGACGGGTGATGCTGCAAAGACCAGTGATCGTGCTGTTCGACATCGGTTGCGGCGGGGTGCGGTTCAAAGCTGAGCTTGTGGGGGAAGAAGTACAGCGCGTTGGTCTGGTTGAGGGCATACATTGTGATTGCCTTTGAGTGTGGACTTGTCCGCGGCAAGTCATAAGCGGGTGCTGGCCCGCGGCTCCGACACGGTCGGAGGGAACTCAGTGGCGTCGAAAGATGAGACGTAGTCTGAGGTGTCCGGAACGGACCCGAAAGCGCTCCGACGTACAAGCAACATGCGCTTGCCGCTGTTACGCGGCTGTAATGCGCAATCGCGCAATCGGTGGCTATCGCTATTCGTTGCTCACCATGTGCCTTGGCGTCCATGTGCACGGTTGCGGTTACAGCCGGCTAACAGCGGGCGGTGCACAGTGATCGCGCTGGCAGTAATTACTTTGCCGCCCGACGGCCCCGGCATGTGGCTGAGGCCAACGCCATGAACGCACATATCGAAATTCGCCCGCATCCCCCTTGGTATGTCCGCAGCTGGGTCGCGCGCCTCCACCGCCTGCTCAGGCAATCTGACGCGGAGGCAATGCGCGCCACCGCCGTACCGACGAGCCTGCGGCAGCGATTGCTGACGGCGCAGGATCTGAAGAAGAGCGAACAACGAAAGCGCATGCTCGCGCTGCTGCGAAGGGTGAAAAGTGAAAGCCGAAGCGAACCGGGTGATCCGCGCCTGCCGCATCACGTTACGCGCAGCTAACAACACCACGCACATGCTGCTTGGGCACTAGGAGGCACGCCGCTCCTATCATGCCTCAGCCTCGCGGTACTCTCCCTAACGCCACTGAGTACGTCCCCGGATCCAACCGGGGCTGCGGTTTCGGCCGCCCTGGATCTGCGCTTGCAGACCATCACTCATAGGCAACTCCATGAACAACACTGTCACCAACGTTCGTACCACCAATCTCATCGACTCGGCCGCTGCCAATGGCTCCTTCAAAACCCTGTGCAAGGCGCTGGATGCCGCCGAGCTGACCCAGGTGTTGAAGGGTGCTGGCCCTTACACCGTGTTCGCCCCCACCGACGAAGCCTTCGGCAAGCTGCCGCAAGGCACGCTGGACAACTGGCTCAAGCCGGAGAATAAGGCTGAGCTGATCTCGGTGCTGAAGTACCACATCCTTCCCGGCCGCGCGTCGGCCGCCGATGTGGGCACGTTCAGCCATCCTAAAATGATGCAGGGTCTGTCGACCCATATCGCCAAGGACGGTGACCGCTTCACCATCGACGGTGCCCATTTGGTTGGCACGGACATCGCCACGAGCAACGGCGTGATCCACGCGATCGATGCGGTGATCCAGCCGCCGAAGGCGGCCTTCAAGCACTGATCCACTGACGCAAGTCGATTCATCTGACGCGCACGGCGAGCGGATCGCTCGCCACACACTGTCAGCCATGCATCCGGAAGCCCGCCTTGTGCGGGCTTTTGCGTTGGTCCCCTGGCTGGACTGCCCCGCTACACGCGGCACGCGCTGCTGGTTGCGGCCCCCGGCGTTTCTCCCCGCGCAAGGCTATTGTGCGCGGCTTGCAGGCGGGGCGGGGGGCGTCGCTCCGTGGTGAAGCGTGCGGGAGCGGTGCACCTTCGATGGTTCAGATGGGCGGCGGGCTCTGCCGCTGCGCGATGGCGGTCACCAGCCGCGCCAGTTTCTCGGGGTTGCGCTGTACGTGGATGTGGGTGATGCGTTCGCCGTCGCTTTCGTAGGACTGGGCCGATTCCAGCTTGCCGTTGATGTAGCGCAGCACGGCGTACTGGCCGTTGATCATCGCCGGTTCGATGCGCAGCACATCCTTGTAGCGCTGGGTGGAGACGAACAGCAGCTGGGCGATGCGCTTGCCGCCGACCATCAGCTTGAGGAAGCTGGAGACGTGGCCGCCGCCGTCACCGACCAGCACCGTGGTGTCCGCCAGCATCGATTTCACGCCGGCGAAGTCGCCCTCCGCGCGGGTTTCGGCGAAGCGCCGCATCAGCTTCTGGTGGACCTCGCTCGGCGCCGCGCGCTGCGGGCGTTCCTGGCGCAGCTGCACCTGGCCCGATGCACGGTCCGGCAGGCGCGCTGGGATGAGGAGTGCCCGTCCATCGGGCAGTCATGGCGGCGCAACTGGCCGCGCCTGGTTCCCTTCTTCGACTACCCGCCGTAGATCCGCAAGGTGATCTACGCCACCAACCCCATCGAGTCGGTGAACTACGGCCGGCGCAGGCTGACCAAGCATCGCGGCGCCTTCCCCAGCGACGAGGCGCTGATCAAGCTGCTCTATCTGGCCCTGTGCAACATCAGCAAGCGGTGGACGTGCCGATCCGCGATTGGAAGGCCGCGCACAACCGCTTTACCATCCAGTTCGAGGAGCGCATCCCTCAGCGGTAAACCGAGCCCCGTTTACACAAAATTCTGCACATGCTCCCCCAAGAGGACGCCGCGATCCAATGTTGCCGCTTGACCACCCACGATAACACAGGCCAATCACTCTTCCGCCCAGAAATAACTTGGGCTACAGAAGATTCTGCGCATGCTCCAGGACGGGTGCTTCTCAACTGTCCGATAGAGGTAGAGTTACCACGAAATCGCTACCGCGACCTCGACCAGCGCTGTGCGCAACCACGCTGCCTCCATGTGTCTGCACCAGATCACGCACCACCGACAGGCCGATCCCTAGGCCACCGTTGGAATGCGGCAATGCGCCGGCATCCTGCACAAACAGGTCGAATATTGTCGGCAGGGCCTCGGCAGAAATGCCGATACCGTTGTCGCGCACGGTGACCACGGCATACGTATCCAGCAACACCAGCTCAAGCGAGATCTCGCCGTTCTCCGGCGTGTACTTGCTGGCATTGTCCAGCAGGTTGCTGAAGATCTGCGCCAACCGCATCGGGTCGCCGAACATGCAGATCGGCTCCGGCCGTATACACATGCTGAAATGCTGCTGACGAAGCTCCATGCCAGGGCGACATGACGCCGCCACCTGGTTGAGAATACTGCCCAGATCGATGTCGCTGCACTCGATTCGCAGCGTGCTGGTGCTCAGGCGCGAGGCGTCGAGCAGGTCGTCGATCAATCGGGTCATGCAGGTGACCTGGCCATTGATGATCGCCTGAAGTCGCTCGATCGGAATTTCGCCGGTGCTGTTGCGGTTAATCAGCAGGCCGGCGGCGATGCGCAGCGGAGTCAGCGGATTGCGCAATTCATGCGCCACGATCGCCATGTGCTTCAACTGCTGGCAGTGCGCCTCGGTCGCATCCGCCGCGGATTCCTGCGCTTTCAATGCGGCCAGCACCAGTTGTGCGTTGGCCTCGCGCAGATCCTGCAGCGATGGGCTTTGCTCCTGGAACCATGCTCCCCAATGGGGTTGGAAATCGCCCAACCCGGCGTGTTTGCGCCGGTACATGGCGGCATCGGCGTGATTGATGAGGGTAGCCGAGTCCTCGCCGTCATCCGGGTAGATGCTGATGCCCAGACTTGCCGAAAGCTTCAGCATCTCGCCCCCTACGCTGACAGGCGTGCTGAGCGCCATCAGCATGTCGACAGCGATCCGCTCTGCATCGGCGGCTGTCGCGATCGCCGGCAGCAGCACCAGGAACTCGTCGCCACCATAGCGGCACACGGAATCCGATTCGCGCAGCACCGATTGCAACGAGTGCGCCACGATTTGCAGCACCTCGTCGCCAACCGCATGCCCGAGGCGGTCATTGATGGGCTTGAAATGGTCGAGATCGACAAATACCAGCGCCAGGCGTCGCTTGTCGCGTCGGGCCATTAGCAGGGCGTGTTCCAGCCGATCCAGCATGAAGGCGCGGTTGAGCGTCCCGGTCACGGCATCGCGCTGGAAGGCCTCGGTCAAGGCAGCCAGATCGGCAACGGCCATGGCTGCGATGTCGTCAGCATGCAATGCCGCCAGCGCCAGCTTCTGGTTGGCTTCCTGCAATTGGATGGCGTGGCTCTTACTAAGGCCGCGGCGCGCATGGGAAAGTTTTCGCCGCAGTTCCACCAGTTCATGGCGCAGCCGGGCCGCCTTCTTTTCCAGCAGCGCTAGCGCGTGCGCCGTGGCGGCTTCGGTCGGTTTGGCCTGGTCGGTCATGGCAGTACTGGCGCGGCGCTCAACCATCGTCAGGACCGCTTCGCTGTCGAGGTCCAGGCTGGCTGCGCGTGGGGCTGCTTCCCAGTAGGCCTTCGTAGTTGGTCAGCATCTGGTCGATCTTGATGCCGTCGTCGTCGATGTGGAACAAGCGCAATTCGGTCGAGTGCATGCTGGCACGGATCTTGAGCACCGCCATCATGCGCTGCAGCCGGCTCTCCACCTCGATGTAGCGCTGGACAATGATTGCGTCGGTCAGGAAAGCCGTGCCGTAGGGGCTGAAGCGCAGTTCGGTGTAGCGGTCTTCAAGCTCGGAGGTCATCAGCACGGTGACGCCGGTGCTGGCCAATGCGGACACCATCCGCGCCAGTGCTTCGCGGAAGTCCTCACGGAAAGTGGGCGCCAGCGAGAGTTCAAAGCCCGACAGCGAGTCGATCACCACGCGGCTGGCCTTGAGCCGCTGCACTTCGGCGGTGAGCACCATGGCGACCTCGTCTACCGACAGACCCGGTGCGCTGGTATCGACCACGCCGATACGGCCGCTTTCGATCAATCCGGCTACTTGCTGGCCACGCGACTGCGTGGCGCGCTGCTCAAAGGCGGCAATCACGCCGGTTTCGCCGCGGCGCCCACCTTCGACCAGGAATGCCGCCGCCAGGATGCTTTTGCCCGACCCGGACGGGCCAGCCACCAGCAGCGAGTAGCCGCGCGGCAGGCCTCCGCCCATCATTGCGTCGAGTCCGGGCACGCCCATCGACAGTCGCTCCGTGGGCGGGGGATTGGAAAGATCCGCCGACACGTCGGCCACCGGCGGCGGCGCAAACACCTGCAGGCCAGCCATGCCGATGCGGAACGTATGCAAACCCGGTAGCGTGGACTGACCGCGCATCTTCAGGATGTCGAGCTTGCGCACCATCGAATTGCGCTGAACGCTCTGGCGCAACCAGATCAGACCATCGGCCACGGTGAATATCGGACTAGGGTCGCTGTCGCTGAAGTACTCCCCGATGAGGAAGGTGGTCGCTTGCCAGCTGGTCATCAGCATGCCCAGCTGCTGCACGAACTGCTGCAGGCTGATGAAGCCCTGGCCACCGCCCTGCCCGGCCAGGATCACCGAGCGGAACGAGTCGACAAACACCAGGGCGGGCCCGTGCGCTTCGACCTCGGCGACGATACGCGCAAGTACCCGGGTCAAGTCGCCGGTAGCGGTCTCTTCGGCAAGATTGACGAAGTGGATCGCGTGATTGACTTTGTCGTTGTCGAAAAAGTCGAACTGTTGCTGGTAGCGCAGCATCTTCAATGGCGGTTCGCCCAGCACGGTGAAGTACAGCGCCGGACGTGCAGGCGTGGCCAGCGCAAACATCATCTGGTGTGCCAGCGTGGTCTTGCCGCAGCCGGGTGGCCCTGCGATGACGTTGAACGAGAACTCCGGCAGGCCGCCGCCAAGCACCTCGTCCAGTCCGGGCACGCCGGTGCGCAACCGGTTGATGGTGGCTTTGGCAGTGGTCATGTCATGTTTTCCTGCGCGGCATCGCCGCTCGAGGGGTTTCCCATACGGGACGCAACAGCCGCTCGGTGAGCGATGCGCCAATCAGTGTGGTCAGTACGTTATGGAAGTTCTGCAGCAGCGCAGCATTCACCGCGATCGCTTCAATGCGGTCCTGTTGCGCCAGCACCGCCCCTAATGCCGGGAAGCCATCGAGGGGCAACGCGTTCTCGTCGATGGTCCGAAGGCATGGGTGCGCGGTACGCGTCAGATAAATACTGCGCTTGATCAGCGCGTCGACGCCGGACTGGCCGATGATCGGTGCCAATGCGTCGCCCACGTCATCCCAGATCGAGACGGCTATCTCTGCAATTCGTGCGGCATCGGCGCCCTCGGTTGCGAGATGCGCAAACATCGGCTGGATCCCTTGCGCTTCAGCTTGCATCGGTGATCCGTGAGTGTCCGCAGGTGCGGGCTTGCGCAGTCTACATCGTCCTAGTTGGCAGCGAGGGGCACCGGCAAACGACGTGAAATGGGTTCTGACCTGGCTTTGCGTATTCACCCAAGATCAGATGGCCAAACGAACCAGAGGGGGCGTGCCGGCCGCAATCGATCCACCACGTGCCCAATGTTCCGTGCGTCATCGCGTGCAGGAGTTTTCCCGCTCCCGGCCGTCGCAGTGACACAGGCAGACCAGGAGACGCATCCTGCAACCAGCCATGCGGACCGTTCAGGCGGAGGCGCTGATGCACCTCGCAACCCCAACCCGCCGCCCCGGTCATGCATCGTGGGGAGCAGAGACTGATGCATGCATCGTGGCAGTGCACGCCTCCCGATCAGGCAGGCTGCGCAGCGCGCCGCAACCTGTCGTGGAGCTATCGCCTGGACATCATGAACTCGGGTTCTTCGTGCTCCGCCCAATAGCCGTTGCGTCCATAGTGTTTGTAGATGTCCATCTCCAGCATGCGGTCTAGCTCCGCGGCCGAGTCGTACGGTGGCGCACCTTTCACCGCCTGACGGCGGAGATTGACGGCGACCGTGTTCTCCGCCCAGCTCACGTGCCGGATCCATTCGGGCACGATCAGAACCAGGTGCCCGCTCCACCAATGGCTCGTCTCCACGACGATGTACCGGATGGCCCAGGTGTCTTCTTCGACGAGCAGGCCCTGCACGTGTCCGATGTCGCCGTCGGTCGCCTTGATGTGATAACCCAGTATCTCCTGGCAACTACGCAGGTGTGGATCGTCACGATCCGTCCTAGATCCCAATCCCATTCCATTGAGCGGTTCGCGACGGCCGGCACGTGGTCTGTCATGGACCATCGCCCTCATCGAGGACGGGGAGGTGCCCATTCCCCAAAGCCCGCTGCCACCCCAGTAATGCGGATAGCCGAAATAACCGAGATGGTCCATTTCATGCTGCCGGGAAACAGGCTTGTCGGTATCGATACTTGGGCTGTTCCGCACCTGTTCCTTGGTGATCGACACCGGCAGTACCTTCCCGGCCCAGTCGGGGCGATCGACCGCGATGGGCGAGATCAGCACCTTCCGGTTCGAGAGCCAGTTTCCGGTGTCCACCACCAGATAGCGGATCACCCACGCCTGGTCGTCGAAATAGAAATCCTTGACATGACCAAGGTCGCCGTCCGTTGCGCGGATGGCATAGCTTTCCAGGTCGCTCATGCTGCGTAACATAGATTTCTCCTGCGTGGCCGAGGACCGACAGACATCAGCGCCTTCAAGAAGGAGGAGCGTCTGGCGTCAGCACTGTTCCGGTGGAAAATCTTCCGGACTTGGCAGCTTGCATGACAGGCCATGGAAACCCGGATCGAGTCACGATTTCCGCCAGGCGATGGTCCGTCCTTCCAAGCTTCGCCACAGATTGACCTGCCATCCCTACCCGGGTCGGTGCGACAGCGCACGCAGGGCCGCGATGAAAGCCTCATGCACGCTCCCACCATCTCTCCGGAAACTTCGGCGAGGTAACGGCACGCTGCCTTTCCGGATTCAGCGCAATGCGTGTCGGGTCAGCAACGCCTCGGCGCGCTTGCAGACGTTGTCGACGGTGAAACCGTATTCGCGCAGCAACACGTCGGCCGGTGCGGAGGCGCCGAAGCGCTCCACGCCGAGCATGTCGCCGTGCGCGCCGATGTAGCGTTCCCAGCCTTGCCGCACACCCAGCTCCACTGCCAGCCGCGCGCCGACGGATGGTGGCAGCACCGCGTCGCGCGCGGCCTGCGGCAGCGCCTCGAACAGCTCCCAGCTCGGCATCGACACGCAGCGCACGGCGATGCCCTGCGCCCGCAGGCGTTCCGCCGCGGCCACGATCAGGCTCACCTCGGAACCGCTGGCGATCAGGATCAGGTCCGGCTTGCCGTCGGGCGCATCGCTCAGCGCGTAGGCGCCGTGGCGCAGGCCGTCCGCCGACGCATAGCGTTTGCGGTCGAGCGTGGGCAGCACCTGCCGCGTCAGCACCAGCACCACTGGGCGGTCGCGCGTCTCCACCGCCACCTTCCAGGCCGCGGCGGTTTCGTTGGCGTCGCAGGGCCGGATCACGGTGAGCCCGGGGATCGCGCGCAGGTTCGCCAGCTGTTCCACCGGCTGGTGGGTGGGGCCGTCCTCGCCCAGCGCGATGCTGTCGTGGGTGAACACATTGACGGCGTGCAGGCCCATCAATGCGGCCAGGCGCATCGGCGGGCGCATGTAGTCGGAGAAGATCAGGAAGGTCGCGGTGAACGGGATGAAGCCGCCGTGCGCGGCCAGGCCGTTGGCGATGGCGCCCATCGCGTGCTCGCGCACGCCGAAATGCAGGTTGCGCCCGGCACGGCTCCAGCCGCCGCCGTCGGAACCTTGCTGATCCTCGCCCTGCGGTGGCGGCGGGTTGAAATCGCCCTGCCCCTTCAGCGCGGTCTTGGTGGATGGATCGAGATCGGCCGAGCCGCCGCACAGCGCGGGCAGCGACGGCGCGATCGCATTCATCACCTTGCCGGCGGCATCGCGCGTGGCCAACCCCTTGGCGTCGACGGGAAACGCCGGCATGTCCCTGTCCCAGCCCGGCGGCAACTCGTCGCGCAGGCGGCCCTGCAGCTCGCGCGCCAGCTCGGGAAAAACCTTGGCATAGGCGGCCACGCGCTCGTTCCAGGCCGCTTCGTGCTGCGCACCGCGCTGTACCGCCTCGCGGAAATGGGCGAGCGCCGCATCAGGAATCAGGAAAGCCGGCTCGGTGGGCCAGCCCAGCTTCTGCTTGGTCGCGCGCACGTCGTCCACGCCCAGCGGCGAACCATGTGCCTTGAAGCTGTCCTGTTCGGGCGAACCGTAACCGAGATGCGTGCGCACCAGGATCAGCGAAGGCCGTGCCGTTTCCGCGCGCGCGGCCTTCAGGGCGGCGTCGATCGCGGCGAGGTCGTTGCCGTCCGTCACCCTTACCGTGCGCCAGCCGTAGGCTTCGAAGCGTGCGGCACGATCCTCGGAGAAGGTGATGTCAGTACCGGCGGACAGGGTCACGTGGTTGTCGTCGTACAGGCAGGTGAGCTTGCCCAGTTGCAGGTGTCCGGCCAGCGAGGCGGCTTCGGAGGCCACGCCTTCCATCAGGTCGCCGTCGCTGACGAGGGCATAGGTGTGGTGGTCGATCACCGCGTGACCGGGCCGGTTGTAGCGCGCCGCCAGTTGCGCCTCGGCCATCGCCATGCCGACCGCGTTGGCCATGCCCTGCCCCAGCGGCCCGGTGGTGGTTTCCACGCCCGGCGTGTGGCCGCGTTCGGGATGCCCGGGCGCCTTGCTGTCCCATTGGCGGAACTGCTTGATGTCGTCCAGCGAAAGGTCGTAACCGGTCAGGTACAGCAGGCTGTACAGCAGCGCCGAGCCGTGGCCGGCCGAAAGTACGAAGCGGTCGCGGTCGACCCAGCCCGGGTTGTGCGGGTTGCATTTCAGCCAGCGCGTCCACAGCGCATAGGCCATCGGCGCCGCGCCCAGCGGCAGGCCGGGATGACCGCTGTCGGCCTTCTGCACCATGTCCACCGACAGGAAGCGGATGGTGTTGACGCATTGCTGGTCGAGTTCGGCGGACATGGCTTGCTTCCTGGTGGCGGGATTTGTCGCGGCATTGCGGGCAGCGTGTCGCGCTTCCTTGAGGGCGCCCGATGAAGGAGGGCGCCCGATGAAGACTTGTATCCGTGGTGTCAGCACCCGACGTGGCGAGGCGGACGTGCAGACACAGCTACAGCCCAAGTCCAAGCCCGCCACCGCGCACTCCCGTGCAAGGCGGTTCCGAACTCGGCGACAAAACTTCACCGCGCACACTCTGTGTCGTCTGTGCGCGAACGAACGGATCATCCGCGGATTTTCTGCGTAAATGACCTGACCCGATATTCGACGCGCTCAAACCAATCGCGGCGATTGGGTTGAAAACAACGGCGGCAAGTAGATGCCGCGCCGCCGTCTTGCCCCCGTGCATCAGGTCGATGCAATGCAATAACCGCCTTGCAGTAGCCGTGCCTTCGAAACGACCTGCCTCTGGACAGCACGTACGCAGACATATGCCACTGTCACCGTTTGCGGCATCCCCGCAAGCATGGCATTCACGAAGGAGTACGTCATGAAAACGAAATTGGCCATGGCCGTTTGCGCGGCCCTGTTGATGACCAGTGTGGCAATGGCATCCCAATCCGACGGCCACGACAACAACGGCCACCACCAGAGCAGTTCGGTCATGCATGACCGGGGCGCGCATGAAGGCTGGTACAAGAAAGGTGGCGTCATGCCCAATGATTACCGCAACAACCGCTATGTCGTGTCGGACTGGCGTTCCGAGCACCTGCGTGAGCCGCCGCAAGGGTACCACTGGGTACGCAGCGACAATGGCGATTTCCTGCTCGTTGCCGTGACCACCGGCGTGATCAGCAGCATTCTGCTGAGTCATTGATCCCCCCATAGGTGGCAAGCGATCACATGAAAAGGCGGGCCCGTGCATGCCTGGAGCCGCCTTGACGTACCGTCGGCCTTCTCTGCAATGACATTGGATACCGAGATCATGCCGGTCATTCAGTGTTGACCCGTGAGAAAAATCGAACCTCATGAATAGGCTCGCGCACACGCCTGACGTCGGCCACAGCAGCGCCATGCTCCACCAGAGGAGTGCCTTCTTGAAATCCATGATTTTGCACGATGGCGGTGTTTGCGCCGTCATCTCCGGATCCGATTTGCGATCCCGCGCGGCCGTAAACGATCCATCCCGGCCTTGCGAGAAAACCATAAGCCTGACCGTCGAAGCGCTCGCCTCATGGAGCCTTTCCCAGGCGGCGGGCAGCTTTGTCGACGAAGGCGGAACATGGCGGCATCAGACACCCCCGGCGGTGAAGGCATGACGGCGGGCCGTGCTTTCGGCAAATCCGCCGAAGACCAACACCGGGCGCTGGCGTAAGAAACAGAGGCACTCCGGAGCCTGCCGATGACCCCCAGACAGGCTGCGGGGAGCCATTGAACAGGCTCCCATCGAAAGCAAAAGCCATGGTCGAACAGTCACCCGCAGGGGAAGGCAAGTCGGCCGTACCGCTGTGGCGCCGCTTCAGCGCGGGCCTGATCACCGGGGCCGCCGACGACGACCCCAGCGGCATCGCCACGTATTCGCAGCTGGGCGCCGCGTTCGGCTACGGAACGCTGTGGTGCATTTTGCTGACCATGCCGTTGATGATCGCGATTCAAGGCGTCAGCGCCGGCATCGGCCGGGTCACCGGCCGGGGCTTGATGGACGGCATCCGCAAGTACTACCCCCGCCCGCTGGGTTATGCGCTGGTGGTCTCGATCGTGGTGGCGAACGTGATCAACCTGGCGGCGGATATCGGCGCCATGGGCGCGGCGCTGAAGCTGCTGATCGGCGGTCCGACCCTGCTCTACACGCTGTGCTTTGCCGTGCTGTCACTGGGGCTGCAGCTGTTCATGCCGTTCTCGCGCTACTCGCCGATCCTGAAAGTGCTCACACTGAGCCTGTTCGCCTACGTGGGCACGGTGATGGTGATCCCCGTACCGTGGGCGGCGGTGTTCAGGAACATCGTGATGCCGCCGATCACCTGGAACGCCAAGTACGCGGTCGGCGTGGTGGCCCTGCTCGGCACCACGATCAGCCCCTACCTGTTCTGCTGGCAGGCGTCGCAGGAGGTGGAGGAGATGGGCGTTGGCAGTGGCCGCAAGGCACTGAAGCACACGCCTTGGCAGGGCACCGGCGCGCTGCGCCGGATCGGCGTGGACACCACGGTGGGCATGCTGTTCTCGAACCTGATCGCGTTCTTCATCATCCTCACCGTCGCGGTGGTGCTGCACGCGCACGGCAAGACCGACATCACTTCCTCCGCCGAGGCGGCCGAGGCGCTGCGACCGCTGGCGGGCAAGCTGGCATTCGCGTTGTTCGCGGCAGGCATCATCGGCACCGGCCTGCTGGCGGTGCCAGTGCTGGCCGGCGCCACCGCCTACGCGGCCGCCGGCGCGTTCGGCCAGCGCTCCGGGCTGGAGCACAAGTTGCACCAAGCGAAATTCTTCTACGCCGTACTGGTGGTGGCCAGCCTCGCCGGCATGGCGCTCAATCTCACGTCGATCGATCCAGTGAAGGCGCTTTACTGGAGTGCGGTGATCAACGGCGTGGTAGCAGCGCCACTGATGGTCGTGATGATGCTGATGGGCTCGCGGCGCAAGGTGATGGGCACGTTCACCATGCACTGGACACTGAAACTGTTCGGCTGGCTCGCCACCGCGGTGATGGCGGCCGCGGCGGCGGTGATGTTCGTCACCTGGGGCAAGTGAGCAGCATCCGCTGTCGCGCCATATTGACGGCACGCAGCGCACAGTTGGGGAGTCCGGGTGGGATTCCACCACCGGACCGGCGTCCTGATCCGGGCGCTCCAGTGGCATGGACGCGGAACGAGGCGAGGCGCCTGGATTCCGTTGCGCGTCGGCGGCAACCCCATGAACGTCTGGCTGCGACGTACGAACGCTTGCGCGGCGCTGGCGCTGCTCGGGCTGATGCTCAGCGGCTGCTCGGCATTGCGCACCGATTTCGTGAAGCGTCCGTCCCATGCTTTGCCGCCGACCACCAGCACGCCCAGCGCGCGCTACGTGCATGCCGCGGCGGACCAGCATCCGCAGCAGTCCGGCTTCCGCCTGATGACCGACGGTACCAATGCGCTGATGAGCCGCGTGGCGCTGATCGACGAGGCCAAGCACGCGGTCGACCTGCAGTACTACATCTTCAAGAACGACGCGACCGGCCGGCTGGTGGCGCAGCACCTGCTGGCCGCGGCGGATCGCGGCGTGCGCGTGCGCCTGCTGATCGACGACATCAACGTGAGCCACGAGGTCGGCATGCTCGATGCGCTGAACGCGAGCCCGAACTTCAAGGTGCGCCTGTTCAACCCCTTCCACACGCGCAAGCCCTCGCTGCTGTCCAAGACCGTGCAGCTGCTGTTCTCGCCGAGCCGGCTCAACCACCGCATGCACAACAAGTCGTTCATCGTGGACAACAACGTGGCGATCGTCGGTGGCCGCAACATCGGCGACGACTATTTCAGCGTCGACCGCACCACCGACTTCCGCGACCTCGACCTGATCGCGATCGGGCCGGTGGTGAAGGAGGCCTCGCACGCGTTCGACGCATACTGGAACTGCCCGGCTGCGTATCCTGTCACGGCATTCCGCGGCAAGCGCGCCGACCACTACGACTTGGCGCAACTGCGCGCCAACCTCGGGCGCGACGCACGCCACTTCGCGCAAACGGATTACGCGCAGGCGGCGACGCAGGATTATCCCGACGGCCCTTCGGGCGACCGCCATGGTGCGTGGTTCTGGGGGCCGGCGAGGCTGGTCGCCGACCAGCCGGCCAAGATCGAACCGCATCAGGACAACCCGGCGCTGCGCATCGCCCCCCAGATCCGGGCGATGACCGACCAGGCGCAACACGAACTGCTGCTGATCTCGCCGTACTTCGTGCCCAGCAAGCAGGACGTGCGTTATCTCGTCGGCCTGGTAGCACGCGGCGTGACGGTAAAGGTACTCACCAATTCGCTCGCCTCCACCGACGAGCCTGCCGTGCATGCAGGCTATTCACGGCATCGGCGCGCGCTGCTGGAAGGCGGCGTGCAGCTGTGGGAACTGCGTCCCGCCGTCGGCGCGCCGCAACCGGCAACCGCCAAGGGCACCTCGTCCGGCGTCAGCCTGCATGCCAAGGCGATCGTGGTGGACCGGCAACAAACCTTCATCGGTTCGATGAACATGGACCAGCGCTCGAAGCTGCTGAACACCGAGATGGGCATCATCGTCGACAGCCCGGCATTGGCGGCCGCAGTGAAGCAATTCTTCGACAACGCCACCCGGCCGGCGAACGCCTATCGGGTGATCCTGGTCGCGAGAGGCCTGCCGCACGCCGGCCGGATGCGATGGCTGACGAGCGACGACGGCAAGCCGGTGAGTTACGACCGCGATCCCGGCGTCAGCATGATGCGCCGGCTGGAAGTATGGACGCTCCGGCTGTTGCCGATCGAGGGCATGCTCTGAGAGGAGAAGGTTGGCGAGAAGGAATAAGGGAGTAGGCAGGCTCCACCGCCGACATACGTACCAAGGCTATCCGTCCTTTCACATCGCGCATCCGCTCGACGTAAATGCTGTGTGTCGCATCGTACATACGGCCCGCAAGAGATGTTCGATGATGCCTGTGCGCACTCGCTGCTCTCGGCGCAACTACGCGGCAATCTCCAAAGATCGGGCAGTTCGCCCGGGACAACAGACACCTCCAGTGACCGGGTGCCACAAAAGTGGCCCGGTTCAGACATCCATCCAGCGCCCCCTGTCACCACTTCCGTGCGCATGGGCGTGGCAAGTGACAACGCGGACAAAGGACACATCTCATGAAACGCCATCTTCTCGCATTGAATTCGGCTTTGATCGTCACGGCCATGGCCGTCCATCCGAGTCCGGCGCGCGCCCAACATCCCGCCGACCTGGACTGCACGATGCAGTTCTCTCTTTCAACCTGGTCGCTTGTCTACAAGCAGTCGGAGGGACGCGGGCTCGTCACCTGCCGGGATGGCCAGTCCATGCACGTCAAGATTGTCGCCAGGGGCGGTGGCCTGACCGTTGGCAAGTCCCGTATCGACGACGGAACGGGCCGTTTCACCGACGTGCATTCGATATCGGAGATTCTCGGCCACTACGGTGACGCCGAAGCTCATGCGGGAGCCGGCAAGGCAAGCGAGGCGCAGGTGCTCACCAAGGGAGAGGTCTCCCTTGCGCTGTCCGGTACCGGCAGAGGCATCGATCTTGGCGTCGACGTCGGAGAGGTCACGCTCTCGCGGACAAAGTGACGGGATTGCGGCGGCTCCGGCGGCATGCAGGCAGGTATGGCCAAGCAGCCTCGCCAATGTCCAGGGCTTGATGCCCCGGAGAAAATAGCGGCAATCGGCGACCACCTTGAATCACCTGCCACTTCCGGCATCCAGTTCGCATGCTTCGCCGAGCCGATCCGTCCACATCCATGCAGATTATCGAGAAAAACCATGACTACAACTTGTATTGGCGACAGCCATCTCGAGAGGGATTTCGACATTCTTCTGCAACACAACGAACGACTCATGCAGGAAAACGAGTCGCTGCGAGTCGAACTTAGACGGCTCTCCGCGGGGGGCGTGCCGATTCGATCGGTCGAACGCTCGCTGGCGCCGGCTCATGGAACTGCCGATCCCGCCCTGGCATATATCTCTGTCGGCGATGACATGGATGACTCCCCTTGCGGATGAAGCCGAGTTCCGGGCCCGCAGGCTAGATTCGTCCCATCAAGATCAATACGACGACGACAAGCACGATGAGACCCAGGCCACCGGTTGGGCCGTAGCCCCATTGCCGGTTGTACGACCAACGCGGGATCGCGCCGATCAGCAGCAGGACGAGTACCACCAGAATAATGGTGCCAATGGTCATTTCGGTTCTCCTTGGAATCGGTGAAGCAAGCACTGCACCTCGGAAACCTCGACCTCGGATGGCAGGATTCTTCATGCGTGTCTTGCCGCAAATCACCTTATCCAGGTGGTGAGTCGAGATCTGTTCGATAACGAACGCTGTGGCCTCTGGAAGAGCCTTGGCGATAGGCACCGTGGATTGTGTGCGGTCGGGTACAGACGGCGTACACCACCCACTGCATCATGACCTTGCGCCAGTGCATCGGGATGAAAGCATGGGTCGTCCGTGCGCCTGAAGGCCAGGAGCCTTCCGCGGCTCGATGCAGCCATCGACCGCTCCGCCACGTCCGCCATGTGGTGGCGCAGCAGAAGACACACCGACCCCAGCAGAGAGCCTCATGTTCGATGACTTGCTAGACATGGCTTCGCACGGTCTGCTCCACGCAGGGCCGACGACAGTGCTGCTTTATCTGCTGGTGACGACGCAGCTCACCATATTCACCGTGACCCTGTATCTGCATCGCAGCCAGACACACCGCTCGGTCGATTTCCATCCCGCGCTCGCGCATTTCTTCCGTTTCTGGAGCTGGTTGACCACCGCGGTGGTCACCCGCGAATGGGTGGCCGTGCATCGGAAGCACCATGCGCACGCCGATACCGCGCAAGACCCGCACAGCCCCTACATCGTCGGCATCCGCCGGTTGCTGTGGGAAGGCAGCGAGCTATATACCGCGGCACGCCACGACGGAAAGCTGCTGGCCAAGTACGGCCGTGGCACGCCAGACGACTGGATCGAACGCCACGTGTACACGCCTCACTGCAATTGGGGTCCGACGCTGCTGGCGTTCATCAGCGTGGCCCTGTTCGGCGTCGGCGGCATGGCAATATGGGCAGTCCAGATGATGTGGATTCCTTTCTGGGCCGCCGGCGTGGTCAATGGCATCGGCCATTGGTGGGGTTATCGCAATTTCGAGACTGCGGACAAGTCCGCCAACGTCGCGCCGCTTGGCATCTGGGTCGGTGGCGAGGAGCTGCACAACAACCATCACGCCTTTCCCGGTTCGGCGAAGTTCTCGGTACGCCGCTTCGAATTCGATCTGGGATGGTTCGTCATCAAGGCCCTTTCCAGACTCGGGCTCGCGGAGGTCAAGCGCATCGCCGTGATCGAACAGGCAAACATGACGAACCATCTGGCCATCCGCATGGCACAGCCGGTGACATTGGCGCCACGGGTGAAAGTCATGACGGAATTCTTCCGCAAGGTCACCTTGCCGGTTGTGCGCGAGGAAGTCCGACGCAGGGATCGCCACACGCCACCACTTTCGATACGCCTGCGCCACGCGCTGGCCGACGGCGGCCGCTGGTTGTCGACCGACGAGCGGAAGCGCCTCGATGCGTGGATCGATGCCCGGCCGCGCCTGCGCACCATCTGCCGGTTCCGGGCACAGCTTGCCGCATTGATGGAAAGCCGCCGTGCGGATCGCGCGGCGGAGTCGATGATGCAATGGGTGCGTGCGGCCGGGGTCACCGGCATCGACGCGCTGCAGGGGTTCGCCCTCTCCATGGGAGCCAACATGGTCGTGCCAGGCTTTCAAGTCGCAGCTGCCGACGCCGCTTTTCCGTCCATCCATTGCCCGACTGGCGATGCGGCCGTCCACCCACTGCGGGATCCGCATGTCTGACCCGTTGTGGTCGCTCCTGCTCGGCGTGTTGCTCATTGCGATGGTGCTGACCGGGTCGCTGCTCGCCCGCATCCTGCTCAGCAGCGCGATGGTTTATCTCGTCATCGGCTACGCCATGGGGCCTGCCTGGCTTGGCCTGATAGCGCCCGACCCACGCAGCAACCCGGACCTGCTGGGGCGGATAGCCGAGATAGCGTTGCTTATCTCGCTGTTCACCGTCGGTCTGAGGATGGAGGTGCCGCTGCTCGACCGGCGCTGGATACTGTCGCTGCGGCTGGCCTTCGTCTCCATGACGATCACGGTCGGGCTCATCGCTGTGGCGGGGGTCTGGGGACTGGGGCTCTCGTGGGGTGGCGCGGTGTTGCTTGGTGGCATCCTGGCACCTACCGATCCCGTGCTTGCCTCGGGGGTCAAAACGGAGCGCGGAACAAATCCCGATGACCTCCGTTTCAGCCTTGCCGGCGAGGGTGCATTGAACGACGGCACCGCCTTCCCGTTCGTGCTGCTTGGCCTCGGCTTGCTGGATCTGCATGCCCTCGGTGCGTACGGATGGCGCTGGTGGGCGATAGACGTGTTGTGGGCCACCGTGGGCGGGCTCGGCATCGGTGCGCTGCTGAGCGCCGCGATCGGCAGGCTGCTCGTGCACCTGCGCACGCGCCATCGGCAGGCGACCGGGCTCGATGAGTTCGTCTCGCTGGGTATCGTGGCGGTGACCTATGGCGTGGCGCAGCTTTGCCATGCATCGGGGTTCTTGGCCGTGTTCGCCGCAGGCCTGGCGCTGCAACGGGTAAAGGAACATCCGCAGGTCGGGACGACGTCGCTCGGCACGGCACCCCAGTTCCATCGGCATGCTTACGCTGCGCTGGCCACGCACTCCCACCACGCGAGCGCGACGATGACGCATGCCGTGCGCGGCTTCAACGCCCAACTGGAAAAGCTGGCCGAACTGACCATGGTGCTGCTCGTCGGCGCGATGCTCCCCTACATGACTCCGTGGCGCGACCTGTGGTGGTTCATCCCGCTGCTGTTCGTGGTGATACGGCCGGCGGCCGTGTTCGCCGGCACCCTCGGGGGATCCGCAGGCCTGCCCCAACGCGCCATGATCGGCTGGTTCGGCATTCGCGGGATCGGCTCCGTGTTCTATCTGTTGTTCGCGATCCGGCATGGCGTGAACGGTCCGCTCGCACAGAAACTGGTCACGCTCACCCTGGCTTGCGTGGCCGTCTCTATCCTGGTGCACGGTGCGTCGATGCGGACGTTGATGCGCTGGTATATGAGACCCTTGGGCGATGATGCCGGGACATAAGCGAAAGCCCCTGGGGTCCATCCCGGGGGCTTTCGTTTGTTACAGCGGACTCATGGGCGGCGGAGACATGGCCTGCCGCCGGCCATGGCTCACGTGTGCTTCTTGTAGTCGTCGCGGCTCTTGCCCACTTCCTTCTGGAACTTACCAACCTGTTTCTCGGCTTGGCCGGAAGCCTCTTTCACCGGGTTGCCGGTGACTTTCCCTGCGGCCTCCTTCACTGCACCCTTGATCTCGTGCTTGGTACCTTCGATGCGATTCTTGTCCATGATCATCTCCCATCGCCGGATTGCGACCTCAATGACATGACTAACCTACGCGCATAACAGTCCCGTCTCTGTACGACGGCACACATACGTCGGCGCCGATATGATGTCCGGCGTGCTTCCGTACTGAGCGCGAGACTCCGGGGTAGCCCGCGTCAACAGCGTCGCCTCTTCCGGTGGCATACTTGGCCGTACCAATAGTTGCGTCGCCAAGGGACGCTGAAATTCACTTCCGGAACGATAGAGGAAAGCCATGGTTGAAGCTTCCGATCCGCGACGGAATCGACTTCTCGCTGCTCTGCCCCAAGCCGAATGGGGCCGCTGGTTGCCGCACCTCGAACCCGTGAACATGCCACTCGGCAAGGTGCTCTACGAGTCTGGCAGTCGCTTGAGCCACGTGTACTTTCCAACGACCTCGATCGTCTCGCTGCTGTACGTGATGGAAGACGGCGCCTCCGCCGAGATCGCGGTCGTTGGCAACGAAGGCATCGTCGGCATCTCGCTGTTCATGGGCGGCGAGTCGACGCCAAGCCGCGCACTGGTACAGAGCGCTGGCCAGGGATTCCGCCTCAAGTCGGACCTGATGCTGCAGGAATTCAATCGTGCCGGCCCCGCCCTCCACTTGCTGCTGCGCTACACGCAAGCCCTGATAACCCAGATGTCCCAGACGGCGGTATGCAACCGCCATCACTCGTTGGATCAGCAACTCTGCCGCTGGCTGCTGCTGAGCCTGGATCGGCTGAATTCCGAAGAGTTGGCGATGACACAAGAACTGATCGCCAACATGCTTGGCGTGCGCCGCGAGGGCGTCACTGAAGCCGCCGGCAACCTGCAGCAAGCCGGGTTGATCCGCTACCAGCGCGGCCACATCACGGTCATTGATCGCGCCGGACTCGAACGGCGCACCTGCGAATGCTACGCCGTGGTCAAGAAAGAGTACGACCGCCTGCTTCCACAACCGCTACCGTGACTAACCATAGTCAACCGCTTGATTGGCCCAAAAATCCGCACTCAGGTTACCCCCGATAACGGTCGCTAATCACCCTTCGCCGGCACTCGCTTTGCGACGCGTGAAAACGTTGCCAATGCGGCCTTCGACGGCCTTGGCGCTGCACGCGATGGTTGAAGCCACCCGGCTCCATTAAGCACCGAAGATTTGCACTCCGCAGTGGCAGAGGTCATCAAGGCGACACACCGGCTCGGCATATCTCGCCGAAATCCGACGTGTGCACTTCACTCTACGACTTGGGGCCACAAGCAAGCTGCTCCAATGCGTACTGGATGGCGTATGGGCACTCGACGCGTCTGGCTACCTTGCCTTGGCCGTCCTGACGCTCCGGGTAAGCCAGGTACATCCGCATCGTGCGATCGCTTATGCCCAATCGGCGGGCCGCCTCACTCTGACTCAGACCAGCATGCTCCAACAACTCCCGCAAGTACGTGGGGTTGGGGGCGTGAAGCCTAGCGTCCGGTTTAGCCATGCCCTCCATGATGCCAAAAAGGCCCCGGCACTTGCGCGGCTGCGTGTTTTTAGGAAATTATTTCCTAGAAATAAAAAGGAGGGGTTCATGGCGGTCTGGAAGTTCGCCGGAAACGCCTGCGACTTTGTGCTCGTCCCTGGCATCGCCAAGGAGGACGCCGAGTGCGGCTACCTTGGTCGAGACACCGTCCACCTGGTGGCTGAGGAAGACCCTGATTCCCTGTTCGACTGCCTGCTGGACCTCGACTTCGGCGGCGACTCGACCCAGCGGATCGCGTGCGACCAAAGCATCTTCACCGTGGCCGGCATGGAGTTCCGTCGTAGTAACTACGCTTCGTTTCGTTTTCTGCATGCACTTCCTGAGGATGGTGCGCAGTCGGGCTCGTTGGCGCAGATGAGTGAAGTCTCCGACCGAGGAGGCATCTCGTGACCGAGCTGCTTTTCCTCGATACGGAGTGGGCGACGGACGCCAGTCGCCAGCTGGTGAGCCTAGCGTTGGTCAATGCCGACGGCAGCAAGCGCTTCTACGCGGAGCGCGATCCCCTGCCCGAGGTCGCTTCCTCGTTCGTGCGGAAATTCGTGTACCCGCTGCTGGAACGCGGTGACTCGGCCCTTCCCGATCATGTGTTCACCGAGCGATTGCGCGCCTTCGTGGCCTCCTGCGACAACCCGCGCATCCACTTCGGCGGCCCAATCGACATGGTTCAGTTGAACCAGACGCTGGCGGGGTTCGGCTGCGACAAGGGTGGAATCCCGCCCTACATGCCGGTGCACGTCAGCCGTCAGGACGTGATGGACGAGTTGGAACGGTATTTCCAGAACAACCCCGAGGCCTTGGCGCGACGCCACCATGCAGGCGTCGATGCCGAGGCGTTGCGCCATGCCTTCGTGTTGGTGGTCGACCCATGAGAGTGATTTATCTGGATTTCGACGGCGTGCTGCACTCGGACGAGGTGTATCAGGATCACCAGGGCCGGGTGTACCTGCGCGGCCATGGCCAGTTGTTCGAGCACTCGCCGGTGCTGATCGAAGCGCTTGCACCCTACCCCGACGTGCGCATCGTGCTATCCACGTCGTGGGTGCGCTTGAAGGGTTACGGATGGGTGCTCAAACGCCTTCCGAAGAGCCTGCGCGAGCGAGTCATCGGCGCCACGTGGCACTCCGACTTCGGAAAGGACTCGGAGGAACGTTTCTGGTGGCGCTACGCGAGCCGCTATCGGCAGATCCTACGCGACGTGCAACGGCGACAGCCGACACAGTGGCTCGCCATCGACGACGACCTTGAAGGCTGGCCCGACGATGACCGGAAGCATGTGGTGGGGTGCTCGCCACTGGTCGGATTGAGCGGTGGAGGAGCCCAAGCAAAACTGAAGGCGAAGCTGGAGGCGTGGGGATGAACCAAGCGAACCTTAAGAACACGATCATCGTGGCATGGCTGGATCTCGATCCCGATCAGCTCGCTGCCGACGTGCCGGTCGTGATGATCGCTCGACCAAGGCCACAGCGGGAGGAGGATGGCGGTGGTGCAATCATCGAGGATTTTCCCTATGTCTCCTGGCGAACCATTGGTGCATACAACGAGCGGGTGTACGAGGCCTTCGCGGGGTACAAGGGATCGCACACAACAGATCTCCCCGGATATGCCTACGCGGAGGATTGGAAGGAATTTCTGTACGCCTTGCGCAAGGCGCGCGCGATCGCCTCCGATCCGCTCTGGGAAGCACCGCGCGACGGCGTGGTCTATCACTGCCTGGCGTGAACCATGAATCCGCAACCCGAATTGCTCCTCCACATCGTGGCGAGGATCAAGGAAAGTCCCGAGGCGGCCGCAGAGTTCGAGCGAAGCATCAGCTTCCTGCTCGGCCAGGGTGATGGCGCGACCGCGATCCTGACGGTGCGGCACTTGATCGTGGGCGGCTGGAACGTGGAATCCATGCAGAAGCTGCTCGACACTCTGACGCTCAATGTTCCTGCGGACGGCGGCCGCGACGAGCCCGTGCTCTATCTCGACTTCGACGGCGTGCTGCACCCTTACCCGACCGAAGATGGCCACTTCGAAATTCCAGAGCAGTCGCTTTTCCGCTTCGCGCCGCTGCTCGAAGCACAGCTTGAACCCTACCCACAGGTGAAGATCGTGCTTTCCACAACGTGGGCGAAGAACAAGACCGGCCCCGGCGCGCTGGTATACCTCAAACCTGGCCTGCAGCAGCGCGTGGTAGGTGCGACATGGGATCAGCAGACCCGTTCATACCACGTGCCCGTGGAAGATCGCGAACGGCGCCTATCGCGCTACGAGCAGATCGCAGTCGACGTGGCATGGCGCAAGCCCAGTACATGGTTTGCCCTGGAAGATGACTTCAAGGAATGGCCAAGCGATCAGCACCATCATCTCGGATGGTGCTGGATGACCATTGGCTTCAAAGAGCCACGCGTGCAAGAGGCCTTGCAGGACTGGCTGGATTCGCTGTGAAGCTCTTTCTCGATGTGGAATGGGCGGACGTGCTGGCGAGCGAGCTGGTGTCGATCGCGTTAGTCTCCGACGATGGCCATCACGCGTTCTACGGCGAGCGCAATCCTTTGCCTGCTGAGCCCGTGCCGTGGGTGGCAACGGTGGTGTATCCCCTGCTGGAACGGGGTACGGCAGCCATGCCCGATCGCCTTCTCACCAAGAGCCTGCGGACGTTTCTCGCATCGATCCCGGCCCCGACCATCATCTACGACTCACCACACGATCGCGCCCTCTGCCAGTACGTGCTCGATGGTTTGGACGAACCGGAACCCGAGGGCCCGGGACCCTCGATCACGTGGCTGCACCTCGAACTGGACGCGGCCCGGGAACGTTGGTGGCGCGATCATCCAAAACACCAACCGCGGCGACACCATGCGGCCATGGATGCTTTGGCCTTGCGCGGCGCTTGGCTGAGCCAACAGGGATGCTCGTTGTGAATCGCATCTTCTTCTGCGGGGATCCCCACGGTCGCTTCGTGCACATCATCGAGGCGGTGCTTGCTCACCGGCCAGCGGCCATCGTGCTGCTGGGCGACGTGCAGACGCCCGAGCCGCTGGAAGTGGCCTTACGCCCGATCCTCGATCGCACGGAAGTCTGGTGGATTCACGGCAACCACGATACTGACAGCGATGCCGACTACGACAACCTGTTCGGTTCGGCCTTGGCCGATCACAATCTGCACGGTCGTGTGGTCGAGGTTGCCGGGGTTCGCATCGCGGGCTTGGGTGGGATCTTCCGCGGTCAGGTTTGGACCCCACCCTACCAGCCACGTTATCCATCGGCGGAGGCCTTTCTTGCCCAGTGCGGCAAGGGCAACCGCTGGCGTGGTGGCTTGCCGCGCAAACACCGCAGCAGCATCTTCCCAAGCGACTGCAAGGCGCTCCTGCAGGAGAAAGCGGACGTGCTGGTCAGCCACGAAGCTCCGAGCTGCCACTCGCATGGCTTTCGCGCGATCGACGAGCTGGCGTTCAGCCTTGGCACGCGGATGGCCTATCACGGCCACCACCATGAGCACGTCGAGTATGGCGAGGATGAGGCCCAACGGCTCGGCTTCCGGCCGTTCTCAGTCGGCTACTGCGCAATCCGCGATGAGCTGGGAAACATCGTACGCACAACGAATGTTGGAGAGGACCTATGAACGTCGGCGAGCTGATTTCCCGATTGCAGAGGTATCCGACCGAAGCGCGCGTGGTCACGCCTCATTTCGAGCGTGGTTACGACAAGATTACGGCCTTGACGGAGCGGCCAATCGTCCCTTCGGGCTGGGTTGGTATGGGCTGCTGCGTATTGCCAGCGAACTGACCACGCATCGCCGACACAGTTGCCCAAGGCCGGCACAGAACTTGACCGGTATCGGCAACCAGCTGACCATCGGCCGAGGTGTGTCGGTCGGGAACAACCGACGGGCAGCAACCGACCCGTTGCAGACCTTGCGCAGATGTCACACCGTCATGAACCCGCCATCGCGGTGGGCTGGCGGCGCCTGATCGGAAGAACGGCCCGCAGGCGGGGGGCGCGCAGCCAGAGGCCACCCCAGGCGAGCACGCCGACAAGCGCATTCTCCCCCATGTCGAAGATGCCGCCGTTCACCCGCAGATGGATCACGATTGCTCCGCCGAGGAATCCTGTCAGCAGGATAGCGCCCAGGGTCGATGTCTGCGGCAGGGCGTAAACGAGCGTGGACACAAGCCCCAAGATGCCGATTGCCAGCACCACGTTGCCAGGCACGCCCAAGCTGGCGTTTGCTTTCACAGCCCAAGGCGCCTGCTGAAGGTCCGGGCTGATGTCCCGCAGCATGAAGGCTATGACCGCAACCGTGATCACCCAACCCGCAATCACCAGCAACTTCGATGCATTCATCAAGCGTTACCCCCCGAATTCGGTTTTCCCAGGCTCCCCTAACTGCCGCGAGCTCGCCAGGGCTGTTCACCATACGCCTGGACGGCATTCTACCCTGAGATCCAGTGACCGCTTACCGGCGATCAAGGCATGCTTAATCAACGGCCGGATTTGGCTGAAGGTGGCCGGTCGACCCGCGCTGCTGACGAGCGTTGCCAGTTCCCCTGGTGGTGGTAAGGCTCGACGCCGGGAATAGGCAATGCGATGGCAATCATGCCTGCGTCGCCGCCGGCCGTGGTCAGTTTCGCTGGCGAAGCTGTTCAGTTGTTGTGCCAAACGTGGGCAGGTGGCTGGCGTTTTGCAGGCTGCGGCGTATACCTCGACGCGGACGCATTGCACGGTGAACCCCTCCAGGGTCACGAAGTGGCCGTAGTGTTGGACTGGACGGAAAGCTGATTCAACATGTGCGACCTCCCACGCATGGACACCGAGTCGAACGGAAGAAGCCGCAAGACGACGGCGATGCCGACCAACAGCGTGCGCACGGCGACCAGAGAGTGCCTTCCATGACCGAGTGCAGGCGCATCTACTTTGGACTGGAGGTCGTTGAGTTGAGAGGAACGCGTGTCGTGCGCAAGGCGGACATCCAGCGACTGCCGTTCTACGAGTTCTCGGAAGACAGCGCAGCCGGCTCATCCTCTCTCGCAGGCAAGGATGGGCCTACTGAATTTGTTTACCTGCACGACTGGGTGACTTTTGCCGAGCTGTTCATCCAGACGGGCCGACATCGATACGTGCCTGATCCAAAGTAGTCTTGCAGTAGGCCCGCTGAGCGCCTTGTCCCGTATCCGTCAAGCCTGCCTTTGATGGCGGCTCAGCGCAGCCTCTTGGCGAGATCTGCGGCATCCGGATGGTAGTAGCGCAGTAACATTCTTGTATCGCGGTGCCCGGTGATCTTGGCCAGCTCGTGAAGCTGAAATTTTCCCGCCAGCCTCGATGTCGCTTCATGTCGTAGGTCATGAAAGCGCAGGTCGTTCAAGAAGTCCGGATCGATGGGTAGGCCCTCGCGCGTGCATTTGGCTTCGTAAACGGCACGTGCACGGTGCTGCGCCCTGTCGAAAGCCTGCGTAATGCCATCAGGGCGCACGGCAAAGACCCGACCCCGCAGCTCACTGGGCACTGCCTGGACTTTGCGACGCTTTGCTGGTTGCTCGGGCAGTAGCGCAACCAGAGCGGAGACGGCTGCAGGCGAAAGCGGTACATCACGACTGTTGCCATTCTTCGTTTCTGGGAGATGGGCCACACACCGCTCAAGGTCGACATGCTCCCAACGCAAGGCCGCAATCTCTCCGCGCCGCATCGCCGTCTCAACGGCCAAGGTAACGAGAGCGGGCAGCATGGGCGACTCGCTGGCCTCTACGACGAGCGCAAGCTCATCTTGTGTGCGACCGCGGCTGCGGCCGGTTGACGGAGACGCTGTGACGATTCGGCGGGTACGCGCATTGTTCGGTGAAGGCTTGCGCACGAGCTCAACAGGATTCGCCAGACTCTCCATGCCCCATTCCTTCCTGGCCACGTTGAAGACATGGGAGAGCACGGCAAGGCGGCGCAGCACGGTGGCTGGTGCATAATCCTTCAGCCACTTGTCCCGCAATGCCGCTACATCGGCGCCCCGGATCGTCGCAACGGTTCGGACTGCCAGCGGCGTGTCGCGCCAAGTCGCAAGCACGGAGCATTCCTGCACGGCTCCACGCTTGCCTGGCACCACTTCACGCTCATATCGGTCGAGAAGCTCCCGCAGCGTGGTGGACTCGGCTTCACTGCGATCGATCCAGACGCCCCGCGCCATTTCCGACTCGATCATCTTCGCCCACGCTTCGGCCTCAGCCTTGGTGGTGAAGGTCTTGGATTGTCGCGGGTATCCTCGTCGAGCGATCACCACCCGCCACTGACACGCACCACGCTTTTCAAACCAAGCCATGAAAGCCTCCCGTCACCGTCACGAATCCTCCCAAAATCCTCCCATAAAAGCAATATTAATTCATAACTTATTGTTTTATAAAGATTGAAATTTGCATTCGCAATGCGAATGTCGGGAGTTCGATCCTCCTCCGCTCCACCAAACATTCCAGACAAAAGCCCGGGAAGCTTCAAGCTTCCCGGGCTTTTCGTTTTCCGTCCGCTACGCCGGCGATGCGGGCATCGTGGCGAAGATCCGCTCGACCTCCTCCGCGTCGAGCGCGCACCAGGCACCTGGCGCCAGTTCGCCCAGGGCAAGCGCACCGATCGCCACGCGCCGCAGGGTTTCCACGTGGTTGCCGGTGGCGGCGAACATGCGGCGCACCTGGTGGTAGCGGCCTTCGGTGACGGTGAGGCGGGCGTGACGCGGGCCCAGCACTTCAAGTGTGGCGGGGGCGAGCGGCGTGGTCTCCGATTCCAGCAGCAGCGTGCCGCTGGCGAACAGCGCGGCCTCGCCACCGCGCAGGTCTTCGGCCAGGGTGGCCTCGTAGACCTTGGCCACGTTGGCCCTGGGCGAAATGATCCGGTGCAGCAGCGCGCCGTCGTCGGTGAGCAGCAGCAGGCCCGAGGTGTCGCGGTCGAGCCGGCCCACAGTGGAGAGCGCGGGTTCGCGGATGCGGTAGCGCGGCGGCAGCAGGTCGTAGACCACGCGGCCGGGATCCTTGCGCGAGCAGGTGACGCCCAGCGGCTTGTGCATCATCAGCACCAGGCCTGGCGGGGGGTCGAGCGGCTCGCCGTCGATGAAGATTTGCGCGTGTTCCACCTTGTCGTCGGCATACAGCACTTCGCCGTCGGCGCCGGTGATGCGGCCCTCGCGGAACATCCAAGCCACGTCCTTGCGGCTGCCGTAGCCGAGGTTGGCGATCAGCTTGACCAGTTTCACGCGCGCGGGCTCCTGGCCTCGATCACCTTGAAGCCGTCCTGCATGGCGAGCTGCCGCACGTCGGCGAAGCGCGCGGCGAGCAGGGCTTCGTAAGGCAGGTGGCGGTTCGCCACGATCAGCAGGCGGCCGGATGCCGCCAGGGCGTCGGCTGCGCTGGTGATGAAGGCGCGACCCAGTTCCGGCAGGTCGGCGCGACCGAGGTGGAACGGCGGGTTGCTGACGATGGCGTCGTAGCGCTGCGGCAGGCCGCGGGTGACGTCGTGCCAGTGCACGTCCACCGGCAGGTCGCGGCCTGCGGCGTGCAACGCGTTCGCGACGTTGCGGCGCGCCGGTTCCAGCGCACGCGCCTCCGCCTCGTACAGGTCCAGCGCCGCGATGCCCGGGCAGCGTGCGATCAGCTGCGTGGCGAGGTAGCCATAGCCCGCACCGAGATCGGCCACGCGTCCCCCCAGGTCGGCGGGGAAATGCGCGGCGAGCAAGGCGGAGGCGCGGTCCACGCGGTCCCAGGCGAACAGGCCGGGGCGGCTCCACCAGCCGTCGGCGGTTTCGCGCGGCGCATCCAGCGCGCGCCATTCGTCCTGCAAGGCGCGGTCGATGGCGTCCGGCTCCGGCGTGGTCCAGAACACCCGGCAATGATGCTTGGACAGGCTGCCCACCGTACCGGCCAGCCGCGCGAGGTCCGCCTCGCCGGACTTCGCGCCTTCGGCCTTGGCCATGCTCGCCACCAGCGTGCCGCCCGGCGCGAGCCGGTCCAGCGCGCGGGCGAACAGGGCGCGCGCCTCGTCGCGCTGGCGCGGCGGCAGCAGCAGCACGAGCGGGAAGGTTTCGCCCCCGGCCGGTTCGCCCACGCGCAGGCCACAGCGTGCCAATTCGTCGGCGAACGGCAGGAAGCTCTGCCCGCACAGCCAGCCGGGCTGCGCCAGTTCGCGCAGGCGCACGTCGGCGCGGGCGCGCAGGAACCAGGCACGGCCACTCGCCGGCAGCCGCAGCACCGAGGTATCGAAGGGCACGCACAGCGTGGCCAGCGCCATCTCGGGCGCGGCCGCGGAAAAACCGCCAGCACTCACATCAGGTCCGGATCGATCGAGGGAGTCGCCGCGTATTGTAGGCTGCGATCAGGCAGCGCCGTGCGCACTCACCGCATCCATGACGCGGGCCGAGTAGACCAGCGCGGCACCGGCATTCATCGCCACCGCCACGCCCAGGGCCTCGGCAATCTCCTCGCGCGTGGCGCCGTGCTTCAGCGCCTCGCCCGTGTGCACGGTGATGCAGCCATCGCAGCGGGTGGTGACCGCCACGGCCAGCGAGATCAGCTCGCGGGTCTTGGCGTCCAGGTGGTTGGTCTCGCCCCCCGCCTTGGACAGGGTCTGGTAGCCGGCGAGCGTGCCGGGGCTGAGTTTGCCGATCTCGCCGATGCGCGCGAGCAGTTCTTTGCGGTATGCCAGCCAGTCGAGCATGACGTGCCTCCTGTCCCGTGCGGTGCGACGGGGCAGCGAGTGTCGCGCGGATGGCGTCAATGGCCCGTGTGGTTGCCCGCTGCCTGCGCCGGCAGCTCGTCGACCATCTGCGCCGTCAGCGGCTGGTAGCCGCCCTCGAAATGGTGGTCGCCGTTCTTGGCGTGCACCTGCACCCATGCCGGCAGGCCGGGATCGGTGCACAGGCTGTCGTCGGCGTCGTCCTTGCCGTAGTAGCAGACCACCGGGAACTGCCGCTTGAGCGCCTGCACCGGCGGCAGCGCGTCGTAGTGCGGCACCTTGTTGAACTTCTCCAGCACGGTCTTCACGAAGGCCTTGAAGCGGCCCTGCGTGATCATGTAGCCCTCGAACTGGATCTCGAAGCTGGTGTCGCGGCTGGGCGAGAGCAGCACCAGCTGGGTGATCCGCGCGCGGTTGGCGGGGCTGAGCTTGTCGATGATGGTCGGCAGCACGTCGGCGCCGAAGGAGAAGCCCACCAGCCAGACGCGCTGCTTGTGCCACTGGTCCAGGTACTTCGTCATCAGCGCGTCGAGCTGCTGAGCTGCCACGTCGGGCGAGCGGTTGCGCCAGAAATACTTGAACACGTTGATGCCCAGCACCGGGACGCCGCGCGCCACGAAGGCGTTGCCGAGCTGCTTGTCGAGGTCGGCCCAGCCGCCGTCGCCGGAGTACAGGATGGTGAGCACGTCGTCCTTGCCCGCCGGCGCCTGCACGCCGGCCGCGGGCGTGAGCACGATGGTGGACTGCTCCAGGCTCGGTCTGGAAAACGGCGTCCAGATCAGGGCCAGCCCAAGCACGCACGCACCGATACCAGCCCACATGATCCGCTTTCCTCGTTTCGACATGCTCATCGACGCACTACCCCGGTGAGGCCACCGGAAATCAGGCTGGCCACGTTCGCAAGGATCATCGGCAGCGCGATGCCGCCCGGTACGGCCATGTAACGCGGCTCCCATTCGGGGTCGAACTTGTCCTTGTAGCGTTGCAGGCCCTGGAAATTGTAGAAGCGTTCACCGCGACCGAACACCAGCGCGCCGAAACGGTTCCACAGCGGCGCCTGGCGCCGGCTGGTGAGGCCGGCCAGCGGCGCCATGCCGAGGTTGAACCAGCGGTAGCCCTCCCGCTTCGCCCACTGCATCAGCTCGACGAACAGGTAGTCCATGATGCCGGAGGGTCCCTCGGGCACGAAGCGCATCAGGTCCAGCGACGCCTCTTCCTTCGTCTCGGTGAGGAACAGGTTGGCGAAGGCCACGATCTGCTCGCCCTGCCATACCAGCGCCATCGGCGTGCGCACCAGGTAGCGCGGGTCGAACGCGCCCAGCGAGAAGCGTTTCTCGCGCGCGTTCTTGTCGGCCAGCCAGGCGTCGGAAATCTCCTTCAGCCGCGGCAGCAGCGGCGCCACCTCGTCCGCCCGCACGATCTCCAGCCGCAGGCCGTCGCGGCCGAGCTTGTTGATCGTGCCGCGCAGGGTCTTCTTCGACTTGCCGTCGAGGTTGAAGTCCTCCAGCCGCACGCGTGCCTCTTCGCCGATCTTCAGCAGGTTCATGCCCACTTCGAGGTACATGTCCAGGTCGTCGGGGCTGACCTGGTAGAACACCGGCCAGCCGCCCGCGCGCTCGCACTGTTCGAGGAAGCTCCACACTAGCTCGCGCCGCGCGTCCTCGTCCTCGCCCACCGGATCGCCCATGGTGACCCAGCTGCGGCCTTCGGTGTCGTACATCAGGAAGGCCTTGCCGTCGGCGTCGAACATCAGGCGCTTGTCGCCCATCAACGCGAGGTGCGCCTGCGCCGAATGGAAATGGCGGATCAGCGGCAATGCCCGCTCCAGCTCGGTTTCGCTGGGCGGCGCGCGGCGCAGGCGCTGCGGTTTGATCAGGGCTGCCAGCGCGAACAGCAGGCCCGCCGCCGCCGCTCCCACCAGCGAACGCAGCGCGCGCGAGGCACCACCCTGGTAAAAGCTGAATTCCCACCACAGGCTGTTGCTGTACTCCACGTGCTTGTAGCTGAACATCACCAGCCAGGTGGCGCAGCCGAACACCGCGAGGATCGCCACGATCCAGCCCAGCGAGAAGCTGGTGCTGAACAGCGAGGCGCGCCGGTAGAACAGCCGGTGCGCCGGCGCCAGCGCCATCGCCAGCAGGGCCAGCAGCGAGGCTTCCTCGTAGTCGATGCCCTTGAGCAGCGAGAACACCGCACCCACCACCAGCAGCACCAGGGTCGCCCAGTACGCCACGTCCAGCCGCCGCTGCAGGCCGCGCGCGAGGATCAGCAGCAGCATGCCGATCACGCTGGCCATGAAATGCGAAACCTCCAGCACCGACAGCGGCAGCACGTCGCGCAGGATATCCATGCGCTCCGGCAACGCCCGCGTGGCGCCGGAGAACAGCAGCACCGCGCCCGACACCAGGGTCAGCCCCGCGAAGAACGACGGCAGCAGGCCGCTGAACCACGGCGACCACAGCGACTGCTTGCGGAAACCGCGCGCCTCGCGCTGCAGCACCAGCATGGTCGCCGCGCACAGCGGCATCAGGTAGTAGACGACGCGGAACATCGCCAGCGCGCCGATGATGGGCGCGGTCAGGTGTTTGTCGTTGGTGGCGTGGAAACAGGCCAGCAGCATCGTCTCGAACACGCCGAGGCCACCCGGCACGTGGCTGATCAGGCCTGCGATCTGCGCGATCACGAAGATCGCCAGGAAATGCCCGAAGCTGGCGTGCAGACTGTCCGGCATCAGTACGTACATCGCCGCCGCCGCCAGCCACCAGTCCAGCGCGCCTACCAGCACCTGGCGCAAGGCCGACAGCGGCCGCGGCAGCAGCACGCGCCAGCGCCACAGCCTGATCGGCTTGCGGATGAAGCCGCCGAGCACCCACGCCAGCGGCACCGCCGCGAGCGCGACGGCCAGCGGAATCCGCCAGTAGCCCATATGGAGCTGCCATTCGCCTACCTGCACGAGCGCGGGCAACGGCTCCACCAGCAGGGTCACGCCAGTCAACGCCAGCAGGCCCAGCCAGAAGCTCAGCGTGCAATACAGCACCAGCTTGGCGATCTCGGTGGTGGAAAGGCCGTTCTGCAGGTAGAAGCGGTAGCGGATCGAACCCGACACCAGGAACGACATGCCCACCGCGTTGCTGAAGGCATAGCTGATGAAGGAGATCAGGGTGACCCGCCGCCACGGCAGCGACCTGCCGATGGACTTGAGGCCGAAGCGGTCGTACAGCGACATCACGCCGAAACCCAGCGTGGTCAGCACGATCGCCAGCAGCAACCGTGCGCGCGACACGCTGGCCACGTACTCGCGGATCTCGTGATAGGTGACATGGCGCGCAAACTGGCGCAGCCCCCACAGCGCCAGCACCAGCAGGCCCACCGACAGCAGCGGTCCGGCGACCCGGCGCAACAGCACTGCCCGCTGGCTGGGCGGGTTCAGGGCATCATCCGTGCGTGGCACCTGCTCGACTTTTTCCTGCTCCACGCGACGCTCGTTTCCCTGGGAGGTACCTGGCAGGCTGTCGAGAAACAGCCCGATGACTCGATTCACGGATGGATCGCCTGCCGGTCGATCACCCAAGCGACTGGCCGGCGAAGCCGCGCCCGGACAGTGCGCCGGACCCGGTCCCCGCTAGTTTAGAGCAGGCCTTGTTGCAGGCGATGAACGGCGGCCGCGGTCACTTCGCGGACGTGCCCTGCCCCAGGCGCGCGATCCAGCGGTACATCACCACCACGCAGGCCACGAAGGCGATGCCGCCGATCCAGATCGCCGGCGTGGCGAAGCCGTCGCCGACCAGCGCCAGCGGCATCGGCTTGCCGGTGAAGGCCACCAGTGCGGCCACGATCACGCCGAGCAGGCTCTCGCCCACGATCAGGCCCGAGGCCAGCAGCACACCGAGCTGCTTGGTCGGCTCCGCCTTCGGGCCGCGCTCGGCACGCTTGTCGAACCAGGCCCCCACCAGCGCTCCCACCACCACCATCAGCGTGGTCGAGGTCGGCAGATACATGCCCAGGCCCACCGCGAGCGGCGGCAGGCGTACCGACTTGGTGGTGCTCGCCAGCACCGCGTCCAGCACGATCAGCGCCACGCCGATGCCGGCGCCCAGGCCGATCAGGTTCCAGTCGATGTTGTTCTGGATCACGCCCTGCGCCAGCGCCGAGATCAACCCGGCCTGCGGCGCCGGCAGCGCGGTCGCCGGGTTCGCGCCCGGCGCGCCAAGGAAGCCGTACGCGTGCTGCAGCAGGTCCAGCACCGGCGGAATCACCACCGCGCCGGCGATCACGCCGATCACCAGCGCCGCCTGCTGCTTCCACGGCGTGGCGTCGACCAGCTGGCCAGTCTTGAGGTCCTGCAGGTTGTTGTTGGCGATCGAAGCCACCGCGAACACGATCGAGGTAATGAACAGCGCGAACGCCACCAGCGCCTTGCCCGCCTCTGCCGGCACCAGCGCCTTCACGAACAGCACCAGCAGCAGCGCGGCGATGATCACCACCAGGATGCCGATGCCCGACAGCGGGCTGTTCGACGAACCGATCAGGCCGGCCATGTAACCGCAGACCGTGGAGACCAGGAAGCTCAGGATCACCACGAACAGGACGCCGCCGCCCACCAGCAACGCGGTATGTCCGCCCAGCCCGCTGATCGTGCTGAAATGCCACAGCAGCCAGGCCACCGGGATCAGGCACAGCAGGGTGATCAGGCCGACGATGCCGATCGGCATGTCCTGCTCGGTGCGCGCCAGCGTGTGTGCCTGGCCGGCCTTGCGCACGCGCGCGGCGGCCATCGCGCCGGCCAGGCCGCTGGTCACCGGCTTGACCAGCTTGGCCAGAGTCCAGATCGCCGCCACGCCGATCGCGCCTGCGCCCACATAGCGCACGTCGTGGCTCCAGGTGGCCTGCGCCATGTCGGCGGCCGTGCCGGCCGCGGCAATGTCGGCGGCAAGATTGGAAGGATGCAGCAACAGGAAGTGCGGCACTGCCCAGGCCCAACTGATCACCGCGCCGAACAGCATCGCCACGCCCACCCACAGGCCCACCAAGTGGCCCACCGCGAACAGCGCGAAGGAGAGGCTGAAGTCGAAACCGGTGGCCGCACCCTTGTCGCCAATGCGGAAATAGCTGGACACCGAGGTGGCGAACAGCCTGGTCTGCACGACCACGTAGAACACCGCCGAGACGATGGAGCCGACCAGCACCGCCTTCAGCCCCGCCCCGCCCGATTCCACCGATTCGGCCGCGGCCTCCGACGAACCCGAGCCCACCTTGAGCACCTCGGCGCAGGCCACGCCTTCCGGGTACGGCAGGTCCGAATCGGTGACCAGCGCGCGACGCAGCGGGATGGTGTACATCACGCCCAGGATGCCGCCGGTGGCGCAGATGCCGAAGCTCATCCAGAACGGGAAGCCGGTCCACCAGCCGACCATGATCAGGCCCGGCAGCACGAAGATGATCGAGGACAGCGTGCCGGCGGCCGAGGCCACCGTCTGCACGATGTTGTTCTCCTGGATGGTGGCGTCGCGCATGGCCTTGAGGATCGCCATCGAGATCACCGCCGCCGGGATCGAGGTGGAGAACGTCAGGCCGGCCTTGAGCCCGAAGAACACGTTCGCGGCGGTGAACAACACAGTGATCACGATGCCGATGACCAGGCCGCGCAGGGTGAGTTCGGCGCGCGCGGGCGCGTTGGACATGGGCTGAGGGTTCACGGTGGCACTCCCCGGGTGGACGCTGCCGCGCAAGATAGCGTGGATCGGCCTTTCCTGCTCGTCTTGCGCCTATGGAGCCTGGGCGGCAGAAACGTTCGAGGCGAAAAGGTCGCCGAGCGAGGACAGGTTTTCGACGATTCGCCGGCCCATAGCCGAAGCTATGGGCCAAGAAGCGGCGGAAACATGGACCGCTCGGCGGGCTTTGCAGCCCGGACGGCTTCTGCCGCCCAGGCTGCATGCCTCCATTGGCGCTACGCGACCGCGACTGCTGACAGCAGGTTGTCAGCAGCACCCCGCGAGACTGGCCGGCATCCACCCGAGGAGCCCCGCCATGACGACGCCGCAAATCACCCTGTACGGTTGCGCCCCCGCCTTCGACCTGCCCGACCCCAGCCCCTTCGTCACCAAGACCGAGGTGCAGCTGCAGATGGCCCATCTGCCGTACCACAAGGTGTTCGCGATCCCGCCGGAAGCGCCCAAGGGCAAGCTGCCGTGGATCGACGACGCGGGCGAGGTGGTGTGCGATTCCACCTTCATCCGCGCCCATCTCGAACGCAAGCACGGGGTGGACCTGGACGCGGGCCTCGACGCACGCCAGCGTGCCGAAGCCTGGGCCGTCGAGCGGCTGGTCGAGGATCACCTGTACTGGGCGATGGTGTGGTTCCGCTGGGTCGATGCGGCGAACTTCGCCAAGGGCCCGGCGCATTTCGTCGACCGCGCCCCCGAGGCGGTGCGCGAACGGCTGCGCGAGGACATGCAGGCCGCGAAGCAGAACGAGCTGCATGCGCAGGGCATCGGTCGCCACACCCGCGAACAGATCGCCGCGCTGGGCACGCGCTCGATCGACGCGCTGGCCGTGCTGCTGGGCGAACGCGACCACCTGTTCGGCGACCGGCCGCATGCGGTGGATGCCGTCGCCTTCGGCGTGCTCGCCGCGATCCTCACGCCGTTCTTCGACACGCCGCTGCGCGAAGCTGCCCGGCGCCATCCGAACCTGGTCGCCTACGTGGCGCGCATGATGCAGGTCTACTACCCCACCCATGCATGGCCGCAACCACAGGCTGCGGCGGCCTGAGCCATCGAAGCAGGAGGCACGATCTGCGATGATGCCGCCTCGTCATCGCGGATACCTCCCCATGCGCCTTTCCCTCGCCCTGCTCGCCTCTTCCGCTCTTGCGCTCGGCGCGCTGGCCGCCTGCAACCGCACGCCGCCGCCCGCACCGGTGAGCAGCGGCCAGGTGGACAAGCTCGGCATCGTCGACACGAAAGTCGGCAATGGTGCCGAGGCGAAGCCGGGCATGACCGTGCAGGTGCAATACACCGGCTGGCTGTACGACGAGCACGCCAAGGACAAGCACGGCAGCAAGTTCGACAGCACCGGCGACCACGGCGGCGAGCCGTTCTCCTTCACGCTGGGCCAGGGCCAGGTGATCAAGGGCTGGGACCAGGGCGTGGCCGGCATGCACGTGGGCGGCGAGCGCACCCTGCTGATTCCCGCCGAGCTCGGCTACGGCGCGCGCGGCGCGGGCGGGGTGATCCCGCCGAACGCCTCGCTGGTGTTCGACGTAAAGCTGGTGGGCGTGGGGCAGCAGTAGGCGGCTGCCTTGCGGATCGCCGCGGATGCTCCCGCGCAATGCTTTCTTTCGCAGACGACGAAACGATCTTCGTCGCGTGCCGCAAGAAACAGAGCGGTTTCGGACGCCTGACGGCGCCCGAGTCACTTCTCTTTGCTGGCCCACGCCACCGCCAGGAGCGGTGGCGAACGGCGCAGCCGGCCCGCAGGGCGGAGGGCAGGAAGCCCGGAGTCAAGAGAAGTAACCAAGAGAAATGGCCTGATTCAATACGCCGGGATTACAAGCAGGACGTTTCGAGGTTTTTGGAGCCACTCCCGCCTACGCGATACACGGCACGGCCACACCGCGCCGTATCTGGAAGCTGAAGCACAAAGCCTCGCGGCGCTTCGCGCCGCATTGGCTTTGCTCTGGCTTTGGCTGTTGCTTCTGGTGCGCACAATGCGCACCTGCTTTTCCGGGGCCCCTCGGCGGCGGTGAGGCGGGGCCGAAAAGGCCGGCAGCGGGCGAGCCCATGGATGGGCTCGCCTTTTCGCGCGGGCAGGATGCCCGCTCGAAAAGCCCGGCCCCGCCTCACGGACTTGCCGGGCAGGAGGCCCGGCAAGCGCCGCCGCGGGGTGGCCTTCTCTTTTACGTCGGGCATCCTGCCCTCCGCCCTGCGGGCCGGCTTCGCCGTTCGCCGCCGCTCCTGCGGCGGCAGTGGTTACTTTTCTCTTGGCCACGCAAGAGAAAAGTAACTCGGGCCGCGGCAGCGGCACGAAACCGCTCTGTAGCTTGCGAAAACGCGGGAGCAAAAGCCCCTCTCCCCTACCCCTCTCCCGCAAGCGGGAGAGAGGAGTCGCAACATGAAAGCACCAGCAAGCTACCCGCGCGCAGCAGCCACCAACTCATACGACCGCCGCCGCAACGCATGGTCGAACACGTTGCTGGTGATCATCAGCTCGTCCGGCCGATGGCGCGCGATGAAATCCGCAAGCCCCTGCTTCACGGTTGAAGCATCCCCCACCACGGCACACGCCAGCGCCCGCTCCACCATCATCTTTTCCGGCGGCGTCCAGTACGCCTCGATGTCGTCGATCGGCGGCGGAATCAGTCCCGGCTGGCCGCGGCGCAGGTTGATGAAGCTCTGCTGCTGGGTGGTGAACAGCCGCCGCGCCTCGGCGTCGCTGCCAGCCGCCACCACGTTGAGGCCCAGCATGGCGTGGGGCTGCGCCAGCCGCGCCGAAGGCCGGAAATCGCGGCGGTACAGCGCCAGCGCCTCGTCCATCGCGTCGGGCGCGAAGTGCGAGGCGAACGCGTACGGCAAGCCCAAACGCGCTGCCAGTTGCGCACCGAACAGGCTGGAACCGAGCAGCCACACCGGCACCTCGCTGCCCGCGCCAGGCACCGCACGCACCGCCTGCCCCGGCGTCGCCGGCTCGAAATAGCCCAGCAGCTCCGCCACGTCCTGCGGGAATGCGTCGGCGCTGTCGTAATAGCGGCGCAGCGCCCGCGCGGTGGCATGGTCGGTGCCGGGCGCGCGCCCCAGGCCCAGGTCGATCCGCCCCGGATGCAAAGCGGCCAGCGTGCCGAACGCCTCGGCCACCTGCAGCGGCGCGTGGTTCGGCAGCATGATGCCGCCCGCACCCACGCGGATGCGCGAGGTGCCGGCGGCCACGTGGCCGATCAGCACCGCCGTCGCCGCACTGGCGATGCCGGGCATGTTGTGGTGCTCGGCCAACCAATAGCGCGTGTAGCCCAGCCGTTCGGCGAGCTGCGCCAGGTCGAGCGTGTTGCGGAACGCCTGCGAGGCATCGCTGCCTTCGGTGATCGGCGCAAGGTCGAGGACGGAAAAGGGAACCATGGCGGCATCCGGTGACACGATGCGCCTTGATCTGGGGACGCCCACGGCGCTTGCCAATGTGCCGCCCCGACTCAGGCGTCGTCGGGATGCCGCGCCCGCCACGCCGCCAGCGCCACCCTGTAGCGCTCCAGCTCATCCCCGTAGAGGTCATAGATGCAGGGGTCGCAGCCGTTGCCGCAGCATTCGCCGGGATCAGGCTCGGGCGGCGGCTGGGGCCGCGGGTCGTCAGGATGGTCGACGGGTATGTCGGCGGGGCTCACGCACGAGGGTTCCAGTCAGGTATCGCACTCACAGTGTATCGCCCCGCACTGGCCGCGCGGCCCACGCGCTGCGATGATCGAAGACCCCCCGCTGCGGAAGTCCCCCGATGCCGTCACGCCGTATCCGCTTCCTGTCCGCATTGCTGGCTATGCTGGCACTGCCCGCCTGCGCACTCGCCGCACAGCCCGCGGCCACCAGCGGCGCGCACTATCGCGTGGTGGCCTACGACACCGCGCACCACCCGATTCCCGCGGCCGACGTGGATCGCATCGATACCCTGATCTTCGCGTTCGCGCGGCCGGAGGATGGCCGCGTGACGCTCGCCCCCGCGGGCCGCGCGTTGCTGCAGCAACGCATCGCGTTGAAGGCTGCGCACCCGAAGCTCAAGGTGATGGTGTCGGTGGGCGGCTGGAGCGTAGGCGGCTTCTCCGAAGCGGCGATGACGCCGGAAAGCCGGCAGCGCTTCGCCGACAGCGCCGCCGCGCTGCTCGTGGAAACACACGCCGACGGTCTTGACGTGGACTGGGAATATCCCGGCCACCACGAGTCCGGCATCGCCTCCAGCCCGCAGGATCGCGAGCACTTCACCGCCCTGCTCAAGACGCTGCGCGCCACGCTGGACCGCGCCGGCCACGGCAAGCATTACCTGCTCACCATCGCCGCCGCCGATGGTCCGTTCGTGGACGGCATCGACATCGCCGCGGTGGCGCCGTCGCTGGACTGGTTCAACCTGATGACCTACGACTTCTGCAACGTGATGACGCCGACCACCTGCAACCACACCGGCCTGCACGCGTCGGCACTGGCGCCGGCCGATGCGCGCACGCTGGCGCGTGCGGTGCGGCAGTTCCTCGCCGCCGGCGTGCCGCCGGCGAAGCTGGTGCCCGGCGTGGCGTTCTACGGCCGCGAGTTCGCCGACGTCGATCCGGCCCATCACGGCATGTTCCAGAAATACGGCCACTACCAGGGTGGCCACGACTGGCCGCAGCTCAAGGCCGACTTCATCAACCACGATGGCTATGTGCGCTACTGGGACGCGAAAGCCGAGGCGCCGTACCTGTGGAACGAGCAGACGCACCGCTTCATCACCTACGACGATCCCCAGTCCATCGCGGCCAAGGCCGCCTATGTGAAGGCGCAACACCTCGGCGGCCTGATGTACTGGGAACAGGGCAGCGACCCCGATGGCGAACTGCTCAAGGCGGTGTGGCAGGGCCTGCAATGACGTTCGGCCATGATCCGTGACCCATTCCTGGCATCGCCACGGGACAGCGTCTGGCTAGGCTGGTAAAACGGCAGGCGGCGGGACCGTTCCTCCCCGGGGTAGCCGATGTTCCCTCACCGTCGCCTGGTCGTCCCGTTCGCCTGCGCGTTGCTGGCGTGCGGCCCGTGCGCCGCCTCCGCCCAGACGCCAGCCCCGACACCGGAACAATGGCAGGCGCTGCAGCTCGCCGCAGCCGCCAAGTCCGACCGGATCATGGCCGCGGCGAACCGGCACAAGGGACTGCTCGCGCAGTACCAGGCGATGCGCAACGCCTACGACGAGGACAAGTCGCCGGTATTCCGATTGATCTTCGGCCAGTACGTCAGCTGGTACCAGAGTTTCATCGGCGACTATCCCGACGCGGCGGCCAGCTTCTCGATCAAGCAGGTGCCCGAACGGGACGATGCCCCTTCACCGCTGGGCCTGCCCGGCTACAACGCCCATCCTGCGCTGGCGACGATCACGGAACTGGCGAAGTCCTATCCCATCGTGCTGCTCAACGAGGCGCACAACGTGGCGCTCACCCGCAGCCTCACCGTGCAGCTGCTGGGCCGGCTGCGCGAGGAGGGTTTCGACTACTTCGCCGCCGAGACGCTGTACCAGGCCGACACCGGCCTGCAGGCGCGCGGCTATCCCGTCGACAAGAGCGGCTTCTACACCGAGGAGCCGGTATGCGCCGAGATGGTGCGCACCGCCTTGAAGCTGGGTTTCAAGGTGGTCGCCTACGAGGCCGGGCCCGACGCCAGCGGCGACGCGCGTGAGGCCGAACAGGCGCGCAATCTCTATGACGCCGTGTTCAGGCGCGATCCCAAGGCGCGGCTGGTGGTCGATGCCGGCTACAGCCATATCGTGAAGTCGGGCCGCTACCTCGGCGGCTCCTCGATGGCCGAACATCTGCACAAACTCACCGGCATGCCGATGCTGTCGGTCGAGCAGACCATGCTGTATCCGCATGCACTCGCCAGCGACGATCACCCGATCTACACCGCGGTGATGGAACGGCTGCATCCGAAGGTGCCGATCGTGTTCACCAGCGCGGCGGACAAGCCCTGGTCATTGCGCCCTGGCTACGACGTCAGCGTGTTCTTCCCGCCGGTCCACCTGGTGCACGGTCGACCCGACTGGCTGGGCCTGGGCGGCCTGCGCCGACCCTGGTTCGTCGACAGCACGCGCTGCCAGCAACATTTTCCCTGTCTGGTCGAGGCACGCTACGCCGGCGAGGACGACGATGCGATCCCGGCCGATCGCGCGGTGCTGGATCAGGTTCCACTGTTCGGCACGATGGACATGCGGCTGATGATCAGTTCGCAGGGCGTGCCCGGCACCGATCTCTACCTGCGCCCCGGCAAGTACCTCCTGCGTTTCAGCGCCGAGAACGGCGACCTGCTCTACCACCGGAACATCGCCGTGCCGGCCAGGCGTGGCGACGACGATTGACACGGGGAAACGAAAGCTTGCCCGCCGGGCGTGCCGCTGTGCCCATACAACTGGCGCAACGCCGCGCATCACCATTCCACGCATCCGCACCGCGAAGGAGACACCCGCATGATCCGTCCGACCATCCGCCCGACACTGGCCCTGGTCTGCCTGCTCGCCACCTGCGCCGCGGCGGCCGCCGCGCCCGCCGACGACCGGGCCAGTCCGATGCTCGGCTTCACCAGCACCGGAGCGACGCAGGAAAGGAGCCTGGAACAGCGCTTCGACGCCCTGCTCGGTCCCGCCGAGCAACGCGACTGGCTGAAGCAGATGTCCTCGCAGCCGAACCAGGTGGGCGCGCCGCACGACAAGGCGAACGCCGACTTCATGCTGGCGAAGTTCCGCGAGTGGGGCTGGGACGCGCATATCGAGACCTTCGACGTGCTCTACCCCACGCCGAAGAAGGTGGCGCTGTCGCTGCTTGGGCCCAAGCCTTTCACCGCGACGCTCAGCGAACCGCCGCTGCCCGGTGACGCCACCTCGTCGATCCGCGACGGCACGCTGCCGCCCTACAACGTCTACGGCGCCGACGGCGACGTCACCGCGCCGCTGGTCTACGTCAACTACGGCATGCCGGACGACTACAAGGCGCTGGCCCGGCGCGGCATCGACGTGAAGGGCAAGATCGTGATCGTGCGCTACGGCGGCGGCTGGCGCGGCCTCAAGCCCAAGCTCGCGCAGGAACACGGCGCGGTGGGCTGCCTGATCTACTCCGACCCGCGCAACGACGGCTACTACCAGGGCGACACGTATCCGGACGGCGGCTGGCGCCCCGCCGGCGGCGTGCAGCGCGGCTCGGTGGCCGACATGCAGGTCTACCCCGGCGATCCCACCACGCCCGGCTACGGCTCCGTCCCCGGCGCGGGGCATCTGGCGCTGAAGGACGCGAAGACGCTGATGAAGATCCCCGTGCTGCCGATCTCCTATGCCGACGCCACGCCGCTGCTCCAGTCCCTGAGCGGCCCGGTGGCGCCGGCCGACTGGCGCGGCGCCCTGCCCTTCACCTACCACATCGGTCCGGGCACGGCGAAGGCGCATCTGGTCGTTGAATCGAACTGGGGCCGCAAACCGGTCTACGACGTGATCGCCACGCTCAAGGGCTCCACCGAGCCGGACCAGTGGATCGTCCGTGGCAACCACCACGATGGCTGGATGTTCGGCGCCTGGGATCCGCTCGCCGGCAACGTGGCGCTGATGGCCGAGGCCAAGGCGATCGGCACGCTGTACAAGCAGGGCTGGCGGCCGCAGCGCACCCTCGTCTACGCCAGCTGGGATGGCGAGGAACCGGGCCTGCTCGGCTCCACCGAGTGGGCCGAGACGCACGCGAAGGAGTTGCAGGCCAAGGCCGTGCTCTACGTCAACTCCGACACCAACGGCCGCGGCTTCCTCGATGCCGGCGGCAGCCATTCGCTGCAGCACCTGGTGAACCAGGTCGCCGCCGGCGTCACCGACCCGGAGACCCACGTCAGCGTGCAGCAGCGCCTGCGCGCCCGCATGCTGGTGGAAGGCGCGGCCAAGGGCGCCAACCCGCAGGCCAAGGAAGATGCGAAGCTGGCGGCGGCGGGCGGCGACCTGCCGATCGGTGCGCTGGGCTCGGGCTCCGACTACAGCGCCTTCCTCGAACACCTGGGCATCGCCTCGCTGGACCTCGGCTTCAGCGGCGAGGACGACGACGGCGGCGTGTACCACTCGCGCTACGACTCCTTCGACCACTACGTACGCTTCGGCGATCCCACCTTCGAATACGGCGTGGCGCTGTCCAAGGTCGCCGGCCACATCGTGCTGCGCACCGCCGACGCCCGCGTGCTGCCGCTGCGCTTCGGCGACTTCAGCGACACACTGGACCGCTACGTCGGGCAACTGCACAAGCTGGTCGACGACACCCGCAAGGCTACTGACGAGCAGCATCGCCTGCTCGACCAGCATGCCTATGCGCTGACCAGCGATCCCACTCGCCCACTGGCGCCGCCGGCACGCGATTCCGACGTACCAGCGATCGACCTCGCACCGCTGGACCGGGCGGCGAAACAGCTCAAGCAGAGTGCACAAGCATACGAAGCGGCGTACCACACCCGCGCCGAAGCGGGACTCGACCTCACCGATGCCCAGCGCAACGAACTGGACGCACTGATGGGTCGCATGGAGCAGTCGCTCACCGACCCCGACGGGCTGCCCGGCCGCACCTGGTTCAGGCACATGATCTACGCGCCCGGCATGCTCACCGGCTACGGCGTCAAGACCGTGCCCGGCGTGCGCGAGGCGCTGGAGGCGCGGCGGTGGGACGAGGCGGATCGCTATGCCGCAATCACCGCCAAGGTGCTCGATGGCTATCGCGACAAGCTCGACAAGCTCACGGCGATGCTGAAACAGCCGCATTGACCGCACCGAAGTAGCCCGGCGGAAACGATGAAGGCCGGCTTTCGCCGGCCTTCGCGCGTCTGGTGACCCCGGCGCGATTCGAACGCGCGACCTTCCCCTTAGGAGGGGGATGCTCTATCCAGCTGAGCTACGGGGCCATAGCCGACAAGCATACCAAGATACCTGATCATCACGGCACCGCCTGAGCGGTGCCCGCGATCGTTCGGCTGCCCCCCGGAGCGGCAGCGTCATAAGAGGCCCTTTCTTGAAAAAGATATCATTTTGATATCTAATCCTTCCACTCGAAGGAGGATTACCCATGAACGAACGCAAGGGTCTTTCAGTCGCCGGTATTCCGTTTATCGGGCTTTGTGTGCTGGTGATCATTGCCGGCCTCGCCCTGCTGCTCGCTCGCGGTCCGTACGCCATGCTCGGCATCCTGCTGGGGGTGGTCGAGGTCTTCCTGCTCAAGGGCTTCTTCCAGGTCGCGCCCAATACCGGACAAGTGATGCAACTGTTCGGCAAGTACGCCGGCACCGTCCGCGAGGAAGGCTTGCGCTGGACCAACCCGTTCTACACCAAGCGCCTTGTCTCGCTGCGCGTGCGCAATTTCGAAAGCGGCAAGCTGAAGGTCAACGACAACGACGGCAACCCGATCGAAATCGCTGCCGTAGTGGTGTGGCAGGTAGTCGACACCGCAGAAGCGGTGTTCTGCGTGGAGGACTACGAGAACTACGTGCATATCCAGAGCGAGTCAGCGCTGCGGCAGATGGCGCAGAGCTATCCCTACGACTCGCATGACAGCGGCCAGCCCTCGCTGCGCAGCCATGGCGACGGCATCAATTCGCATTTGCGCGACGAGATTCAGGCTCGTCTGGGCAAAGCCGGTGTCGAGGTCACCGAGGCACGCATCAGCCACCTCGCCTATGCGCAGGAGATCGCCCAGGCCATGCTGCAGCGGCAGCAGGCCAGCGCCATCATCGCCGCACGTACCTGCATCGTGGAAGGCGCGGTGGGCATGGTCGGCATGGCGCTGGAAGAACTGCGCAAACAGGGTGTGGTGGAGCTGGACGAGGAACGCAAGGCGGCGATGGTCAGCAACTTGCTGGTGGTGTTGTGCGGCGAGCGCGGTACCCAGCCCGTACTCAACACCGGCACGCTTTACAGCTGACGGCAGCATGGCCGGCGAGAAGAAAGCCTATCCACTGCGTATCAGCGCTGCAGTCTTGGAAGCCATGCAGCGCTGGTCGGACGACGAGCTGCGCAGCCTAAATGCCCAGATCGAATATGTACTGCGCGACGCGCTGCGCAAGTCGGGACGACTGAAGCCGGGCAAATCCGCGCCGGTCGAAGACGACAACTGAGTGCATAGCGCCAACCAGAGGGATGCCCCATCCAGCTGGGCCATGGCGCCAAAGCGCGGATTCCGGCATGGATCGCCGCCGGCGCGATCCGGCGACGGCACCGCCCCTGCTAGAATCCCCGTTTTGAAACAGGGCGCCCATGCGCCCGGCACTGGAGTCCCCATGTCCCACAGCATCCTCTCCGCGCTCGGCCTGGCCGACGTCAATCCCGGCACCTACCTCGGCAACGGCGAGTGGTCGAAGACCACGGACGCCGGCACGCTGGCGCCGGTGAACCCGGCCAGCGGCGAGGTGATCGCCAAGGTGCATGCGAGCAGCGCGACCGACTACGAGACCATCGTCAAGCGCGCGCAGGAGGCGTTCAAGACCTGGCGCACCACCCCCGCCCCACGCCGCGGCGAAGCCGTACGCCTGTGCGGCGACGCGCTGCGCAGGCACAAGGACGCGCTGGGTTCGCTGGTCGCGCTGGAGATGGGCAAGATCAAGCCTGAAGGCGACGGCGAAGTGCAGGAGATGATCGACATCGCCGACTTCGCGGTGGGCCAGAGCCGCATGCTGTACGGCTACACCATGCACTCGGAACGCCCGGGCCACCGCATGTACGACCAGTACCATCCGCTGGGCCTGGTCGGCATCATCAGCGCGTTCAACTTCCCGGTGGCGGTGTGGGCGTGGAACGCGATGCTCGCCACCATCGCCGGCGACATCTGTATCTGGAAGCCGTCGCCGAAGACGCCGCTGTCGGCGATCGCCACGATGAAGATCTGCAACGAGGCGCTGCAGGCCGGCGGCTTCCCGGACCTGTTCTTCCTGTTCAACGACGCCGGCGTGGAGCTGTCGCAGGCCTTCGTGGACGACAAGCGCATTCCGCTGATCAGCTTCACCGGCTCGACCAAGGTGGGTCGCCACGTGGGCGAGCGCGTTGCCAAGCGCATGGGCCGTTCGCTGCTGGAGCTGGGCGGCAACAACGCGATCATCCTGGATGAAAGCGCCGACCTGAAGCTGGCGATCCCGGGCATCGTGTTCGGCGCCGTCGGCACGGCCGGCCAGCGCTGCACCACCACGCGCCGGCTGTTCGTGCACGAGTCCATCTTCGACAACGTGCTCGACACGCTGGTCAAGGCCTATCAACAGGTCGAGGGCAAGATCGGCGACCCGACACTGGCCACCACGTTGATGGGTCCGCTCAACAGCCCGGAGGCCGTGCAGGCGTATCTCGCAGCCGTCGAGAAGGCCAAGGCGGCGGGCGGCACCGTGCGCACCGGCGGCAAGGCGCTGACCGACCGCAAGGGCAACTTCGTGCTGCCGACCATCGTCACCGGCATCGCCAACTCGCATGAAGTCGTGCAGACCGAGACGTTCGCGCCGATCCTCTACGTGATGCCGTTCAAGACCATCGACGAGGCGATCGACATGCAGAACGACGTGCCGCAGGGCCTGTCCTCGTCGATCTTCACGCAGAATCTGAAGGCGGCGGAGCAGTTCCTGTCGGCGGCCGGTTCGGATTGCGGCATCGCCAACGTCAACATCGGCACCTCGGGCGCGGAGATCGGCGGCGCGTTCGGCGGCGAGAAGGAAACCGGCGGTGGCCGCGAGTCCGGTTCGGACGCGTGGAAGGTCTACATGCGCCGCCAGACCAACACCATCAACTACTCGAACGCGCTGCCGCTGGCGCAGGGCATCAAGTTCGACCTGTAAGCAGTTCACTCGTCATCACGCGAATGCCGCTAGTTCCTCTCTCTAGAGGAAAGGGTAGCGACCAGCAGGCGCAGGAGCGCCTGCGGAACGGCGGAGCCGGCCCCGAAGGGGTGAGCGCCAAGGATGGCGCGAATCCAGCCGAGAAAGGGTTCGGGCGGGGCGAAATGCCGAGGCAAGTCCGAACCCTCACCCCCAGCCCCTCTCCCGGTGGGAGAGGGGGGTACCGAGCAAAAGGATCGCCGCCATGAGCTACCCGCCGCCCCAACGCAGCAACACCAGCGCAACGGCCATCGTGAGCCTGGTGTTCGGCATCCTCGCCTGGGTCATGCTGCCCTTCGTCGGCGCGTTGATCGCGGTGGTCTGCGGCCACCTGGCGCGTGGCGAAATCCACCGCGCGCCGATCGACCAGCGCATCGAGGGTGACGGCATGGCCGTCGCCGGGCTGGTGCTGGGTTATGTGCAACTGGCGCTCAGCGTGGTGGTGGTGTTCTTCATCATCGCGGCCCTGAGTTTCGGCCTGAGCTTCGCGCATTGGCACTGATGCCACCGATGCCCGGCGCGTCCGCCACCCCGCTTTTCGATTTCCACGGCTGGCGCGTCGTCGTCGCCGGCGGCAGCAAGGGCATCGGCCGCAGCATCGCGCTGGCCTTCGCGGAAGCCGGCGCGGCCGTGTCGATCTGCGCACGCGGCGCGGAGGCACTCAAGGCCACGCACGACGAACTCGCCGGCTTCGGCCACGCGACGCATGCGGCCAGTTGCGACCTCGGCGACGCAGCCGCGATTGCCTCGTACATCGACGAAGCCGCCGCCGCGCTGGGCGGCATCGACGTGCTGGTGAACAACGCCTCGGGCTACGGCTTCAGCGAAGACGACGAGGCCTGGCTGGCGAACTTCAACATCGACCTGATGGCCGCCGTGCGCGCCTCGCGCTGCGCCTTGCCGCACCTACAGCGCTCGCCGCACGCCAGCATCCTGCACACCAGTTCCGTCGCCGCCTTCCACCCGCGCAGCAATGGCCCCGCCTACGCCGCGATGAAGGCCGCGCTCAGCCACTACACCACCTCGCAGGCGCTGCAGCTCGCCGCGCGGCGCATCCGCGTCAACGCCATCGCGCCGGGCTCCATCGAGTTTGCCGACGGCCTGTGGGATCGACGCAAGCAGGAAGAGCCGGCACTGTATGCCGCCACGCTTGCGAAGATCCCGTTCGGTCGCTACGGCAGGCCGGAGGAGATCGCCCACGCCGCGCTGTTCCTCGCTTCGCCCTGGGCCGGCTGGATCACCGGCCAGACGCTGTGCGTGGACGGCGGCCAGAACCTTTCAGGCTGATGCCATGAGCAAATTGCACAGCACCGAACGCTTCAGCGATCGCGTCGCCGACTACGTGCGCTATCGCCCCGACTACCCCGCCGCGATGCTCGACTGGCTGCGCCGCGAACAAGGCGTCATGCCGGCATGGAAGGTGGCCGACGTGGGCGCTGGTACCGGCATCTCCAGCAAGCTGTTCCTCGACGCCGGCCACGACGTGACCGCGGTGGAGCCGAACGCGGCGATGCGCGACGCGGCGCTCGCCTGGCTGGGCGGCAACCCGCATTTCCGCGCCGTCGACGGCACAGCCGACGCCACCCACCTGCCCGACGGCAGCGTCGACCTGGTGACGGTGGCGCAGGCCTTCCACTGGTTCGACCCTGCCTCCACGCAGCGCGAGTTCGCGCGCATCCTGCGTCCGGGCGGCCTCGCCGCGATCTTCTGGAACTCGCGCCGCCTCACCGGCACGCCCTTCCTCGAAAGCTACGAGGCGTTGCTGCAGCGCCACGGCACCGACTACACCAGCGTGGCCGAGCGCTACGCCGACGACGACAGCATGCGTGCGTGGTTCGGCACCGGCTGGCGCGGTATCGCGCGCTTCGAGCACAAGCAGTCGCTGGATTTCGACGCGCTGCGCGGCCGCCTGATGTCGTCCTCCTACGCCCCGAAGGAAGGCCACCCGCAACACGAACCGATGATCGCCGCGCTGCGCGAACTATTCGACCGCTGCCAGCAGGATGGCCGGATAAGCTTCGACTACGACACGCGCATCATCGTGGGTACGCTTCAGAATACATAGAACCTGTTTATGCTCGTTCCGCAACGAGCACACGAGCCCCCTGTAGGAGCGCACCCTGTGCGCGAAAGGCTTTTCGTAAGACTTGGCTAAGAGCATTCGCGCACAGGGTACGCTCCTACAGAGAGTCAGGTGAACGAGTGTAAACAGGCTCTTAGGCTCTCGGCGCAGGCCGGAATGACGAGCAAAAAAACCGGTTGGCCCGACCTTTTCTACCGAGACACTTCATGTACGACCTGCTCCGCCCGCTGCTGTTCGCGCTGGACGCCGAGACCGCGCACGGCCTCACCCTCTATGGCCTGGACGTGGCCCATCGCAGCGAGCTGATGCGCTTCGTCGCCCGGCCCGCCGACGGGCTGCCGGTGGAAGCCTTCGGTATCCGCTTCCCGAACCCGGTGGGTCTCGCCGCGGGCCTGGACAAGAACGCCGACCACCTCGACGCACTGGGTGCGCTGGGCTTCGGCTTCGTCGAAGTGGGCACGGTGACGCCGCGGCCGCAGCAGGGCAACCCGAAGCCGCGGCTGTTCCGCCTGCCGCAGCACGAGGCCATCATCAACCGCATGGGCTTCAACAACGCGGGCGTCGATGCGCTGGTGCGCAACGTGGACAAGTCCGGCTATCGCGGCGTACTCGGCATCAACATCGGCAAGAACAAGGACACGCCGAACGAGCACGCGGTGGACGACTACCTGCTGTGCCTGGACCGCGTATACGACCGCGCCACCTACATCACGGTGAACATCTCCTCGCCGAACACGCAGGGCCTGCGCGACCTGCAGGAAGAGGCCACGCTGCGCCGCTTCGTCGCCACGCTGCGCGAACGGCAGGAACAGCTCGGCTCGCAGGGCGGCAAGCGCAAGCCGATGCTGCTGAAGATCGCGCCCGACCTCTCCGAACACGAGCAGGACGGCATCGCCGAAACCCTGCTCGCCGCCGGCATCGACGGCGTGATCTGCACCAACACCACCATCGACCATTCCCTCGTGGCGGACGATCCGCGCGGCAGCGAAACCGGCGGCCTGTCCGGCAAGCCGCTGCTTGCGCTCTCCACCGACGTGCTGCGCGGCATGCGCCGCCGCCTCGGCGAACGCGTACCCATCGTGGGCGTGGGCGGCATCCTCGACGGCAGCGACGCCGCCGAGAAGCTCGACGCCGGCGCCGCGCTGGTGCAGCTCTACTCCGGCCTGATCTACCGCGGCCCACGGCTGATCGCCGAATGCGTGGACGAAATCCGCCGGCAACAGGAAGGTACGCATGCCGCCTGAAAAGACCGACATGGGCGGCTACACGCTCACCGAAAACACCCCGCTCACCACGCGCAACACACTGCGCGTGAACGCGCGCGCGAAGCTGTTGGCCGAGCTGCGCGACGCCAGCAAGCTGCCCGAGCTGCTGGACTTCCCCGCCGTGCGCAACGCGCCGCTGCTGGTGCTGGGCGAAGGCAGCAATCTGCTGCTCGCCTGCGACTACCCCGGCACCGTGCTGGCGATGGAAACGCGCGGCGTGCAAGTGGAGCAGGACGGCGACGTCGCGCGCATCGCAGTGGCCGCCGGCGAGCGCTGGGACGACTTCGTGCGCTGGTCACTTGGCCAGGGCTATGCGGGGCTGGAAAACCTCATCCTGATCCCCGGCACCGTGGGCGCCGCGCCGATCCAGAACATCGGCGCCTATGGCACCGAGGTCGCCGAATTCATCGAAAGCGTGGAAGCCTGGGACACCCGCGAACACCGCGTGGCCCAGCTCGACCGCGCCACCTGCGCGTTCGGTTACCGGGACTCGCTGTTCAAGCGCGAGCCAGGCCGCTACATCGTCACCGCCGTGCGCTTCGCGTTGCCCCGCTCGCGCGAGCTGCGGCTCGACTACGCCGGCATCCACGAGGAACTCGCGCGCATGGGCGTGGCCAGGCCCGCGCCGTTCCACGTCGCCGAAGCCGTGGTGCACCTGCGCACGCGCAAGCTGCCCGATCCCGCGGTGATCGGCAACGCCGGCAGCTTCTTCAAGAACCCGGTGGTCGATGCCGCGCAGGCCGAAGTGCTCAAGCGCGAGCACCCGGAACTGCCCGCGTGGCCGCAGGCCGACGGCCGCAGCAAGCTCTCCGCCGCATGGCTGATCGAAGCCGCCGGCCTCAAGGGCCAGCGCGAAGGCGACGCCGGCATCTCCAACCGCCACGCCCTGGTGCTGGTGAACCACGGCCACGCCAGCGGCGGCGAACTGTGGGCTTTCGCGCAACAGGTGATCGCCACCGTGCAGGCGAAGTTCGGCGTGCGGCTGGAGCCGGAGCCCGTGGTGGTCGGCGCACGCTGAGCCATTGCTGTCGGGAATATCTCGCGAGCGCTCTTCTCCCCTCTCCCTCCGGGAGAGGGGCTGGGGGTGAGGGTTCGGGCGAAGCGCGGTGCTGGCGTCTTGCGCAAGTCACCGGCAACGCGCTTCGCCCGAACCCTCTCCCGCCCTTCGGGCACCCTCTCCCGGAGGGAGAGGGACTCACTCGTGCGAGTCCGAGCAAATTCAATTTCTCCAATGTTTGTTGTTGAAGCAAAGACCCGCAGCAGCTGAAGGACGAACATGAAGGTGGCTTCGACATGCACCGTGCAAGCCACCCTTCACGCCGCCCGAAGAATCCCCGTGACAGCATGGGCGCTCCCCATCTCCAGGAGCGCTCCATGGCTATCCGCAATGTCGCCGACGTGCTGGTCGAAACCCTCGCCAACGCCGGCGTGCGGCGCATCCACGGCGTGGTCGGCGACAGCCTCAACGGCATCACCGAGTCGCTGCGACAGCGCAAGGAGATGAGCTGGTTCCACTATCGGCACGAGGAGGCCGCCGCGTTCGCCGCCGGCGCCGAATCGCAGCTCACCGGACAGCTGGCGGTGTGTGCCGGCTCCTGCGGCCCCGGCAACCTGCACCTGATCAACGGGTTGTACGACGCGCAGCGTTCACGCACGCCGGTGCTGGCGATCGCCGCGCACATTCCGTCGGTGGAAATCGGCAGCGGCTATTTCCAGGAGACCCATCCGCAGAACCTGTTCCAGGAATGCAGCCACTACTGCGAACTGGTGAGCAGCCCCAGCCAGATCCATCGCGCCGCGGAGATCGCGGTGCGTACCGCGATCGCGCAACGCGGCGTGTCGGTGCTGGTGATCCCCGGCGATGTTGCGCTGGCCGAGGCCAGCGGCCCGGTCGCCGATGCCGCCAGCCTGCTGCCTGCCGCACCGGTGGTGGTGCCGTCGTCAGAGCAACTGGACAGGTTGGCCGGACTGCTGGCCGGCGGCCGCAAGGTCACCCTGTTCTGCGGCCGCGGCTGCGCCGGCGCGCACGACACGGTGATGCGCCTCGCCGCCACGCTGAAGGCGCCGGTGGTGCATGCGCTGGGCGGCAAGGAACACATCGAGTGGGACAATCCCAACGACGTTGGCATGACCGGCCTGATTGGCTACAGCTCCGGCTACCAGGCGATGATGGACTGCGACACCCTGCTGCTGCTCGGCACCGATTTCCCGTACCGGCAGTTCTTCCCGGACGACGCGAAGATCTGCCAGATCGACCTGCGCGGGGAGAACCTGGGCCGCCGCTGCAAGCTCGACCTGGGCCTGGTCGGCGACGTGGGCGCCACCGTCGAGGCCCTGCTGCCGCGCCTGCAGGCCGCGCGCGACGACGGCCACCTCAAGGCCAGCCTCGCCAACTACCGCAAGGCGCGCGAGGGTCTGGACGAACTCGCCACCGGCAAGCCGGGCCAGAAACCCATCCACCCGCAATACGTGGCGAAGGTGGTGGACCAGGTCGCCAGCGAAGACGCGGTGTTCGCCTGCGACGTGGGCACGCCGACGATCTGGGCCGCGCGCTACCTGCGCATGAACGGCAGGCGCCGCCTGCTCGGCTCCTTCGTGCACGGCTCGATGGCCAACGCGATGCCGCAGGCGATCGGCGCGCAAACCGCGTATCCCAAACGGCAGATCGTCAGCCTTTCCGGCGATGGCGGCTTCGCGATGCTGATGGGCGACCTGCTCACCCTGATCCAGCACCAGCTGCCGGTGAAGATCGTGGTGTTCAACAACGGCACGCTGGGCTTCGTGGAGCTGGAGATGAAGGCCGCCGGCTTCCTGCCCGTCGGCGTGTCGCTGGACAACCCCGACTTCGCCGCCATGGCGCGCGCCGTCGGCATCCACGGCGCGCGGGTGGAGGATCCCGGTGATCTGGAGACTGCGGTGCGCGAAGCCTTCGCGCACGACGGCCCCGCCCTGGTCGACGTGGTCACCAACCGGCAGGAACTGTCGATGCCGCCGAAGATCCAGCTCGAACAGATCAAGGGCTTCAGCCTGTGGGCCCTGCGCACCGTGATGAACGGCCGCGGCGACGAACTGGTCGAACTGGCGCGCAGCAACCTGCGGCGCTGAAAGCAATGTCCCTTGAGCCTACCAAGGGTTCCGATCTTGCTCGTCATCCCGGCGAAGGCCGGGATGACGAGAGGCGAAGGTTCGGCTACAGATAAAGCCTCACGCCTTGTGCGGCTTCTCGATATCCGGCAGCAGCAGCGCGCACACGCCGATCAGCGGCAGGTATGCGCACAACTGGTAGACGTAGCCGATGCCGTCGAGGTCGGCCAGCTTGCCCAGCACCGCGGCGCCGATGCCGCCCATACCGAAGGCCAGGCCGTAGAACACGCCGGAGATCATGCCGATGCGGCCTGGCACCAGTTCCTGCGCGTAGACGATGATGGTGGTGAAGGCCGAGGCCAGCACCAGGCCGATCACCACGCTGAGCACGCCGGTCCAGAGCAGGTTCGCGTGCGGCAGCAGCAGGGTGAACGGCGCCACGCCGAGGATCGAGCCCAGGATCACCCACTTGCGCCCCACCTTGTCGCCCAGCGGGCCGCCGATCAGCACGCCCGCCGCCACCGCGGCCAGGAACACGAACAGGTGCACCTGCGCGTTCTGCACCGACACGCCGAAGCTGTGCATCAGGTAGAAGGTGTAATAACTGCTGATGCTGGCGATGTAGAAGTACTTGGAGAAGATCAGCACGCCGAGCAGCAGCAGCGAGAACTTCACCATGCCCGGCGACAGCTCGCGCAACGGCGCGCGGCGGCCGCGCGACTTGCCGCGGCTGGCGTGGTGCCGCGCATACCAGTGGCCCACCTGCACCAGCACCGCGATCGCCAGCAGCGGCGCCAGCGCGAACCACGCCACGCTCCCGCGCCCGTGCGGCACGATGATCCACGCTGCCAGCAACGGCCCCAGCGAGGCGCCGAAATTGCCGCCCACCACGAACAGCGACTGCGCCAGCCCCGGGCGGCCACCCGAGGCCATGCGCGCCACCCGCGAGGACTCGGGGTGGAAGATCGACGAGCCGGTGCCCACCAGCGCCGCCGCCAGCAGCAGCACCGGGAAGTTCGGCGCAGTGGCGAGCAGCAGCAGGCCGCCCAGGGTGAAGCCCATGCCCGCGGCCAGCGAATACGGCATCGGGCGACGGTCGGTCGCCATCCCCACCAGCGGCTGCAGCAGCGAGGCGGTGACCTGGTAGGTCAGCGTGATCAGGCCGACCTGGGCGAAGCTGAGATGGAAGCCGCTCTTCAGCAGCGGATAGATCGCCAGGATCAGCGACTGGATCATGTCGTTGAGCAGGTGCGAGAAGCTGATCGCACCCAGCACGGTGAACTGGGTGCGCTCCGCGGCGGCTACCGGCATCGGCGGTGGAACGACGGGGCTCAACGGAACGGCATCGACGCTGGTCTGCATGGGGAAACCATCGGAAATCGCGGGGAAGGAGTGCGATGGCCTGCGTTGCATCCATCGCTGCACACACGATAATCCGCTGGTCGACGGCCCGCATGCGCCGCCGGGTCAAATTCTGTCGAAATCGGGCCACAAGCAAAGTATCGATTCCATGTCGCCCTCCACCGTTCGCCCTGAGCGTAGGCCCAAGGGGCCGACGCGGGGGGCGGCCAAGGATGCGCTCCTCGCGTGCGCTTGCTTGCGCAAGCTACGCTCAGCGCGAACGGAGTCTCTGATTCACCAGGAAACCATTGAGCAGGCTCCCATGCGCCACACCCGCGTCGATGCCTACGAAAACGCACCCCGCGACGTCGTCGCCACCGGCAACGACTACGCCGCCGGCTACGTGCTGCCCGCGCACGCGCACAAGCGCGGCCAGCTGCTGTACGCCTCCACCGGCGTGGTCAGCGCGGTGACCGACCGCGGCAGCTGGGTGGTGCCGCCGCAGCGCGCGCTGTGGATCCCGCCGGGCGTGCCGCACGAGGTGCACATGAGCGGCGAGGTTTCCACCCGCAGCGTGTACGTGCGGCGCGACGCCGCCGACGCCGCGGGCCTGCCCGCGCATTGCCAGGTGATCGCGGTATCGCGGCTGCTGCACGCCCTGCTGATGGAAGCGGTGGATCTGCCGCTGGAGTACGCGCTGGACGGCCGCGACGGCCGCGTGATGGCATTGCTGCTGGACGAGATCCGCGCGATGCCCGCGCTGCCGCTGAACACGCCGCTGCCCGACGAACCGCGCCTGCGCAGGCTGTGCCGCGCCCTGCTCGCCGCACCCGCACTGGAAATCGACGTGGACGCGATGGCGCACAAGGCCGGCATGAGCCGCCGCCATTTCACCCGGCTGTTCCGCCAGCAGACCGGCATGAGCTTCGCCGCCTGGCGCCAGCAGGCCTGCCTGCTGGCCGCGCTGACCCGGCTGGCCCGCGGCGAAGCGGTCACCACCGTAGCGATGGAACTGGGCTACGCCAGCGCCAGCGCGTTCAGCGCCGCATTCCGCCGCACGCTGGGCGCTCCGCCCAGCCGCTACCTGGCGATGCAGGCCAGCAGCGCCGCAACCTGAACCGCGGCCGGTGTCATCGCTCCGTCATGAAACGACGGCACGGTGTCATCCACGCCCCTGCACGGAGCGCGTGAACCACCGGGGTACCATGCCGGCATGGATCGGCGCGACACGCGCACCACGGATATGCATCGATGAGTTCACACGCCCCCCGCAAGCCCTCGCCCGCCGCCACGGGCGCAGCGGCGGCCAATGACGCGGCCGCCGCGCCCGACCTCGGCGAGCGCCGGCTTTACCTCAACCGCGAGCTGTCGCAGCTGCAGTTCAACATCCGCGTGCTGGACCAGGCGCTGGACGAGCGCACGCCGTTGCTGGAACGGTTGAAGTTCCTGCTGATCTTCTCGCGCAACATGGACGAGTTCTTCGAGATCCGCGTGGCGGGACTCAAGGGCCAGATCGCGCTGGACCACGAACTGCTCGGCGCCGACGGCATGGCTCCGCGCCAGACGCTGGCCGAGATCGGCGCGATCGCGCACAGGCAGATCGAGCGGCAGTACGCGATCCTCAACGAACGCATCCTGCCGGAGCTCGCCGCGCACGGCATCCGCATCGCGCGGCGCGACCAGTGGGCGCACCGGCAGAAACAATGGGTGCGCCGCTACTTCCGCGAGGAGGTGGCGCCGCTGGTGACGCCGATCGGGCTGGATCCCACCCATCCGTTCCCGCTGCTGGTCAACAAGAGCCTCAACTTCATCGTGCAACTGGACGGCACGGACGCGTTCGGCCGCGACTCCGGCCTCGCCGTGGTGCCGGCCCCGCGCGTGCTGCCCCGGCTGATCCGCATGCCCGACGACATCACCGAGGGCGGCGACTGCTACGTGCTGCTGTCCTCGATCATCCACGCCCATGCCGAGGAACTGTTCCCAGGCATGAACGTGCTCGGCTGCTACCAGTTCCGGCTGACCCGCAACGCCGACCTCGCGCTCGATCCCGAGGACGTGGAAGACCTGGCGCTGGCGCTGCGCGGCGAGCTGTATTCGCGCCGCTTCGGCAGCGCGGTGCGGCTGGAGGTGGCCGACAACTGCCCGAAGACGCTCACCGCGCACCTGCTGAAGCAGTTCGGCCTCGCCGAGTCGGAGATGTACGAAGTGAACGGCCCGGTGAACCTGGCGCGGCTGTTCCGCATCGCCAGCAAGGTGAACTACCCCACGCTGCAGTACAAGCCGTTCGTGCCCGCGCTGCCGAAGGTGCTGAAGCATGCCGAGGACCTGTTCGCGGTGATCGCGAAGCAGGACGTGCTGCTGCTGCATCCCTACGAATCCTTCGCGCCGGTGGTGGACCTGCTGCGCCAAGCCGCGAAGGACCCGCAGGTGCTGGCGATCAAGCAGACGCTGTACCGCACCGGCGCGGACTCGGAAATCGTCGACGCCCTGGTCGACGCCGCGCGCGCGGGCAAGGAAGTGACCGCGGTGGTGGAACTGCGCGCGCGTTTCGACGAGGAATCCAACCTCACCCTGGCTTCGCGCCTGCAGCAGGCCGGCGCGATGGTGATCTACGGCGTGGTGGGCATCAAGACCCACGCCAAGCTGATGCTGATCCAGCGCCGCGAAGGCAGCGAACTGGTGCGCTACGCGCACCTGGGCACCGGCAACTACCACACCGGCAACGCGCGGCTGTACACCGATTACAGCCTGCTCACCTCCGACGAAGTGCTGTGCGAGGACGTGCACAAGCTGTTCAGCCAGCTCACCGGCATGGGCAAGATGCTACGCCTGCGCAAGCTGCTGCAGGCGCCGTTCACGCTGAAGCAGGGCCTGCTCGACCTGATCGCGCAAGAGGCGGCAAACGCCGCGGCCGGCAGAGACGCACGCATCCTCATCAAGATCAATGCGCTCACCGATCCCAAGATGATCCGCGCGCTGTACAAGGCCAGCATCGCCGGCGTGCGCATCGACCTGATCGTGCGCGGCATGTGCTGCCTGCGCCCGGGCGTGCCCGGCGTGTCGGAGCACATCCGCGTGCGCTCGGTGATCGGCCGCTTCCTGGAACACAGTCGCGCCTACTGGTTCGCCAACGACGGCGAGCCGCGTCTGTACCTCTCCAGCGCCGACCTGATGGAACGCAACCTGGACCGCCGCGTGGAATGCGCGTTCCCGATCGAGGGCAAGAAGCTGCAGCAGCGCATCTTCGGCGCGCTGGAGCTCTACCTCGCCGACAACGTCGGCTCCGCGGAACTGCAGGCTGACGGCAGCTACCGGCCGGTGACGCGCGCCCCCGACGAGGCGGTGCTCGACGCGCAGCAGCAATTGCTGGAGAAGTTCTGCGGCACAGAGGCGTAGCGGCGACGCGTAGGAGCGGCTTCAGCCGCGATGCCCTGGCGGGATGTTCAAAAAGCCGAGAAGCGTCGCGGCTGAAGCCGCTCCTACACCGCTCCCATGCGCCGTTCCTGCGCTGGCGCCGGGCGGGCTATTTGAGGTGACGCCGCACCCACTCCACGTAGCGGTCGACGAAGCCCTGCAGGAATTTCTGCGTGCCCTCGTTGGCGACGTGGCCTTCGGCGTCGATCAGGCCGTCGTCCTTGAATTGCACGAACACCTCGGGCTGCGCCAGCATCGCCACGTCGACGAAGACCAGCGAGTTGCGCAAGTGCTGCTGCGCCAGCGCGCTGCCGGTGGCACCGATCGAGGCCCCGATCACCGCGCCCGGCTTGCCGGCGAAGGAGTTGGTGCCCCAGGGGCGCGAGGCGACGTCGAGCGCGTTCTTCAGCACTCCCGGCACGCCACGGTTGTATTCCGGCGTGACGAACAGCAGCGCGTCGGCAGCCTCGATCTCGCGCTTCAGGCGTTTGGCCTCGGCCGGATAGTCGGCGTCGAAGTCCTGGTCATACAGCGGCAGATTGTCGATGCGGACGTGCTCGAAGACGAACTCCTTCGGCGCCAGCCGTTCCACCGCACGCGCCAGCCGCTTGTTGATCGACGCCTTGCGCAGGCTGCCCACCAGTACCGCTACCTTGATCGTGCTCATGCAGGGTGCTCCACGGAGAAGAGACAGATGCGCGTGCCCGGCGCATTCCGCTCATTGGACATGCGGCACGGTCAAGCACACGTGACGGGTGGCATCAGCGCGCGTACAGCGCATCGCGCAACAACTCGCGCCGGCTCGGGTCCGGCTCGCCCAGCCAGGTCAGCCTGTCTTGCGAACTGTCACCAGGATCGACTGCCGGCGGCAGATTCCCCGAACGTTGCGCAAACAGTCCCCACATCGCGTGGTCCCCCGCGTCGTACAGCAAAGCCACACGCTCGGTCGGGCAGTCGTGCGGCTTGCATGCGGTCACCAGCAGCATGCTCTTGCCACCCACCTGCATGGTCTGCACCGGCGTCGCCGTGCCCCCCGTACGCACCCAGGCCGGTAGCACCTGCACCCCGTGCAATGCATCCAGCGTCTTCACGAAGTCCGGGCGCCGCAGCAGGTCGAACAGGTAGACCGGCGCCACGGCCGGCCTGGCAGCCATCGTCGCTGCGGCAGCCGGCGGCGCCGGCGTGGCCGGCATGCCAGGAGAGGATGCGGAAGGCGCCGGCGCCGCCGGCTGCTGCGAGCCTTGCGAACAGGCCGCGCAAACCAGCGTCGCCGTCAATGCGCATCCGAGCATGGAAAACCTCATGGCGAGCCTCCTGTCGCAGGGGCGCGGGACCTCAACCTGGTCAAGGCACGCAATACCCGCTGACGCGCAGGCGCGCGCATCATTTCGCCTGCAAGGTATCCATGGCCTTCTTGGCATCGGCATGCGTGGCATCCAGCGTGGTCGCCATCAGGCCCTGCTCGGCCTGCCCGAGAGCGGTATGCAAACGGGCCTCGGTGGTGGCATCGCCTTTCGCATCGACGATGGCGCCCTGCCCCATGCCCTTGCAGGGATCCCCCGCCTTGGCATCGAAGCCCTTGCCCGACGTCCCGACCAGACAGTTCACCACATGGTGCAGATGGGTATGAGCCATCGCCAGGTCGGCCGCCCCCAGCGCCATGCCGGCATGCGCGCCAGCCGTCGCGACCTGCTTCGACACCGCACCATTCGTATCCGCCGCCTGCACGGCAACCGGCAGGGAGAGCGCCAGCAGCAAAGCCGGCAATCCACACGCAAAACGCTTCGTCATGACACGACTCCCGGATGACGCGGCATGGGCCACGGTCCGCCAACTATGGCGCGACGTTCGTGAGGAAAGGGCAAAGACACGCCAGGGCATGCGGCAGCAATGGGCAAGGGCGCGTTGCCCCCCCCTTGCCTGCGGCCCGACGTCCGGACTGGATCATGGGCGCTGCCAGCGCGTGGCGATCGAGGTCGCCCGCGATCGGCACGCCGCAACGCGGCGTCGAAGGCAACGGGCGCCGGCTCACGCCGTGCCGCCGGTGCCCGTGGGTTACGATGTCCGGCCGTCCGAATGGATCGTTCACCGTGTCGCACTACACCGGCCCGCTGCTCACCCGCCCCACCGTCGCTGCGCTGCTCGCCGCGCGCGATGCCGGCGCCGCCGGGTGGACGGGCTCGCTGGACCTGGGCCGCTCCACCGGCGCCGCGCAGTTGCAGGCGGACGCCTGGCAATGGCGCGACGCAAGCTATCCCTGGCCGTCCGTACCGAAGGATCGCAGCATCCACTACTGGGATGGCGAGGCGTTCGCGCCGGCGGCGCACTTCTCCGGCTCGCTGATCAAGCTGGTGCCCACCGAATGGGACGTGCCCACGTTCGAGATCGACGGCATCAAGATGCTGCCCACCGCGCAGGCATCGCCGCTGGACGACGCACGCCGCAAGGTGGCGCTGGTCGAACCGCGCGGCAAGGTGGTGCTGGATACCTGCGGCGGCCTGGGCTACTTCGCCGCCTGCTGCCTGGATGCAGGCGCGGCGCGCATCCACTCTTTCGAGAGGAACCCCGACGTGCTGTGGCTGCGCACGCTGAACCCGTGGTCGCCCGACCCGGACGCGCCGGAACACGGCGGGCGTCTGCAGCTCGTCCACGCGGATGTGTCGCAGGCCATCACGCAACTCGCCGATGCCTCGGTGGATGCGCTGCTGCACGATCCGCCGCGCTTCGGCATCGCCGGCGAGCTGTATTCGCTGGCGTTCTACCGGCAGCTTGCCCGCGTGCTGCGTCGTGGCGGCCGCCTGTTCCACTACACCGGCAGCCCGAACAAGCTCACCAGCGGCCGCGACGTGCCGCGCGAGGTGGCAAAACGGCTGGAGGAAGCCGGCTTCAAGGCGCAACTGGCGCTGGACGGGGTACTGGCGACGCGGCGCTGAGAGTGTTCCGCGCCGGCACTGACGCAGCGGACTGGCGAACCACGACGCTCCATTGCGCGGACGAGCCATTCACCGACATTTGCGCGATGAACCGCAGCTGTCTGCGCCGGTTTCCATCCCGTTCATTCGAGGGGTACGCTCGACTTCCCCCCGAGCGAACTGGAGCCCTGCCATGGCCTTGTGGAAAGAACCCGTGAAGTCCCCCTCCAGCGCGGCGCCCGAAGCCGCGGACCAGGCACGTCTCGACATCCCGGAGAACAAGCCTGAAGCGGCAGCGCCAGCGCCGGTGCAACTGGCACCACGCCCCGCCCCCGCGGCCGTACCAGCCAAGCCCAAGGCCGAATCGCTGATCGCGCCCGACATCACCATCGAGGGCAAGATCGAAGGCGCGGGCCACGTGCGCATCGCCGGCAGCTTCAAGGGCGACATCAGCGTGCGCGGAGACCTCACCATCGAACCCGGCGCCAAGGTGACCGGCAGCGTGCGCGCAGAGAAGGTCACCATCGCAGGCGAACTCACCGGCAACATCGAATCGGCGGTGCACGTGGAATTGCTGCAGAGCGGCGCGCTGACCGGCGACCTGAAAGCCGGGTCGCTCAGCGTGGCAGCCGGCTCGCGCATGCGTGGCCAGGTCGAGTTCGGCTGGGACGACAACGGTGCGCGTACCAGCAACGGGCACGGCGGCACGATTTCGTGACCACCGCACCTTCGGGCACGGCCGGGGCGACGCGCAGCTGCCCGCACTGCAGGGAAACCATCCTGGAAAGCGCGAGCGTGTGCCCGGCCTGCCGCCACAAGCTGCGTTTCAGCGAGCCGGGCGCCGCGGCCGCGGCACCGGCATCCGTGCCGCTGCGCGTGGAAGGCAGCTTCCGCAATCCCGACAGCGGCGCGTGGGAATACTCGATGGTGCTGACCATCCGCAACGAACGCGGCGAGGAGATCGCGCGCAAGCTGGTGGGCGTCGGCGCCATGCAGCCGGATGAACAGCGCACCTTCACCCTGAGCGTCGAGATGCAGGCCGCCATCGCGGGCAACAAGCGCACGCGACCCTACTGACCCACCGCGCTCGACGCCCGACCTTTTACCCGGGGAGAGACCAGGCCATCAGAGGTGCGCGTCGGGCTCGAAGCGCTGCAGGAACTCGTAACGCGCCGCGTTGCGGTCGATGCGGGTGTGCGTATCCGCACCGATCACCTGGCGCAGCAGGCCGCCGTCCTGGTCCGTGACGGCAGGCCAATGCGGCAGGCCGGCCCCGTTGGGGTTGCCGGTCTTGATGAAGTTGGCCCAGTAGCCTTCCATCTCGGCGGAGACGCGCCGGTCGGTGGCGGTCCATGCATAGACCCGGTTGCCAGCGAGGTTGCCCAGCGCGTATTCGATCTCGCCGCTGTGCACGGCACCGGTACCCGGACCGGCACTGCCGTCGCGCTTCGCCGGGCGCGGCTGGTCGAAGTAGTAGTAATACACTGGCGCGTTGCCGGTCTTGTGCTGCCAGTCCATCCAGCGCCAGGTGGAGAAGGCGATGAACTGGTCGCCTTCCAGCGCGGTGCCGGATGCCTTGACCTCGGCTTCCGTACTGCCCGGATACAGGTGCAACGCTTCGTCGGCGCTCGCGCCAAATTGCCGCTGCACCGCGGCACGATAGTTCGCCGGCGTGGGCGCCTGCTTGTCGAGCAGGCCCTTCCAGTAGCCTTCCTGCGAGTTCGAGCCGACCAGCAAGGGAATGTGTGCCTGCGCGCCGGCCGCATAGATCGCCTCCGGCGAGCGCGGCAGCACGGCACCATCGATGGTCATGTCGAAGCCGCCACTGTCCGTGGTCCCGAGCGCCTTCATCAGCACCTCCGCCGGCATCGCGCGCAGGTCCGCCAGCGAGTGCGCCCCCACCTTGTGCATGAAGGCCTCGCCCTTCTGCTCGGCTTCGGCCAGCGGCATCGGCTTGAGGTTGCCGAGCACCGCGCCGCTTTCGCCGATCGCGCGTTGCATCAAGCCCCTGGACATCGGCGAGGCCATCAGCGCCGACACCGCCATCGAGCCCGCCGACTCGCCGCCGATGGTGATCTGCGACGGATCGCCGCCGAACGCGGCGATGTTGTCGCGCACCCAATGCAGCGCCGCCGTCATGTCCATCAGGCTGTAGTTGCCGGTGGCGTGCCGCGGCGACTCGGCCGCCAGTGCGGGCAAGGCGAGCAGGCCGAACACATCGAGGCGGAAGTTCACCGTGACGGTCACGATGCCGCGCTGCGCAAGGCTCGCACCGTCGTAGCGCAATTCCGAACCATCACCGGCCAGCAGGCTGCCGCCATAGAAATACACCAGCACCGGCAGCTTGCCGGCCTGGCGGTGCGCCGGCGTCCACACGTTGAGGTAAAGGCAGTCCTCGCTCATGCCGTTGGAGCGGAACACCATGTCGCCGTACAGCGGGCGCTGCATGCAGCGCGGACCGAAGCGGTCGGCCGCGCGCACGCCGCTCCACGCGGCCACCGGCTGCGGCGGCTTCCAGCGCAAGGCGCCGATCGGCGGCGCGGCATACGGAATGCCCCTGAACTCGTCCAGGCCGGTCGCGGCATCACGTGTACCCGACAGGATGCCGGTGTCGACATGCGCCATGGGCGCTGAATCCGCAGCCGCAGCCCATGAAGCAGGCAGGGTGAGCGCCAGCACCAGAAGGGTGCGACACGAACACGGAAGAGCCTTGCGCATGGCGGGCTGCCTTGATCGGGGAACAAAGCCCCATCTTAAGGAGATCGCCGGGCGAGCGGGAAACCTCCCGCCGCCCGCACGCCGGTCGGGAACGGACCGCTCAGCCCAGCGCCTTCTTCAGCAGCGCGGCGATGCGCTTCTCCACCTCGGCATTCATGGTCTTGAGCGCGAATGCGGTCGGCCACATGGCACCGTCGTCGAGCCTGGCCTTGTCGTTGAAACCGAGAGTGGCATACCTGTCCTTGAACTTCTGCGCGTCCTTGAAGAAACAGACGACCTTGTCGTCCAGGGCATACGCCGGCATGCCGTACCAGGTCTTCGGCACCAGCGCCGGCGCATGTGCCTTGACGAGGGCATGCACCCGCGCGGCCAGGACGCGATCGGCCTCCGGCATCGCGGCGATCGCCGCCAGCACCTCGCGTTCGCCGTCTTCCCTGGTCCTGTCCGCGCGCGCCTGCGCTTTCAACTCCTTGGCATAAGCCTTCATCGCCGCCTTTTCCTCGGCGCTGAATCCTGCGGATGCCTTGTCGGCGGCGCGCCCGGCGGGCTTGCGCACGCCCTTCTTCGAAGTCTGTTCCATGGAATTCCTCACCCGACGTCTGGTTATGTCTGCTCATCGCTCGCCCACGGGGCCGAGCTCCACCTTGATATCCAGCACCGGCGTGCCGTCGATCGCCTCGATCGGACCTATCCGCAACCGCATGCCTTCCACGGCATGGACGCGTACCGAATGGATGCCGATCGGGTTGGGCCGATGGGGCGAACGCGTTCTGAACACGCCGGCCCATGCCGCGTGCGGGTCGCCGCGAGGCTGGACCTGGAGCATGTCACGCCGAGCCTGGTGCAACCAGGTCAGCACGACCAGGCTGTCTCCGGCAACCACGCCGGACAATGCGTTCGCATACTCGGCCTCCAGCACCAGCCACGCATCCGGCGCGCCCTCGTCACCCTGGTGCGGGGCTACGGCCACTGCGTCGAGGTCGGAACGGATCCGGCCAATCACCTGCAGGACGATGGGCTCGCTCATCACTGTCTGTCCACGGCTCAGCGCCGTTCCTGCACGCGCAGCAGGTTGCCGGCGGGGTCGCGGATGGCGCAGTCGCGCACGCCGTACGGCTGCATGGTCGGCTCCTCGACGATCTCGGCGCCACTGGCCTGGATCTTCTCGAACGCGGCATCGAGATCCCTGGTGGCCAGCAGCATGGTCGCGAAGGTGCCCTTGGCCATCATCTCGGCGATGGTGCGCTTCTCGTCGTCGGTGACGCCGGGGCTGGCGACCGGCGGATACAGCACGATGGCGGTGCCGGGCTGGTCGGCGGGGCCGACCGTGATCCAGCGCATGCCGTTGTAGCCGACGTCGTTGCGCACCTCGAAGCCGAGGGTGTCGCGGTAGAACGCCAGCGAGGCGTCCGGATCGCTGTGCGGGAGGAAGCTGGCGTGGATGTTGATGTCCATGGCTGCGGTATCCGGTGGGGAGGGAGCCGTCATGCTAGGTCGGGTTCGGTGGCCGGCGCTTCTCCATTCCTGATCGGTCGCATCCTGATCGGTCGCGTCACCTGCCGCGCGATGCAGGACGGCAACCCCGCCGTCGTGCGCGCCGCCTCGCGCCGGTAGACGCCGGGCGACATGCCGACCAGTTCGGTGAAGCGGGTACTGAAAGTGCCCAGCGAGGCGCAACCCACCGTCATGCAGACCTCGGTGACGCTGAGGTCGCCGCGACGCAGCAAGGCCATCGCGCGCTCGATGCGACGCGTCATCAGATAGCTGTAGGGCGACTCACCGAAAGCGAACTTGAACTGGCGGCTGAGATGCCCGGCCGACATGCCGATGGCGTGCGCCAGGGACTCGACGTCCAGCGGCTGCGCGTATTCGCGGTCGATGCGGTCGCGCACGCGGCGCAGCCGGGCAAGGTCGCGCAGATGCGTTGCCGGGGCGGGCTTGCTGCTCATCGACAGGATCGTCCCACGCCAGGTGACGGGTCTCAAGCGGCGGGATTCATCACCTTCTCCCATCGGGAGTAAGGTGGCGCGCAGCGCCGGATGAGGGTACGGGACTTGCCGGAACCGGCACGCTCCGCCCGAACCCTCTCCCCAACCCCTCTCCCGCAGGGAGAGGGGAGGAATCACGTCAGTCCTGCGCCAGCGGCTTGCGCGGCAGCTTTTCCTCGCGCTGCGCGGCCTGCCAGGCGAAGAAGGCGACGATCGCGGCGGCCTGCTTCAGGTCGTCCGCGGAAGCGTGGTCCAACGTGTCCAGGTTGCTGTGGTGGACGTTCGTGGAGTAGTCCAGCTTGTCCTGGATGAACTGGAAGCCGGGCAGACCCACGGCGTCGAAGGACACATGGTCGGTGCTGCCGGTGTCGCGGCTGGTCACGGTGGTGGCGCCCACGTCGTGGAACGGCTCCAGCCAGGCCTTGAAGATCGGCATCGCCGCGGTGTTCTCCTGCGCGTAGATGCCGCGGAAGCGGCCCGAGCCGTTGTCCATGTTGAAGTAGGCCGCGAAGCGCTCGTAACCGGGCTGCTTCTGCAGCGTACCGGTGGGCTCGCGCAGGAAGGCCGGCAGTGCCTTCTGCGCGGGGTCGGTGGGCTCCGGGTAGGACGCGAAATGCTTGGCCACGTAGGCACGCGAGCCGATCAGGCCCTGCTCCTCGCCGCTCCACAGCCCCACGCGGATGGTGCGCTTCGGCTTCGCGCCCACCGCCTTCAGGATGCGCATGGCCTCCATCATCACCGCCACGCCGGCGCCGTTGTCGGAAGCGCCGGTGCCGGTGTGCCAGGAATCCATGTGCGCGCCCAGCATCACGATCTCGTTCGCCTTGCCGCCGCTGCCGGGAATCTCGGCGATGGTGTTGTAGCCGGGCCGGTTGCTGTCGTCGGTGAAGCGCGCCTTGACGTCCACGCGCAGCTTCACCGTCTCCTTGCGCTCCAGCGCGCGCACCAGCGGGTTGTAATGCTCGGCCATCATGGCCAGCTCCGGCACGCCCACGGACTCGCCGGCCCGGCGCGAACCGCCGCCGCCCACGCGGATGATGCCGTTGTCCCAGCCGCTGATGGCTATCGTGGCCAGCACGCCCTCGGCGACGAAGAACTCGTTGGTCGCGCGCGCCAGTTCCTGCCGTTCCGCATAGCGCTTGAGCAGGGCGGCGCGGTCGCGGCTCGGCCCCTTGGGCAGGGTGAAGCCCTGCAGCTCGGCGAGGCCGGCGTCGTCATAGCGCTGCCAGTCGGCCTCGGTGCCGGGCTTGTACGCACGCGCATCGTCCAGCAGCAGGATCCTGCCCTTGAGCTTGCCCTTGTACTGGTCCAGGTCCTTGCGGGTCTTGATGCTGACGCGCATCACCTCGCCCTCGACCGGGCCGTTGGTGCCGGGCGTCCACGCCTTGGGCAGCGCGTACAGTGGCGCCGTGCGGGGCGCGAGCATTTCCACGTTGGCCTCGCTGAACTCCCAGCCGCGGCCGAAATCGTCGAAGGCCTCGTCATGCACGTTGGCCAGTCCCCAGCCCTTGAACTTCTCCTGCGTCCAGGCGTTCGCCTGGGCCATCTGCGGGGAATTGGTGAGGCGCGGACCGATGTCCTCGGTGAGATGGCCGAGGATGTCCATCACCTGCGAGTGGTGGAAGGCCTCCTGGCGGATGCGGCCGGCCATGTCCAGGTCCACCGGCTCCTGGGCCAGGGCCATGCTGCTGAAACCCAGGCACAACACCCACATGCAACGCTTGATCACGGTTACCCCCGAGCGATTATACGCAAGAAATTTCGAATCTAGCGTCCCGCTCCGCCGCGCTCATGGGCCTTTGGTCATGGTGTGCCCGTGATCGTCGCCCTGCCCGCTACTTCAAAGGCCAGCGATCGATGTGCACATGCTCCGAGTGGCCCACCTGGCTGGCCACCAGTTCGACCGCCTCGACGCGGAAGCCGAGCGGTTCGACCGGCTGGCGCCCGGCCGGCAGGGCATCGCCATAGCCGAGCGTGAGGTGCGCCTCGCTCATGCCGCGCGCCGCCACGAGGCCGACGTGCTGCTGCGCCTCGGCCAGCGCCAGGCGCAAGCCGTGCACGGCACGCGTGCCGGCCGCATCCGCCACTGCGACGAAGGCGCGTCCGTCCGCGCCGAAGCCTGCCGTCGCCTCCAACCTCAGCTCGAAGGCCGGACAGGCGAACTGCGCGGCCGCGGCGCGCAAGGCGTCCGGCAAGGACTGCCGCTGGCGTCGCGGCGTGCCGCAAAGCGCGACGCTGACATGCAGCAACCCGGGCGGGCGCAGGCTGATCGTGGACGGCGCGATCTGTCCGCAGATGCGTCGCTGCCACGTGACCACGCGCGGCAGGTCTGCCGCCGACGGGTAGATCGCGAAGAACACGGGCGCCAGATGCGGAAGCGCGTCGAAGCCGATGGCGTCCGGCCGCAACGATGCAGGAAAGAGATCGTCCATGCGCCACTTTCGCACACGTCGCGCCGATCATGGCGTGGCCCGCGGCAACGCCGGTACAAGCCCCGATCCGATACCATTGGCGTCCCCGCCGCGGCGGTACGCAGCCACGCCGCGACCGGCGCATCCACGCGCGCCGCCCTTCCCCGATTCGTGTACCGGAGCAGCACCACCATGTCGTCCACGCGCCTCGAAATCACCCGCCCCGACGACTGGCACCTGCACCTGCGCGACGGCGCGGCGCTGGGGTCGGTGGTGGCGGACACCGCACGCCAGTTCGGCCGCGCCATCGTGATGCCCAACCTCAAGCCACCGGTGGCCACGCTGGCGCAGGCACGGGAATACCGCGCACGCATCCTCGCCGCGCTGCCGGTGGGCACGCGCTTCCAGCCGCTGATGACGCTGTACCTCACCGAGGCCACCACGCCGGACGAGATCGCGCGCGCCAAGGCCAGCGGCATCGTGCATGCGGTGAAGTACTACCCCGCCGGCGCCACCACCAACTCGCAGGCCGGCGTGCGCGACCTGGCGAACGTGCAGGGCGTGCTCGAAGCGATGGAGCAGCACGGCCTGCCGCTGCTGATGCACGGCGAAGTCACCGATCCCGCCGTGGACATCTTCGACCGCGAGCAGGTGTTCATCGACCGCCAGCTGCTGCCGCTGCGCGAGCGTTTCCCGAAATTGCGCATGGTGCTGGAACACATCACCACGCGCGCCGCGGTGGAGTTCGTGCGTGCGGCGCCGACGCACGTGGGCGCCACCATCACCGCGCATCATCTGTTGCTCAACCGCAACGCGATCTTCGAAGGCGGCATCCGCCCGCACCATTACTGCCTGCCGGTGCTGAAGCGCGAGACGCATCGCACCGCCCTGGTGGAAGCCGCCACCAGCGGCGACACGCATTTCTTTCTCGGCACCGACAGCGCGCCGCACGCACAGGAAGCCAAGGAAGCCGCCTGCGGCTGCGCCGGCATCTACACCGCACACGCCGCCATCGAGCTGTATGCCGAAGCGTTCGAACAGGCCGGCAGGCTCGACCGGCTCGAAGCCTTCGCCGGCTTCCACGGCCCCGACTTCTACGGGCTGCCGCGCAACACCGACAGCATCGTGCTGGAGCGCAAGCCGTGGACGGTGCCCGATGCCTTGCCCTTCGGTGCAAGCCAGTGCGTGCCGTTCCGCGCGGGGCAGTCCGTGGCGTGGTCGATCGCCCGATGCTGATCCGGATCCCATGATGACCCTCTCTGCGCGACACCTCGAAAAAGGCAACCCCATCACCGGCCCATCGCTGCTCGAAGACGTGAGCCTGCCGGCCGCGGTGATCTTCGACGCGGAACTGGCCAACAACATCGCCTGGATGCAGCGCTTCGCCGACGGCCACGGCGCGCAACTCGCGCCGCACGGCAAGACCACGATGACGCCCGCGCTGTTCCGTCGCCAGCTCGACGCCGGCGCCTGGGGCGTCACGCTGGCCACCGCCACGCAATGCGCCGTCGCCTTCGAACACGGCGCCACGCGCCTGCTGATGGCGAACCAGCTCGTCGGCGCACCCAACATGGCGATCGTCGCGGGCCTGATCGAACGCGGCGCGGACTACTGCTGCGTGGTCGACAGCGTGGCCAACGTCGAGGCGCTGGACCGGTTCTTCGGGGCACGCGACCTGACCTTGAACGTGCTGATCGAACTCGGCGTGCCTGGCGGCCGTTGCGGCGTGCGTGACGAATCCGCGCTCGCGGCGCTGGTCGACGCCATCGCGGCCGCACCGGCCGTCGCGCTCTGCGGCATCGAGGGCTACGAGGGATTGATCGGCGGCGAGCATGCCGTCGACCGCGTCCGCGCCTACGCCAGGCAACTCGTCGCCACCCTGCGCCGGCTGATGGATGCAGGCGCGTTTGCCGATCGCAAACCGATCGTCACCGCGGCGGGTTCGCAATGGTTCGACCTGATCGCCGAAGCATTCGACCAGGCGGAACTGCGCGAGCACTGCACGCCGGTCCTGCGGCCCGGCTGCTACGTCGTACACGACCATCGCTCGTACCGCGACGCGCTGGCCGAGGTAAAGGCACGCCATCCGGAACTCGAAGGCAACCTGCAACCGGCGCTGGCCGTGTTCGCCCACGTGCAATCGCTGCCCGAGCCCGGCCTGGCGGTCGTCGCGATGGGCAAGCGCGACATTTCCTGCGACCCCGACCTGCCGATCCCGCTGCAGCGGCACCGCCCCGGCGAGCCTGCGCATCCGCTCCGGCATTGCACGGTCCGCAAGGTGATGGATCAGCACACCATGCTGGTGATCCCCGAAGACGCCGATCTCCGCATCGGCGACATCGTTTCGTTCGGCGCGTCCCACCCCTGCCTGACGTTCGACAAGTGGCGGCAAGTGCTGCGCGTCGATGACGGGCTCCGGGTGCTGGAAACAATGCCGACGTTTTTCTGAAGACACGCCTCGCTTGTCATCCCGCGTCCCCTGTGCGCATGCTTGCGCCCTGGCAGGCAAAACGGATGGGGATGTCATGGCACACCGCAAGACTCGCGTTGCTTCCTGCATCGGCATGGCGCTGCTGGCATTCGGCGGAACATGCGCGGCGGCCACCCAAGGCAGCGATGCGCGCCCGTGGATGAATCCCAGGCTGTCGCCCGACCAGCGTGCCGAGCTGGTGCTGAAGGCGATGACGCAGGACGAAAAATTCCATCTGATCCGCACCGAGTTCGGCGACAACCAGAACGGCCATACCATGTCGCCGGGCGCGCTGGGTTCGGCCGGCTACCAGCCGGCGCTGGCGCGGCTGGGCCTGCCGGCCATCCAGGAAAGCGATGCCGGCCTGGGCGTGGCGAAGCCGCTCAAGCTCGGCGCCACCGCACTGCCTTCGGGCCTGGCGACCGCGGCCAGTTTCGATCCGGCGGTGGCTTTCGCCGGCGGCGCGATGATCGGCGGTGAAGCGCATCGCCGCGGCTTCAACGTGATGCTGGCCGGTGGCGTGGACCTGGTGCGCGATCCGCGCAACGGTCGCAATTTCGAATACGCGGGCGAGGACCCGCTGCTGGCCGGCCTGATCGCCGGCAACGCCATCGCGGGCATCCAGAGCCAGCACCTCGTTTCCACCATCAAGCACTACGCGCTCAACGACCTGGAGACCGACCGCAACACGCTCAGCGCAAATATCGACCGCGCCGCGGCGCGCGAATCGGACCTGCTTGCCTTCGAGATCGCCATCGCCACGGGCAAGCCCGGTTCGGTGATGTGCTCCTACAACCGCATCAATGCGGTGTATGCCTGCGAGGACGACTGGCTGCTCAACCAGGTGCTGAAGCACGACTGGCATTACCCCGGCTTCGTGATGTCGGACTGGGGCGCCGTGCACAGCGCCGCGAAGGCCGCGCTGGCCGGGCTGGACCAGGAGTCCGCCGGCGAGACCTTCGACAAGGAGGTGTACTTCGACCAGCCGCTGCGTGCCGCGGTGGCTTCCGGCGAGGTGCCGCAGTCGCGCATCGACGACATGGCGCGGCGCATCCTGCGCAGCCTGTTCGCGGCCGGCGTGATCGATCATCCCGCCAAACCGGCGCCCATCGACTTCGATGCCGACCGCAAGGTGGCGCAGCGTACGGAAGAGGCCGGCGCGGTGCTGCTGCGCAACCGGGATGCGCTGCTGCCGCTGTCCGCCGCGCAGTCCGTGGCGGTGATCGGCGGCCATGCCGACAAGGGCGTGCTGACCGGCGGCGGCTCCTCGGCGGTGCAGTCGCCGCAGGGCAATGCGGTGCCCGGCCTTGCGCCCACGGATTGGCCGGGCCCGCGCCTGTACCAGCCCTCGGCACCGCTGGCGGCGATCGAACGGCGCGCACATGGCAAGGTGGATTACGCCAGCGGCGACGATATCGCCGCCGCCGCGAAGCTGGCCGCGCGGGCCAAGGTCGCGGTGGTGTTCGTCGAGCAGTGGGCGGCGGAAAGTTTCGATGTGCCGCACCTCGCCCTGCCGGGCAACCAGGACGCGCTGGTGGAGGCCGTGGCCAAGGCGAACCCGCACACCATCGTCGTGCTGGAGAACAACGGCCCAGTGGCGATGCCGTGGCTCGATCAGGTGGGCGCGGTACTGGAAGCGTGGTACCCCGGCGCAGCCGGCGGCGAAGCGATCGCACGGCTGCTGTATGGCGAGGTCGATCCCTCCGGCCGCCTGCCGGTGACCTGGCCGCGCGACGAATCGCAGCTGCCGCGCCCGACCATCCCCGGCGCCGGCCTGGCTTCCATCGGCATGCCGCCGCAAGGCCAGCCGGCACAGGACGTGGACTACAACGTCGAAGGCGCCAACGTGGGTTACCGCTGGTACCAGCGCAAGCATCTCGAACCGCTGTTCCCGTTCGGCTACGGCCTGACCTACACGCACTTCGAGTACAGCGACTTCAAGCCGCGCGTCGAGCATGGCCGCGTCACGGCCTCGTTCACCGTCAGCAACCGCGGCTCGCGCGCAGGCGTGGATGTGCCGCAGCTCTACGTGACCCTGCCCGGCTCGGGCGAAGTGCGGCGGCTGGCCGGCTGGTGCCGCGTCAACCTGAAGCCCGGCCAGTCCGCCCACCTGGTGGCGACCGCCGACCCGCGCCTGCTGGCGAACTTCGACGGCCAGGGCCGGCACTGGCAGCAGCCCGCCGGCGACTACCAGCTGCAACTGGGCCACTCGGCGACGTCCTTCCAGGGCGAAGGCAAGGTGACGCTGGCCGCGGCCAGCTGGGGCGCGGATGCGTCGCCTGCCGGCGTAGCGCAGCCCTGCATGACAGGCGGCTGACCCGCAATCCCTTGCTCGCAGGGGCAAGAGATCGCCACAACCGATGCAGCCTGCATGCTTCGTGCGGCGGCGACCATGCCGCGGTGCGGATGGAACACTGACACGCGCATCCTGCATCACCATCAGGCTGGATCGCCGCCGGGGTCCCGGGGCTGCGCCAGCGCGCCGGCTCAGGCGAACAGCGCCTTGGCGCCCGTGACGGCGATCTGCAGGCCCACGCAGAAAATGAAGAAGGCGATCAGGCGATTGAAGATGCGCTCGCCCTGCGAGCCCAGGTAGCGCTCGATGCGCTGGGTGTTGAGGAAGAACACGTACACCAGCACGCACATCAGCACGATCGCCAGCAGGATCGCCCCCATGTTGAACAGCGTCTGGCGCAGGCTGGCATCCGCGCCGTGCGCGCTCAGGGTCAGCAGCACCGAGATCGTCCCCGCCCCCGTCGTCAGCGGGAAGGTCAGCGGGTAGAACAGCTGGTCGTCGATGCCGCGTGGCCTGGCTGCGGCCACGTCGCCGCTGCTGTCGGCGCTCGCATCCTTGTCGGACGAGAGGAAATCCCAGCCCATCTTGCAGATCATGATGCCGCCGGCCAGCTGCACCACCGGGATCGACAGCCCGAACAGTTTCAGTATCCATTCGCCGGCGATCAGCGTCACCGTGCAGACGCAGAATGCGTACAACGTGATCTTGCGCACCGCCTGCTTCTTGCCGGCCTCGTCCAGGTGCGCGAAATACGGCATCACCACGAAGGCCGTGCCGATCGGGTTGACCACCGGGAACAGCGCGACCACGCCGACGAAGAGCAGATGGATGAAGCTTTGCAGTTCGGCTGCCATGTCCCACGACCCTTTCCGGAAGACGGGCTGCGCGCATCGCACGCACCCGTCCATCATACGTGCCGCACCCGGCCTTCCGGCGGCCGTCGCGCTCCCTACTTCCGCTTCGCCAACGCCTGATCCAGCGGCATCAGCCACGGATGATCGGGACGCGAACGGCTGTCCAGACGGTTGGCGTTGCCAGGGCATCCGGTTCCCTCGCTCGCCGCCGTCAGGCGTTCGTCGCGCGACTGGATGGCGCTGCGGTAGCAGCTGCCCAGCGAGTCGGTGAAGCTCGCCTGTTCGCTGCCCGCTTCGTCGTAGGCGAAGCTGCTGCGGTCGAGCGGGTCGGGAATGGTCTTGCCGTCGGCGTGGTCGCGGGTGGCGAGGTTCTCGTCCAGCACGGCGTGGTAGGCCGCACCCCGTGCATCGGTGCGCCGGGTCTCGATGCGGTGGCCCTGCTTCATCGCCACCTCGGCGGTGAAGTCCTGCCCCTTGGTCACCATGGTCTTGCGCGAGGAGAGAAAGAGCGGGTCGCGCTGCTCCACCGTGTAGCCGTCCAGACGACGGCCGTCCAGCGTGCGCTCCACCGTCAGCGACATCGAGCCCAGCTGGTCGATGGTCTCGTCGTAACGCTTCTCACCCGGCCGCTCGAAGGTCTGGTGGTTGTGGAAGCTGCTGTCGTAGCGCACGGTGGTGTCGAGGGTGCCGTGCGGAGTATGCAGGCGACCGGCGATCACCCCGGATTGCGTCTGGTCGGTGGTTATCGTGCCCACGATGCGGCCAGCGGCATCGGCATGCAGCGTGTCGCGCACGACGAGCCCGGCCGGCTGCCGCACGGCCAGCGTGTCCTGCGTGAGCTCGCCGCTCAATTGGCTGGCGCGCGGATCCTGGTAGACCAGCAGGTTCGCCGCGACGTTGAAGAAGTGGTCGGCGCCCGGCACGCGCACGGCCACCGTGTGCGGCTTGCCGTCGTCGAACAGGCCGGCGAACGGCGTCAGGTCCACCCGCGACGGGATGAAATCCGTCGTCTGGATGGCCGGCGTCGGCAGCCACAGGTGCGGCGCCACGCCGCCGGTGAAGATCCACGGGTAGACCGGCGCCAGCCCGGCCGGCTTGCCGTCCACCAGCACTTCCACGCCACGGAAGCTGCCGCCGTCGCAGGCCTCGAACGACTCCAGCGAGTAATCGCGCGTCTTCTCCAGGTAGGCCTTGTCGACGCAGGTGTACCAGCGCTCGTCGTGCGCCTGGCTCTGTGCGACGACGTCCAGATAGGCACGCTCGACGTTGCGCGGGAAGGTGATCCGGCGCGACAGGCTGTCATCCGGATGCTCCAGCGCCGCCTGCTCGCCGCGCGGATCGCTGCTGAGCGGATAGACGCGATCGGCCGCCGCCATGGCCTGCTGCCCGGCGCCCGCCGGGTAGAACGCCAGGCGCACGTCCACATAGATCGGCTGGTTGGTGGTGGGGCTCACCCAGTTGTTGAGGATCATCTGCCCCGCCTGCGCCTGCCGGAACAGCGCGGCGTAGTCGCTGAGGTCGCGCTCCACATGCCAATGCTGGGCCACCTCCGGTTCGGGCTCGATGGTGGTGCCGAAATAGAGATTCACCCCGCCGAGCCAGAGCGCCACGGTGCGATCGAACTGGCGGCCGGCCGGCACGGAGAAATCCGCCTCCAGCACCACCTTGCTCCAGCCGCCCGCACAGCCCTTGGGCGGAGCGAAGTCGAAGCGGTGCGGGCGCGCGGCCATCGACGAGCCGTCACCCTGATCGTCGAACGCCTCGTGCCTGAACAGCGTCACCATGCATGGCGTGCCTGCCGGCCGCGACACCGGCGGCTCGACCGTGGACACCACACGCGAACCGATGTCGAACCGCGCCGCGGCAACCGCGTGCCGGCCTGCCGCCGAAGCCGCGCACGTCGCCAGCAACGCGGCACACCCCGGCAGCCATTGCCGCGCCCCAGCCTTCTTCATGCTCACCACCGTCGATGTCCTCTGATCCTGGATTGTCCGCTTTCGCGCGGCTCATCGCGCCGACCGGACAGCGGGCTGGAGGCACCAGCCCGTCCACCGCCGACTGGTACGCCGTCGCGACGCCACACCTGCCTGGTTGTCCCGCCCTGCTTCGCGCGTCCTTTGCATCGCGAATCAAGACGCCTGCCAAAGCGTATGCTCTTGGCGCCCGAACCGCGCGGAAGCCGCCGGGCAGCTCCAATACAGTACCGCGTCACGGCAGTGGATCGCCCACCCACACGTCACCGACTGGAGGGTGACAACATGAATACGACGCTGCAGCTCAGCCGTCTGTTGTTTGCCGCCGCCATGATCGCCCTGGGCGTGACGGGCCTCGTCAATGGCGACCTTGCCCTCGCCTGGCAGCAGATCCCCGTCCACTACCTGCCGGCGCGTACCACCATCGCCTATGCCTGCGCCCTCATCGAACTGGCGCTTGGCATCGGTCTCTTGCTGAAGCGCACGCTGCCGTCGACCTGCCGCGTGCTGTTTCCATACATGGCGCTCTGGCTGGTATTGCTGGAAGTTCCCGGCGTGGCGCTTGCCCCGCAGGACGTCGGCAACTGGGGCAGTTTTGGCGAAATCGCCATCATCACCGCAGGGGCATGGTGCCTGTTTGCCGGGCATTCCGGCATCGGCGGGACGCGACGTCTCGGGTTCGCTGCCGGACCCGGCGGCATCCGCGCCGCACGCTGGCTGCTTGTCGTCGCACTTCCCATGATCGGCGTGGAAGTCATCGTGGACGCGGTGAACGCCGGCAACCGCGTCATGCAACCGTGGCTGCAATGGTGGCCTTCGCCGATGGGTTGGGCCTGCCTCACCGGTGTGGGCAGCATCGCGACATGCCTGGCCTTGCTGTTCGGTGTCTGGCCGCGGCTTGCCGCGGCCGTGGAAGCCGCCATGCTGGGTGCCATCACCGTCGCTTACTGGGCGCCCGATCTTTACACCGGCCGCACGGCAACCACCGCCCTCATCATTTCCTTCCTGATCACCGCCAGTGTCTGGCTGGTGGCTGACACCTACCGGAACGTGCCGTGGTTCGCCCGTGGGCGGCCCGTCTGGAACACCTGACTTCGTCACCAGGCGGGAAAACGAGGCATCAGCCAACCGGCAAGATGCAGGCTCTCGCGCCTACCCGAACGGCCGCTCGATCGACGGGCTCTGCGGCGTGAACCAGCGCGCGCCGTCGGCGCCGACATGCATGTCGTCCTCCAGCCGCACGCCGAACTCGCCCGGGATATAGATGCCGGGTTCGTCGCTGAAGGTCATGCCGGCTTCGATCTTCCGCGTGTTGCCCTCGACGAGGTAGTACCACTCGTGCATGTCCATGCCGATGCCGTGGCCGAGACGATGCGAGAAATACTTGTAGCCCGGGCCGTAGTCGGCATCCGCGATCACCTTGCGCGCGGCGGCGTCCACCGACTCCATCGCCGCGCCCGGATGCGCGGCCGCGAGCGCGGCCTGCTGCGCCTTGCGCACGATGTCGAACACCCGCTTCATCTTGTCGCTGGCCTTGCCCAGCGTGAAGGTGCGGGTAATGTCGCTCATGTAGCCTTCCACGTAGCAACCGTCGTCCAGCATCACCGGCGTGCCTTCGCGGATCACCTGCGGTTCGCGCGAACCGTGCGGCAGTGCGGTGTAGGTGCCGACGTTGATGCTGGCGTCGCCGCGCAAGCCCATGCGCGTGTAGCCGGCCTCCACCCACGCCGCGATGTGCTGCTGGGTCATGCCGGGTTCCAGCCCCTGCCAGACCGCCTTGTACAAGGCCAGCGTGGCATTGTTCGCCACCTGCATCAGCGCGAGTTCCGCCGGGCTCTTGATCGAACGGCAGCCGGCGGTGACCGGCGTCGCCAGTACCAGCTTCGCCTGCGGCATCGCCTCGGCAATGCCGGTGGAGCGGAAGAACGGCACCTTTTCCTCGATGCCCAGCGTGCCGGTGCCGGCACGCTTCTCGCGCATCACCTGCGCGATCAGCGCGTAGGGGCTCTCGTTCTCCTGCCAGGTGCGCACGTCGTGGCCGAAGCGGATCTGCTCCAGCGCGCGGCTGCGCTCGAACGCGGGCGTGATGTACACCGGATCGCCCGAGCGCGGCAGCAGCATGCCCATCAGGCGCTCGCTGGTCCACCAGCGCATGCCGGTGTAGTAGTCGAGCGTGGTGCCGCCGTCCAGGTAGATGGCGTCCATCCCGGACTTGCCCATCAGCTCCTGCGCCCTGGCCAGCCGGCGGCGACGCTCGTCGTCCGTGATCGGCACGATCTGCGACTTCACCGGTTGCAACGCAAGAATGGAAGCCGGCAGCTTGATGCTGCCCGCACCCGCTTCCGCCGCGGCCGCGCTGTTGCCCAGCATCGCCACTGGCAATGCCGCCGCACCGAGCGCCGAGGTTCGCAGGAAGCGGCGCCGGCCCGGCTGCATTACATCGCCACGATCATTCATGGGATTCTCTCTCGGTGGGGAACCAGCCGATCATCCCACGAACGAGCGGCTGCGCAACGCTCCAGGCCGCCTGACAAACGGCACTCCGGCCAGGCTCCGAAACATGCTTGCGCAGGCGCGGGCTAGACTGGTTCCACCTCTTGCGCGGCCCCTCTCCATGATCCCCCACTTCAGCGACCTGTCCGCCAACGAACGCACCTACCTCGCCTGGATCCGCACGGCGGTGTCGCTGATGGGCTTCGGCTTCCTGATCGAGCGCTTCGACGTGTTCCTCGTCTACACAACACGGGGCGCCGTGCTGGACAGCGGACTGCACCTGCGCGCCTCCGAATGGCTTGGCCTGGGCATGATCCTGCTCGGTGCCGTGCTGATCCTGCTCGCCACGCGCAGCTTCTACCGCAATGCCAGGCTGATCCGGGCGGAGACCGAGAGCGCCTATCACGGCGCCGCGGTCGAGCGCGTGCTGACGGCGCTGCTGGTCGCGCTGGCGCTGTTCCTGGTGGCGTACGTGGGATACCAGCTCACCAACCTGCACTAGGTTCCGCGCCGGCTACCTACATGCCATACGGGCGCGAGCGCCAGTCGAGGCGATTGGCACCGCCCGGGCAGCCTTTGCCCGAAGCGACCGAGCTCACCGCTTCGCTGCGGGTCGCCACGTCGAGCATGTAGCAGCTGCCCAGCGAGTCGCTGAACCGGTAGGTATGCCGGCCATGCTGGTCGCGCGGATTCGCGATGGACGTGCCGGTGGCGTTGAAGTCGGCCGTGTCGTGGCTGTCCAGCGCATCGTCCAGCGTCGACCAGGACACCGCCTTGCCGTCGCGCTTGTCGTCCAGCCGCTTCGCGTAGCCCTGCTGCATGCCGATGACGCTGGTGAAACTGCCGTCGGGCTTCATGTGCTTGGTCACGTCCACCTGCAGGGGGTAATGCAGGCTGCGCCGATGCACGTCGACCTTCCCGCCCACCGAGCGGGTGACGGTATCGACCACGCGCGTGTCGAGGTCGATGACCTGCCGGTAGGTCGTCGCATCCGGATGCAGGAAGTGCTGCCGGTTGGCGAAGCCGGACTGCTGCGCCACGCGGGTCAGCACGGTGCCGTGCGACGTGGCCAGCTCGCCGGCGATGACATAGTCGCCCTGCTGGAGGGTATCGACGCGGCCGTCCACGCCATCCTTCGCTGAGGTGTTCCAGGTGCGCTCGACGCGCGGCTCCAGCCGGGCGCGGCCGTCGGCCAGGGTGTTCTGCAGCAGGCGTCCCGCCAGCACCTCGCGGCCGTGGTCGAGCTGCACCAGCAGGTTCGCCGCCAGGCTGAAGAAGTGGTGCGCACCGAGCACGCGCACCGCCACGGTGTGCGGACGGCCATCGTCCAGCAGCGCGGCGAACGGCGTGAGGTCGATGCGGTAAGGCACGAAGTCCAGCGTCTGCACGTCCGGCACGGGGCGCCACAGGTGCGGATCGACGCCGCCGGTGTAAGTCCACGGGTAGACCGGCGCACGCCCGGCCGGCTGGCCGTCCACGCTCACTTCCACTTCGCGGAAGTTGCCGTTGCCGCACTGCCCCAGCGGATCGCCGCTGGCCGGCGGTCCCAGCGCGTAGTTCCTGCTGCGGCCGAGGTCGGCATCATCGATGCACATGTACCACTGCTCGTCGGTCGACTGGCTCTGCGCGATCACGTCGAGCCAGGCACGCTCCACGTTGCGCGGCAGCGACAGCGTACGCGAAAGTGTTTCCTTGCCGTCCTGCACCGGCACCGGGGCGCCCTGCGCATCGCCCACCAGGCCGTAGACGCGGTCGGCCGGTGCCGGTGTCTCCGCGCCCTTCACCGCCGGATAGAACACCAGCCGCGCGGTGCCGCTGATCACGCCGGTATACGTGGGATCGACCCAGTTGTTGAGGATGGCCTGCCCCTCGCCGGCGTGGCGGAACAGGCTGGCGTAGTCGCTCAGGTCGCGCTCGATGTGCCAGTGCGGCGCCACGTCGGCGCCCGGCTCCTGGGTGGTACCGAAGAACAGGTTGACACCATCCAGCCACAAGCTCGCCGTGCGGTCGTACTGGCGCCCCGCGGTGACCGAGAAATCCGCCTCCAGCACCACTTTCGCCCATGGCCCGGGGCATGCCGCGGGAGGCGCGTAGTGCCAGGGATGCGGCTGCGCGTTCATTGCGGTGGGATCGCCGTGCGCATCGAAACGCATGCCTGCGAACAGGTTGACGACACAGGGCGTCACCGGCGGACGCGCCAGCGCGGGCTCGACCACCACCGCACCGCGATCGCCCTGGTGCACCGCCGTGGCCGGTCCCGCCTGCCCTGCCGCCAGGGTCGGCGCCGCCAACGCGGCCAGCAGCGTGGCGCAGCCGATTCGCACGATGTCACGCATGAAGCACCTCTTTGCAGTATCCGGTCCGAAAGGCGGCTCAGGGTACACGCAGTCGAAAAACGCGGGGGCAATTCGCCCAGACGACGCCGCGCGAACGCCCCAACCAATGGCATGGATGGCCAAACGGTTCCGCGGCCCCGGCGCGCAACCGTGGTAGGTTGCGAAAGCGACCAACACCATGAGGAGCCCCGCATGAAGACTGCCGCTCTGGGCCCGGCACTCGTTTCGCTAGCCTGCCTCCTGTCAGCCGCCGCATTCGCGGCGGCGCCGGCAGGCCAGGATTCGGCGAAGGTCACGCCCGACATGATCCAGACCGCTTCGGACATCCCGGCCAACTGGCAGACGCCGCAGGGCAGCTTCGACTACGTCAAGCGGGACGTGATGATCCCGATGCGCGACGGCGTGAAGCTGCACACCGTGATCGTGATCCCGAAGCATGCGCACGACCGGCCGATGCTGCTCGAACGCACGCCGTACAACGCCAGCGGCTTCATGAACGACAACAGCCCGCACATGGCCGATGCGGTGTGGTCGGGCGACAAGGACTGGGCCAACGACGGCTACATCCTGGTGTGGCAGGACGTGCGCGGCAAATACGGCTCGGAAGGTAAGTACATCATGACGCGCCCGCCGGTGGGGCCGCTCAACCCGACCACCACCGACGACACCACCGACGCCTGGGACACCATAGCCTGGCTGGTGAAGAACGTGCCGCAGTCGAACGGCAAGGTCGGCATGATCGGTTCGTCCTACGACGGCTGGACGGTCGCCATGGCCCTGCTCCATCCGCACCCCGCGCTGAAGGTGGCGGCGCCGGAAAGCCCGATGATCGATGGCTGGATGGGCGACGACTGGTACCACTACGGCGCCCTGCGCCAGGTGAACCTCGACTACTTCACCGAGCAGACGACGAAAAAGGGCACGGGCGAAAGCGTGCCGCGCGAGAACTACGACGACTACACCAATTTTCTCGAGGCCGGCTCGGCCGGTGCCTACGCCGAAGCCAATGGCTTCAAGCAGCTGCCGTGGTGGAACCGCTTCGCGGCGCATCCCGCCTATGACGCGTTCTGGCAGCTGCAGGCATTGGACAGGCTGCTCCCCCAGCATCCCTCCGACGTGCCCACGATGTGGCTGCAGGGCTTGTGGGACCAGGAAGACATCTACGGCGCCGTGCATGCCTGGGAGGCGCTGGACAAGGCCGGCCATGGCGCCAATAACCACCTGGTGATCGGCCCGTGGTGGCATAGCCAGATCAACCGCGACGGCTGGAACATGGGCCCACTCAAGTGGCCGGGCAACACCACCGCCGAGTTCCGCCAGCAGGTGATCATCCCCTGGTTCGACCACTACCTGCGCGGCACGTCGCTGGCCAGGCCGCTGCCCGAGGCGATGATCTACAACCCGGTCGAGCAGCGCTGGGACAGCTTCGCCCACTGGAAGCCGGCCAGCGAGCAATCGCTCACCCCGCTCTACCTGCAGGCGGACATGGGCCTCGGCTTCGGGCAGCCGACCGGCGGCGGCGACAGCTACGTCTCCGACCCGGCCAAGCCGGTGCCCTACCTGCCGCGCCCGATCCCGCAAAAGAACGACCGCTGGCGCACCTGGCTGGTCGCGGACCAGCGCTTCGTGGCGGATCGCCCCGACGTGCTGTCCTACACCACGCCGGTGCTGACCAGTACCGTGACCGTCCAGGGTGCACCGATCGCCGACCTCTTCGCCAGGACCACCGGTACCGACGGCGACTTCGTGGTCAAGCTGATCGACGTCTACCCCGGCACCGATCCCGCCAACCCGCAGATGGGCGGCTACGAGCTGCCGGTGTCGCTCGACATCTTCCGCGGCCGCTACCGCAAGAGCTTCGCCGACCCGTCGGCCATCCCGGCGAACGTGGTGCAGGAATACAAGTTCCGCCTGCCGACGGTGAACTACGAGTTCAAGCCAGGCCACCGCATCATGGTGCAGGTCCAGTCCAGCCTGTTCCCGCTCTACGACCGCAACCCGCAGACCTGGGTGCCCAACATCCTGTTCGCCAGGCCTTCCGATTACCAGAAGGCCACGGTGACGATCGAGCACGGCGCCGATGGGCGCAGCGCCGTGCTGCTGCCGGTGGCGGCGGGGACAACAAGCAACCACTGATCCTGATCCGGATTCCAGCACAAGCGCGAAAGCCTGCAGAACCAAGGAAAAGCCCGACCCGCGGAAGACGCCGGCCGGGCTTTTCCGCTTTGAAGCAAAGCCACCCCGGCCGCCTTCGATTTCTTGGATCGAATAGCGGGATAAGCCCCCTCAACGCGCCACGTTGAGCTGATCCAGCGCATAGCCAGCCACCGCCTTGTACTGATTCACGATGTCCGCCAGCTCATCCTTGCCGACCACATCTTCGATCCGCTCGAAACGTGCCCCGTTCGTCCGCTCGTGGACCACTTGCAGGATCTTGTCGGGCGGCGCCTTGCGATTCATCAGCACGACATCGCTGGTTGCCTTCAGGCGCACCTGCTCGTAGGCCACGAGCGCCTCGGGGCCCACGCCCCGCTGCTTGAACTGTTCGGCGATGAAACTCGCATCGAGAATCGCCTGTCCCGCGCCGTTCGAGCCGCGCGGCACCATCGGATGCGCCGCGTCGCCAAGCAGGGTGAGCCGGTCGAAGGTCCAGCGCGGCAGAGGATCCTGGTCAACCATGGGGTACTCGAGTATCTCGGTCGTCGACTCGATCAGGCCGGCGACATCCAGCCAGTCGAAGCGCCAGTCGGCGAACGTCGGCAGCACGTCCTCGACGCGCCCCCGCCCGGTCCAGTCGCGGCGTGCAGGCTGCGGCCGGGCAATCTCGGCGACCCAGTTGACGAGCTGGTTGCCGTCGGCATCGACGGCGTCGCGGATGGGGTAGATCACCATCTTGCCTACCGTGAACCAGCCCGCGCGCACCATGGTTGCGCCGCTCAGGAAAGGGGCCCACTTCACCGCGCCGCGCCACATGTTGTTGCCGGAATAGCGCGGCGCGCCTTCGTCGGGATAGAACTGCTTGCGCAGCGCCGAGTGGATGCCGTCGCAGGCCACCACCACCGATGCCGTCACGTCATGCGGCGCCCCAGCGCTGTCGACAAAACGCGTCGATGCCAGGTCGCCCTCGTTGCGCGCGTCCGTGCAGCGCCGGTCGGTCACGACGGCATCCGTACCCAGGCGCTCGCGCACCGCCTGCAGCAACACCTCGTGCAGATCGCCACGGTGGATGGAAAACTGCGGCCAGGCATAGCCGGCGGCCACGCCCGCCGGCTCGCGATAGATGAGCTGCCCGTGATGGTTGAAGTAGGCCGATTCCTTGGTGGTCACCGCGACCGCGGCGAGGCGGTCGCGCAAACCCAGGCGATCGAGCACGCACACCGCATGCGGAAGCACGTTGATGCCGACACCGAGCGGCTTGAGTTCGGGCGCGGCCTCGTAAACCTGGCAGGTGATGCCCGCCGCGTGCAGTTCGAGTGCCAATGTCAGGCCGGCGATGCCGGCGCCGACGATCAGGACATCACATGCCTTGCTCATGGAAGGGGTACTCACTCGTGAAGATGGAGGAGACGACGCCCGCTTATTCGGCGTCGACCTGCCGCGCGGGCGCAGCCTCGGCAAAGGCATCCAGCTCATCGCAACGATCGGCGATCGCGCTGATGACCGGGTAAAGCTTCATGTCGGTACCGAAGCGCCTGGCATTGAAGACCTGCGGCACCAGCGCGATGTCGGCCATGGATGGTGCATCGCCATGACAGAACCGGCCGCGCGCCGGGCTGGACGCCAGGCGGTTTTCGAGGGCACCGAATCCAAGGCCCACCCAATGCCGGTACCAGGCGTCGGTGTCCTCCTTCTTCAAGCCATAGGTGCCGGCCAGATGCTTCAGTACGCGCAGGTTGCCCAGCGGGTGCAGGTCGCAGGCGATATCCATCGCCATCGCGCGCACGGCGGCCCGGGCCGCCGCATCGGACGGCAGCAAGGGCGGCGAAGGATAAATCTCGTCGAGATACTCGATGATCGCCAGCGACTGGTGCACGGTGACCGTGCCATCCTCCAGCACCGGAACGAGCGCCTCGGGCGCCATGCCCCGATAACCTGCGGCGAACTGCTCCCCGCCCTCCCGCGTCAGGTGCACGGAGACATAGTCGTAGGCCAGGCCCTTGAGGTTAAGCGCGATCCGCACGCGATACGAGGCGGAGCTTCGGAAGTAGTTGTAGAGCTTCATGCGCACGCCGCCCCGCTCAGACGACAACGACTTCGAATTCGCCCAGGGACTCGATGCCGCCGCGGATCCGGTCGCCCTTGACCACGGCGCCGACGCCTTCGGGCGTGCCGGTGTAGATCAGGTCGCCCGGGGCGAGTTCGAAGAACTTCGACAGGTATGCCACGGTTTCGCCCACCGACCAGATCAGGTCCGCCAGATCGGCCTTCTGCCTGGTCGCGCCATTGACCTCGAGCCAGATCGCGCCCTTGGCCGGGTGACCCACATCGGCGGCACGATGGATCGGGCCGATGGGCGCCGAATGATCGAAGGCCTTGCCGATGTCCCAGGGCCGCCCCATCTCGCGCATCTTCATCTGCAGGTCGCGGCGCGTCATGTCCAGGCCGAGCGCATAGCCGTAGACATGTTCCAGCGCGTCGTCCGCGGAAAAATCGCGGCCGCCCTTGCCGATCGCGGCGACCAGTTCCATCTCGTAGTGGCAGTTGCCCGTCTCGCTCGGGTACGGAAATTCACCGATTGCGCCCGGCGCGACGTAGACGACCGCATCGGTCGGCTTGCAGAAGAAAAAAGGCGGCTCGCGATCAGGGTCGAAACCCATCTCGCGTGCGTGGGCGGCATAGTTCCGGCCCACGCAGTAGATACGCCGCACGGGGAATGAAAGATCGGTTCCCGCGACAGGTACTGCCACGGTCGGCGCCGCTGGAAGAGCAAGCTTCATGTGAGATGTTCCGTTTGCCTGGTGCGTGACATGCCGGTTCCAAGGGGAGGTGACGCCATCCGCCCTGCCCTAAACAGCGATTTTTTCCTCGCGCAGAATGCCCAGCGCGGCCTGCACCGGACGGTCGGAGAAACTGAAAAGAACCGTGTCCTCGTCCGCCTGCAGCGTAAAGGTCTGCCATGACGGCACGACGAAGTGGTCCCTGGGGCCGAACTCGAACGCGATGCCATCGACGATCGCGCGCCCGCTGCCCTCGACCACCGAGTACACCGCGCCATCCGTGGTACGGAACGGCTTGCTCGCGAATCCTCGCGGCAGGTACTGGATGAAGGTCGCCATGGTCGGCATCGGCCAGCCGCCGGTCGCCGGATTGACGTAACGCAGCTTGACCCCGTGCCAGTCATCCAGCTCGCCATCGCGATAAAGCCTGTCCAGCACCTCGCGCGAGCGCTCATAGGGATAGCTGAAGATCGGCGACGTCCTGGACGTCGGCTCGTAGTCGACGGGAAGCAGATTGTGGCCGTAGCGCGCCAGTGCGTTGCCTTCCGGCCGGCTGACCGCCTGCGATTTCGCCGTGGCCTTCTCTTCGAAACCGGCGTCGAAGAAACGCACGATCGGGATATCCAGCCCGTCCAGCCAGACCACCGGCTCGGCCTCTCCTTCGATGCCCGGGTTGCCGTGGTCGTGCCAGGTCCAGCTCGGCGTGATGATGAAATCACCGGGCGACATCGTGGTGCGCTCGCCGTCGACCGCCGTGTACGCACCGCTGCCGTGGACGATGAAGCGCAGGGCCGACTGCACGTGCCGGTGCGCCGGCGCGACCTCGCCCGGCAGGATCAGCTGCAGTCCCGCGTACAGCGATTGCGTCACGCTCGACTGCCCCGGCAACGCCGGATTCTCCAGGATCAACACGCGACGCACGGCCTCTTCCGCCGTGATCAGTTCGCCCGCGCGCTTGATGAAGGGAAGGACATCACTCCATTTCCACAGCGCCGGGACGCAGGGCCCGTTGGGTGCGTGCGGCACCAGTACGCTCAACGACTCCCACAGCGGGGACATGTGCAGCTGCTTCAGCTCCTGATAGAAGGCGCTGCGCAGACCCGTTGCCTCAGTGCTCGTCGTTGCCATTTCGAATCACCTGGAAACCATGCCCCTGCAAGCGTCTGCGCTCGTGATGCCGCCCGTTGCCATCAAACCCGACGCATCGTCTCTACGCCCAATACCGTTGGACGCGTCGCCCCTGCGCCGCAGCGAGTCCACTCTGCGTGCCCGCTATTTAAATATACGGTATGCGTGTTTTACATCGAAGTCAACACGCCCGTACGTCATCGCCACAGCACCCGTCACCGTGGCGCAAGTCAGCCTGTCGCGGATACATGGGCACAAAGGCGCAGACAGCCGCTCCCGGACGGCCCTTTCTATTGCTGCCTGTCGGTAGGACCACGTAGCCGGCTCTAGCGGGGCGCGGCGATCGCATCCAGCCAGTCCTTGCCGCCGGTACGCACCAGGTGCGGGTAGCGCAGGCCGCCGTGGTAGTCGATCCGCATCGTGCCGTACGCATCAACGTTCTTCACCAGCAGCTCGATCGGCGCACCGCCATCCTTGGCCGCCTGTACCGCATCTTTCAGCCTTCGGGGTGAGAAGTCCTTGTCGCTCACCGCCACGATGGTCATGCCCGGCACCAGGCCGGCCCTGAACGCGGGGCCGTCCCGCTGCACGTCGTAGATCTCGCCGCGTCCGGATGCCGACAGCCCGATCGAATAGGCCATGTCGACGCCCTGGCTCACCGCCTCGCGCGCCTTGTCCATCACGTTGGGAGTGTCGGTGTAGACCAGTTTCCAACCACCCCGATCGATGCCGCGCTCGGGAAGATCCGGGCCGGTGTAGTCCAGCCGTTCGTGCAGGAACTTCGCCCAATCGTATGGCTGCACCTGGTTCAGCGCGCTCACCACGTCGTCGAAGGTGTAGGTCTCGGTGACGTGGCTGCCGTTGTCCATGCCGTAGAAGCCACGCGCGAAGTCGTCCAGCGAATGCCTGCCACCGGAGAGTTCACGGATCTTGGTGTCTACGTCCAGCCACAGCAACTGGCCCTCCGGATAGAAGTCGATGCCGCGTCGCCAGTTGGCCCAGCTGCCACCGGAGTACATGAGCTGCGCGGCATCGGCAGTGTCCTGCAGCGAGCGCCAGGCACGACCGGTGCGCGCGCTCATGGACGCGCCCATCGAAGCCATCGCCTCGCGAAACTGCCCGGGAGTCCACAAACCGGCACGCGCTGTGAGCACGCTGCACCAGTAATCGGTGAGGCCTTCGTACACCCACAGCAGATCGCCCTGCATCGTCACGTTGAAGTTGGGCGTCCACAAATCGGCCGGGCGGCGAAACTTGCCATTCCAGGAATGCACGTATTCGTGTGGCATCAGGCTGGCCGCGATGAGGTGTTCATCGTCGTTGATGAAGAAGTCGGCCGGCAGGCGGTCGTCGCTGGACTGGTGGTGCTCCAGGCCGAAATGCCCGGTGCGATCGGACAAGGTGAGCAGGAAGTCGTAGTGGTCGTAGTGATGCGAATCGAACAGCAACGCAGCCTGCTTCACCACCGAGCGCTGCTGTTCAAGCTGCCTCGGCGTAAGCCGGATGTCGCCCGCCGCGTCACCCACCACGTTGAGATGCACCGGCACCTTGGCGCCCGGCGCCAGGTCCAGGCGGTTGAAGTGTTCGCCGGCGATCAGCGGCGAATCGACGAAGTCGTTGAAGCTCAGCGGCTTGAAGCGAATGGCGTCGCCGGAGCGGCTATCCACCTCCATCGCGGTACCGAACTGCCAGCCCGCGGGCAGCTTCACGGTGGGCTGGATGCGGATCCGGCGCGAGTAGTAGCCAGCCGGATAAAACGCCACCTGGTTGAACTCCACGTCCACCAGGTTCGGCAAGGACGAAACGCTGGCACCAAGGCTGCCTTGGCCGGGGGCGGGTGACAGGAACTCGAAATCGAGGTCGAGCTGGCTCACCCCCTTCGGCACATCGAGGTTGATGGCGAACATGTCGCGCAGATCACGCCGCCACGGCAGCTGCCTGCCATCGGCGGTGATGATCAGGCCGGCCACATTCCGGATCGGTCCGGACGGCGCGTGCCCACCAGGAATCCATTCCGGGTACAGCAGGGTGAACGGACCCGGCTCCACCGGTATCGTTTCGTGCACGCGGAACACGCGCCGGGCCGGATTGCCGAGGTCGACGTTCACGGTGAGCTGACCGGGATACGGCTGGTCGACCGGCGCCGACCTCGAAGCATCCTGCGCGAAGGATGATGCCGGCAGGGGCAACGTCCCGATCACGGCGACGGCGATCAGGCAGGAACGGAAAGCATGGCTTTTCATGCAGGGACCCCGGACAGGCGCCGGCATGCGGGAAGCCACATCACCGGCAACAGGAAAATGGTCTTGCCAAACCGGTCGTGGACCCATGCCTGGCTGCTTCCGGATACGTCCGCACCGGCATCCGGAATGCTTGCGCGATCGCGCCAACCGGCCCGCCGGCAGCAGACCCGCGCACACCTGGGGCAGGCGCGGGTCTGCACGGGCACGACGGCGATATCTCTGCTTCGGTAGGCGTCCATGGCCATGCGGGACCGGACGCTATCGATCAGAACTGATAATTGATCTTTCCGTACACGTAGCGCCCGCTGAAACCAAACGGGGAAATGGGCGAATAGGGAATACCCAGGAATCCCAGCTCGTTTGGATTCGACGCGGCATTCTTCGTCGGATAGACGTTGGTCAAATTGTCCGCACCGACGGTGAACGTCCACGCATTCCATCGATAAGAGGCAGAGACGTCCAGCAGCCAGCGGGGCGCAAAGGTCTGGTCCGCATTGCCGGGGCCGATCTGGTCCACGTCCAGAAGGTCGCTGACGGAGCCATAGCGCGTCACGTTGGCGTGGAAACCGAACCCGCCATACTGCCAGTCCCCGGAGAAAATGAACTTGTTGCGCGGCGTGCCATCGGTAAATTGCCCCTGGGCATCACGACCGAAGGTGGTCACTACCTGGCCGTCGGAGACGTAGTACGGCGCGTTTATCGACAGGAAGGTGGTCGTGTTCCAGTTCGCGCTGGCCGTAAGCTTGACCCGCCCGTAGTTGCCCATGTCGAAACCGTAGGCGTTGGTCCAGTCGACGCCACGCGTGCGGGTCGTCCCGCCGTTGAAAAAGTAGCTGAGCGAAGAGATGTTGCTGTTCGGATCGTTCAGGGGAATCGTGCCGGAGTAGAGGATCCTGTCGCCGATCCGGATCTGGTAGACATCGAGCGTCGACGTGAAATTGTCGTCGGGATTCCAGGTGAGACCCAGGCTGTAGCTCACCGACTTTTCAGGCACCAGCGGCTTGGCGCCCATCGACCGCGCAATGGCGGACGTGGCGGGATACGTGCCACCCAGTTCAATCTGGCGGTTGTAGACAATGGACGAAATGGACGTGTAGTACTCCTGCGGGAGGGACGGCGCACGGAATCCGTTGGATATCGTCCCGCGCAGCGCCAGCGTGTCGGTCAGGTGGTAGAGCGCCGATATTTTCCCGGCCAGGGCCGAGCCTGCATCGCTGTAGTCTTCGTAGCGTGCGGCAAGTCCCACGGAGAGCCGGTCGGTGAGGTCGGTCTCGAGGTCGCCGTACAGCGCCGAGTTGTGGCGGCTCCAGGACCCCGCGGAAACCGGCTCGATGCCCGGCCATACCTGCGACCCGCCAGATGGCGTCGAGCCATCCGGCCCGACTGCATTCGGATCGTAGTAATAGGAAGAAAGCTCACCCGGATTGATCGTATATTGCTCCCGGCGGAACTCCGCACCCCATGCGAACGTCAGGATGTACGGCAGGAAGTCGAGCTTGAAGCCCTTCGACATCGAGTAGTCGGCGACTTCCTGCGTATACCCGTAGGAGCCGGCATAGAAATAGGTCGGCGAGTAACCCAGCGAGTAGTACTCATTTACGTTCAACGAGTTGTTGATATCGAATACCAGGTTGCTCCGCCCGTAGTTCAGCGATGCATCCCAGCTCCACTGCCCTTCCGTTTCGCCGCGAAGCCCGATGACCGAGTTGATGTCATTGGCATGGTTGATGATCTGCGGAAGGTAGCCGTTCGGATACACCGACTGCACGTTGCTCGAGCCGTCCCATGAACGGTAGATGCCATTGGAGGTCACATTGCGGCGACTCGCATCGAGATAGCCGTACGCCTCTACCGAAGGAGAAAACTTGTAGCCGAAGTTGAGCAGGCCCTGATAAGCCACGACGGCCGGCTCGCCATAGTGCTGGTAAGGCCATGCCGGCGAGGCGCCAGGCACCGTCGTAGCGATGTCGGTGTTGTAGGCCCGGTTGGTGGTCATCGAATTCTGGTAGTTGAGCGACAGCCTCACCCAGCCGGGCTGCCTGCCGTCTGCGCCGGGAGCGCCGAACGCGTAGCCGTAGGAGCCCTCCGCCCCGTTCTGCGCCCCGTCGCCCTTGCTCGTCCTTCCGCCGTTCACCGTGATCTCGTTGGTGCCGGGGCCGGCGCCATGTTTGAGCACGATGTTGATGACGCCGGCAATCGCGTCAGAGCCATACTGCGCGGAAGCCCCGTCGCGCAGCACCTCGATGTGATCGATCGCCGATATCGGGATCGTGGCCAGATCCACGGGAGACGAACCATTGCCCGGCCCCGAGTTGTAGTTGATCAGCGGCGTGATGTGATAACGCTTTCCATCGACCAGTACCAATACCTGGTCGGGCGAGAGGCCGCGCAGGGTCGCCGGCCGTATCGCGGTATTGCCGTCATTGATGGCCGGATGCGGAAAATCGAGCGAAGGCAGCAGCGAGCTCAGCGCGGTGCCAAGGTCGCTGGAGCCCGTGGCCATGAGGTCCTTGGGGCTAAGCACATCGATCGGCGACAGCGAGTCTGCCTCGGTCCGGCCCGTCACGTGGGTACCGGTCACGATCACCGTGTTGAACTGCTTCGCCTTTTTGGGAGTCTCTTTCTGCGTGCCGTCCGTATTGGGGTTCGCCGTGCCATCCGTATTTGTCTGGGGGGCATCCGCGAAAGCCGAAGCCGTCAACGGAATTTGCAGCACGACGAGCGCGACCAGCAGGCTATGAAGATTACGCAAACGACTTGACATATACAGCGACCTCCAGCAGGGGGTGGAAACGCTACAGATGGATGCAACGGGAATGCGATGACGGCGTTTCCGCGCGCGTCACTCGAATTTCCGCTTGCGCACAAGGCGTGCCGCGAACGCGTACAGGACGATGGCCGTGCCCAGGCACAGGCAGTACAAGGTGACGATGCCGTAGCGAAGCGCCTGCGGATCGTTGCCATAGCAATGCGCGAGCAGCGTCGCCATGGTCGGCCCGAGCGCCAGCCCGAGCAGGTTCTGCACGAGAAAGAACACCGAAGTGAGACGCCCCATCAGGCGGCCCGGTGTGATCTGCGCCATGGTCGCGCCGGCGGACGATGGCATCGGGCTGGAAAAAAATGCATGGCACATGTAGAGCGCCATCGCCATGATCGGGTTTCCGACGAACGCGAGCGCCATGGTCGCGAAGCACGACACCACGCCCGCCACCAGGGCGACTTCGAGCGGGGCCGCGGAACGGCGACGCCTGGATCGATAATCCATGACGGTGCCGAACACCAGCAGTCCCGCCGGTACCGACACCATCATCAATGGGCCGAGCGTGCGCCCGACCATCGACAGCGGCAGGTCCCAGGTTCTCGAGATCACGGTCGGCATCCAGGCGTTGAATCCCGAGATCGCCATGGCATACAGCGTGGCGGCGCCCCACAACGGTGCGTACAGGCGCCACTCGCGGCCGGCGAAGCAAAGCGCTTCGCGATATGCCGCCCAGCCGCCCATTGACGTGGCCTGTTGCGGGGTTGCACGTGCCGGTTCGCGCAGGGTGAGCATCAATCCCGCGACCAGGATCCCGACCAGGCCCGGAACGACGATGACGAACTGCCATGGCCGCAGCGACCCCAGCCAGGGCCAGTGGGCTATGGCGCCGCCCTGCGACAGCTTCAGCAGCCAACCGCCTATGAACAGCGAGAAGCCGACGCCGACCATCGGGCCCATCTGGTAGATCCCGAAAGCCCGGCCGCGGCGATCGGGTGGAAACGCGTCGCGGATCATCGAATACGCGGCCGGCTGCAGCGCCGCCTCGCCGATACCGATGCCGGTACGGCCAAGGAACAATTGCAGGTAGCTCTTTGCGAACCCGCACAGGACGGTCATCGTTGACCAGACGAGCACCGCCCAGCCGATCACGCCGCGCCGGCTGAAGCGGTCGACCAGATATCCCGCCGGAATGCTGACCGTGCTGTAGAACAGCACGAACGATGCACCGAGCAGGAAACTCATCTCGTAGTCGCCGATGCCGAACTCGCGCTCGACCAGCTTGGCCACGAGCGACAGCGACGAACGATCGATGAACGACAGGATGAAGACCAGGGTCAGGATCGCGAGCATGTACCACGCGCGCGGCTCGACTGTGCCGCGCGCCGCCTCGTGGCCGGCATCGGGCATGGACGGTACAGCGGCATCCGGTGCCGAATCCGCCGATGGCGCCCCGACAACCTGCGGCGAGCCTGCGATGTAAGACTGAGTCAAGCTGCTCTCCCCATGCCCACCCGCGTGGGTCCCCTTCGTTGCACCCAACTTCACCGCACATGCCGGAAGGCGTCGCCGGGCTTTTCACCGACCCGCCCAGCTAACAATCATACTATATGCGTTTTTTTAAAAAAGTTTCAACAATTGACAGAGAAGCGCTCTCGCCCCTATAACTGACATACTGTTATTCAGTTCAAACGGACGCAAGTTGCACCGCAACATTCCAGGCATCCGATGGGGGAAAGATGGCAAATCTCGTTTGCGCGCTTGCGTGTTCGCACGGCCCCATGCTGGCGACACCACCAGACATGTGGCACCTGCGCGCAGACGCGGACCGCAAGAATGCAAGGCACTGGTTTCGCGGCCAGGCTTTGCCCTACGACATGCTGCTGGCGGAGCGAGGTCGAGACTCCGCGACATTCGCCGCGGCGATCACCGAGACAGAAAAGCGCAGGCGATACGAAGCGTGCCAGCACGCACTCGACCAACTCGCCGAACGCTTCGCCCGCAGCTGCCCCGACCTCGTCATCCTGCTCGGCAACGATCAGCGCGAAGTGTTTCAGGATGACCTCACGCCGGCGCTGACCATCTATGCCGGCGACCGGATCGAGAATATTCCGTTGAATGCGGCGCAGCTCGCCCGGCTGCCACCAGGCGTCGCGATCGCCGAACAAGGCCATTGCCCGCCCGGCGGCACCACGTATCCAGGCGCGCCGGAGTCCGCCGACGCGATCGTGCGCACCCTGGCCGACCTGCATTTTGACGTGGCGCGTTCGGCAAGGCTGCCTGGCGGCGAGGATCGCCAGCACGGCATCCCGCATGCGTTCGGCTTTCTCTATCGGCGCATCATGCGTGACGCCCCGCCGCCGAGCGTCCCCCTGTTCCTGAATGTCGGCGTCGCGCCAAACACGATTCGCGCCGGGCGCTGCCTCGAGCTGGGCCATGCGCTGCACCGGGCCATCGAGCGCCTGCCGGATCACCTGCGCGTCGCCGTGCTCGCCTCCGGCGGCATGACCCACTTTGTGATCGACGAGGCGCTCGACCGCCGAGTGCTCACGGCCATGGCGGACCACGACGAGGCCGCCCTGGCCGACGTGCCGGAAGACTATTTCAACGGGAACACCGCCGAGATCAAAAGCTGGTATCCACTCGCCGCCCTGATGCGCGACCTCGACTGGAAGATGGACCTGGTCGACTACGTACCGTGCTACCGCACGGAAGCCGGCACCGGCAACGCGATGGCCTTCGCCACCTGGTCGCGGCCAGCGCTCAGGGAACCAAAGGAAAGACAACGATGAACGAAGTGCATGACTATGTCGAACGCCTGCGCAAGCTCGATGCATGCGCCGTATCCGATGCGCTCGACAAGCTTGGCCTCAGCGGTGCGGTCAACGGCCTGCCGCAACATTCGTCCACGCGACGCATCGCCGGGCGCATCGTCACCCTCAAGCTTGTGCCGGTGAGCCAGGTCGTCCCGGCATCGACCCCACCCCGCCATCTCGGCACTACCGCGGTCGAGCTGGCGGGATCCGATGACGTGATCGTCGTCGAGCAGCGCACCGGCATCGAGGCCGGGAGCTGGGGCGGCATCCTGTCGCTCGCGGCCAGGCTCCGCGGCGTTGCCGGGGTCGTCTCCGACGGCCTCGTGCGCGACATCGATGAGGCGCGCCAGTATGACCTACCCGTATTCTGCCGGGGCCTCACCGCGCGCACCGCACGCGGTCGCGTCGCCGAGGCGGGCACCAACGTGCCGGTCACCATCCGCGATCACGCCGTCCAACCGGGCGACTACGTGATCGCGGACAACAGCGCCGTGGTTTTCATTGCGGCCGCAGAGATCGAACGCGTACTCCCCGCCGCCGAACAGATCGTCGCGCTGGAAGCCGCGATGGCGAAAGCATTGCAGGCGGGCAAGCCCGTCACCGCGGTGATGGGCGCGAACTACGAAAACATGTTGCACAGCCCGGGCGCACCCGGCCCCGCGCGCTGATGTGCCACGCCACATTTCATCCAGCGCGCCATGGACTTCCCTGCGCTCGCAGCCTTTCTGGAGACCCGCCATGAATGAAACCGCCACGGACAAGAACGTCGCCCGCGCCGCCTTGCTCGATACCGCCACGCTCAGCGACGCGCTCGATCGCCTCGGCATCGCCGGACAATGCCATCGCATCAAGGGGCGCGATCCGCACATGCATCTTGCCGGCCGCGCCTGCACGATCAAGTACGGACCGGCGTCGACGCCGCCCGGCACGGTGGGCGACTACATTGACGACGTTGCGCCGGGAACCGTGCTCGTGCTCGACAACGACGGACGCGAGGACTGCACGGTCTGGGGCGATATCCTCACTGAAATCGCGCACCGCCGCGGTGTCGCCGGCACGGTGATCGATGGCATCTGCCGCGACGTCGCACTCGCGCTCCAGCTCGAATACCCCATTTTCAGCCGCGACCACTGGATGCGCACCGGCAAGGATCGCGTGCAGGTCGAGGCCGTCAACGTCACCGTCAACATCGGCCACGCCCGCGTACAGCCCGGGGACATCCTGCGCGGCGATGCCGACGGCGTGATTGTGATTCCGGCAGAGCATGAACAAGCCGTGCTCGAAGCCGCCGAAGAAATCCATGCGGCGGAGATGCACATCCGGGAGGCAGTACGCCGCGGCATGCGCCTCGACGAGGCCCGGCGCGAACTCGGCTATCACCAACTGCAGACGCGCCGGCGCTGAACGGAGCCCATGACATGACTGCCACACGTTATTCCTTCCTCGACCTCCCGACCGTACAGGCCGACTTCGAGCGGACAGCCGCCGCGCTCGTCGCGCGCGCCGCCCGCATTCCCGTCGCGACGCTGCACGAAGCCGCCGGCAAGGCCGGCGCCTTGCCGGCAGCGATCAAGCCGGTCGCGCCCTCCTTCAAGATCTGCGGTCCGGCCCTGACCGTGCAATCGCCACCCGGCGACAATCTCTGGCTGCACCGGGCACTTGTCGTTGCGAAACCCGGAGATGTCCTGGTAGTCGGCGTCTCTGGCCACCATGACGCCGGCTACTGGGGCGAAGTGATGTCGACGATGGGGCGCGTGCGCGGCCTCGGCGGCCTGGTCATCGACGGCTGCGTCCGCGACGGCGCGATCCTGGAGCAATTCGGGTTTCCGGTTTTCGCGCGCGGCTTGTGCATCCGCGGCACCGGAAAGGACTTCGCCGCGCGCGGCTGGATCGGCCACTCCCTGATGCTGGACGATATCGTCGTGCAAGCGGGCGACCTGATCGTCGGGGATACGGACGGCGTCGTCGCACTCGCGCGCGAACGCGTCAGCGGCGTGCTCGACGCGGCCGACGAGCGCGAAGAAAAAGAACAAGGCATCATCCGCCGCCTCGAGGCCGGGGAAACAACGCTCGATATCTACGGCTGGAACTGCTGATCCACCGCGCGCTGCGCCTGGCGAAGCACGCGCCGCCATCGCGCTCCGCCCGCGATGCGCGCGGACAGCATGGGCATGCCTTTGCCGCCAATGCGGAAGAGGCTGTCGCCTAGCGATTACGCGAGGCTGGCGCCTTTTTCGCAGCCTTGGGCGATTTCGCGGGCTTGCTCGCCTTGGCCGCATTGTCGCGTGCAGCAAGATACTTCTTGCGCAATAAGGCATTGCTCTGGCGAACCACTTCCTGTGCGGCATCGGCATTGCGCTCGCGCAGCGCCTCGTAGAGCGCGCGGTGACGGGTCGTCACGCTTTTTGCCGCAACGATCGTCGTATACGGGGAAAGCGTGCGGTAAAGCACATGCACAACGGCCTGCATCATGGCCTCGAGAAAGTGATTGTGCGAGGCATGTGCGATCGTGTTGCGGAAAGCCATGGAGGCTTGCGTGAATTCTTCCTGCGTATCGGTCAGGCTCTCGGCCTTGTCGAGCGCTTCCTCGAGTGCCAGCAGATCCTCGTCCGTCGCCGCCCTTGCAGCGAAAGCGGCCACGGCGACCTCGACGGTCAGCAGCGCGTCGAAGATCTCTTCCTCGCGCACGCCTATAAGCTTGAGCTGGATGGCCAGCGCCTCGGAAAACCGCTCGGGGTTGCCTTGAGCGATGCGTGCGCCACCACCGGCACCGGTACGGATGTCGACGACGCCAAGCGCCTCGAGCCTGCCGAGTGCCTCGCGTATCGGCAGACGACTGACGCCGAACTGAGCGGTCAAGTCGCTTTCCGATCCCAGGAAATCGCCGGCGACAAAATGTCCGTCCAGCAAGGCCTCCTTGATCTGCCGCTCGACCCGGATCGCGGTGGATTCGGAGCGGCCAAGCTTCCATACAGGCGTCGTGCTTTTCTCGCGTTGCATATCGTCTCCTGACAAGTTCTTCAGTGTTCCGCCTCTGCCTCAGGCGGCCGGGTTCAAGGATTTCCCCCGGCCCTGCAGACAGTCCGCAACCTCAAACCGATGCCTGTGCTCGAAGACCCCGGAACCGGCGCCATCCAGACGAGCGTGGCGATGGGTTCGATTGTAGAAGACCTCGATGCAACCGAAGGCATCGGTGCGAACCCGGTCACGGATGACGAAACAGCCGCGCCCGGTTTGCCGAACCGACTTCCGCTTGAACTCAGGGCAAGACGTTGGGTGCTCATGCACTCCTTCCCATGCCCAAATCGTCGACCCGGAGTGCCTGGCGCACCAAGAGAAGCCCATCGCGGGCTCCGAGCCGCCCGTATTCTAGACAAGTCGCGCAGCACGGCAATGTGCATCCCCGTCGGCGCCGCCCGGCCCCGCTTCGCACCAGGCCGCATCCAGCGCATCGGTCAATGCGGCACGCGGCAGGTTGCGCACGATGAAAACAAAACGCGACCGGCGATCCTCGCCGGGCCAGGCCGGCAGCGTCCCCGGCTCATGCAGCCAGCGCTGGACGCCGTGCATGACGATCGGTTGCGCTTCGTCCTGCACCTGGACGATGGCCTTCATGCGCAGGATGTTCTCTCCGTGATGATACGCCACGCTGCCGAGCCAGCTGCTCAACACGGTCCAGTCGAACGGCTCGTCGATGCATATGCAATGTGCCCTGATGCCGTGATCGTGCGCGGCGTGCCCGCACGTCGGGTCATGGTCCCGTGATGCATCGTGCTTGCACCCCTGGTGCCCACCCGACTCCTGCGCCGGATCCGCGACATGCCAGCGGGTCACGTCCAGCGCGGTGTCCCCGCGGGCATGCAGGCCGATCACCTGGGAAGGTTCGATTTCGCCATGCGCACACGACAACTGCATCGCCGCCGGATTGAGCATGCGCAACCGCTCGCATAGCGCCTCGCGAGTGGCGGTGTCGACAAGATCGACCTTGGTCAACAACAAGCGGTCGGCAAGCATGACCTGATTGACGGCCTCGGCCTGTGTATCGAGCTGCCCGCTCGCATGGAGTGCATCGACCGTAACGATCACCGCGTCCAGCTCGAAGCGCGCGGCGAGCGCGGGATCCCGCAGCAGCAAGGCCGCGATCGCAGTAGGATCGGCCAGACCGCTCGTCTCGATGACGACGCGCTCGAACGCAGGCGCGTCCTGTGCCTCCCGACCGGCATGCAACGACAGCAGCGTTTCGGCAAGATCATCGCGTACTGCACAGCACACGCAACCGCCATCCAGCAGCACGGTCTGCACGCCGGCCGTGGCAACCAGCAGGTGATCGAGTGCGATTTCACCGAATTCGTTCATGACCACGGCGGTACCGCTCATCCGCGTCTGCCGCAGCAGGCGCGAAAGAAGCGTGGTCTTGCCGCTGCCGAGGAAACCGCTCAGCAAAGTGACGGGAAGCCGGGGCAACGCACGCTCTCCACTGCGCGTACCGCGAGCGCCAGCATTCTGTGCGATTGACATACTTTGGAACGGCTTGAGGAAGAGAAGGTCATGCCGCGGAGGGGCCGGCCCGCGATGCAGCCGGCGGCAAGAAACACGCATACATTATGTTATTCCGCATAGATATGCGTCAAGCCGCGCCGATTTCACGTGCGGCGGAGCCCCGCCGCTTTTCGCGCATGATCTTGACAAATTTCTATATCGCATACAGTATGCGTGATATCCAGATGATCCGAGCGACTCGACGCACCAAGGGGAGGCTTATGCTCGCCGACGCCAAGAACAGCCTGTTGACTCAAGTATCACCAGGGACGCCCATGGGCGACCTGCTGCGCCGCTACTGGCATCCGATCGCCGGCGAGAGCGAATTCGACGAAATGCCGGTGCGGGCCGTGCGCCTGCTCGGCGAAGACCTGGTCCTGTACAAGGACCTGTCCGGCCAATTCGGCCTGGTCGACCGTCAATGCCCGCATCGCCGTGCCGACCTGGCGTACGGCTTCGTCGAGCAATGCGGCCTGCGCTGCAACTACCACGGCTGGCTGTACGACCAGGATGGGCGCTGCATCGAACAGCCCTACGAGGACATCGCCAATCCGCAGGCCAGGCTGAAGGAGCGGATCAAGATCAAGTCGTACCCGGTGCAGGTCCACGCAGGCATGGTCTGGGCCTATCTGGGCCCTGCGCCCGCGCCGCTCCTTCCGAACTGGGAACCGTTCACCTGGCAGAACGGCTTCCGGCAGGTGGTCATCTCCGAGGTGCCCTGCAACTGGTTCCAATGCCAGGAGAACTCGATCGATCCGGTCCATTTCGAATGGATGCACTCGAACTGGAGCATGCGCCTGCGCGGCAACACGGGCCCCTATGGCCCGACGCACACGCGGCTCAACTTCGAGGAGTTCGATTACGGTCTGATCTACAAGCGCATCCGCAGCGACACCGACGAGAACCATCCGCTCTGGACGACCGGGCGGCTGGCGCTGTGGCCGAATGTGTTTTGCCTTGGCGACCATTTCGAATGGCGCATACCGATCGATGACGAAAACACCCTCAGCGTGACCTGGGCCTTCACCCGCGTACCGCACGAACGCGAGCCTTACGTGCAGCAGCGCATCCCGACCTGGCACGGTCCCGTCAAGGACGAAGCGAGCGGCCGCTGGATCACCAGCCACGTGATGAACCAGGATTTCGTCGCGTGGGTCGGCCAGGGGCGCGTCGCCGACCGCAGCCAGGAAAACCTCGGCAGCAGCGATCGCGGCATAGCCATGCTGCGCCGGCACTTTTTCGACGAACTCGACGCCATCGCGCAAGGCAAGGACCCCAAGGGACTCGTCCGCGACCCGCAAAAGAACACCTGCATTCCCCTGCCCATCGCCAGCCGTCATCTGTTCATCAAGGGCCTCTCCCGGGCCCAGCTCCTGGCACATCCGATCCTCGGTTCGCACATGAAGGACTACGCGTTCCAGTACGGCCAGCCCGATAGCGTCAAGCAGGCATTCCGGGATGCGATAGGCATTCGTGTCGACGAGCAAGGCAACGTCGTCAGCTTGTGAGTCAGAGTCAGGGACTCATCGCTGAGCGACCCGGAAAGGCTGGTCGCTCAGCGAAAAACGATGGCCAGAAATGCCTCGGTTGACCCCGATACAGGCGTCACCGGCCTGCCGATGCGCAAAGCCACGGGCCGTCATCGCACACAGGAGGAGTCACGGATGGACCCGGCCTTGAGGGGTGGGAAAGAGATACGGGCAGGCAGACCGTCCCCTGCATCTTGACGACAAGTGACGGAGCGATGACCGGCAGGTTGGCGCCAGGTCAATCGGGACATCCTCCAAGCCGGGAACTTGCCTCAGGTCCGCCCAGACGGATACCCGCGTAGTGAGTCCGCCCGCTTGCCTCACGGGCCACGCACGAGAGGGACAGCAGCAACGCGACGGCTGCTGTCCCTGATGCTTCGGGCCGTGCTCCCGCGACGCCCCCAGCCGACTAATTGCGTATCGCGGTCACCTCGATCTCGACGAGCCAGCCCGGATTGACCAGCCCGGCGACCTGGACGACCGAGCGCGCAGGCAGGTTCGGCTGCTCCTTCGTCCCGAAGAACTGGCGGTATCCGCGCATGAACCCGGCGAAATCCATCTTGCCCCCATGCGCCGCATCACCGACCAGGAAGACCTGCATCTTCACGACATCCTGCATGTCCAGGTGCATCGACTTGAGCGTTTCCTCGGTCCTGTGCAGCACGGACACCGTCTGGGTTTCCGTATCGCCGTAAGCCTGCGCGCTTCCCTTGGGCGCGTTCTTGTCGGCGACATCGGGGATCGTACCGCTCAGGAACACGATGTTCTGCGTCGCCGGCACCTCGACCGCCTGGGCTATCGGCATATCGGGGTTCGGCCCCTTGTAGCGAATCGCGTCCTTGGCCGTCGCCACGCCGGTGGCAGCGACGCAGGTGATGACGGGAAGTACGAGCGTCTGGCAGATTTTTCTCATCACGGTATCTCCGGAGGAAGGAAAGCCTGGAACAGGGATGCGGGCTCAGCGGAATTTGGCGACGTCGGCCGCAGTCAGCTTGTCGCTGTAGTTGTTGCCGAAATGCGTGCGCACGTAATTCACGACCGCGGCGACCTGTGTGTCCGAAAGCGCGGCGCCGAATGACGGCATCGCGTTCCGGCCATGCAGCACCATGACGGCCGGATAGGCCGCGCTGGCGAGTTTCGGGTTGTCCGCGAGCGCCGGGTAGGATCCGGCGCCCTGCGCGCCTTTGGCATCGGGCATGTGGCAGCCCTGGCATATCGCGTGGTACAGCGTCGCGCCATCATCGGGGATGAACTGCTTTCCCTTCACCAGGTTCTCGGGCGCCGGCTCCGCCTGCCCCGCGAATGCGATGCCGCTCACGCACAGGGCCAGCGCCACACACACTCGAACGCCCTGCTTCGCGAAGGGCAGCAATCTGTGCTTATGCATTTTTCTTCTCCGGCGCCTTCGAAACGATGCGGGCATGCATGCGCGAGATGGCATCGAGCGAGGACAGCACCGCGCCTTCCTGCCAGGCCGGCAGGCGCGAGGCGTGTTCGCCGGCCAAGGCGATGCGACCATCGATGGCGCAAAGATTGTCGTAATGCTTTTCGCGGGTATCACCCGGCCAGGGCGCGAAGCAGCCCAGCGTGAACGGCGAGCGGTGCCAGGCGACGGCGAAGCCATTCTCGAACTCGGCCGGATACTGCGGATGGATCTGTGTCCCGAGCCGCACCGCCTCGCGCACGCGTTGTGCCGGATCCATCGCGGTGGACACATTGGCATTCGGGCCGAAGTTGTACGCGCCAAGCAGCACGCCCTTGCCCGGCAGGTTCTGCCCGTCCATGGGGTAGCTGATCATCGTGATCGGCAGGTCGGTATAGCTGACGCCGCCGTAGATGCGATCGTCTTCCTCCCAGAAGCGGCGCTTGAACTGCAGGCCCACCTTGGCCGATGCAACGTAGGCGGAGGCTGCGCTGATGGCCGCGCGCATCGGATCGCCCACGCGCAGCGGGATCTGCGACAGGATCGACAGCGGGATCGTGCACAGGCACCAGTCCGCCTTGGCGACATGCGTCGCGCCCGCATGTGCGGCATCCGTGTAGGACACCGCGACGCCGTGTTCGTCCTGGTCGATCTTCACGACTTTCGCGCCGAACTGCACCAGCGGCGCCACCTCGCGGTACAGGGCCATGGCGATGCGGTCCATGCCGCCCACCGGCTGGAACAGCGCCTGGCCCATCTCGTAGTCGTGATCCGTGACCAGGTATTTCCACAGCCCCGAGTCCACCAGCTGGCCGGGATCGATGGGCGTGGACGACTCCGGCTTTGCCATCAGGCCGCCACCCGGATCGACGCGGTAGCCGCGACTCGAATCCACCGCATGCGAGGCGACGTACTTGTACTGCTTGTCCAGGATGCCCCAGTGGCGCATCGCCTCGAGCATTTTCTCCTTGTCTTCGCCGTTCAGCGTCGCATCGAGTCCGCCCTGGTTGAGCGACTTGGCCAACAGCTCCGCGACGTGGCCCTTGAAGTCGCTGCGCACGTGGCGGAACCGCTGCGGCTTGCCGCCGAAGGCTTTCGAGGAATGCAGGTAGGCGTTCTGGTTGACTTCCGTGAACGACTGCAGCGGCACCCGCAGGCGCCTGGCATAGTCGAGCAGGCCGTGGTGATGGTAGGGAATGCGCCACGGCCCGGGGTTGAAATAGAGGCCCTTGTCGAATTCGCACTTCTGGCGAAAACCGCCGAGCTCGGTGTATTCGTCGCCGCCGCGGATCGTCCAGGCGCGGCCGCCGGCACGCTGGTTGTATTCGAGCACCTTGACCTTGTAGCCGGCACGGCTCAGCTCGTAGGCGGCAACCAGGCCGGCAAGGCCCGCTCCGAGGATCAGGACCGACGTGCCGCGCGGAGCACCTTTCAGCTCGATCGGTCCCGTATAGCTGGATTCGCTGGCAAAGCCGAGGCTGGACATCGCCTGGTACATCACCGCCGCACCGGCTACGGCTCCGATGCGGCCCAGAAACTCGCGTCGAGTGATCGACATGGAATGGCTTCCCCTTGGAGATATGGTTGCGCTTCGGCGCGGGAGCGGGCTCAGAGAAACTTGGTCGGCCAGATGATCGTGCGCCACATGTGCGCGACAGGCGAGCCGTCGAAGCCGAGACCTTCCTTCGGCTGCTTGAAATGGCGTCCGATGATGTCCATGAACGGGTCCCAGCTTACTTTGGCGTTCGGATCGAACGAGTAGATGTCGTTGAGCGTAATCAGGCGGCTGGTCATGTACCACTTGTGGTTGCGCGCGTACTCGTAGTCGGCGCGGACATAGTCCTCGACCTGGTAGTCGGGTCCGAAGTAGCGGATGTAGGCCTCCGGATAGGTATAGCCGGCGGCCTCGTCCGGAAAGAACCGCAGGGCCTGGTGGTAGCGGATCGCCCAGCTCACCTCCTCGTCCACATAAGGCGCGATGAGTTGCGCGCCCCAATAGCCATGATCGGCGCGGATGAAGCCGGCGACCGCGATGTCGTGCAACAGGCAGGCGAGCACGGTCTTCTCGTCGTGGCCACCCTTGAGCGCATGCGTCGCGCTCTGCAGCACGTGGTTGGGCGAGCCGAAACGGTTGCGGAAGAAATCGAGCAGGGTCGGCGTTTCCGGCATCTTCGGCAGGCGCGGATCGTCGCCCATCAGGAATTTCCGCCTGTCCGGCTTGCTGCCCGGCGGCGGCGGCTGGTTCATCGTGCGCGGATCCTTGTCGCCGGACACGAACAGAACCGACTTCACGATGCGCTGCTCGAGTTCGTCGATCATGCGATGCTCGAGTTCGTCCGCGCGCTCCGACAGGCTCCTGGCGCCTTGCCCGGGGTGTTGCCGATGGTTTTCGTTCATGCCTTGGCTCCCTGCCCCACGGCGGGGCGCGCTGGAATGATCGGCCGGCTGACCACCCGGATTTCACTGTAGTGCCTGAGACCGTCGGCGCCGTATTCGCGGCCGATACCCGATTCCTTGAAACCGCCGAACGGCAGATCGGGCTCCACTCCCAGGTGATGATTGACCCAGGCCGTGCCGACCTCCAGCTGTTCGGCCGCCGCCTTCGCGCGTGCCTCGTCGGCGCTCCAGACCGAACCGGCAAGCCCGAAGCGCGAGTCATTGGCGCGGCGTATCGCATCATCGACGTCGTGGAAGCGGATCACCGGCAACACCGGCCCGAACGGTTCCTCGTCGACCAGGCGTGTCCCTTCGGCGATATCCGCGACGATGGTCGGCGCAATGAAATAGCCTGGGCGCGGCAACGCATCGCCGCCGCAGAGAATGCGCACGCCGGGTTGCCGCTTCGTATCGGCGAGCAGTTCCAGCACGCGCTCGTACTGCATGCGGTTCTGCACCGGGCCGATCAGCACGCCATCCTCGAAGCCTTCGCCCACCTTGACCGTGCCCGCGATCGCGACCAGCGCCGCGCACAGTTCGTCATAGACGGCGTCGTGCACGTAAAGGCGCTTGATCGCCTGGCATATCTGCCCGCTGTTGCCGAAGCTCGCCCAGAACAGCTTCGGCGCGATCGCCTTGACGTCGACATCGTCGAGCACGATCGCCGCGTCATTGCCGCCAAGCTCCAGCGTGACCCGCTTGAGGGTCGCCGCCGCGCTGGCCATCACGCGCTTGCCGGTGGCCACCGATCCGGTGAAGGAGATCTTGTCGATGCCGGGGTGCTCGGTCATCCAGCCGCCGAAGGCATTGCCGCCGGCAAGGATGTTGACCACGCCCGGCGGGAAGTGCTCACGCGCGATTTCACCGAGCAGCAAGGTCGTCAGCGGCGTGTACGGAGAGGGCTTCAGCACAATGGCGTTGCCCGTGACAAGCGCCTGCGCGATCTTCGGCATCGCCAGCAGGACCGGCACGTTCCACGGCGTGATGGCGCCGATCACGCCGAGCGGATGGTGCTGCAGCTCGGCGCGGCCGCGCGCATCGTCGCGCACGACCTCGGTCTCCAGCCGGGTCGCCAGGATGCCGTCGAGATTGACCAGCGCCCGCAGGACTTCCTCCTTCGCCCGCTGCAACGGCTTGCCCTGCTCGCGCGTGAGCAGGACGGCGATCTCGTCGACTCGCGTCCGCACCGCGGCGCCGAACGCACGCAGCGCATCGCAACGCTGCTGCAGGGGTAGCTTGCGCCATGCGACGAAAGCGCGCCGGGCCGCGGCCACGGCCCGGTCGAGCTGCTCGTGCGTCGCGTCGGGGCACAGCGCGAACGCCACCCCCGTGGCCGGATTGATGACCTCGAACGAAGCGGCGCTGCCCTCGCCCTTGCCGTCGATCGTGTGAGTGAAACCTTGCTGCATGTTCAATCTCCGAACCCGTTGTGGCCCTGCCGCAGACATTTCAGGAAAGTACGCAGGTTCATCCTGAACATGAAACCTCCGTGCCCCGGGACGACTCCCGCTCGCCTGGCGATGAACCCGTTGGACCGCGACATGCGGCAAACGATCACATGTCCAGTACCAGCTTTTTACCCTTGCATCCCGATACGCAAATCATCATGACCTTGCCCGACTCGTGCTCGGCACGGCTGAGCACGAGATCGCGATGGTCGGGCTCGCCTTCGAGCACGCGCGTCTCGCAGGTACCGCACACGCCCTCGTGGCAGGAATACGGTGCCTCGATGCCGGCCTCGAGCAGCGCGTCGAGAATCGACTTGCCCGGCGCAACCGCGACGCTGCATCCGGCCCGGGCCAGCACCACCTCAAAACCGCCCTCGACGGCAGCCTCTTTCGTATTCGCGAAGTATTCGACGTGGCTGATGCAGTCGGGGCGTCGCGCCATCGCCTGCTCGAATCCCCCGAGCATGGGCGTGGGGCCGCAGCAATAAAGATGTGTGCCCGGCCCGGCGCCGGCGACGATCGCGTCGATGTCGAGCATGCGGCCCGATTCCTGGTCGAAGTGCAGGACGACCCTGCCATGCTTGAACGCGTCCGGGGCGCTCAAATAGTCGAGATAAGCCGCATGGGAACGCGACCGCGCGCAGTAGTGCAAGGTCCACGGCAGGCCCAGCTTCTCCATGCGCCGCGTCATCGACAGGATCGGCGTGATGCCGATGCCGCCCGCGATGAAGATCGAACACGCCGCGCCCTCGTCCAGCTGGAAATTGTTGCGCGGACCGCCGATCGTCAGCACCGTTCCGACCCGCACGTGCTCGTGCACGTACTGCGAGCCGCCGCGGCTCGCCATATCGCGGCTCACGCCGATCACATAGCGGTTGCGCTCGCCCTGGTCGTTGGTCAGCGAATAGCTGCGGACCAGCCCGTTCGGCAGATGCAGGTCGACATGCGCCCCCGCGGTGAACGCCGGCAGTTCGCCGCCGTCGCAGGCGCGAAGCTCGAACACGGCGATGCTCTCCGTCTCGCCGTGCCGGGAAGTGACCACTGCTTGCAGGTTCTGAGTCATGACGGCATACCCGCTGATCTCCAGCCGGTGGCTCAGCCCATTTTCCCGGCCGGCGCCAGGCGAAAGACCTTGCGGGCATTGTCTTCGTAGATCTTCTGCCGGTCTTCCGCCGACAGCCAGTCGAACCTGTCGATCAGCGACTTCACGTCGTCCATGGAGCGGCCGCTCTTCGGATCGACGGCGGAACCGACGCCGGGGCACTCGGTACCGAACAGGCAGTGGTCGACGCCGACGGTCTTGATCAACAGGCGGAGTGCTTCCTCGGTGTAGAGCACCGTGTCGAAGTAAAGCTTCGACATTCTTTCCGAAAAGCGCTGCCCGGCCGGCCGCCGCAGCGATGGCGCCTCGAAGCGGCCAAGCTGGTACGGCACCGCGCCGCCGCCATGGCTGATGACGACCTTGAGATCGGGGAAGTCCTTGAACACGTCCGAGTTGAGCAGCCCGTAAACGGCGACTGTCTCTTCATTGATGAAGTGCAGCGAGTACGGTACGCGTTCGGAACGCGAGCCGGTGCCGTGGATGTGCGCCGGGACACCCAGTTCGCACAATTTCTCGTAGAGCGGATACCAGTAGCGATCGCCCAGCGGCGGCGCTTCGGCGCCACTGTTCTCGAACGGATCGGGATTGAGCAGGCAGCCCGCGAAGCCTAGCTCGTTGATGCAACGCTCGAGCTCGGGCAGCACCTTCTCGATGGGATCGCCCGCGGTCTGCGGCAACCCGGCCACGCCGGCGAACGTGCCGGGGAACAACTGCGTCTGCCGGTAAATGATGTTGTTACATTCCTCGGTGAACCAGTGCACGATCCTGGCCGGCTTCTCCGACTGCATGAGCTGGAACGGACGCGGCGAGACCAGTTGCATGTCGGTGTGATGGCCGCGGATATAGTCGAGATGCCCCTTCGGCCAGGTCTCGGCCTTGTTGGCCGCGGCGCGGATTTCGTCGTCCGTCACCTTGACGCCGCCACGTCCATGCGAGCCGCGGCTGGCAATCAAGGAGGCTTTGTAGGCCCACAGCTCGGTCGGTGCGCTGACATGGGCGTGACAATCGATGATCATGCAAGGCTCCAGAAAGAAGATTCGGAATGGAATGCGAGGTGCGCTAGGAAGCGGTCCCCGTGAGCAACGCCTCTGCCCCTGTGCCCACCGGCACGTCGACGGGCAACAGCAGCGAAGCGGAACGCACGTTGTAAAGGCTGCCGTCACTGACGCATGTCGGCACGCGGCCTTCCTCGAGTTCGCGCGCGAGCCGCAGCATCAGCTTGCGGAACTGCACGACACCGCGATCGGACGCACCGAGGCGCTCGCGCGTGCGGTCGACGATAGTCCCCATGCTTTCCTGCACCGCGGCGTCCTGGTTCGGGATGCCCTGGATGCCGGTGAAATTCGCGGCGCGCTGGCGATCCCGGTCGATCCTGTAGTCGTTCTCGCGATTGAGCAGCGGCTTGTACTCGTGATCGACCGGCCCCCAGAAGCCATCCCGGCCGCCGCGGAATGCGAGTTCCTCGTCGCTGTACGGGCGCGCCGGGCTCGCGCTGAACGACCAGGTCCATGTGTTCTCGTCGTCGATCGGCACCCACGCGTGGCCGTCGTACGGTTCCCTGCTCGACTCCGGGAAGTCGCCCACCGGAGGAATCATCGAATAGAACGGCAGCAGGAACTGCGTGACGCGCCAGTAGTACGACCCCGGATCGGCATGGCGGCGCGCGGCGATCTGCAGGCCGTAGTCAGTCTCCTGCACTTCGAATACCGGATGCCGGTCTGAGGCGTGGTATTTGTTGCTGGGCGCCGCCGCTTCTTCGGTGCGGCTGTGCAGGAACGAGATATGGCTCGAGTCGATGCCGCCCTCGACCGCCTGCGCCCAGTTGCACTGCTGCAGCCGCTTGGTCGCCGTGTAATGGCGCTCGGGCAGGCGCGACCATTCGAAATCCGGCAAGGCCGGCTCATGCTCGGGTGCCCCCATGTAGACCCAGATGACGCCGTTGCGCTCGACCGTCCTGTAGGCCTTGATCCTGACCTTGCCCGCCGCCGGCATGCCCTGGGGCTCGGCCGGCATGTCGACGCACACGCCGTCGACGTCGAATTTCCAGCCGTGATAGACGCAACGCAAGCCGCAATCCTCATTGCGGCCGAAGAACAGGCCGGCACGCCGGTGCGCGCAATACGCGTCGACGATGCCGACGCGGCCCTTTGTATCGCGGAACGCGACCAGATCTTCGCCAAGCAGGCGCAAGCGCCTGGGGGCTCCATCGCACTCGGCGATTTCCTCCGAGAGCAGCGCGGGCATCCAGAAGCGCCGGAACAGCTCGCCCATCGGCGTGCCGGGGCCCACGCGGGTCAATCTATCGTTATCGGCCTTGGACAGCATGCGTCTACTTTTCCTCCCGATGCCCGGTGCTAATGCGTCTGCTTCGCCTGCCAGACGACGAAACCCATGGCGTTGCCGGTGCCCGCTTCGGAGCGGTAGCACGGAACGTAGTCGACGACGCGCATCGCCATCTCCCCGGCGCTCGCCGCGGCGATCACCGGCAGCCAGTTCTTCACCTCGGACGTACCCGACTGGAGCTGCGCTTCGTCGATGGCGCGCAGCCAGGCCAGGTCGCCCTTCTGTGCGGCCTCGATCAATGCCTGGTCGAACTCTTCGTCAATGACGAAATGGCTCAGGCCACCCGACGCGACCACGGCAACGCGCAGGTCCTCGGGCCATGCCTTGACCGCATCGCGCAGGGCAAGGCCGAGATCGACGCAGCGCGTGGCGCGCGGCTGGTTCGGCGGATAGAACGTGTTGAGCATGATCGGCACATGCGGTGGCACCTTGCCGCCCATCAGGCGCTGATAGACGAAACCGAAGGCGTGCGGCATGCCGGTCGGGCCATCGTCGCCACGCTGGGGGACCTCGGTGGAGCAAGTCACGTCATGGCCGCACCCGGTAAACGCCGCGATCAGGTGCCGCGCCAGCGGCGCATGCACCGGATAAACCGCATGCCTGGCCGGCTTGATCGCTGCCGAGGAAATGGAGATGCCCGGCGGCATCTTCGCAAGCCGCTCTGGACTGACCGGCTCGTCGAACACGGCTTCTCCGCCGAACACCCAGAGCGCCGGCGTGATCGCCGGCCCGAACACTTCACGCTGATCGTTGCCGACGATCACGACGACATCGGGCTTCGCTGCTTCCAGGCTGCGCGCAAGTTCGTCCAGCGCGGCTGCGCATCTTTCGGCACGCGCGCTGCGCTCATTCAGGGAATTCTTGGCGGCGAGGTTTTCCGCCGCGCGCAACGCGACAAGCTCATCGAAGGTATGGACGCGCCCCCGGAACGGATGCGCGGGGTTCGCACGATCCGCCTGCACGCGCAGGTCCCAGTCGCCGGGTGGCGTCGACAGCATCGGCCCGTGCGAGGTACCGATCGCGAGCACAATCTCAGCCATGTCGCCGCGCCTCGCCCTCTTCCGGCCTGACCCACGTTGCTTGTCGTGCTGCCACTACAGGACGCATGGATCCCCCTCGTCTGCCCGGCGCCCTTCGGCACCCGCATTTCTAATATACTGTATGCGTGTTTGTGCAGGAAGTCAACGCATGACCCTTGGCACTTCGTCCCTACCGGAAAAGGCAAAGGGATCACGCGGCAGGGCACGGCGCCGGGTGTGATCGCCAGGCCAGCCAGCCTCAAGGAATGAAGCGTGGAGTTCGACAGGTCCCCGATAGGGGCTCCCCGTTGTCGATTCCGCAGCCACCCATTCGTCGGGCAGGCAAGCGGTCACATCGATCCGCACAGGCGCCCAACATGAGAAAGCTCATCGTTCCCGCGTTCATCAGCCTCGACGGCGTCGTGCAGGCACCCGGCGCCCCGGAGGAGGACACCAGCGGCGGCTTTGCCCACGGCGGCTGGATCTGGCCCTACGCCGACGAGTCCGGCGAAGTGATGGGCGGCGTGTTCTCGGACCCGTTCGAGTTGCTGCTCGGGCGCCGCACCTATGACATCTTCGCCTCGTACTGGCCGCACGTGCCGGAGGGCACGCCACACCGGGGCATCGCCGACATGTTCAACGGCACCGCCAAGCACGTCGCCACACATCATCCCGACACGCTGGCGTGGCAGCACAGCCACGCCCTGGAACCGGACATCGCTGCTGCGGTGCGTGCGCTCAAGCGTGGCGCCGGCCCCAACCTGGTCACCCAGGGCAGCAGCGGACTGGTGCACCAGCTGCTGGCCACGGACCTGGTCGACGAACTGCACCTGCTGGTCCACCCGGTCCTGCTCGGCCGCGGCAAGCGCCTATTCGACGACCACACGCAGGCATCGGCATTCCGGCTCGAAGCATCGAAGGCCACGTCCACCGGCGTACTGGTCAGCCGTTACGTCCGCGCGGGTGAGGTGCGGACCGGATCATTCGAAACCGACTGACCGGGACCCGCGCGCGGCGCGATTGAGATGCGTGCTTCCGCCTCCACATCGGGGGACATCCGAACCCGCACTGGATTACCCATGACCACCGCCGCCCCGCTCCGTATCGATTTCGTTTCCGACGTCGCCTGCCCATGGTGCGCGGTCGGGCTCGCCAGCCTGCAACAGGCGTTGGCGCAGCTCGATGGCGAAGTGCGCGCGGAAATCCACCTGCAGCCGTTCGAGCTGAATCCGCAGATGGCACCTGAAGGCGAGGACGCCGGCGAACACATCATGCGCAAGTACGGTATCGACGAGGCCCGGATGGACGCCAACCGCTCCGCGATCCGCGAGCGCGCCGCCGTGCTCGGCTTCGCCTACAACGTGGGGCAAGGCAGCCGCATCTGGAACACCTTCGATGCGCACCGGCTGCTGCACTGGGCCGGATTGCGGGACAACGCACGCGCGCTGGAACTGAAGCAGGCGCTGCTGCGTGCCTACTTCAGCGACGGCGAGAACGTTTCCGACCGCGAGGTGCTCGTCCGCCTCGCCGCGGTTGTCGGCCTCGATGCCGGCGAAGCGCGCCGCGTACTGGACAGCGGCGAGCACGCCGACGAGGTGCGCGCGCAGGAACGGCGCTTCCAGCAGGCCGGCATCCATTCCGTGCCCGCCACCATCGTCAACGGCATGCACCTGATTTCTGGCGGGCAGCCGCCGGAGGTGTTCGAACGTGCGCTGCGGGAGATTGCAGAGAAAGCCGCCGGCGACGGTGGCGCGCGCGGCTAGCGCGCAACCCGGTAGCCGTGTTGCTGCATGATCCGCAGCACCTTGCCGACCGGCAGCGCATCCACGTGATGGTGGTCGACGCCGGTCGTGCCCTGCGCATGGAACAGTGAATTGATGATGGCCTCTTCGGTCGCCTCGATGGCCGCCATGAACAGGGGCGACATCGCGTCGTTGCGCAGCACCTCGGTCTTCTGCACCGGGTCGTCCGACTCGTACGGCACGCGCACGGCGGCATTGGTCGAAAAGGCGATCGCGTAATCGCCGCTGCCGTCCGACGCGATGCCGCCGGTGCGGCCCAGCCCCAGCATCGCGCGCTTGGCGAGCCGCTTCAGGTTGCGCGCCTCCAGCGGCGCGTCGGTGGCCACCACGATCATGCACGAGCCGTCGGGCGAGTCGCCGAGCTTGTCGCTCAGGTAATACTTGTGCAGCGCCTTGCCGACCGGCACGCCGTCCACGCTCAGCACGCCGCCGAAATTCGTCTGCACCAGCACGCCCACGGTGTAGCCGCCCAGGGAGGGCGGCAGCTTGCGCGACGAGGTGCCGATGCCGCCCTTGAAGCCGAACGCCACCGTGCCGGTACCGGCACCGACGTTGCCTTGTACGACCGGGCCACCGGTGGCCGACTCGATGGCGTCCAGCACATCCTGCTTGCTGACGTGGCGGCCGCGAATGTCGTTCAGGTAGCCATCGTTGGTTTCCCCGACCACCGGATTGACCGAGCGCACGCTGGCGTTCGCGGGGAAGGAAAACGTGTAGTCGATCAGCGCATCCGCCGCGGTCGGCACGCTCAGGGTATTGGTCAGCACGATCGGCGTCTCGATGTTGCCGAGCTCGTCGATCTGCGTGGTCCCGGTCAGCTTGCCGAAGCCGTTGCCCACGTACACCGCCGCCGGCACCTTGTCCTGGAAGACGTTGCCGGCGTAAGGCAGGATCGCCGTGACGCCGGTGCGCACGTCGTCGCCCTGCACCAGCGTCTTCTGCCCCACCGCCACGCCCGGCACGTCGGTGATCGCATTCAAGCTGCCGGGTTGCAGCACTCCGATGGCTATGCCGTAGTCGCGCAGGTTTTTCTGCTGGGCGTTCGCGGACGTCCATCCCGACAACGCGCAGAACGCGACGAGCAGGCGGAATGCGCGGAAGGTGGCAATGGACATGGCGACGGCCTCACGTGAGCGGCGACCGGGCCATCTTAGGCGATCGCCGTACGACAACCATGATCACCCGGCAGACCCTGGAGTGACCCCATGGAACAGGCAAGCCGATCCGGCGGAAACACACGCCAGGGCCAGCCTCAAGCCGACCTCGCCGATATCGACAACGCCTGGCTGGCCATGGCAACCGTGGAAGCCAGGTCGGCACCGGCTTCCAGCACGATGGCATGCTCGTCGGCAGTGGGCTCTTCCAGTGTCGCCAGCTGGCTGTCGAGCAGGCTAGCCGGCATGAAATGCCTGCGCTCGCGCAGACGTCGCACGAGTTCATCGCGCGGCACACGCAGGTAGAGCAGGCGCAATGCAGGATCCGCCTGGCGCAGGACATCGCGGTAGACACGACGCAACGCGGAGCAGGCCACCACCACGCCCTTCCCCCGGTGCGCCGCGATGGCCGCGGCGATCGCTTCGAGCCATGGCTGGCGATCCGCGTCGTCCAGCGGGATGCCGGCACTCATCCTGGCGATGTTCGCGACGGGATGCAGCTCATCGCCTTCCACGAAATCCATGCCACAGGCACGCGCCAGGGTGGCACCGACATGGCTCTTGCCGCTGCCGGAGACGCCCATCACGACGATCGTCGGCAGCGCCGGAGTCGGTTGCGCCTGCAAGGCTCAGCCCCGGAAAAACAGGTACACCGCGCTGTACGGCACGCGTACCTCCCTGCCCGCTTGTGCAGCCTCGCAACCCGTGGCCGGCGCCATGCCGCCCTCGGTGCGTTCGCGCACGATGTATTGCACCGTCGCCATTTCGCCGTTGCCGGCATGCGATTTGGCACGCAGCACCAGCCAGGGGATGGCGCGGGCATCGGGCGAAGGCGAGACATTCACGGACTCGCCCACCACCGTGCTGCCATCGTTCGCCCGCCAGCTCGGCCCGGCGAAGTGCTTGCCGATCGTCCGCCCCTTGGCATCGGCCAGGATGGCATCCGGCGCCTTCAACGCCCATGCATAGGTTCCTCCGGAAGCCTTGCAGGCATAGATCTGCACGCCCTTGCCGAACGCCTCGATGGCGGCAGCCTTCGACACCCCCTGGGCCTGCGCGGCGCACGCCAGCGTCGCAGCCGCCAGAACGCAGCATTTCAATGATTTCCGCATGACACGTCTCCGCCACGCCCGCAGGGCACCAAGTGCAACGCCCGAAGCATGCTCGGACATCCATCGAAACGGCAACCCTGGTTTCCCTTCCGGCATCCGCGGCAAGGCGAAGCCCAGGCAGGACACGTTGCCAGTGTCCTGCCTGCCGGCACCACCACGCGCCGCAGTGGCGTTCTGCGGGTGAGCCTGCCCCCGTTTCTACATCGCCGGAGCGGGCGTCCCGTCCGACCACTTGGCGGTCGGAATCATGAGTACCTTCACCGCCACGGCCCCGTCATGGAACTGCGGGTTCAGCATGACCGGAGAACCGGGCAGGTCGGCGCCCCAGTCCGCATCACGCGGGACGTAGAACATCAGGTGCGGCATCCAGTGTCCCGCGTCATCATTCAGGTAACCCTGTTTCGACATCATGTAGCACATTGCGCCAGGCTCCAGCGGCGGCAACTGCTTCGCGGCGAGTGCGGCCTTCATGCCTTGCAGGATCTGACTCCTGGATTTTCCGGCAAGCGCCAGCTCGGTCCTCTTGAAGCTGATCGGCAGGATCGATTTTGCCGCCTGCGGATTGAGGCACATGGGCCCGCGCAACCTGGGATTCCAGAATTCCGGGAAATCGAACTGCGCCGTCCAGGATCGATCCACCAGGCACACGAAGCCGTTGCTGCCCTTGACCGCAGTGACGTAGCCATGCGGCCCGAGCACCAGGATCGTGGCCTCCCCGGAAATGGCCTTGGGCGCCGCGCTGCGCGCCAGGGCGATTTCCGCATTGCGGTCCGCCATCAGGTATTGCGCCAGGGGCGCCATGGCCGGGTAGGCGCGTGGCGGTTTTTGGGCTGGCGAACCTTGGGCAGCGGCCATCGCCATGGCCAAAAGCATGCTCAGTGTCACGCCGATCTTCCAGCGGCCGGTACCTTGCTTCATCGCAGTTCTCCCCGTCTGATCGCGCAGGCATGGTTGATGGGATCTGACTCGCCCCGGATCGAACCCCGCTGGCGCACTGGTCATCAGGTGCCAGCGGGCGATCCTCGTCCCCGACGAACGGGGAGGCGGAAAATCGACATGCCGGATGCGTGCGGCGGCGATATCGTGGCCGACACGGCCACGGCGATCGCCGCCTGGTCTGCAACGACCGCTTGCCGGAGACGGGAGCCCGCCCCTGTCTTGCGGCCACGCCTGGTCAGCCTGGCGCAAGCACACCTGCTGCAGCCAGGCCGGCCGTCACCAGCACCACACAGTTGCCGCCCTGCTCCTTGGCCGCGTACAGCGCGCGGTCGACCCGCTGCAGCACGGTGTCGAAGTTGTCCGCGCCGTCGATCATCGTGGCACCGAACGAGGCGGTGACCCGGAGCACCGGTGCCACCGGCAGCCGCGCGATCGCCATCTGCAGGCGTTCCGCCACCATGTGCAGGCCGGCTGCATCGATGCCCGGCACGATCACCAGGAATTCCTCGCCGCCCCAGCGCGAGATGCATTCGTCCTCGCGCAGCAGCGCCTTGCAGCGTCCGGCGACCGCCTGCAGCACCCGGTCGCCGACCGGATGGCCGTGGGTGTCGTTGATCGCCTTGAAGCCGTCCATGTCCAGCATGATCAAGCCGGCGGCATGCGCGCCGTTGAACAAGTCCCTGAGCACGCGTTCGCCCAGGCGGCGGTTGTGGATGCCGGTGAGCGGGTCGCGATGCAGCATGACCTCCATCCTTGCGCGCTCGGACGCCATCCGCCGGATCGTGCCGGCCAGCCCGCGCTGCACCGGCAACAGCACCACCACCATGATGCTGACCGGTCCGTACGCCATCAGCAGGTCGATGCCGCGCGGCATCCACATCTCGCGCGGATGAAGCGCCAGGTAGACCAGCACCGGCAGCGCGATCAGCAGCCAGCAAAGCAGCGCCAGCACGAAGGCCCGGCGACCGGGGATGAAGATCATCACCATCACCAGCAGCATCACGAACAGCGACGGCACCGGCGGCAGCACGTCGATCAGCCGCATGCCGGGCGTCGACACCGCATGCAGGGTGTAGAACCACGCCGGTGCGATCAACGCCAATGCCGCGACGACCAGCGCCACCTGCACGATGGCCTGCAACCACCATGGGCGCCGCATCAGGGCGACGATCAGGCCGCCGAACATCATGCTGGCGGTGGGGGGAATGATCAGGTCCATCGTCCGATGGACCGGACCGAGCCAGTGGATCAGCGTGGCGCAGATGCTGGCGAACAGCGCCAGCCACAACATGATCAGGACGGCGACGCGGACGTAACTGTCTTCGGACTCTTGCATGGGTATCGCCAGGCACCCGTGAAGCTGGGTACCCAGTGTAACGCCCCGTCCAACGGGGTCGGGTTCACTTCCCCGCAAGCCCGCCCCGGCCAGGAGTGAACCCGATCCCGTTTTGGACTACCTCGCTTCAGACCCCGTCCTGGACGTCCGCACCGGCACACGGCGCCCTGCCCGGCACGATCGCGTGGAATTCGATCGACAGGCCCAGGTCGTCGCGCGTCGGGGCGAGGAAGGATTCGCCCGACAAGCCGCGATACGTCGCCAGCGTGCGTTCGTAGCCGCGCTCGACCCAGCGTTGCGCACGCCCAAGATCGGCCACGCCGAAACTCACGCCCAGCACGCGCGGGCCGCCGCTGGCCAGGGTCTCGGCGGCGATGCCGCTGCCTTCCGGCTGCAGTGCCAGCAGTGCCGTCGGCCCCACCGGCACGCAGAAACCGACCGCACCGACTTCAGGCAGCCTGACCGGCACCGCATTGCCGAAACCCATCTTCGCGAGCTGCTTGCGGTCGGCTTCGGCATCGCCGGATACCAGCCATATCGCCGACAGTTCCCGCGCGCCGTTGGGATGCTCCCGCGTCACGCGATGATCGCCGGCATTGGCCGGATCGAACTGGTCCGGCGCGTAGTCGGCCGCGTAGTCGATGAAGAAGGTGTTGCTCGACAGCGGTGCCCGGTCGAACGCGAACAGGCGCCAGCCCGGCTTCGCGCTGTCGGGACCGGAGAAGAACGGGGTGACCGCATAGTGCAGCGCCTGCAGCGAGCGATGGATCGCATCCAGCGACGACGTGCGGAAACCGAAGGTACGCGAGCCCGGGTCGCCCTTGAGCGCCTGCTGGTCTTCCTTCATGCCCGGATCGAATGCGGGATCGGGCCGGGTGATGCCCAGCAGCTCGACGAAGCTGCTGTCGGCGAACCGGATGTAGCGGTTGGCGACGCCACCAGGATCGCGCCCGGGCCGCACCTGGAAGCCCAGCTTGACCGCCATGACCGCGGTGACCTGATCGATGCTGCGGCCCCAGAGCAGGATATGGTCGAGTCGCGCAGGGGGCGCCGCGGCCGCGCGTGCCGTGACCTGCGCGGCACCGAGACACAAGAGCATCGCCGAAACGAGCAGCATCGGGCGCATGGGGAATCCCTGGGTGGAGGTGCCGCGATTTTCCCGGTGGCATCGCACGAAGGCCATGACCTCGGAGGTCATGGCCTTCGTGCTGCGAAGCGCTCCCCGCCCGCGCAGCATGTGTCAGGCTAATCCGCCTCGCCGGGATGCACCGCCCTGAGGTATGCACTGGTGCCCTTCCCCGTATCCAGCTTGTAGGCACCGTGGGGCTTGTCCGCCACGGCGTAGTTGGGTATGCGCAAGCCCAGACCGTGAAGTTCCTGCTGCAGCGGTTTCGCAATGCCATCCAGTTCGTGGAACGTCGCCAGATGCGCCGTTCCACAGCACACCACGTTGATCGCGCCGGCCATCTTCTTCGCGACAATGGCCGCCCATGCGCGATTTGCCACCAGGCACCGCCGCTTGTTGCTGAAGGCTTCAAGCTCATGCGTTTCCAGATTGGGGCTGGTATCGTCCGTCTCGAGCCCAACCACCAGATCGCTGCAACACCTGAGCTCCTTGAGCAGATCCATATCGAAGAAGACCTTCTTGCCTTCAGCCACGCCTTTCAGTTCGTCATAGAACGCGCCCTCCATGAAGATGACATTGGCATGCTTGCCAGTGCTCGAAAGTGCCCTGACCAATGCCCGCGCGCTATAGGCGCCGTGGTGTGGATCGCCAAGTATCACCAGCCGATGGCTCTTGAAATCCTCTTCGATCGCTTCGTCGATCAGGGGATACGGCGGGAAGACCCGCTCGCTCTTCACTTCCACGACATGATCCGTACCGCCCACCCTGATGCGGTAGCTGTCGTCCAGTTCCTCGACCACCCAGCCGTACCATTGGGCGGGCCCCGGTATGTCCTTCACGCGAACATGATCATTCTTGGAGAACTGCATCGCCGGCACTCCTCTTCTAACAGGCGGAATGGGCGCGGAAAGGTTCTGCCAAGCGCACCGCCCTGCTTACCAATGCGCAAACCTGGCCAGTGACCGGTCACCCGCAGCAGGGTTGAATGGGCTGGATCAGCCCAGCGCGTAGGGGCCGCCACGCTCCAGCGCGCGACGATACGCAGGCCGCTGCCGTATGCGCTCCACGAACGCGGCGACATGCGGGAGCCTGTCGCCCAACCCGCTGCGCGCCATGGCCGCTTCCATCGGAAAGCTCATCTGGATGTCGGCCGCGCTGAAGCTGCCGCCCACGAACCAGCCCGTCTGCGCCAGTTCGTTGTCGACGTACTCCAGGTGCAAGGCCAGTTGCGGATCGACGAAGCTCGACTGCAACCGGTCGGCGATCTTTCGCGCAACCGGCCTGGCGAAGAACGGCATCGGCGCCGTGGCGATGCGCGCAGCCACCAGCCTGAGCAACAGCGGCGGCATCGCCGAGCCTTCGGCGTAATGCAGCCAGTAGTTGAAACGCAACCTTTCCGGCATGCCGGGCAGCGGCGCCAGCCGCCCCGTGTCGTAGCGGTCGATCAGGTATTCGATGATCGCCCCCGACTCCGCGATCACCTGCCCGTCATCCTCGATCACCGGCGACTTGCCCAGCGGATGGATCGCCCGCAATTCAGGCGGCGCCAGCATCGTCTCCGGATCGCGCTGGTACTTGCGGATCTCGTAGGAGACGTCCAGTTCCTCCAGCAGCCAGAGCACGCGCTGGGAGCGGGAGTTGTTGAGGTGGTGGACGATCAGCATGGCGCGTCGCCGGCGAAGTGGATGCCGGAGGCTAGCATGGCGGTTGGCAAGCGGAGGGGCGGCGGCAGAGAAAGACACCGGCGGCTGGACCCGGCCTTGTGCCGCCGGTCCACCACGCCGGACCGTGTCGGTACGGGAACCCTTGGTGAAAGAACCTGTCTACCGGGGCTGGCCGCAACACGCGCTGACGGTATGCGTAAGTTTGCGCGGGTAACTGGCTTGAATGAGGCCGCGTCATCGAACGTTCCGGGCAACGCCGACATCAGCGGGAGGGGGATCGTGCGCGCGGCCTGGCATGGCTCGACGACGAGACGCGCGCGACCTTGGATCACGGGCACTGGCGACAGCCGGCGCTGACGCGCCAGGCGCGGGTGCTCGTGCTGGTCCTGGTATTGGCACTGCACGCACTGTTCGTGCTGATGCTGTGCTACGCAATGCTGCCCAGGCCGCACCATCCGGCGGAATTGCCTGTCGATAGCGATCAGGTGCTGGTCGTGCGTCTGCTGGATTCCGGCGCGCCACGCGCCACGCCGCCGCCCGCGCCGCCCATGCTGCCCATGCTGCCCAGGCTGGCGCCACCACGGCAGGCGGCGACCCCACGCAGCCGCCCCGTGCCGCACGAAAAGCCACGTCGTGACGCGATGGTCGTGCAGGATCACGAAGCAGCACCTGCGCCGGCGGCCAGCAGTTTGTTCGCCAAGGATGGCTCGATACGGCTACCACCCGCTGCGACGAACTACTCGGCAACCCCAAACGCCAAGGCCAAACCGGCCGAGCCCGCGGATGATCGCCGGATCATGCAGCACGACAGCAACCACATGCACTACAAGCCCACGCGTTTCGACAAGTATTTCCCGCCACCGAACGAGACAGCCGGTGGTGCGGTGGGTCGCCATATAGGCGATGCGATCCAGGCGATCGCCAAAAGCATTTGCGACCCCAAAAAGAGAAGCACCGCTTCCAACCTGCTCTGCGGCGTGCCCCCCATACCGCCTTCGCCCAAGGATGGCGACGAGCGCCTCAACCTGCCGCCGCCACCGCTGGCCAGCGACCCGCATCCGATCAAGTCGCCGCCACTGTCGACCTGCATCGCCGAATACAACAACACCAAGCCACTGTCGTATGGCTGCCCGATAAACACACCCGACCTGGCCTTCAAGGCCGAGATGCGCGAATGCATCGACCTGTTCCGCGCAGGCAAGCGCCTCAAGACGTGGTGCCCGGCTGATACGCCCGAGCGCGCGGCCGCCGAGTCGTCCACGCCGGCGGCTTCCTCGAGCGTGGATTCGCACTGAGGTGAGCTTCCCGGTGTTTTCCATTCGGGAACCACGGTGCGTAGCGGCAGTCATAGACAGTCGCGTGAGATCAGGAAGGCTTGCAGCCGGGCAGCCGCAGGTCGGGTGTGCGGGCAGCAACCACGTACCTGCGGCGCCGGTTGCAAACCTTCCTGATTTCCACGAAGCAAAGGGCGTCCGGGATAAACGGTGTCGCCATTTCACCGCCAGGCACGCACCGCCCTCTTTTTCGGAGCGTGAGCGCGCCTGACACCCTTTTCCTCAAACCCGGCGACCGCCTCGTCCCCAACTCCCAGCTGTTGCCAGAAATTGCCCTGACACCTTCTCTCATGCGAACGGCTGCGAATGCGCTTGTTCCTGCCTTGTCGCGGCGGCGCTGCATAGCCGTTCGAGGAAGCGGCTACCCTCCTGCGCAGCGCGCTCGTCCGCAGGCGCGAACTCGGTGATCGTCAGGCCAACCAGGCCCGCAGTTGCTGCGCTGCGCACCAAGGCAAGTCCAGCGTCGATGGGCAACCTGCCATCAGGGTAGGCGACATGTGGAAATTCGGCAGGATCGAGCGCGTCCAGGTCGAAATGAATGTGGATGGGCCCGGAAACGGCCTGCCCTGCAATGAGCCGTGCGGGCTCCAGCCACGCCAGGTCATGGGCCCGCTGGAAGGCCCAGTCGCCCGCGTCGCCGATGTGCGCCGAGACATAGCGGAATTGTGCCGGCGGCAGTGGCGTCGAAAGCAACGCCTGCAGATCCACCGGAGCGGAACCCAGGATCGCGGCCACCGGCATGCCGTGGAAATTGCCGCTGGGCGTCGTGTCGACCGTGTTCGCATCGAGATGCGCGTCCACCCAGATCACGGTCAGGTCCGGGTAACGTCGATGCAGGTAATCGATGACGGCAATATCGCAGGCGCAGTCCCCGCCCGCGGTCAGGATGCGCCTGGGCTGTCTCGCATCGAGGATCGCCTGGGCCGAACGGAACTGCTCGGCGATCGCCGTCCAGCGCTGGACGCCGCCGCTGGCTTCGCCCTCACCAGAATCCGGGACACGCACGAGCGGCCCGTAGTCGCGGCAGACCTCGGCCGCGGCCTTCGCGCCACGACGCAAGTGCTGCGGCCGCCCCGAGCCCTGCCACTGCGGATAGGACAGCACCAGATCGAACGGAACGGCGCTTGTTTGCACGATGTGCTCCTTCAAACCCTGACCAGCCCACCCTGACACCTTGTTCCCGATCACTGCCTCGATGCGGGCGTCGCCTGGTAGAACACATTCAACCAGGACCCGTTCCGCTTCATCCACAAGGACGATGCGTAACCGTCCAGCCGGAACGCCTTTCCGTGGTCGAGTCCCGCGGCCTGCACGCGGTAGGTGACGAGCGCGGCATTCGGCGCAACCAGGCGGACGTCGAATCCTGAAAGCGCGCATCGATCGAAACGCACCCGTGCATCCATGGTCGACGCTTCGCTGGCTGCCTTGCCCACCACGCCGCCACCGGTGACCGTGATGAAGTCCGGGGCATGAAAGGCCCGGTAGGCACCGGCGTTTCGCTGGATGGCCAGGTTCCAGCTCGCCCGCTCTTCCGCGACCAGTCGCTGCGCAACGACGCCGCTTGTCGCAGCGGCGGCCGGGAGGGGGCTGGATGCGGTGTCGCAAACGATGGGCGGTGTGGCGTTGGCAACCCATGGCAATGACATGGCGACCAAGGCGACGCATGAAATTCGTTTATTTGTCATGTGTTTAGAATGTCATTAGGATTGAAAGACCGTCAATCGAATTGATTTCGGAATCATGGCCACCGGAACCGACCTCGACCGAACAGACTCCGCCATCCTGCGTCTTTTGACGAAGGACGCATGGCTCTCCAACAAGCAGATCGCGGCGGCGGTAGGCCTTGCGCCATCGAGCTGCCATGAGCGGGTCAAATCCCTCAGGGCGCGCGGGGTTCTGCTGGGCGCACACGCCGAAGTCAATCTCGAGGCGATCGGGTTCGCGCTGGAGGCCGTGCTGTTCGTGCAGCTCGGCAAGCTGGAGGTCGAGGTGGTCGACGACTTCGTCGGCTCAACCGCCACCCTTCCGGAAGTGCGCCACGTGTTCCTGGTGTCGGGCCGCTCCGATTTGATCGTCGACGTCGTCGTGCGCGACATGCAGCATTTGAAGGCGATCATCTCGGAGCACTTCAATCGCCACGACGTCGTGCTGCGCGTGGAAACATCCGTCGTGTTCGACAGCCGGCACCAACACGTCATGCCACCGCCGTAGCAGGGTGTTGAGCAGGAGCCGGGTTCGCCTCCCAGCAGATGAAGACGCCCGGCGCTTGCATACCGTTGCGGCCAGGCCTGCTGCCCTTGAGAAAGCCTGCATCGCCCAAAATGCTTGGGACTCCAGGAGTTCCTCCCGCAGGGGGCCATGTTCGACAAGATCAGAAACTGGCGCGTGCGCCGCCTCGTCGCCCGGCACCCCATCGCCGAACCGCTGTGGCAAGCCGCGCTTCGCCGGTGCGCCCCGGCGCGCCGGCTGGGCGCTTCCGACCAGGCCGCGCTGCGCGTGCTGGCCACGTTGTTCCTGGACCACAAGTCGCTGGAACCGGTCCAGGGGCTGGAGCTCGACGACGCCGACCGCGTGCTGCTCGCGGCCCACGCGTGCCTGCCCATCCTGAAACTGGGCCTCGACTGGTACGACGGCTGGCACAGCGTCATCGTCTATCCGGATGCGTTCATACCGCATCGCACGCAGACCGATGCGGCGGGCGTGGTCCACCAGACCCGCACCGCGCGGGCGGGCGAGGCCTGGGAGCGCGGGCCGGCGATCCTGTCGTGGGCGGACGTGCTGGATGCCGGAAGGAAGCCGGGCCACAACGTGGTCATCCACGAAATGGCCCACAAGCTCGACATGCTCAACGGGGAAGCCAACGGCTGCCCGCCCCTGCACCGGCGCATGAACCGCCGCACATGGACGCAGGTCTTCTCCGACGCATGGGACCGCCTGCGCGACGATCATCGCCACGGCCTTCCCCTGCCGATCGACCCGTATGGCCTGGAAAACGAGGCCGAGTTCTTCGCGGTGGTCAGCGAGCAGTTCTTCGAGGCGCCAGCGGCACTGCACCAGCATCTGCCGGAGGTCTACCGGCAACTCGAGCAGTTTTACCGCCAGCATCCGTATTGATGGACGCTGCCATGGGCTCAAAGGTGTCCGTCAAACACGAGGCCAGACAGGAAAGCGGGACGGGCTCACCACGTCCCCTTCAATGACTATTTCAACCCGCCCGGTCTGATGCCCGGCCGACACACCCGAGCACGCAACCGAAGAGTCGTCCATGCCAGCAGCCTCCCCGAGCGCGGGTTCGCGCCGGGCACTGTATCCGACTTCTTCCGGCCCGGCTCCGGGACGATCCGGGATCCAGCCGGGGACACTTGCCAACGGGTCGCCACGCCGGCCCGGCGACCGGGAAGGCGCAATTTTTTCCGCCCGTTTGACCAACTTATGACACTGCTCGCCGATTGCCGCAGAGGTCTAGAGTGGCCCGATTTCGAGCGGGCCACGGCTGATGACGGTGACCTCGGCCCGACCCTTGCCGCAAGGAAGTGGCCGCCGCGCGACCAGCGCGCGAACCATCCATCCTTGTCCCGTGGGAGTCTGTGAAATGTCGAAACCGCATGCGTTGACCGTCCGCCCGTCGCGGCTGTTCGTGGCCCTGACGCTGGCGCTGTCCGCCACCACCTTCGCCGGCGTCGCGCTGGCAGCAGCCGGCAGCACGGCGGATGCGCACATCCCGCCGCCGCAGGACACGCCATATCCCGGCACCATCCATTTGAACGTCGACGCCAGCGATACGACCCAGGGCATCTTCCGCGTCCACGAGACGATTCCGGTGCAGGCAGGTGAACTCACGCTGTTCTATCCGCAGTGGATTCCCGGCGACCACGAGCCCAGCGGGCCGATCGACAAGCTGGCCGGACTCACGATCACGGCCAACGGCAAGCCGCTCGCGTGGACGCGCTACAAGTACGACGTGTACGCCTTCAAGCTCGACGTGCCCGAGGGCGTCTCCAGCATCGACGTGCAGTTCCAGTACCTGTCGGCCGGGAGCCGCGGCCAGGGCCCGATCGAGATGACGCCCGACATGCTGGACCTCAGCTGGAACGAGGATTCGCTGTACCCGGCGGGCTACTACACGCGCGACATCAAGGTCGTGCCCAGCGTGACCCTGCCGGCCGGATGGAAGTTCGGCACCGCGCTGGAAGTGGCTTCGCAATCGGGCAACACCGCCACCTTCAAGCCGACGACCTACAACACCCTGGTCGACTCCCCGATGTACGCGGGCGCGAACTTCAAGCGCCTCGACCTCAACCCGGGCAACAAGGCCGGCGGCGCTCCCGTGCACATGGACGTGGTGGCGGATGCCGCCAGCGACCTCGCGGTAACGCCGGAGCAACTGAAAGGCCTGCAGAGCGTCATCACCCAGGCACACCTGCTGTTCCAGTCGCACCACTATGACCACTACGACTTCCTGTTCTCGATATCCGACCAGCTGAGCGGCAAGGGCCTGGAACACCACCAGTCGAGCGAGGACGGCGCGCGCGCCAACTACTTCACCCACTACAAGGAAAACTGGCCGACGGCGGGCAACCTGCTGGCGCACGAGTACACGCACTCCTGGAACGGCAAGTTCCGGCGCCCGGCGGACCTGTGGACGCCCAACCTCAACGTGCCGATGGGCGACTCGCTGCTGTGGGTGTACGAGGGCCAGACCCAGTACTGGGGCTACGTACTGGCCGCGCGCGCCGGGCTGTGGACGCCGGACCAGTTCCGCCAGGCCATGGCGATGGTCGCCGCCAACTACGACCGCAACCGCCCGGGCTTCGCCTGGCGCTCGATCGAGGACACCACCAACGACCCGACCATCGCCGAACGCGCCTCGCTGCCCTACCGCAACTGGCAGATGAGCGAGGAGTACTACAGCGCCGGCCAGATGACCTGGCTGGCGGTGGACGCGAAGATCCGCGCGCTCACCCACGGCAAGGCCTCGCTCGACACCTTCGCCAAGGACTTCTTCGGCGTCGACGACGGCAGCTTCGTCACCAAGACCTACAGCTTCGACGATGTCGTGGCCACGCTGAACAAGGTCACGCCGTACGACTGGGCCTCGTTCCTGAAGGGCTATATCGACGCCCTGAACCCGCCGCTGCAAAGCGGCCTGCAGGCGTCGGGCTGGAAGCTCGTCTACAACGACAAGCCCAACGACTACGCCAAGCTGATCTCCGCGCGCTTTCACGCCGACATCGGCGCGGCCCTGGGCATCGGGCTCATGATCGGCAAGGACGGCCAGGTCAGCGACGTGCGCTGGAACAGTCCGGCGTTCAAGGCCGGCATCGGCACCGGCACCACCGTGGTGGCGGTCGACGGCCACGAGTACTCGGCGGACGCATTGAAGGATGCGGTGGTAGCCGCCAAGGGCGGCAACGCGCCCATCGAACTGCTGCTCAAGCAGCAAGGCAGCTACCGCACCGTCCCCGTCGACTACCACGGCGGCCTGCAATACCCGCACCTCGAACGCATCCAGGGGACGCCGGACTACCTCGACCAGATCATCGCGGCGAGGAAATAACCGCAAAAAGCATCGGGAAACATGCAAGCGGCGCGGCGGCCCGCCAAACGGACGGGCCGCCGCGAACCGCCCGGTCCGCGCCTCCGCCCTGGCACGGAAACGATCCGTCCCCGACACCTTTGGAAAACGCCCTAGAACTTCTTCTGCACGTTGATCAGGATCGATTGATCGTCCTGGTCGCCTGCGTTGATCTCTCTCTCGTATTCCAGGCGCAACGACAGGTGACGAACCAGTTCCCAGTTCACGCCGAGACCCGCCAGGAAGTGATTCTGCGTGAGCGGATCGACCTGGGCCCGGTAGATGGGGCCAGCGAGCAGATCCGCATAAGACATCGTCGCCTGGCTGGAGCCTTGGAAGTCGTGCCCGTATTCCAGTCGAAGTTGCGGCATCACCATGCTGTAATCCTCCTTGATCAGATAATTCATGCGCAGGCCGATGCTGGCCGTAGTGGTCTTCACCATCTGGCTGCCGTAGGTCAGCGCGTAGATCGCATCGCCTTGCTCGGTGTATCTGTCCAGTCGCGCCGAAGCGACGTCGAGGCGCCCGTACGGCGAAATCAGCAAGGTATCGGTGCGGTATTCATAGCCCCCGGAAATCGAGGCGAAGGCCTGGTGGCCGCCGCGGCTTCCGCTCACGGTATTGCCGTCGGCTGTCACGTACCGGAGCGCATCGAAGGATAGCCACTGATAGCCGAGCAAGCCGTCGACAAAGGTCGACTGGCTGGGGCTGAAGCTGGCGTACCAGGCGATGTTGTAGCTGTCGGCGGTGTCCGCGCTGCCGTTGTGGCCGATGTCGGTATCGTCGTGTCCGTAGCCGACACCGATGCCGGTTGCGAACGACTGCGAGAAACGCCGATCGAGACCGACGCTGATGCCTGTCGTCGTGAAATCGAATCCGTTGGCTGACGCGGTGGTGTCCCGCGAACCAAAATTCACCGCACCGCCCGTCCACAGCACGTAACCGTCCGGCAGCGGCGAGGCAGAAGCCGCGGGCGGGTTGGCCGACGTCTGCGGAGCCACGATGTAACGCCGGTCGAGATCGCCCCCCACGGCCTGTGCGTGGTTGTAGGGCCATTGTGACGAAACGCCGGCATCTGTGCTGTCGCCCGACATGAACGTCATATTGTTCTGGATATCGCCGTTGCCGCCACCGCCGCCATGCAGGCTTTCCAGGCGTTGCTGGAAGTTCTCGATCTGGCCCTGCGCGAATTCGCGCGCGGCATCGGCCTGCGCACCGAGCACGCCAAGCACTTCCGGATCCTTCGATGGATCGGGCCGCGCGACCACCGTGATCGTCACCGTGCCCGGCGCCGAGGTCGCATAGGCGTTGCCCAAGGTGTAGGTAACCACGGCCGCGCCGCTGAAGGTCGGCGACGAGGTGAAATCGAGCTGATAGCCGCCCGCGATCGGCACGATGCTCGCTTTGCCCGCCGTGCTCGGCGTCAGGGATACCAGCGCAGCGGCCGTGAACGGTCCGCCAGTGGCACCTTGCGTCAGATTGACCTTGACCGGCCGCCCTGCGACGGAGGAGATGCTTTGCGAGGCGATGACCGGTCGTGGATCGATCGTCACCGTCACCGTGGCCGGCTGCGAAACGCCGAATGCATTGGTCAAGGTGTAAGCGAATGTGACTTGCCCGGATGCGGTGGCATCGGCGCTGTAATTGATCGTATTGCCCGCGACGACCGCTTTGCCTGAGGTGGGCGCCCTGACGATGGTGGTCGCCGTGAACGGTCCGCCGGTGGCGCCCGTCGTGGAATCGATGCCGATCGTATTGCCGGCCAGCAGCGTAACGCTCTGCGCCTTGGCAGTGGGTACCGCCAGCGGCGTGACCGTAACAGTGACCGTCGCCGGCGCAGACGTGCCGCCGGGGCCGGTCGCGGTGTATGTCAGCGTATCGGTACCGTAGAAGTTCTGCGTCGGCGTATAGATGACCGTCAATCCACTGACGACGGCCGTGCCGTGTGCCGGTGCCGTGCCGATGGCGATGCTTGTGATCGGACCGGTATCGCCCGTGGTCACCTTGATCGTTACCGCCTGATTGGCCGGTGTGCTGGCGGTGTCGTTGACGGCGACCGGCTTGGGCTGCTGCGTACTGACCGTGTAGGCCTGCGAGCCGGAAAAATTCAGGCTGTCCTTGGCGGTGACGGTGAAACTGTAGCCGCCCGCCACCGTGGGCGTGCCAGACAACAGGCCCGACGTGCTCAGGGTAAGGCCCGTAGGCAACGCACCTGCGCTGACGCTGTAGCTGTAGCTGCCATTACCGCCGCTCGCCGTGAGCTGCTGGCTATAGGCGGCAGCCACTTGTGCACCGGGCAGCGTCGTCGGTGCAACGGCGATGCTTGGCGCACCCACATTCACGGTGTACGACTTGCTTACCGTGAACGGTGCGCCGATGCCCGTGCTGCTGTCGCTGCTGCGAACGGTGAACGTGTACGCGCCAGCCGCCGTAGGCGTGCCGCTGAACGTGCCATTGGTACTCAAGGTCATGCCGGGCGGCGTGCTGCCGCTGGTCACCGCGTAGATGTACGGCGGCGTACCGCCGGTGGTGCTGAAACTCGCGCTATAGCCGGATTCGGCGGTCGCGGCATTCAGGCTGCCCGGGCTCATCGAGAGCGTCGCCGCACCGATCAACATGGTATAGGCCTGCGTGCCGGTCGCGCCGTCCGCATCGGTGGCCTGGATCGAGAAACTGTAAGAGTTGGCCGAGGTCGGCGTGCCGCTCAGTGTGCCGGATGAACTCAGCGTCAGCCCGGGCGGCAAACTGCTACCCGACGCAACCGCGTAGTGGTAGGGCGCGATACCGCCAGCAGCGCTGAACGTCGTGCTGGTATATGCCGTGCCCACGCTTCCGTTCGGCAGGGAACCGGGCGTCAACGTGATAGCCGCCGCACCGACGGTGAGGGTGTAGTTCTGGGTAACCGAGAACGGTGCACCGCTACCCGTGCTGTGATCGATTGCCGTCACCGAGAAATTGAACGTACCCGATTGCGCCGGCACGCCCGACAGCGTGGCCGTGCTTGTATTGAAGCTGAGTCCGGTCGGGAGCGTTCCACTCAGCGTATAGGTATAAGGCGCGGTGCCGCCGGCGGTAGTAAACGTGAGGTTGTACGCCTGGCCGTAGGCCGCACTGACATTAGGGCCGGGCTGCAGGTTGAGCGTTGGCGTACCGATGGTGCCGGAATAAGTCTGCGTCCCGACATACGGTCCGCTGCCGGTGCTGCTGTCCCTGGCTTGCACCGTGAAGCTGTAGGCGCCGGCGTAGGTGGGTGTACCCGTCAGCATGCCGCCGCTGGAAAGGCTCAACCCGGCCGGCAGACTGCCGCTCGTTACGCTGAATGTGTAGGAGGGGGTACCGCCGCTGCCGCCGAGCGTTTCGTTGACCGCCACGCCATCCGTCAGGGTCAAGGAGCCCGGCGTGATGGTTACGGTCGCGGCATTGATCAGCAGCGAATAGCTTTGCGTGCCGGTTTTTCCGTTGCCATCGGTCACCTGCACCGTGAGCGGAAACGTGCCGCCCGCCGTGGGCGTGCCCGAGATCGCGCCATTGTTGAACTGCAATCCAGCCGGCAGCGTGCCGCTGGTGATCTGGTAGGTGTAAGCCGGCGCTCCACCCGTAGCAGTGATGGTTGCCGTATAGGCGCTGCCGACCGTCCCGCCAGGCAATGTCGCGGTCGTGATGACCGGTGCGGCCGAAACCACGTTCAACGTGTAGCTGACGGGATTGCTGCTGTACGGGCCGGTACCCGTGCTGCTGTCCATCGCTGTTATCTGGAACGAGAAGTTGCCAAACCCCGTCGGGGTGCCGCTGATCGTGTTGCCGGAAACGGTGATACCGGCTGGCAGGACACCGCTCGTCACCTGATAGGTGTAACCCGGGGTGCCGCCGGTGGTGGAAAGCGTCTGCGTGTACGCGGCGTTCTGCGTGGCGGCGGGCAATGCGCCGGAAGCCGGCGAGACGGTCAGCGTCGGCACATTGATGGTCAGCGTCATGGTGCCGGACGTGAGCGTTGCCCCGTCCGCATCCGTCACTTTGAAGCTGGGGTTGAACGTGCCGCCTGCGGTAGGCGTGCCGGTAATCGCGCCAGTGTTTGCATTGAGCGTCAATCCGGCAGGTAGCGCCCCGCTGTTGATGGCATACGCCAAAGGCGTTGCGCCACCGCTCGCGGCAACCGCGCTGCTATAGCTCGCACCCACCGTGCCGGTCGGCAGGCTGGTGGTGCTCCACGCCAGCGGCGGAGCGACGACGATCGTGTACTTGGCGGAGCTGCCGGTAAAGCCGTGCGCATCCGTAGCGGTAACGACCACGTTCGAGTAAGTGCCGCTGCTGGTCGGTGTGCCGCTCAACACGCCGCCGGGAGACAGTGCGAGACCCGATGGCAATCCCGTGGCGGCAAAGATGAACGACGAGGTGTCGCCGTTGCTGCTCGCGGCGAATGTCGTCGATGTATAGGCCGAACCCTGGGTACCGTTGGGGACGCTGCCCGCCGATACGGTGATCGTCGGCGCATCCACCTTCAACGTGTATGCCACCTGGGTCGAGTTGCCCGCGCTATCGGCCGCATCGACGGAGAAACTGGTGGTTCCCAGTACCGTGGCCTTGCCTGTGATCCCGCCCGAACCGATCGTTATGCCACTGGGCGGCGCCGTGCCGGGCACCTGCGAATACGTGTACGGTCCCGTACCCCCACTTGCGCTCAGAGGCTGGGAGTAATTGGCATAGGCGATGGCATCGGGAAGGCTGCCTGACGCTGGGGAAACGCTGATGACGCCGCCGTTGACGACCAACGTGAGATTCAGGGGCTGGCTTGAATTGTCCGCGGCGTCGTTGGCGACCATGGTGATGGGAAAGCTGCCGCTTTCCGTGGGTGTGCCGGAGACGGTCAGGGTGCTGGTGGTGCTGTTGAAACTGTCGGTGATTCCGCTCGGCAAGACACCGGAGTCGATAATGATCGTGTAGGGCCCTCCGCTGCCGCCGGATGCGGTGAAGGCGACGGAATAAGCCTGCCCTACCGTACCGGGAGCGAACGAGGTGGGGCTGATGGTGACCGGTGAAGTGCTCGATGCGCCGATGGTGATGCTGACGGTGTGATTGTTGCCGGCGCCGTCTTCGTAGGTAAACGCATCGCTGGTCGCGCTGTCGCCGTTGTTTTGATAATTGATGTATTCGTCGTTGCCGGAGATGCTGGTGATCGTGCCATGGCTCGGCCCGCTCAGGATCACCTGGCTGACGACGGTGCCGTTGGTCCCCTGGTTATCCGAGCAAGGGAACGTGTCGTAGCTGTAGGCCTGGCCGGATGCGACGGTGAAACTGTTCTGGCACGTCTGCGCGCTCGCTACCGTGGGCAGCAAAGCGAGCGCGGCCAGGCACAGCAGGAACGCAAGCGCCCGCAAGCCAAGACAATGCCGTGCATTACGCGCGACAACGCGCGGGCACGCCGCCCCCTTTCGACGTCCAAACATGGCTTGCCCCCTGAAGCGCCTCTTTACAAAAGGCACCCGTCGCGCGAAAAACGGTGAACCGGCCCCCAGTTCGCGGCGCACTTTAGCATCATCCTCAAGAGACAGTCTTGGCCCGTCGCCACACGCGGCGCGCAAGAAAGTGCGGCGATACGCAGCAGTCATGAGTTCGGCCACAGGGGGCAACGATGTCTGACTACTTCATCGGGCAGATCATGCTGAGCGGCTTCAACTTTGCGCCTCGCAATTTTGCGATGTGCAATGGCCAGTTGCTGCCGATCAACCAGTACCAGGCGGTGTTTGCATTGTTGGGCACGGTCTACGGCGGCAACGGCACCACCAACTTCCAGCTTCCCGACCTGCGCGGACGTACGCCGGTGGGCTATGGCAATACCTATCCCATCGGGAACAGCTTCGGCATCGAGAACGCGACGCTCGATGGTTCACAGGTGCCGGTGCACACCCACGCCATCAATGCGACCACCGCCGCGGGCGCCATACGCGACCCTGCCAACTCCATCTACGGGACGCCAGCCAACGGGCAGGCCTACGCCAATGCCGGTGACGGCATGACCCAGCTCCATGCGCAGCAGATGCAGAACGCGGGCGGCAGTCAACCGCATTCGAATCTGCAGCCGTTCAACGTGCTGAATTTCAGCATGTGCCTGTACGGCATTTTCCCTACGCGCGGTTGAGCGCATCCCACTCAGATCGCTTCCATCGGGAGATGGCGACATGACGACCCCTTACGTGGGCGAGATTCGGATGTTCGGGTTTAACCGGGTGCCGACGGGCTGGGCTCCCTGCGATGGCAGGTCGCTGCCCATAGCGGAATACGACGTGCTCTACACCCTGCTTGGCACGACCTACGGTGGCGACGGCATCAACACCTTTGCGCTGCCCGACATGCGCGGGCGGTTGCCAATACATCAGGGACAGGGACTCGGACTCTCGCCCTATATCATGGGCAAACGGTCTGGCACCGAAACCGTCACGCTGACTGCCGCGCAGACGCCCGTGCATACGCATCCCGTGTATGCCAGTGCCAATGGCGTCACCAGCAATACGCCAGGCAACCAGGTCGTACCCGGCGCGTTCACCAACACGGATACGATGTATGCCACGGACCTGGGCGGCGCATTTCCGCTCACGTTACAGGCCAGCACCGTCGCCAACGCGGTGCCGACCGGCAACCAGCCTCACGACAACACCATGCCGACCTTGACGGTGTCCTTCTGCATCGCGCTGTACGGCGTCTTCCCGTCGCAAGGCTGAGTCTTGCCAGCAAAGGCCATCAAGCCATCGTCCGGAGCAAACCATGTCTGACTCTTTTACCGGTGAGATCCAGGTATACGGGTTCAACTTTGCGCCCATCAACTGGGCGCAATGCAGCGGTGCCTTACTGCCCATCTCGCAATACACCGCATTGTTCTCGCTGATCGGCGTTGTCTACGGCGGCAACGGCACAAGCAATTTTCAACTTCCGAATCTGGTCGGTTCCGCGGCATGCAGCCAAGGCCAGGGGCCGGGGCTGAGCCCGCGGAACCTGGGTGAAGTGTTCGGCGAAAACCAGGTCACCCTGCTGAGCGGCCAGATGCCGGCGCACAACCATGTTTTCAATTCGTGGAACCAGCCGGATGCGACCAAGCGCAGCAACAGGCCCACCAACGGCAGCGCCCTGGTCGAACCCTCGCAGCTGCAACCCTTCCCGCGGCCTGGCGCAGCACCGAATACGACGTTTTCACCGAGCATGGCCACGGGATATGGCCAGGCGGGGCCGTTGCCGCACGAGAACCGCCAACCGGCCCTGGCGATCAACTTTTGCATCTGCTTGAACGGGATATTCCCGACTTCCGGCTGATGCATGGGCCCGATCCGCTCCCGGCGTTTCCGCCGGGAGCTCCATTGCCCGCGGTCAGCAAACCCATGTCGGCCCGGAACATAGGGTTGCGGACGGCCGGCACCAATGACATGCGTTTTCTGCGCGCGCTGTTCCATGCGCTGAAAAGCGAGGAGCTGCCGCTCGAGCACTGGCCCGAGCCGTTCAAGCAGGCGTTTCTGGACCAGCAGTTCGCGTTGCAGCACATGCAGTACGTCGACCGCTATCCCGGCGCGGACTTCTGGATCGTCGAACACCGCAACCAGCCCATCGGGCGCTATTACCTGCTGCGCGAACCATCCCGCTACCACATCGTCGACATCACGCTGGAACCGGCATGGCGTGGTCGCGGCATCGGCAGCCTGTTGCTGGACTGGGCCCAGTCACTGGCGCGCAGGCACGGCGCGGCGGGCATCAGCCTGCAAGTGGATGAACGCAACAAGGATGCGCAGCGGCTCTATGCACGATACGGCTTCGTGGAGACATCCCGCGAATCGCCGTACATCGCCATGCAATGGAAGACGGCGGCCTAGTTGCGGACCACGGTGATGGATGACCACCATTCCGGTTCGATCTGAACACCGCGCTGGTGATGTACGCAGCGCTGGCTATGTCCACTTCATGCCCTGAACTATTCCGACAACTATAAGAGGCACCCTATGGCTTGAACAACGAAACTACTGCCTAGGATCGCAAGACCCCACGGCTGCCAGCGAAGGCGACGTGCGTTCATGGCCCTAACGCGTTCATTGTGCCGGGTTACCTCATCACTTCCAAGCACTCCCCCCGCGAAAGGCTGGAGCGCATAGCTGCTGAAAAAAAGGATTGCTGTCCCGATCGCGCCAAGCCCAGCCGAACACAGCCCTGCAATGTGCTCACCAGTCATTGAGGGTTCCCTTGGTCATGTTGTGCGTGGCCTTCTGCGTTTACAGATCTTTTCAGCATGCGGATATAGCCCAAAGGAGGTACCCAGGGCGGCAAGGAAACACCGTTCAGCACCAGCGGCGTGTTCACGCCTAACCGGAATGGGTGTTCAGTTCGACCGGAATCCGCACCTAGTTGAAGACCGCCTGATAAAGAAACCCGTCCTGGTTGCGTGCGATCGGCACCAGGAAAATGCCGAACTCGCCCATCCCAGCATTCGCCATCTGATAAACACGCTGCGGAAACAGCACCGGCGAGGCGTTATGAAACACCAGTGAAAAAGCTGCCCGGGGCATGCCGGGCACCCCGCGCGCCGGTAACGGGGCGGCTTCCACCAGCACGAAAGGTGTACGGCCCTGATCCACATCCACGGAAAAGGTCTCGTTGAGATGTGGAGCGAAATCTTCCAGCCTCAGAAACTGCACGTCCGCGCCCCCGGCCGCCCGACAGGAAACGAGTCTCACATATCCGCGTTGCGCTTGCGATGGCTTGTCGTCATACGACAGGCACCTGTTCGCCTGGCCTGCGCAGGCGACGCTTCTCCGCCTTGCGTACCTTCCGCAAGGCCTTGCCTCGCGCTGGTCATGCAGCCAGAGATGGATCGGCCGGTGCGCTGAGCAAGGTCAGCAACTGCGACACGCACACGCAAACGCGAGCCATGGCCGATCGTGGCCTCACCCGAACTGCAACTGCCAGGCGGACGGATCGCCGCGAACCGTCCCGCCCACGCCTCCGCCCAGGATCCACCTCCGACACCTGCTGCTACCAATCGCAGAGGTGAACACACGGGCTGGCGCAAGCGGGGGCTGCCCTGCGATCTGTCCGCGTCACTGCCCAGGCCATCGCCGGACAGGCAACTGCCCGGCATCCCGCAACATGTCGTGCAGCGTGGCAACAAGCCGGCGGCTTTAATGATTCAACCCGCCTGGCCCAGATGCGCCCGTGCCTGTTCCATCACCGCTTGCCGCAGGCGGGTCAGCGCCGCCGACGGCGAACCAGTGGCGGCATGCAGGCACAGGTCCACGCCCGGCAGAACCGGCAGGCCGTGACGTTCATCCAGGCGCATCAACGAGGGCGGGAGGTCGGCGCCTGTGCGCACGGTGATACCCAGGCCCGCGGCCACGCCGGCCCACAGGCTGTGCAGGCTGGCGGTGACGAAAGCCGGCCGCCAGGCGATGCCGGCCCGGTCCAGCGCGGCCGTACCCGCCTGGCGGAAAAAACATGGCGGCTGGTACAGCGCCAGATCCAGCACCGCAGCAGGCCGCACCACCTCGCCCGTGCCTGCCGGCCCGATCCAGGTCATCGGCAGCGTGGCCAGGCGCTCGGCGTCCGCGCGCCCGCCCTGGTTCATGGCAAGCACCAGGTCGAGCTCGCCGCGATCGAGCCGTTCGAGCAGTAGCCCGTTGCGTTCGACCAGCACATCCACCCGCACCGCCGGGTAGGCCTTGCGGAACTGCCCCAGCGCCACCGGCAACCAGGACTCGGCGAAATCGCCCGGCAGGCCGAAACGCACCACGCCGTCGATCGCCGCACCGCGCACCGCGTGCACCGCCTCGTCGTTGAGCTCCAGGATGCGACGCGCGTAGGCGTGCACCCGGTCGCCCGCCTCGGTCAACACCACGCGGCGACCCTGCTTGCGGAACAGCGGCTCGCCCAACTGCGATTCCAGCTTGCGTATCTGCTGGCTGACCGCCGAAGGCGAGCGCCCGATCCGTTCCGCGGCGCGGGCCAGGCCGCCCAGGCGCAGGATCGCCTCCAGGCTGCGCAACGCGTCCATGTCGAGATTGGGGAGCGGCATTGGTAAGCAATTCGAAAGTATTCCCGCCGAATTATTCGATTTTTCCGCACACTGGCAAGTCCCATGATCGGCGAGGCCCCACCTACGCGTGCGGCACCCGATCCGAAGGAGGAAAACCCCATGCGCCTGCACCGCCTATTCGCCCGCCTTGCCGTCGTCGCCTGCCTGCTGCCCGGCCTGGCCTGGTCCTCCGGCGCCAGGATGGCCGACACCCGCGGCCACGTTTCGCTGGCCGGCACCTGGACGCTGGTGGCGGCCGACGTGCTGCATGCGGATGGCTCACGCTCGCACGACTACGGCGAGGCGCCGAAAGGCCTGCTGCTGATCGACCGCATGGGCCACTACTCGCTGCAGATCTACCGCGCCGACCGCCCGCGCTTCGCCAATCCGGACAAGGCCAGGGCCAGCGCGCAGGAATACCGGGCAGCCGTGATGGGCGCGAGCACCCATTTCGGCACGATCGCGGTCGAACCGGACCGGCACCAGCTGGTGTTCCATATCGAAGGCGCCTCCTTCCCCAACTGGGAGGGGCAGCAACAAGCCCGCGCCTACGAGTTGCACGGCGACACGCTCAGCTACCGGGTGCCGCCGCGTCCGGATGGCAACGTGCCCGTGTCGGTCTGGCGGCGCATCGGCGGCTGAGGCACCTCCGAGAAGGGGCTCCGCCCCTGCGAGTCCAATTCCTGGCCACGTAAAAAAGTTTCGGGCTGGTGTCGATTTCCGAAAGTCTCCGTCGTCGCTCCAGCGAGGTCGCAAGGGCCGACTTCGACTGGGGAGATCGCCATGAGAAAGCCAGCGCTGAAAATATCTGCTTCGCTGGACGGCGGCGGCCCGCCCCGGGCCGTGCGGGGAACCATGGGGATGAAGTCCATGGGCCGGCTTGCCGCCAAGCTGGTGGCGTGCACCCCGCTGGCCTTGCTCGTTGCCACCGGCACTGTCGCAGCTCCAGCCGAGCCCTATGCCCGCATGGCCCCCGTCGATGCCTACCTCATGGCCCGCGCCCAGGAAATCGCCCTGGCCCGAAGTGCCGCGCCAAGCTCCATTTCCAAGGATGCGACCGTCCTGGTCCTGACCCGTACCGGCTATGAAACCGCGGTCAAGGGCACCAACGGGTTTGTCTGCTGGGTGGCACGGGGCTTCAGCGGCGCCCCCGACTGGCCCGAACGATGGAATCCGAAGATCCGCGCCGCCGGATGCGACAACCCGCAGGCCGCGCGCACCGTCACCGAGATCGCCAAACTTCGCACGGCGATGACCCTTGCCGGCCGCACCGACGCGGAAATCGCCGACCGCATCAAGGCCGCCCTGCGCACCAGGGAGATCCCGCCGCTGAAGCCAGGCTCCATGTGCTACATGATGTCGAAATCCGCCTACCTGTCCGATGACGGCGGTCACGACATGGCCCACGTCATGTTCTACGTCCCGTTCAAGGATGGCGCCAATTGGGGTGCCAACGCGTCCGGCTCCCCGATCTTCGGCGGCAACTACTGGTTCTACACGACGGGCCATCAAGCCGAGATCGCCGCCCTGCCGCCGCTGTCGGTCCTCCTGGTCGGAGTCGCCACCTGGTCCGACGGCACGCCGGCCGCGATGCCCCAGATGTAGGCAAGAGCGGGGCAGCGCGGGCTGACCAGTCTTTTCCGTGGGTCACTTTCCAGGGCGACGTGCAGATACGCGTGCACCCCGCCCTCGCGCGCGATGTCCTGGATCGCCGGGCGATCGGTCCAGACAAGCGGGGTCGACCGTTTTCGCTCGGAGCAAGCGCCCCGCCTTGCGCGCCACCGCGAATCATTCGCCCAAAAGGCGGAGATCACCTGGCCCCCGACGGCGGCAGCCGGCCTCGTCCAGTTGCGACATTCCCATGCCCACCCGGGATATGGCGAACCGCATCAGGCCGGCGTATGGTCCGCAGGCTGCATCGACTCCGGGGGAAGACATGGCCATGCACATGGGAGGAAGCATCGACGCGAGTGCGAGGATGCATCCAGACGTGTTGGAGTCACCGGAACTGACATCGGCTGCATGGAGCGCCCGGATCGACGCGCTGCCCAAATTCCCAAAGGCACCGACGGTCCTGCCGATGAAAGCCAGGTGGGGATTCGCAGCTGCCGTTGGCGATCAATCCCGGACTACGGCTTCAGCACCATGAGTAGTTGCTCGGCAAGGCGCTGACGCCGAAGGCCCGGTGAAAAAATGGCCCCTGATATCTTTCCCCCTGTTTGACAACCGCATTCCAGACAACGCGAGGATTCCACACATGCCACGTTTCCATTTTCTCCGTAGCACCGCCGTGGGGCTGAGTCTCGGCATGGCCGCTGCCTGCATGTCGCTGCCCGCTTTCGCCACCACGCCGGACACGGTGACCTTTGCGGCAAACAGTGTGTGGGCGCAGGAAATCGGCAACCTCGACCATTCCGACAGCTCGCACGATTACACGGTGGCGATCGCGGCGGGCAAGACATTGCAGCTCAACCTCCTCAGCAACAATGCGAACGTGTATTTCAAGGTGAACGACCAGACCCACGACAAACAACTGCTGGATTCCCATAAAACGGGTGCCTCCACCTGGTCATCTCCGAACGCGACGGCCACCACGTACGCGATCCAGGTCTACATGGACCCTGATGCGGTAAAGCGCGGGGAAACCGCGAAATACGCGTTGCAGGTCGGGCAATACGGGGCCGCAGATTTGCAGCCGCCGACGACCGCAATGACATTCCAGGCCAACCAGCCATGGTCGGTGGAAAATGGGAGCCTGGCTTCCGGCGCTGCCGCACACGACTACACCGTTTCCATCGCAGCGGGCATGGCAGTCAAGGTCAATCTCGTCGCGAGCAATCCCCAGTTGCACTTCAAGGTGGATGACCAGACCCACGACAAGAAGCTGGTCGACACGAGCACGACCGGGGCGAACACCTGGTCCGAGTCGGCTGCGACGGCGACGGCCTACATGATTCAGGTGTACGCCGATCCGGCGGCGATACCTACTGGACAACAAGCACGGTTCACCCTGCAGGTCGCTCAATACGGCTCTGGTGGCGCACAACCCACGCAACCCGCCGGCGCGACCACGGCCGCGTCGCCCGCTGCAGCAACATCGGCATCGACGCCTCCGGCCTCGCCATAAACAACGGCACCCGCCGGAAGTCAGGATCAAGGTGGCCAGTGCTTCCGGCTGCAACCAAGAAGCTCTGACACCTCTCCGGACCGCACCCTCGCCGGATTCGACAGCAACGCGTTCCCGCTGCGGGGGCGCATCGGGGAGAACCATGAAGACTCGTCGCGACTTCCTCACCCAGGCGCCGCTGGGCCTGCTGGGTGCCATGGTGGCCGGCAGCGCGCTGGCGCAGACCGGGCAGAACCCCGCCGCTCCGGGCACGCCGCCGCCCGGCTCGCCAAGCGCCTTCAACACCGCGCCGCCGGCGGGGCCGAAGCTCACCACGGCCACCTTCGCCGAGGCGGAGAAGCTGGCGCAGGTAAGCATGACCGAGGCGCAGCGCGAAATGGCAGTGGCCAACTGGCCCACCTCCATGGCCGCGCTGCTGGAGCGCCGCACCGGTCCGCGCAAGGTGGCGCTGGAAGAAGGGCTGGCGCCGGCCACCGCCTGGTTCCCGGCGATGGGCCGTGCGCAGGTCGGGCCTGCGCACGATCGCTTCGTACCGTCCACGGTGGCGGCTAAGCCGCTGCCAGCGAAGGACGAGGACATCGCCTTCGCCTCCGTCGCCCAGCTCGGCGCGTGGCTCCGCACGCGCAAGCTCACTTCCACCCGGCTGACGAAGATCTATCTCGCACGTCTGAAGCGCTTCGATCCGCAACTGCACTGCGTCATCACCCTGTGCGAGGACCACGCGCTGGCGCAGGCCGCGCAAGCCGACAAGGAGATCGCCGCCGGCCACTATCGCGGCCCGCTGCACGGCATCCCGTGGGGCGCGAAAGACCTGCTCGACACCGCCGGCATCGCCACCACCTACGGCGCCGAGCCGTTCCGCCACCGCGTGCCGCAGGACGACGCCGCAGTCACCCGCAAGCTCAACGAGGCCGGCGCGGTGCTGGTGGCCAAGCTCAGCCTGGGTGCGCTGGCGCTCAACGACATCTGGTTCGGCGGCCAGACCATGAACCCGTGGCTGCTCAAGGAAGGCGCCTCCGGCTCCAGCGCCGGCCCCGCCTCGGCCACGGCGGCCGGCCTGGTGGCGTTCGCCATCGGCAGCGAAACCCAGGGCAGCATCATCAGCCCGTGCATGCGTTGCGGCACCACCGGCCTGCGCCCCACCTACGGCCGCGTGCCGCGCACCGGCGCCATGACCCTGTGCTGGACGATGGACAAGCTCGGCCCCATCGCCCGCTCGGTGGAAGACACCCTGTTGGTGCTAAATACCATCCGCGGCATCGACCCCGGCGACACTGCCAGCGTGGCGGCGCACCTGGACTACGACGCGGCCGAATCCATCAAGGGCCTCAAGGTCGGCTACTTCCCCGGCTGGATGAAGGAAGCGCCAGCCACCGATCTCGACCGCGCCGCGCTCGACCAGCTGCGCGCGCTCGGCCTGGTGCCGACTGAAGTATCCCTGCCCGACTGGCCGTACGACGACCTCAACGTGCTGCTGTTCGCCGAAGCCGCCGCCGCCTTCGAGGAACTCACGCTCTCCGGCGCCGCCGACCAGATGCGCGTGCAGACCCCGGATGCCTGGCCCAACCTGTTCCGCGAGTCGCGTTTCCTCTCCGCCGTGGACTTCGTGCAGGCCGACCGCCTGCGCCTCAAGGTGGCGAAGGAGATGGAACGCGTGATGGGCGAGGTGGACCTGCTGCTGGTGCCCTCGCTGCGCGACGAGATGATGGTGATCTCCAACATGACCGGCCAGCCCTCGCTCACCCTGCGCACCGGCTTCGTGGAAGTGAGCCAGGTACGCAGCGACTGGGCGCCCGACCCGAAACACCCGCTGCCGAAGCTGGCCACGCCGCACCGCGTGCCCTACGGCGTCACCCTGATCGGCCGGCTGTTCGAGGAAGGCACGCTGGGCCGCGTCGGCCGGGCGTTGGAGGCGAAGGTGGCGGTAGCTGGAGAGCGGCCGCCGGGTTTCTGATCGGCGGCGCCTGATTCGGCCGATCGGATCGAAAGCGTGCCGGGGCGACAGGCGAGTTGCCGACGTCGATTTCCGAAGGTCCCGTTCGTCTTCCTGTCGCAGGACCGACAAGGCCGAACGACAGGAGGACGAGGGACGATGATCACGGTCTTTGGCGAAGGTAGAGGCTTCCGGGTCGTCTGGCTGCTGGAAGAGATGGGCCTTCCGTACCGCTTGCGGCCGGTGGACCTTCTCGCCGGCGTCGAGAAAGACCCGGAATTCCTGGCCATCAACCCCGCCGGTTTCATCCCGGCGATCCGGGACGGCGACGTCACCATGGTCGAGTCCATCGCGATCATGGAATACCTGATGGCCCGCTACGGGCCCACGCCGCTGGCGCCCGCCCCGCACGATCCGGCATTCCCCGCTTACCAGCAGTTCCTGCACCTTGGCGAAGCCGGCCTCGCGGCCTCCGTCTACTTCGTCGTCGGCGCGCGCAATTTCGCGCCGGAGTCCGAACGGCAGAACTGGAGCGCCGATCAGGCGCTGGACGTTTTCCAAACCCGGCTCGGCCTGGTGACGCGGCAGCTGGCACGCACGCCCTATCTCGCCGGCGAGATGTTCACAGCCGCCGACATTTCGGTGACGTACGCGCTGGAACTGGCGCAACACGGTGCAGGCATCGCCCTCGGCGAAACGGAGAAAGCCTATATCGCCCGCACCAGCGCGCGCGCAAGCTACCAGCGCGCCATGGCGACCTGTGAATCCAGGAAGGCATGGTTCGCCAGGACGCCTGCTCAGTAACCGTTTTTGACCAGCCAGCCAGACCCGTCACGCCGCAATCCGCTCAATCCGGTCGACAGCCTTGCCGAGCGTCCGGTGAGCCTCTTCCAGATCGTAGTCCGCCTGAAGCCCCAGCCAGAAGCGCTCGCTGGTCCCGAGGGCCGCGGCCAGGCGCACGGCGGTATCCGCCGTGACACCGCGCTTGCCGAGCACGATCTCGTTGATGCGGCGCGGTGGCACGCCGGCAGCGCGTGCCAGGGCGTTCTGGCTGATGCCCATGGGCGTCAGGAACTCCTCGAGCAACCCTTCGCCGGGATGGATGTTGGGCAGGCTCTTCATGATCGACTCGTTGGCGTCAGTGGTAGTCGACGATTTCCACGTCGTGGGCGTCACCGTCGATCCATCGGAAACAGACGCGCCATGGATCGTTGATGCGGATGCTGTGCTGGCCTTTGCGTTGGCCCTTCAGGACTTCCAGCCGATTGGCCGGAGGAATGCGCAGGTCATCCAGCACCGAAGCGTTTGCCAGCATGCGCAGCTTGCGGCGCGCCACGGACTGGATATCGGCAGGCAGGCGCCGGGAAGGCGTTCCGCCCCAGATCTTTTCCGCTTGCTTCCTTGTCGGCAAAGTTCCTGATCACAGGCAACCCATAACGTCATCCGTCATATAACGCAAATCGTCATAGCCTGGGCGTCGAGAACACCAGTCATTGGCCCTGACTCCTTTTCCCCGTGTACGTCTGTGCTTCAATGACAACCATAGAACATAGAAAAAGGCCGACCGATGCTTTCTAACCGCCGATTCAAGATGCTTCCTGCCATGTGTCTTGCGGGAATCGTTCTATGGACAGCGTCATTGCCAAGCGCGTTTGCGGGAGTCCCCACGGCAACGGCCAGCACCGCTCAACCTGCATTCGACGTTGCTCCGGCGCACGCCGCGCTGGAGCGGCTGGTGGGAAGCAAGTACGCCGATCAGGTGAGCCTGCAGGCCATGCCCAGACGTTCGCAAGGCGATTATTTCCGGGTCGCAGGGAAGAACCACCGGCTCGTCATCGAGGCCACCTCGCCGGCCACGCTGCTGGCCGGCTTCGGCTGGTATCTGGATGAAGTGGCGCATGCCGACATCTCGTTGAACGGCGAGCAATTGAACCTGCCGGACACCCTGCCGCTGCCCAGGCAGCCGATCTCCCGCAAGGCCACGGGCATCCACCGGTTTGCGTTCAACGACGTGGACAAGGCCTACACGCAACCGTACGCGCATTGGGACTACTGGCAGCACAAGATCGACGTGCTGGCCCTGCAAGGCATCAACGAGGTGCTGGTGTACCAGGGACAGGCCAAGGTGTACGAGCAGACACTCGAGGATTTCGGCTACAGCCAGGCGGAGATGCTGCACTGGATACCGCAGATCACCCACCAGTCGTGGTGGCTGCTGCAGAACATGTGCTGTTCGCACGATCCGATTCCGCAAAGCGTCGTCGACCAGGACGCCGCACTCACCCGCAAACTGGTCGGACGGCTGCGCGAACTGGGCATGATGCCGGTGTTCCCCGGCTATTACGGCACCGTGCCGCCGCACTTCAACGACCGCAACCCTGGCGCGCACGCGGTGAACACCGGCACGTGGGACAACTTCCCCCGGCCGGACTGGCTCGACCCCACCAACGCCTGGTTCCCCAAGGTCGCCGCCGATTTCTATCGCAGGCAATCGGCCCTCTATGGCGACAGCACCCTGTACAAGATGGATCCGCTGCACGAAGGCAGCGAGGGCGCCGAGAGCGGCGACATCGACCTGACCGCCGCCGTGAAGGACACGCAGAAGGCGCTCGAACTGGCCCATCCCGGCGCCATCTGGGTACTGCTGGGCTGGGAAGGCAACCCGCTGCCGGCCGTGATCCAGGGGCTGGACAAATCCCACGCCCTGATCGTGGATGGCAGCTCCGAATCCAGCACGCCCACGGCCGACCGCGAAGCCGAATGGCACGGCACGCCGTACGCCTTCGGCACGATCTGGAATTTCGGCGGCCATACCAACATGGGCGCCAACCTCTCGATATGGAACAGCCGGTACTGGGCGTGGAAAGACAAACCGGACAGCGCGATGGCAGGCATCGCGCTGATGCCGGAGGCCAGCGACAACAACCCAGTGGCATCGGCGTTTTTCACCGAGCTTGCATGGCGCGAGACACCGGCCGATCCCGACCAGTGGTTCCGCAACTGGGCATGGCGTCGCTACGGCGGCTCCGCGCCCGATCCGCACGCGGTAGCCGCGTGGCACATCCTGCAACAGACCGCCTACAACCTGCCCGCCAACTGGGACAGCAAGTACCAGACCGGCTTTTACGAACTGGCGCCGAACCTGTCCGAGCCCGGCGGCCGGCCGTTGCATTACGACCCGGCGCAAATCGACCGGGCGCTGGCCGAGCTGCTCCAGGTCGCTCCCGCGCTGCGGAATAGCAGCGCCTATCGCTACGACCTGACCGACCTCACCCGGCAGGCACTGTCGGTGCACAGCCGGGTCCTGTTGCCCAGGATCAAGGCCGCGTTCGAGGCGAAGGACAAGGCCCGACTGAACCGCCTGACGGCGCAGTGGCTGCACCAGATGAAGGAGCTCGACACCGTGCTGGGCACCAACGAGCAGTTCATGCTGGGCCCGTGGTTGGCCAACGCGAAATCCTATGCGCATTCCGCCGAAGAGTGGACAGGGATCGAATACGACGCGCGGGCGCTGATCACGATCTGGGGCAACCCGCAGGAAGCGGACTACGCGCGCCGCGAATGGCAGGGGCTGGTCGGCGACTACTACTACGCGCGCTGGAAGCTTTTCTTCGACTCGCTGGATACGGCGCTCAGCACCGGCGACAAACCCAAGGCCATCGACTGGTATGCCATGGGCGAACAGTGGGCGCACGCACGGAATACCTATCCGACCCGCCCCACCGGCGACATCCATGCCATCGCGAAGGACGTGCTGGACGACCTGACGCGCAACGCACAGAACTAGGGGTTCCGTCCGGTTGCCACGCCCTGCCCGCGCTCAGCGCTTCTTTTTCCCGAAACCGGGGATGGCGGTGGCTTGTTTCATCCATGACGCGGCCTGGCGTTCATCGAGGTCTGCCACCGATGCAAGGTTCACGCCCCGCGAATCCTTGCCCATCCCGATCGGCGTAACCGGCGGCACCGGCGTGAGCGAGGTGCCGCGGCCGAACGTCAGCTTGACGTGGCCGGCGAAACCGCCGCAGGAGAAGCACCAGCCGTCGCCGACGCCGTACCACGCCATGCCCCATTTCACGGAGCGCTGCAAACCCGGCAGCGTCCTGGCGGCCAGGGCATCCACGCGTTCGGCGATGCCGCGTTGCGGCTGCGGCAGGCTGCGGATATAGGCAAAAACCGGCGCGTCCCCGTCCTTGGCTTTCGCCGGGCTGGCCCGGCCCGTCATGGCGACCGGCAGCGTCGCGGCGACCGCTAGCGCCTCCGCGCGCACACCGGACGTGCGTACCTTCGACCTGGCCTTGGCAGCGATCTGGCCGGCAGCGGGTTTTCCCGCCGCCTTGCCGCCTGCTTTCCCGGTATCAACGGTGCGTGCCATCGCAAGCCTCCCATCGTGGAACCGCGTAGAGATATCCCTGCCACCGCTTCCAATCAAACGCCTGAAGGTGGCCCTTATTCTGTCCTTCCTCCGGGCCGCGGCTTGAACCTGCGAACCTCCTGTGGCCAGCCGCAGGCTTCGGCCAGCTTGCCGGCCCACTGCCTTGCCGCCTGCTCGTCGGCCACGTCGATCACGGTGAAACCGCCCAGGAACTGCGGGTTCCGGACGTAGGGCCCATCGGTGAACCTCAGCGTTCCGCGGGTGGCATCCGCCGTGAAGGCCGCATCCGGATCCTCTTCCAGTCCCCCGGCGAACACGTAGACACCCGCCGCCTTCATCGCATGCACCACCGCCTTTGCCAGCGGACCGCGCTCCTTGAACCACGTCTCGGTGTGCTCGCCGACCCACGGCTGGTTGAAGTAGATCAAGTACTCGCTCATGTCCTGCCCCAAGGCCACGCAACGCTGGTGGCCGCCTTCCTCCTTCCGACGAACGGGCGCAGCCCGGATCGACACAAGACTGGTCGCTTCGTCGACGTGCAGCAAAAACGGGACGGAGGAAGTCAAGCGAAGACCTTGCAGCTTCCTCCGCCCCGGTTTCCTCCGGAAAGAGGACGGGGCTCAGGTTTCCGTGGCAGGCTAGAAGCCTCACGAACGTCGATCACAGGGGATCAACGCGAATGGAGTCATCGACACTGACGTTTGCCGCGCTGGACAAGCGGATCGAGGGCTTGCCGCTACATCCGTCCTGCCAGTTCACCCCCAGCCGTCGCGTGGGATGGGGTAGCGGCGTTGGCTTTGCATCGGCGTTGCTGGGCCAGATCATCGCCAAGACGCTGCCCAACAGCCGCTGGGCACTTGCCGCTGTAGCTGTGCTGCTGGTGATCGAGCTGTTGGGATTCTTTGTGGCCTTCACTGCGCAACAGCCGGGCCTCAACATGAAGCCGTCCAGCGAGCGGCGCGAGCTTGCCGAGACCCTGGACTTCGACATGCCGCATCACGAAGAGTTGATTGGCTGGCTGCGGAATTTTCCGCGCGAGCGCCTGCAGGTCATGAGCGACTTCACCGGTTTCCGCGTGGAGCGGTTGCGCAGCAAATTCCCCCTGTTGACCGGCGGGCTGGACAAGCTGGGTATCCTGCCGATCCTCGTCGCCCTCTTCATCCAGTTCAAGGACATGCACTGGCCGCCGCAAGTCAGCTGGCCCGAGGTCTTCCTGTTCGTCCTGCTGATGGGCGTCTACTGGCTGAGCCTGCTGCAGGTTGGGGTGCGATTTCGCCTGGAGCTGTACGACATGCTCCTGAAAAAAGCGCTCGCGACATAGCCGCCCAGATCCGTGTAGAACGAACAACAAATGGGACGGATAAAGTGCGCCGTGCCACGCATTTCGGTTTGGAACATTCGGGGCCTGAGGACTTACGCGGCAATCCGCTCAATCTGGTCGACGGTCTTGCCGAGTGTCCGGTGAGCCTCTTCCAGATCGTAGTCCGCCTGAAGTCCCAACCAGAAGCGCTCGCTGGTCCCCAGGGCAGCGGCCAGACGCACGGCGGTATCCGCCGTGACACCGCGCTTGCCAAGCACGATCTCGTTGATGCGGCGCGGCGGCACGCCGGCAGCGCGCGCCAGGGCGTTCTGGCTGATGCCCATGGGCGTCAGGAACTCCTCGAGCAACACTTCGCCGGGATGGATGTTGGGCAGGCTCTTCATGATCGACTCGTTGATGTCAGTGGTAGTCGACGATTTCCACGTCATGGGCGTCACCGTCGATCCAGCGGAAACAGACGCGCCATTGATCGTTGATGCGGATGCTGTGCTGGCCTTTGCGCTGGCCCTTCAGGGCTTCCAGCCGGTTGGCGGGAGGAATGCGCAGATCGTCCAGCACCGAAGCGTTCGCCAGCATGCGCAGCTTGCGGCGCGCCACGGACTGGATATCGGCAGGCAGGCGTCGGGAAGGCGTGCCGCCCCAGATCTTCTCCGCTTCCTTGTCGGCAAAGTTCCTGATCACGGGCAAACCATAACGCCATCCGTCATATAACGCAAATCGTCATGGCCTGGATACAGGGAATGCCAGTCATTGTCCCTGGCGCCCTTTCCGGGCAACGGCCACGCAGAATGCGGCGCCGTCCACGGCAACCATGCGCGCTCGGCATGCTGGCTTTTGTCTTGCCTGGTAACCTGGTCCGGCGCCGAAGGGACGCCGATGACGAACGCCGTATTCACCGCTTCCGCCAGCTCGATCTACGACGATTTGATCGAAGAGCGGTACCACTTTCCGAAAACCTATCTGCGGCAGGTCGAGGAAGCGGTCGGCGACTGGATCGTCTACTACGAGCCAAGGCGCACCACGGGGCCGCACAGCGCCACCGGCCGGCAAGCGTACTTCGCCATCGCACACGTCAAGAAGGTCGTCCAAGATCCTGTCCGCGCGGACCACTTCTACGCGCAGATGACCGGCTATATGGAATTCGACCAGCCCGTGCCTTTCCGGGATGCATCGGGTTACCGGGAGTCGATACTCCAGCGCGAGGACAGCCAGACGAACAAGGGCGCGTTTGGGCGTGCCGTGCGAGCGCTTCCCCGCAGCGAATTCGACGACATCGTGCGGCGGGGCATCAGCACGCAGCCGGAGCCCTGGGAGCGGGCGCACGCCATGGCGGAGGAACCGCCCGAGTACGTCGTGCGCCCCATCGTGGAGACACTCACGGCACGGAAGGTGCGCGACGTCTGCTTCCGACGCCAAGTGCGCGCCGCTTATCGAAACACCTGCGCCGTCACCGGGCTGCGCCTCATCAACGGGGGCGGACGCCCGGAAGTACAGGCCGCTCACATCCGCTCCGTCGAGGCGGACGGACCGGATGCCGTCCGCAACGGCATCGCCCTCACCGGCACCGCACACTGGCTGTTCGATCGCGGCCTGATGACCTTCGGCGATGACTTCCGCATCCTTCTCTCGCCGCACGGGGTACCTGACGACCTGGACAAGCTGATACGCCCGGATCGAACGCTTGGCATCCCGGACGCTCCGGAACTGAGGCCGCACCCGACCTACTTGCGTTGGCACCGTGAGCATTGCTTCAAAGCTTGAACGAGCCGCGCGGCCGTCGCATGGCCTGCGTTAGCACCTACGAGAAAATCCCATACGAGCCAACTGCACCCGAGGAATGAGGAAACATGGCCAAACGCAAGGAAAGCAACTTCGATCTACTCGCATCGATGCCCTGGCCCGTTCCCCTGGTGCTTGGCGTGATCGGCTTTGTGGGCGTCCGCTACGGCATCGGCTGGATCATGGGCACCAGCCAGAATGTCTACCTCGCCGGCCTGGGCCGGGAGCTATCCGGCAAGGCGTACGCACCTTTGGCGTGGGCTGTGCTCGGCCTTTGCTGGGCAGCAGCTCTTGCCTCGTACATCGGAGCGAAACGTCGGCGGCGGCTGTTGGAAACCCAAACGGATCTGGAAAGCATCCGCGCGCTGAGCTGGCGCCAATTCGAACTGCTAGTGGGAGAAGCATTCCGGCGCCAGGGTTACGCCATACAGGAAACCGGGCTCGGTGGCGCGGACGGCGGCATCGACCTGACGCTTCGCAAGGACGGCAAGCTCACGCTGGTGCAATGCAAGCGCTGGAGAACGCAACGCGTCGACGTCAAGGTAGTCCGGGAAATGTTCGGCCTTCTCGCACACCACCAGGCATCCGCCGTGAAAATCGTCGCCGTCGGCAGCTATACGCCTGACGCACGCCGTTTCGCCGAGGGAAAACCCATCGAACTGATCAGCGGGAAAGCCCTGCTGGAGCTCGTGCGAAGCGTACAAGCACCCGCCTCCAGACAAACTTCGCAGACACAGGCATCAACCCCAACCGAAGCCGCGGCGCCTCTTTGCCCAAAGTGCGGCAAGGCCATGCAGCAACGTGCAAACAGGCGAACCAAGGAACACTTCTGGGGCTGCACGGACTATCCGGGCTGCCGTGGCACACGCCAGCTCACAGAAAATGCGTCCTGATTTTGGTTTTTTAACGACGCTCTACATAAACCGCCGCCGACATATCTACCTGAACTCCAAAAATCGCTAATAACGCCCAACGAATTAATCAAAACCATGGACTACAAAATAAAGTCAAATTCCTACAAACTAAACCCATCCACCTGACAGATTTTATTTTCTATCCGCTTTAATATCAAAACCGCCGCAGCGCAATCGCCGCCGGCCGAAGAAAACCGCCACTCAAGGAAAACCGCAAGACCAAAAGCAGCGCGGGCCGCATGGGCTGGAACCCATACGACCCGCTGACCACAACCAACTTATACGGAGTTGACCATGGCTAAGCCCGATCATACGGCAGTCGCGCACGACGATGCGCGCATCCCCACCAACCCGCTCTCACGCCCCTACTGGACCCTCGCCGACGCCGACCCCGACCAGCAGGACGCCGCCACCCTGGCTGGCCTCACCACCGCCATCCGCGCCCTCGCCCGCGTCCTTACCAACAGCGAAGCCTTCCGCGACCTTCACACCAACAGCCAAAGCGACACCATCGAACCCGGCTACTGCCCGCTGGATGCGCCCACCACCGAAGGCCTGTTCGCCGCCCTGTACTTCCTCAGCGAGCAAGCCGAGGCGCTCAGCCAGTTGCCCGTGACCACCCCGATCCATTCGAACGACGTGCCGTACTGAGCTTCAGACACCCACCTTGCCAGGCGGCCGCATCAAGGTCGCCTGGCCAATCCAAACGGATTAGAGCTGCAGGTGATGGAGGATTTAAGAGATCCAGTTACCCAGCCCAATGACACCAGCACGGGCGGCCATAACAACCCGATACCCGCCAGGAAACGCTCAATACCTTTCGACCCTTATGGCGTGCTTCCGCCAGCTCATCGAGACACTCGCCCTGTGAACAGCGACTGTCCGGCCTGGCTGTCGGCCAAGAAAAGCTCCCGCCCTTGCGACGTCCCCCGTTTTGGCCGTGTCAGCAGCGTACCGAATCGACGCCAGCACGGCGCGCCGAAGCGCGCTAGCCTTGCTCTGAGATATCCACAGGTTTCTGTCTCGTCCGGTGAGACCGCCCCAAGTACCCTATACGTGAACTCCGTCATGCAGGCGGGGATTGCGAGGCCTCATATGTCTGAGTTTTCACTTCGAATCGAGTTACACAAGGCCACTTGGGAAGATTACGACAAACTGCATGCAGCACTAAGCCATCACAGCATCATGCACACCGTCCAAAGCAACCAAGGACCACGGCAACTACCGACAGGCACCTACTGGTATGACGGGCCGCAAAACAGCGGCAGAGCAATATGCGACCTTGCACGGGATGTAGCAGCAAGAATCAAAGCAATACCTGCACCATGGGTATTCGTCGCAGGCAAAAGCGACGCAGGCAATATGATGTGGTGGGGTAGTAATCTAGAGACCCCATAATTCATCGCAACATGGATGGCGATGCCGGCCCAGGCCAGCACCGCCATTGCGCCATCTTCGATTTGGGCGGACCGAGACGCCCTAACTGCACATAAAGGCAAGCGAATGACATTTGGACGCTGCAAACTAACAGGAAAACAAGGGACTTTCGTCGCCTCTCATTTGCTACCGAAGTCACTCACCAAACCTTCACAACCAGGACGCCCCTTTGTAGAAGCAGGGCATGGCAGCCGACCTGTTCGACGATGGGATAGTTGGTTTGACAAAGAACTAGTGATCCGCTCAGGCGAGGATATATTGGCCCGCTTTGATGCAGCGGGAATTGAAGAATTACGTAAACACATGCTCCTCTGGAGCAGCAGAGACACTGGAAGTACTCTGCCCAATGTTCAATTACTGAGTGAAGAGCATGGCTTTGGAATCCGACAAATCCAAGACACCAATGCAAAAGTACTTCGCATGTTCTTCTTGAGCCTACTATGGCGATCAGCCGCCAGCAACCGGCGCGAGGTCGCTGAGGTCACGCTGGCGTCAAGTGATCTAGAACAACTTCGGCTACTACTTTTAAATGATGAAGTTGGCCCGAAAGATTTCTTCCCGATAGCGCTGACTCAACTCACTGAAATTGGCGAACCCCACAATTTTGCCCCCATGGCCACCGAAATGGCTAAACCACCGCTAGATGGTATTGAGCCAGGAACCATTCCTACATTCCGCTTTTACTTTAATGGGCTCATAGCGCACATCTTTCGACCAAAACACGGAGCGATGCCCGATTATATCAAAGGATGGCATATTGGAGAATCTGATCTGATTGTCAGCACCCAACGCACAAGGGACTCGTTTCAAAATTTGAATTTGATAGCCAATATGCGTAAAGCAGTTGAAAAATGGCCACACGTCATCAGCAGGATTTAGCAGCGACGTCACATATTTCACCAATACTCACCGCAATAAGGGGGATGGAGAGGGCCAAAGGGGACGGAGGGAATTAAGAGACCGAAGTTTTCAGGTGACGGCACGCACCTCGAACAAGAGTGAGTGCTGGGCAACACCAAGTTCCAGGCCATGATCGAAAAAGCGCTAGGTCGCTCCACCCAGCTGCGCCAGCGCGACCGACCACGGCGATCCGCCACCCGAGACCGGGAAACGTTTAATTCCCTCCGTCCCCTTATGGCTGCTAAGCAGATTGCCCCATGTCTACGTCGACACCACTCGACGGTGTTGGCTCAAAGATCATCAAATCAACCGAAGAGCCCGCGTAAATTCCATCGACCTGGGCACAAATTCTATTGAACAAGAAAATCGCATCCTCCAACACATCTTCCAGTCGTCGTTGCACCCCTCGCGGGACTCGATGAAGTCTATGAAGAGGATTCATGCACACAGCAAGCGATGCGTCCCGAACAGCCGCCCAACCACCATGCACAAAAGTTGATGACCATCCATAGAAGGCGTCATATTCATCTTTGACATCAGCAAACTCCGCCATCTTCCTAAGATCGGCATTGCACCAATGCCCAAGGTCTACGGCCACGAACTCTTCCGAAGCATCCTCATTCGCCACAACAGCCAATGATTCTTCGCTAAGGAACTTCGGACATTTATCCAGCTCATCGAATTTCAAAAGCGCGAGCTTGGCCTGACCCACACCATAGCTACGATATCGCATCCAAAGTGCCGCATCATCTTTTGCTGCAAGAAACGCAAGCGTAATTCTGCACTCAGTTAGAGACCGCAGAAGTAAACGACCAGATATTCCAGTCCGATTGCTTCCGACCATAACTTCAAGCAAAACATTGCCTGCGAACAGTGCAATACCAAAAACCGCATCAATTCTTGCATCAAGCCCTGTAGTCGACTGCAAGCGAAGGAAGCGCTCAACCAACTCATACTGCTTCTCGAACCAAGCAGACTGGAGCCGCTCCATGTCAACCGGCAAGACATCAGCGCCACGCTCATCCGGAATACAATCGCTTTTTTGGAGAGATTCTTGCCAAAAAGATTTGCACCATGGCGACTCCACATCGTCTGCGCTTGGGGAAATCATCCTAAACGCCATCTCAGCCGCTCGAATTGATGGCCGAATAACACGCATCTCCTCAGCCTCTGACTCAAGCTCCATGTACTTTCGCAAGTCATTGATCATCTCTCCAGGAAACTGCGCCCTGCCCATGCCAATCTTAAAAACAAGAGTTAGCCATCTAATGTCAGTTGACTGTTGGGACTGATGATCTAGGCACTTAGCGATTGCTTCTGCTAGTGCCGCACCGTCCTCATCCGAGGGCACATTTTGCAACGCCGCCTCCCATCGTTTAATCGATGGCAACGACTTAAACAAAAGGAGAGGACGCAACGCTTTAGATCCTGCCGGGTGCCGACATAGGATGGTGCATATTTTCTCGATTCCGTTACTAGATGCACTCAAACCGGACTGAGTCAAATCAAGGCCTTCGGCGTTGGGTCCGCGCTCCTCGCTTAACTCCGTTGCGACCTGCAGGAAGAGCCGAAGCAATTCCCTACGCGGAATCAAGCTCGCGGCTAACACGGCCCAGAGCACTTCGGGTAGCCGGTTGTTCACCCAAGACGAAAACCTAACTTTGTCTTGAGGAAGCATATGGAGCATCGGTGGAAGCAGCGATTTCCCGACTCTCTTATGCTGCGACAGCGTGCTCCCGTGCTGCCTTGACCTATTACGCTTCTTGCCACGCCTCTTGCCCATATATTCCGCCCCATCAACTAAAGAAAAGGCCCGCAATTTCGCGGGCCTTTTTTCGTCACATATTCCGTCGATACTCTCCGCCCACGTCATAGAGCGCATGGCTGATCTGTCCCAGCGAGTGCGTCTTCACCGCCTCCATCAGCGCGGCGAAGACGTTCTTGCGGTCGCGGGCGGTGTTCTGCAGGTAGGCAAGCCCATGCTTGTCGTGCACCTGCGGTACGGGCGCGTCGGTGGAATCGGTGCCGTGCGCATGTGAGGTCTCACCCGCCGGCGCCAGCGCATTCCGCGCCTTCTGGAACGCCTGCACATTGGCGATCTGCTGCCCCTTCTCCTCCTCCGTCGAGCGGATCAGCTCGATCTCGGTGGCGATCTCGCCGCCGTGGTCCTTGGGCAGGAAGGTATTGACGCCGATCAGCGGCAGACTGCCATCGTGCTTCTTGTGCTCGTAGTACAGGCTCTCTTCCTGGATTTTGCCGCGCTGGTACATGGTGTCCATGGCGCCGAGCACGCCGCCGCGCTCGCTGATGGCTTCGAACTCCTTGTACACGGCCTCTTCCACCAGGTCGGTGAGTTCTTCGACGATGTAGCTGCCCTGCCAGGGGTTTTCGTTGAAGTTGAGGCCCAGTTCCTTGTTGATGATCATCTGGATGGCCACGGCGCGGCGCACGCTTTCTTCGGTGGGCGTGGTGATGGCTTCGTCGTAGGCGTTGGTGTGCAGGCTGTTGCAGTTGTCGAACAGGGCGTACAGCGCCTGCAGGGTGGTGCGGATGTCGTTGAACTGGATTTCCTGCGCGTGCAGGGAGCGGCCGCTGGTCTGGATGTGGTACTTCATCATCTGGCTGCGACTGCTGGCGCCGTAGCGCTCGCGCATGGCGCGGGCCCAGATGCGGCGGGCCACGCGGCCGATCACGGTGTATTCCGGGTCCATGCCGTTGGAGAAGAAGAACGACAGGTTGGGCGCGAAATCGTCGATCTTCATGCCGCGCGCGAGGTAGTACTCCACGATGGTGAAGCCGTTGCTCAGGGTGAAGGCGAGCTGGCTGATCGGGTTCGCGCCGGCCTCGGCGATGTGGTAGCCGGAGATGGAGACGGAATAGAAGTTGCGAACCTTGTGCTCCACGAAGTACTGCTGGATGTCGCCCATCATGCGCAGGGCGAATTCGGTGGAGAAGATGCAGGTGTTCTGCGCCTGGTCCTCCTTGAGGATGTCGGCCTGCACGGTGCCGCGCACGGTGCTGAGGGTTTCGGCCTTGATGCGGGCGTAGGTTTCCGCGTCCACCAGCTGGTTGCCGGTGACGCCGAGCAGGCCGAGGCCCAGGCCCTCGTTGCCCTTGGGCAAGTCACCCGAGTACTGCGGGCGACCGTGGGGGAACATGGTGGCGATCTGCTTTTCCGCCGCGGCCCAGCGCGCAGGATCTTCCTTGAGGTACTTCTCGACGTTCTGGTCGATCGCGGTGTTCATGAACATCGCGAGGATGATGGGCGCGGGGCCGTTGATGGTCATCGACACCGAGCTGGTGGGCGCGCTGAGGTCGAAGCCGGAGTACAGCTTCTTCATGTCGTCCAGCGTGGCGATGTTGACGCCGGAGTTGCCGATCTTGCCGTAGATGTCGGGACGCGGCGCCGGGTCTTCGCCGTACAGGGTGACGGAGTCGAACGCGGTGGAGAGGCGCGTGGCCGCGCCGCCCTGGCTGAGGTAGTGGAAGCGGCGGTTGGTGCGCTCGGGCGTGCCCTCGCCCGCGAACATGCGGGTGGGGTCTTCGCCGCTGCGGCGGTACGGGTAGACGCCGCCGGTGTAGGGGTAGTGGCCGGGCAGGTTTTCCTTGCCCAGGAACAGCAGCTGGTCGCCCCAGCTTTCGGTCTTGGGGGGCGCGACTTTCGGGATCTTCTGGTGGCTCAGCGATACGCGGTAGTTCTCGACGCGGATGGTCTTGTCGCGCACCTTGTATTCGTTGACGTCCTTGGTCACCGATTCGCGCAGCGCCGGCCAGTCGCGCAGCAGGTGGATGGACTCGTGGGTGAGTTCCTTGAGGGCGGCGTTGTAGCGCTGGCGGAGGAGCAGGAGGGTGCGGTCGACTTCTCCCCTCTCCCCCCGGGAGAGGGGCTGGGGGTGAGGGTTCGGGGCGTGCGTGGCGCTTGAGGCAAGGGCCGTACCCTCACCCTCGGTCCCTCTCCCGGAGGGAGAGGGATGCAAGTCTTCGCTGTGGTACAGCTCCAGCGGCTTGGGCAGCTTCGCGTCACCCAGCTCCTTCAGCGACTCGTAGTAATGCTGCGCCTTGCTGGCAGCCTCGGCCTGGTGCGCGACGGAGGCATTGATACCACGACCCTGCTCGGCGATCTCGGCGAGGTAGCGCACGCGGCTGCCGGGGATCAGCACGGTGGCGCGCGGCTCCTTCAGCGTGGTGTCGAGCTGTGGCGACCACGACTCGGCCGGCAGGTGCAGCTTGTCGCGCATCAGCCGGCACAGGTTGGTGAACATCCAGGTCACGCCGGGATCGTTGAACTGGCTGGCGATGGTGGGATACACCGGCACGTCCTCGTCCTTGACGGCAAAGGCGGTGCGGTTGCGCTTCCACTGCTTGCGCACGTCGCGCAGCGCGTCTTCCGCGCCGCGCTTGTCGAACTTGTTGAGCACCACCAGCTCGGCGAAGTCGATCATGTCGATCTTCTCCAGCTGGCTGGCCGCGCCGTAGTCGCTGGTCATCACGTAGGCCGGGAAATCCACCAGGTCGACGATCTCGGAATCGCTCTGGCCGATGCCGGCAGTTTCCACGATCACCAGGTCGTAGGGCTGCGCCTTGAGGAAGTCGATGCAGTCGTGCAGCACCTCGTTGGTGGCGGCGTGCTGGCGGCGCGTGGCCATGGAGCGCATGTAGACGCGGTGGCTGCGCAGCGCGTTCATGCGGATGCGGTCGCCCAGCAGCGCGCCGCCCGAACGGCGGCGGGTGGGGTCGATGGCGAGCACGGCGATGCGCATCTGCGGGAAGGCGTGCAGGAAGCGCAGCAGCAGCTCGTCCACCACGGACGACTTGCCCGCGCCGCCGGTGCCGGTGAGGCCGAGCACGGGCGTGGCCTTGCCGGCCAGCTTCCACTGCTTGCGCAGGTGGTCGAGATCGGCGGCGCCGAGCTTGCCTTCCTCGATGGCGCTGAGCATGTGGCCGATGGAGATCTCGTCATCCACGCTCACCTTGGACGCGGCGGTGTCGGGGGCGCGCTGCGCGGCGGCGCGGCCGGCGCGCTGCATCACGTCCTCGATCATCTCGGTGAGGCCGAGCTTCATGCCGTCGTTGGGGTGGTAGATGCGCTCCACGCCGTAGGCCTGCAGCTCCCTGATCTCCTCCGGCGTGATGGTGCCGCCGCCGCCGCCGAACACGCGCACATGGCTGGCGCCGCGCTCCTTCAGCATGTCCACCATGTACTTGAAGTACTCGACGTGGCCGCCCTGGTAGGACGACAGCGCAATGGCGTCGGCATCCTCCTGCAGCGCGGCGCGCACCACGTCCTCCACCGAGCGGTTGTGGCCCAGGTGGATCACCTCGGCGCCCTGGCTCTGGATGATGCGGCGCATGATGTTGATCGCCGCGTCGTGGCCGTCGAACAGGCTGGCCGCGGTGACGAAGCGCAGCGGGGTGGTCTCGGCCTGGGGGGCGCCGGCGGGGACGTGCTTGGCGGGGGAACTCATGGCGACTCCAACATCGTGTGCTTGAACCGGACAATTCTAGTGGGGATCGGCGTGAAGGGCTTGCTGCAGCGCGTGTACCGGGGCGTATGGGGCACTGGCCGGACCATACCCGAGGCCATCCTGGCCGGCTTACGCGGGTCGCGGTTTGCCTACATACTGGGCGCCACGGCGGGGCGCCATTCGGGCACCCGGCCAAGGGGACAAACCACCAGAAGGCAGGAAGTGGCTGCCATGCCCGGCGCAAGTCCGTCGAGCGTGGCGAGTGCGAACGCACGGCTGACTACATGCCTGCATGTGTGGGGTTGATTGACATCAACGCAGCTCAGGGGAAATCGCATGAAGAAGGCAATGCTCGGCACGGCCCTCGCCATCGCGGCGATCACCGCCCAGGCCGCTACCCAACAGAACGTCGAGTCTTCCGCCGTCGTCAATGGAACCATTGTGCTGGCCAAGGACGGCACGGTGCAGACCGCGGCCATCGACAACCCGGCCAAATACGGCCAGCCCATCGCGGACATGGTGCGCAAGGCCGCGATGCAGTGGCGCTTCCAGCCCGTGCTGCGCGACGGCCAGCCGGTGGTTGCCAAGGCCAGCATGCATGCCCGGGTGGTGCTCAAGCAGATGCCCGACGGCAACTACAACGCGCATATCAAGGGCGTCACGTTCGGTGACTACGACTCGAACGATACCGATACGCTGCACAATGCCGAAAGCAACAAGAGGATTCCGCCGCACTATCCCGAGGCAGCGATCCTTGCCCACGTGCAGGGAACGGTGTATCTGGCGTTGCGCGTGGACCACAGCGGCCACGTGACCGATGCCGTCGCCGAACAGGTCAACCTGGGCAACATTGGTCGGGACAATCTGCTCAAGGAATACCGCGACATCCTCGCCGACGCGGCCCTCAGGGCGGCACGTCATTGGACCTACACGGTCCCCACGACGGGCAGGCTGGCCAGGCAAGACAGCTGGACCGTGCATGTCCCGGCCACCTTCAGCATGAAGGAAAACGGGGTAGCCGAATTCGATAGTGGTGTATGGCATGCCTACGTACCAGGGCCGTACACACCGGCCCCCTGGGTCAACAAACCTGATGCAGGCGCAGCGGACGCTCTCGCCAGCGGCGACCTGCAGACAGATGGCGCGGGTCCGACCCCGCTCCCTGCATCCAACAACCACGGCTGACATGCGGCAAAGCAACCTCGAATAACTGAGGCACTTCCATATACGCGGTGGCGCCGGCAGGCCTATTTCGGATGCCAGCGCTCGTCATCACCCTTGGCGTAGCCCTGCTTCACCGCTGACCAGGCCACCTTGCGCGCCACTTCCTCGCGCGATTCGTCGCCACGACGCTTGTCCTCGTCGGCGTATTCGTCCCAAGCATGGTTGAAGGCTTCCTTGTAGATCTCCTGGGCGTGTTTCGGCAGGTGGTCGCGTACCGCGTCGGGCAGCTGGCTGAGGGTCCGGTAAGGCATGACGAGGCTCCGTGGGGACGGGTCTGTCAGCTTGGGGGATGCGGGATAAAGCGGCCGTCAAGCGACGGCGATGGTTCAGTGCACGTGGATGATGTTCAGGCCATGCGCGCCGCACCGGTACAGACCATTGCAGACCATGGCCGAAGTCACCGGGCGCCAGCTTTCCTTTCCAGCGTCCGTTTCATGGCTGCGACGCCCAGCTCCACGTTCTGGCCGATGGGTCCGGCCAGTTCGTCCGGCAGGACATCGGTGATCCAGACCAGGCGCGTGCGGCGTTCGCCATCGGCGAAGACCTGGAAGGACGCATTGTGATGCGTTGCCCGGCCGCCGACGGATGCATAGACGAAGCGGCGGGCGTCATGGTCGAGCGTGACGATCAGCTCGCGCGCCACCAGGCCATTGGCGAAGGTGACGATCCTGGCGTTTCCGTCCAGCTTCGTGTCCACCAGCACACCTGGCACGAGGCGTTCGTGGGCCGCACCGACGTCGCTGATGGCCGCCCATACGTCGCCGGGATCGGCATCCAGCAGGATTTCCTTGCATATCGAGGTCATGGCGTTTCCTCGTCACAGATCGTTTTTCGTCGGTCAGCCGCCCAGCGTGTCGACAGAAGTCCAGGTATGCACCCAGATCTTGCCGCCGTCCGTTGAAACGGCCCAATCCTGCCGACAGGACTTCGGGGCGATGCCCGACCAGATGTTCCGGGTCAGCACGGTCTTGCCGTCGATCTCGTCCATGCCGATGAAGGTACCCACGCCGCCCTTGAATTCGCCCACCATCGGCGGGTCGAGCGTACCGGTCTTGCTGTTCGCGAAGTAGACCCGCCACTGCTGCGTCTTGCGGTCGTACAGGCGTAGCGCCAGGTCCTCGACATGACCGCCAGGCCCATCGACCTTGAGCTGCCCGATATTGGCCCAGTCGTCCCATACGCGATACACCGCATGCGTGCCGTTCAAGTTGCTCCACACGTCGGGTGAGGACAGCGGATTCAGCACCGCCCGTATCCGGGTCGACCAACGCCCCATGTTGAAGTCGAAGTCGTGTTCCGGCCCGGTGCCTTGCACATGGCGCACATCGTAATCAGGGGTTTTCTTCAGCCGGGTGAGCTGCGCGACGAAGTTGGTGACCCAGGTCTTGCCGCCGTCGGCCGACGAGGCAATCTCGTAGTGGTAGGAGTCCGGCGTGATGTTCGACCAGATGTCGCGCTCGAGGACCTTCTTGCCGGCGGATTCGGTCAGGCCATGGAACACGCCGCGCCCGTTCGCGAACTCTCCGTACGAAGGTTCCTGCATGGTGCCGTCGCTGCTGCCTGCGAACTGTTCGCTCCACTGCCCGGACTTCGGGTTGTACAGAAACAGGGTAAGGCCCTGGAAGTGGCCACCGGGCCCGGAGGCTTCAATCTTCTCGATGTTGGCCCGCCCGTTCCACAAGGGCTGGTCGATCACCGTGCCGGTGAATTTGATCCATGCACCCACGCCCGACGGCGTGACGTCCCGGCTCATGATCCGGGTCTGCCATGTGCCGAAGTGGAAATCGAAGGCGTGCTGCTGATCGTCGCCTTGCACCGTGCCGGCGACCGATGGCGGCTGCCAGCCGATCGCCGCCACCAGGGCGAGCAGGCATGCCCGCAGGATGGTCTTTGTATGCATCATGGTTGCTCTCTCGATTGGAATACACGCCACTGCGAGGTGCAGTCCCCGCGCCACGACTGAAACTCCAACGGACCGCCTCGATCGCACCCTGCCCCGCACTTGCGGCCAGCTATCAGCCGGATGATTTCCAGACCTGCTCAACACCTGTTCAATGCACGTAGTTGATCGCGATGGCCGGCGTCAGCGAACGCGTCGCGTTGTGCCCGCCCACGATCACACGCGCACCCAGCAGCACGCCGAGGTTCGAGGTAAAGCTGTATTCGACCGCAGGGGCGTAGCCGTAGACGTCGCTAGAGCCGGCCTGCAGGTGCGTCGGCACGGGCAACGCGTCAACCGGATCCGTGTTGCCGTCGACGCGGGTGGCCGCGCCGTAGCTGCGGAACAGGTCCAGCGCCAGCACCCAGCGGCGGGTGACGCTGTATTCGAACGAGGTGCCGATGTAGAACGCATCGCCCGGCCGCGCCGTGCCGCGGAAGCCGGGCGCGGTGCCGTAGACGCTGGCGCCGCTGACGTCGGCATCGCCGTTGAAGGTGCGGGTGAGGTTGAGCCGCACGCGCAGCAGGCGGCCGTTCGGCATCCAGAAATAGCTCTGCGCGTTGAGGCCCAGCGTGGTGGCCCAGGCGCCGCCGCCCATGCCGTCGCTGGCGCGCGCCAGGTTGTCGTAGCGGCCGGTGGGCACGGTTTCCTGCAGCTGCACGGCCAGCGTGGGCACCCAACTGCCTTCGTGGAAGCGGGTGAGCCGGTACTGCGCCTGCACGATCTGGTCGCCGAGGCCGATGCCCGAGCTGCTCGGTGCGTTGCTTACCCGGTTGTAGCCGACGATCGGGATCAGGCCCACGGTGAGCCGGTCGGTGAGTCCGTACAGCACATAGGCGCGTGAACCGAACGCGTCCGCACCTTTCGAGGTGACATCGTAGAAGTAGGGTTCGATCAGCATGTGCCCTTGCGGCAGCGTCTCGGCGGAATTGGCCAGCATCGGGCCCGTCCACCAGGCGTCGTCCAGCGACTGGCGCGGCGGGCCGGCGTCCTGCGCCACGGCCGCGCCGGCGCCCAGCAGCAGGGCGAGCAGTGCCGCGAGCCACGGCCCTGTCCGTCGTACCGCCGTTGCCTGTCGTCGCATGACCACCGACACCTCCACCGTTCGCGCGTCGCGAGCAGACTAGGCAACCAAGTGGTACGAACAAATAGCCACTGAGCGAGAACATGACATGACCACTCGGCAAAGCGTGATGAAGCGCGTACCCACCGGTCTGGTGCCGGCGATCGCGCTGGACGGCGGCGGCCCGATCTACCAGCAGTTGGCGGAGTGGTTCCGCCGCGCCATCGCCGACGGCCGGCTGCGGCCGGGCCAGCGCGTACCCTCCACCCGCGCGCTGGCCGGCGAGCTGGGGGTGTCGCGTCTGCCGGTGCTGGGTGCCTACGAGCAACTGCATGCCGAGGGTTATCTGGAGAGCTTCACCGGCGCCGGCACCTGCGTGGCCGCGGCGATTCCGCATGAGGCGCCGGCCGCACCGGCACGCCGGCCTCCACGCACCCCACCCACGTCCGCGCCATCGGCACCGCGCCGGGTCGCCGCGCGGGTGGCGGCGATGGCCGCGCCGCCGCAGAGCTGGCTGGAAAGCCAGGGCGCGTTCCGCGTGGGCGTGCCGGCGCTGGCCCACTTCCCGCACGGCGTGTGGTCGCGCCTGCTGAGCCGGCATGCACGCCATGTCGGCACCGACGCGCTGGTCTACGGCGACACCATGGGCCACCTGCCGCTGCGCGAGGCGATCGCCGAATACCTGGCCACGGTGCGCGCGGTGCACGCCGACGCCGCGCAGATCCTGGTCACCAGCGGCGCGCAGCATGGCGTGCAGATCTGCGCGCATGCCCTGCTCGATCCCGGCGACCGCGCCTGGGTGGAGGAGCCCGGCTACCCCGGCGCGCACCAGGCGCTGGGGGCGGTAGGCGCCTTGCCCGTGCTGGTGCCGGTGGACGCGGACGGACTGGACGTGGCCACCGGCATCCGCCGCGCACCGAATGCGCGGGTGGCCTACGTCACCCCCTCGCACCAGTTTCCGCTTGGCGCCACGATGAGCGCCGCGCGGCGCATCGAGCTGCTGCAATGGGCCGCACGCGCGGGCAGTTGGATCGTCGAGGACGACTACGACAGCGAATACCGCTACGGCAGCAAGCCGATCGCCGCGCTGCAGGGGCTGGATGCCGATGCGCGGGTGATCTACGTGGGCACCTTCAGCAAGGTGCTGTTTCCCGCGCTGCGGCTGGGCTACCTGGTGGTGCCGAAAGATCTGTTGCCGGCCTTCCGCGCCGCGCGCGACGCGCTGGACACCTGCTCGCCGATGCTGTCACAACGTGTGCTGCACGACTTCATCCGCGAAGGCCATTTCGCGCGGCACATCCGCCGCATGCGCATGCTGTACGCAGCGCGACGTGCGGCGCTGCAGGCGGCGATCCATCGGCATATGCCGGACGTGCTGCAGATCGTCGGCGCCGAGGCGGGTATGCAGCTGACCGCCCTGCTGCCCGAAGGAACGGACGACGTCATGCTGTCGCAGCGGGCGGCACAGGCCGGCGTGTCGGTGCGGCCGCTGTCGCCCTGCTATCGCGGCGGGCAGAGGCGCAGCGGCCTGATCCTGGGTTACGGCAGCGTGGACGAGCACGCCATCGAGGAAGGCGTGCGCCGCTTGCGGCGTTGTCTGTAGGAATGCCTTTGCTCGTCACCCCTGCGCAGGCAGGAGTCCAGTGCCGTTGCCATCGAGAGCGTTGCGAGTCACTGGGCCCCAGCATGCGCTGAGGCAACGGTTTTTTCGGCGCTGCCGTAGCGAACAGCGCTCAGGCCATGCCGAACGGCAGGTTCGGCGAACCGACCACGCGCTCGCCCACCGCCTCGCCGCGCACGAAGGCGATTGACGCGGCGATCACCGCGGGTGCGTCCAGCACGCGTCGATGGCCCAGCCCCTGCGTGCTGAGCAGGCGCGCGCCGGGCCAGCAGCGGGCATAGCGCTCGCCCTCGCTCCACGGCACGTCGGCGTCCTCGAGGTCGTGCACGATCAGCGCGGGCTGACCGAGCGCGAACAAGTGGCGATGCACTTCCAGCTGCTCCACGGCGATGCCGGTGCGGCGCAACAGCCAGTCGTAGAAAGCCTGGCGCAAATGCTCGCCGAGGTGCACGAAACGGAAGTAGCGACTGGCTGCGTCGGCCATGTCGGCGGCGGGCGCCACCAGCACCAGGCGGCGCGCATGCCAGTCCTCGTCCTGTGCCAGCACCAGCGCGGCGCCGCCCAGCGAATGCCCCACCGCCAGCGCGGCCTCGCCGTAATGGCGGCCCACGGCACGGATCGTGGCGATGAATTCAGGCAACGTGCACAACTTGCCGCTGCTGCGACCGTGGCCGGGCTGGTCGAAGCTCACCACCGCATAACCCAGCGCGCGCAGCGCTTCCACCCATGGCAGGAAGCGCAGGCCGAAGCTGGACCAGCCGTGCGCCAGCAGCACATACGGTTGGGTGTCCGGGTCGCCCCAGACGTAAGTGGCGATGCGCTCGCCTCCGATCAGCAGTTCACCGCGCAGCATTGCGGCGCCCTCCGGCGCCGCCAGCGCGCGGCTGCGGCTGCTGGCGAACGGCGTGGCAAACAGCTGCGCGGCGCGGTCGGCGGTGCGCTTCGGCGCCAGCCGGCCACCCAGCACGAAGCCGGCACGCAACACGCCGAGACGGAGACGGGTCGAAACGGAAGCGGCATGCGGGGACATGGAGGCGTTCCTCAGGGTTGCCAGCTGCGCCAGAGACGCTCGAAGGCCGCCGCGGTGTGGCGCTGGGCCGCGTCGTAGCCAAACAGGCCGCCGTCGAAGTGCAGGCCGAGCAACAGCGCGTAGATCTCGAAGGCGAGCTGGGCGGTGTCGGTGTCGGCGCGCAGATGGCCTTCGCCCACCGTCTGCGCGATCGCCTTCTGCAGCTCGCCGCGCCAGCCGGCCTGCTGCGCCACCACGGCGTCGTGCAGCGCGCCGTCGCGGCCGTCGTACTCGCTGGCGGCGGAGAGCAGCACGCAGCCACTCTGGTTCTTGCGTGCCCAGATGAACCAGTTCGCCACGATGGCGCGCAAGCGCGGCAGGCCACGCGGCTGCTTCAGCGCAGGCAGCAGCACGTTGGCCATGAAACGCCGCGCGCCCAGGTCGAGCACGGCCAGCTGCAACTCCTCGCGCGAGCCGAAGTGTGCGAACACGCCGCTCTTGGACATGCCCACGCCGCTCGCCAGCGTGCCGATGGACAGGCCTTCCAGCCCGTCACGGCGCGCCAGCACATAGGCGTGGTCGAGGATGGTGTCGCGCGTGGCGGCGCGCTTGCCGGTGGAGGATGCGGTTTCCATGTAGCATAAATAGCACGATCGTTCGTTCTTTTGCAAATCCGCCTCGCACACCACCGCGATCGAGCTTTCCGCGACATGCACCGGCGCAACGGCACGCGCCCCACCCGCGCCTGAACGCATCGCGGGCCGCGCGTCAACACGCACAGGCAAGCCTGCGTTTCCCGTTCTGCACGCCGCCTTCCGCGGCGATCATGGAGAGCACGATGAGTCGCAAGTCTTCCGCCCTGATCCTGTCCGCCGGACTGGCGCTGGCCTGTGCCGGCTTCGCCGCCACGCCCGCGGCGCAAGCTGCGCCCCAGGTGTCGATCGGCGTGGGCGTGGGCATCGGGATGGCACCGCCGCCGCCGCGTTTCGAGCGGGTGCCGCCGCCGCGCGCGGGCTACGTATGGGCGCCCGGCTACTGGGTGTGGAGTCCGCGCATGCATCGCCACGTGTGGATGGGCGGACGCTGGATGCGCGTGCGTCCGGGCTATCGCTACATGCCCGCGCGCTGGCAACGGGGGCCGCATGGCCGCTGGCATTTCAACAACGGCTACTGGGCCCACTGAACGCGCAGCAGAATGACGGCTGGCACTTCCACGTGGGCGTGTGGGTGAACGGCTGAGCCGGGCGTGATCTTTGCGATCGTCCCTGATCGCGGAAATCAAACGGGCGGCCATCCATGGCCGCACTACTCAAGGAAACGGCCCGGCATTCCGGGCCGTTTCGTTTTGCGCGCCATTCCGTGGTGCTCGCTTTTCGGGCCACCATTGGCGTGGTGCCGGAAATCGTTCCCGGCGATTCTTCCGAATCGCAGACGGCGAGACCAAAGGTGGGCAGAATCTGCGGATGCCAGCCACCTCGCCCATCACGGAAGACATCCAGCCCGGCCTGATGGTCGTGCACGGCAACCAGTTGGAAGACCTGCGCGACCTGCTGGTCGCCTGGCTGGCGCGCACGCCGCTGGCGCCGCTGGAAGACGAGCTGATGCTGGTGCAGAGCAACGGCATCGCGCAGTGGTTGAAGTTGGCGCTGGCGCGCCCGCGCGAGGCGGGCGGCATGGGCATCAGCGCGGCGGTGGAGATGCAGCTGCCCGGCAGCTTCCTGTGGCGCGCGTACCGCGCCGTGCTGGGCCGCGACGCGGTGCCGGCGGACTCGCCGTTCGACAAGTCGCGGCTCGCCTGGCGCCTGATGCGCCTGCTGCCCGCCCAGCTCGGCCATGAGGATTTCGCGCCGCTGCGCCACTTCCTCGGCGAGGGGCAGGCCGATGCGACGAGGCCGGATTCAATCAGACTTTTCCAGCTGGCCCGGCAGGTCGCCGACCTGTTCGACCAGTACCAGGTCTACCGCGCCGACTGGCTGGACGACTGGGAGCACGGCCGCGACGTGCTGCGCGACGACCTGCGCGGGCAACGCACGCAGCTGCCCGCGACGCAACGGTGGCAGGCCCGCCTCTGGCGTGCGCTGCTGGGCGACGTGGGCCGTGCCCAGCGCGGCAGCCACCGCGCCGCCATGCATCGCGCCTTCCTCGAACGCGTCGCGACGCTGGAAGAACGCCCCGCCGCGCTGCCCCGGCGCATCGTGGTGTTCGGCATCTCCTCGCTGCCACGGCAGACGCTGGAGGCGCTCACCGCGCTGGGCCGCGTCTGCCAGGTGTTGTTGCTGGTAACCAACCCCTGCCGGCACTACTGGGCCGACATCATCGAGGACCGCGAGCTGCTCAAGGCTGCGCAGCACCGCCACGCCGGCAAGCCCGACCTGCCGGCCGAACCACGCTACGAAGCACTGCACCTGCATGCGAACCCGCTGCTCGCCGCATGGGGCAAGCAGGGCCGCGACTACATCCGCCTGCTCGACAGCTTCGACCGGCCCGACACCTACCGCGCGCGCTTCGCCGCGCTGGGTCGCGACATCGACCTGTTCACCGACCCCGGCCGCGACACGCTGCTGCACCAGGTGCAGCAGGCCATCCTCGATCTCGAACCGCTGCCCGCCGATCCCGCGCAGCGCCGGGCGCTGCAGCCCGGCGACGATTCGCTGCGCTTCCACGTCGCGCACAACCCGCAGCGCGAGGTGGAGATCCTGCACGACGAGCTCCTGGCGCTGTTCGAGCGGGCCGCGCGTGACGGGAAGCCGCTGGCGCCGCGCGACGTGATGGTGATGGTGCCGGACATCCAGACCTATGCGCCGCACATCCAGGCCGTGTTCGGCCGCGTGCCGCCCGGCGATCCGCGTCACCTGCCCTGCAGCATCGCCGACCGTCCCGCACGCGGCGCCGCGCCCCTGCTGGTGGCGCTGGAACAGCTGCTGCGCCTGCCCGAATCGCGCTTCACCGCAGGCGACATCCTCGACCTGCTCGACGCACCCGCGCTGCGCCGCCGTTTCCATCTGGACGAAACCGCCCTGCCCGTGCTGCGCCGCTGGATCGAAGGCGCCGGCATCCGCTGGGGCCTGGACGGCGCGCAGAAACAAAACCTCGACCTGCCGCCGGAGGAACAGAACACCTGGCGCTTCGGCCTGCGCCGCATGCTGCTGGGCTACGCGGTGGGCGACGGCGCATCGCTGGACGGCATCGCGCCCTATGCCGAAGTGGGCGGGCTCGACGCCGCCCTGGTCGGCCCGCTGGCCACCCTGCTCGAACGGCTGGAGCATTACTGGCGCCTGTTCGACGCACCGGCCACGCCCGCGCAATGGACCGTGCGCCTGCGCACCCTGCTCGCCGAGTGCTTCGATGCCGGCCGCGACGACGACGATGCACTCGCCCTGCAGCGCCTGGACGACGCACTGGCCGGCTGGGAGCAGGCCTGCGCGGAAGCCGGCTTCGACGGCGCGCTGCCGGTCGCCGTGGTACGCGAGCACTGGCTCGCCGCGATCGACGAAAGCCGCCTCTCGCAGCGCTTCCTCGGCGGCGCGGTGAGCTTCGGCACCCTGCTGCCGATGCGCGCGATCCCGTTCCGCGTGGTCTGCCTGCTCGGCATGAACGACGGTGACTATCCGCGCCGCCACGATGCGCCCGACTTCGACCTGATGGCGAACCCGAAACAGCAGCGCCCCGGCGACCGCTCGCGCCGCGAGGACGACCGCTACCTGTTCCTCGAAGCCCTGCTCTCCGCCCGCGACACGCTGTACGTGAGCTGGGTGGGCCGCAGCGCGCGCGACAACGGCGAGCTGCCGCCCTCGGTGCTGGTGGGCCAGCTGCGCGACTACCTCGCCGCCGGCTGGCGTCGTGCAGGCGACGACATGCACGACCCCGATGCCGCGAAGCACCTGCTTGCCGCGCTCACCACCGACTACCCGCTGCAGGCCTTCAGCCAGCGCTACTTCGACGCCGCCGGCGACGCGCGCCTGTTCACCTACGCCACTGAATGGCAGCGCGCGCGACAGGCCACGCCCGCCGGCGACCACTTGCCATTGCCGCCCTGGCAACCGGAAGGCGCGCTCGGCCTCGGCCTGCTGCAACGCTTCCTGAAAGCGCCCGCCAGGACCTTCTACGCCGCACGCCTCGGCGTGCGCTTCGACGAGCCCGACGACGCCGACGAGGAGCACGAGCCCTTCGCGCTGGCCGGCCTCGAACGCCACGGCGCCACCGACGCCCTGCTGCGCACCGCCATCGCCGCCGGCGTCGACGCGCTCGTACCCGCCGCGCAACGCCTGCGCGAACAGGGCGGGCTGCCGCCCGGCAGCTTCGGCGCGCTGGCACTGGAGTCCGTCGAGCAGGCTGCGCACGACGCCGGCAACGCCTGGCACGGGCTGGCGGCCCGCTGGCCGCAGGCTGCCGGCATCCGCGAGCTGCAATACGAGGCGCACGGCCTGCGCATCGAGGACTGGCTGGGCGACCTGCGCGACGACGGCGCGGGCGGCCATGTGCGCCTGGTCGCCACCGCGAGCGCATTGAAAAAAGACGAGACCGTGCGTTACGACAAACTGCTCGACGCCTGGGCCACGCACCTGCTCGCCAATGCCAACGCACTCGGGCTCACCAGCTGGATCGCCGGCCCCGACGCCGTGCTGACGCTGCCGCCGTTAGCCCCGGCCACGGCAGCCTGCCATCTCGACGCGCTGTGCGCGGCCATCCAGGCCGGCATGCGGGCTCCGCTGCCCATCGCGCGCAAGACCGCGTTTGCCTGGCTGCAAGCCGCGGCCGACGGCAAGGACGCCGAGACCGCCGCGCGCCGCCGCTACGACCACAGCGAAGGCGGCTTCGGCCACGGCGAGGTGGACGAGGACGCCTGCCTCGCCCGCGAGTGGCCCGACTTCACGCAATTGCACGCCGCCGGCTTCGAGCACTGGCTGCACCTGTATGCGCCGCTGACCGACGCCGTGCGCGGCGCAAGAGACGCCGCATGAGCGCCCCCGCCCCACTGGCGCCACTGCGCCTGCCGCTCACCGGCATCCAGCTGATCGAGGCCAGCGCCGGCACCGGCAAGACCTGGACGATCGCCGCGCTGTACCTGCGCCTGGTGCTGGGCCACGGCGGCGGCACGCCGCTGCTGCCCGCGCAGATCCTGGTGATGACCTTCACCAAGGCCGCCACCGCCGAGCTGCGCGAACGCATCCGTGCGCGTCTCGCCGAGGCCGCCGACGCGTTCCGCGGCCAGCGCGAGGCCGACGACTTCCTGCGCGCGCTGATCGCCGAATATCCCGACGGCGACGCCCGCGCCACCGCAGCGCGACGCCTGGAACTGGCCGCGCAATGGATGGACGAGGCGGCGGTGTTCACCATCCACGGCTGGTGCCAGCGCATGCTCGTCCAGCACGCCTTCGACAGCGGCGAAGCCGCCAGCGAGGAAGGCATCGCCGACGAAAACGCGCTGCTTGCCGAAGCCGTGCGCGACTACTGGCGACGCTTCCTCTTCCCGCTGGATCGCGCCGGCGCCGAGTGGACCGCACGGCAATGGCAGAGTCCCGACGCGCTGCTGCGCGCCGTCAGGCCGCTGCTCGCCAGCGCGCCGGACGCCCTGCGGCTGGACGGCAAGCCGGTGCCAGCCATCGCCGACCCTGCCGATGTGCTGGATGCGGCGACCGCGACGCTGCGCGATGCCGAAGCGCAGGCACGCACCCTGTGGCGCAGCCGCGGCAAGGAAATCGCGCAGCTGATGCGCGACGCGCTGGCAAGCGGCGTGCTCAGCGGCACCAGCTACAAGCCCGCCACGCTGGATGCCGACCACGCCGCTTTCGATGCATGGAACAGCGTCGCCGAGCTCGCGAAAGCCAGGACGCTGGAACGCCACTCCACCGCCAAGCTGGAAAGCGCCACCCGCAAGAACCGGGTCACGCCTGCGCACGCGTTCTTCACTGCCATCGACGCCGTGCTGGCGGCACAGGCGGGGATGGATGGCCTGCAACCGCTGTTGCTCGCCCACGCCGCCACATGGATCGCGCAGCACCTCGACGAGACCCGCCGCGCGCGCGCCGTGCTCGGCTACGACGATATGCTGAAGCGCCTCGACGACGCCCTGCACGGCGCCAACGGCGACGCGCTGACGCGCACCGTCGCCATGCAATACCCGGTGGCGCTGGTCGACGAGTTCCAGGACACCGACCCGCTGCAATGGCACAGCCTGCAGCGCATCTACGGCGGGCGCGACGGCAGCGCGCTGCTCTTGATCGGCGACCCCAAGCAGGCGATCTACGGCTTCCGCGGCGCGGACATCCACACCTACCTGCACGCCCGCGCCGCCGCATCCAGCCCGCACTGGACGCTGGGCACCAACCACCGCTCCACCAAGGCGCTGGTCGCGGCCGTCAACCGGGTATTCGGGTTCGCGGGCGCGCAGCCGCAAGGCGCCTTCGGTTTCGGCGAGGTGCTGCCCTTCGTCGCGGTGGACGCCAAGGGCCGCAGGGAAGTCCTGCAGCTCGACGGCGCCCCCGTGCCGGCCATGCAGATGGCCGTCCAGACGTCCGCCGAGCCCATCGGCATCGGCGCATGGCGCGAGCGCATGGCGAACCACGCCGCGGCGCAGCTGGTGGACTGGCTGGATGCCGCGCAGGCCGGTCGCTGCGGCTTCGCCGGTGAAAACGGCGGACTCGTGCCGCTGCAGCCCGGCGACATCGCGGTGCTGGTGCGCACCGGCCACGAGGCCGACCTTGTGCGCACCGCGCTGCGCAGGCGCGGGCTGGCCAGCGTGTATCTGTCGGACCGTGATTCCGTCTATGCGTCGGCTGAGGCCGCCGACCTGCTGCGCTGGCTGCACGCCTGCGCGCAACCAGGCGCCGACCGCACGCTGCGTGCCGCGCTGGCCACGCCCAGCATGGGACGCAACCTCGTGGAACTCGACCTGCTCGGCCGCGACGAGGCGTACCGCGGAACCTGCGACGAACACTTCCGCCAGCTGCACCTGCTGTGGCAACGCCACGGCGTGCTGGCGATGCTGCACGAACTGCTGCACCGCTTCGGCCTGCCCGCGCGCCTGCTCGCCCGCGACGACGGCGAACGCGCGCTGACCAACCTGCTGCACCTGGCCGAGCTGCTGCAGCAGGCCGCCACCGGACTGGATGGCGAGCACGCGTTGATCCGCTTCCTGGCCGCGCAGATCGACAATCCCGGCAGCGGCGAAGCCGCCGAGGCGCAGATCGTGCGCCTGGAGAGCGAGGCGGCGCTGGTCAAGGTGGTGACCGTCCACAAGTCCAAGGGGCTGGAATACCCCGTCGTGCTGCTGCCCTTCGCCTGCGGCTTCCGCGAGGTGGAGGACAAGGGCCCGATCCGCACCCGCGACAGCGGGGATCAGGTGCAGGTCGATCTCGCCCCCGACGCCGGCGCCGTGGCGGCGGCCGATCGCGAACGCCTGCAGGAGGACCTGCGCCTGCTGTACGTGGCGCTCACGCGGGCGCGCCATGCATGCTGGCTGGGCGTGGCGTGCATCAGGGTCGGGCGCGGGAAGGAATCCGTCCTGCACAAGTCCGCGTTCGGCTACGTGTTGGCAGGCGGCCAACCCGTGGCACCCGGCGATCTCGTGCCTCGCGTGGAAGCACTGCGCGGCGACTGTGCATCCATCTTCGTTGCCACGCTGCCCGAAGTCGCCGACGAGCGGCGTTGCCGGGCCACTGATGCTGCGCCCCTCGTGCGCCCCGCGCGCAGCTGCGCGCTGCCGCCGCACGAGCCCTGGTGGATCGCCAGCTACAGCGCGCTGGCGCATGGCGCCGATACCGCAACGCCGCGTCCCGCCCCCGAGACCGCCGGACAGGCCACGCTCGCCGAGACCGTCGCCGCTGCCGACACCGAATCCGCCAATGCACCAACGCACGGCATCCACGCCTTCCCGCGCGGCGCCGCGCCCGGCACCTTCCTGCACGACCTGCTGGAAAGCTGCGCCAACGAAGGCTTCGCCCGTGCCGCCGAGCCTTCCGCCAACCTGCGCGACACCATCGCGCGACGCTGCCAGGCCCGTGGCTGGCAACTCTGGATCAAACCGTTGACACAATGGCTGCCCGAGCTGCTGCGCACGCCATTGCCGCTGCCCGACAGTGGCGCAATGCCGCTGGCCGCGCTGGCCGACCCAGGCCGCTATCGCGCCGAACTGGAGTTCTGGTTCGAGACGAACCACGTCGATGCCGCTGCGCTGGACCGCCTCGTGAGCACACACACGCTGGATGGCGCGGCGCGCCCGACGCTGCCACCCAATCGCGTGAACGGCATGCTCAAGGGCTTCATCGACCTGGTGTTCGAACACGAGGGCCGCTGGTACGTGGCCGACTACAAGTCCAACTGGCTGGGCCGCGACGCCAGCGCCTACACCGCGGAGACGATGCGCGACTCGGTGCTGCAGAGCCGCTACGACCTGCAGTACGCGATCTACACGCTGGCCCTGCACCGCCAGCTCAAGGCCCGCCTGCCCGGCTACGACTACGAGCGCCACATGGGCGGCGTGCTCTATCTCTACCTGCGCGGCGTAGACGGCGACGGCCACGGCGTGCACCGCGAGCGGCTGCCATTCTCCCTGGTCGATGCGCTGGATCGGCTGTTTGCCACGGGAGGCATCGCGCATGCGGCATGAGGCCTTGTCCACCCTGTTCCACCGTGCGTTGGAACAGCAACGCCTGCGTCCGCTGGACGTGGCCTTCGCGCGCTTCCTCAGCGAGCGCGATGCGCAGATCGCGCCCGCACTGCTGTGGCTGGCTGCCGTGCTCAGCCGGCAGCTCGCCGACGGCCATCTCTGTCTCGACCTGGAACTGCTGCCCGCGCTGGCCACAGAACAGGACTGGCCCGCCGACTGGCATGCGCTGGCCGATTCGCTGCACGAGACCGGCGTCCTGCGCCTGCCCGCCTCGCCACTGCTCGCCGCGAACCGCGAAGGCGAACCGGGCAACGCACCGCTGGTGCTCGACGGCACGCGGCTGTACCTGCGCCGCTACTGGAACCACGAACGCAGCGTGGCGCAAGGCATCCTCGCCCGCGTGGCGCGCGACGGAGCGCCCGCTGCGCATTTCGCCGATGAACTCGCGCGACTCTTTCCGCAACATGCAGGAGCGGCTTCGGCCGCGGCCGGAGCGGAAGGAGCGGGAGGAGCGGGGAGAATCGCGGCTGAAGCCGCTCCTACCGCCGTTCCTGTCGCCGCCCCTGCGGCCAATCCGGTGGATTGGCCGCGCATCGCCTGCGCGCTGGCCGCACGCGGCGCGTTCGGCGTGATCACCGGCGGGCCCGGCACCGGCAAGACCACCACGGTGGTGCGCCTGCTCGGCCTGTTGCAGACCCTGCAACTGCGCGAACACGCGCAGCCGTTGCGCATCCGCCTCGCCGCGCCCACCGGCAAGGCGGCAGCGCGGCTCAACGCCTCGATCTCCGCCCAGCTCGCGCGGCTGGACGTGGACGACGCCGTGCGCGCGACGATCCCCGCCGAAGTCGTCACCCTGCACCGCCTGCTGGGTGCGCGGCCAGACACACGCCGCTTCCGCCACGATGCGCGCAACCCGTTGCACCTGGACGTGCTGGTGGTCGACGAAGCCTCGATGATCGACCTGGAGATGATGGCCGCCGTGCTCGACGCGCTGCCTCCATCGGCCCGGCTGATCCTGCTCGGCGACAAGGACCAGCTTTCCTCGGTGGAAGCGGGTGCGGTGCTGGGCGATCTGTGCCGCCGCGCCGAAGCCGGCCACTACGACGACGCCACCGCGCAATGGCTCAAGGCCACCACCGGCGACGATGTCGGCGCCTTCGTGCGGGGCGATGCGCGGGCGCTGGACCAGCACATCGCGATGCTGCGCACGAGTCACCGCTTCAGTGCCGCCAGCGGCATTGGCCAACTGGCGCGCGCGGTGAATGCGGGCGATGCGCCTGCCGCGCTGTCGCTGCTGGAAGCACCCACGCCGGACCTTGCATGGCAACCCGGGGTCGATGCCGACATGCTGGCGGCCCTGGCCATCGACGGCTCGGCCACGCCGCATGGCGACGACGCTTGCGGCTATCGCCACTATCTCGACTGGCTGCGTGCGCACCGTCCCGCTGCCGCTGCCGGCGAGGCGGCGCATGCGGACTGGGCACGCGGCGCGCTGGAGGCATTCAACCGCTTCCAGTTGCTGTGCGCGCTGCGCCACGGCCCGCATGGCGTGGAAGGCCTGAACCGGCAGCTCGCCGCGGCGCTGCACGCACGCAGGCTGATCGAGAACGAGCGTGACTGGTACGAAGGCCGTCCCGTGCTGCTCACCCGCAACGACTACAGCCTGGGCCTGATGAACGGCGACATCGGCCTGTGCCTGCGCCTGCCCGCCAGCGACGGCATGACAGGCACGCGGCTGGCGGTCGCCTTCCTCGCCACCGCCACGGATCGCGACGGCGGCACGCGGCTTCGCTTCGTCTCGCCTTCCAGGCTCGCCGACGTGGAAACCGCCTGGGCACTCACCGTGCACAAGTCGCAGGGCTCGGAATTCGAGCACACTGCCCTGCTGCTGCCGCCCGAGCCGAACGCCGGGCTGACCCGCGAGCTGCTCTACACCGGCATCACCCGCGCGCGCCGCCGCTTCAGCCTGGTCGGCGGTGCGGCGATCGTCGAGCAGACCATCGCCCGGCGCACGCAGCGCCATTCCGGCCTGGCCGTGCAGCTGCAGGGCTGAGCCGCCTCAGGGCGTGCAGGCATCGCCGGCAGCGAGTGTCTTGTTTGCGAGGCTGCCCGATCCGCTCAGATCCAGCTGCGCGCCGGGCACGGCGGTAGCGTTCTCGCCGGCACCGCTGCCACTGGCGCGGATGCAGGTGCGGAAGCTCAGTGCCGCGCCGGGCCGCAGCTGGCCCTGCTGGCCGAAGCTGACCACGTCCGCCGTACTGGCGCTGATCGTCACTCCGGGACGCGTCGCGCCGGTGCGCAGCAGGATGTTGCCCGCGGCATATGCCGTGTTGGCCGAAGCCGCGCCGGCCGGATAGGTGTAGACCAGCCAACCCGCGTCCCAGGCCGAGCCATCCGCAGTGCAGTTGCCGCCGTCGCTGCTGGGGCACAGCGAGACCAGCTGACCGCGGTTGATCGCCTCGGCGCGCGCATAGCGCAGGTCGGCGAGCAACGCATTGCTGGCCGAGCTGACCCGGCTGCGGCGGATCGTGTCGCGGAAGCCGGGCACTGCGACCATGATCAGGATCGCCAGCACCGCCAGCGTCACCACCAGTTCCACCAGGGTGAAGCCTCGCGTCGTTCTCTCCATGCGCATCATCGCCATCACCAGCAGCTGCCGTTGCTGTTGCCGGCATCGTTCGGCCCCGGCGTCTTCACGCCGGCGTCGTTGATGGTCAGCGCGCCGCAGGCGTCCTGCGCCTGCACGCCCTCGCCCGTGGCGGTGGCAGTGAAGGCCTGGCCCTTGTCGGCAGCCGGCATGTCCACCTTCACGCTGTAGTAGCCCTTCTCCGACTTCGCCGGATCGGCGAAACCGATGTCGGCCAGCGCTCCGTACTTGTTGTAGGTGGCGTAGTAGCGCTCCTGCGCGCTGGCGATGCGCAGCAGCAGTTCCTTGCCATCCGCGCGGCGCGCGCGGAACGCGTAGCGCCCGTAGGCCGGGATCGCGATCGCCGCGAGGATGGCGACAATCGCCACCACCACCATCAGCTCGATCAGGGTGAATCCGCGTGCATGCCGCATAAGCTGCCTCCGTTACTGTCCGCTGCCCAGCGCGCGCCAGGAACGACGACGCCAGTAGGTATCGCCGAAACCGATCGGACTGCCGTCCTTCTTCATGCTCACGCCAGGAAGGTAGATCTGGCCGCCGCCCATCGTGGTCGCGGCTGGCAGGAAGCCGCCGGTGGGTGGGTTGCGCACCAGCGCGCCGGCCTGCGCGTAGCCCGTCGGCCAGCCGGCGACCGTGCCGAAGTCCACGCCCTGGGCGGCACCTCCGGTGGCGGCGTCCACCAGCAATACCGCGCCCTGCGGCGCGGGATCGCAGGGATCGTTGTCCTGCGGGATCAGGGTGGTGATGATCGCGCGGTTGGTGTCGAACAGGGCGGTGGCGTCCACCACCACACGCTCGCCCTTGTTGAGCTGCGAACCATTGCTTGCGCCGGGAATGAACAGCTCGATGTACCAGCCGCGGATCGGCGTGCCCGCGTCGTTCACCGCCGGCACCTCGTTGGTGGTAAGCCCACGGATGCTGTCCGCCTCGGTGAGCGTCTGCTGCACCAGTGGCGTGGCGATGCTGCCGTCCACCACGGCGGCCTGTCCCGACCAGCCGCTGTCGCGGATGCCGTAGACAGCCTGCACCTTGGTGCTGGAGTCGATCTTGTTGTCCTCGCCGGAAAGGTATTTGCCGGTGCCGAACACCACCATGAAACCGCCCGAGGTGGGATCGGAGAACAGCCGCGGCATCACCGTCACCGGACGATCGCCGGCCACCTTGGGCTTGAAGAACAGCTCCACCTTCCAGTTGTCGGGGCTCGCGTCAGTGAGGTCGTAGCGCCACACGTTGCCTTGCAGATCGCCTGCAAAGGCCACATCGTCGATCTGGTCGTTCTCGTAGTCGCCCAGCACCGGCGTGGTGAGACCATAGCTGGTGGTACCGCTCGGCGTCTTCAGCTCCCTGAGCAGGACGCCGGTCTGCGCATCGAGCACGAACAGCGAGCTGTAGGTGTTGCACACCGGGTTGCCGCTGTTAGCGGCTTTCGTGCAGTCCACCGCCATCGTGCTGGGGAAATAGCCGCCCGGCACCAGCACCACCCACTTGCCATTGGCCAGCCGGCCGATGTTCGGACGGCCATAGGTGTAGCCGAGATTGTCGTGCTGGAATTCCCACAGCACCTTGGCACCGGGATCGCTCTCGCTGGCGCCGGGCTCGGTGATGTCCAGCGCGTACACGCCGCGCCCGCCCAGCCGCAGGCCACCAACCAGGATGGTGTGCCAGGCGGAGCCGAAGAACACGTCGCGACTTGCCGGCGTACCGTCCACCGAGGGCATGAATTCGAAGTCGTTCTGCGAGCTCCAGCCGGCGAGCCGCCCCCAGGCCGAGTACGGCACGTAGGCCCAGCGCTCCGCGCCCGGCGCCGGCGCCACGTCCACCGTCGACGGATCGGTGTCGCTGGTGGTGGCATCGAACGCGTGCAGCATGCCGTCGTTGGCGGCCACGTATACCGTGGGCGCGCGCCTGGCGTGGTCGTAGCGGAACTGCTCGTAACTCTTGCCCCTCATCGCGGCGGTCGCCTCGGGACTGCCCGCCGGCCAGCTGTCGCGATAGCCGCCGGTGGGACGCGCCACGTACAACGCCTGTGCGTTGATCACCGCACCGAACACCGAGTTGCGCTGGCGGAAGCCCTTGCCGTCCTTGCTCTGGTCGCCGCGCAGCCACGCCAGCCGGTCGCTGCCGTTCGGCGTGCCGCCGGCCGTGCCGAAGTTCGCGTCGAGCGCATTGATCGCGTCCACCACCGTATCGCCGCGGAACGCCGCGCCGTTGCCGCTGCCCGTACCGGTGCTGGTGAGGATTACCCGGGTATCACCGCCCTGGGCACGCGCATCCAGCAGGGCGCGTCCATTCCACAGTACCGTGGTGCCGATGCTGCCATCCGCGCCCACGCGCCTGGCCTGTACCGTGCCGCTCCAGTCGTTGGTGTCGTAGCCGGCCTGGTAGATCACCGTGCTGGTGCCCAGCACTGCAGCACTGAGGCTGCCGGCCACGGCGGTGGTGTTGCTGGCAATGATGCTCTTGATGATCTTCTGCAACGCGTCGATCAGCGCACCGGGGCTGCTGGCCGCGAAGAACTGGCCACGGCTGTTGAGCGCGGCATGCCACATGTCGTCGATGGCAGCCGGATCACTCCCGCTGGTGCTGCCGGTATCGGGCGGCACCGGCCATGCCGTGGTCCCTTTGCGCAGGTTCTGGTAGGTAGCGTCGTTGTTGACCAGATTGCCCGAGGCACCGAAACCGATCATGTACTGCACCAGATGCGGCCAGCTGGCTGGGTCATTGGCCGGGTTCCAATAGATCTCCTTGTTGCTGCGCGGATCGGCGCCCGCGCCCAGCGGCTTGCCGAACAGGCTGGTGCCCTGGTCCGGGATGTACGGGGGCACCTTGCGCCGGTTGGCTTCGGTCGCGAACAGGCTGCTGCCGGTCACGCCGGCCTGTAGGTCGGTGGCCCAGTACTTGAAGGCGATGTCCGCCATCGTGGCGATGCTGTTGTTCGCCTCGTTCCAGACGACCTTGCTTTCGGCATCGGTCGTACTGAAGGCCGTGCCATCCGGCAGGGTGAGGTTTTTGCGATCGTTGACGGTCGGCTGGGAAAGCTTGGGACCGTTCCACATGCCGTCGGTCATCTGGATATGGAAATTCTTTCGGCAGACCAGCTCCTTGCCGGTGTCCCTGTCGAAATACGGATTGCTGTCGACCGAACCGGTGCGATTGCTGAAATAGTCGCCCACGAGGACCGCGGCCTGCCGGTTCGGTGTGGCGCCCGTGGCCGGCATCGCATACAGCCAGTTGTAAAACCGGGTGCGCACGTTGTTGGTGTCCGTACCATCGACGAACTTGTAGATCCCGGTGTTGGTGCTGAGACTGTTCGAATTGATGTTCTGCCACGCTACGCGCATGTTCTCGCCGAACGGCGCATAGGCGCGCGAGATTGCGCTGACCGCAGCCATGGTGCGGGTGCGGTAGTAGGCGAACCAGTTCGCGAAGTTGGTCTTTTCAGCCGCGCTCGCATTGTTCAGCGACACCCAGGTCCAGTCGCCGCTCTTGTTGGCGTAGAGGGCAGTGACGGCCGCAGCGGCGAGCTGACCGTTGCTGGTCGGCAGGGTGCTGGCCGCCCGTGTGTACTTGTAGTAGCCGCCGCCGGTGTTATTGCAGAAACTGGCCTTGGAGAGATCAGTCGTGCTGGTCTTGCCCGTGGGGTTGCTCGGCCGGTTCGCCTGGATGCCGTTGTTCCATGCGCCGGTATACGGCGCGTCGGGCATGGCGGTCTTGCCATCCACCAGCATCGGCGGGTCGTAGGTATTGTCCGGGTTGTAGTAGACCCCGTTCATGCTCCAGGAGCGCGGATCGGCCGGATCGGTGATGCCGGGCGTGATCACGCCGGCACACAGGAATGGTGCCGCTCCTTTCGGAAAGGTGTAGTTGTCCTTGTCGGTCTGGCTGCTGTCGTTGCCGGTACCCCAGCTCTTGCCGTCGTATGGCCTGGCATCCGGCATGTGGTGCCAGTTCATCGAACCCGAATCGTCGAAAGTCAGTACCAGGTTCGGCGCCACCGTAGTGGTGGCCGCAGGTGGCCCGGGACTGAGTTCGACCGTGCCGGCCATCGAGGTGGCGCTGAAGCCGGCGCCGAGGCCGAGCAGCAGGCTGCCGAGCCCGGCGGAGAGGCGCTGACGGAAGGGATGAACGAGGCGCATGGTCGTGTCCTTGCCGCTCAGTTGCTCTTGGCCGCGAACGTGCTTTCAAGCGCGCGCACGGTGTTCGCGCTGCCGCCGGTGGAGCGCGCGGTGATGCGGTAGATGTGCTTGCTGATGTTGCCGGGGCCGCTGTCGGTGGAACTGGTCACTCCCGATTCGTGGGCACTGCCGCCGCCAGGCGGCTGCTCGGGCCCGAGATCCTCGATCAGGTAGCGCGGGTTTTCCGCCAGCTTCGCCAGCTCGCGTTGCTCGGCGCTGATCAGGGTGCTGCCGCTCATGTCCTGGAAAGCGAAGCTGTCCCCGCTGCCCTTGTATTCGACGGCACCGGCGGTGACCCAGCCGCTGTCGTCGCGGAATGCGGCGACGTCGTTCACCGGGTTCTGCGGGTCGTGGATGTAGCACTCGGTGATCACTATGGTTCCGCAAGCCACGCCGGCGCCGTTGCCGGCCGCGCTCCACAGCTTCCACTCGGCGCCGCGCAGCGCGGCCTCCGCGCCCATCTCGGCCAGCTGCGCGTTGCGCAATCCACCCACCATGCGCTCCTGCAGCAGCGAACGACTGCTGGCGCTGATCGCCAGCATGGTCATCAGCAGCAGGAAGATCAGTGCGACCACCAGCACGGCGCCGCGCTGGGCGCGGCCACCGGTGCCGCGCGCGATGCGCGCGGCGGGAATGCGGGAATGCGAGGACATGGGGCGGGCTCCTCAGGGGTTGTAGTTGCGCACCGAAACCAGCGCGCTGAACTCGCGCCGCAGCATCGTGTCGGCGAAGCCCTGCTCGGCCGGCGTCACCTTGCGCCCTGCTGCGCCAGGCGCTTCGGGCGTGGTGATGCCGTCACCGGCATAGGTGTAGTTGCGCTCGGCCATGCCCAGCGAAGCCAGGTCCTGCTGGCCATCCATCAGCAGGCGCACTTCGATGCTCTTGATACCGCGCCACAGGCAACCGACGTCACCGCCCAATGGGGCCTGCCACGAGGGTGAACAGGGAATGTCGCCATTGGCGCGAGTGTCCACGTCGCTGGCACCGAGGTAACGGGTGTTGCCGTTGCCGTCCTCGATGCCGTAGAGGAAATCCAGCCGCTCCACGCCGCGCACCACTTCCTCGGCATTGCCGTTCTCGCGGCGCATCAGCGCACCGGTGGTGCCGCCGCTGCCGTTGTCGACCACCTGCAGGTACCAGGTGACCGTCTTGTAGTCGCGGCTGAAGTTGAACAACCGCGGCGCCGACTGCGGCTGCTGCGCCTTGGGCCTGCTGTAATTGCCGGCGCCGGCATCCTGCGGGTAGAACGCGTTGCCCTGCAGGCTGGCCGCGAACACGCTGGCGTTGGAGCAGTCCGCCAGCATCAGCAGGTCGGGAGCGGCGTAATGGTCGGCGATCGCCGGCTCGCCCGCGGCCGGCACCACGGTGACGTGGTCGACCAGGCCGCCGGCACCCGGCACCACGATGCTGTTGCCCTCCAGCGACCAGCCAGCGCCGGCATCGAGGTAACGCAGGGTGAGCACGCTGGTGCCGACCACGCGGCTGCCCACGGCCTTGCCGGGCGCTGGCAGGCTGGCCGGCACGTTCGGTGCGCAACTGCTTTTGTCGCAGTCGTAGCCGCGCATGGAGAAATACGCCGGCAGGTAGTACGACTCGGCGGGCTTGGCCGGATACGGCGCCGCGCCCCAGGCCGTGGTCAGGTCGCTCAATGCGTTTTCGATGTCCGTCGCGTAGATGCGCGGCGCACGCAGGCCGTCCATGAACACGCCGGAGCCGCCCTGGGTCGCGGTACCGCCGGTATTGCTGCAGTACTGGCCGTTGGCCATGCGCAGGTCGCCGACCAGGCGGGTGATCGCGAAGCGTCCCTCCTCCTGCAACTGGGCCAGCTGGTTCTGTGCCCGGTTGCTGCTGGAGGTGGAGAGAAACACCGTGATGATGCCGGCGGCCACCAGCAGGCCCAGCACCATGGCCACCATCAGTTCGATCAGGCTGAAGCCGTGCGCACGCCCCCCGCGCGATGCCGTGTTCATGGCTGGAATCCCCAGGCGAAGGTCTGCGTGAAGGCGTCGCTGTGGTTCAGGTCGCCGGCGTGGCGCTCGCTCCAGCTGATCGTCATTTCGCAGTGACCGCCGTAGGGCGGCCGGCGATTGAGCTGGTCGGTGGGGTCATAACCCACGCTGCTGCGGTCGCAGGCGATTGCCGCATCCGCATCAGGCAGCAGGGCGGCAAGCATGCGGCTCCATTCCTGCTGGTCGCGGCTGGCCACGCTGATGGCGTTGCAAGCCGTGCTCTTGTCGCAGGCGGTGCTGCCAGTGATGGCGCCGTAGCTGGCCGCATCGTACGCTCCCCTCCACACGCCCGCCGGATTGGCGCGCATGCGGTCGGCCATGTTGCCGGCGAGAAAAGTGACCTGGGTGCGCAGGTAGGCCGCATGGTTGGAGCGCGTGGCCATCACCAGCAGACCGGCCAGGCCGACCAGGCCGACGCTGAAGATCAGCACCGCCACCAGCACCTCGACCAACGAAACGCCCCGCTGTCGCGACAGGACTCGCATGACCACTCCCCTGAATCGATAGGCCAGCAGGTTAGTGTCGCAAGTTATTTCGTCAAGTATTTGCGCGAATGAACGGCAAAAACTTGCCGACAGGCGGTATGCCGGTGTCACAAAACCTGACCGCCATCACGCACGCGGCGCCTGGACGGGAAGGATGCAGTACGCTGCAGACGGGCTTGAGGCACCCCCGACCCTCGCACCGGGAACGCCCCCCAGACGACAAAAGGCCCGCAATGATGCGGGCCTTTTGTCGTGACCTGGTGCCGGAAACAGGAGTCGAACCTGCGACCTACGCATTACGAATGCGCCGCTCTACCAACTGAGCTATTCCGGCGATGGCGAGCCGCGAAGTTTACGGGGCGGCCGGATGGGGTGCAAGCCGGGTCAGTCCGCCGACTGGCCGCTCTCCAGCACGCGCAGTTCCTTCGGCAGGGCGAAGGTGATGGTTTCCGGCTCGCCATCCAGCTCGCGCACCGCGCCAGCGCCCCAGGATTGCAGGCGGGCGATCACGTCGCGCACCAGTTTCTCGGGCGCGGAGGCACCTGCGGTAAGGCCGATGCGCTGCACGCCGTCCAGCCATTCGCGCTGGATGTGCTCGGCGCCGTCGATCAGGTGGGCGCGTACGCCCTGCTTCTCGGCCAGTTCGCGCAGGCGGTTGGAGTTGGAGCTGTTGACCGATCCGACCACCAGCATCAGGTCCACCGTGTCGGCGAGCCGGCGCACGGCGTCCTGACGGTTCTGCGTGGCGTAGCAGATGTCGTCCTTGCGCGGCCCCTCGATGTCGGGGAATTTCGCGCGCAGCGCAGTAATGATGGCCTTGGTGTCGTCCACCGACAGCGTGGTCTGGGTGACGTAGGACAGATCGTGCGGGAATTTCGGCGCCAACGCGGCCACGTCCTCCACCGATTCCACCAGCAGGATCTCGCCGGTGTTGGCGGTGTTCCACTGGCCCATCGTGCCTTCCACCTCGGGGTGGCCGGCGTGGCCGATCAGCACCACGCTGCGGCCGATGCGGCCCAGCCGCGCCACCTCCATGTGCACCTTGGTGACCAGCGGACAGGTGGCGTCGAACACCTTGAGGTCGCGCTGCTCGGCCTCCTCGCGCACGGCCTTGGAGACGCCGTGGGCGCTGAAGATCACCGTGGCGCCGTCGGGCACTTCGTGCAGCTCCTCCACGAACACCGCGCCATCGTGGCGCAGCTTGTCCACCACGTAGCGGTTGTGCACCACCTCGTGGCGCACGTAGATCGGCGCGCCGTACGACTCCAGCGCCCGTTCGACGATGGCGATGGCGCGGTCGACACCGGCGCAGAAACCGCGGGGATTGGCGAGCAGGATGTCCATGGATGCACCAGCAGAACGAAACCGGCGTAGGAGCGCACCCTGTGCGCGATGAGGCTTTTCGCGAAGGGCCGATCGCGCACAGGGTGCGCTCCTACGGGCAAGCATGGATTATCGCATGCCGCCCTGCCCCTTGCCGCCAAACAGGCCGAACGCCACCAGCAGCACCGCGCCCACGGTGATGCCGCAGTCGGCGAGGTTGAACACGGGGTAGTGCCACTGACCGAAGTACACATCGATGAAGTCGGTGACCTGGGCCGCGTGCAGGCGGTCGATCAGGTTGCCGATGGCGCCGCCGATGATCATCGAAAGCGGCAGCGCGGTGCGCCAGTCGTGGCGCGCGGTGCGTGCGAGCCACGCAACCAGTACCGCACTGATGATCAGCGCCAACGCCACGAAGAACCAGCGCTGCCAGCCGTTGCCCCAGGCGAGGAAGCTGAAGGCCGCACCGGGGTTGTAGGCCAGCGTCCAGTTGAGGAAGCCGGGAATCGCCGGGTGTGGCAGGCCCTCCGGCTGCAACGCGGCCAGAGCCCACCACTTGCTGAGCTGGTCGAGAACGATGACGACGGCGGAGAGCAGCAGCCAGGGGAGCGCGTTGGGTTTGGTGGTCATGGGCACACAGTCTGATTGGTTTTACTCCCTCTCCCCTTTGGGGAGAGGGCTGGAGTGAGGGGGCAATCTTGCCGTGAGGCCAAATCGGAGCGTATGTCAGGAAGGATTTCCGCGAGCACCCGCCCCTCACCTCGATCCTCTCCCCGGAGGGGAGAGGAGGAAAAGCAAAGCATCAGAACCAGCGGCGCATCTCGCCCGGCCCTTCCACGTTGCTCACGCAGCGGCTGCAGAGTTCCGGGTGGTCGGCGTGGCGGCCCACGTCATCGCGGCGATGCCAGCAGCGCACGCACTTGGCCGCCTCGCTGACCGTGGCCGAGACCCATACGTCGGCACCTTCCAGCTCGGTGAGCACGGCGTCGTCAGGCTGGCCGCCGGCCTTGTCCAGGCGCACGTCGGAGGTGATGAAGAAGAAGCGCAACTCCTCCAGCGCCGGTGCGTAGCGCGCCACTGTAGCCTCGTCGGCATGGATCGCCAGCTTCGCCTCCAGCGCGGCGCCGATCTGCCCGTCCTTGCGCATGCCTTCGAGCACGCGCGCGGCGGTATCGCGGATCGCCTGCAGATCCGCCCACCAGCGCCGTTGCTCCGGCGAAGCCTGCGTGGCGGCCAGGCCCTCGTACCAGGTTTCCAGCAGCACGCTCTCGCCCCTCTCACCGGGCAGCGCCTGCCAGATTTCCTCGGCGGTGAACGCCAGGATCGGCGCGAGCCAGCGCACCAGCGCCTCAGCAATGCGGTACATCGCACTCTGCGCGCTGCGCCGGCCGTGGCTGTCGGTGGGCATGGTGTAGAGGCGGTCCTTGGTGATATCGAGGTACAGCGCGCCCATCTCGTTGGTGCAGAAGTTCTGCACGCGCGCCACCACCTCGGGGAAGTCGTAGCGCTCGTAGGCGGCGACCACGGCCTGCTGCACGTCGTACGCCTGCTGCACCGCCCACTGGTCGAGCAGCAGGCTGTCTTCCACCTTCACCAGATGCTGCGCGGGATCGAAGCCGTCGAGGTTGCCGAGCAGGAAGCGCGCGGTGTTGCGCAGGCGGCGGTAGCCGTCCGACACGCGCTTGAGGATCTCGTCGGAGACGCTCATCTCGTTGCGGTAGTCGGCCGAGGCCACCCACAGGCGCAGCACGTCGGCGCCCAGCGTGTCCATCACTTTCTGCGGCGCCACCACGTTGCCCAGCGACTTGGACATCTTGCGGCCAAAAGCGTCCACGGTGAAGCCGTGGGTGAGCACGTCGTCGTAGGGTGCGCGGCCGTGGATCGCCGCCGAGGTGAGCAGCGAGGACTGGAACCAGCCGCGATGCTGGTCGGAGCCTTCGAGGTACATCACCTTGTATTGCGATGCGTTGCCCTGCTGCAGCTCGGGGCGCTGGCCGATCACGCCGAAGTGGGTGACGCCGGAGTCGAACCACACGTCGAGCACGTCGGTGACCTTGTCGTAATCCCTGGCCTGGTCGCCTAGCAGGTCGGCGGGATCGAGGTCATACCACGCGTCGATGCCACCCTGCTCCATGCGCCTGGCCACCTGCTCCATCAGCGCCACGGAATCGGGATGCGGTTCCTGCGTCGCCTTGTGCACGAACAGCGCGATCGGCACGCCCCAGGTGCGCTGGCGGCTGATGCACCAGTCCGGGCGGCCGGCCACCATGCCGGCGATGCGCTCCTCGCCCCAGCCCGGCACCCAGCGCACATCCTTGATCGACTTCAGCGCGGTGACGCGCAGGCCGGCCTGTTCCATGCCGACGAACCACTGCGGCGTGGCGCGGAAGATCACCGGCGTCTTGTGGCGCCAGCAGTTCGGGTAGCTGTGCTCGATCTTCGCGTGCGCCAGCAGCACGCCGCGCGTGCGCAGCAGCTCGACGATGGCGTCGTTGGCTTTCCACACGTGCATGCCGGCCAGGTCCAGGTCGCCGGCCTTCGGCGTGTCGTCGCGGTAGGTGCCGCGCGCGCCGATGTAGTTGAGCAGGCCGATGCCGTTCTCGCGGCCCACCACGAAGTCCTCCACGCCGTGGTCGGGCGAGGTGTGCACCGCGCCGGTACCGTCCTCGGCGCTGACGTGGTCGCCGAGGATCACCGGCACCACGCGCTCGTAGAACGGATGGTGCAGCTCCACGCCATTGAGCGCGGCGCCCATCGCATGGCCGAGGACCTTGCTCCCCTCTCCCTTCGGGAGAGGGGTTGGGGGTGAGGGTTCGGCAGAGCCGGGAAGCTGCGCTCCGCCCGTACCCTCATCCGCCCCTGCCGGGGCACCTTCTCCCGAAGGGAGAAGGGAATAGCGGGCCAGCGCCTTGTCGACCAGGGCGCTGGCGATCACCAGCAGCACGCGCCTGCCGTTGCGTGCCGGGCCTTCGACCAACGCGTATTCCAGTTCGGCACCCAGCGACACGGCCTGGCTTTCCGGCAACGTCCACGGCGTGGTGGTCCAGATCGGCACGGCCACGATGTCATCGCCCGCATCCACGCCGAACTTCGCGGCCAGCGCCTTGGCGTCCACCGCGTCGTAAGCCACGTCCACCGCCGGCGAGACCTTGTCGCCGTACTCGATCTCCGCCTCGGCCAGCGCCGAGCCGCAGTCGAAGCACCAGTACACCGGCTTGGCGCCGCGCACCACGTGGCCGTTGGCGACGATGCGCGACAGCGCGCGCACCATGTCGGCCTCGTACCTGAAGTCCATCGTGCGGTACGGGTTTTCCCAGTCGCCCAGCACGCCCAGGCGCTTGAAGCCGGCGCGCTGGGTGTCGATCTGCTCAGCGGCGTATTCGCGGCACTTCTGGCGGAACGCGCGGGCGTCGAGCTTCTCGCCCGGCTTGCCGTGCTGCTTCTCCACCGCGATCTCGATCGGCAGGCCGTGGCAGTCCCAACCCGGCACGTAGGGTGCGCGATGCCCGGCCAGCAAGCTGGAGCGCACCACCATGTCCTTGAGGATCTTGTTGACCGCGTGGCCGATATGGATCGCGCCGTTCGCGTAGGGCGGGCCGTCATGCAGCACGAACACCTTGTCACGCTCCGCCGTGGCTTGCTGGATGCGTGCGTAGCGGCCAGCCTTTTCCCAGTCGGCCAACCAGCCCGGCTCGCGCTTGGGCAGGTCGCCGCGCATCGGGAAATCCGTCTGCGGCAGGTTGATCGTGCTCTTGTAATCGGTGCTCATCGCTTCGGGTGCCTCGACTCGAGTCTCGCCCCGAAGCCGGCAGGCCCGAAGCGCTGTTGTGCCGCCCACCGCGCGCGGCGGCAGGCGCTCGCGCTGCAGGCGGATGCTTTCAAATAATAATGACGATCGCCGCGACTGCGCTGGTGCGCTCGCGGGCGGAGTACGGCAGGTTGGACTTTTCGCTGGTGCTCATGCGCGGGCCAGTACCGGATTCATGCCCAGGATTTCCCGGGCCGAGCGCGCATCATGATTCATCTGCGCCTTCAGTGCATCCAGATCGTCGAATTTCTGCTCGTCGCGCAGCTTGGCCACGAACTCCACCGCCATGCGCCGGCCGTAGAGGTCGCCCTCGAAATCGAACAGATGGGTTTCCAGCAGCGGCTGGCTGACCTGGTTCACCGTGGGCCGCACGCCCAGGCTGGCCACGCCTGGCCAGCTGCATTCGCCCTCGCCCAGCCCCACGCGCACCGCGAAGATGCCCTGCACCGGGCTGACCCGCTCGCGCAGGTGGATGTTGGCGGTGGGAAAGCCCAGCGTGCGGCCGAGCTGGTTGCCGTACTCCACCTTGCCTTCGATCACGAACGGACGGCCGAGCAGTGCGGCGGCACCGGCGAACTCGCCCGCTCCCAGCAACAGGCGCACGCGACTGGCCGAAATGCGGCTGTCGTCCAGCAGTACCTCGGGCATGGTGCAGGCCGTGAAACCCAGCTCGTCCCCCATCCGCTCCAGCAGGGCCACGTCGCCGGCGCGCTTGTGACCGTAGCGGAAGTCGCGACCCACCCAGACCTCGCGCGCGGCCAGCCGCTCGGCCAGCACGCGGCGCACGAAATCCTCGGCCGACATCGCGGCAAGCGCGGCGTTGAAGCGCAGCAGCAGCACCTGCGCCATGCCGGCCGCGGCGAAACCCTGCAGCTTCTCGCGCACGCTGGATAAGCGCGGCAGCGGCTCTTTCGAGAAGTACGCCCGTGGCAATGGCTCGAAGCTCACCACCACTGGTGCGCAGCCCAGCGCGGCCGCGCGCAGGCGCACCTCGGCCAGCAAGGCCTGGTGCCCGCGGTGCAGGCCGTCGAACGCGCCCACCGCCACCACGCTGCCGCCGGGCGCCAGGCACGGCCCCGCGACATCCCGGGAAAGTCTCGTCATCGGGGAAGTATATCGGGCCGCCATTCGCCGCTCACCCCGCCCGCAGGTCGCGCAACCGGAAGCCCGCGGCGAACAGGCCGCCCACGTAGGCCGCCGCGCCGGCCAGCACCAGTACGGCCAGGTGCCAGAGACGCGTGTGCACCGGCACTACCGTCCAGTGCGGCCAGAGCCACAGCCCGGCCAGCAGCACCGCCACCATCGCGGCGCAGGCGAACGCCAGCCGCAGCCAGTGGCGCAGCCAGCCCGGCTGCGGGTCATAGACACCGGCCCGCTTCAGCCAGTACCAGAGCTGGGCGAACTGCAGGTAGTTGGACAGCACGCTCGCCACCGCCAGCCCCACGTGCAGCCCGGGAATGGCTGCGATGCCCTGCAGCCAGCCCGCCTGGCGCTGTGCCGGCGTGGCCCACAGCAGGTACAGCACGGCCACCAGCAGCACGTTGAAGACCATGTTGCTGACCAGCGATACCACCGCCGCGCGCACCGGCGTGCGGGTGTCCTGGCGCGAGTAGAACGCCGGCAGCAACACTTTCACCAGCGCATAGGCGGGTACGCCGCAGCTCAGCGCCATGGTCGAGAGCGTGGTCATGCGCGTGTCGAACACGGTGTACTGCCCGTTCTGGAAGAACGCGCTGACCAGCGGCTCGGCCAGCAGCAGCAGCGCGCACGTCGCCGGCACGGCGATCAGCAGGGTGAGCCGCACGCCCCAGTCCAGCGCCTTCGAGAAACCCGCGCGATCGGTGCCCACGTGGTGGCGCGACAGCGCCGGCAGGATCACCGTGCCCAGCGCCACGCCGAACACGCCCAGCGGCAGCTCCAGGAAGCGGGTGGACTGGTACATCCAGGTCTGCGAACCGGTCACCAGCAGGGTGATCAGGATGGTGTCCAGCAGCAGGTTGATCTGCCCCACCGAGGCGCCGAACAGGGTCGGCACCATCAGCTTCATGATCCGTCGCACCGCTGGGTGCCGCCAGCCCCAGCGCGGCAGCGTCAGCAGGTCCAGCCCGCGCACCGCCGGCAGCAGGAACAGCAGTTGCAGCACGCCCGCCACCAGCACCGCCCAGCCCAGCGACATGATCGGCACCGCCAGCCGCGGCGCCAGCCACAGCGCGCCCACGATCATGCACACGTTGAGGATCACCGGCGCCATCGCCGGCAGGCCGAAGCGGTGGAAGCTGTTCAGCGCACCGCCCGCCAGGGCCGTCAGCGAGACGAACAACAGGTACGGGAACGTCAGCCGCAGCAGGTCCACGATCAGCGCGAACTTGGACGGCTCGTGCACCGCACCGGGCGCGAACACCACGGCCAGCTGCGGCGAGAACAGCATGCCCAGCGCCACCACCACCAGCAGCACGCCGCCGAGGGTGCCGGCCACGCGCGCGGTCAGCTCCTTCAACTCGGCATGGCTGCGGGTTTCCTTGATCTCGGTGAACACCGGCACGAAGGCGGTGGAGAACGAGCCCTCCGCGAACAGCCGGCGCATGAAGTTGGGGATGCGGAACGCGATGACGAAGGCGTCAGTGGCGGCCGAGGCGCCGAACACGTGGCTCATCGCCACGTCCCGGGCCAGCCCGAGCACGCGCGAAACCATGGTCATGCTGCTGAACGAGAGCAGCCCGCGGAGCATGCTGGGCGACTTCATGCGTCGAGGTGGCCTTCTGTGGCGTGCAAAGGGCGCACAGTTTGACAGCCGGCGCGGGCAAGATCACCGCCGGATCATGACCGAACGCGGGCAACGCGGTGAACGGGCACCATTCCGACGCAGCCCGGTTTTGTCCGTCATCCCGGCGAAAGCCGGGATCCAGCGTCTGTAGACCATTGAACGCAAAGGCGCTGGATTCCTGCTTCCGCAGGGACGACGAACATGAAACCGATTGGCCGGACCCTTCCTAAATGCTTGACGCATGGGCGAATCGACCGCATAATTCTCCTCTTTCTCCAACCTGCAACCCGCGATTCGGGAGTTCTACCTTGGCCAACATCAAGTCCGCGAAGAAGCGTGCGCGCCAGTCCGAGCAGCGCCGCCTGCGCAACATCAGCGCCCGTTCCATGGTGCGCACCGCGCTGAAGAAGGTCGTCAAGGCCATCGAGGCCAAGGACAAGGCAGCCGCCGTTGAAGCCTTCGCCGCCGCCCAGCCGGTGATGGACCGCTACGCCTCGCGTGGCCTGATCCACAAGAACAAGGCCGCCCGCCACAAGAGCCGCCTGAACGCGAAGATCCGCGAACTGGCGTAAGCCGCTTCGTCCTGCGCGTCACGAAAAAGCCGGCTTGCGCCGGCTTTTTTTCTTGCTTGCCCGGATTGGCCCCGTAGGAGCGCACCCTGTGCGCGATGGCTCTGGCGCCTGATCGAAGCGAAAAGCCATCGCGCACAGGGTGCGCTCCTACCCAGGCATCGAGCACGGAGAGAATCACCGGCAGGCGTCGATCGCCTGCGCCAGCCGCTCCACTCCCACCACTTCCAGCTCGCCCACGCGACCGGACTTCGGCGCGTTCGCCTTCGGCACGATGGCGCGGCGGAAGCCGTGGTGCGCGGCCTCCTTCAGGCGCTCCTCGCCGTTCGGCACCGGACGGATCTCGCCGGACAGGCCCACCTCGCCGAAGGCGATGGTCTTCTCGGGCAGCGGCCGGTCGCGCAGCGAGGAGAGCACCGCCAGCAGCGCCGGCAGGTCCGCTGCCGTCTCCTGCACGCGGATGCCGCCCACCACGTTGATGAACACGTCCTGGTCGTAGGCGGCCACGCCGCCGTGCCGGTGCAGCACGGCCAGCAGCATCGCCAGACGGTTCTGCTCCAGGCCCAGCGCCACGCGGCGCGGATTGCCCAGCGAGCTCTGGTCCACCAGCGCCTGCACCTCGACCAGCAGCGGCCGCGTGCCCTCGCGGGTCACCATCACCGCGCTGCCCGGTGTGGGGCCCGCGTGCGCGGAGAGGAAGATCGCCGAAGGATTCGGCACTTCGCGCAGGCCCTTGTCGCCCATCGCGAACACGCCCAGCTCGTTGACCGCGCCGAAGCGGTTCTTGAACGCGCGCAGCACGCGGAAGCGCGAGCCGGATTCGCCCTCGAAGTACAGCACCGCGTCCACCATGTGCTCCAGCACGCGTGGGCCGGCGATGCCGCCTTCCTTGGTGACATGGCCGACCAGGAACACGCTGGTGCCGGTCTCCTTGGCGAAGCGCGTGAGCCGCGCCGCCGATTCGCGCACCTGCGACACCGAACCCGGCGCCGCGGTGAGCAGCTCGGTCCAGATCGTCTGGATCGAGTCGATCACCAGCACGCGCGGCCGCGCGATCGCGGCCTGTTCCAGGATGCGCTCGATGCAGGTTTCGGCCAGCGCCTGCAAGGGCTCCAGCGGCAGGCCGAGGCGTTGTGCGCGCGCGGCCACCTGGGCCAGCGATTCCTCGCCGGTGACATAGACGCTGGGCAGCTGCACGCCCAGCGTGCCCAGCATCTGCAGCAGCAGGGTGGACTTGCCGATGCCCGGATCGCCGCCCACTAGCACCACCGAACCTTCCACCAGGCCGCCGCCCAGCACGCGGTCCAGCTCGCCGATGCCGGTGAGCGTGCGCGCCTCGGCCGTCACGGCGACTTCGGTCAGCGGCATCACTTTCGGGGAACCTGCCGCCTTGCCCGCATAGCCGCCGCGCGCGGCGCCCGCCGACTTCACCGCCGGCTGCAGCACGATCTCGGAAAGCGTGTTCCACGCCCCGCACTCCACGCACGAGCCCTGCCACTTGGGATGCTCGGCGCCGCAGTCGGTGCAGACGTAGGCGGTCTTGGCCTTGGCCATGGGGAATTCCGCTCCTTGTGAATAGTGCGGCCAAGGATGGCCGCCCGTCTGATTCACGCGCTCATGGACGAGCGCGGAAACGACCTGAAGAGTAACCGGCATCCATCGCAAGCGACGAGACAGTGGCGCCGATGCAGGACGTCAGCCTTCGTCCTCGACGAACAACACGCGCCGGGTCATGCCGCAGGTGAGGTCGTAGCCGATGGTGCCGGCATCGGCGGCCACGGTTTCCACCGGCAGGCCCTCGCCCCACAGGGTGACGCGGTCGCCCACCTTCGCCTGCGGCGCTGCGCGCAGGTCCAGCGTGATCAGGTCCATCGACACGCGGCCGATCAGGGGTACGCGCTGCCCATCCACCAGTACCGGTGTGCCGGCCGCGGCGCTGCGCGGGTAGCCGTCGCCGTAGCCCACCGCGGCCACGCCCACCGGCATGTCCTCAGGGCAGGTCCAGGTACCGTTGTAGCCGATGCGCTCGCCCTTGGCCGCCGGATTGATCGCGATCAGTCGCGTGGTCAGCGTCATCGCGGGGCGGAAACCGAAGTCGGCCCCGTTCTTGCCGTCTACCACCGACAGGCCGTACAGCAGGCCGCCGCTGCGTACCCAGTTGGCACGCGCCTCGGGCCAGCCCAGCACGGCGGCCGAGTTGGACAGCGAACGCGGACCGTCCAGACCCCGTGTCACTTCGTTGAAGCGCGCGATCTGCGTGCGCGTGACGTCGCCGTCGAACACCTCCGATTCGGAGAAGTGCGTGAGCAGGCCGATCTCGGGATCGATGCCAGGCAATACGCCAAGCCGCGCATGCACTTCGGCCACACGTTCAGGCGCAAAACCCAGGCGATGCATGCCGCTGTCGATCTTCAGCCACACACGCAGGCGGCCGCGCGTCGCGCTGGCCTCGGACAACCAGGCCAGTTGCGCTTCGTGATGGATCGCCGCTTCCAGCCCCAGCCGTTGCATTTCGGCGATATCGCCAGGCTGGTCGGGGCCGGACAGCACCACGACGCGCTGGCGATGCCCCGCCGCGCGCAGGCGCAAACCATCGCCCAGCGCGGCCACCGCGAAGCATTCGGCCCCGGCATCCAGTGCGCGCGCGACGCGCTCCAGCCCGTGGCCGTAGGCATCGGCCTTGACCACGGCCATCACCTTCGCCGGCGCGGCCATGGCCTTGATGCGGGCGAGATTGTGGCGCAGGGCGCCGAGATGGATGGTGGCGACGGTGGTGCGGCTCATGCGTTGCGCGCGATTACTCGAACCCGCCCACGAACGAGTCGGCGGCGTAATTCTCGAACTTGGTGTAGTGGCCGAGGAAGGTCAGCTTCACCGTATCGGTGGGGCCGTTGCGCTGCTTGCCGATGATGATCTCGGCCAGGCCCTTGTCCGCCGATTCCTTGTTGTAGTACTCGTCGCGGTAGATGAACATGATCACGTCCGCGTCCTGCTCGATGGCGCCCGACTCGCGCAGGTCCGACATCATCGGCCGCTTGTCGGCGCGCTGTTCCAGCGAGCGGTTCAACTGCGAGAGGGCGATCACGGGCACGTTGAGTTCCTTGGCGAGCCCCTTCAGTGAACGCGAGATTTCTGAAATCTCGGTGGCGCGGTTCTCCTTGTTCCCGGGCACCTGCATCAGCTGCAGGTAATCGATCACGATCAGGCCCAGTCCGCCGTGCTCGCGGTGCAGGCGGCGCGCGCGCGAGCGCAGCTCCACCGGCGACAGGCCGGGCGTGTCGTCGATGAAGATCTTCGCCTCGGACAGGATCGCGATGGCGTTGGAGACGCGCGGCCAGTCCTCCTCGGCCAGGTCGCCGTTGCGCAGGTGCTGCTGGTGGATGCGGCCCACCGAGGAGATCAGGCGGAACGCCAGCTGCGAGGCGGACATTTCCATCGAGAACACCACCACCGCCTTCTTCGCGCGCAGCGCGGCGCTCTCGGCGATGTTCAGCGCGAACGCGGTCTTGCCCATCGAAGGACGCGCGGCCACGATGATCAGGTCGGAGGGCTGCAGGCCCGAGGTGAGGTTGTCGAGGTCGCTGAAGCCGCTGGTGATGCCGGTGAGCTGGCCGCGGTTCTCGTAGCGCTCGGTGAGCAGGCGGAAGGCGTCCTTCACCGCCTCGCGCATCGAGACCGAATCCTTCTTGCCGCGCGCGCCGGATTCGGCGATTTTGAACACCGCCTGCTCGGCGCTCTCCAGCACCTCGTGCACGCTCTTGCCTTCGGGACGGTAGCCGTCCTCGGTGATCGCGGTGCCGGCGTCGATCAGCTGGCGCAGCACCGACTTCTCGCGCACGATTTCCGCGTAGGCGGCGATGTTCGCCGCGCTGGGCGTGCTGTTGGCCAGCTCGATGAGATAGCTGGCGCCACCGACCATCTCGGCCAGGCCGTTGGCCTCGAACCAGTCGCCCAGGGTCACCGCGTCGCAGAGCATGCCCTTGATCGCCAGCTCGTTGATCGCACGCCAGATCAGGCGATGGTCGCGGCGATAGAAGTCCTCTTCGCCAAGGCGGTCGGCCACCTTGTCCAGCGCGCTCTGCGCCAGCATCAGGCCGCCCAGCACCGCCTGCTCGGCGTCGATGGAATGCGGCGGCACGCGCAGCGCCTCGATGGCCGGCGACGAAGGCTTGCGATCGGGCACGAAGGACATCGGGCTACCTCGGGAAGACAAAGCGGCCGCGGCTGCGGCACGCACGGACGCATGGCGACGCGCCAAGCTCACATGATGCGCGGCGGCGTCTCACGGGTCGAGATGGAATCCTGTGGAAAAGCTGGGGAAAGTTGGGGATAACCGGTTCGCTTTCCCGTCGCCGTTTCCGCCAGGCCAAAACAAACGGGCGCCCGAAGGCGCCCGTTCGCAGAACGTGCAGCGGCGACCTTACTTCTTCTCGCCGACCACGATCACCTTGACGCTGGTCTGCACGTCGGCGTGCAGGTGGATGGCCACCTCGAACTCGCCGGTGTTGCGCAGCGGGCCTTCGCCCAGGATGACCTCGCCCTTGTGGATGTCGTGGCCGATCGCCTGCAACGCCTCGGCGATATCGCGCGGACCCACCGAGCCGTACAGCTTGCCCTCGGGGCTGGCGTGCGCCTCGATCGTCACCGACACCTCGGCCAGCTTCGCCTGGCGGGCCTCGGCCTCGCTCAGCGCGTTCTTGGCGCGCGCCTCGTACTCGGCGCGGCGCTGCTCGAACGCGGCCAGGTTGGCGGCGTTCACGCGCACCGCCTTGCCCTGCGGGATCAGGAAGTTGCGGCCGTAGCCCGGCTTCACGCTGACCTTGTCACCGAGGTCGCCGAGGTTGCGGACTTTCTGCAGAAGAATGAGTTCCATGGGTATTCCTTTTCGTTAGCGCCGAAATGGCAGGCGCAGCCGTGGACGGGTGTCCGAAGGGTTCCGCTCCCCCACCCTTGCGGGCGAGGGAGCGAAGGCACGATCAAACGTCGTGGTTGTCGGTGTACGGCAGCAGCGAGAGGAAGCGCGCGCGCTTGATCGCGGTCGCCAGCTGGCGCTGGTAGCGCGCCTTGGTGCCGGTGATGCGGCTGGGCACGATCTTGCCGTTCTCGGTGACATACTGGCGCAGGGTGTTGAGATCCTTGTAGTCGATCTCCTTCACCTTCTCCGCGGTGAAGCGGCAGAATTTGCGGCGGCGGAAAAACTTGGACATGGTCTGGGCTCCTCTCAGTCGTCGCTGTCGCGGTCGTTGCCACGGCTGTCGCCGTCGCTGTCGCTGTCGTCGTCGCGGCGGCGCGACGAACGGGCATCATCCTTTTCCTTGCTCTTGAGGATGAAGGACGGCTCGGTGTCGGCGGCGTCGCGCTTGATGACGAGGTGGCGCAGCACGGCGTCGTTGAAACGGAAGCCCGACTCCAGCTCGCTCAGCGCGTTCTGGCCGACTTCGATGTTCAGCAGCACGTAGTGCGCCTTGGCCAGGTTGACGATCGGATAGGCCAGCTGGCGGCGGCCCCAGTCCTCCAGGCGGTGGATCTTGCCGCCGTCGGCCTCGATCAGCGCCTTGTAGCGCTCGATCATCGCCGGGACCTGCTCGCTCTGGTCAGGGTGGACCAGAAACACGACTTCGTAATGTCGCAGGGACATCGTGGTTCGACTCCTTGTGGATGCGGCCGGAATGGCCTCGCAGCCTCCCGCCGGATGCGGTGAGGCAAGTGTCCGTCACGCCCCTTGCAGGGTGGACAGAAGCGGAATTGTACGCGGAACGCCAAGGGAGACGCAAGTAACTGAATTTATTTAGCAGTGCGGCCATGGATGGCCGCCCGTTCGACTTTTGCGCCCACGGACGAGCGGCACAGGTGCCGCCCGCCGCGCTCAGCCCACCGTGAAACTCTCGCCGCAGCCGCATTCGCCGGTGGCGTTGGGGTTGTGGAACACGAAGCTGGCGTTGAGCCCCTGGCGGCGGAAGTCGATCACGGTGCCGTCCACCAGCGGCAGGCTCTTGTCGTCCACCACCAGCGGCACGCCGTCGACCTCGAGCACGCGGTCGTCCTCGCCCGCGACGGTGGCCAGATCCACCACGTAGCCGAAGCCGGAGCAGCCGGTGCGTTTCACGCCGAAGCGCACGCCGGCGGCGTCCGGCGTCTGCGCGAGGAACTGGCGCATGCGTTCACTGGCGGCGGGGGTGATCGTGATGGTCATGGCAGGTTGGTGAATTCGTGCAAAAAGCGGGAACCGCGCACGCCAGACGGGTCGCGACGCGGGCAAGGGCTACATTATCATGCCGGTTTGTCCACGCGCTCCGCAGGATGCGCGTTCCAGCGATTTCATGCACCCACGAGATGTGGTGCACCAACGGGAGTTTCAATCCATGACGGCGGTCCGCCCCACGGCATGCAGTGTGAAGCAGGCACTTTCCGGCAAGCTCGAAGCCGGCAGCTCCGTGACCGTGCGCGGCTGGGTGCGCACCCGCCGCGACTCCAAGGCCGGCCTGTCTTTCGTCAGCGTCACCGACGGCTCCTGCTTCGACCCCATCCAGGCGGTGGCTCCAGCCACGCTGGCCAATTACGACGGTGAAGTAAAACACTTGACTGCCGGCGCCGGCGTGATCGTCTCGGGCACCCTGGTCCCCTCGCAGGGCAAGGGCCAGGCGTTCGAGATCCAGGCCGACCGCATCGAGGTCACCGGCTTCGTGGACGATCCGGAGACCTATCCGATCCAGCCCAAGCAGCACTCGATGGAGTTCCTGCGCGAGGTCGCCCACCTGCGCCCGCGCACCAACCTGTTCGGCGCGGTGACGCGCGTGCGCCACACCATGATGACGGCGATCCACCGCCATCTCACCGAGCAGGGCTTTTTCTGGATCAACACGCCGATCATCACCACCTCGGACGCCGAGGGCGCCGGCGACATGTTCCGCCTGTCCACGCTGGACCTGGCCAACCTGCCGCGCACACCGGACGGCAAGATCGACTTCCGCAAGGACTTCTTCGGCCGCGAGGCCTTCCTCACCGTGTCCGGCCAGCTCAACGTGGAGGCCTACTGCCTCGCGATGAGCAAGGTCTACACCTTCGGCCCCACCTTCCGCGCCGAGAACTCCAACACCCCGCGCCACCTCGCCGAGTTCTGGATGGTGGAGCCGGAGATCGCCTTCGCCGACCTCGCGGCCGACGCCGACTGCGCCGAGGGCTTCCTCAAGGCGATTTTCAAGGCGGTGCTGGAGGAGCGTCCGGACGACATGGCGTTCTTCGCCGAACGCGTGCTGCCGGAAGCCGTCACCCGGCTGGAAACCTTCATCGCGCAGCCGTTCGAGCGCATCGACTACACCGAAGCGGTGGACATCCTCAGGAAATCCGGGCAGAAATTCGAATACCCGGTGGCCTGGGGCATCGACCTGCAGACCGAGCACGAACGTTACCTGGCCGAGAAACATATCGGCCGTCCGGTTGTCGTAATGAACTACCCCGAGGCGATCAAGGCCTTCTACATGCGCCTCAACGACGACGAAAAGACCGTGGCGGCGATGGACGTGCTGGCGCCGGGCATCGGCGAAATCATCGGCGGCAGCCAGCGCGAGGAGCGCCTGGACTACCTCGACCGCCGCATGGTGCAGTTCGGCCTCGACCCCATGACCTATGGCTGGTACCGCGACCTGCGCCGCTATGGCACGGTGCCCCATGCCGGCTTCGGCCTCGGTTTCGAGCGCCTGCTGGTCTACGTCTGCGGTCTCTCCAACATCCGCGACGCCATCCCCTATCCGCGTGCGGCAGGGACGGCCGAATTCTGAGTACCCCCCAACCATGAAGCACCGGTTCCCTGCCCTGTTCCTTGCCCTTGCCGCCGGCGTGCTGCTGGCCGGCTGTCACACCGTGAAGGACCTGGTGCCGACGAGCCTGGTGCCGCCGAACCTGCGCGCGCCGGAAAACAGCAACGATCCGCTCAAGCAGGCGCAGCAGCGCCTGCTCGACGCCACGCCCTGCTGCACCAGCTTCGCCGACTTCTCCTACCAGAGCCTGTTGCCCTGGCAACCGCAGCCGTTCACCCTTGGCAGCGGCAGCAGCGTGGCGAACATCAACGGCACGCACAGCTACTTCCTTGCCTTCCGCCTGCCCGAGGCCGCCAAGCTGCCCTACCGCGTGGCGTTCAAGTCGGAATTGAACGGCCGCTGGCTGAAGTCCAGCTACCTGTTCGCCCCCACCGTGGTGCTGCTGGACAGCGGCTTCCAGCCGATCGGCTCCGACGACATCTCGCTGTGCGAGCACATGGGCTGGAGCGACGCGACCTCCGGCGCATTCGGCAGCGTCACCGTCGCCAGCAAGCAGGCGCGCTACCTGCTGGTCTACAGCTCAGCCGCCCAGCAAGGCGGGAAGACCTACTGGGAGCAGTCGCCGGCGGCGTTTTCCGCGCAGTCCACCTCGACCAGCATGCCTACGCTGGACATGGGTTCCAGCGGCACCTTCAGCGTGCCGCACGGGCCGGACGGCACGATCTGGGTGGGCATGATGAACTCCAGCTACGCCAAGGCGGTGGACAACGCGGTCTGCAAGAAGCCGAAGGAAGGCGACGGCGTACTGAACACCTTGCGCAGTGCCCTGCCGCTGCCATGGAGCAGCAACACCAGCAGCACCGACACCGGCAGCGCCGCCAAGACCAAGGGGAGCTGAGCGTGCTGGCCATCTACCTGGGCCTGCTGTTCGCCGGCGTCGCCTTGTTCGTGCTCTCCTACGTGGCACCGTTCCGGGTGGCCACGCTGATGCGCCAGCGTTACCCGCAACACTGGCAGGTGGTGACCGAATCCGCCAAGGGCAGGACCGGCCCGTTGCATATATGGATGCGCATGCAATACGTGCTGCGTTCGCCTGCGCTGCCAGCGCTGCAGGATCGCGACATCGACCGCTGGCGCGGCGTCTGGCGCTACAGCCAGTGGCTGGGCTGGCTGTGCTGGCTGGCCGCATTGGCGATCCGCCTGCGCTGGGGCTGAGCGACCCAATCGACCACCGGAGCACGCCCATGCAACTGCAACTCGACGACCGCCATGCCCTGGTCTGCGGCGCCTCGCAAGGCATCGGCCGCGCCAGCGCGATCGAGCTGGCCGCGCTGGGTGCCAGCGTCACCGTGCTGGCGCGCCGCGCCGAGGCGTTGGAGGCGCTGGTGCGCGAGCTGCCGCGCACACACGCGGCGCAACGCCACGACTTCGTCGTCGCCGACGTGGGCGACATCGCCGCGCTGCGCACGCAGGCCGAGGCGCTCGTCGCCGCCGCACCGGTGCATGTCCTGGTCAACAACAGCGGCGGCCCGCCACCCGGCAGCGTGCTCGACGCGAGTCCCGAAGACTTCCTCGCCGCCTGGCGCCAGCACCTGCTGGCCTGCCACACGCTGGCACAGGCGGCAGTGCCGGGCATGCGCGCGGCGGGCTGGGGCCGCATCGTCAACGTGATCTCCACCTCGGTGCGCGAGCCGATTCCGGGCATCGGCGTGTCCAACACCACGCGCGGCGCAGTGGCCAGCTGGGCCAAGACCCTGGCCGGCGAGCTGGCGCCGTTCGGCATCACCGTCAACAACGTACTGCCCGGCTCCACCCGCACGCCGCGCATCGAGCAGATCGTCGCCGTGCGTGCACAAAAGAGCGGCAAGTCGCTGGTCGAGGTGCAGCAGGCGATGGAGGCCGAGGTGCCGATGCACCGCTTCGCCGAACCGGCGGAAATCGCCGCCGCGGTGGCCTTCCTCGCCTCCCCTGCCGCCAGCTACATCACCGGTGTCAGCCTGCCTGTGGACGGCGGGCGCATGCGCTCGCTGTAAGCCGTTCCCGCAAACGGGCGCGGCAATCGGATCGCCTCGCGTACGCCAGCGTCCGGTGCAATCGCGTGCTGCGCGGCGTAAGCTTGGCCGGATGCCTCCTACGCGACTCGCCAACCTGATCGACGGCCGCCTCGTGCCGCCCCAGGCCGATCGCTGGCTTGATGTGTTCGAGCCCGCCACCGGCGAAATCTTCGCCCAATGCCCCGATGCCGATGCCGCCGACGTAGCCGCCGCGGTCGAGGCCGCGCAACGCGCCGCACCGGGCTGGGCCGCCACGCCGACCGAACGGCGCGCACGCCTGCTGCATCGTCTCGCGGATTTGATCGAGGCGCGGCTGGACGAATTCGCCGCGCTGGAGTCACGCGACAGCGGCAAGCCGGCAAAGCTCGCGCGCAGCGTGGACATTCCGCGTGCGGTGAGCAACCTGCGCTACTTCGCCGCCGCCATCGAAACATGGAGCGGCGAATCGCATGCGATGGCGCTGGGCCAGCCAGACCAGGGCGCGATCAACTACACACTGCGCCAGCCGTTGGGCGTGGTGGGCTGCATCAGCCCATGGAACCTGCCGCTGTACCTGTTCACCTGGAAGATCGCGCCCGCGCTGGCCGCGGGCAACGCGGTGGTGGCCAAGCCTTCCGAGATCACGCCCTGCACTGCCGCCCTGCTCGGCGAGCTGGCCATCGAGGCCGGCCTGCCGCCCGGCATACTGAACATCGTGCACGGCCGCGGACCCACAGTGGGCCAGGCCCTCGTCGAGCACCCGCAGGTCAAGGCGATCTCCTTCACCGGCAGCACCGCCACCGGCGCGCATATCGCCGCGGCGGCCGCCGCGCAGTTCAAGAAGTTGTCGCTGGAGATGGGCGGCAAGAACCCGACCATCGTGTTCGCCGATGCAGACCTGTCCGACGCCAACCTCGACACCATCGTGCGCTCGGGCTTCGCCAACCAGGGCGAGATCTGCCTGTGCGGCTCGCGTCTGCTGGTACAGCGATCCATCTACGACACCTTCCGCGAGCGCTACCTGGAGCGCGTGCGCGCGCTGCGCGTGGGCGACCCCTGCGATGCGGCCAGCGACCTCGGTGCGCTGGTGTCCAGGTCCCATTACGACAAGGTGCTGGCCTGTCTTGCCCAGGCGCGCGCCGAGGGCGGCCACGTGCTGTGCGGCGGCGAAGCGGTCGCCGTGCCCGGCCGCTGCGCGCATGGCTGGTTCGTGGCGCCCACGGTGATCGAGGGGTTGCCGAACGAAGCCGCCACCAACCAGCAGGAAATCTTCGGCCCGGCGGTGACGCTGATCCCGTTCGAGGACGAGGCAGAAGCGCTGGCGGTCGCCAACGGCACCGGCTACGGCCTCGCCGCCTCGCTGTGGACGCGCGATCTTGCCCGTGCGCACCGGCTCGCCGCGCAACTGGAATTCGGCATCGTGTGGATCAACTGCTGGATGCTGCGCGACCTGCGCACGCCGTTCGGCGGCGCAAAGCACTCGGGCCTGGGCCGCGAGGGCGGCACCGAGGCGCTGCATTTCTTCACCGAGCCCAAGAATGTCTGCATCCGCTATTGAAGGAACCCCGATGAACTCGTTGCAGGATCTGCTGGCCAACAATCGGCGCTGGGCGGGCCAGGTCGTCGCGCAGGAACCGGACTACTTCGAGAAACTCGTCCACCAGCAGGCGCCGAAATACCTGTGGATCGGCTGCGCCGACTCGCGTGTGCCATCCACCCAGATCGTCGACCTGCCGCCGGGCGAGATCTTCGTGCACCGCAACGTGGCCAACGTGGTGGTGCACACCGATCTCAACGCGCTCAGCTGCATCCAGTTCGCGGTGGACGTGCTCAAGGTGAAGCACATCCTGGTGGTCGGCCATTACGGCTGCGGCGGCGTCGGCGCGGTACTGCAGCAGTCGCGGCTGGGCCTGATCGACAACTGGCTGCGCCACATCGGCGACGTTGCGCTGAAGCACCCCGACAAGCTCGATCCGGCCGTCGCGTTCGAAGTGCGCCACGCGCGCCTGTGCGAACTCAACGCGATCGAGCAGGCGGTGAACGTGTGCCACAGCACCATCGTCCGCGACGCCTGGGAACGCGGCCAGCAGCTGGCCGTGCATGCCTGGATCTACGGGCTGAAGGACGGCCACATCCACGACCTGGGACTGGACGTGCGCGGCCATGCACAGCTGCCTGCAGCCTACGAAGGCGTGCTCGCCAGCCTGGCCGAACGCTGGAGCACGCAGTGAGTGACATCGTGCGCACCGACGCGGCACCGGCGCCCGTAGGCGCCTATCCGCATGCGCGGCGCGTGGGCAATCTGCTGTTCCTCTCCGGCGTCGGTCCGCGCCAACCGGGCAGCAACACGATCCCCGGCAACATCCACGATGCCGATGGCAAGCTGGTGGCCTACGACATCGAGGCGCAGTGCCGCCAGGTGTTCGCCAACGTGCGCGCGGTGCTGGAAGCCAGCGGCGCGCACTGGGAAGACCTGGTCGACATCACCGTCTTCCTCACCGACATGGCGCGCGACTTCCCTGCCTACAACCGGCTGTACGCCGAGCACTTCGCCGGCGTGGATGCCTGCCGCACCACGCTGGGCATCACTGCGCTGCCCACGCCGATCGCGATCGAGCTGAAATGCGTGGCGACGCTTGGTCTTCGCGATCGTCCCTGATTGCGAAAACCACATGGGCAGCCATCCCCGGGCCGCGCACATTTCAAAAAATGCCTCTGCGCTTATCCCTGAGCGCACAAAAAAACCCGCCGGCAAACCGGCGGGTTTTCGTGATACCGGTACCTCGACGATCAACCGCCGCTGGCGGGCGTCTCGGTCGCTGCGGACTTCTTCGTGGTCTTCTTGTGGTGCTTGCTCGACGACTTGTGGTGCTTGGCGGTCTTGTGTGCGGCAGTCTTGGAGGGAGCGGCAGACTGGGTGGTCTGCGCGGCCGGAGCGGCCTGCGGAGCAGCCTCCTGAGCCAGCACGGAACCGGACAGGGCCACGCCAGCGACGAGCAGGGAAGCAATCGCAAGTTTACGCATCATGACGGTGAACCTCGACGATATTGTTGTATCGCGAACCCGGCCGGAACCCGGCGCCACGGGTGGCGCGACGGGGTCACAATAGCAGCATCGCAGGGGTACTGGGACTGAACGAAGCACAGGTTTTGCGGAATGCGTCGACCACGGATACCCGAGCTTCAGCTTGGTGACGAGGCGTATAACAAACGGTCTCGCACGATGCCTCTCACCTCGATCTGCAAGCTGCGCGAATGACCGCCGACACGCACGCCGAACAGGGCTTTGCGCCATGCCACACAGCGGGAGGTGCCCGCCTCGTCAGAAACCGAAGCGTGCAGGTGCGTAGGGCAACGGGTCGAGCGCCGGCTTGGCGCCACCCAGCTGCGCGGCGACCAGTTCGCCGGTGGCGGCCGACATGCTTACTCCCAGCATGCCGTGCGCGGTGGCCAGATGCAGGTTGGTCCAGCGCGTGCTGGGGCCGATGATCGGCACCTCGTCCACGCTCATCGGACGCCAGCCCCACCATTCTTCCAGTTGCTCCGGGCCCTCCGGCTCGTGCAATCCGGCGGCTGCACCACGACGCAGCGCGTCGAGACGGGCGCGGTTGAGGCCCTCGGCGTAGCCGGAGAATTCCATCGTGCTGCCCAGCCGGTAGCCGCTGGCCCAGGTGGTGACGCAGACCTGGGCCTCGCGCAGCACCAGTGCGTGGCGCGGCGCCTGCGCCGGCCGCGTGTAGGTGATCGAGTAGCCCTTGCCCGGCTGCATCGGCAGGCGCAGACCCAGCGAACGTGCCAGCAGCGGAGACCACGCACCCAGTGCCAGCAGCACGCGCTCGCCGGTGAACACGCCGCGCGTGGTACGCACATGGCTGATGCGCCTGCCGTCGGTGGCGAAGCCCTCGACACGCGCGCCTCCCTCGATCACGCCGCCCAGTTCGCGCACGCGACGCGCCAGTTCGTCGACATAGCGATCCGGCCGTAGCCGCGCGTCACCGGGGTGGAACAGGCCGCCGGCTACGCCGGGCTTCAATGCCGGCTCCATCGCCTCCACCGCGTCGCCGCGCAGGCGCCGCACCTCGATGCCGAGGCGATCGAGCACGGTCGCATGGTGCCGCTCGTCGGCCGCCATCGCCTTCGCGGTGCGGTACACGTACAACTCGCCTTCCTCGGCGAATTCGCAATCCAGCGACTCGTCGCGCACCAGCCCGCCCAGCAGCAGGCGCGAACGCTGCAAGATCGCCGAGCGCGCCGCAGTGGCGCGATGGAAATCCGACCAGTTGCAGTGCCGGGCGAAGCCGAGCAGCCAGCGCAGGCGCGGCCCGTCGAAGCGGGGGTTGAGGTAGAGCGGCGCGTCGGCACGCAGCACCGAGCGCAACGCCACGCCCAGGGTGCCCGGCATCGCCAGCGGCGCGGCATGGCTGGGCGTGATCGTGCCGCAGTTGCCGTGCGAGGCGCCGCAGCCGGGCGTGCCCTGCTCCAGCACCCGCACCGAGGCCCCCTTGCGCAACAGATACAGCGCACAGGCCAGGCCGATCACCCCGCCGCCGAGTACCAGCACGTCTCCATGAGAAGTATCCATGGGCCGATTGTAACTGCCCGCCAGCAGCCGCCGTCTTGCGTTGCCCACATGCCACGGGCATGATCTGGCGAGTCTGTTCACTTGGCCCGGGTGTGTCGATCAACCTCGCCTCTCGTGCAGTCCTTCTTGTCGCGCTCCTGGTCAGCGCAAGCGCCCTTGCGCAGACGTTCAACCCCTCCGAGCTGAAACTGCTGGACACGATCGGGCACGAGCCCAATACGCTCGCCCGCTACCAGTACCTGAGCCAGGAAATACCGAAGCTTGCGCCGGACGACCGGGTGCTGGCGATGCAGTTCATGTCCTTCTCGCTGGACGAGCTGGGCCTCTACGACCAGGCCATCTTCAGTTTTCCGCTCAGGGACCGCCTGCCGTCCAACCTGGTCCTTCCGACTGCCGCGGACTGGAAGGCCGCCAACGCCGCCGACGTCATCACATCGCTCGCGGCGAACCGGCGCATCGTGATGATCAACGAGGCGCATCACGACACCCACACCCGCCTGCTCACGCTGGAACTGCTGCCCCGGCTGAGGGCCCTGGGCTTCAATTATTTTGCCGCCGAGGCGCTGACCGAGAACGACCCCGATCTGGCCAAACGGGGCTATCCCACTTCGAAGAGCGGCACGGAATACCTGCGCGACCCCGTGTACGGCGACATCGTGAGGGAGGCGATCCGGCTGGGCTACATCATCGTGCCCTACGACAACGGACTCGCCGGGCAGGCACGCGAGAACGGCCAGGCCGAAACCCTGTACCGGAAGGTATTCGCCAAGGATCCGCACGCGCGATTGTTCGTGCATGCCGGTTACGCCCATATCGACAAGGCCGTGGGGCGGCTCGGCGAGTTGCGTCCCATGGCGATGCGACTGGAGGCACTGACCGGGATAACGCCACTGTCGATCGACCAGACCGATCTCCTCGAAACCGGCCTGGATACCACGGATGCCTACCATCGGCTCGCGCATGCGTTTCCGTCCGGGAAACCCGAGGTGCTGCTCAACCTGCGCACAGGCCAGCCATGGAGCGCCCGCCCGGCCGCTTACGACCTCAGCGTGATCCTGCCGCCCAGCCTCACCATCCACGCATTCGGCGAGTACAAGTACGGATACAGGAATGACTCCATCGTGGGGGGCCTGCCGCACATAGACGACACCAACGAGATGCAACGGGCGGATTGGCTCTCCCTGGACGGAAAGCGCCGGCCCTTTCCCATAAGCGCGGCGCTCTGCAGAAATTCCATCCCCTGCGTGGTCGATGTGCACTACCCCGGCGAACCGGACGACGCCATCACCGCCGACCGCTATGCCTTCATGGGCTCCAAGGAGGCCACTCTGCTCTACCTGCGCCCCGGCCGTTACCGGCTGCTCGCCCGCGGCAGCGATGGGACCCACCTGCTGGAACACACCATCAACGTGCCTCAGCCATAGGCGCTTGCATTGGGAAAATTACGGGTGTAGTTTCATCGGGAACTACGCCCGTAATCTTTTGCCGGTGCAATCATGGCCACCCCGTCGATAACGATCAGTGAAGCCGAAAGCCGCGTGATGGAGGTGCTGTGGCGCAAGGCGCCGCAGACCTCCGAGGAGATCGTCGCCACCCTGCAGCAGGAGTGCGACTGGCACGACAAGACCATCCGCACCCTGCTGGGCCGCCTGCTCGGCAAGGGCGCGGTGAGCGCGGAAAAGGACGGCCGCCGTTATCTCTATTCGCCCATGCTCGGCCGCGAGCAGTGGCAGTCACAGGAAAGCCGCAGCCTGCTCGATCGCGTGTTCGGCGGCCGGCTCAGCCCGCTACTGGCACACTTCAGCCAGCACGAGAAGCTCAACGCGAGGGATGTCGCCGAACTGCGCAAATTGCTCGATGCCATCGAAAAGAAGGAGCGTTGAGATGGGGACCGTCCTGCTGCGCAGCCTGCTGTTCACCACTGCGGCACTGACCCTGGTGCTGCTGGCACGCCGTCCCGTGCGGCAGGCCTTCGGCGCCGGCCCCGCCTTCGGCCTGTGGTTGCTGCCCGGGCTGGCCATGGCCCTGCCGTGGTTGCCGGGCCTGCCTGTGCACTGGACCGCGCTGCCCGCCATCCGGGTGTTGCCCGATGCCATCGTCGGCGGCATGGCAGGCAGCCATGCCGCCGCGACCACCCCCTGGCTGTGCTGGCCCTGGCTGGCCGGCACGGTTGCGATGCTGCTGCGGCTGGCCATGCACTACCTGCGCCTACGCCGGCAGAGCCGTCCGCTGCCGGCCACCCTGGCGGCGAGCCTGCGGCATGAACTGGACGGCCTCGCTCCTCGCCGGCTGCGCCTGCACCCCGCCGGCCCGGCCGTGCTGTGGGCGCCACGCAGCCTGTTGCTGCTGCCGGCGGATTTCCTCGAACGCTTCGCCACGGATGAACGGCGCCTGGTGCTGCGCCACGAACTCACCCATCTGCGCCGCGGCGACGCGCTGTGGAGCCTGCTCGCCGAGTTGGCGGCGGCGCTGCTGTGGTTCCACCCGCTGGTCTGGCTGGCACGACCTCGCTTCCGGCTGGACCAGGAACTGGCCTGCGACGAACGGGTGCTGCGCGGCGCATCGCGCGACGAAGCCGGCTATGCCCACACCTTGCTGCACAGCGTCGGCCTGTCCCCGGCGCCGGCGCTGATTCCCTGGCTCGACCAGCCCCAACTCAAGGAGCGGCTCACCATGATCCGGCGTCATCGCCCCGGCGCCCTGCGCCGCCGTGCGGGTTATGCCGCGCTTGCCGTGCTGATGGCCGGCAGCATGTTCGTAGCGCAGGCCGCCATCCAGGATCGTGCAGCCGGTCAGGACCTCACCTACAACGCGCGCGTCATGCCGCGCTATCCCAAGGCGGCGATAAAGAACAAGGAACAGGGCACGGTGGTACTGAAGATACTGGTCGGCAAAAACGGCAAGCCGCTCAAGATCGATATCGACCCGGTGACCAGGGCCGCACCGGATCTGGCCGAGGCTGCCCGCGACGCGGCCACGCAGTGGCGTTTTAATCCGGAGATCAAGAATGGCAAGCCGGCCGAGGGTTATGCGCGAGTACCGGTGACGTTCAACCTGACGCCAATGGTCGACAAGGCCGAAGTTGAGAAACAAAGTTCGAAATAGAAGAAAGTCAATTGATTTGCATATGAATTATTGAATTGATAACCTCGGCTCGTCCGACCCCGAGGTTGTCCGGTGAATCCGCCGTCCATTGCCCGATCCGCAGCTTCGCCCACGCGCATCGCCCGCCTGGCGCTGCTGATCGTCGCCATCGCCCTGCTCGCCGCCTGCGCCGGCGCCCCCCGCCGCAGCGGCATCGCCCCATCCGCCCTGGCCAACGAACCCGCGCGCGGCCCCGATGGCGAGATCGCCGCCGCCAACGACGTGCTGTTCCGCGCGATGGCCCTGGTCGGCACGCCCTACCACTGGGGCGGCAACACCCCTGCCGGCGGCTTCGACTGCAGTGGTCTGGTCGACTACATCTACCGCAATGCCACCGGCCTCCAGCTGCCGCGCACTTCCGGCGAGATGGCGGACATGGGCGTGCGCAAGGTGAAGCGCATGACCCAGCTGGTCAGCGGCGACCTGGTGTTCTTCGACATCGGCGGCCATATCAGCCACGTGGGTGTCTATGTGGGCAAGGGCCGCTTCGTGCATGCGCCCAACAGCGGCGGCACCGTGCGGCTGGACGACATCGACGGGCGGTACTGGGCCGAGCACTTTGCGTTCGGGAGGCGGGTGCTGGATTGAGCGGCGGCTGCGCAGCCGCTCAATCCGATCCACGGATGGATCGCACGCTGGCCAGTCGCACCAAACTGGCCAGCGGAACCTGATCCGGGCTCGACCGGACCAGGCGAGTCGGGAAAGTGCAGGACAGCACTTTCCGACATGGGTAAAGGGCTTTGCTCTTCGACGGGAAAAGCCAGGAAACAGCATTGCGCGAGCTTGGCCCCTGTCCCCAACCCTCTCCCCTCCGGGGAGAGGAAGCAAACGAAAAGCGGCGCCCGGGGCGCCGCTTTGGCTTTGACTCTTGATCCGCCGGTCAGTGCGGAGCGCTGCCCGGCGGATGCGCATGCCCGTGCTTCAGTTCTTCCTCGGTGCCGTCGCGCACTTCCTGGATGCTCACGTCGAAATCCAGGGTCTTGCCAGCCATCGGGTGGTTGAGGTCCACGTCGACCGCGCTCATGCCGACCTTGTGCACGGTCACCGCGCGCTGACCACCTTCCTTCAGCGACAACACGGTGGTCATGCCGGGCTTGAGGTACTTGGCGTCCTGGAAATACTTCTTCGGCACACGCTGGATCTGGCCTTCCTGGCGCTCGCCGTAGCCGTCGGCCGGAGCGATCGAAACCTGCAGGTTGTCGCCGGCGGCATGGTCTTCCAGTGCCTTCTCCAGACCCGGGATCAGCTGGCCGTGGCCGAGCAGGATCCACAGCGGTTCGCCGCGATCGTGCGAACTCTCGACCTTCCCGCCATCCACGCTGAGCGTGTAGTGCAGCGCGACGACTTTGTCCTTGCCAGCCTTCATTGCATGTCTCTCGAATGGGTGCAAAACGGGAATTCTATCAGGTGCCGGACCTGCCGAAGCCCACCCCGCGCGCCTCCGGCCCCAGCCACACCAGCACCGCCAGCACCACGGCAACCACCGCGATCCACAACGACATCGCCCAGGCGAAATCGCCACCATGCCCGTGCGCCAGCCAGGTCTGCGCGGTGGCGGTGCCCGCGGCGAGCAGGTTGCCCAGCTGATAGGCGAAGCCCGGCAGGGTACCGCGCACCGCGTCCGGCGACAGTTCATTGAGATGGGTGGGCACCACGCCCCAGGCGCCCTGCACCATCACCTGGATCAGGAAGGCGCCGAGGCCGAGCAGCCACAGCGAGCCGCCGTACATCCACAGCGGGATCACCGGGATCGCCAGCAACGCGGAAACGATCATGGCCTTGCGCCGCCCCACCCGCTCCGACCACGCGCCGAAGAACAGCCCGCCGACCAGCGCACCCAGGTTCAGCAGCGCCACCAGCAGGAAGGCCGTGCCCGAGCCGGTGGGCAGGTGCAGGTTCACTTCCTCGAAGGTGTGGTACATGTCCTGCGAGCCGTGGCTGAAGGCGTTGAACGCGCACATCAGCACGATCATGTAGGCGAACAGCTTCCAGTGGCCGCGCATCGCCTCGCCTACCCCGACCTTGCCGCGCGCGTGCTGACCCGCCTGCCACACCGGCGACTCCGGCACCTTGCGCCGGATGTACAGCACCAGCAGCGCCGGCAGCGTGCCCACCACGAACAGGCCGCGCCAGCCGATGGCATCGACCAGCAGCCAGTTCGCCAGCGCGGCCAGGAAGAAGCCGCAGGGATAGCCGCTCTGCAGCAGGCCCGAGACCAGGCCGCGCGACTTCGGCGGGATCGATTCCATCGCCAGCGAGGCGCCGATGCCCCATTCGCCGCCCATCGCCACGCCGAACAGGAAGCGCAACACCAGCAGCATCGCCAGCGAAGTGGAGAACGCGGTGGCCAGCTCGAACAGCGAAAACAGGATCACGTCCAGCATCAGCACCGGCCGCCGCCCGTAACGGTCCGCCAGCCGTCCGAAGACCAGCGCGCCCAGCGGCCGCGCCGCCAGGGTCAGCGTCAGCGCGAACGTGACCTCGGTATTCCCGGCGTCGAACTCCTTCGCGATGGCCACGATCACCAGGGTGAGCAGGAAGTAGTCGAACGCATCCAGCGTCCAGCCGAGGAAGCTCGCCAGCACGGTGTGGCGCTGCTCGTGATTCAGTTCGCGCAAGGACGACAGCAGCGACATGATGGGCACTCCGCGAGGCAAGGGGGCAGGCTAGCATGCTCCCGGGGCGCAGCCGGCACGCATATCGGTTACAATGCCCGAACGGTTTCCCGACCGTTGGCGGTTTCGCCGCCCCCATTCCCCAAGATCGCAACACGGTTCCGCTTGAACGCTCCGGGTTGCACAGGAGTCGTTCCATGTCTTTCGAATCGCTGGGCCTTGCGCCCGCGTTGTTGCGTGCGCTTGCCGAACAGGGCTACGCCGAACCCACCCCGGTGCAGGCCGGCGCCATCCCACTGGTACTGCAGGGCCACGACCTGCTGGCCGCCGCGCAGACCGGCACCGGCAAGACCGCCGCGTTCGCGCTGCCGCTGCTGCACAAGCTCTCCGGTGGCGGCGCAACCATGACGCGCCGCCCTCGTGCGCTGGTGCTCACCCCCACCCGCGAACTGGCCGCGCAGATCCTCGACAACGCGCAGGCCTACGGCAAGCACCTGCGCATCAGCGCCACCACCATCTTCGGCGGCGTGGGTATGGGCCCGCAGATCAACGCGCTGCGCCGCGGCGTGGACATCGTGATCGCCACCCCCGGTCGCCTGATCGACCACATGCAGCAGCGCACGATCGACCTGTCCGGCGTCGAGACGTTGGTGCTGGACGAAGCTGACCGCATGCTCGACATGGGCTTCCTGCCGGCGCTGAAGCGCATCCTCGGCGCGCTGCCGAAGCAACGGCAGACCCTGCTGTTCTCCGCCACCTTCGCGCCCGAGATCAAGGCGCTGGCGATGCAGTTCATGCGCGAGCCGCGCGAGGTCACGGTCACTCCGCCGAACACCGTGGCCGCCCTGGTCAGCCATCACGTGCATCCGGTCGATGCCTCGCGCAAGCGCGACCTGCTGCTGCATGTGCTGAGCCAGGACAGCCGCCGGCAGACACTGGTGTTCAGCCGCACCAAGCATGGCGCCGACAAGCTGGTGACCTTCCTCAACGCCTCGGGCCTGCGCGCAGCCGCGATCCACGGCAACAAGAGCCAGAACGCGCGTACCAAGGCCCTGAGCGACTTCAAGAGTGCCCGCATCACCGTGCTGGTGGCCACCGACATCGCCGCGCGCGGCATCGATATCGACCAGTTGCCGATGGTGATCAACTTCGACCTGCCGATGGTGGCCGAAGACTACGTGCACCGCATCGGCCGCACCGGCCGCGCCGGCAGCGAAGGCATGGCGGTGTCGCTGGTCAGCCACGACGAATCCGGCCTGCTGCGCGACATCCGCAAGCTGCTCAAGGACGAGATCGCCGTCGACAACGTGGCCGGCTTCGAGCCTTCCACCCCGTTGCGGCTGGATGCCGGCGCGCCGCGCCCCAAGCAGGGCCAGCGCCAGCCGCGTGCGCCGCAGCGTTCGCAGGGCGGGCAGTCGCAACGCTCGCAGGGTTCCTCGCAGGCGCACCGCCCGCATGGCCACGCCCAGAAGCAGGGCAATGGCGAACACGCCGCGGGCAACCGCAAGCGTCGTCATCGGGCACGTCCTGCCGCGAAGGCCTGACCAGCGCCTTTGCGTAGGAGCGCACCCTGTGCGCGAATGGCTTTGCACGTCGATCGGAGCAAAAGCATTCGCGCACAGGGCGCGCTCCTACAGCGCCTCCGGCCGGGTCAGGGCCGTGAGCACGTGGTCTTCCCACACGCCGGCGATCTGCAGATAGCGCTTTGCATAGCCCTCGCGCTCGAAGCCCAGCCGGGCCAGCAGGCGCGCGCTGCGTTCGTTGCGCGGTAGGTGGTTCGCCATGACGCGATGCAGGTCCAGCTCGCCGAAGGCCCAGTCCAGGCCCGCCTGCAACGCTTCGTGCATGACCCCCTGCCCTTGCACACACGCCGCTGCACCGTAACCGAGATGGCAGGCCTGGAAGGCACCGCGCACCACGTTGGCCATGGTGAAGGTAGCGAGGATTTCCGCCTCGTCGCAGTCGAACACCAGCAGTGGGTAGCCGCGATCCAGTCGCACATGCTCACGGCCATCGGCGATGGTCTGCACGCAATGCTCCAGCGTGTAGAACGCCTCCTCGCGTAGCGGCTCCCACGGCGCGAGATGCGCACGATTCGCCACGCGATAGCGCAGCAGTTCCTGCGCATCCGTCTCCTCGGCGAGGCGGATGCAGGTGCGTTCGGTATGCAGTCGTGGCGCAAGGTCCACGGCGTCAGCGTTCCTGATCGGTCGGCCGCACCAGCACTTCGTTGATGTTGACGTGCGACGGCCGGCTCACGCAGAAGGCGATCACTTCGGCGATGTCCTGGCTCTGCAGCTGGCGCATGCTGTCAGCCCAGGCGTTGAGCGCCTCCTTGGTGGCAGCATGCCCGATGTGCTCGCGCAGCTCGGTGGCCACCGCGCCCGGTTCGATCACGCTGACGCGGATGTTGTCCTTGTACACCTCGCGGCGCAGCGATTCGGAGAACGCCACCACGCCGAACTTGGTCGCCGCGTAGCCGCCCGCGTTCGGGTTGGCGATGCGGCCGGCGGTGGAGGAGATGTTGACGATGTGGCCCTCGCGCCGAGCGCGCATGCCGGCCAGCGCCGCCTGCGTGGCAGCGATCAGGCCGAGCACGTTGAGCTCCAGCATGTGCCGCCAGCGGCCGAGGTCGGCTTCGCCGATGGGCTCCAGGTACATCACGCCGGCGTTGTTGACGAGGATGTCCAGACGTCCGAACCGCTGCTCGGCTTCGTGCACGATGCGCTGCGCATCGGCTTCGTCGGCGAGGTCGGCCACCAGCACCAGCGGCTCGGCACCAAGCGTGGCCAGCTCCTGCGCCAGCGCATCCAGCCGTTCGCGGCGACGTGCCGCGATCGCCACCCTGGCCCCCTGCCGGGCCAGTTCCAGCGCGGTGGCCTCGCCGATGCCGGAGGAGGCGCCGGTCACCAGCGCGATGCGGTCTTTCAAACGGTTCTGCATGGTTCTCTCCTGATTAATTTCGTTCGCGCTGAGCGTAGCTTGCGCCAGCAGGCGCAGTCGAAGCGCCTTCGCGATCACCCTTCGACTCCGGCCCTTCGGGCCTACGCTCAGGGCGAACGGTGCAAATGCGCGAGCCGGTGCCCCTGCACGAGGACTGGTACAATGCCGCCCATTCTCCCGCATGCCGCCGTGCATGCCACCCCGAGGTTCCCCATGTCCGCCCCGTCTCCCGATTCCGCCCCGGCTGCCGCCGGCTTCGGCGCGCTTGCGCTTTCGCCCGAGGTGCAGAAGGCGCTGGCCGACGTGGGCTACGAGTCGCCCTCGCCGATCCAGGCCGCCACCATCCCGCCGCTGCTGGAAGGCCGCGACGTGCTGGGCCAGGCGCAGACCGGCACCGGCAAGACCGCCGCGTTCGCGCTGCCGATCCTGTCGCGCATCGACCTCAAGCCCGGCAAGCCGCAGGCGCTGGTGCTGGCGCCCACGCGCGAGCTGGCGATCCAGGTGGCCGAGGCGTTCCAGCGCTACGCCGCGCACCTGCCCGGCCTGCAGGTGCTGCCGATCTACGGCGGGCAGAGCTATGGCCCGCAGCTGCATGCGCTGCGCCGTGGCGTGCAGATCGTGGTGGGCACGCCCGGGCGCGTGATCGACCATCTCGACAAGGGCACGCTGGACCTCTCCGAACTGAAGTATCTGGTGCTCGACGAAGCCGACGAAATGCTGCGCATGGGCTTCGTCGACGACGTGGAGAAGGTGCTGGAAGCCACTCCCCCGACCCGCCAGGTGGCGCTGTTCTCGGCCACCATGCCGGCACCGATCCGCAAGATCGCGCAGCGGCACCTGAAGGAGCCGGTGGAGATCGCCATCAAGACGGCCACCACCACCGCGGCGAACATCCGCCAGCGCTACTGGTTCGTCAGCGGCCTGCACAAGCTGGACGCGATGACGCGCATCCTCGAAGCCGAGCCGTTCGACGCGATGATCGTGTTCGCGCGCACCAAGCAGGCCACCGAGGAACTGGCGGAGAAGCTGCAGGCGCGCGGCCTCGCCGCCGCCGCGATCAACGGCGACATCGCCCAGCCGCAGCGCGAGCGCGTGATCCAGCAGCTGAAGGACGGCAAGCTCGACATCCTTGTCGCCACCGACGTGGCCGCGCGCGGCCTCGACGTGGAACGGATCAGCCACGTGCTGAACTACGACATCCCCTACGACACGGAGAGCTACGTGCACCGCATCGGCCGCACCGGCCGCGCGGGCCGCAGCGGCGAGGCGATCCTGTTCGTCACGCCACGCGAGAAGGGCATGCTGCGCGCCATCGAACGCGCCACCCGGCAGAAGATCGACGAGATGAAGCTGCCCACGGTGGAAGCCGTGAACGACCAGCGCATCGCCAAGTTCAAGCAGCGCATCAGCGATACGCTGGCGATGGGTGAACTCGACCTGTTCCGCCAGCTCATCGAGCAGTACGAACAGGAGCACGACATCCCCGCCGTCGAGATCGCCGCCGCCCTGGCGCGCATCGCCCAGGGCGACCGCCCGCTGCTGCTCGCGCCGCCGCCGAAACGCGAATACGCGCCGCGCGAACACGACGAGCACCGCGGCAAACGCGAGCACGGCGAACATCACGACAAGCCCGAGCGCGGCAACCGGCACGAGCGTCCCGAACGCGAGCACCCGCGTACCACCGGCCATGTATCGCGCCCGCACAACACCGAAACCGGCAAGATCACCTACCGCATCGAAGTGGGCCACGACCACGGCGTGAAGCCCGGCAACATCATCGGCGCCATCGCCAACGAAGCCGGACTGGACAGCCAGTACATCGGCCGCCTCAGCATCCGCGGCGACCACAGCCTGGTCGACCTGCCCGATGGCATGCCGAAGGAAATCTTCGAGCACCTGAAGAAGGTCTGGGTGGCGCGCCAGCAGTTGCAGATCCACGCGTGGGACGGCAAGGACGATGACGCCGGCGAACAGGGTGCACATCCCGCACGCCGTCAGGGCGGCTTCCGCAAGGCTGGCGGCTTCAAGCCCGGCGGCGCCAAACCCGACCCGCGCAAGCCACGTGCGCACGGCGGCAAACCAACGCGCAAATAGCCTCTGCCCCCTCCTCCACTCGCGGGAGGGACAGCAGCGTTCGCAGGCGGCAACGCAGCGTTCCCGTTGCGCCCGCTGCAAATGCGGCCGCTGCCCTTACTCTGGGGGGAATTCCCCATGAGGCGATCTGCCATGCCTGCCCTGCCCAGCCTGTACGTCTCCCACGGCTCGCCGATGACCGCACTGCGGCCCGGTGCGACCGGCGCGCGGCTGGCGGAACTGGCGCGGGCCCTGCCGCGCCCCAAGGCCATCGTGATCGCCAGCGCGCATTGGCTGGCGCATGCGCCGCTGGTTGGCGGCGCCGCGCAGCCGGAAACGATCCACGATTTCCACGGCTTCCCGTCCGAGCTGTACCAGCTGCGCTACCCGGCGCCGGGCGCACCCGCACTTGCCGCGCAGGTGACCGAGCTGCTCGACCAGGCCGACCTCGCGCCGCAACTCGACCCGCAACGCGGACTGGACCATGGCGTCTGGGTGCCGCTGCACCTGCTCTATCCCGCGGCGGACATCCCGGTGGTGCCGCTGTCGATCCAGCCCGAACTCGGCCCCGCGCACCAGTACGCAGTGGGTCGCGCGCTGGCTCCTTTGCGCGAGGAAGGCGTGCTGGTAATCGGCTCGGGCAGCATCACCCACAACCTGCACGACTTTCGCGCCGGCTACGGCGCGGAGCGCGAGGCGCCCTACGTGCGCCCCTTCATCGGCTGGATCGAGCAGAAACTGGCGGCAGGTGATGTCGACGCCCTGCTCGACTACCGCCGCCAGGCGCCGTTCGCCCAGCGCGCCCATCCCACCGACGAGCACCTGTTGCCATTGTTCTTCGCATTGGGCGCGGCAGGCGATGGCGCGCACGCGCAACGCATCGACGCCGGCATCGACCTGGGCTTTCTGGCGATGGATATCTACCGCTTCGATTGAGCGGATGGAAACAACCGTAGGAGCGGCTTCAGCCGCGACCAGCGTTGCGATAATCGTGCGGAAATCGCGGCTGAAGCCGCTCCTACGCCGCTCCTACGCAGCCGGCCAATCCTGCGGCGTCAGCGGCGCCAGCCCGTGCGCGACGCGGCCCTTGTCGCACTGCGGACTATGCCGGCCGAATTCCCAGGACGGCTCCACCTCGCGACACACCGAGGGCTTGATCGGGTGGATGCCGCAGTGCGCGGCCACGCCGATCTCGCCAACCAGCGCCACGCAACGCGGCGTCTTCGACTGCGTACCGCGCATCACCACGCGGTGCGGATCCAGCTTCTCGGTGAGTTCGACGGGCACCGTACCGCCCAGGGAAGGATCGGTCTCGGCCCAGTGGAAGGCGATGCGGAAGTAGGCGCAGCAAGCGCCGCAGCTCAGGCAGGGATGACTCATGCATTCGGCGAAAGCGCACCCCGAGGCGCGCGGCTGGCGAATTCTAGGGCCGCCGGGGGAGCGGCGGAAGATGCTCCCGGCGAGCCATTCGCCTGCCGTTGGGCGGCGAGCCGGGCTCGGCCCGCACCGCCCGCAGTCCGCCGTTACGGCTCGCCCGCGAAAGTGTTGCAGCTCCGGATGTCGCCACTGGCCATGCCGGCCTTGAACCACTTCACGCGCTGCGCCGAAGTGCCGTGGGTGAAGGTGTCGGGCATCACCCTGCCCCGGGTTTCCTGCTGCAGGGTGTCGTCGCCCACCGCGCTGGCCGCGTTGAGCGCGGACTCCACGTCGCCGGGCTTCAGCCAGTCGAGGCGCTGCTGCGTGCGGTTGGCCCACACGCCGGCGAAGCAGTCGGCCTGCAGCTCCTGTCGCACCGAGAGGCCATCGGCGCCATCCATCGGATAACCCTGCTGCTGCAGTTGCCGCACCTTGTCGAAGATGCCGAGCAGGTTCTGCACGTGGTGGCCGACTTCGTGCGCGATCACGTAGGCGCGCGCGAAATCGCCGGAGGCGTGGAAGCGGTCCTGCAGCTCCTGGAAGAAGCCGAGATCGAGGTAGACCTTGCGGTCGCCCGGGCAATAGAACGGTCCCACCGCGGTGGAAGCGGCGCCGCACGCGGTCGCCACCTGGCCCTGGAAAAGATGCAGCCTGGGGTCGGCATAGGTTCGGCCCATCGAGGCGAAATAGTCGTTCCAGGTCTTCTCGGTCGATCCCGTGATGTGGCAGGTGAAGGAGATCTGTTCGCTGGCGGGATTCTGGCAATCGACGGCCTGCGTCGGCTGCGTTTGCCCACTGGTTTGCGCCCCGCTTTCGCCGGCACCGCCCAGGAAGGGAGTGATGAGGTCGCGCTTGAAGATCAGGCTGAGCACCACGAGGACCAGGATGCCACCGATGCCGAGGTGGACCCCGCCCGGCTGAAAACCGCCGCCACCGCCGCCGCTGCCTTCCTCGACATTGTTGCTGTTTTCGCCTTTCCGCCAGTCCATGTTCCCGCTCCGTGCCGGTACCCGGGGGCGACGATAGCGCCTCGTCCGCCACGGCACCAAGCCGCTACAGTGATGCCTCCCTCCGAACGAGAAACGCCATGCTCCAGCAATTGCCCGCCCTGGTCGTGCTGCTCGCCGTACTGCTGCAGTTCGGCACGATGTTCGCGGTCGGCCACGCACGGGGGAAGTACGGCATCAAGGCGCCGGCCACCAGCGGCCATCCCGCCTTCGAGCGCGCCTACCGGGTGCAGGCGAACACGCTGGAAGCGGTGGTGATGTTCCTGCCCACGCTGTGGGTGGCCGTGCAGTACGGCTACGGCGGCTGGGCCGGCGTGGCGGGCCTGGTGTGGATCGTCGGACGCGTGTGGTACGCGCTGGCCTACCTGCAGGACGCCACGCGCCGCGGCGGCGGCTTCCTGCTGGGCATGCTCGGCTGGGGCACGGCGCTGCTGATGGCGCTGACGGGCCTGATCCGTGCCCTGCTGGCGGCCTGATGCGGAGCGCTTCGACGGCGCCGGGATACTGAAAAACGCGAAGGCGCGTGCGCGCCGACCAGGAGCCGGAGGATCTGAATGCGTTCGGGACGTGACAAGGTTTCGGCGGCGGCGCTTATTCGGAAATGGGCTTGGGGGCCGTCGTCACATTGGCCCCTTTGCCCGGAACAACCCATGCGCGCTGGTTGGCCAGATCGAGGGTAATGTCGTACCGCGACAGGAATGTCGTCCCCAGATTGCCGTCGAGGGTGAGATCGAGCACCTTGGCACTGCCCTCGATGGGTTGGCCGCCGGCAAGCGCGGCCTTCAGCGTCTGCTTGCTCTTGGGGTCATCCTGGAGGTTGAAGCTGCCTGCGAGATGCTTTCCGACCAGCAGGAAAGGGCTGGTGTTCCCCGAGTCCATTTCGAACCAGGCCGTGCCGCTTTCCGTGTGCACGGGAAGGTTGACCGTCAGTGCCAGGCCTTCTGCGTCCCGCACCACGTGGATGGGCATGGCGCCGCCACGCTTCGACAGCGCGTCCGCAGCCGCCTTGTCCAGCACGGTCAGGGTGCGATCGGCGTAAGAGAAGCGCAGCACTTTTCCATCGAAGATATCGAGACCCAGCGTGCCATCCACCCGTTCGGTGGAACCCGTCGGCAAGAACCTGTCCATGTCGAATACGCCGATGGTCTCGCGGCGGGCCTGATACGGGCCGATCTGGACGCTGACGTTGTCGCAACGCTGCATGTCCAGGCGCTGGCCGCTCATCTGGAAGCCTGAAATCTGGCCCCATGGCTTGCAGCCGATCTGCGCGGCGAAGCTGGGGGTGATATTGCTCACGCCGCCGCCGCTGTCGAACATGAACACACCGGGGTGCCCGCCAATCGTCGCGTGGACGATCAAGGCACGGCCCATGAACGGCTCGAGCCGGATCGGCGGCGCGGAGGCCGCATGCAAGGCCGGAGCCAGCGCGAGACAAGCGACCACGGTGACGCTATGCATCGATCTCATGGGCATCCATTGATTGGCTGGAATGGGACGGAATGACGACCGCCCGGCGCATCGTAGGAACGTGCACGAGGACCGATCAATGACCCATAAGTCATGGCATCGGGGCGTTCAGCCCGCATTCGCCGGCAGACGGCCGGAGCCGCTCTGCCGCGTGCGACAACACAACTCCCTCGCAGGGAGACCACGGATTCCGAACACGCCCCTAGGCCGGCCCAACCCGCAACTTCTCGATGCGCGCCCCATCCATCGCCACCACCTCGAACCGCAATCCCTCGCTGGCAAAGCACTCGCCAGCCACCGGCAAACGGCCTAGTTGCTGCAACGCATAGCCGGCAAGGCTGGCAAAGCCATCGTCGCTGCTCAGGCGGTGGCCCAGCAGATGTTCCACCCGGCGCAGGTCGAGGCTGGCGTCCAGCAGCCAGCTGCCGTCGCTCTCCTGCACCGCGGCGGGATCACCGCTGCCCTCGTCGGGAAACTCGCCGGCGATCACTTCCAGCACGTCGGCCGGGGTGACCATGCCGAGCACGCTGCCGTACTCGTCCACCACCAGCGCCACCTGCAGCGGCGAGCGGCGGAATTCGTCGATCAGGCGCAGCACGCTCAGCGACTCCAGCACGGTCATCGGCTTGCGCACCACTTCGTCCGTGTCGATGCGGCCGTGCTCCAGCAGGCTGGCCAGCAGGTCGCGCGAGGTGGCCACGCCGACCAGCTGGTCGAGATCGTCGCCGGCCACCGGCAGCCAGTGGTGGCTGGAAGCGGTGACCTCGGCGCGCAGCTTTTCGGCATCCTCGCGCGGATCGATCCAGCTGATCTCCGGGCGCGGGGTCATGATCGAACGCACCGGCCGGTGCGCCAGGTCGAGCACGCCCTGCACCATCACCAGTTCGTCCTTGCCGAACACCGCGCCGCCGCCATCCGCGGCGACCGCAGCGGCCTTGGCGACGTCCTCCTCGTCCTCGCCGCCGGCGCCGAGCAGGCGCAGCACCGCCTGCGCGGTGCGGTCACGCAGGTTGCGCGGACTGCTGAACAGGCTGCGCTGGCGGTTGCGGCGCATGGTCTGGTTGAACACCTCGATCATGATCGAGAAGCCGATCGCGGCGTACAGGTAACCCTTCGGGATGTGGAAGCCGAACCCTTCGGCGACCAGGCTGAAGCCGATCATCAGCAGGAACGACAGGCACAGGATCACCACCGTGGGCCGCGCGTTGATGAAGACGGTAAGCGGCTTGCTGGCGCCGATCATCAGGATCATCGCGATCACCACCGCGATCATCATGATCGCAAGGTGGTCGACCATGCCCACCGCGGTGATCACCGAGTCCAGCGAGAACACCAGGTCCAGCGCCACGATCTGCGCCACCACCAGCCAGAAGCGCGCCCGGGCGCGCTCGCCCGCATCGTGCTCGTCACCGGCCTCCAGCCGCTCGTGCAGTTCCAGCGTGGCCTTGAACAGCAGGAAGGCGCCGCCCAGCAGCAGGATGATGTCGCGCCAGGACAGCGAGAAGCCATGCCAGCTGAGGATCGGCGCAGTCAGCCGCACCAGCCAGGACATCGCCGCCAGCAACAGCAGGCGCATCACCAGCGCGAGGCTGAGGCCCATCAGGCGAGCCCGGTCGCGCTGCTGCGCCGGCAGCTTGTCGGCGAGGATCGCGACGAAAACGAGATTGTCGATGCCCAGCACGATCTCCAGCACCACCAGGGTGAGGAGACCGGCCCAGGCGGCGGGATCGGTCAGCCAGTCGAATGCGAACATGGGGAGGCGCCGTGGCGCCGTCGTCCTCCTTGAAAGGGCCAGTCACTATAGCAAGCCGCCCCATCCACTCCCGTGCAGCCGGCAAAGCCTGTTCACGGCCTCAGGCCAGCTCGCCGGGCGCCGCCGCGCTCACCACCCACAACCGGTAAGGCACCCCCATCGGCTCGTTCGCGTGGCGCTCTGCCAGCATCGCCATCAGCTCCACGTCCAGCCGCTGCACCCGTGCCTCGTCACTCAATGCCGCCACGGCCGGACAGGCCCGCACGCGCTTGCGCCAGTCCGCATGGCTGCAGGGTACTTCCAGATCCAGCGACCATGTGCCCAGGTCGGTGAAGCCGGCCTCGGCCACCTCCTTCAGCCACAGCGGATGCAAGCCGCTGCCGCTGTGCGCCGTCCAGCCGGGATTGCAGGCCAGGATCAGCCGCTCGCTGTCCTGCACCACGTTGCCGGTCAGCGGCAGCCACTCGTATTGCGCGATCAGCAACCGGCCGCCCGGACGCAGCCAGCCACGCGCCAGGGCGAGCGTACGTGGCCGCTCGCACGCCTGCCAGCACTGCGCGGCGGTGATCGCGTCGAACGAGGCGGCCGGAAAATCCGCATTTTCCACCCGTGCCCGCCATTGCCTCACCGTCACGCCGGCGAGCCGGTCGAGTTCGGCGGATTGAGCCAGCAGCGGGGCGGAATGATCGACACCGGTGAGTACGCAGCCACGTGCCGCCAGGCCACGCGCGACATTGCTGCCGCCGCAATGCAGGTCCAGCACGGCATCGCCCGGCCGCACGCTGCCGTCGGCCAGCACGCGCTCGAAGAAGGCCTCGGGAAACTCGGTGACCGGGCGCAGACGCTCGGTCATGCTGCGCACGAAATCTTCGCTCACGATCCCCTCCCTCGCAGCGCAAGCCCCTCCTGTGCCGATCGTCGCCCTGCGGCGACGCCGGGTCCGCAAGAGCGTAGCACCGCCGCCATCCGCCGCAAGGTCGACCGTGCCGGATGGAGGATTGCGCCCGTTCGCGACTAGCCGCCAAGATGCGGCATCGGAATGCGGCGCCGCGCGCTCCGGCGATTTCGTCCGTCAGGCGCATGGGTTCTTCGTCCGATGGATGCACCACGCCACAGCCTGCTCCCCACCCTGCCGCCTGCCGTCGCTGCTCCCTGTTTGACCCGGCTGCCCGGCATCGGCGGCGCCTTGGGCCTGATCGTGCTGTATTTCGTGCTGCAGGTGGTGGTGGGCTTCTCGACGGCCATGATGCTGGGCTTCGGCTACCGCTTCCTGCACGGCGCCATGCCGATCGACCTGGGGGCACTGATGAGGCGCCCGGACGTCAGCAGCTGCGTGGTGATCATCACCCTGCTCGGCGCCGCGCTGGTCACGCTGTGGACGGCACGCGCACGCTGGCCGCGGCTGTGGCTGCAGGCGGCGCCACCCGGCTTCGGCTTTGCCACGCCCGCGGCGGCATACTGCATCGCTGCGGCGGCGCTGGGCCTGGTGGTGCCGCTGATCGGCGGCAAGCTCACCGAACTGCTGGCGCACGGCCACGCCGTGCCGCAGGACGTGAAGCAATTGGGCGGCGGCGCCAGCACCGGCTTCCGCATCGCGCTTACGCTGGCGGTGGTAAGCATCGGCCCGCTGGTGGAGGAGCTGCTGTTCCGCGGCGTGCTGCTGTCCGCCCTGCTGCGCCGCATGCGCCCCGCCTGGGCGGCGCTGGCCAGTGCCTCGTTGTTCGCCCTGGTGCACCTGCCCGACCTGCGCTGGCTGTGGTACGCGCTGCCCAACCTCGCGCTGCTGGGCGTGGTGCTGGCCTGGCTGCGGCTGCGCTCGGGCTCGCTGTGGCCGGCGGTGATCGCCCACGCCTGCAACAACCTGCTCGCGATGCTGGCGCTGTTCGTCTCCCTGTACCACCCCGGCTGATTCAGCCGTCGCGCAACAGCTTCGCCGTCTCGAACAGGGGCAGGCCCATCACGCCCGAATAGCTGCCATCCAGATGTTCCACCAGGGCCGCGCCGCGCCCCTGGATCGCATAGGCGCCGGCCTTGCCGAGGGACTCGCCGGTGGCGACATAGGCGGCGATGGTGGCCTCGTCGAGCTTCGCGAAGCGCACCCGCGACACGCAACAGGCGCTGCACTCACCGCGCGCATCGACCAGCCATACGGCCGAGACCACCGCGTGCGTGTGGCCGGACAGGCGGCGCAGCATCGCCGCAGCATCGAGCGCGTCGCGCGGCTTGCCGAACACTTCATCGTCCAGCACCACCTCGGTATCCGCGCCCAGCACCCGCGCAGCGGCGACACCGTCCAGCGCGGCAAGCCCCGCCCGCGCCTTGTCGCGGGCGACCCGGTTCACGTATTCGCGGGGCGACTCCTGCGCAGTGCGCACTTCGGGCACGTCCACATCGACCACCCGGAAGTCCACGCCGAGCTGGGCCAGCAATTCGCGACGGCGCGGCGACTGCGAGGCGAGATGGAGCATGCAGGGTCCTTCAGAGTGTGATGGCGTATTCGCGGAACTGCGTGTCGCGCTGCCAGCCCAGCGATTCATACAGCGCCTGTGCGGCCAGGTTGTCGTGCGCAGTGGAGAGCGACAGGCTGGCCGCACCCAGGTTCCTGGTTTGCGTGGCGGCGGCTTCCAGCAGGGCCTTCGCCACGCCTCGCCGCCGCGCCGAAGCGGCCACGAACAAATCGTTGAGCAACCAGGTACGCACCATGCGCACCGAGGAAAACAGCGGATAGAGCTGGGTAAAACCCAACGCCGCACCATGTCCGTCGCGTGCCAGCAGGATCATCGACTCGTTGAGGCGCAGGCGTGCGGTGAGGAATTCGCGCGCGCCCGCCTCGTCGGAAGCCTTGCCGTAGAACTGGCGATAGCCGTCGAACAGCGGCACCAGGCTGTCGAGGTCGTGGAAGGTGGCGCGGCGTATCTCGAACGACATGGGCTTTCCTCCAGCTTCACATGGCGAACCGGACCGGGCGATTCGCAGCGCTGCCCGGATGGTGGTGCTGCGAGGTCCCATCATGGTCAGGCACGATGATAGGGATGCCCCGCCGCGATGGTCGTGGCGCGGTACAACTGTTCGGCCAGCACCAGCCGCACCAGCATGTGCGGCAGGGTAAGCGAACCCAGCGACCAGCGCTGGTCGGCGCGCGCCAGCACCGCAGGTGCATGGCCGTCGGGACCGCCGACGAGGAAGGCCAGGTCGCGCCCGGCCATGCGCCACGTCGCCAGCTGTCCGGCCAGCTCCTCGCTGGACCAGGTCTTGCCGCGGCCATCCAGCGCCACGACATGGCTGTCGCGCGGCAACGCGGCGAGGATCGCCGCGCCTTCGTCCTGCATCGCCTTCGCGTCGTCGCGGCCCTTGCCGCGCGCGCCCGGCTTCAGTTCGACCAGTTCCAGCGGCAAGTCGTGCGAGAGGCGCTTGCGGTATTCGGCGAAGCCCTCGGCCACCCAGCCGGGCATGCGTTCCCCGACGGCAATGATGCGCACGCGCATCATTGCCGTCCAAGGACAAAAGGCGGCGCGCAGCGCCCGCGTTCGCCTCCTCTCCCCTGCGGGGCACGCGGGGAGCGGCCATGGATGGCCGCAGCTTTGAGGAGCGAGGAGAGGATTGAGGTGAGGGGTCGGGACTTGCGGGAAAAACCATCGAAGCGCCTTTCCGCTTCGTAGCCTGTCAGCCGCAAGATTCGCCCCTCACCCCAGCCCTCTCCCCGGAGGGGAGAGGGAGAAAAGAACGGCCCACCTTTGCCTCCTCTCCCCTCCGGGGAGAGGATTGAGGTGAGGGGTCGGGGCTCGCGGGAAAAACCATCGAAGCGCTTGTCCGCTTCGTGGGAGAGGCATCGCAAGATTCGCCCCTCGCCCCGGCCCTCGCCCCGGAGGGGAGAGGGAGAAAAGTTGCGCCCTTTCCGCATGGGAGAGGAAGGACAACTGGTGCTCACCCCGCGCTCGCGGCGTCGACACCCGGCTCGCGGTCGCCCACCGTCCACAGCCGCTCCAGGCCGTAGAACTCGCGGATACGCGGCAGCATCACGTGGACGATCACGTCGCCGAGGTCCACCAGTACCCATTCGGCTTCCTGCTCGCCTTCCACGCCCAATGGCATCACGCCCGCCTTCTTGGCGAACTTCACCACTTCGTCGGCAATGGATTTGACGTGGCGCGCGGAGGTGCCGGAGGCGATCACCAGCAGGTCGGCGATGGAGGTCTTGCCGCGGACATCGATCTCGCGGACGTCCTTGGCCTTGAGTTCTTCCAGCGCGGCGACAACGGTCTTGCGCAGTTCGGCGGTGGAATCGGTCTTGGTCTTGCGGCTAGTGCTCAAGATGGGGGAGCCTCGATGCGGAAAGGCGCGCCAGGGCGGCGCGGCGGCAGTATAACGCCCGCGACGCCGGCACAAGTCAATGCGCCAGCGTCCGCCGCGCCAACCGGTATTCATGCATCAGCCGCGCCACCAGCTCGGCCGCGGGTTGCGGACGCACCCGTGCGGCGGCCTGGCCACACCATTCGGAAACAAGATCGGCGCGGCCGGCGGCAGCCGCCGCGCGCCGCAACGGCGCGGTGAGCGCGTTGAGCACGGGATAGGCCGGCAGCCTGTCAACCATGCCTTCCATCGCCTCCACATAGCGGTTGCGCAAGCCGCGCGCGGCGCGACCGGAGAAGCTGCGGATGGTCGCCACGCGGCGATCCTCTGCCGCAAGCAGGTCGCGCTTCCATGCCTCGGCCGCCGACGATTCCGGGCAGGCGAGAAAGGCGGTGCCGAGCTGGCTGGCCGCCGCGCCCAGCACTTCGGCGGCGAGCATGCCGGCGCCGTCCATGATGCCGCCCGCGGCAATCACCGGCACCTCCCTGCCGCAGGCCGCGGCCGCGGCCACCGCTTGCGGGATCAGCGCGAACAGGCCGATCAGCGGCGCCTCGTCCGCATGCAGGAAGCCGCCGCGATGGCCACCCGCCTCGGCTCCTTGCACGCATACCGCGTCGGCGCCACGGTCGGCCCAGGCACGCGCCTCCGCTGCCGTGGTGGCGGTGCCCACCACGTAGATGTCGCGGCGCTGCAATTCCTGCACCTGCACCGGGGTGAGCAGGTCGAATGCAAAACTGGCCACGGCCGGCCGTGCCTCGCACAGCGCGGCGAACTGCTCGGAGAAACGCGGCGCCCAGCGCGCCGGCAGACTGGTGCGCACGGCCAGTCCCTCGCGCTCCATCAACGCATCGAGGCACTCCCGGGCTCGCGCCACCGCGGCCATGTCGGGCACGAAGTCATCGGGCAGCACGAACAGGTTCAGCGCGAACGGGCGATCGGTGAGCGCCCGGATCCGTGCCGCCTGGTCGAGGATGGCCTGCGGCTCGGCATAGCCCGCACCCAGCGAACCCAGGCCGCCGGCCTGCGACACCGCGGCGACCAGTTCCGGCGTGGTGGCGCCGGCCATCGGCGCCTGGACCAGGGGGCATTCGATGCCGAACCGCTGTGCAAGAGAGGACATGCGCACCATCCATTGCGGGGGACCTCGCCATTATCGGCCCTCAGCGTCCATGCGGCATGAAGCCCGGCATGGCGGATGCAACGGCATCCGCCATGCCGGAGCCACATTCAGCCGCCGCTGCTCATCGCATCGCCGGCATCCTTCTTCATCTTCATCGCATCGCCCTTCTTCATCGTGGCGTCCTGCTTCATGGCCTTGGACTTCATCGAGTCCTTCTTCATCTTCATCGCGTCCTTGTGCATGGACCCCTTCATCGCGTCCTTGTGCATGGACCCCTTCATCGCGTCCTTGGACTGCATGGCCCCGTGCGACATCGCCGAGCCGGAAGCGGCGGGCATGGCGTCCTGCGCGAAAGCAGGCGCGAAGGCGAAGGCGCCGACGGCAGCGGAAAGCGCGAGGGTGGCGAGTATGCGTGCGTTCATGGGTGGAATCCTTGAATGAGAAAAGGGACGGAAGCGGGCGCACCGCCTCCATCCGCTGCTTCGTCGCCCGATGGGCAACGGTTACCTCATTGCCGCGACAACAGGCGGCCGCCCATCGCCGCATTCGCCGCCACCACGATCAGCACCGCCAGCGCATGGGTCAGCAGGTCGGTGGCGGCGGCGTCGAAGGCGTGGCAGATCTCCAGCAGGCTGGCCGAGGCGGCCGCGCTGGCCAGTCCCACCAGCAAGGCGGTGAGCAGCGGGCGCAGCGGGCAGGCGCGGCGCAGCAGCCATACCAGCAGGGCCGACAGCGGAATCGAGAAGGCGATGATGAAGACGAGGCAGTCGGCGGACTGGTGCAGCGTGGCGATGCTGGTGCCCGGCGCCAGCCAGGTGCGCAGGCAGCCCAGGCCGCTGGCGCCGATCCACAGCAGCGCAGGCGGCAGCGGCAGCCAGGCCCAGGCACGCGAGTGTCCCGGCACGGCCAGCGTGAACGCGGCCCAGGCCGCCGTGATCGCGGTCAGCACCGCGCCCAGCGCGGCCCAGGCGAGATCCGGCGCACCGGTCCAGCGGCGCAGCATGGGTGCGTCACCGTAATGCGCGAACAGCAGCACCGCGAACGCGGCCACCAGCGCCAGCCAGCCCAGCGTGCGCAGCCACGGCGGCAGCAGGCGTCGCACCGGCACCAGCTCGGCACCGAGCGCGTCGATCAAGGCTTCGTGGCGGCGGACGTCGGACATGTTGCTCAGGGTTCTCCGTGCAGGCGATCGCGCAACGCCTTCAAGGCGCGGTGCAGGTTCACTTTCAGCGCGCCGGTGTTGCGGCCGGTCTGCGCGGCGGCCTCGGCCAGCGATTGCTCGCGCAGGCCGAGCTGCTCCACCGCCTCGCGCTGGCCGGGCGGCAGTTGCGCGATGGCTTCGCGCAGGCGACGCGCCTGCTGGCGGCGTTCGGCATCCGCGCTGGCATCGTCGCGGTCGGGGTGCTGGTCCAGCGCGAACTCGTCGTGCAGCTCGCGGCGCTCGCGCCGGCCATGGCTGCGCAGCGCGTCGATCGCGCGGCGACTGGCGATCGCGCTGAGCCAGGCGTCGTAGGAGCGGGTCGGATCGTAGGTATGGCGCACGCGGTGCACGGTGATCAGGGTCTCCTGCACCACGTCGTCCAGCGCGTCCGTCGCCACGCCCTGCCGTCGCGCCACCGCGCGGATCAGCGCCACCGAATCGGCCAGCACGCGCTCGTAGGCGCGGCGATCGCCCGCCTGCGCAGCGGCCATCCACGCGGCGCGCCGCCGGTCGACCTGTTCGCTGGCACTGGCGGGTTCGGCAGACACGGAGGCGCGGCGATCCGATGGCGGGACGAGACCACCATCTAGTACCAAGCTGCCGTCGGCGGTCAAGGGGGCTTCGTCCCATGCTGCGGTTCCATCCGGCGATTCGCCGCATCCGTCGCCATGGTTACCTTGGAGCCTGCCCAATGCCTCCGCATGGCACGCGCCGGGAGCTGTTTGCGCGCAGGCCAAGCAAGAACGAAGGCACGCGGGGAGAGTCCATGGATGAGTTCGGCCTTGAGGAGCGAGGAGTGGACGCCCGTCCACGACCGAGTGATGACGCCGGCATGCGGGCAAACAGACCCGGGCCTCCGGGTTGCCTTGCCGTGCGGAGGCATTGAGCAGGCTCTTATAGCCGGCGATGTAACCGCCGGCACGGTGACAGCGAATCACCAGCACATCCCAACCCGGAACCACCACCATGTTCCTGCTGATCCTCGCCTATCTCGGCGGCGTGCTCACCATCCTCAGCCCCTGCATCCTGCCGGTGCTGCCCTTCGTGTTCGCCCGCGCCGACCGCCCGTTCCTGAAGAGCGGCCTGCCGATGCTGCTCGGCATGGCGGCCACCTTCGCCCTGGTCGCCACGCTGGCGGCGGTGGGCGGCGGCTGGGCGGTGCACGCGAACCAGTACGGCCGTGCCGTGGCGCTGGTGGTGCTGGCCCTGCTCGGCCTCACCCTGCTTTCTTCGCACGTCGCCGAATGGCTCACGCGGCCGTTCGTGGCGCTGGGCAACCGGCTGTCGCAGCGCACCGATGGCGACGGCGAATCGACCTGGGGCGCGGCGGGCCTCGGGATAGCCACCGGCCTGCTGTGGGCGCCGTGCGCGGGGCCGATCCTCGGCCTGCTGCTGACCGGCGCCGCGCTCAAGGGCGCCAGCGTGACCACCACCCTGTTGCTGCTCACCTACGCACTGGGCGCGGCCACCTCGCTGGCGCTGGCGCTGGCGGTGGGCGGCAAGGTGTTCGCGCTGATGAAGCGCTCGCTGGGCGCGGGCCAGTGGGTGCGCCGCGCGCTGGGCGCACTGGTGCTGGCCGGCGTGGTCGCCATCGCCTCGGGTGTGGACACCGGCGTGCTCACCCGCGTCTCGCTGGCCGGCACCAACCGCATCGAACAGAAGCTGATCGACGCCGTGCGCCCGATGCCCGCCGCCGTGGCTTCGCCTGCGCCGAAACCCGGTGCGGCCCTGCCGGTGGAGGGCACGCTGCCGTCGCTGGCCGGCGCCACCGGCTGGCTCAACAGCGCGCCGCTCACGCCCGCCGCGCTGCGCGGCAAGGTGGTGCTGGTCGATTTCTGGACCTATTCCTGCATCAACTGCCTGCGCTCGCTGCCCTACGTCGAAGCCTGGTACGACAAGTACAAGGACCACGGCCTGGTCGTCATCGGCGTGCACTCGCCCGAGTTCGCGTTCGAGAAGGACCCGGCCAACGTGCAGGCCGCCGTGCAGCGGCTCGGCGTGCACTACCCGGTGGCACTGGATTCCGGCTACGCGATCTGGCAGGGCTTCAACAACGAATACTGGCCGGCGGAATACTTCATCGACGCGCAGGGCCGCATCCGCCACCACAGCTTCGGCGAGGGTGGCTACGCCGAAGACGAGGACGTGATCCGCCAGTTGCTGACCGAGGCCGGCAACACCAACCTGCCCGGCGGCCACGTGCAGCCCGATGCGAAGGGTGCGCAGGCAGCGATCTCCAACGACGACGATCGCTCGCCGGAAACCTACGTGGGCTACGCGCGCGCCGAGAACTTCGCCAGCGGCCAGGTCGCGCACGACGAAGCCTTCGACTACCGCACGCCTGCGCAACTCGCCAGCAACCAGTGGGCGCTCGCCGGTCGCTGGATCGTGCAGCCACAGGCAGCCACGCTGGACACGGCCAGCGGCTCTATCACCTACCGCTTCCGCGGCCGCGACCTGCACCTGGTGCTTGGCCCCGGCGCGGACGGCAAGCCGGTGCGCTTCCGCATCACGCTCGACGGCCATGCCCCCGGCGCCGACCACGGCATGGACACCGATGCCGGCGGCAACGGCACCGTCACCGCGCAGCGCCTGTACCAGCTGGTGCGCCAGGCCCACGGCAACGGCGAACGCACGTTCACCATCACCTTCCTCGACCCGGGCGTGCACGCCTACGCGTTCACGTTCGGCTGAGCCAGGGCTTTTGAGAGCGTAGGAGCGGCTTCAGCCGCAATGGCCTTTGCGCGAGTCGCCCCGTGAAGAGCATCGCGGCTGAAGCCGCTCCTACGGAATACGCCGACGCACATCGAACACATCCACGGAGGCCCCATGTCTCGCATCGACGAAACCCTCGCGATGGATCGCCGCCGTTTCCTGCGCGCCGCACTCAGCGGCGGCGCCCTGCTCGCGGTGGGTGGCAGCTTCGCGCTGCCCCGCCTGCTCGCCGCCGGCGCCGAAGGCGGTATACCCGCACTGGTCCATACCCGGCCCGGCGACGCGCTGCTGGAGTGCTTTGCCAACGACGGCCGCGACCTCGGCCCCTGCAAGGTGCACCGGCTGGTGCTCACCGACGCGCAATGGCGCTCACGCCTGTCGCCGCTGGCTTTCGACGTGATGCGCCGCGACGGTACCGAACGCGCCTTCAGCGGTCCGCACGAACGCCCCGCACAACCCGGCATCTTCCGCTGCGTCGCCTGCGCCACCGCGCTCTACGACGCCGCCACCGAATTCGACTCCGGCACCGGCTGGCCCAGCTTCTGGCGCCCCATCGCGAAACGCAACGTGATCGAGACCCGTGACGACAGCTTCGGCATGGAACGCATCGCCATCAGTTGCGCCGGCTGCGACAGCCACCTCGGCCACGTGTTCGACGACGGGCCGCAGCCGACGGGGTTGCGCTATTGCATGAACTCGGTGGCGCTGCGGTTCGTGGAGCGGACGAGCGGATAGTTGCCCCGGCTCAGTGCCGGGTGACGACTATCGGTTGACCCTTGGTGATGATCATCGTGTGCTCGTATTGCGCCGACAGGTTGCCGTGCTCCCCGACCAGGGTCCAGCCGTCGGACATCTCGGTCACCACGCGGCTCTTCGTCGAAAGGAAAGGCTCGATGGTGATCACCATGCCCTCTTCCAGAAGGCGCTTGTCCGTCGGGTCGAAATACCCGGGAATGTGCTCGGGCTCCTCATGGAGCGCACGGCCGACCCCGTGGCTGCCAAGGTTCTCGATGATCCTGAAGCCATACGTCTTCGCGGTCCGCTGGATCGCCGCACCGATGCCGTTGATGGGCTGGCCCGCACGGGCCTGCTTCATCGCTTCCGCGAGGGCGGTGCGGGTCGCATGGCACAGGCGCGTCTTCTGCGGATTGCCGGGAGGCACGACCCGCGTTCCTCCCGTATCGGCGAAATAGCCGTCCAGCTCGGCCGAGACATCGACGTTCAGCATGTCGCCGGCCCCGATGATCCGGCTGCCCGGGACGCCGTGCGCCGCCTCCTCGTTGAGGCTGATGCAGGTCGCGCCGGGAAAATCGTAGGTGAGCCTGGGCGCCGACCGCGCGCCGTGCCTTTCGAGCAGTTGCTCGCCCAACGCATCCAGCTCCAGCGTGGTCATGCCGGGCTCGGCCGCGTCGAGCATTTCCTGAAGCACCCAGGAAACGATCCGGCCTATGCGCTTGAGCGCAATGACATCGGCTTCGGTTTCGATGGTCATGCGACCTCCTTTCCAGATGTGCAGACTACCCGAGAAGGCCATGCAAGCGGCGCTGCATCGTGCAATGCCTGACGGCATTCCGCCGACCAGCCCATGCAGGATGCACGCTCCTAGACCAAAGGCGACTTGCGGTACGGCATCAGCAACGCCGGGTCATCGAACAACCCCGGCGGCAACAGATAGCGCGGATCGCGCCCCGCGGCGAGCAGTTCGCGGATGCGGGTGGCGGAGACTTCCAGTGGCGTCACCATGAGTTCGGTCACCTTGCCCCCAGGCACCGAGCGTAGTGCCGCCACGTCATCGACATGGCGCGCAGCGACCTCCTCGGCCAATGCATCGGGAACCACGGCATCCGCGCCAGGACGGCTCAGCACGCCTATATGGGCGTAGTCGAACAACTCGCGCCAGCGATGCCACCCCGGCAAACCCGCGAAGGCATCCGCGCCAAGCAGCAGCACCAATGGGCGCGCACCCTGTTCCCCACGCAGCTCGCGCAAGGTATCGACGGTGTACGAAGGCCCCTCACGCCCCAGCTCGCGCGCATCCAGCGCCAACCGCGACTGCCCGGCCAGGGCCGCCCGCAGCATCGCCACGCGCTCCGCCGCGGAAGCCAGCGGTACGGGCCGATGCGGCGGCACGTTCGCCGGCATCAAGCGCACCTCCGCATCCAGCAACTCGGCCGCTTCCCACGCCACGGTAAGGTGGCCGATATGGATGGGGTCGAAGGTGCCGCCGAAGATGGCGAGGGGGCGAGTGCTCATCGCACAACCTCCACCAGAACCAATCTCCCCTCAGTCTCCAGATACGGCGCGGTGTGGCCGCATCGTGTGGCGCCCGAAACCGCTCTGTCGCCACCGGCAAGAGAGGAAGAGCCCCTCTCCCCAGCCCCCTCTCCCGCAAGCGGAAGAAGGGGTAAAGCGAGCGGCATGCGTGTCATGCCAGCTCCCGCGCCACCCGTGGCTCCGCCATCGCGGCGATCAAGCGCTCCGCCTCGCGCCAGGGCTCACCCTGCTCGCGTCCCTTGGCGATGCGGTCGATGCGCGAAGCCCGCGCCAGGCAGGCCAGCCAGTGCTCGCGCGGCGCACGGCGCAGTGCCTTGCGGAACAGCTGCTCGCGCGCGGGCCACAAGCGTTCGGTGCGCGCCTGCGCGGCGAGGTCCTGTGCGTTGGCGAGGCGCAGGGCGAGCTGCAGCTGGTTCACCAGCCAGCCCATCATGGCGATCAACTCGTCGCCCTCGGCACGCAAACCGGCGAGGATGCGCAGCGCGCGCGCGCCCTCGCCGGCCAGCGCGGCGTCGGTGAGCTTGAACACGTCGTAGCGCGCACTGTCGGCGACCAGGCTTTCCATCGCGTCGGCGTCGATGCGGCTGCTGTCGCCGGCGCGCAGCACGGCAAGCTTGTCCACTTCCTGTGCCGCGGCGAGCAGGTTGCCTTCCACGCGCTCGGCCAGCAGGACCGCGGCGTCGGGCGTGGCGGCGAGGCCGCGCGAGGCGAGTCGCGCGCCGATCCAGGCCGCCCATTCGTTGGGTCTGGGCGCGTTGAACACCACCATGATGCCGGCGGCGTCGAGTTTCTTGCTCCAGGCGCCGTCGTGCTTGCTGCTCCACTCCATCGCGGTGATCAGCAGGGTGACGTCAGGCGGCGGATCGGCGCAGAACTCGTTGATCGCCTTGGCGCCGTCCACGCCGGGACGGCCGGTGGGCAGACGCAGGTCGAGCAAACGGCGCGTGGCGAACAGCGACATGCCCGCGGCGGCGCGGGCCAGGTCATCCCAGTCGAAATGCGGGCCGACCTCGAGCACCTCGCGCTCGGCGTAACCGAGCTTTTTTGCCTGCGAGCGCAGCGCGTCGGCGGCTTCCAGCACCAGCAGCTCCTCGCCCGCGAGCAGGTACACCGGCGCCAACCGGTCGGCAGCCAGCGCCTTCTGCCATTGCGCAGGGGCGAGCGGCATCAGGGCTGGTCGGTGGATGCCGGTCCCGCCGCCGCGGCTTGCGGGTGCTGACCCGCGGCTTCGAGGCGGAACATGATCGCCTGCACCGTGTCATCGATCAGGCTGGACTCGATCTGCTGCACTTCCGCGGCATTGCCCACGGCATCGGTGGAGTCGTAGCTGTATTCGTGCTGCATGTCGATGTGCTGGCGCGGCAGCAGAACCTTGCCGCCGCCATCCGTCAGATCGAACTCGGTATGCATGCGCACCGCGTATTCCGTGATCTGCACATAGCCGCCCTGGGTCAACGACTGGGTGCCGAACGTGGCTACCGGAACATTCAGCTCGGCGATGCCGGGGCCGCCGTCGTCCTCCACGGTAACGTTGGAGTTTTCCAGCGTGCGGGCCAGCTTGCGTTGCAGGTCGCCACTGCCATTGACGGTGAGGTGCACGCGGCTCATCGAAGGCGGCAACGCGGCGTTGCGGCGCAGATGGAAACCGCAGGCGCTCAGCGCAAGGGTAAGGGCGAACAGCGACGCGACACGGAGCATGCGGTTCATGGGTTTCATCCTGCGACGATGTTGACGATCTTGCCCGGCACCACGATCACCTTGCGCACGGTGAGGTCCTGCAGGAAGGCGGCCACCTGTGGCTGCGCCCGCGCCAGCGCCTCGGCCTCCTCCTTGCCGGCATTCGCGGGCACCTCGATGGTGCCGCGCAGTTTGCCGTTGACCTGCACCGCGAGGGTCAGACTGTCGCGCACCAGCGCGCTTTCGTCCACGGTCGGCCAGGGCTGGTCTTCCAGCACGGCCTCGGCGTGGCCCAGCACCTGCCACAGATGGTGGCTGACGTGCGGCACCACCGGGTTGAGCAGCAGCACCATGCTTTCCAGCGCCTCGTGGCGCACGGCGCGGCCCTGTTCGCCCATGTCGGCGAACCTGCCCACGGCGTTCAGCAGCTCCATCAGCGCCGCGATCGCGGTATTGAAGGAATGACGGCGGCCGAAATCGTCGCCCACCTTCTGGATGGTCTCGTGCAGCTGGCGGCGCAGCGCCTTCTGGCCGGCGTCGAGCTGCGCCGGATCCACCGCCGGGTGGTCGGGCTGCGACGCGTGCGTCACCACCTCGCGCCAGAAGCGGCGCAGGAAGCGCGCCATGCCTTCCACGCCGGCCTCGTTCCACTCCAGTGACTGTTCCGGCGGCGCGGCGAACATGGAGAACAGGCGCACCGTGTCGGCACCGTACTTGCCCACCATGGCCTGCGGATCGACGCCGTTGTTCTTGGACTTGGACATCTTCTCGGTGGCGCCGATCTGCACCGGCTGGCCATCGGCCTTGAGCACTGCGCCGACCACGCGCGCCTTGTCGTCGCGCTGGATTTCCACCTCGGCGGGATTGATCCAGTCCTTCGAGCCGTCGGCGTTGTCGCGGTAGAAGGTCTCGGCGATCACCATGCCCTGGCACAGCAGGTTGGTGGCCGGCTCGTCCGACTTCACCAGCCCTGCGTCGCGCAGCAGCTTGTGATAGAAGCGGAAGTACAGCAGGTGCAGGATCGCGTGCTCGATGCCGCCGATGTACTGGTCCACCGGCAGCCAGTAGTTGGCGCGTTCGTCCACCTGGCCGTTCGCGCCTGGCGAGGTGTAGCGCGCGTAGTACCAGCTCGATTCCATGAAGGTGTCGAAGGTGTCGGTCTCGCGCTCGGCCGGGGCGCCGCACTGCGGGCAGGTGGTCTTGCGCCACTCGGGGTCGGCCTTGATCGGCGACTGCACGCCGCCGGCCTTCGCAAACGCGTCCGCCACGTCCTCGGGCAGCACGACCGGCAACTGGTCTTCCGGCACCGGCACCGCGTCGCACTTGGGGCAGTAGATCACCGGGATCGGACAGCCCCAGTAGCGCTGGCGGCTGACGCCCCAGTCGCGCAGGCGCCAGTTGACGCGGCGCTGGCCCTTGCCGTCGGCTTCGAGCACGCCGGCGATATAGTCGAAGGCGGCCCGGTAATCCCTGCCGTCCATCGCGCCGGAGTTGACCACGCGCATGTCGGCGCGGGTCTTGTCGCCGTACCACTCCTGCCACTTCGCCGGGTCGTAGGCTTCGTCGCCCGCGGCGATCACCTGCTTGATCGGCAAACCGTACTTGTGCGCAAACTCGAAATCACGCGCGTCGTGGCCAGGTACTGCCATCACCGCGCCGGTGCCGTAGCCCATCAGCACGAAGTTGGCCACCCACACCGGCACCTTGTCGCCGCTGACCGGATGGATGGCGAACAGGCCGGTGGCCATGCCGCGCTTTTCCTGGGTTTCCAGCTCGGCCTCGGAGACGCCACCGTGCTTCAACTCGTCGAGGAAGGCGGCCAGCTGCGGATTGCTCTGCGCGGCCTTCAACGCCAGCGGATGCTCACCCGCGATGGAGACGAAGGTGACGCCCATCAGCGTGTCGGGGCGCGTGGTGAACACGCTCAGCGGTTCGCCCTCGTCTTCCACCGCGAAGTGGATCTCCAGGCCCTCGCTGCGGCCGATCCAATTGCGCTGCATGGTCTTCACCGCGTCGGGCCAGCCGGGCAGCGTGTCCAGGCCGTCCAGCAGCTCCTGCGCGTAGTCGGTGATGCGCAGGAACCATTGCGGGATCTCGCGCTTCTCCACCACGGCGCCGGAACGCCAGCCGCGGCCGTCCACCACCTGCTCGTTGGCCAGCACGGTCTGGTCCACCGGATCCCAGTTCACCACGCTGTTCTTGCGGTAGGCCAGGCCCTTTTTCATCAGCCGGGTGAACATCAGCTGTTCCCAGCGGTAGTACTCGGGGCGGCAGGTGGCGAACTCGCGGCCCCAGTCGATCGCGTAGCCCAGCGACTTGAGCTGGCTGCGCATGTGCTCGATGTTGGCGTAGGTCCACTTGGCCGGCGCGGTGCGATTCTTGATCGCGGCGTTCTCGGCGGGCAGGCCGAACGCGTCCCAGCCCATCGGCTGCAGCACGTTCCGGCCCTGCATGCGCTGGTAGCGGCTGATCACGTCGCCGATGGTGTAGTTGCGCACGTGGCCCATGTGCAGCGCGCCCGACGGATACGGCAGCATCGAGAGGCAGTAGAACTTCGGCCGGGCCGGGTCTTCCTTCACCTCGTAGGCGTGCTGCACGCTCCAGTACTGCTGGGCGGCGGCCTCCACTGCCTGCGGCTGATAGTCCTGCTCGGTCTTGCTGGGGTCGTGGGTGTCTTGCATGGTTCCGTAGCCGTGGTCTTTGCGGGCAGCGTGGCACGGGATCGCGGGCTGCCGGGAGAACGGATCAGATTAGCAGAATGCCCGCCCCGCCCGCCCGGCCGTCAATCGGCCGGACAGGTGGGCGCCTGCCCCGCCTCGTAGCTGCGCGCCGTGACGGCGATGCGCGCGGCCAGCGTGGCCAGCGCCTGCTGGTGGCCGGCTACCAGCGCGTCGTAGCCCGGCGCCACCGGTTCGCTGACGTGGCTGCTGCAGGTGAGCGCGTCCTGCCCGCCGGAGCCGCCCACCAGGCGCAGGCTCCATGCCGCGTCGATCAGCGCGTGGTCGCCGGGCACCGACTCGAAACGACGCACGTCCAGACTGATGCGCAGCCGCGGCTGGCCGTTGCCAGGCAAGCCACTCATGTCGGACACGCCCAGCGCGCGGGCGAGATCGGCGGCCAGCGCGCCATGGATCTCGTCGCCCAGCGGCGCGATCCAGCGCTGATCCTGCAGCGGCAGCATGCCTTGGCCGCCTTCGCGCACCACCAGCTGCGGCACGTCGACCTGCGCCGGCACGCCGACCGGCAGCAACTCGAACGGATACGGTGCGGGCGTCGGCGCGCTGGCGGCGCTGCCGGCCGGCGCCACCAGCGTGTAGTAATGCAGCGGCGCGGAGGCGCAGCCGGCGAGGCCCAGCGCAAGGGCGCCGGCGAAGAGGCACGGACGCAGGCGGCTCATGGCTGGCTCCTGTTGGCGGGGACGGCGGGTTTCGGCTCGACCGGCTTCGGGTCGGCCTGGCGACCGCGCAGCAGCGCTTCCGGATGCACGCCGAGGTAGTCGGTCAGCACGCGCAGCGAGCGCATCGTGCGCTGCACTTCCTGCAGCGTGCCGCCCAGGTTCTGCTGCAGCGGCGAATCGGCGGACAGCGTGTCGTTCGCCGCACCCAGCGTCTTGCGCGCGTCGTGCATGGTGTCGTTGAGCGCAGGCAGCGTCTGGCCGTTCACCTGCTTCAGCGTGGCGTCAAGATTGGCCAGCGAGTCGTTGAGGTGGTTGCCGATCTGGTCGAACGGGATCTTGTCCAGCTTGCCCACGATGTCGGTCATCTGCTCCTGCAGCTTGTCGAAGCTGCCCGGCGCGGTGGGAATTTCCAGCGGCCGCGCATCGGGGTCGTAATTCGCCTTCGCCGCGTGGGGCAGGAAATCCAGCGCGATGTAGAGCTGGCCGGTGAGCAGGTTGCCGGTGCGCGCCTGCGCGCGCAGGCCGTGCTCGACCAGCTTGCCCACCATGTGCGAGAGGTCGGCGTTGTCGCCGTGCGCCTTCGCCAGCGCCACCAGCTTGGCATTCGCCTGCCCCAGCCGCTCGGGGTAGACCACCGCGCCGACGATGAACGGGAAGCGCTGGGTCTTCTCGTCGTAGTCCATGCGGATGGACACCACCTTGCCGAAGTTCATGCCGAGGAATTCCACCGGCGCACCCACCGCCAGCCCGCGCAGCGACTGGTCGAAGCGCATGCGGATGTAGTGCGGTTCGCCGTCCGGCGGCGCCATCGCGGTGGTCTCGTCACCGAACAGGCTGAAGCTGGCACCATCGGGCGCCGGCGTGGTGTCGTGCGGACCGCCCGGATCCTGGAAGGCCACGCCGCCGGCCAGCACGGTGGCCAGCGACTCGGTATTGAGCTTGAGCCCGTTCGCGCCCAGCGACACGTCCACGCCGCTGGCGTTCCAGAAGCGCGTGGCGGCATCCACGTAGCGGTCGTTCGGGCTGTCGATGAATACCGCGAGCGACACGCCCTGGCCATCCTTGTCCAACTGGTAGGACACCACCCGTCCCACCTGGATGCGGCGGAAGTACACCGGCGAGCCGATATCCAGCGAGCCGAGGTCGTCGGCATGTAGGGTAAAGCTCTTGCCCGGTTCGCCGTGGGTCACCGCGGGCGGGTTCTCCAGCCCCTTGAAGTCCTCCTGCGGCTCGCTCGAATCGCCGGTGTCGGCGCCGATGTAGGCGCCGGAGAACAGCGTATCCACGCCGGAGACGCCGCCCAGGCCGATGCGCGGACGCACCACCCAGTAGCGGGTGTCCCTGGTGGCGAACGCCTTCGCGCTCTTCTCCAGCGCCACCGTCACCAGCACGTGGCTGCGGTCGCCGCTGAGGCGGATCTTGTCCACCTTGCCGATCACCACGTCCTTGTACTTCACCGGCGTCTTGCCCGCGGCCAGGCCCTGCGCGCTCTGGAAGCTGATCGTGATGTCGGGGCCGGCCTGCAGCCAGCTGCTCACCACCAGCGACACGCCCACGATCGCCGCCAGGATCGGCACCAGCCAGATCAGCGACGCGTTCGTGCGCCGTTTGCGCACCACCGCGCGCGGCAAGGCATCGCCACCTGCCGGACGCGACCCGCCGGATTTCTCGTCAGTCATCGGAATCTTCCTTGCCGTCCCAGATCAGCCGGGGATCGAAACACATCGAGGCGAACATGGTCAGCACCACGGTGAGGCCGAAGAACACCACGCCCGGCAGCGGCTCCACCAGGCTGAAGTAGCCGAAGCGTACCAGCGCGGTGAGCAGCGCCACCACGAACACGTCCAGCATCGACCAGTAGCCGATCAGCTCCACCAGCCGGTACAGCTGCGCGCGCTGCCGCCGCGCCCAGTTGCTGCCGCTGCGGCAGCTGATGAGCAGCGTGCCCAATGCGAGGAACTTCAGCATCGGCACCATGATGCTGGCGCAGAACACGATCACCGCCAGCCCCGGCGAACCCTTCACCCACAACTCCACCACGCCGCTCAGGATGGTGTTGTCGTCGATGTCGCCCAGGCTCGCCGTGCGCATGATCGGCAGCACGTTGGCGGGGATGTACATCAGGAACGCGGCGATCAGCAGTGCCCAGGTGCGGGTGTAGACCGCGGGCTTGCGCCGATGCAGCGTCGAGCCGCAGCGCGGGCAGGCCAGCACGTCGTCGTCCCCGTCCGCAGCATGGCAGGCCTGGCCGCAGACGTGGCAGCCGATCAGCCCCAGTTCGTCGGCTCGTGGCAGGGCACTCACGGCGCCACCTCGGCATCCTCGTCGCAGGTGTCGTCCCACAGCCGGGTGAGGTCGATGCCGGCGAATACGGTGATCAGCAACATCAGCGCAGCGTAGGCGTAGATGCCGGGATTCGGGATCACGTCGAAATACAGATGCGCCTTGACGATGGACACCAGCGCACCCAGCACGAACACCTCGCTCATCGTCCACGGCCCCAGGTGATGCAGCGCCACCATCAACCGGCGGAAGCCCGGTGCGCGCCGGCCGGTGCGCGCGTACAGCAGCAGCCAGCCCAGGACCAGGATCTTGCACAGCGGAAACACGAACAGCGTGGCCGCCGCCAGCACCGCCACCACCTGCGAGTGGTCGAGCCACATCATGTGGATCACGTCCCACAGCGTGGCGGCCACGTACTGGCCATTCAGGCCCAGTGTCACGATCGGCCACAACGTGGCCTGCACGAACACCACCAGCGCGGTCAGCACCAGCGCCAGCATCGTGCCCGCCGGCATGCCGCGGCAGCGCTCCAGCACCGCGCCGCAGCGCGCGCACTCGGCCACCTCGCCCCGCGCCAGCGGGCGGCGGCGGTGCACGGTGTCGCAGTGCTCGCAGATCAGCAGCGCGGGGCTTGCCTCGTCGGGATCGGCGATGTCGGGCGATGACGCGTCCATGCGGCGATTCTCGCAAATCCGACCGGCTCGCGGCTGAAGCGGCGGCGGAAAAATCGATTCCCTTGATATGCTCGCCGGCGCCCCGATCTAGGGCGTTTCCCCACCTGCCGGAATCCGCCGTGACCGATGCCGCCCTCGACCACGTCTTCGACGTCACCGAACAGAACTTCGAGGCCGAGGTCATCAACGCCTCGCTGGATACCCCGGTGCTGGTGGATTTCTGGGCCACCTGGTGCGAGCCGTGCAAGACGCTCGGCCCGCTGCTGGAACAGCTCGCCACCGAATACAAGGGCGCGTTCCGCCTGGGCAAGGTGGACGTGGACAAGAGCCAGCAGCTCGCCGCGATGTTCGGCATCCGCAGCGTGCCCACCGTGATGCTGGTGAAGGACGGCCAGATCGCCGACGGCTTCGCCGGCGCACTGCCGCTGGGCCAGCTGCGCGAATTCCTGTCGCGCCATGTGCAGCTTCTCGAGGATGGCGAGGACGTGGAAGCCCCCGAGGTACCCGTCGAGACGCCGGAAGCGGCGATCAACCGCCTGCAACAGGCCATCGCCGCCGAACCCGATCGCGCCGAGCTGAAGCTCGACCTCGCCGTGGCGCTCGCCCAGGCCGGCCGCAGCGATGCCGCCGCCACCGAGCTCGACGCCCTGCCCGCCAACCTCGCCACCGACGCGCGCGCCGTGCGCCTGCGCCAGCAACTCGAACTCGCACGCGCGCTGAAGGACGCACCCGCCCGGGCCGAACTGGAGCAACGCATCGCTGCCGACGCCACCGACTGGCAGGCGCGCGACCTGCTCGGCGTGCGCCTGCTGCTGGGCGGCGATCCCGCCGGCGGCCTCGAGCAGTTCCTCGCCATCCTCGAAAAGGCCCGCGACTGGAACGACGGCGCCGCGAAGAAGCGCCTGCTCGCCGCCTTCGGCACGCTGGATGATGCCGAGCTGGTCGGCCGCTACCGTCGCCGCATGGCCTCCCTTCTCTTCTGATGAAGGCTTCCACCTTCCGGCGGCTGCTCAACCTGTGGCCGCCGTTCCTGGTGAACGCCATCCGTCTGCAGTCGCTCAGCGACGACTACTCGGAGGCGAGGGTGGTGCTGCGCCTGCGCCCCTGGAACCGCAACTACGTGAAAAGCCAGTTCGGCGGCAACCTGTTCGCGATGGTCGACCCGTTCTGGATGCTGCTGGCGATGCACCGGCTCGGTCCCGACTATTACGTGTGGGACAAGGCCGGCACGATCGACTTCGTGGCGCCCGGCCGCGAGGACGTCTATGCCCGCTTCAGGCTCGATGACGCCACCCTCGACGAACTGCGCAGCGCTGCGGCCGGCGGGGAGAAGGTGCTGCGCTGGTTCGAGAACGAGATCACCACCGCCTCCGGCGAGGTGGTCGCCCGCGTGCGCAAGCAGATCTACGTGCGGCTGAAGCCGAAGGTGCGCCAGAACGTCACGCCGGCGACCTGACCGGCAACTCGCGCTCGAAGCGGGCGATCTCGTCCAGTTGCCGCGAGGCACGCGCCAGGCTGCGACCGCTCATGTCGTCGATCACGCGCTGCAGCCACGGCGACCGGACCGGTCGGCCAGCCAGGCGGCGCGCCAGCCACAGGCTGAAACCGGTGCCGACGGCACCGACCGCCATGTTCGCCCAGATCCACCCCGACGCCCCGGCGAATTGATCCACCCCTGACCACCAGGTCGCCACCACCAGCGGCAGCAGCAGCCACAGGAACCACCACGGCAGGCCCAGCGCCAGCGTGCTGATCATGCGGAAGCGGCGCAGCTGCGCCAGCCGCCGCTGCAGCACCAGCACCGGCGCATCGTACAGATAGATGCGGATGAGCAGCAGCAGTTGGGTCACGCCCGACCAGATGCCGGCGATGCCGTAGGCATGCAGCAGCAGGCCGATCACCAGCAGGTGCGTGACATGGCGGTGGTCCACCCAGAACGAGGTCACCCACACCACGAAGGCCACCCAGCAGACGCTCTCGACTGCCTGCCAACCCAGGCTCCAACGCATCGTCGAACGCAGCTTGTCCATCCGCCGTTCACGGAAATCCTGGAGCAACAACGCCTCCATGCCGTCCTGGCGCAGGTCCATGCGCGCCCATGCCCGTTTCATCTCGTCGAGTTCCATGCTCATGCTCCGGTGGTGGCCGCGACGGTCATCCGGCCGCGCAGCCGTTGTTTGATGCGGTTGATCTTGGTGGCCACGTTGGTCGCGCTGATGCCGAGCACCTCGGCGATCTCGGCGTAACTCCGGTCTTCGAGGTACAGCAGGATCAGCGCGCGGTTGAGCGCGTCCAGCTCGCCGATGAAGGTGTACAGCGCGTCGAGACGTTCGTCCGGTTCCGCGGCAGGCTCACCCGCGATGGTCTCCAGATGCCCCTCGTCCAGCGGCTCGAAGCGCCCGGCCTCGCCGCCGGTGCGACGCAAGTGCGAGATCGCCACGTTCAGCGCGATGCGGTACAGCCAGGTACTGAACTTCGCGCGCCGCTCGTCGAAGCTGGCGAAGGAGCGCCACAGCTGCGCGCCGATCTCCTGCGCCAGGTCCAGCCGCTCCTCGGCACCGCGTGCGTAGACGCTGGCCACCTTGAGCACGACGCCCCGGTGCTCGCGCCACAGTGCCTCGAAGCGTTGCTGGTCTGCCTTGCCGCCCATGTCCGTCCACGCATCCGGAGTCGTTGCCAGCATGATTCGCACGAACGCGGGAAAAGTCACACGTCACCGGGCAACGACATGACGCTTCCGCATAATCGCCGCAAAGCGCTTGTGGAACCTTGGCTAGCGACAAAGTCCACACCGTGCGCCCTGAGCGTAGGCCCACAGGGCCGAAGCCGGAGGGTGTTCGTCGATGGCGCTTCGACTTCGCTTGCTATCGCAAGCTACGCTCAGCGCGAACGGGGTTTCCAACTGAACGTTGCCGCAAATCGGGCGTGGAGAACCGCATGGCACTGGCCGAAAACCTGCTGATCCGCGTGCGCCGGCTCGACCCGGGCTGCTTTGCGCTGGTGATGGCCACCGGCATCGTGTCGGTGGACGCCAGCCAGCACGGCCTGCCGCGGGTGGCGCAGGCGCTGTTCGTGCTCAACCTGCTGGCCTATGCGTGGCTGCTGGCGCTGAGCCTGCTGCGGCTGGCGCGTTTCCGCCACGAGGTGGTGGCGGACTTCACCGATCCTTCGCGCGGCGCCGGCTTCCTCACCCTGGCCGCAGCCACCTGCGTGCTGGGCAGCCAATGCGTGATGGTCCGGCCGCTGTCCAGGCTGGCGGTGGTGCTGGCGGTGGCCGGCGCGATGCTGTGGATCGTGCTGATCTACCTGTTCTTCGCCGCCACCATCACCGCGCGCTTCAAGCCCGGCTTCACCCGCAGCATCAACGGCGGCTGGCTGGTGGCGGTGGTGTCCACCCAGGCGCTGTCAGCCTTGCTGACCCTGGTCGCGGCCAGCTGTGCCGACCCCGACCGCCTGCAGTTCGTGGCGCTCAGCCTGTACATGCTGGGCGCGGCGCTGTACCTGCTGATCATCACCCTGGTGGTGTACCGCATGGTGTTCTTCCCGCTGCGCGCACGCGAGTTCACCCCGCCGTACTGGATCGACATGGGCGCGCTGGCCGTCACCACGCTCGCCGGCAGCCTGATCGTGATCCACGCGCCCGCGCACGGCGCGCTGGCCGAACTGCTGCCGTTCGTGAAGGGTTTCACCCTGTTCTTCTGGGCCACCGCCACCTGGTGGATTCCGCTGCTGGTGATCCTGGAGGTGTGGCGGCACGTGTGGCGCCACGTGCCACTGCGCTACGAGACGGACGACTGGGACATCGTGTTCCCGATCGGCATGTACACCGTGGGCACGTTCGAGCTGGCGCAGGCGCTGCACGCGGACTTCCTGCTGGCGATCCCCGCCGCGGGCGTGTACGCGAGCCTCGCGGTGTGGCTGCTGGTGGCGCTGATCGGCCTGCGCCGGCTGTACCGCAAGGGGTGGCGGCACAGCACGCACACGCAACACTGAGTCGTTCCCTACAATGGAGCGCCCTCTTCCCTGGCGCATCGCCATGCCACCTCTGCGACTCAAACGCTATCTGATCACCGGCCTGCTCACCTTCCTGCCGCTGTGGGTGACGGTACTGGTGTTCAAGTTCGTGCTGGGCCTGCTGGCCGGCATCGGCGCACCGGTGGTGGCGGCGCTGACGGAAGCGCTGGGACTGGTGGCGCCGCACCTCGCCGACACGCTCAACAAGAGCGGGCTGGTCTTCGTGCTCGCCCTGCTGCTGACGCTGGGCGGGCTGTACGCGGTGGGCTGGCTGGCGAACCGGGTGATCGGGCGGCGCCTGCTCGACGCCTTCGACACGCTGCTGCAACGCATACCTTTGGTGCAGACGATCTATGGCGGCACCAAGAAACTGACCGCGGTGCTGCAGAACAAGCCAGGCGGCACGCAGCGCGTGGTGCTGGTGGATTTTCCGCGGCCGGGCATGAAGGTGGTGGGCTTCGTCACCCGCACCCTGGTCGAGGAAGGTACGGGGCGCGAGATCGCGGCGGTGTATATCCCCACCACCCCCAACCCCACCGGCGGCTACCTCGAACTGGTGCCGATGGACGAACTTACGCCCACTGACTGGACGATGGACCAGGCGATGGCCTTCATCATCTCCGGCGGCGCGGTATCGCCGGAAAGCCTGCCCGCACCACGCCGCCTGCCCGATCAGCCGCTGTAGCAGAAGGCGATCGCCCGACTGTGATGAGGAATGCGACGCGCGCCCGCTCGGGCGCGGCCGCCGCGGCATGGCCGGCCCCGGTTGCCGAAACCACCCCTGACCTTTGACACTGTGCCGACCATGACGATCGGCCTAGCGTGGGCGGTCATGGCCGGAACGGGGAACCGCCCGTGACCGGCCGGCATGCGCAAAACACCGCCACGGCGGAACCACACACCCATAGAGAGGGAAGTCCATGACCCAGCAGTATCTGAAGCCCTTGGCGCTGGCCGCCGCTGTCGCGCTGGCGCTGGCCGGCTGCGGCAAGAGCGAGCAGGCCGCTGCTCCGGCACCGGCCAAGCCGGCCACCGCTCCGGCACCGTCCGCCACCACCGCCGCTGCCGCTGCGGCACCGAAGAGCGTGTTCGACGTCGGCGAGCTGGGCCCGGGCACCGAGGCCTGCACGGACTTCAACAGCTTCGTCAACGCGAAGTGGGTCGCCGCCAACCCGATCCCGTCCGACCGTACCAGCTGGGGCGCGTTCAACGAGCTGGCCGAGAAGAGCCTGGAGACCCAGCACCAGATCGTCGAGGACGCCGCCAAGGGCGCCGACAGTGCCAAGGCCGGCTCGGTCGAGCAGAAGATCGGCTGGCTGTACAAGTCGGGCATGGACGATGCCGCCATCGAGAAGGCCGGCTTCGATCCGATCAAGCCGAAGCTCACCGCCATCGACGGCCTGAAGAACACCGCCGACATCGTGAACTACCTCGACCAGAGCGCCGCCGAGGGCGACGGCCAGGTGTTCAGCTTCGGCTCCGGCGCCGACTTCAAGGACGCCACCCAGCAGATCGGCTACGCCATGCAGAGCGGCCTGGGCCTGCCCACCAAGGACTACTACTTCAAGCCCGAGTACAAGGACCTGCGTACCGCCTACGTCGCCTACGTCGCCAAGACGCTGGAGCTGGCCGGCGTGTCCGAGGCCGACGCCAAGAAGCAGGCCGACGCGGTGATGAAGTTCGAGACCGCGCTGGCCGGCGCCTCGCTGGCGCCCACCGAAATGCGCAACCTCGACAACCAGTACCACTTCGTCAGCGTCAAGGAAGCCGACAAGGTCACCCCGCACTTCAGCTGGGAGCTGTTCTTCAAGACCCAGGGCGTGACCATCGACAAGGGCTTCTCGCTGTCGCAGCCGAAGTTCTTCGCCGAGTTCGACAAGCTGCTGACCACCGCGCCGGCCTCCGAGTGGCAGGCCTACCTGCGTTTCCACACCATCGACGACGCCTCCACCTCGCTGTCCAAGGCGTTCCGCGACAACAAGTTCGAGTTCTACGGCAAGACCCTGTCCGGCCAGCCCGAGCAGAAGGCGCGCTGGAAGCAGGTGCTGGGCGGCGTCAACGGCGCGATGGGCATGGGCCTGGGCCAGCTGTACGTGGCCAAGGTGTTCACGCCGGAAACCAAGCAGCGCGCCGAGGAACTGGTCACCAACGTGCGCGACGCGCTGAAGAACCGCATCGAGCACCTGGACTGGATGAGCGACGCCACCAAGGCCAAGGCCATCGACAAGTGGAACAAATTCCTGCCCAAGATCGGCTACCCCGACGAAGGCGAGTGGCGCGACTGGTCGGGCCTGACCATCAGCCCGGACAACTGGTACGCCAACCTGCAGGCCGCGCAGAAGTACAATTACCAGTACGACCTGTCGCACATCGGCAAGAAGACCGACCGCAAGGAATGGGGCATGACCCCGCAGACGGTCAACGCCTACTACGACCCCAGCACCAACACCATCAACTTCCCGGCCGCGATCCTGCAGCCGCCGTTCTTCTATGCGAAGGGCGACGACGCGATCAACTACGGCGGCATCGGCGCGGTGATCGGCCACGAGTCCAGCCACGGCTTCGACGACCAGGGCAGCCAGTTCGACGGCGACGGCAACCGCGCCAACTGGTGGACGGCGCAGGACAAGAAGCAGTTCGACGCGCGCACCAAGGCGCTGGTGGACCAGTACGACGGCTATGCGCCGATCCAGGGCAAGCCGGACCTGCACGTCAACGGCAAGCTGACCCTGGGCGAGAACATCGCCGACCTGGGCGGCCTCAACATCGCCTACGATGCGTTGCAGACCGCGCTGCAGAAGGATCCGTCCGAGGCCGACCAGAAGATCGACGGCTACACCGAGGACCAGCGCTTCTTCCTCAACTGGGCGCGCGTGTGGCGCGGCAGCGTGCGTGACAAGCAGGCCGAGCTGTACCTCAACATCGATCCGCACTCGCCGATCGCCGTCCGCGCGATCGCCTCGCCGTCGGACATGACCGCCTTCGCCACCGCCTTCCAGTGCAAGCCGGGCGACGCGATGGTGCGTTCGGGCGACAAGCAGGTGAAGATCTGGTAAGTCCCTGCGGGCCGCGGCGGATTCCGTCGCGGCTTGCAGTCTCCTCGACGCCGCGCGCAAGCGCGGCGTTTTTTTGTGCCCGCCATCCATGGCAGGCACCCTCCGGGCCATCGCTTGCGCGATGTCAAAAATCGCTCCGGGCGATTTTTGCGGCCGCCATCCGTGGTGCCACTCTTCAGGTCATCGCCGGCGTGGCAAAAACCAGGGGCGCCCTCTCAAGCCCTGCGGGCCACCTCTCCCGCGCGCGGGAGAGGCGGGAAGGCTTTCCGCGCGATCATGCGTGTGCGCGGCGGGCCTCGTAAGCCTTCAGATGCGCATGCGCCAGCCGCAACATCGGTGCATCCACGCCATGGGCTTCTCCGCGCGCCAGCAGGTCGCCGATCACGTGGTCGGCCTCGACACGGTGCCCTTGTTCGAGGTCGCGCATCATCGAGGCACTGAGCGTGGAGCCGGTTTCGGTGAGCACTGCGCTGGCGCGCTGCAGTACCGCCGGATGCGGTTCGTGGCCGTGGGCGGCGGCGACGCGACGGCAGTCGTCGAGCAGGGCCAGCGTCGCCTCGCGGCCGCCGGGCGCGGCCATGATGTCGCCCACCGGCGCGCGCATCAGGCAGGTGATGCCGGCGAGGCTGGCGAGGAACACCCATTTGTCCCACATGTCCTGCACGATGGTAGTGCTGGCATGCGGCTCGAAGTTCGCACCCGCCATTGCCTGCGCGATGCGCCGCACGCGCTCCGAATCGCTGCCGTCGCGTTCGCCGAAACTGAGGCTGTGCGAACGGTTGAGATGCTGCACGATGCCGTCGGCGTCCAGCGTGGCGGCGATCACGCATTGCCCGCCCAGCACCCGTGCGGCACCGAAGCGCGCGTCGAGCAGGTCGAGCTGGCGCATGCCGTTGAGGATCGGCAGCACGGCGCTGTGCTCGCCCATGGCCGGCGCGATGTCCTCGATCACCTGCGGCAGATCCCAGGCCTTGCAGCCCAGCAGCACGAGATCGAACGGTTCGCGCAGCGTGGATGCGGTCGCGGTAGGCGGCGCGGCAATGTCGGCGTCGCCCAGCGCACTGCGAATGTGCAGGCCGCGCCGGGCCAGCAACGCCGCGCGTTTTTCGCGCACCAGGAAGGTCACGTCCCGCCCCGCCTGCAGCAGGCGTCCGCCGAAATAACCACCGGTGGCGCCGGCGCCGACAACCAGGATGCGCATGCCTTCTCTCCTCGTGGCGATCTTCGCCAGTGCAATGCGCAGGGTAACGCGATGCGCCATGGCTGCCGAGCCGACCTTGGTCGGCGCACGCGCCATCACGGCAAATAAAATATTGCGAATCATTCTCGTTTGCTTTATCTTGCCGCCGGTTGCGGAGGGGCAATCGCGCTCTCCTCAAGCGCAAGGTTCGCCGGCCGTCGCGACGATGCCGATGCCCATCCGGGCATGCGGCCGGTCGCCACGCCCAAGACCCCAGCCATCCCCTTTCCCGAAATACCGTGGAGTTTCCTCGATGGGCTTTGTCAAAAGTCGCAAGCATCCGGTCGCGCGCCGCTCACCCGCTCCTGCGTTCACTGCCGCCACACTGGCGACCAGCCTCGCGCTGGCGCTACCGGCGATGGCGGCGACCACCGATGCCCCTTCGCCTGCCACCGATGCGCAAACCTCCCAGGCCAAGCACCTGCAAGGCGTCACCGTGGAAGGCGTCGCCACCACCGCGCAGCTCTCCTCGCCCAAGTTCACCCAGCCGCTGGTGGACACACCACAGACCATCCAGGTCATCAGCAAGGACCTGATCCAGCAGCAAGGCGCCACCACGCTCACCGAAGCGCTGCGCAACACGCCCGGCGTGGGCACGTTCTTCCTTGGCGAGAACGGCTCCACCAACACCGGCGACGCCGTCTACATGCGTGGCTTCAACACCAGCAGCAGCATCTTCGTGGACGGCGTGCGCGACCTGAACACCATCTCGCGCGACGTGTTCAACATCGAGCAGATCGAGGTGACCAAGGGCCCGGACAGCACGGAATACGGCCGCACCGCCCCCTCCGGCGCCATCAACATGGTGACCAAGCAGCCCACGCTGAAGGATGCCGTGTCCGGCTCGGTGTCCTATGGCAGCTACGACCAGAAGCGCGCCACCGCCGACTGGAACCAGCAGATCGGCAACGGCGCCGCCTTCCGCCTCAACGTGCTCGACCAGAACAGCGGCGTGCCCGGCCGCCACGACGTGAAGAACGACCGCTGGGGCGTGGCGCCCTCGCTGGCGCTGGGGCTGAACACGTCCACGCGCGTATACCTCGATTTCCTGCACGTGAAGCAGGACAACGTGCCCGATGGCGGCGTGCCCACCATCGGCCTGCCCGGCTATTCCTCGCCCGATCCTGCGCGCCCGTTCATTGCCAATGCGCCGGCGGTCGATCCCAGCAACTTCTACGGTACCGACCAGGATCACGACCATGTCGTCGAGAACATGTTCACCGCGATCCTGCAGCACGACTTCTCGGACAACGTGACCCTGCACGACACGCTGCGCTGGGGCCGCACGCAGGAGAACTACCTGCTGACCTCGTTCACGGCCACCGCCGCCAACCTGCTGACGCCGAACCCGGCCGATCCGTCCACCTGGACGCTGGCGCGCAGCAATCCGAATTTCGAAGACCAGATCAACCGCATCGTCGCCAACCAGCTCAACCTCGCCGCCAACTTCGAGACGGGTGCCATCACCCACAACCTCAGCACCGGTATCGAGCTGAGCCAGGAGAAGCTCAACACCACCACGCTCGCCGCGCTCAACGGCAGCACCTGGCCTGCGGCCAACCTGTACGACCCGAATCCCGATGTCGGCAACGCTCTGCTTTACGGTCCCAACGGCGGCTGGACCAGCGGCAGGACCAACACGGCGGCGGCCTACCTGTTCGACACGCTGAAGTTCGGCGAGCAGTGGCAGGTCAACGCCGGCGCGCGCCTCGACCACTACGACACCGACTTCGACAGCGCCGTCGCCTGCGGCAGCAAGAGCGGCCCGGCCTGCGGCAGCCTGGCCACCGGTGCCATCGTGCCTGGCCTCGACGCCGACACCTCCGGCAACCTCACCAGCTGGCAGCTTGCACTGATCTACAAGCCGGCGGCGAACGGCAGCGTCTATGCGGCCCTTTCCACCTCCGCGCAACCGCCCGGCGGCAGCAGCCTGTCGTTGAGCAGTTCCACCAACAGCGCGGACAACCCGCTGCTCGAACCGGAACGGGCGCGCACCGCCGAAGTGGGCACCAAGTGGAACCTGTTCGACGAGCGCCTGTTGCTGACCGCCGCGCTCTATCGCACCACCGTGAGCAACGACCTGGAGCAGGACCCCACCACCCTGCTGTACTACCCGATCGGCCAGAAGCGCGTGCAGGGCGTGGAAATCACCGCCGTCGGCCAGATCACCCCGAACTGGGCGGTCAACGCGGGCTTCACCAGCATGCACACCAGCACCAGCAATGGTGCAGTCAGCGGCGCCACCACGACTTCGGCGCCCGCCGCCGACGGCAGCAACGTGCTGGCCTACACGCCCAAGAGCGCCTTCACCAGCTGGACCACCTACCGCCTGCCGTTCGGCCTCGTCATCGGCGGCGGCGCGCGCTACTCCGGCGAAATGCAGCGCGGTGCCGACGGCGCCATCGGCACACCGCAATACGCCAAGGCCTACTGGGTGTTCGATGCCATGGCCACCTACACCATCAACCGGCACTTCGATCTGCAGCTCAATCTCTACAACCTGTTCGACAAGACTTACGTCGCGGCGATCAACAAGAGCGGCTACCGCTACATCCCCGGCACGCCGCGCTCGGGCATGCTGACGGCGAACTTCCACTTCTGACCGTAGGAGCGCACCCTGTGCGCGATGGCTCCGGCGTCTGATCGAAGCCAAAAGCGTTCGCGCACAAGGTGCGCTCCTACACGGGCCATGGACGGCCACCGCGCCAGGCGCACGAATGCCCGATACGGGAATTCCACATCGCGGAACAAGGCCGACCATGCTGCTGCACATCCCCGACATCCTGGACCGCGAACAGCTGCGGCAACTGCGCGCCGCGCTGGACGCCGCCGACTGGACCGACGGCCGCGAAACCGTGGGCGCGCAGGGGGCGCAGGTGAAACGCAACGTGCAGTTGCCCGATGCCTCGCCGCTGCGCGAGGAACTGGGCCGCGTCGTGCTCGCCGCACTGGCGAAGAACCCGCTCTACCACGCCGCCACCCTGCCCCTGCGCACGCTGCCGCCGCGTTTCAACCGCTACGAGGGCGGCGGCGAATACGGCATGCACGTCGACGGCTCGGTGATGGCCCTGCCGAACGGCGAGCAACTGCGCAGTGATATCTCCTGCACGCTGTTCCTCAGCGAACCGGACGACTACGACGGCGGCGAGCTGATCGTCAGCGACACCTACGGCGAGCACGAAGTGAAGCTGCCCGCCGGCGACGCCATCATCTACCCCTCCAGCAGCCTGCACCGCGTGCAGCCGGTGACACGCGGCGCACGGGTGGCCGCATTCTTCTGGGTGCAGAGCCTGGTGCGCGACGACGGCCGCCGTCGCCTGCTGTACGAGCTGGACGCCTCGATCCAGCGCCTGGTCGCCACCGGCGCCGACCGTGACGCCGTGCTGCAGCTCACCGGCACCTATCACAACCTGTTGCGGCAGTGGGCAGAGAGCTGAAAAGAGCCAGAGAGCCCACTCCCCTCCGGGAGACGGATTGGACAGATCGTACGCGCGAAGCGTCCCGTCAAACCGCATCGCGAATTTCATCAACAATGCGCCTCGCACGCATCCACATCCGGCGCCACGCACCATCCCTGATCAGAGCTACTTCGATGACAGGTTCTTCCCACGGCAGGAGAAGGGAACCGTCGCTACCGGTTTGCATGTGAGCCTCAACTCCAGCACTACGCTGGAGTGTTCATGCCGCTCTCGATATTGCGTGCACCAGCCTGATCCGGCGCCAGGGTGCCGCACTGCGCACCGCGGGTCTGCCGTGTATCGATCGACACGGCATGCGGAATGCAACCAGCCGCGGAAACCGCTGGCGCGGTATACCTGCAGCTGTTGCCGGTCTGCGATGTCGCCACGCGATCCGGCACCCGGTGCTGCACCGGGTGCCGGGTTCGCTACGGCAACTGCTGCTCCGCAAGCGGCAGGAGCTTCGCCGTGGCGCAAGTTGGCGTGTAGTCATCCCCCAACCGATCCCCACATCACACATCCAAGACTGCGAGCCTGCGAGCCAGTGGTGGCGTGCGCGCCGTAATGATGAGTTGTGCGCCAGCGCAGCCAGACCGCAACGACGACCGAAGCGGCGGAAGCGCTCGGGCGGATGACGCCGCAGGTACTCCGGCCGCACGCATGTCAGGCGCCTGGCATGGCGTTCTTTGCGTTGCCCGACATCGTGTAGATCCGCCGCAAGATCGGGTGTTCCGGGTCAGGCGCCATGCCACTGGTGGCGAGCAGGACATGCCTGCAACCGGTTTCGACGATGCCCGGGAAGCAGTCCAATCCATCGGAGACGGTCGCGGTCCCGGGTGCCGGACGGGGGATCTCTCCCCTGCGGCTTCCATCGACCCACCCTCTCAGGAATCGAAGCACCCGGGGAAGCCGGGACGATTCACGCCCATATTTTTCGAGCCAACCGGCATGATTTTCCCGACGAGCGGCATGCATTGCCTGCAAAACCCGAACGCCATCACGCTCGACGGGCGCTCCGCCGCCAGCAGCCAGGCTGCGCGCGCAGCAAGACGCAAATTCATGCATCGACCAATGGTCGCGAATAGCTGACAAGCGGTAACCGAGAGCCGGCGCGTACAGCGCATAATCGCCGCGCATCCAAGGCCCCGACTCCTTCCACGGAAGCAGTCGGCGCCATGAGAGAGACAAGGGGAAATCGTGAAAACAGCAGTGCGCTCGCACAACCGTCCGATGCACGGATTCACGGTGGTCGAACTCATGATAACCATCGCCGTGGTTGCGATCCTCACCGCCATCGCCGTGCCGAACCTGCGCACCTACGTGCTGAACTCGCGACGCGACAGCGTGCTTGATGGCCTTGTGGCCTCCCTGCATTACGCGCGTACCGAGGCCATCGACCTGAACCAGGCCACTTACCTTTGCGCCGGAATCACGGGCGCAACAACCGACACGCCGCCTTGCGCCACCGATGTGTGGAGCAACGGGTGGCAGGTCGTCACCAATCCTGCCAACGGCGGCGCAGCAAAGCTGCTGTCCACCCACGCGCTCAACACTTCCAGCACCGCGCCAACCCTGACCGCCGTGAACGGCAGCGTCTATTTCCAGTTCAACGGCAACGGCACCGTGACCATTCCCAGCGGTGCAGCCACGGAGATGATCCGCGTCTGCGACGCACGCGGCGCCACCTTTGCCAGGGCCGTGGAGATCAACACGGCCGGGTTCATCCAGCCCTCCTCACAGCCCGGTCAGGATCCGACCGGCACCGCCATCACCACCTGCCCCTGACGCATGAAAACCAAGCATCCAAACCACGGTTTCAGCCTGATCGAGGTGATGGTCGCCGTACTGATCGTCACGCTCGGGCTGCTCGGCATCGCCGGCACCTTGCTGACGGCGACGCGCAGCGCGAGCTCCAGCTATCTCCGGCAAAACGCCGTGCAATACGCCTACGACATCGTTGATCGCATGCGGGCCAATGCCGCCTCCGTGAACGCCGGCGGCCCCTACACCGCGTCCATGGCAGCCCCCGGCACGGCCCCGTCGCCCGACTGCACCACGTCATCCTGCACCAGCGCCGAAATGGCTGCGTGGGACGTATGGGAGTGGCAAAGCCTGCTCAGAAACCTGCCCAACGGCCAAGGCTCAATCACCCTGACCAGCGGCCCGAACAGCACCACCACCATCACGGTGACCGTGCAATGGATCGACACCCCCGCCCAGACCACCTTCAACGTCGCCACCAGCAACCTCACCCCAGCCTCCTACACCGTGGTCACCTCGCTATGAAATACGGCACCGGACGCAGCCGCATGGGCGGCTTCGGATTGCTTGAACTGATGCTGGCGGCGGCCCTTGGCCTGATCGTGGTGGCTGGCGTCATCGTGATCTTCGTGGCGCAACGGCAGGTGTACAACAACTCCTCATCGCAATCGCTGATACAGGACTCGGACAACGCCATTGCCGCCCTGGTCACCCCGGTGGTGCGTGGTGCCGGCTTCACGGGCTGCGGCACCATCGGCAATGGCGTCATCTCCTCCATCTCATCCCCGGCCACGCCGCTCACCTTCAACGCCAACAGCACGGTGCAGGGCTATACCGGCACCATGCCTGCCAGCCTCGTGGACAATGCCGGCGATGACAGCACCGCCAGCGACTGGACGCCCTCGCTGGACGCATCCATCACCACTGCGAGCAATGGCGGCCCAGAGCAAGGCAGCGACGTGCTGGTCGTGATCGGCGCCGCCCAGAACGCCTCGCCCATCGGCGTCACGGCTCCCATCACGGGCAGCCCCATTGCGGTCAACGACACGACCCAGCTCGAGGCGATCAATGGCGGCGGTGCGCAGATGGTGGCCGTGTCCGACTGCAGCAAGAGCACGATCTTCATGGCCACCGGTATCGGCTCGGACAGCGTGGCGTTCAGCTCCGGACCTGGCAGCACACCCAGCTATCAGGCCAACAGCCAATTGATTCCCGTGCAACAGACCGTGTTTTTCGTGGCCAAGGGCGACGGCGGCCAGAGCGCGCTCTGGCAGGGTGTGATGACCCTGCCGGCTGGCGCCACCACCGCAGCGGGAGCCGCGTGGAAGATGAACGAGATGGTTCCAGGCGTGGCGGCCATGAAGGTGCTGTACGGCATCGGCGCCGGCGGAGACGAAACCGCCGGCCAATACGTCGATGCCAGCGAGGTCAGCGACTGGTCGCAGGTCACCTCGGTCAAGCTCGGCTTTGTGGTGGAGGGCGGCCTCGGCTCGGCAACGGTGCCCCCGGCGGCATGGAGCTACACGCTGTTCGGCAAAACCGTTTCCATGCCGGCGGACTCGCGCATGCGCCATGTCTTCTATCTGACCGTCAACACCCGGAACACCACGCTATGACCGCGCAAGTCCACCTTCCCCGGCACGGCAGTCGTGGCATCGTGCTGCCCACCGTGCTCATCATGCTGCTGGTGCTTACCATCGCCTCGCTGGTGATTGTGGAGCAGATCAGTTCGCAAACCCGCATGGCCGGCAACGCCGCCGTGGAGCAGGTGACCTTGCAGGCGGCCGAATCCGGGCTGCGCGAAGTGGTCAACGACCTCAACAGCGGCGCCATCTCGTCCCTGCCGACCGCCTATTACGCCAACACCGGCGGGTACTACTACTTCGAGGCCAGCAATTACAACAGCAGCACGCCGCTGCCGTGGAAGGTCCCCTCCAACTGGGGCAGCAACCTCACCAATACGCCTGCGCTGAGCTGCGCCAGCCCCACGAGCATGGCGACAAGCCTGTGCCAGTACATGATCGAAATGCTGCCCTCGGTACGTGTCAAGGGCGGCAGCACGATGCGGGTATTCCGCATCACCGTGCGCGCCGTCGGCCCGAACAACCAGTCCGTGGTGATGTTGCAAACCCTCTACCAACTGCCCGCGTAATCCTGCGACGACTCGCCCCTATGAACATCTCGAAGCATGCCAGCCTCCGAATTCTGCGGCGCGCCACGTTCACCGCACTGGCGGTGGCACTGAGTGGCGTAGCCTATCTTCCGGCCGTGGTGCTGGCTGCCACGCCGCCGTCGCTCACCATTTCGCAGACGCCGTTGACCGTGACCTCGCCTGTCCATCCGCAGGTGATCTTCGCCATCGGCAACTCGCAGTCGATGGACGGCGACCTGTCCGGCGCCATCATGACCGGCTCCGGTACCGTCACCGGGCTCAGCGGCTCCAGCTCGCCCGTCAACTACACGGTTCCCAGCGGCTACACCCCGCCCTCCAATACGGCGAACGCCGATCTCACGCTGGCGTTGCCCAGCACCTGCCCCGATGTCCCGGCCGCCACGTCAAGCGTCGGCGACGAGCCCTACACCACCACCTGCGGCACGACCGAATACGACACCAGCGCCAGCCGCCTGAACGTGGCCAAGGAAGGCATGCTGGCGATCATGAACCAGTACTTCCCGACCACCGATTTCGCCCTGGAGGACTACAGCACCAGCGGCAATTCGCTGTACACCACCTGGGTGTACTACATGTCCAACAACTCGGGTTTCAGCTTCACCAACACCCAACCGGCCAGCGGCACCGACTACGTCACCAACCCTTGCTGGAATTACTCCAGCAGTAGCAGCTCAACGGTCAAGAGCAACTGCAGCTCCATCAGCTCGACCCTTTACTCTTCATCGACGGTCGGGAACAGCCAGTACATGGTCATCGGAGCGTCCAGCGACGATGCCGACATCAACGACGTGCTCTATTCCAGCGGCAACAGCCCCGTCTACATCGACTACGGCACCGTCACCCCCACCAACCCGTACCCGCCAAACAAGAGCCTCGCCGATTACGAAAGCGGCAGCATCTCGGTTTCCTATAGCAAGGTCGTTCCCAGCGGCAACGGTACGAGCACCGGCCCGACCAACGCCGGTTACGTCCCGTATTCAACGCAGGTGATGTACGCCCAGCGCGGCTTCGGCTACTACGTCAAAAGCATGTCGCACACCACGGGCAACAACGTGGTGGCCATGACCTCGGCCGGTACCTCGCCTACTGCCGCGTCGGTCACCACGGCCATGGGCAAATTCGCCAAATATCTCGCGCCGGAAACCAATTCAACCAGCAGCAGCGAGATCAAGGCGCTGGCCTACCAGTCGCCGCTGCCCGCTTTGCTGGCGGGTGCCTCCAGCACGCTGAAGACCAGCCTCGCCGCCGCATCCGCCGATTGCACGCCGCCCAAGCAATACGTGGTGCTGGTGACCGACGGCCTGCCTACCATGGACAGCAGCGGCAACAACTGGCCCCCCCTGGGCAGCGCATCGGCCGCCGGCTACGGCGTAACCGCCGCCTACAATGCGGATGGCTCGTTGAACACCACCGCAGGCGGCGGCACCAACGACCAGGCGATGATCGACACCATCTCCCAGATCCAGACCCTGCAGAACAACGGCATCGAAACCTATGTCATCGGCCTGGGTGCCGGCGTCAGCGATCCGAGTTCCGCCGCCGGGTTGGCCATGAAGGCCATGGCCGTTGCCGGCGGCACCTCCTCGACCAGCGCCGATGGCTACTTCCCTGCTTCCAGCACGGCGGACCTGGTCCAGGACCTGTCCGCCATCCTGTCCAACATCTCCAGCCAGAACACTTCATCCAGTTCCGCGGCGGCCAACTCCACCTCGCTGACCAACAACTCCTACATCTACCAGGCCACGTTCAACCCCGGCTCCGCCACCAGCAACGCGTGGACCGGCGATCTGCAGGAATACGGCATCAATGCCAATGCCGTCATCAATACAACGGCAACCTGGAGTGCCCAGGCGCAACTCGATGCGCTGGCCAGCCCCGCCACCACCCGCAACATCGCCACCTGGGATCCCTACCACGTAGCCTCGGGCGGCACGACTGCCACCCCTGCTGCCGTCGGGTTCGACTGGAACACCCTGTCGAGCACCCTGCAGGGCGATTTGCAGCCCAGCGATACCAATGGCCAACTGCGCCTCAACTATCTGCGCGGCGACCACAGCGAAGAGCAAAGCAATTCCGGCGGCATCTTCCGCACCCGCGAGCACCTGCTGGGCGACATCGTGGACAGCTCGCCGGCCTATGTCGGAGCGCCATCCGATTACTTCCCCGACGCGTCCTACCAGACTTTCGCGACCAACAACGCCAGCCGCACCCCCATACTTTACGTGGGTGCCAACGACGGCATGCTGCACGGATTCAATGCCAGCACCGGCAATGAGGTGATGGCGTTCATCCCTTACGGTGTTTTCGCCAACCTCTACCAGCTCACCAGCCCCTATTATTTGTATAACCACCACTTCTACGTGGATGGCACCCCCTATGTGGACGACGCCATGCTGTCCGACGGGAACTGGCACACCTTGCTGGTGGGCGGCGAGAACGCCGGCGGCAACAGCATCTACGCCATCGACGTGACCAACCCGTCCGGCTACACCTCCGACTCGGCCGTGGCCAGCGACGTGCTGTGGGAGTTCACCGACTCGGACATGGGCTACAGCTACAGCGCCCCCGTGATCGTGCGCTCGAATGCGGTGAGCGTGACCGATGCCAGCGACAGCCAGGTGACGCAAGGTTTTGCCGTGATCTTCGGCAATGGCTACAACAGCCCCAGCGGCCAACCCATCTTCTATGCCGTGGATGCCTCCACCGGCCAGCAGATCGCCAAGATCAATCTCTGCACCGCCGCAGGCGTGCCTACCACGGCTTGCAGCAGCAGCGCAGCCAATGGCTTGTCCAGCGTCACGGCGACCAACTCCAGCGGCCTGGTGGGCGTGCCGCAGGACATGGTTTACGCGGGCGACCTGCAGGGCAACCTGTGGGCCATCAACATCGGCAACGCGGATCCGACCAAGTGGACGGTGAAGCTGCTCTTCCAGGCACGCGACTCCAGTAACAATGCGCAACCGATCACCAGCGCCCCGTCGGTGACACCCAACCCCAACTTCCCGGGCATGAACGGCCAGTCCTACCTCGGCTCGATGGTGTACTTCGGCACCGGCATGTTCCTTCAGACGACCGACCTCACCAGCACCAGCACGCAGAGTTTCTACGGCGTATGGGACAACACCAGCGACCTGTCCAATTACCCGACCGGGCAAGTCCCGTCTCCCCCTTACAAGCGCAGCAACCTGCAATCGCAGACGATCTCGCTGGGCAGCTACACCGTGGGCGGGGTATCGACGCCGGCCATCTTCTCCACCAGCAACGAGGTAAACCTGACCTACAACAGCATTACCTACGCCAACCCGACGCCGCCGCCAGCCAGCCTGACGGCAAACCCGGTGGAAGGCTGGTACTTCGACCTGTCGCCGCTGGTGAGCAGCACTTCCGCTCCGGCACCACGCGTGTTCAACGCCTCGGCGGTCGAAAGTGGCGGCGTGCTGTTCGCGGTCAACATTCCGCCTGATGCCACGTCCACCTCGTGTGGCACGCCCAGTTCGTACCTGATGTATGTGCAATACGACAGCGGCACGCCGTTCCCGGAAGCAGCCATTGGCTTCGGCGGTGGCGTCACGATTGTCCCGGGCGTGGCCAGCGGCGCCGGCAGCAGGCTTACCAATAGCAATCCCACCGGCATCTTCATCGGTAATGGCTACAGTTCCGCAGCCACCAGCATGGGGAACAATGGGAACACCAACTCACAGATCATCAGCGGCGGTGCGCCGCTGCCAGGGTCACCACTTCCGCCACCGCCACCGACCAAAGGCGACAAGTCCGGCCGTCTCGGCTGGTGGCAAGTCCAGTGAGAACCATCATGACGAAACCGAACCATAGATACGGAATGCGTGGCTTCAGTCTGATCGAACTGATGATCGTCGTGGCGATCATCGCGATTCTTGCCGGCCTTGCCGTCAGCAGCTACCTCAGATACGCGCAGCAAAGCCGGCGTTCGGACGCCTATGCCGCGCTGTCGCAGGACCAGGGCATCCTTGAGCGCTGCTACGCACTCACCTTCAGCTACGCAAACGTATCGTCGGCAGCCAATGGCTGCCCAAGCATGCCCGCCACTTCTCCGTCGGGGTATTACACCGTGGCGCTGGCCAGCACCTCGAGCACCTATACCATCACCGCCACCCCCGTGACGGGTGGCCCGCAGGCGGGCGACACGGCCTGCCCGAGCTTCTCTGTCGACAACACCGGCACCAAGACGCCATCCCCGACCACCTCGTCCTGCTGGCAGCAGTGACCCGGCAAGACGATGGGCGCTCGGCACCGGCATGACCAAGCGGTGCCAAGACGCCGAAGTTTGAACAACCCTAACGACCGATTGACCGGCAAGGCTCCTGGCGGTTCTGGCGGCATTGCCGTTGTGGCCAATGAGCCGGGCACGATGGCGTCTGCATGTCCTCGCGCTGTCCATCCGGCCCCGCAACGCGGATAATTGTTGGCCCCGAGTCGAAGCAAGCTGTGCAATGTTCGTACCTGGTCAACGCTGGATCTCCACCGCCGAGCCCGAGCTCGGCCTCGGCACCGTGCTGCGCGTCGAGGGACGCGGCGTGCAGGTGCTGTTCGCCAAGGCCGGCGTGCTGCGGCCATACGCCGCCGATTCCGCGCCGCTGGTGCGGGCCGAGTTCCGCGCCGGCCAGCGCGTGGCCGGCAAGGGCATCGCGTTTCTGGTCGAGCGCGTGGAGATCCGCGACGACCTGCTGATCTACCGTGGCGAGGGTCGCGAGCTGCACGAAGGCCAGCTCGACGACGAGCAGAGCGTAAGCCAGGCCGACGATCGCCTGATTGGTGGCCGCACAGATCCGGTGGCGCAGTTCGAGCTGCGCGTGGAAGGCCTGCGCCACCGCGCTGAAGCGCGCCGCTCGCCGGCCTGGGGCCTGGGTGCCGCGCGCGTGGGCCTGGTGCCGCACCAGCTGCGCGTGGCGGGCATCGCCTCGGCGCGCCGGCCGCCGCGCGTGCTGCTGGCCGACGAGGTGGGCCTGGGCAAGACCATCGAGGCAGGCATGATCGTGGCGCGCCAGCTCGCCACCGGCCGCGCCTCGCGCGTGCTGCTGCTGCTGCCCGACACCCTGGTCTACCAGTGGTTCGTCGAGCTGCTGCGCCGCTTCAACCTCAGCTTCGCGATCTACGACGAGGAGCGCTGCGAGTCGCTGGAGCTGCCGCTGGACGGTGCTGCCGCACCCACCAACCCGTTCGAGGACGAGCAGCTGGTGATCGCGGACTTCGCCTTCCTCGAAGCGAACCCGAAGCGCGCGCAGCAACTGCTGGATGCGCCATGGGACCTGCTGGTGGTGGACGAGGCGCACCACCTCGCCTGGACACCCGAGGCCGCCAGCCCGCGCTACACGTTGGTGGAGCGGCTGGCCGCGAAGACGCCCGGCGTGATCCTGCTCACCGCCACGCCGGAACAGCTGGGCCGCAGCGGTCACTTCGCCCGCCTGCGCCTGCTCGACCCACAGCGCTACCACGACCTGGACGCCTACCTCGCCGAGGCCGAACGCTTCCAGCCACTGTCGCAGATGGCCGACAAGCTGCTCGACGGCGAGGCGCTGGACGAGGCCCAGCTCGCCACGCTGCGCAGCGCCTTCGCCGGCGATGCAGCGCTGGAGGCGCGGCTCGCCAACACCACCAGGCCCGAGCATGCGCGCGAGATCCTCGCCGCGCTGATCGACCGCCACGGCACCGGCCGTGCGATGTTCCGCAACCGTCGCGCCGGCATCGGCGGTTTCCCCCAGCGCGTGCCGCAGTGGCATGTGCTGGATGCCGCCGGCCTCGACGAGACCGCACGTCAGGCCCTGCTCGCCGAATTCCACGCCGACCTCCAGCAACCGCCCCCCGTGCTGGAGCACGACTACGCGAACGATCCGCGCCTCGAAGCGCTGGTGACCCTGCTCGACGCGCATCCGCAGGACAAGTTCCTGCTGATCTGCCGCAGCCAGGCCAAGGTGCTGGCGCTGGAGGAGGCGCTGCGCACGCGCAGCGGCGCCGGCATCGCGCGTTTCCACGAAGGCCTGGGCATCGTGCAGCGCGACCGCAACGCGGCGTACTTCGCGCAGCCCGACGGCGCGCGCCTGCTGCTGTGCTCGGAGATCGGCTCGGAAGGCCGCAACTTCCAGTTCGCGCACCGGCTGGTGCTGTGGGACCTGCCGCTCGACCCCGACCTGCTGGAGCAGCGCATCGGCCGCCTCGACCGCATCGGCCAGACCCACGACATCAGCATCCACATCCTTGCCGTGGCCGACAGCGCGCAGCATGTGCTGGCACGCTGGTACGACGAGGGCGTGGATGCGTTCCGCCAGAGCCCGGCCGATGGCCGCGAGCTGCTGCGCCGCTATGGCGACACGCTGGCGCGACTCGCCGACCAGCATGCGCGCGGCGACGACGGCCGCGACCAGGAGCTGGATGTCCTGCTGGTCGAGACGCGCGCCGCCCACGAGCAGATGGCCGAACTGATCCGCGAGGGCCGCGACCATCTGCTGGAGCTGGCCACCAGCCGTGATCTGCACGCCGAGGAACTGGGCCAGGCCTTCCGCCGCGAGGACGAAGACCCGGCCCGCGACGCCTTCGTGCAGCGCCTGCTGGAAGCCTACGGCATCCATGCCGAGGAGCTGGGCGGCAAGGTGTTGCTGCTCGATCCGCAATATCTCTCCACCGACGCCCTGCCCGGCTTCGCCGAAGGTCCGCAGTCGGCCACCTTCAGCCGCGCCGTGGCGCTGGCGCGCGAGGAGCTGCCGCTGCTGCGGCTCGATCATCCGATGATCGCCGGCGCGCTGGACCTCGCGCTCTCCGGGGAACAGGGCAATGCCGCCTTCATGGTGGACGACGCGCTGCCGCCGCGCAGTGCGCTGCTGCAGACCGTGTTCGTGCTGGAGTGCGTCGCCGATCGCCGGCTGGACGCCGAACGCTTCCTGCCCGCGCTGCCGATCACCATCACCATCGACACCCGGCTGGCCGAGCGCGCGGACTTCCAGCCCAGCGACGCCGCGCTGCGCAAGGCCGCCGACCGCAACATCGAAGTGCCGCGCTACCGCAAGTTCCTCGCCAAACTGGTGCCGCCGATGCTGGAGAAGGCGGAACTCGCGGCCAGCGCCCGCGCGCAGGCGATGATCGACAACGCCATGGCCGAGGCCGGCGCCGCGCTGGACGCGGAGCTGTCGCGCCTGCAGGCCCTGCGCGCGGTGAACCCGTCGATCAGTACCGCGGAAATCGCCACGGTGGCCGCCGAGCGCGACGCCTTGCTCACCGCACTGCCACAGTCGCGGTTGCGCCTGGATGCGGTGCGTTTCGTGGTGAGTGCCGACTTCCTAGCCCTGCGCTGACACGGCATCCGTGTAGGAGCGCACCCTGTGCGCGATGGCTTTGGCGCTTGATCGAGGCCAAAAGCCATCGCGCACAGGGTGCGCTCCTACGGGTTCTCCGTGTTCGTTGCGCCGAGCCTCAGGCCTTCATGGCCCGCGCATGCCAGGCAATGTGCTCGCCGATGAAGCTGGCCACGAAGTAGTAGCTGTGGTCGTAGCCCGGATGCAGGCGCAGGGTCAGTGGATGGTTCGCCTCCACGCATGCCTCGCGCAGCAGTTCCGGCTTGAGCTGCGTGGCGAGGAATTCGTCGGCCTCGCCCTGGTCCACCAGCAGGGGCAGGCGTTCGGTGGCGATCTTCAGCAATTCGGTGGCGTCGTGGCGCACCCACTCTGCGCGATTCGGTCCGAGGTAGGCGGTGAACGCCTGCTCGCCCCATGGCACCCGCGCCGGCGCGACGATGGGGGCGAGCGCCGACACGCTGCGGTAACGCCCCGGGTTGCCCAGCGCGAGCGTCAGCGCACCGTGGCCACCCATCGAGTGCCCACTGATGCCGCGCGCATCGTTGGCGGGGAAATTCGCCTCCACCAGCGCAGGCAATTCGTCCACCACGTAGTCGCGCATGCGGTAATGCGCGGCCCACGGCTGCTCGGTGGCGTTGAGGTAAAAGCCCGCACCCTGGCCCAGGTCATACGCCGGGTCGTCCGCCACGCCCTCGCCACGCGGGCTGGTATCCGGCGCCACCACGATCACGCCGTGCTCGGCCGCGTAACGCTGCGCACCGGCCTTGGCGATGAAGTTCTGCTCGGTGCAGGTGAGGCCGGACAGCCAGTACAGCACCGGCAGCCGCGCCGTTTCCACCTGCGGCGGCAGGTAGACAGCGAAGTTCATCGTGCAGCCGAGCACGGACGAGTCGTGCCGGTAGACGTCCTGCCAGCCACCGAAGCAGGCGCGGTGTTCGATGCGTTCAAGGTTCACGGGGTTCTCCCTGCCTTATGAAAGTGCCCACCTGCAGGTGCAGGATGCACCTGCGGAACAGCGAAGCTGGCCCCGCAGGGGCGAGCGACAGGATGGCGCGAGTAAAGGGCGGATGAGGGTACGGGCGAAGCGCGGCGCTCCGCCCATACCCTCACCCCTCTTCCTCGCTCCTCCACGCGGAGCGAGCACATGGATGTGCCCGGCCCTGGGGAGCGAGGAAAGCAGGGCCATTCATGGCCCTTCCCCGTGTCCGGAGGGAGAGGGGCTTTCAAATCAGTAGTGGATGACCGAACGGATCGACTTGCCGTCGTGCATGAGCTCGAAGGCCTCGTTGATCCGCTCCAGCCCCATGGTATGGGTGACGAACGGCGCCAGCTCGATCTCGCCCTTCATCGCTTCCTCGACCATGCCGGGCAGCTGGCTGCGACCCTTCACGCCGCCGAACGCAGTGCCCATCCACTTGCGGCCGGTGACCAGCTGGAACGGCCGCGTGGAGATTTCCTGGCCCGCGCCGGCCACGCCGATGATCACGCTCTGGCCCCAGCCACGGTGCGCGCACTCCAGCGCCGCACGCATCACGTTGACGTTGCCGATGCATTCGAAGCTGTGGTCCACGCCCCAGCCGGTCATCGCCACGATCACCTGCTGGATCGGCTTGTCATGCTCCTTCGGGTTGACGCAGTCGGTGGCGCCCATCGAGCGTGCCAGCTCGAACTTGGCCGGGTTGGTGTCGACCGCGATGATGCGGCCTGCCTTGGCCTGGCGCGCGCCCTGCACCACCGCCAGGCCGATGCCGCCGAGGCCGAACACCGCCACGCTGTCGCCTTGCTGCACCTTGGCGGTGTTGTGCACCGCGCCGATGCCGGTGGTGACGCCGCAACCCAGCAGGCAGACCTGCTCGTGGTCCGCCTGCGGGTTGATCTTCGCCAGCGACACTTCCGCGACCACGGTGTACTCGCTGAAGGTGGAGCAGCCCATGTAGTGATGGATCGGCTGGCCGTTGTAGGAGAAGCGCGTGGTGCCGTCCGGCATCACGCCCTTGCCCTGCGTCGCACGCACCGCCGTGCACAGATTGGTCTTGCCGCTCTTGCAGAACAGGCATTCGCCGCACTCGGCGGTGTACAGCGGGATCACGTGGTCGCCCGGCCGCACCGAGGTGACACCCTCGCCCACCTCCACCACCACGCCCGCGCCCTCGTGGCCCAGCACGCAGGGGAACAAACCCTCCGGATCGTCCCCGGACAGCGTGAACGCATCGGTGTGGCAGACGCCGGTGTGGCTGATCTTCACCAGCACCTCGCCCTTCTTCGGCGGAGCCACGTCGATCTCGACGATCTCCAGCGGCTTGCCGGGGGCGAAGGCGACGGCGGCACGGGATTTCATGATGGTGCTCCTGTAATGGGTCGGTGGTTCGGCCGGTGCGAGAGCCGGCTATTTGAGATAGGTGCGCAGCAAGGTGATGGTCTGTTCCAGCGCGGCCGCATCGACTGCCGCGGTACGGCGGGACGCGAAGCCGGCACGCAGATGGCTCTCCAGCACTTCGCCCATCAGCCCGTTCACCGCGCCGCGGATCGCCGCGATCTGCTGCAGCACGGCGCCGCAGTCGACCTCCTGCTCCAGCGCCTGCGCCAGCGCGTCCAGCTGGCCGCCGATGCGACGAACGCGCACCAGCGCCTGCTTCTTTTCCTGCGTCGAGTACGGCATGCGCCTTCGCCTTGGATACCCCAGGGGAGTATATGCCATCGCGTCGCCAAGGTCATGCCGCGCCGGAGCAGCACAGACAAAAAAGCGCACGGCTTACACCATGCGCTTGCGGAATGGACGCCAAGCCCTGGGCTATTTCGAAATCAGGCCACGCCCGAAGCAGCAGCCTGCCGCATGCGCCGCTCGATGCCGAACGCGTAATAGGCCACGGTGAGCAGCGCCAGCCACGCCACGCCCACGTAGAGCGCCACGCGGGTATCCGGGCTGTAGCCCAGCATCACCCACACGAAGGCGAGGAAGGCCAGACACACTACGCTGGACAGCGGCCACACGCGCAGGCGGAACGCCAGCGGCTGCAGCTGGCGACGGCGGAAGCTCCAGTGCGCCACCAGCACCATGCCCCAGGTCCACACCGTGTTGAACGCGAGGATGGACATCATCATGCCGAAGATGCGCCCCGGCACCAGGTAGTTCATCAGCACGCCGAACAGCAGGAACGCCATGGTCACCAGCACGCCGCGCACCGGCACGCCGTGCGTGCTGGTCCGGCCCATCGCCGCCGGCGCCTGGCCCTTGCCGGCGAGGCTGTGCAGCATGCGGCTGCCGCTGAAGGTGGTGGAGTTGAAGCTGGACAGCGCCGCGGTGATCACCACGAAATTGATCAGCCCCGCCGCACTGGGAATGCCCAACCGTGCGAAGGTGGTGACGAACGGGCTGCTGTTCGCGTCCAGCTCGTTCCACGGGTAGATCGCCATGATCACGAACAGCGAGCCGATGTAGAAGATCAGGATGCGCCAGATCACCGAGTTCACCGCGCGCGGGATGGTGCGCTCCGGCTGCGCGGCCTCCGCCGCCGCCATGCCGATCGTCTCGATGCCGCCGAAAGAGAACACCAGTACCGGCAGCGCCAGCACCATGCCGGTGACGCCATGCGGAAACCAGCCGCCGTGCGTCCACAGGTTGGACAGGCCCACCGGCGTGCCGTGGTTGCCCCAGCCCAGCCAGATCATCGCGAAGCCGCCGAGGATCATCAGCACCACGGTGAGCACCTTGATCAGCGAGAACCAGAACTCCAGCTCGCCGTACACCTTCACCGCCAGCAGGTTCAGGCCACCGATCATCGCCACGCTGGCGAAGGCCCAGATCCACTGCGGCGAATCCGGGAACCAGGTCTTCATGTAGATGCCCACCGCCGTGCTCTCGACGATGCCGACGCCCATCATCAGGATCCAGTAGTTCCAGCCGGTGAGGTAGCCGGCGAACGGCCCGAGGTACTTATGCGCGTAGGCGCTGAAGGAACCGGCGATCGGCTCGCGCGCGGCCATCTCGCCCAGCGCGCGCATGATGATGAAGATCATCACGCCGCAGATCAGGTAGGCGAACAGTACCGAAGGGCCGGCCAGCTTGATCGTGCTGCCCGAGCCGAGGAACAGCCCGGCGCCGATGCACATGCCCAGCGCCATGAAGGTGATGTGGCGCGGCGTGAGGCGGCGCTGCAGGTCGTGGCTCATGGATTTCCTTGAGAGTCAGCGCAGCAATTGGCGCTTCGGTTTCAGCGGCAGGCGGCCGCGCCAGTACTGGATCATGACATAGCCGCCGACCATGCCCCCGAGGTGCGCGAAATGTGCCACGCCGGCCTGGGTGCCGGTGACGCCCAGCACCAGTTCCACCGCCGCGTAGCCGATCACGAACAGCCACGCCGGCATCGGGATCGGCAGGAAGATCAGGAACATCTTCTCGTGCGGGTACAGCATGCCGAACGCCAGCAACAGGCCGAACAGCGCCCCCGAGGCGCCGATGGTGGGATAGAAGCCGTGGGTGAAGTACTTCACCACCATGAGCTGCGCCACCGCCGCCACGATCGCGCAGACGAAGTAGTAGATCGTGTAGTTGCGCGCACCGAAGGTGCGCTCGATCACCCCGCCGAACATGTACAGGCCGAACATGTTGAACAGGATGTGCTCGAAACCGCCATGCATGAATGCATAGGTGACCAGCTGCCAGGGTTCGAACCCCGCGACATTCGAGTACGGCGAAGGCCCCAGCGGCCACAGCGCGAAATGGCTGATGAGGGCAAGCGAGCCTGCATCCGGCAACAGCTGCTGCAACGCGAACACCAGTACGTTGGCGATCAGCAGGTAGCGGGTGACCGGCGGGAGGTTCGGCATGCAGGGTTCCGTCGACGCCTGTGTCACAAGGGCAAAGCATTAGCGTAACGGCTGCGATGCCCCACGAACATGTACGGAAAGGCACATTACTTGAAGAGTGCGGCCAGGATGGCCGCCCTTTTGACTTTCGCGATCAGGGAGGATCGCAAAAACAAAGCCGCCTCGCTGGGCGGCTTCTCGATCTCGATGCAGGTGCGAGGCCCGGGATCAACCGTTGCTCCCGCCCCCGGCCAGCGCCAGCATGCCCTCGGGACGCTTGGCGCCCACGAAGCGCTTCGCCCAGTAGGCCTCGTCGAGGCTGGAGATCTGCACCGACTTGCCGTAGGTGGGGGCGTGGATGAAATTGCCGTTGGAAATGTAGATGCCCACGTGGGTGATGCGGTGGCGACGGCCGCCGGTGTGGAAGAACACCAGGTCGCCCGGCTTCATGTCCGCGCGCTTCACCTTCAGGCCGGCGAGGAACTGCGAGGCGGAGTTGGTGGGCAGCTGCACGCCGATCGCATGGGCGAACACGTAGCGCACGAAGCCGCTGCAATCGAAACCGGTGGTCGGGCTGTGGCCGCCACGCACGTAGCGCACGTTGCGCAGGTTCATCGCCAGCCCGATCAGCGCCTTGCGCAGATCGGTGACCGTGTCGACATCGTTGTCGGCCTGGCTGGCGGCCGGCCTGGCGGCCTCGGCTACGGCAGAAGCGGCAACGACCGGCGCAAGCAGGCTGTGCTCGACGCCAAAGGTCGGGGCCGTGCCACCATTGAAGCCCGCCACGCCGGACGAAGCCAGCGTCGGCATCGGGCTGAGGGCGGGCAGCGGGTTCAGCGACAACGGGGAGGCGAGGATGCCACCAGTGACCAGCGAGTAATGGCTGTCGGCGGAAGCGCTGGCGACGGCACGGGGCTGCGGATGGCTGGACTTGGTGTGGCGCGACTTGGTGTGGTGCGCCGGTGCGTGGCGGTGCTGGACGTGCTTTTTCTGGGCCTGGTGGGTCACGGCATGCGAGGGAGTAGCCAGCAGCAGCATCGAAACGAGCGCGGCAACACCGGTCAATCGCTGGATTGGCATGAGGCAATGACCCCCTACAACACTTACCCGGAGATGCCACCTGGCATGCAGGCGACGTGACGAAGGGATGAACTTACCAAGAAGATCCGGGAGGTTTGTTGGATTGGGGTTAACTGAACCCCGTCGTTCGCAAACACTGCCGTGCCCATCACGCTCCGAAAAACAGCAGATTTTTCCGGAACTTGCTCCAATGATCCCGAAACCGGGCGTTCCAGGCCTGATTTCCGATACGTTTCAGAAGCTTGTCGGCGCAGGGCGCCGCCCGAAGATCGCGGTACCGATGCGTACTTCGGTGGCGCCCTCGGCGATCGCCAGCGGGAAATCGCCGCTCATGCCCATGGAGAGCCGCGGCAATTCATGCCCGCGCGCCTGCGCTGCATCGCGCAGCTCGCGCAGCTGGCGGAAGCAGGCGCGCACTTCCCCGGGATCGTCCGCGTGGACGGCCAGCGTCATCAGGCCGCGTACCCGCAGGGTGTCGTAGCGAGCCAGGCTGTCGAGGAAGGCGGGCAGCCCGGCAGGCGGCAGGCCGTACTTGCTCTCCTCGCTGGAGGTCTTCACCTGCACCAGCACGTCGATGGTGCGGCCTTCGATCTGCAGTCGGTGGTGCAGCGCCTCGGCCAGTTCGGGGCGGTCCAGCGATTGCACCTCGCTGGCCAGCCGCGCCACGTCCCTGGCCTTGTTGGTCTGCAGGTGGCCGATCACCACCCAGGCGATGCCGCAGTCGGCCAGCGGCCCGGACTTGTCGCGGATCTCCTGCACCTTGTTCTCGCCGAAGCGGCGCAGGCCCAGCGCCACCGCCGCGCGCACCACCTCGGCGTCGAAGGTCTTGCTGACCGGCAGGATGGAGACTTCGGCCGGGTCGCGCCCGGCGGCACGGCAGGCCTCGTCCACCCGGCGGCGGACGTCGGCCCAGTTGGCGGCGAGATGGGAATGATCCATGGGTAATGGCTCTTTGCGTTTGCCTCCTCTTCCCTCTGGGACGCGGGGAAGGGCCATGGATGGCCCTGCTTTGGTGAGCGAGGAAGAGGATTGAGATGAGGGGCGGGTGCTCGCGGAAACATGCAGTCGAAGCGCCTTTGGCTCTGCACAAATGCTCTCGTGACCTTGCCCCCTCACCCCGGCCCTCTCCCCAACGGGGAGAGGGAGAAAACCGCATCAGCCCCTGGCGCCCTGCGCGTGATGCTTCGCCACCACCTCGGCCACCACCGCCGACACCTTCTTGCCGGTGGGGATGTGCAGGAACTCGTTGGGGCCGTGGGCGTTGGAATGCGGACCGAGCACGCCGGTGATCAGGAACTGTGCCTTGGGGAATTTCTCGCCCAGCATGCCCATGAACGGGATCGAGCCGCCCTCGCCCATGTAGGTGGCCGGCGCGCCGAACTGGTTCCGCGACGCCTCGTCCACCGCCTCGGCCAGCCAAGGCGACAGCGCGGGCGCATTCCAGCCGCTGCCGTCCTTCTCCAGGTCGAAGCTGACCTTGGCGCCGTAGGGCGGGTCCTTCTCCAGCAGCTGCTTCAGGAACTGGCCGGCCTGCTTCGCGTCCAGCGTGGGCGGCACGCGCAGGCTCAGCTTCGCCGCGGTGAACGGGCGCAGCACGTTGCCGGCGCTGTCCAGCGGCGGGATGCCGCCGATGCCGGTCACGGCGAGCTGCGGACGCCAGGTACGGTTGAGCACCAGCTCGGGCAGATCCTTCGTTACCGGCTGCATGCCTGCGGTCCAGGGGAACTTGCTGTAGATGTCGCCGCCCAGCACGGTAGCCGCGTGCTGCGCCTGCTCCACGCGCTGGGCGGGGATCTCGACGTACAGCTCCTTCGGCTTGATCGTGCCGGTTTCCGGGTCCTCCAGCCGCGACAGGATCTCGCGCAGGATGCGGAAGCTGGACGGCACCACGCCGGAGGCGTCGCCGGAATGCACGCCCTCCTCCAGCACCTGCACGGTAAGGTTGCCGCCGGTCATGCCGCGCAGCGAGGTGGTGAGCCACAGCTGGTCGTAATTGCCGCAGCCCGAGTCGAGGCAGACCACCAGCGAGGGGTTGCCGATGCGCGCGGCGAGGTGATCAACGTAATAAGGCAGGTCGTAGCTACCCGACTCCTCGCAGGCCTCGATCAGGATCACGCAGCGCGCGTGCGGCACGCCCTGCTCGTGCAGCGCCAGCAACGCCGCCAGCGAACCGAAGATCGCGTAGCCATCGTCGGCGCCGCCGCGGCCGTAGAGCTTGTCGCCCTTCAGCACCGGCGTCCACGGGCCCAGGCCCTCGGCCCAACCGGTCATCTCCGGCTGCTTGTCGAGGTGGCCATACAGCACCACGGTGTCGTCGCCGGCGCCGCTGGCCGGCACCTCGATGTAGATCAGCGGCGTGCGCCCTTCCAGCTGCACCACTTCCAGCGTGCTGCCCGGCAGCGCGGCGAGCTTGGACTGCGCCCAGTCGCTCATCAGCTTCACCGCCGCATCCATGTGGCCGTGCGCCTTCCAGTCCTTGTCGAACATCGGCGACTTGTTGGGGATGCGGATGTATTCCACCAGCCTGGGCACGATCTCCTCGTCCCACAGGCCGCTGACGAAACGGGAAAGGCGGGCGGTATCCATGGGTGGCTCCAAAGCGACGGAAAAACGCCATTCTAGCAAGCCGACGTCAGCAGCCAGTCGCGGGCCGCCTGGCAGGCACTACACTGGCGCCCCGTTTCGACCGGCCCCGCCATGATCCTGCCGCGTTACCACATCGCCGCCTCGCGCATCCCCGGCGCCGGCAAGGGCCTGTTCCTGGATGAGCCCGTGATCGCGGGGCGCATCATCAGCGCGCCCGACGCGATCGACCGTACCTTCCGCCACGACGAGTTCGCCGCGCCGGAACTGGCCAAGCTGAAATACGCCAGCGCGCGCTGGTTCGAAGACCGCTACACGGTGTCGCCGGACTGGCCCGACGAGTGCTACCTCAACCACAGCTTCCAGCCCAACGGCCTGTGGCACCTGGGCTTCGTGTTCGCGCTGGCCGAGCTGCCCACGGGCAGCGAGATCACGGTGGACTACCGCCACCTGCTGCCGCCCGGCGAAACCGAGGATTTTGCGGATGCGGCCACAGGTGAGACAATCACCGGATTGTCCTGGACCGAAAGCCTTGCTTCGAGCACCCGCGCACTGGCGACCTTGCTCGATGGCATGTGACTTGCTAGCTGATTTGGCATGATCGACATCCCTGTAATCGAGACGGCGCGCCTGCGCCTGACTGCGCTAACCGAGCGCCATTTCGACGACTACGCCGCGATGCTGGCCGACCCGGACAGCACCCGCTATGTCGGCGACGGCCAGCCGCTGGACCGCACCAACGCCTGGCGTTCGCTGGCGATGCTGCTGGGCCACTGGCAGTTGCGCGGCTACGGCATGTGGGCGCTGGAGCTGAAGCATACCGGCGAGTTCGTGGGGCGTGCGGGCCTGTTCTGTCCCGAAGGCTGGCCCGACCTGGAACTGGGCTGGATGCTCAAGCCCGAGCACCGCCACCACGGCTACGCCACCGAGGCGGGCATGGCCGTGCTCGACTTCGCCTGGAGCCATCTGCACGCGCCGCGGGTGATCAGCCTGGTGCGCGTGGGCAACGAGGCCTCCGACCGCGTGGCCGAGCGCCTTGGTGGCGAGCATATCGACGACATGGATTTCTACGGCAGCGACACCCACGTGTTCGCCTATTACCCGCCGCACCGCGAGACGCGCCGCGCCGCCTGCGGTTGATCCGATCTTGAATGTGGGCGTGCCTTTGCACGGCGCCACTTTTGAATCCTTCGCACATACCCGGCCTCACCGTAACCAGGCTCGCCTGCGGCGGGCTTTCGGACGCCTGCCGGCGCCCGAGTCACTTCTCTTTGCTGGCCCACGCCACCGCCAGGAGCGGTGGCGAACGGCGCAGCCGGCCCGCAGGGCGGAGGGCAGGAAGCCCGGAGTCAAGAGAAGTAACCAAGAGAAATGGCCTGATTCAATACGCCGGGATTACAAGCAGGACGTTTCGAGGTTTTTGGAGCCACTTCCGCCTACGCGATACACGGTGCGGCCACACCGCGCCGTATCCGAGAGCTGAGGGAAAAGTCTTACGGCGCTTCGTGGTTTTGCCTTGCTCTGGCTGTCGCTTCTGTGCGCAGGAGCGCGCTGCTTTTCCGGGACCCCTGGGCGGCGGTGAGGCGGGGCCGGGCAGGATGCCCGGCAAGCGCCAACCGGGGTGTCGTTTTCTCCTGGCTACTTCTCTTTGACTCCGGGCATCCGGGCATCCTGCCCTCCGCCCTTCGGGTCAGCTCCGCTGTTCGCCGCCGCTCCTGCGGCGGCGTGGACAAGCAGAAGAGAAGTAGCTCGGGCGCCCAAAGGGCGCACGAAACCGCTTTGAGACTTACGAACAGAACCTGAGAAAAGCCCCCCTCTCCTCGCTCCTCAATGCCGGCGCCATCCATGGCGCCTCCCCGCGTACCCGCAAGCGGGAGAGGGGAAAAGCAGACTGCGTCAACGCGAACGCCCCAACCGCGCCAGCGCGAACAGCCGCGCGACACGCATCCAGGCGATTGCCAGCACGATCAGCTGGCTGAGCAGCAGCGCCAGCCAGAAGCCGCCATCGACCGCCGTGGTGTGGATGCGCGCGATGCCCAGCGCCGATGCGATCGCCAGACCCAGCACGCTCACTACCAGATAGAACAGCAGGGTCTTCAGCGGCCGGCGCAGCAACTGCATGAAGCCACGACCGAAGGCACGAGTGGCAGAACGCAGACTGGTGTCGGCGATGAAGGCCGCACGGGTGGATTCCACGATGGCCTGCGCCAGCACGAATACCACCAGCAGCACCCAGCGCGCGCCGTGCGCCCAGGCATCGGCCTGTGCCTCCAGCACCGCCTGGTCGGCGTGCCGATCGGCCAGATGCATGCCGGCGCCTGCCACCACCACCACCACCGCATACGGCAGCAGCGACCACAGCATCACCCGGAACATGCGCCCGTACTCGATCCAGCCGTTCTGCAGCAGAGCGGCGAACCCGAGGGTGCGCGCGGCGCGTCCGCTGCCCACCGCCATGCCGTCGAGGAAAGGAGACATGAGCAGCGTCAGCAGCAGCGCCAACAAGGCAGCCCCTCCCAGCCAGGCGGCGTGCCCGGCCATCGCGCCCAGCGCATCGCCGAACATCAGCGGATCGAATTGCCGCGCCCAGGCCTCGGCATGCACCGAATGGTCGAGCAGGCCGCCAAGCGTGCGCCACAGCGGCAGCGCCACCACGCTGGCCGGCAACAGCATCAGCAGCAGCCAGAGCAGCAGCAGGCGCCATTGCAGGGCGGTGCCCATCGCGGAGAACAGGGCGCCGAAACCGGCGCGCGGAGCAGTCGTCCTGGCCATCATCACAGCGTCACCAGCGTCGAGTAGAAGGCTTGCAACAGCGCGGCCACGTCGGTCGTCCAGCGGCGCGAGGCGGCGCCGTCCGGCTTGGTCGCATAGCTGTCGTTGAGCTTGTCGGCATCGAGATAGACCTGCCGTTCGGGATCGAGCTCGGCCGAAACCACCTTGCTCGGCTTCGTGAAATCGAAGCGCGCCCAGCGGCGGTCGTCGTTCCAGCGCACGTCCTCGTGGCTGCCGTCGGCAAAGCTGACGCGCAGCGTCTCAGGCACGCGGGCACCGTCGCGCAACACGGTCACCGTGCTGTGCCAGGGAAACGGTCCGCCGCTGCCCGGCTTGGCGTCGGGATGGGCCTTCTTCCAGTCCGCGCGCTGTTTGGCGATCTGCTTGTCGAGCGCCTTCTGGTCAGCTTCCGTCGGCTTGCCGTCCTGCCAGCTCACGCCGGCCTGGGGCAGTACTTCCTGCACGTCGATGTCGGCCACCCGGTCGTCGATGTGCGCGGTACCGTAGACGATCTGGTCGAAGATCGTGTTCACCGCCTTCGCATCGCCCGAGCCGTCGACCAGCGCCTGGCGCAGATCGGCCACCGAGGGATGGCGGAAGCGCCAGCGCTGGTAATACAGGCGCATGGCCTTTTCCATCGCCGGCTCGCCGATGCGCTGCTCCAGGTCGTGCATCGCGGTGGTGGTGCGCGTGTAGACGGTGCCGTAGCTGGAACTGGAGAGGCGATCCCAGCTGTTCTGCGCCAGCGGATCCTCGGGACGGTCGAGTTCGGCAGCCAGGCGCTCCATCTGGTAGCCGCTCATCGCCGGTGCGATGCCCAGCCATTTCATGAACGGCGTGGCGAGCACGAGGTTCTCGTCGCGCGCGCGCATCATGTGGTCGTCCCAGAACTCGTTGATGCCCTCGTCGAGCATCGGCTCCTCGAACTCGTTGGAGGCGAGGATGCCGTAGAAGTAGCCGTGGCCGAATTCGTGGATGTTCACGAAATCGCTGCCGTACTGGCTGATGGTGCCCGGCGTGACTTCCTTGTAGCCCTCGGAGGTGAAGAAGGTGGGGTACTCCATGCCGCCCGCTTCCTGCGCGTTGTAGGGCGGGATCACCGCGGTGACCGTGTGGTACGGATACGGCGCGATGGTCTTCGAGAAGTAGCCCAGCGAATCGATGGTGGATTTCAGGGTGGGCGCGGCGCTGGCCACGTATTCGGCCTGGTAGATCACCCGCACGTCCACCTGCGGGCTGCCTGGCCCGGTGTAGCTGCCATCCAGCGTCTTGTAGCCCTTGGCCGCCACCCAGGCGAAATCGTGCACGTCGCCCTGCACGTAGTGGTACGTGGTGCGGCCGCTCGCCACCTGCGGTGCGCCCTGCAGCTGACCCACCGCGCCCACGGTGTAGTCGCTGGGCACGTCGAGGTGCACGTCGTAGCTGCCGAAGTCGGCATAGAACTCGCTGTTGAAGTGGAACTCGTGCACGTTCCAGCGCGGCGCGGTGGCGCCGCGCTCACCGGCCAGTTCCAGCACGCCGATCTTGGGGAACCACTGGCCGACCAGGTTGAAGTCGCCCCACCAGCCGGTGCGTTCCACCACGCGCGGCAGCTGGCTGAGGAAATCGATGTCCAGCGCCAGCGTGCCGCCTGCGGGCACTGGCTGGGCGAGATCGATGCGCACCACGGTGTGGTCGGTGGCCGGGCCGCCGTCGGGATGCACGAAGCTCCATTTCAGCGCCGTGCCGTCCTGCGCCACGTTCTGCAGGTGGACCCAGCCCCACTGCCCGTCCTTCAGTACCGCGTTGCCGCGCGAACGGCCGTGCGCGGTGAGCACCTTGCGCTCGGTGAACCAGGTGCTGCCGTCGCTCTCGAACGCGTTGAGGTAGAGGTGGAAGTAGACGTGGCTGACCGGGCGGTCGCTGCGGTTGCGCCAGGTCATGTGTTCCTTGCCGGTCACCCGATGCTTGCCGGCGTCGAGGCTGGCATCGATGGCGTAGCTCACCACGCGGTCGGACAGCGTGGCCTCCTGGCCGGTACGCTCGCCGCCCCACGCGTTCGCCGCGCTGGGCGTGGTGATGATGGTCTGGTGCGCCGGTGCGAAAGGAATGGGCCCCATCGAAGCCGGCGCCGTGCTGGCAACCGCCGGTGCCGCCACGCTCCCCGCCGCTGCCGGCGCCTCCAGCGCGAAACACGCGCCGGCTCCACACCAGCCCACGGCCAACGCAGCGAGCCACAGCCCGCCCCTGCCCATGATCGCCCCCATTCGCGCTCTCCCCACGCAGTGATCTTCGCAGCCTGCGCCTGACCCGGCTCGCCGTCATAGGCCAGAGGTCATGCATACAGGCTCAGGCCCCCGCTAAGCTGCCGGACGGGTGGCGCATGGCAAGCTGTGCGTCCCGAGTTGCCCACCGAGGAAACCCGAACCGCATGCGCATCCTGCTGGCCGAAGACGACCCCTCCATCGCCGAAGGCATCTGCGCGTCGCTGCGCCACAGCAATCACGCGGTCGACCACGTGGCCAGCGGCCAGCTGGCCGATGCCGCGCTGCGCGACCACGACTACGATCTGCTGGTGCTGGACCTGGGCCTGCCGCAGCTGGACGGCAGCGAGGTGCTGCGCCGGCTGCGCGCCCGCGGCGCCAGCGCTCCGGTGCTGGTGGTGACCGCGCGCGACGGCCTGGACGAGCGCATCCGCGTGCTCGACCTGGGCGCCGACGACTATCTGGTGAAGCCGTTCGCGCTCTCCGAATTCGAGGCGCGGGTGCGCGCCCTGCTGCGCCGGGCCAGCAGCCAGGGCGTACCCGAACTCCGGCTCGGCCGGCTGCGGCTGGACCTGCCCGGTCACCGCGCCTGGCTGGACGAGGATCCGCTGGAGCTCACCGCACGCGAGTTCGGCCTGCTGGAGGCGCTGGCGCTGCGCGCCGACCGCGTCACCAGCCGTGCCCAGCTGATCGAGGCGCTGTGCAGCTGGGACGAGGAGCTGACCGACAACGGCCTGGACATCGCGATCCACCGCCTGCGCCGCAAGCTCGAGGGCAGCGGCACCGGCGTACGCACGATCCGCGGCCTGGGCTACCTCCTGGAGGAAGCTGTCGAGGACGGCAACCACGCATGAGCCACGCCCCCGCCCGCCGCCCCAGCCTGCGCCGCCGCCTGCTGGGTTTCCTGCTGATCCCGGTGGCGATCCTGCTGGTGCTGGACATCCTGCTCACCTACGGCGTGGCGCTGGGCTACTCCAACCACGTGCACGACCGCGACCTCGGCAACGACGCGCTGACGCTCGCCAAGATGATGGGCAACGAGCAACTGGGCGGCGAGCTGACCCCGCAGGCGCGTTTCCTGCTGCAGTACGACCCCAACGGCGACAGCTACTTCAGCGTGGTCAGCCGCAAGTACGGCCTGCTGGCCGGCAACGGCCACCTGCCGCAGCCGGCGCAGGTACCGTCCGTGGGCGCAGCGCCCGAACTGTTCGACACCCGCATGGACAAGCGCCCGCTGCGCGCGGTCACGCTGAGCGAGGCATCCATCAGCCGCCCCGGCGACACCCTGATCATCACCGTGGCCGAGACCCTGCACGACCGCCACGTGCAGGCGCGCAGCATCCTGCTGCTGGCCATCCTCACCCAGGCGCTGCTGATCGTCTGCGTGCTGTCGCTGGTGTGGTTCGGCGTCACCCACGGCCTGCGCGTGCTCGACCCGCTGACCCGGCGGCTGGCGCGGCGCAACCAGGAGCTGACCCCGATCGGCGGCCCGGACGTGCCGCAGGAGATCCTGCCGCTGACCCGCACCATCGACGCGCTGTTCGCCCGCCTGCGCGGCATGCTGGCGCTGCACGACCGCTTCATCGCCGACGCCGCGCACCAGCTGCGCACGCCGCTGACAGGCCTCAGCCTGCACGTGGAGCGTGCGCTGGCCGACCCCGACCCGGCGAACGTGCGCGATGCGCTCACCCATATCCGCCGGCTCACCCAGCGCGCCGCGCGCACCACCGCGCAGCTGCTGGCGCTGACCCGCGCGCAGGCACCGTCGACCGACACGGTCGAGCACGTGCCGCTGGAGCTCACCCGGCTGATCCCCGAAGCGGTGATGCAGCGCGTGCACGAAGCGCTGGCGGCCGGCGTGGACCTCGGCTACCAGGGGCCTGAGCAGACGCTAAGCATCGACGGCCATGCTGCCAGCCTGCACGACCTGCTGGACAACCTTATCGACAACAGCATCCGCTATGCCGGCCGCGGCAGCACGGTCACCGTGAGCCTGCAGGCGCGGCCCGATGGTGGCGCCAACCTCATGGTCGAAGACAACGGCCCGGGCGTGCCGCCCGAAATGCTGCCACGGCTCAGCGAACGTTTCTTCCGCGCACCGGGAACCAGCGAGGAAGGCAGCGGCCTGGGACTGGCGATCGTGCAGCGCACCGCCGAACGCCACCACGCCGAGGTGATCTACCAGCTCGGCGAGGAGCAGGGCCTGTGCGTGGAGGTGCGGTTCCCGCCGCCGCGAGTCCGCAATAGCCCGGTTCCACATCCCGAAACACCACTGGCGCGCTGACAGCCGCGGCACCCGGCCTGTATCCTTAAGCGGATGCGCACGGTCGTTATCCGCGCCCCACCATCCACCGCTCCCCTGACCTGACCGTGGCCCTGATCCCCATCGACAACGCCGGCCCCCGTGCTGGCCTCGCAACACGCGGTGACCGGCATGGCTGAGACCAGCCCCAGGCCGTTCCGCCGCTGGCGCACGACCCTGCTCGGCGCAGCCGTCGCCCTCGCCGGCTGCTCGGTGGCGATGCCGAAGCTGGAGCCACCGATCCCGGCGCAGTGGCAACACGCACTGGCAGCCCAGGCTGCCGCACCCACCGACCTGCACGGCTGGTGGCACGCGTTCGACGATCCCGCCCTGAACGCCTTGGTCGACGAGGCGCTGGCGCACAACCTCGACGTGGCGCAGGCAGTCGAGCGGGTACTCGCCGCACGCGTGATGCAACGGCATTCCGGTGCACCCTACCTGCCTTACCTCAAGATCAACACCGACCAGGTGATCGATCCCGACGCGAGCGCCTCCTACCTGGTGGCCGGCTTCGACGCCAGCTGGGAATTCGGCCTGTTCGGCCGCGCGCAGGGCACCCGGCGCGAAGCGCAGAGTCAGCTGGATGCCGGCATGGCCGACCTGCAGGCGGCGCGGGTGACGCTGGTGGCCGAAGTCGTGCGCAACTGGATCGAATTGCGCACCGCCCAGCAACAGGAAACCCTGCTGCAGCAGATCAATGACCTGCGCAGCCACCAGCTCGACCTGCTGAAGATTCGCCAGCACCTGCAACTGGCGCCAGCCGGCACGGTGGACCAGGCCGCCGCCGCCGTCGCGCAGGCCCAGGCAGCGCTCGCCGCGCCGCGCCAGGCCATCAACGAAGCAACGCAACGGCTGGCCGTGCTGGTGGGCCAGAACCACCCCGACCCTGCCTGGTTGCAGGCCGGACCGCAACCGCAACTCGGCGCGTGGCAACTGCCCGGCACCCCGGTCGACCTGCTGCGCACGCGCCCCGAGATCGCCCGCGCCGAGGCCGATGTGCTGCGTGCCGCGGGCGAGCTGGGCGTGGCGCATGCCGACCGCTTTCCCCAGATCGGCCTCGACGCCTCGATGGTCTGGGCCACCGACCTCAACAACAACCGCAAGCATACCGTGGACAACGGCCTGGTCTCGGTCGGCCCGATGTTCAACATGCCGCTGTTCGACTGGGGCCTGCGCAAGGCCAACGAACACGCCAAGTCGCACGAGCTGAGGGCCGCCGTGCTGGCCTACCGCCAGGCCGTGCTGCAGGGCGTCTCCGAGGTGGAGACCGCACTGGGCACGCTGCAGCAGCAACAGCAGCGCGAACAGCACAACCTGGAAGCCTGGCAGGCGCTGCAACGGGTCGACGACACGCTGCAGACCCGCGTGAGGCTGAAGCTGGAAAGTCCGCTGGCACTGGCCGACGGCAAGCTCGCCGCCGACCAGGCCGCGATCGAACTGGCCGATGCGCGCGCCAGCCACAGCCTGGCCTACGTGGCGCTGTTCAAGGCCCTCGGCGGCGCACCGCTGCCGGCGGACGAGGCGCCCGGCGCGAAGTCCGGCAAGTCCGCCGAGGCAACCCACTGATGGTGGCCCTGGCGCGCAAGACCCTGGTCTACGAATGGCGGCGCTTCCTGCCTGCCATGCTCGCCGTGGGTTTCGCCGGCCTGCTGCAGCTGCTGCAGCTGGCGCTGGTGCTGGGCATCTTCGGCGCCACCAGCGTCTACATCACCGGCTCGTCCGCCGACGTGTGGGTCGGCTTCCCCGGCACGCAGAGCGTGGGCTCGGGCCGCTCCATCGACGTCAATGTGGAGTCGCGGATCCTGATGGATCCTGCGGTGACGCGCGTCGAGCCTTACGAGTGGATCGACGGCGACTGGCGCGGCACGGGTGATACCGGCGGCGTGTCGGTGTTCGTCTCGGGCATCGATCCCGCCGCCGACGGCCTGATGTTCTCCAGGGTGCTGCCGCCCGCGTTGCGTGCACGGCTCGCCGAACCGGATGCGGTGATCGTGGATCGCGCCGATCTCGACAAGCTCGGCGTGACGCTGGGCCGCACCGCCACCATCAACGGCCAGCTCGTGCGGGTGGTCGGCGTGAGCAGCGGCCTGCGCGGGCTGGGCGGCATCAACGTGATCGCCTCGCTGGACACCGCGCGCCGGCTCGACACCGACGATGCCGACAACGGCCCCACCTACCTCGTCGCCAAGCTGCGCGATCCCGCGCAGGCCGACGCGGTCGCGGCACGCTTGCGCGGCAGCAGCGCATTCGGCCCCTACACCACGTGGAGCGCCACCGACTTCGCCCACATCTCCGTGCTCTACTGGCTGTTCGACACCGGCGCGGGCGCGGGTGTGCTGTTCCTCGCCGGCATCGTCTTCCTGGTCGGCGCGGTGATCACCAGCCAGACCCTGGTCGGCGCCGTGCAAGGCTCGGTGCGCGAATACGCCACGCTCAACGCGCTGGGCGTGGGCGTGGGCGCGCTGCGCAAGGTGGTGCTGGAACAGGCGTTCTGGGTGGGCGCGCTGGGCCTCGTCGGCGCCACCGTGCTGGGTGTGCTGCTGCTGCTCGCGGCGCGCGCCGAAGACGTGCCGGTCACGCTCGGTCCGCTGGCCGCGCTCGCCTGCATCGCGCTGGTGATGGGCCAGGCCGCGGTGTCGGGCATGGCGGCGATGCGCAGCATGCGCCGCATCGATCCGGCGACCCTGCTGCGATGAGCGCCATGACGCCCCCCGTCGTCGCCACGCCACGCAGGCCGGTGCTGCAAGCCGACAAGGTGTGCAAATCCTTTGCCTCCGGCAAGCTGCACACGCAGGTGCTGAACGGCCTGTCGCTCAGCATCGACCCGGGCGAACTCACCCTGATCTCCGGCCCTTCCGGCTGCGGCAAGAGCACCTTGCTGGCCATCCTCAGCGGCCTGCAGAAGGTGGACAGCGGCCGCGTGCACGCCCTGGGCAGCGAGCTGGGCCAGCTCGACCTGCGCGCACTCGAGCATTTCCGCCTGCAGCACACCGGCTTCGTGTTCCAGGGCTTCAACCTGTTTCCCGCGCTCACCGCGCTGGAACAGGTGGAGCTGCCGCTCAACCACATGGGCCTGTCCAAGCAGGAGGCCCGCGCCCGCGCCCACCAGTCGCTGGAGGAAGTGGGCCTGTCCCACCGCATCAAGCTGCGCCCCTCGGAACTCTCCGGCGGCGAGAAGCAGCGCGTGGCGATCGCCCGGGCGCTGGCCAAGGAGCCGGAACTGCTGTTCGCCGACGAACCCACCAGCGCGCTGGACGCCGCCAACGGCCAGACCATCATCGACATCCTGCACACCATCGCCCGCACCCACGGCACCACCGTGCTGTGCGTGAGCCACGATCCGCGCCTGGTCGCCCACGCCGACCGCGTGCTGGCGATGGAAGACGGCCGCATCCTCAGCGATCGGCGCCCTGACGCCGAAGCCCCCAAGGAAACCTCGCCATGACGCCGACTGCCTCCTGTCCGTCTTCGCGTGCGCGCCTCGCGGCGCTGCTACGGCCCACCGGATTCGCGTTGGCCGCCACGCTGCTGCTCGCCGCCTGCTCGAAGCCCGCGGAACCGGCCGCCATCAGCAACGCGGCCGAATCCAGCTACGTCGCGGTGGCGCGCGGCCGGGTCGACATCGAGGGTGGCCTGCTCGCGCTGGCGATGCCGCGCGAGGGCGTGCTGACCAGCGTCGCCGCGCACGAGGGCGAAACGGTGAAGCAGGGCCAGGTGCTGGCCGCGCTGGACACCCGCCCCGCCCAGCTGGCGGTGGATGCCGCCCAGGCGCAACTGGAGCAGGCACGGGCTCAACTCAGGCTGCTCGACATCAAGCAGGCCGCCGCCAAGTTGCGCGCGCAACGGCTCACTGCCGCCGCCACCGCCGGCGCGGGCGACGGCCAGAGCGCCGACGATGCACGCGAGGCCAGCAACCAGCTCGGCGCCGAGCACGATGCCGACCAGGCTGCAGTGGACATGGCCGCCCAGAAACTGGCCGAGGCGAAGTACGAACTGGTGCAGCGCAGCCTGCGCGCGCCGTTCGATGCGGTGGTGGTGCACGTGACGGCCCAGCCTGGCGCCAGCGTGTCGCCTTCCTCCGGCCCGCTGTTCACCCTGCTGCCGAACAAGCCGCGCATCGTGCGCGCCGAGCTCAACGAGAGCTTCGTGGGCGCAGTGCGCCCCGGCATGCGCGCCGAGGTGGTCGCCAACGACGACGCCGAGAACGGCCACTGGAGCGCCCGCGTGCTGCGCGTAGGCCAGGTCTACGGCCCGGCCACGCTGGAGAACGATCCGCAGATCCGTGCCAATGCACGCACGGTGGAATGCGTGCTGGCCTTCGACCAGCCCGAGCAGCAGTTGCGCATCGGGCAACGGGTGATCGTGCGGTTCCTGCCCGACGGCAGGCGCTGATTCGCGCCGCCCACCACCCACGCCCAACCCCTCTCCCGCTTGCGGGAGAGGGGGCTTTGGCTTCTGCCTGTTGGCAAGATTCAAAGCGGATAGCCCCCAGCACGCGCACAGCCGAAAGACTGAAGAAACCGCCTCCTGCGAAGCTGCAAGCCTGAAAAGCCGCCGATGCGGCTCGCTTCGTCTTGGGTGTCGCGCGTGATCCAGCAAACCGATTTCTTCTTCGAAGGTGGCCGCAGCGGCGTGCTGCTGATCCATGGCCTCACCGGCACGCCAATGGAGATGAAGTTGCTGGGCAAGGGGCTGAACCGCGCCGGCTATACCGTGCACGGCATGCAGCTCGCCGGCCACTGCGGCAACGCCGACGACCTGCTCGCCACCGGCTGGCGCGACTGGTACGCCAGCGTGGAGCAGGCCGCCGATGCGCTGCGCGAGAAGGTGGACCACCTGTTCGTGGGCGGCCTGTCGATGGGCGCCCTGCTCTCGCTCAAGCTCGCCGCCGACCGTCCCGGGCAGATCGCGGGCGTGGGCGTGTACGGCGCCACCTTCCGCTACGACGGCTGGAGCATCCCCCGGCTGGCGCGCATGTCCTTCATGCTGCCGCTGCTGAAGAAGCTCGGCATCGGCCGCCACCGCAGCTTCATGGAGCAGCCGCCCTACGGCATCCGCGACGAGCGCCTGCGCGCGCAAGTCAGCGCGGCGATGCTGGGCGGCGACAGCGCCGCCGCCGGGCTGCCGGGCAACCCGTGGTATTCACTGGCCGAGATGTACGAACTGTCGGCCACCGTGCGCCGCCAGCTCTCGCAGGTCACCGCGCCCTGCCTGGTGGCGCATGCCAGCGAGGATGACGTGGCCAGCGTGAAGAATGCCGAGCTGGTGATGCGCGAGGTCAGCGCGCCGGTCGAGCTGCTGCTGCTGGACGACAGCTATCACATGATCACCATCGACAAGGAACGCCGCACCCTGATCGAGCGTTCCGCCGCGTTCTTCGACCGCGTCGCCGCGGCCGACATCTGCCAGCGCGTTGCCGCCTGATATGCCCACCGGCTCGATCTCGCCGCTGGTGGCCTTGCTTTGGGTGCTGAACGTGGTACTTGACACCGGTGGCCAGCTCGCCTTCAAGGCTGCCGCCGGCGATCCCGCGGCCGGCGACGGATTGGCGCGCTGGCTGTACATGGCGCGGCGGCCATGGATCTGGCTGGGCATCGCCAGCTACGTGATCGAATTCCTGATCTGGATCGCCTTCCTCTCGCTGCTTCCCCTCTCCGAGGCGATCCTGCTCGGCTCGATCAATATCGTGGCGATCATGGTGGCCGGGCGCTTCCTGTTCGGCGAGAAGCTCACCCGCCTGCGCGTGGCCGGCATCCTGCTCGTGGCGTTGGGCGTAGTGATTGTCGGAGTGGGCGGATGAAGCGCAGCTGGTTCTACGTGATTGGTTTCCTGATCCTGGTGATGTTCGACTCGGTGGGCGCGATCAGTTTCAAGTACGCCGGCATGCACGCGCTGCCGCTGGAGGCCAATGTGGCGTGGCTGCTGCGCCTGTTCGGCAAGCCTTGGGTGTACGGCGCCGTGGTCGGCTACATCGGCGCCTTCTTCACCTGGATGACCCTGCTCAAGCACGCCCCCATCGGCCCCGCCTTCGCCGCCTCGCACCTGGAAGTGGTGTCGGTGATGCTGCTGTCGATCTGGCTGTTCAACGAGCCGCTCAGGCTGCCGCACGTGCTGGGCGCCATCGCCATCGTCGCCGGCATCGTCTGCCTCGGCTTCGCCGAGAGCCGCGAGCACGAGCCGGAGGCCGATGGCGACCCGGCGCAGGCCTGAAGCCGCCACGACGCCGCGCGCATGCTGCCCCGCCGCCGCCACGAACTGCCGCCCACCGCCGGCCTGCCGCTCAGGCTGGCCGATCTGCGCCCCGGCCCGGCCACGCTGGCCGCCGACATCGCCGCGCAGCTGGACACGCCGGCGCTCGAGCTCACCTGCTCCGGCACCGCCGCGCTGCTGATCGCGCTCGCCGCGCTGCGCGAACTGAAGCCTTCGCGCAAGCGCGTGGTGATGCCCGCCTACACCTGCCCGCTGGTGCCACTGGCCGTGCACCAGGCCGGACTGGAACCCGTGCTCTGCGATCTCAGGCCCGGCCACTACGACATGGAGCCGCACGCGCTGCGCGCCGCCTGCGACGAGCAGACCCTGGCGATCCTGCCCACCCATCTCGCCGGTCGCATTGCCGACGTGGACGACACACTGGCCGTGGCCAACAACGTGGGCGCCTTCGTGATCGAGGATGCCGCCCAGGCGCTGGGAGCGCGACGCGACGGCAGCAGCGTGGGCCTCGCCGGCGACATCGGTTTCTTCAGCCTCGCCGCGGGCAAGGGGCTTTCCATCTACGAAGGCGGCCTGCTCGCCGCGCGCGATCCCGAGCTGCGCGAACGGCTGGCGCGCACCGCCGCGCGCATCGCGCCGCCCAGCCCGGGTTGGGAATGGCGTCGCAGCGCGGAGCTGCTGGGCTACGCCGCGCTGTATCGCCCCGGCGGCCTGCGTCTCGCCTATGGCAATCCGCTGCGCCACGCACTGCGCGACGGCGACCCGGTCGCCGCGGTAGGCGACGATTTCTCCCTGCCGCTGCCCCTGCATGCGGTGGGCCGCTGGCGCCAGGCCGTGGGCGCGCACGCCGCCCGCCGCCTGCCCGCCTTCATCGAGCAATGCACCGCACGCGCCCGACGCCACCTGCCGCGCCTGCGTGCGATTCCCGGCGTCAACGTGCTGGACGATCCCGCCGGCACGCACGGCACCTGGCCGTTCTTCTTCCTCCTGTTGCGCGACCAGCGACGGCGCGACGCCGCGCTGGAACAGCTCTGGCAAGCCGGCTACGGCGTCAGCCGCCTGTTCATCCACGCCCTGCCCGACTACGCCTACCTGGACGGCATCGTGCCGGCCAGCGATGTGCCGAACGCCCGCGACTTCGCCGCGCGCAGCCTCAGCATCGGCAACAGCGGGTGGCTTGCGGACGCGGACATGGCGACGATTTGCGACGTGCTGGAAACCGTGCTTCGCCGCTGTTGATCCCGTAAGAGCGGCTTCAGCCGCGACCATCGCACTGCCCAAACCTGAAAATCGCGGCTGAAGCCGCTCCTACGCGGCGGCCTTGATGGCTTCCAGCAACTTGAGGTTCAAGGCATGCTGCTGCGCCTGCCAGCCGGCGAGCTGGGCGGTGTCGATCTCGGGCTGCTCGTCCATCGCGGAGAGCTTGCGCTTCCACCACGTGCTGTAGCGGTAGTGCGAGACCTCGCCGTTGATGTCGCTGCCCGCCAGGCCCTGGCGCAGGCTGCCGATCAGGGCCAGTGCGTGGGTGAGCTGCAGGCGCCCCTGGTCCCAGTTGGTGTGCGCGACTTCAGGCGCGAACGCGTCCTTGTCGATGGTGAGGTAGGTCGGCAGCGCCTGCGTGCGCTGTTGCTCGACGAAGGCGTCGACCAGCGCGTCAGGCGTGTCGAAGCCGCGGAACGCGCGGGCGATGCCCAGCCGGCGCGACCAGCCGGTGTCCACGCCCATGCTCCAGTAACTGAGCTTGCCGCGCAGCAGCGGGGCCAGGTAGTTCTCCCAGGCATGGCCTGCGCCGATGTCGTGCGAGGTGATGCCGAGCACATGCACATGCTCGACGAAGGACAACGCGGCCACGCGGCGCACCCAGGAACCACAGTGCACGCCGAACGGGAAGCGCATGTTGTCGGGATGGTTGTCCAGCACCACCACCTGGATCGGCGTGGCAGGCTTGAGCCGTGCGATCAGCGGCCAGCTGAGGTGGTGGAAATCGCCCGAGCCGGTGAACACGGTGCCGTGGTGCGCGGGCAAGCGTTCGTCCAGCAACGTGCTGAAACGGCGCATGGTGGCCAGCGAGCAGCCGAAGCGGATCGCTTCCTGCCACTCGGCCAGCGGCAGCACGAGGCCGTCCGGCAACTGCCCCACCGAACCGTCGATGTCGAGCACCACGGGGGATTGCACCTGGACGTTCATGCGCACCTCGCAACAAGACTGCGCGCATAGCCCCTCACCCGCCGGGAGAGGGGCTGGGGTGAGGGTTCGGCAACACCGCAGCGCCGCGCTTCGAACGTACCCTCTCCCGCCTGTCGGCATCCTCTCCCGGAGGGAGAGGGATTCATTGGCTGACGCCGAGGCAAGAAATGAATCCCATGCGGTGATGTGATGGCGACAAGGAAATCACGCATGGTCTTTCTCCGCAGACTCCTGCCAGCTGCGGTCGCTCTCGAAATGCCCGCCCAGCTTGCGCAGCAGCGCACGCAGCAGCGGGTTGCGCGCATACACCGCGTGGCGGGTGAAGGTCATGCTGGCGCCGAGGAAGGATTTCACCTCGGGATCGGTCCAGCCGGCCACGTAGTGCGTCAGGCCACGCTCGCGCGCGTAGCCGAGATTGTGCATCCAGCTCACGAAATAGAGGTTGTGGTCGCGCGCCTCGGGGTAGGCGAAGCCGATGTACTTGTCGACCAGCTTGCCGCCGTGTTCGTAGCAGAGGTTCCAGCCGATCAGCTTGCCCGCGTGGCGGTAGACGAACACCACGCCCCCGCTGTCGGCATCCTGCAGCAAGAGCCGGAAGTAGTCGGCACTGAGGCGGTCGAAGTGGATCTCGCTCTGCGCGTACACATTGTCGAACAGCGCGTAGTACGCGGCGAGCACGGCCTCGTCGCGGAAGCGCGCGTCGCCGGTGCGCACGACCTCGATGTCGAGCTTCGCCCGCGAGCGCAGCTTGCGGCGGATGTTCTTCCGGCGGCTGTAGCTGAGCCGGGCCAGGTAGTCGTCGTCCGAGTCGAAGTCGATAGTCACGTAGGCCAGCGCCTGGCCTTCCAGCAACACGAAGCCCTCCGCCTCGCAGGCCGCGGCGAAGGCACGCGCGTGGACGTTCTCGGCGTCGCCGAGCAGCGGCGAGTCCTGCGCGATGTCCTTCACGATCAGCAACCGGCACTCGTTCCCCCAAGCGGCCTTCAGCCCCTGCGCCAGGGCGGCGGGCGCCACCCCGGCGGGCAGCGGTGCGTACTCTGACACGGTGGTGCCGGCGAAGCGGGTGCGCCAGGTGAGCAGGCGGCGCCAGTGGCGCGACAGCGGCCACGCGGCCACGCGGCGGCGCAGCACGTCGTCGGCCGTGGTCAGCAGGTCGAATGGCGCCACGAAGCCCGGCATGCCTTGTGGAGAGCGCTCCACGGTGAAGCCGATCGGTGGCTCGACCATGAATGCCGCCAGCAGGGCATCCGGTTCCAGTTGCGAAATGAAAGGCATGAGTAAGCGAGTTTGCCTAGACTGTATGGGGCATAGCCGAGCCGGGTCGTCCGGCACGGACTTGCCTATTGTCGCCTGCCACCAAGGATCCCGTCATGACCGGAACGACCCAGCAGCAAGTGTTCGAGTTCATCGCCAAGCAGGCCAAGGTCGACGTGGCGAACGTCAAGCCCGAGTCCACGCTGAAAGATCTGGGCATCGCCTCGCTGGAAGCCATCGAGCTGATCTTCGACATCGAGGAGCACTTCGACATCCACTTCCCCGAGCAGCAGGGCGCCAATTTCGACAGCGACACCGCGCAGAGCCTGGTCGATGCCGTGCAGAAGGCACTGGACGAGAAGGCCGCCGCCGGCGAAGGCGACAAGTAATGCCCACCGTCGAGACACGCCGGGTCGTCATCACCGGCATGGGTGCGATCAGCCCGCTGGGCGTGGGGGCCAGGGCGCTGTGGCAGGGCCTGCGCGAGGGACGCAGCGCGATCGGCCCGCTGCGCCACCGGGACAGCGACACGCTGCGCGTGAAGATCGCCGCCCAGGTACCGGAAAGCTTCGACCCGGCCACCGGCATCGACGAGCGCACCCTGCCCCTGCTCGACCGCACCTCGGAATTCGCCCTGCACGCGGCGCGCGAGGCGATCGCACATTCGGGCATCGACTTCGCCCGCGACGGCCTCGGCCAGCGCACCGCGGTGGTGGTCGGTACCGGCGTGGGCGGCGAGACCACCCAGGACGAGCAGAGCCGCCGCATCTACGCCGAGAAGGCCAGCCGCACCCACCCGCTCACCATCGTGCGGCTGATGACCAACGCCTCGGCCAGCCAGATCAGCATCGCCTACGGCCTGCGCGGCCCCACCTACGCGGTGGCCAGCGCCTGCGCCTCGGCCAACCACGCGATCATCCAGGCGGCGCAGATGATCCGCTACGGCATGACCGACGTGGCCGTCACCGGCGGCACCGAGGCCTGCCTCAGCTTCGGCGCGCTGCGCGCGTGGGAAGCGATGCGCGTGCTGTCCGACGACACCTGCCGCCCGTTCAGTGTGAATCGACGCGGGCTGGTGCTGGGCGAAGGCGCCGGCATCTTCGTGCTGGAATCGCTGGAACATGCACGGGCGCGCGGCGCCACCATCCTGGCCGAACTCGCCGGCTCCGGCATGAGCGCCGACGCCAGCGACATCGTGATGCCCAGCGCCGAGGGCGCCGCTTCCGCGATGAGCCACGCGCTCGCCGAGGCCGGGCTGAATCCCGAGGACGTGGACTACATCAACGCCCACGGCACCGGCACCCAGGCCAACGACGTCACCGAGACCCGTGCGATCCGGCTCGCCTTCGGCGAGCATGCCGACAAGCTTGCGGTGTCGTCCACCAAGTCCATGCACGGCCATGCGTTGGGTGCTTCCGGTGCGCTGGAACTGGTGGCCGCGATCGGCGCGCTGCGTGACGGCGTGGTGCCGCCCACCGCAAACCTCGACCAGGTCGATCCGGCCTGCGACCTGGACTACGTGCCGAATGTGGCGCGCGAAACGCCGGTGCGCGCGGTGCTCAGCAACTCGTTCGCGTTTGGGGGACTCAACGCCGTGTTGGCGTTGAAGCGGGCGCCGTAATCACACCCTCCGTTCGCGCTGAGCGTAGCTTGCGACAGCAAGCAAAGTCGAAGCGACAGGCTGCGGCGCACCAGACATATTCAAAGCAGAGCTTCGCGTCGGCAGGCGATCGAAACCACCTTACGGACTGGCGGCAGCCCTTCGACTTCGGCCCTTCGGGCCTACGCTCAGGGCGAACGGATCAACAACACTCGCCTACCAAATGACGCAAACAAAAGGCCCGGCGGTTTCCCGCCGGGCCTTTTGTTTGTGCCGGGCGACGGGCGATCAGCCCTTCTTGGCCTTGGTCAGCAGCTGATCCAGCAGCGAGATCGCCAGATCGATCTCCTCGTGCGTGATGTCCAGCGACGGCGCGAAGGTGATCACGTTCTTGTACCAGCCGCCCACGTCGAGCACGAGGCCGATCTTCTTGCCGTTGTGCTCGAGGTCGCCGGCGAGGCCAATGTCGACCATCCTGTCGAGCAGCGCCTTGTTCGGCGTGAAGCCGTCGTCGGTGCAGATCTCGGCGCGCAGCGCGAGGCCGAGGCCGTCGACGTCGCCGATTTCCTTGTGCTTCTTCTGCAGCTCGCGCAGGCCTTCGAGGAAGTGCGCGCCCTTCTTCGGCACGGTGGTCTCGTAGTCCAGCTCGTAGCCCATCTTGATCACTTCCAGGCCCAGCGAGGTGCCCAGCGGGTTGGAGTTGAATGTCGAATGGGTCGAGCCCGGCGGGAACACGGTCGGGTTGATCAGCTCCTCGCGCGCCCACAGGCCGGACAGCGGGTTCAGGCCGTTGGTCAGCGCCTTGCCGAACACCACGATGTCCGGCGTCACGCCGAAGTTCTCGATCGACCACAGCTTGCCGGTGCGCCAGAAGCCCATCTGGATCTCGTCGGAGACCATCAGGATGCCGTACTTGTCCAGCACCTTCTTCAGGCCTTTGAAGAAATCCATCGGCGGCAGCACGTAGCCGCCGGTGCCCTGGATCGGCTCGACGTAGAACGCAGCGTATTCGCACTGGTTGGTCTTGGGATCCCACACGCCGTTGTATTCGGTTTCGAACAGGCGCTCGAACTGGCGCACGCAGCTGTCGGAATACTCTTCCGGCGTCATGCCCTTCGGGCGGCGGAACGGATACGGGAACGGCAGGAACATCGCGCGCTCGCCGAAGTGGCCGAAGCGGCGGCGGTAACGGTAGCTGGAGGTGATCGAGGACGCGCCCAGCGTGCGGCCGTGGTAGCCGCCCTCGAAGGCGAACATCAGGCTTTTGCCGTTGCAGGCATTGCGCACGATCTTCAGCGAATCCTCGATCGCCTGCGCGCCGCCCACGTTGAAATGCACGCGGCCGTCGAGGCCGAACTTCTTCTTCGCATCCAGCGCGATGGTCTTGGCCAGCTCGATGCGGGTCTGGTGCAGGTACTGGCTGGCGACCTGCGGCAGCACGTCGATCTGCTTCTTCAGCGCGTCGTTGAGGCGCTTGTTGCCGTAGCCGAAGTTGACTGCCGAGTACCACATCTGCAGGTCGAGGAAGCGCGTGCCGGCGGTGTCGATCATCCAGCTGCCTTCGCCGTGGCGGAAGATCTTCGGCGGGTCCACGTAATGCACGGTGTCGCCGAAGGAGCTGTACTTGGCCTCGTCGGCGAGCAGTTGCGCGTCGTCGATGAAACCGACGGCGTTCTTGTCGATGGTCATGGTCGGGTTCCGGGGAACGGTCTTGTGGGATGCAACAAGCAGCAAGGCGGCCGATCAGGCCGCTGCTGCTTCGTGATAGCGCGCGTGGTGCACCAGGGTGCCGTCGAGCAGGCGCGGCAGGTATTCCAGCGCGTCCTCGAAGCCGGTGATCGGCATGTAGGGGATGCCGGCGGCGCGGCAGTGCTCGATCAGGCGATGCTTGGCGAACACGAAGTCCACGCGGTCGGCCGCGCAGAAGTCCGAGGCGCCGTCGCCGATCAGCAGGGTCCTGGCACCCGTGGTGCGGGCCTGCGCCACGCAGGCGCATTTGCAGGTGCCGCTGCGGCAACCCTCGGCCTGGAACGGCGAGGTGAGCTGCCACTGCTTCAGCGGCGTGGCGGGCGAAAGATGGTTCGCGGCCAGCGGCAGGTCGTCCAGGCCATAGCGGCCGAGGATCTGGTGGATCGCGTAGTCGAGGCCGTCGCTGACGATACGGATCGGCACATGGAGTTCGCGCGCCTTGGCCACGAAACCCGGGAAGGCGTGGTCGATCCACAGCTCGCGCAGGTGCTCGTCCAGCTCGGCGCGGGTCATCTGCAGCAGCTCGACCTGGCCGGCCATGCACTCGCGCGAGCCGATGCGACCGGCGCGCCAGTCCTGCTCCAGCACTTCCCAGCCCGCGCGGCCGAAGCGGTCGAGCAGCGAGTCGATCACGTCTTCGACGGAAATGGTGCCGTCGAAATCACACAGGATGGTCCAGCCGGAAACGGGCATCAGTGGCGCACTCACAGCAGTCATGGGTGGCACGGTAGGCAAGCTGCCTTTCGGCGCCCTTTCCCCCTGCCCGCGAATCCGGCCATGCCGCCCGATCGGGTCTGCCGCATCCCGCTGCAGCAGGCATGCCGGGGCTTTCGTCGGGCCATTCGGCCGGCAGTCAGCAGCCAAACCGTGGCTGAGCGGCTGCATGGCCTCCGGCGACTGGGCGCGCGGACACCCGTTAAGCTGTCCGATTGCCTGCCTTGCCCGCCCATGCCCGCCGCCTATTCGCGCCTGCTGTTCGCCCTGTTGTGCCTGTCATTGCCGTTCTGTGCCGCGGCCGATAGCGACGACACGCCGACGCTGGCGGCAGGTGCCGGCGTGCAGCGCATGCCCAGCTGGGCCGGGGCGCGCACGCAGCGCAGCGATCCGATCCCGTTCTTGGACATCGAGCTGCCGCAGTACGGCTTCAGCCTGTCCACCGAGGACGGCCTGCAGTGGGACCTGATCCGCGACACGCATCTGCACGGCGGCGTCTACGGCGACTTCCAGTGGGGCCGCGACCACGACGATCTCGGTGCGCTGGCCGGCAAGCTGCCCGCGCTGGGGCCGCGCGCCACCGGCGGCGGTTATCTGGAATGGGACTTCAACCCGCAATTCGACACCGGCGTGCATCTCAGCCACGACGTCAACGGTGCGGGCGCCTACCTGGAGTTCTACGCGGAATGGGACCCGCCCAAGCTCGGCCTGCTGGAGCAGTCGTTGCAGCTGCGCTGGCAATCGATGAACGACGCGGCGATGCAGCGCTTCTTCGGCATCACGACTGCCTCGGCGCAGGCGCTGGACGTGCCGGCCTGGCACCCGGAGGGCGGCAGCCAACTCGCCACGCTGGAGTACGACCTGTTCATGCCCACCAGCAAGCACACCGGCCTGGCTGCATCGCTGGAATACGGCTACCTGCTCGGCAACGCCGCCGCCAGCCCGCTGGTGCGCCGGTACGGTTCGCGCAACCAGCTCACCGAGTCACTGGCTTTCGTCTACCACTTCTGACGCCCGCCGCGGCAACAGCAACACGACCGCCAGCAGCGCCAGATGCGCCCCGATGGAAAGGGCGGCACTGGCAGACGCATCGTGCACCGTCACCGGCAACAGCAGCGCCTGCAGACCATTGCCAAGATTCCAGCCCCAGTGCAGGCCCAATGCCGCCCACAGGCTGCCGCTGCGCCACAAGGCCGCCGCATAAGGCAAGCCGAAAACGAACAGCAGCAGCCACTCGAGTGGCCCGTCGCCCAGGCGATAGATGTGGTTGAACACGAAGATCGCCGCGGAGACGAGTACGAACACCACACCGCCGCACCAGCGGATGCCTGCGGCGCGGTACCAGAAGCCGCGGGTGAGGATGTCCTCGGCCAGCGACGGCACGAAGGTGGACAGCAGCAACATGGGCAGCGCGGCCGCCAAGGCGGCCAGCCCCACGTGGGCCGCATCCGGATCGTCGGTATACGCGCCCAGTTGCAGCCCCGTCGACACCGCGGCGAATTTCGCCAGCACCGCCAGCAGGAGGCCAGCCGGCAACCAGCGCCGCCAGCCGGCGCCGGCCAAGGCGTAGGCCGCGTACCCCCGGTAACCCAGCCAGCGCGACAATGGCCAGGCCAGCAGCACGCTGGCCACCATCAGGCCATCGCGTATTGGCAGACTGTGCAACCAGCGCGCCCCCACGCCCTCGGCGGACTGGTACGACAACCAGAGCACCAGGAAAACCAGCACCAACCGCCATCGATGACTCACGCGATCCCCATGGTCTGCCACGACGAGTCGGGCAGTGTCCGCTCAACGGTCGTCGCGTGTCCAGATCGCGCCATCTTCCTCGCGCACCGGAAAACAGGTCACCGGCTCCACCGCGGGTGGCTGAGTCACCGCGCCGCTGCGCAGGTCGAAGCGCGCGCCGTGGCGCGGGCATTCCACCTCGAAGCCGAACACTTCGCCGCCGGCGAGGTCACCACCATCGTGGGTGCAGACGTCCTCGATCGCGTAAAGGTCGCCATCGATGTTGTACACCGCGATCGGCGTGTCGCCGTCGAACACCACCTTGAACTCGCCCGGCAGCATTTCGCTGCGCGTACCCACCCGCACCCAGCCCTCGCCAGCGAGGTTCACGCGAGTTCCTTGCGCAGCACTTCGAAGCGCAGGTCGCCGCGACGCGGGATACCGAAACGCTCGTCGCCGTAGGGGAATGGCTGGAACTCGCCAGTGCGGCGGTAGCCTCGGCGCTCATAGAAGGCAATCAACTCTGCACGCTGCACGATTGTCGTCATATGCATCGTGCGGCAACCCCACGTGTCACGCACGATGCGCTCGGCCTCAGCCATTACGGCCTTGCCTAACCCGCTGCCTTGCTGCAAGGGATCGACTGCGAATAAACCGAAGTAGCCGGAATCGCCCTGCCGCTCGATGTGGCAACAAGCCAACAGCGCACCATCGCGCTCGGCCAGCAGCACCGCACTGTACGGCTGATCCAATCGGGCCAAAACATCGGCGGCATCGGTGCGCTGGCCATCCAGCAGGTCGGATTCGGTGGTCCAGCCACGGCGGCCGGAATCGCCGCGATAGGCGGATTCGACCAGGGCCACGATGGCGGGGACGTCGGCCACGACGGCCGGGCGGAAATTGGTAGGAGTGGGTTCGAACATGCGCGCATGTTAGGGCCTGTCACCGACGCTGGCGACTGGGCCATCGTCGCCTGCATGCGCACGCGCATCCATGACCTTCGTCAAGGTGGCCGACGACGCGCTCAACTGCGGCGGCACATGCCCGCGTTCGCCAAGGCGTTCCAGCGCAAGAAGGCTGCGCTTGATGATCTTCAAGCCGATTGCGGCATGTAGTCGGCGAGGCACGACCAACCGGAAATGCCACACGCCGGACGGGTGGCGGATGAGGTGATGAGCAAGGCGCATACGGTTGGAAGTTGACCAACCGGATTGACCAAGTTCCGTTTTCTCAGCCCACAAAAAAGCCCTGAAAAATCAGGGCTCTCGTGTATCTGGCGGAGAGAGAGGGACGTGATCTCCCCGTTACCCCGCTTGGCCTGCCAGCCCACATACCGTGGATTGAGTTGTGGAGCGATCATGGTAGGGCACTAGGGGAAACGTCAACATCGGCATCTGGGATGCTCGGTGGCAAAATGGACAGGGCCCTACCCCGACCGTATGGACTGAACAACATGGGCAACCACTTCGTGCCGCAGCTCTATTTGCAAGGCTTCACCCAAGACGGAAAACTTTGGGCTCACGATAAAAATACGAAAAAATCTTTCCAGACCCAGCCGAAATCTGTGGCCAACGAGACAGGTATGTACCCCGATGAATTGGAGTCATACTTCACGGAGAAGATTGAGCAACCAGCCCATGATGCAATCGAACGAATCCGTTCAAACAGCTCATTATCAAGCTCTGACAAGCTAGCCCTAGCTAACTATCTAGCCGCCCTTTGGAAGCGTGGCCCAGCTGGTCGCAGCAGGTCGGCCGAAAGATTGCCCGCCGTAGCTTCAACCGTTGAAAAGAATCTACATAAGCAAATCGACGACCTAGTTTCTATCGAGCCACATTTAAATGACTTGGCAGAAGAAAAGAAGGAATTGATTAGCAATATCATAAAGAAAAACGCAGAAAGTAATTCAAAAAATATTTGGCATAACAGTCTGTCGTCTGAATCGACACCAAAAATTATCAATGCTCTATTATCTATGAATTGGCAATTCCTCACTTCCAAGGAACTAATTTACCTTACATCGGACAACCCTCTATTCTTCTTTGCCCACGAAGGAATAGGCCCCATAACGGCAGAAGTCACCATCCCGTTTTCCTCATCCATTGCGCTCTGGATGAACAGAAGCCCGAAGCCCAAACCACTATATTCCACAGCAACCACCGCGTTCGTCAGGGAGGTCAACCGGCGCACCGCATACAATGCCACCAGATTCACATTTTCATCTATTAACGAAGCATGGATATCAAATCTATCCTTCAAAAATCATCACTCGCTAAACCGAATTTCATGGTAAAGGAACGGCAGTCAACCACTCATGGAAAAGTTAATATGAATGATGTCTTCCCAACTGTGGAGCCAGCATCAGATAAGATATATCGCCTAACCGAAGCCGTTGCCAGCCTGGTTCCCGCAGGCACTACGTTGCTTCAATCGATAGTCACGCCTCCAATTCAAAAGCGTTTAGAAAAATGGATAAACAAAGTCGAAGAACGCTTACTATTTCTACATCAGACAAATCGCATCGATCTTGAAGAACTATCGAAACGCGAAGATTTTTCGGCAATAATATTGCGAATAATTCACATTGCAGCCGCAACTAGCCAAAAAGAGCAGCTCGAATATCTGCAAAATTTCGCCTTAAATGTTGCATTAAAGCCTGACATAGCCGAAGACGAGTTGTATATCATTCTTGACATAATAAGCAGCTACACGCCTTCGCACGTTAAGGTATTGAAGTTCTATCACGACCCAAAACCTTACTTCACTCGCATTGCCGAGATTCGCAAATACCCGAAAAGTGAACAGTTCGTACAAGGACAGGAGCTAGCTCACGCATTCGAACAAGGAACACCTTACTACTGGCAGAACGTCTTTTACCTCGTAGCCAGTAAGAATGTGATAACCAATCACAAAACACTTCTCAACGAAGCATCCCCTGACATCTATGTAAATGGCAGAGGAACAGAAATAGGCAGTCGTGTCATCGCAATGTTGGAAGATCCTGATAGAGCTAGCTGAAGTTCTGCTAGCACCGCTTCCCATTGAACCAGCTCCTTGTTGTACATTGAGCCCGCAGCATGCGCATTCCAACAAGCATCCGTCACCCAGCTAAGGATCACCATGGCTATCAACCTCGATGCCCTTTCCCCCGCCGAACTCCAAGCTCTCATCAAGAGCGCCGAAGCCCAGATGGGTGCTGCTCGCAAGACTCATATCCATGAAGTTCGCGCCAAGATGGATGCACTCCTTGCAAGCTCTGGCCTGACCTTGGATGAGGTCTACCCGAGGCGTGGGGGTAAGGGTGGGAAGAGCCCGAAGGCTGCCGTGGCTCCGAAGTACCGCAACCCCGACAACGCGGCTCAGACCTGGTCTGGTCGTGGCAAGCGTCCATTGTGGTTCGTTGAAGCCTTGAAGAAGCGTGGTGTGACGGCTGAAAGCCTGCTCATCCAGGGCGCCAAGGCTGCTTCGGCTAAGAAGGTTGCCAAGAAAGCTCCAGCTAAGAAGAAAGCTGTCGCCAAGAAGTAAGGTTGGCTGTGGATGAGTGATGAGAAGCCTCGTAGGCATGCCTGCGGGGCTTTTTCATGTCTGTGGCGAGGGCATTCAGTTCGATGTGCGCGATACAACCCATTCAATGATAGAAATCGAGCACGTCTCGTCAGGTTGAGGGTGATTTACTTGCCCTGCGCCACCAAACCAGACCGACAGGACAACACCTATGCACACGCTACACGCTCCCGAGATTCTCGACTCGCTTAGTCATGCCAGACACCAGCACGCTCATCATATAGACGTAGGCCAAGGCGATATGCGGCGCCGGCAACAGCTGAGTGGCCTTTTGAGCGCGTGTGTACTTCCAAATGAGGTCGAGCGTGGGCGTGAATATCCATATGTGTCCTCCATGACGTCTTAGTGTTTCTGATCAGGTCAATCCATATGACCTGCAATACAGAAAAGCAGAATATCTAGATCTGTCAAGAATGGAGAACCCAATAAAAGCAAACCGCGAAGAGGGTTGGCTTAAATTCTTTTGCGTTTTGATCTTGACTTTACGCGACGTGTTGGCACAACACATAGACGCGCTCTAAACAAAGTGGTGAGTATATGAATATCGTAAAAACAAACCAAGTCACATCATCGACGCCACTTCTAATAGCAATGGCATCTTCTTCAATGCTTATAATTTTGTCCATCTATTTATTATTTTTTTCCAAATAAACATCACCACCAATACCAAATCTTACATACTTCCGTCGGATCTATTAAAAGACATTTAAGGTTATATCCGGTAAAAGAAAATGCGTATCCAACTATCAAAATCTCTATAAAAATTATTAAAGTAAAATGAGCATCATATCCCATGCCAATGAAGCCACGCCTCCTATATGACACATAAATCAACGTCACCAACATTAGGGCGCTCAGGAAAAGAAGTCCCATAACTATTGGAAGCGGATGCTCCGCATGTTTATCTAAAAAGCAACATGCCGATGCAACCCCAAGAATTACTGAAGCTGTTATTATAATGCCTTTAAATTTATCAAAAAATACTGGCAAAAATGCCACTATCGCAGAGGCGCAAGCAAGGACAATGGAAGCATAATCAAGAGCCACATCTCTACTATAACTAATGATACATCCCGCCAAAGTGGCGAACAGAAAAACCAAAGCCGCCGCAAGAATCCAAACAATGATCTTATTAGTAAAAATTGATGTTAAAGCGCTATCGCTTGCGTTCATACGATTCACCTCAGTTGGTTTTGAAGCGTCCTCGTTTTTCCGAGTCAGCCGGAAGTAGAGGTGGTGGATGATGCCATGGCGTATGCGACGGGCGAGAGTCCGCCGAGTGCGCGATGGGGTCGTTGGTGGTTGTAGCGATGGCGCCAGTCCTCGGTCATGCGGCGGACCTCGTGCAGGCTGGTGAAGACGTAGCGATCCAGGACCTCGGTTCGGAATGTCCGGTTGAAGCGTTCGATGTAGGCGTTCTGAGTCGGCTTGCCCAGCTGGATATGCAGCAGCTCGACACCGTGCCGCTGGGCCCACTGCCGCAGCGCGGCGCTGATGAACTCCGGACCGTTGTCCAGGCGCAGGCGTTGGGGTGCGCCACGCAGCTCCACCAGCTCGTCCAAGGCTCGGATGACGCGTTGCGACGGCAGACTCGTATCGATCTCGATCCGCAGCGATTCGCGGTTGAAATCGTCGTTGACGTTGAAGGTGCGGAAGCGCCGCCCCGACCACAGGGCATCGGCCATGAAGTCGGCCGACCAGGTGTGGTTGGCTTGGTCGGGAATCGCCAAGGGCTCGCGGATGCGATCCGGCAGGCGTCGCTTGCCCCGGCGCGGTAGGTTGAGCCTCATGGCCACGTAGACTCGCCAACTGCGGGTCTTGCCGAAACCGCGTGGCTGCAGTGCCTGGTCGAACAGCAGGCCAAAACCATGGCCGGGGTTGTCCTTCAGGTGAACCTCGATCGCCTCGACCAGTGCCGTGTCGTCCCGCCGGTGTGGGACGTAGTGCCGCGCCGAGCGCGACAAGCCCAGCGTGCGGTCGGCGCGCCGTGCACTCAGGCCGTGATCGGTTTGCATCGCCAGACTCAGCTCCAGTCGCCGCGTCTGGCTCAGCCTTTTCGCGACAGGACGTCCTTCAGCGCGTGGTGTTCCAGTGCCAAGTCGGCATACATGCGCTTGAGCCGGGCCAGCTCGCCCTCGACGTCCTTCAGGTGTCGCAACTGTGACACCTCCATGCCCGCGTACTTGTTCTTCCAGACGTAGTACGTCGGCTCGCTGATGCCGTGCTTGCGACACGTCTCGGCCACCTTCGCACCGGCCTCGACCTCCTTGAGAATCCGGACGATCTGTTCCTCGCTGAACTTCGACTTCTTCATGCAGAGCTCCTACGGTAGGGGAACTCTACTTCCAACTGGCTCGAATCAACGAGGACGCTTCAGGTTTTTACTCGTCACTGACCTAAAGCTTGGCCCATCTGACATTAAGGATTGAATCCGTACTTGATGCTTGTATAAACAGTATAATTTGCCTATTTTTACGATTGATCTATTATCAAACCACCATTTAATGATAGATAGCATGCCATATCTGGATACAAAACTGTGACACTTGATGTCATTAGAAACATGTAAGTACAAAATAAATGTACGTGGCAAAATAGTGATTTATCAGGCTTCACAAATCTATTTTTAAGCACACATTTTTGAGAGATTGAACCATCTTGTTGAATGCGACCAGTTATTTCTGGGAACATCATAGATTTATTATTATCATCAAGATACAAAAAAATTCCATCTTTTAAGCTAAGTATCAAGTTATGACGATGCCTAATAGCAATGTCGCTGGAATACATGCCCCCAACTTCATTGACTAAATTGTCGATATTAAAATCAAGCTTTTCGCATATCAAAAACGATGGAATTTGATCATAAGCATAATTTAATGGATCAAAATAACCATCTCTTTCTCTACGTATGATGGTGGCTGATTGTATTTCTTCGCGTAGCATTTTTATCTTTGCCAACTTGTTAATGGCATCGATAAAATCTACTCTAGACATCACTGACTTAACTTCTCCCAGTCCGCAGACTGTTTCTACAGGGAAAAATCTCTGCCGCTCACCAGACTCAATAAGGGGCGTGCTTTTAGCATCAAAAGCAATGATATCGCACTGTGTACTCACGCCACCTTTTGACGTAATTACGAATCCATTACTAATGTCTATACGACCAGGAATAAAAAACCTTAAAAAGTCTCTTACTATAGCCTCTCTAAAAGTACCAAACTCCCCTGCATGCCGGAGACGTTTGGTTGATCCATCAAAAAATAAGCTTCTTGAATTTTCATTATATTGACGAACAAATGAATTTATCTTCTCTTCCAGTAAAGCCTCAAATACCTGATTAACCATCACTCGCCCCCTATTGAGTTCTCTGTGACATGGGTTACATCTCTTACTTATGAGATTTTTCCCAGGACTTCATAAGTGCTTCGTACGTCTTGGCCATTTCCTTCTCGAAACCATCCCTCGTGATCCCTTCTCCGACCGTCTGCGCCAAGTTTGTTTTCTCACGAGGCTTCATCTTGGAAACTTCCTCTGTCGTCTTCTTCCAAGGCGCTGGGTAGGTCTCCTCGATTGCCTCTACTGGTGCAACCACTAACTGCCCATTCTTGGTCAAATCAGGATATGCCTTGCAGAACTCGCTAAAATGGTCTTCCCTTTTCTTGTTCGGCTTGTCGCACAAGATGACTAGGCGGTCTCGATAGACGGGTGTCTGATACAGAGGTGTAAAAGCAATGTTGATAGCATCCATCGATTTCTGCTGGCGCTCAAGGTCGCCTTCTGCAAACACAACTTTTATCCGTGGTTGCTCCGCGTAGAAGCGTCGGATAATTGTGTTCAAAAGGATCTCTTCTGAGCGCCCTTCTACAATCAAGAAATTGTTCGGGAACAACAAATCTGCTGGACTACCACCGAGGAGTTCATAGACCAACTCGGGTTTGTCCTGTTCACCTATCGAGCGAATCCCCGTTTCCCCCGATGACTTCAGAACACGCCATAACGTTTGGCATTGCATATTGTCAGCCACCAAAACAGACGAATGCGTATTGATAAATACTTGATCGCCATTTTGTGCAAGTTGGACAAGTGCATTCTTCAACTGCCTTTGTGCAGTCGGATGCAAATGGAGTTCAGCTTCATCGATCAGGAAAAGAAAGCTTTTACCAAGCTCATCCTTATCACGGCGGTATTCGGAATATGTTTTGATGATGGCAAGCATGAGCGCTCTTTGCATTCCATCACCTTTCTCCTCGGCGGTCGTCTCGACACCATCATCAACAGATGTCTCGAAATTCTTAAGCAATTCATCAAATTCTGGAGCGCTAACACTGAAATCAACCTTTGTACACTCGGGAAACTGTTGCTCCAAATGGATGCGAACTTTGCCAGCGAGCGCATCCAATTCAACTTTGACTTGAGACTTTTCATCAGAGAACAGTTCGTTGAACTTCTCCCGAAATTGTATGTACTGAGGGCTCTTCTCAAGGATGGCCGTCAAGACACCCGACAGCATCTCACCAATGGGTGTTTTCCTTCCATATTTCGACACTTCCGACAACTTGGTCTTTGTTGAGACGTACTGAAGGCGCGGCAAGCAATCGTTGAAGGCTTTGTCGAAGCCAGCAAAATTCTTACTCGTCCACTCTCCCTTGTCTTGATCCCATAGTTGTCGCTTTCCTCCATCAGACGACCTTCGGATCACACGAATGACATCATTCTTGCCAGCAAACTTCCGAAAGGACTCTTTTGTCTTCTCGTTTTTTACGGCTTCAATGCCATCTTGTATACCTGTGTATTCGACCTCTACTGACACTTCTCTGGCGGAGTCATGCTTGTAAGCAATCTGCGACATGTCTCCACCACCGCTATAAAACCAATCAATGGCCTCGAAGAAGTTTGTTTTCCCGTGATTATTCTGACCCGCGAGGACATTGAACTCTGATGGAATAATTTCCGCCGATTCGATAGAGCGAAAACTACGAATAGTGATTTTAGAAATCCTCATCGCTCCCCCAATCCAACTTCTTCACCGCATCCAGCAATTCCTTCATCGTAGGCGCCCTGCTGTAGGCGCCATGGTGCTCATCATCGAGTTCATGCCCAACGTAGGCAGCACGAAGTTCAGCGGTTACCCCAGCACTCTGTAACCCCTGCACCACCGTCTTCCTGAGACTGTGGAAGCCAAACTTGCCCTTCTCTGGCCTACCCACCACCGCTTCCACATGACGGCTGAAAGCCTTGCTCAACCAAGTTCCCAGGCCCATTGACCCCACCGACCTTCACCTTCGGGAACAACCGCTTCTCATCTGCCTTGCGAAGCTCAGCAACCCGCTTCAACAACCCCAGCTCAACCAGCTTCGGGTGAACTGGAATCGTTCGTATGCTGACCTCGGACTTGACCGACTGACCTTCGCCTTCGTCGGTGATGCGGATACAGGGGATGCCATCGACCTCGATGAAGTCAGCCAAGGTCAGTTGCCCAACCTCAGCAACACGGGCACCCGTGTATAGCCCAATCCAGGCACCCCACCGCGCAGACTCACTCAGCCCCTTTTCCATCGTCTTAGCCTCATACAAGGCCTGGATCTGTTCGTTGGTGAAAGGCTTGAACCCAAGGGCGCGACGCTTTCGCTTTTCCCTGGTGCCATACACGACTTGGCCGGATGCAGGGTTCTCATCCTTGGCAAAGGGTGGATAGTACCCACGGGCTTTGGCCCAATCGAAGAAGCCACGCAGGTACGAACATTTGTTGACGATGGTGGGTGTTTGCAGACCACCAGCACGAAGGGCTTGAACCCAGTTACCCACGTCGATGCGACCAGCATCCTTGAGTGAGCTTTTCTCGCCATACTGTTTGGCGAAGCCCTCAACAGCCGTGGTCTTGATCTTGAAGGTCTTGGGGCGAGTCGAAGACTTGATCTCAGCAAGCCACTGCGTCACAGCCTTGCCGATGGCAATGACCGGAATCTTCGATGCAGGGTCGGGAGCTGGAAGAACCCGCTGAGACTCAGCTTTCTTCGCAACCCGCATGAGCTCTTGATAGTACGGTTCTTGGTCGAGTGGCCCGATGCGTTCAAGCGCATCCATGGCAAAGCCGTGGTCTTCCTTACCAGAAGCCTCGACTTCGACGGTGCCATCCGGGTGACGGATGACCTTGTACCCCAGAGCAATCGCCCTGGCGATTTCGTCAGCCGAAAGAACACCATCCCTAGCTACAAACACACTCAGCCCCCTGACTGTGAGGGTTTGAGCATACGCCTGGACGAGATCAAGCGCACGCCGCTGCGCGGTCAGCAGGTCACGGGTACCAAGGCTTCGAGTGACCTCGTGCTTACCTGTCTTGCGTACCTGATGCGAAGACAGTCGTTGCCGGAAGTGCCAGATGCCTGAGGGTGCCAACCGCAGATAGTTGGGGATGCGCATATCGGCTCGCTGTGGAGCGATATGTGGAGCGACAAACCCTTCCTCAGAAAAGCAAAAACCCCTGTAAAAACAGGGGCTTAGCTGTACTGGCGGAGAGAGAGGGATTCGAACCCTCGATAAGGCTTTTGACCCTATACTCCCTTAGCAGGGGAGCCCCTTCGGCCACTCGGGCATCTCTCCGGATTTTTGGTACTGCGGCAGGGTCGGCAAGGATAACCGTCGACTGGCTTGAGGTAAAGCCCGGATGCCGCGATCAGTGTTCGTCGCCGCCGGGGGCGGGACCGCCGCCCGATTCGTGCTCGCCCTTGATCCGCTGGTAGATCTCTTCGCGATGCACGGCGACGTTCTTCGGCGCATTGATGCCGATGCGCACCTGATTGCCTTTCACGCCCAGAACGGTGACGGTCACCTCGTCGCCGATCATCAGGGTTTCACCAACCCTGCGGGTCAGAATCAACATGGTTACTACTCCATTAATTCCTGGTTCCAGACCTGCCGGCGATGGCGCCTCACCCCTGAGCCTCCATCACCGCAGTTCGACGATTGATCCGTCGAAGGCCCTACCGCCTTCCCGGCTCTCCATCTGATACCTGCCGCGACAACCAGTTGGCTGGTTGCGCGCAGCCGGTGCCCACGGTATTCGAATGATACTAGCGAGCATCCACCACCGGTGCAATGCGCTCGGGCATGACCTCTGGCAGGGATAGCGGCCTATGCAAAGCCTCAGATTGACAGCTGGCCGGAAGCCCACAACGGCAGACCCGCCAATATCGTTGACAGCTCGGGCGCATCCACGCCGCCGCCCTGTGCCATGTCGGGTCGGCCGCCGCCCTTGCCATCGATCTGCTTTGCCACGTGCGAGACCACGTCGCCGGCCTTGATACGCCCCAGCGCACGGCCGTGCACGCCGGCGATCAGCGAGACACGGCCATCCGCCGCGCCGGCCAGCAGGATCACGCAGTCGCCGAGTTGCTGCTTGAGCTGGTCCACGCTGTCGCGCAAAGCCTTGGCATCCAGCCCTTCCAGGCGCGCGGCCACCACCTTGATGCCGTCGACGTCGTGTGCGCCGCCCGCCAGTTCGGCAGTGGCGGAACCGGCAGCCTTGGCACGCAGCGATTCCAGCTCGCGCTCCAGCTTCTTCTGCCTGTCGAACAGCTGGCGAAGCTTGTCGATGGCGTCGTCGCCATTGCTGGAAAGAAGCTGCGACAGCTCGCCGAGGCGACGCTCCTCATCGGCCACGAAAGCCAGCGCGCCGACACCGGTGACTGCCTCGATGCGACGCACGCCGGAAGCCACGCCCGCTTCGCTGGCGATCTTGAACAGTCCGATGTCGCCAGTGCGGCCCACGTGGGTGCCGCCGCACAGCTCGGTGGAGAATTCACCCATCTTCAGCACGCGCACTTCGTCGCCGTACTTCTCGCCGAACAGCGCCATCGCGCCGAAGGCGATAGCGTCGTCGTAGGCCATCTGGCGTACCTCGGCCGCCGCGTTGCGGCGCACCTCCGCATTGACCAGCGCCTCCACCTCAGCCAGCTCTTCGCGGCTCAACGGCTTGTGGTGCGCGAAATCGAAGCGCAGACGGTCGGGCGCCACCAGCGAACCCTTCTGGGTGACGTGGGTGCCGAGCACCTTGCGCAACGCGGCATGCAGCAGATGGGTGGCGGAATGGTTGAGCACGATGGCCTGGCGGCGCGCGGCATCGACCTGCGCATCCACCACGTCGCCCGTCTTGAGCGGCTCGGCACCATGCCAGGCACCGGCGTGACCGAAGAGCACGCCGCCCATCTTCAACGTGTCGGCCACCTCGAAGCGACCCGCGCCGTTCGACAGTGCGCCGGTGTCGCCCACCTGGCCGCCAGACTCGGCGTAGAACGGCGTGCGATCGAGGATCACGTAGCCCCGCTCGCCCTCGGCCAACTGCTTGACTTCGCGGCTGTCGCGCACGATGCCCAGCACCTTGCAGCCCTGTGCCGCGAGCGCCTCGTAACCGAGGAAGGCGGTGGGCGCGAGCTGGCTGGCGAGTTCCGCCGGCATCTGGCCCTTGGCCTCGAACTTGCCGGCGGCGCGGGCGCGCTCGCGCTGTTCGTTCATGGCCTGCTCGAAGCCGGCCATGTCCACGGCAAGGCCGCGTTCGCGCGCGATGTCGGCGGTGAGATCGACCGGGAAGCCGTAGGTGTCGTAAAGGCGGAACGCATCCTCGCCAGCGATGGTCTTGCCGGACTTGCCGGCCACCTCGTCGAACACGCGCATGCCGTGCTCCAGCGTCTCGCCGAAACGCTGCTCCTCGGTGCGCAGCGCGTCTTCTACGAAAGCCTGCCTGGCCTTCAGCTCCGGATAGGCTTCACCCATCTCCTCGACCAGCGGTGCCACCATCTTCCAGAAGAAGTCGCCGCGCACGCCCAGCATCCAGCCATGGCGCAGCGCGCGGCGGATGATCCGGCGCAGCACGTAGCCGCGGCCTTCGTTCGACGGCAACACGCCGTCGACGATCAGGAAGCTGCAGGCACGCACATGGTCGGCGATCACGCGCAGCGACTGGTTGGCCAGATCCTTCGTGGCGGTGAGTTCCGCGGCCACCTTGATGAGGTGCTGGAACAGGTCGATCTCGTAGTTGGAATGCACGTGCTGCAGCACGGCGGCGAGGCGCTCCAGGCCCATGCCGGTGTCCACGCAGGGCGCGGGCAGCGGCGACAGCGTGCCGTCGGGCGCGCGGTCGAACTGCATGAACACCAGGTTCCAGATCTCGATGTAGCGGTCGCCGTCCTCGTCGGGCGAGCCGGGCGGCCCGCCGGCCACGTCCGCACCGTGGTCGTAGAAGATCTCGGTGCAGGGGCCGCAGGGGCCGGTGTCGGCCATCTGCCAGAAGTTGTCGGAGGCGAACGGCGCGCCCTTGTTGTCGCCGATGCGCACGATGCGCTCGGACGGCACGCCGACCTGCTTGTGCCAGATGTCGTAGGCCTCGTCGTCGGTGTGGTAGACGGTGACCCACAGCTTGTCGGCCGGCAGCTTGAACACGCCGGTGAGCAGCTCCCACGCCCAGCTGATCGCCTCGCGCTTGAAGTAGTCGCCGAACGACCAGTTGCCCAGCATCTCGAAGAAGGTATGGTGGCGCGCGGTGTAGCCCACCTGGTCGAGGTCGTTGTGCTTGCCGCCGGCGCGCAGGCAGCGCTGCACGTCGGCGGCGCGCACGTAGGGCAGCTTCTCGCTGCCCAGGAACACGTTCTTGAACGGCACCATGCCCGAGTTGGTGAACAGCAGGGTCGGGTCGCTGGCCGGTACCAGCGAAGCGGACGGCACGATGGTGTGGCCCTTCGCGCGGAAGAAGTCGAGGAAGGTCGAACGGATGTCGGCGGTTTTCATGCGTGGCGGCGATGGCTGCGAAAAGAGCACGCCATGGCGCCGCCGCGATCAAGTTTCCTCGTCGGCCTCGTCCACTTCGGCGTGGGTTGCGTATCTTACCGTGGCGGCGGCAAAGCCGCGGCGCAGGAGGAATTGTGCCCGTTTGCCCTGCTCGGCGCGATCCGCGGCGGCCTTGCCGCCGTAATGGCGGCGCAGCTGGGCGGCGGCATTGGCGTTCCAGTCCACCCCGGACTCGTCGAGCAGGCGGCGGATGGTGGCGTCGGACAGGCCGTGGGTTTTCAGTTCCATGCGGATGCGCAAGGGACCGTAGCCCTGGCTGGCGCGGTTGCGCAGCAGCACTCCGGCGAAGCGTTCGTCGTCCTGGTAGTGCTGGTCGGCCAGCCGGCTCAGCGCAGCGTCGGATTCGTCGCTGGCGTAGCCGCCCTGGTCGAGTTTGCGGCGAAGCTCGCGCCGGGATTGTTCGCGGCGCGCCAAAAGCCCCAGCGCCTTGTCGTAGGCGGGGGGCCGGGGTTTGTCGGAATCACCATCGCGGCGTTTCATGCAAAGACCCTGCTCCGCTTCCGCCCCTGTGCACGGGGACGGAAGCGGAGCAGCGAGCTATCAAGCCTCTTCCAGCGCTTCCTCGGAAGCCGAGGTGGCCTTGCCGCTGCCGCCCACCAGCAGGCGTGCACGCAGTTCGGCGTCGATCTCGTTGGCGATGGCGGGATTGTCGCGCAGGAACTGGCGCACGTTTTCCTTGCCCTGGCCGATGCGGTCGCCCTTGTAGCTGTACCAGGCGCCGGACTTGTCGATCAGGTTCTGCGCCACGCCCAGCTCGATGATCTCGCCTTCGCGCGAGGTGCCCTCGCCGTAGAGGATCTCGAACTCGGCCTGGCGGAACGGCGGCGCCACCTTGTTCTTGACCACCTTGACGCGGGTTTCCGAGCCGATCACTTCCTCGCCCTTCTTCACCGCGCCGATGCGGCGGATGTCCAGGCGCACCGAAGCATAGAACTTCAGCGCATTGCCGCCGGTGGTGGTCTCGGGGCTGCCGAACATCACGCCGATCTTCATGCGGATCTGGTTGATGAAGATCACCAGGCAGTTCGACTTCTTGATGTTGGCGGTGAGCTTGCGCAGCGCCTGGCTCATCAGGCGGGCGTGCAGGCCGACGTGGGAATCGCCCATCTCGCCTTCGATTTCCGCCTTCGGCGTCAGCGCGGCCACCGAGTCGACCACCACCATGTCCACCGCACCGGAGCGTACCAGCATGTCGGCGATTTCCAGCGCCTGCTCGCCGGTGTCCGGCTGCGAGACCAGCAGATCGTCGACGTTGACGCCGAGCTTTTCCGCATAGGTGGGATCGAGCGCGTGTTCGGCATCGACGAACGCGGCGGTACCGCCGGCGCGCTGGCAGTTGGCGATCGCCTGCAGGGTCATGGTGGTCTTGCCGGACGACTCCGGGCCGTAGATCTCGACCACGCGGCCACGCGGCAGGCCGCCGACGCCGAGCGCGATGTCCAGCCCCAGCGAACCCGTGGAGACCGTCTCGATCGCCTCGTTGACGCGGTCGCCCATGCGCATCACGGCACCCTTGCCGAACTGCTTTTCGATCTGGCCGAGGGCGGAGGCGAGCGCCTTGCGCTTGTTGTCATCCATCGTCTTGGTTCCGGTTGGGCTGTGAATGGAGCGCATCATGCCCGGATCGCGTCTCACGGGCTGCGATCACTGAGTATCCCACACCGGTCAAGCCCGCCAGACGGCCCATGGCGCTTCATTCCGTCAGGGTTTTCCGCAATCCGGCGAGCGCCATGGCCACGGTCTGCCGACGCACCGCCTCGCGACCGCCGGCGAAATGGAACAGTTGCGCATGGGCGTAGCCACCGCGGCGCTTCCAGGCGATCCATACCGTACCCACCGGCTTGTCCGGCGTGCCGCCGCTGGGGCCGGCGATACCGGTGACCGCCACCGCGACGCCCGCGCCGAAGCGGGCCAGGGCGCCAGAAACCATTTCCAGCGCGGTTTCCTCGCTCACCGCGCCAACGTGTTCCAGCGTGCGCGGATCCACGCCGAGTAGCGCCTGCTTGGCCTCGTAGCTGTAGGTGACCACGCCGGCATCGAACCAGGCGGAGCTGCCAGGAAGGTCGGTGAGCGTCTTGGCGATCCAGCCGCCAGTGCAGGACTCGGCAGTGACCAGCATCAGGCGCTGGCGCAGCGTCTCCTCCGCCACCGCCTGCGCCAGCGCGTGCAATTCGGTATCGGTAGGAACGGACGACGACTCCATGCGAGACTCCCAATCTTGAGACCGGCACGTTAACGCGGACCGGCCGCCCCGATCCACCCATGCCACCGCATTCATGAGCCAAGACGATCTCTCCCTGCACACGCCTTTGATGCGCCAGTACCTCACCGCCAAGGCGGCGCACCCGGACGTGCTGCTGTTCTTTCGCATGGGCGATTTCTACGAGCTGTTCTACGACGATGCACGCAAGGCGGCGCGGCTGCTCGACATCACGCTGACCCAGCGCGGGCAGTCGGCCGGTGCGCCGATTCCGATGGCTGGCGTGCCTTACCACGCGGTGGAGAATTACCTGGCGAAACTGGTGCGGCTGGGCGAGTCGGTGGCGATCTGCGAGCAGATCGGCGATCCGGCACTGGCCAAGGGCATCGTCGAGCGCAAGGTGGTGCGCGTGGTCACGCCGGGCACGGTGACCGACGCCGCGCTGCTGGAGGAGCGCCGCGACAACCTGCTGCTGGCCATTGCCGCCGGTGCGAAGGACGGCTACGGCCTGGCTTGGGTGGATCTTTCCAGCGGCCGCTTCCTGCTCAGCGAAGTGCCGCACGCCGAGGCACTGGCGGCGGAGCTCGCACGCCTGCAACCCGCCGAGACGCTGGTGGACGAGAGCGTGGCCTGGCCGAAGCTGGTCGCCGCCCTGCCCGGCCTGCGCAAACGCCCGCCGTGGCATTTCGAAACCGATGCGGCGCGGCGGGAGCTCAACCGTTTCTTCGGCACGCGCGATCTTGCCGGTTTCGGCGTGGACAAGCTGCCGTTGGCCATCGGCGCGGCCGGCTGCCTGCTCGGCTACGTCGAGGAAACCCAGAAGAGCGCGCTGCCGCATCTGTCCGGCATGGCGGTGGAATCGGCCAGCGAAACCATCGCGCTGGATGCCGCTACCCGCCGCAACCTCGAACTGGACACCCACCCCAGCGGCCGCACCGAACACACCCTGCTCGGCGTGCTGGACGAAACCGTGACGCCGATGGGCGCGCGCCTGATGCGGCGCTGGCTTAATCGCCCGCTGCGCTCGCGCGAGGTTCTTCGTGCGCGCCACCAGGCCATCGGCGCGTTGATCGACAACCGCCAATACGAAGCGTTGCACGAGAAACTGCGCGGTATCGGTGATCTGGAACGCATCCTCGCCCGCGTGGCGCTGCGCTCGGCGCGGCCACGCGACCTTTCCACCTTGCGCGATGGCCTTCTCGCGGCGCCCGTAATCAGTGCGCTCATCCATGAGCGCGAAGATCAGGAAGCGGGAGTGGCTGGTGCGATCATCCCTGATCGCGAAGATCAGAAAGCGGCCATCCTTGGCCGCACTTTTCGAGAAGCCTCCCCCTTGCTGGGCCATCTAGCGGAGCGCATCGGCGATCACGCCGAAACAGCCGCGTTGCTCCAGCACGCCATCGTCGAACAACCACCCGTACTGCAGCGCGACGGCGGCGTCATCAACGACGGCTATGACGCCGAGCTCGACGAATTGCGCCGGCTCTCCACCCACGCCGACCAGTACCTGGTGGAACTGGAGGAACGCGAGAAAGCCGCCAGCGGCATCCCCACGCTCAAGGTGGGCTACAACCGCGTGCACGGCTACTACATCGAGATCAGCAAGGCGCAGTCGGACAAGGCGCCCACGCACTACACGCGCCGCCAGACCACCAAGAACGCTGAGCGCTACATCACCGAGGAGCTCAAGCAGTTCGAGGACAAGGTGCTGTCGGCCAAGGAGCGTTCGCTGATGCGCGAGCGCGCGCTGTACGAGGCACTGCTCGATACGCTGATCGAACGGCTGGAGCCGCTGAAGCGGGCCGCTGCCGCCATGGCCGAACTGGACGTGCTCGCCACCCTCGCCGAACGCGCCGGGACGCTGGACTGGAACGCGCCGGAACTCGTCGACGAACCCGGCGTCGCCATCGAGCGCGGCCGCCACCCGGTGGTGGAGAAGGTGCGCGAGGAGCCGTTCGAACCGAACGACCTGCAACTCGGCGACGCCCGCCGCATGCTGGTCATCACCGGCCCCAACATGGGCGGCAAGAGCACCTACATGCGGCAGAACGCGCTGATCGTGCTGCTCGCCCACATCGGCAGCTACGTGCCGGCATCGCGTGCGCGCATCGGTCCGGTGGATCGCATATTCACCCGCATCGGCGCGGGCGACGACCTCTCGCGCGGCCAGTCCACCTTCATGGTGGAAATGAGCGAGACCGCCAACATCCTGCACAACGCCACCGAGCACAGCCTGGTACTGATGGACGAGGTGGGCCGCGGCACCAGCACCTACGACGGCCTGGCGCTGGCACGCGCCGCGGCCGTGCACCTGGCTACGGCGAGCCGCGCCTTCACCCTGTTCGCCACTCATTACTTCGAGCTGACCGAACTCGCAGGCGAGTACCCCGGCATCGCCAATGTGCACCTCGACGCCGTGGAGTACGGCGAGCAACTGGTGTTCATGCATGCGGTGAAGGACGGCCCGGCCAACCGCAGCTTCGGCCTGCAGGTGGCGGCGCTGGCCGGCCTGCCCAAGGCGGTGATCGCCGACGCGCGGCGCACGCTGGCCGAGCTTGAGCGCGGCATGCACGCGCATGCCGGCGCGACCGCGCCCGTCGCCGATGCATCGCCCCAGCTGGGGCTGTTCGCACCGGCCGCCCCGTCGGCCGCGGAGCACGCGCTGGATGACATCGATCCCGACGCGCTGTCGCCGCGCGAGGCGCTGGAGGCGCTGTACCGGCTGAAGGGTTTGCGCTGAGCCTCCCCTCAGCCCACAACCGGCGGTTCCTCCGGCTGCGGCGGCAACTCGTGCGAGCCGTGGGGCTCGTCGGGCATCGCGATATCCGGGATGGCATCCCACTCGGCCTGGCTCACCCCGGCCGGCGGCAACGGCTGCTCGACCGGTGCGCGCGCCGGCAGGCGACCCGACAGCACCAGCTGGCGAATCCGTTCGAACACCTCGCCGCGCCCGAACGGCTTCTTCATGAAATCGTCGGCGCCGTAGCGCTGCACGTAGAACTGCTCGGTGGCCTGCACGTTGCCGCTGATCATCACGATGGGGATGAGCTGCGTGACCGGCTCGCGCCGCAGGGTGCGCAGCACCTCGAAACCGGAAACGCCGGGCAACACGATGTCGAGGAAGACCAGGTGCGGGGACTCGTTGCGCACCAGCTCCAGCGCGCTTTCGCCATCGGCGGCCCTGAGGACCTCGTAGCCGTCCTGGCTCAGCATCTTGCCGAGCACGGCACGGATCGTCGCCGAGTCGTCCACCACCAACACCCGGGTGGCCACCGGCGCGCGCACGCGCGGCTCGCTGTGGCGGCGTTCGCCGCCGCCCACCAGCCGCTTCAACAATCCGAAACCGGCCATCCCCTGCCCCCTTCGCCGGCGAAGACGCCCGCGTCGACGCAGTTTCCGTGCCGGCGCGGGCGGGCGCAAGCAGGGGGCCGGGAAGGGTGGCCTCAAGGCCCGGCGGCACGTTCCCGCGGTTCGTAACAGAGCAGCATGTTGCCGTTGCCGAAGCGCCGCGACTGGGTGAGGCGCAGATCCATGCCGCGGTCGAGGGCGCCGAACAGCGGCCGCCCCCGCTGCCCCAGCGCGACCGGGTTGATCACCAACTGGTACTCGTCGATCAGCCCGGCTTGTGCCAGCGCGGACACCAGCCTGCCGCTGCCGAGAATCACCAGATTCGTGCCGGGCTCGCGCTTCAGCGCCTGCAGTCGCGGTGCCGCCTCGCCCCGCAGCAGGGTGGTGTTGTTCCACGTGGCTTCGTGCAGTGTGCGCGAGCAGACGAACTTCGGCCGCGTATTCATGCGTTCGGCCAGCAGCGGCTCGTGCTGCGCCGCCTCCGGCGTGGGCCACCAGGATGCCATCATCTGGTAGGTGACTCGCCCGAACACCAGCTCCCCGCCGCTGTCCGCATTGCCCTGCACGTAGGCATCCCACTCCGCATCACGCTCGCGCCGGCGAGCCCAGCCGAGATCGCCATCCGTGCCGGCGTAGCAGCCGTCCAGCGTCAGCATTTCGAAAGCAATGAGTCTGCGCATCGCTCGCTCCTCGTCTGCATGGATGGGCTCAGGCCACGGCGGCAGCGGGCACGCCCGGGAACGGTTCGCGCCATGCCGGCAACGCCTGCAACTGCCGGTGCCAGCGCGCGACATGCTCGAAACCTTCCAGCGGCAGCCTGGCTTCCTGCGCCCAGCCCAGCGGCGTGGAAACGGCGAAATCCGCCACGCCGAGGCGGTCGCCCACCAGCCATTCGTGCGCAGCCAGGTGCGCGTCGAGGACGGCTGCGAAATATCGGAAGAATTTTTCAGCTTCCGCCACTGCGGCAGCATCGGCTTCACCCATGCCCAGCATCGGCTTGATCAGGTGCTCGAAGTACAGCGTGCCGCCATGCCGCGAGAAATGCGCCTGGTTCCACGACAGCCAGCGCAGCGCCTCGACCTGCAGCGCAGGTGCGGAGGGCCACAGCTCCGAGCCGGCCCGGGTCGCCAGGTGCACCATGATCGCGTCGGCCTCCCACAGGCGCAGCGCGCCGTCGGCCAGCAGCGGTACCTTGCCGTTCGGGTTCAACGCGAGATACGGCGGTTGCCGATGCTCGCCGTGCGCAAGGTCGACGCGCACGAAATCGACCGGCGCTTCGAGGTATTTCGCCACCGCGCAGGCTTTGCGGGGATTGAAGGTCTCGGCGTAGTACAGCTTCATGGGGCGCTCCTCGGTGATGGAGGACCCCAGTCTGCGCCGCATCTATATATGTTCAAGAACATATTCAGCATCGGCGCTACGCTGTGCCGGTACTGAGAGCCTGTTCAATATCTCCACGTAGCCCGCGTTGCCTTGCCGTGGCCGCCAGGTGATAGTGCGTGGCGCAGCGCCTGACTGGCTGTCAGGCCAAGCCGCGCGCTGCCGCATGGCGGCCACGGCAAGGCAACCCGAAGGGCCGGGTCTGTTTGCCCACATGCCGGCGTCATCACTCAGTCGTGGACGGACATCCACTTCTTCGTTCTTCCTTAGCCTGCGCGCAAACAGCTCCCGGCGCGGGCCACGCGGAGATATTGAACAGGCTCTAAGGAAACCGCCATGCCGTACAGCGCCGAACACAAGCAGCGGACCCGCGAACGCATCGTCGAGTGCGCCCGCGTGCTGTTCAACCGCAAGGGCTTTACCGAGGTCTCGATCGACGAGATCATGGCCAGCGCCAGACTCACCCGGGGTGGCTTCTACAACCACTTCCGGACCAAGGAAGAACTGTTCGTGGAAGCCGTGGCGGCTTACCAGGACTTCAATCCGGTCGATCGCTGGCCGCAGCTGGACTTCGACCCGGGGCGCCGCGGCGCGGCGTTCGCCCGCCAGATGGTCGATGTCTATCTCTCCCGCGAGCACCTGGACGACATCGATGGCCACTGCCCGATGATCGCCCTGCCTTCCGACGTGGCGCGCGCCAGCCCCGGCGTCAAACATGCCTATCGCGGACTGCTGGAACGCATGGCCGGCATGCTCGCGCAGAGTGCCGGCGCGCCTGCCGGCACGCAGACCGCACGCCGACGCGGACTCGCCCTCGCCGCGCTGTGCGTGGGCGGCATGGTGCTGGCGCGTACCATCGAGGACGACACCTTCCGCGAGGAAATACGTGCGGCGACCCGCACCATGGCGCACGAACTGATCGACTGAGCCGCATTCCAACCCTCGCAGGCCGCTCCTGCCTGGTGGAATCCGGGCGGGAACGTGGCGAACACCGACCTCCCGTGCAAACATCGCGCAGCCGTCCACCGGCGCCGCGAGAGCCACTGCATGAATACATCGAAAGGCCAGATCGGCCTGGTCACCGCGACGGCGCTGGTGCTGGGCAACATGATCGGTTCAGGGGTGTTCCTGCTGCCCGCATCGCTGGCGCCTTACGGCGGCTACAGCCTGATCGGCTGGCTGGTCAGTGCGACGGGCGCGCTGCTGCTGGCAGGCGTGTTCTATCGCCTGGCCAGGCGCGCACCGCGCGCGGGCGGCCCGTATGCGTACAGCCGCGAGGCCTTCGGCGACTGCGTGGGCTTCCTGGTGGCGTGGATGTACTGGGTCGCGCTGGTCAGCGGCAACGCGGCGGTGGCCGTCGCCGTCACCAGTTACCTGTCCGCGCTCTTCCCGGTGATCGCCAGCCATCCGCTGTTCGGCGCACTGAGCGCACTGACTGCCATCTGGGCGCTGACCGCCGTGAACATCGCGGGCGTGCGCAGCGCAGGCGTGCTGCAGGTGCTGACCACGGTATTGAAGCTGCTGCCGCTGCTGGCGCTGGCGCTGTTCGGCTTCACCCGTTTCGACCCGCACCTGCTGGCGCCGGGCCCGCACGCCGGTTCGCCGTGGAACGCGGTCAACATCTGCGTCGCGGCGACCCTGTTCGCCTTCATTGGCGTGGAATGCGCCTCGATTCCCGCCGGGCACGTGCGCGATCCCGAAAAGACCATCCCGCGCGCCACGCTGGCCGGCACCATCATCGCGGCGGCGGTCTATGTCGCCTGCACCACCGCGGTGATGGGATTGCTGCCCGCCTCCGAACTGGCGAATTCGCAGGCGCCATTCGTGGACGCGGGACGCCTGCTGTGGGGCTCGTGGGCGAGTTGGCTCATCGCGGGCGCCGCAGCGATCTCCTGCTTCGGCGCGTTGAACGGCTGGATCCTGATCAGCGGTCAGTTCCCGCAAGCGGTGGCACGGGACGGTCTGTTCCCGCGGTTCCTCGCACGCGAGTCCGCACAATCGACGCCGGTAGCAGCCCTGCTGGTCGCAGCAGTGTTCGCCAGCCTGATCGTGCTGACCAACTACAGCCATGGCATGGTGGCGATGTTCACCTTCATCCTGCTGCTGCCGACCTTGAGCAACGTGGTGGCCTACCTGTTCTGCACGATGGCCGACATCGTGCTGGCGTACCGCAGCGGCCGCCCGGTACCGCTGCGCGACCCGATCCTCGCCTGCGCGGCGTTCGCGTTTTCCATGTGGGCCGTGATCGGTGCCGGCGCGGATGCGGCTTACTGGAACTTCGTCCTGCTGGCGCTGGGGCTGCCGTTGTACGTGTGGCAATTGCACCACACGCGACGCATGGCGCAGTGAGGGCGACGGATAGCCGGAAACTATCGGGCGAATCGAAATCTTCGAATTCCCGTCCGAAACGATTGAGCCTACCCTGCAGCTTCCCCCGAACGAGGATGCAGCCATGGCCAAGTCGAGCAAACCCGGAAAAGCCGCGAAGCCCCGCCTCACCACCGTCGCTGGCGCACCGGTGCCGGACAACCAGAACATCCTCACCGCCGGCCCGCGCGGCCCTGCCCTGCTGCAGGACGTGTGGCTGCTGGAGAAGCTGGCCCACTTCGACCGCGAGGTGATTCCCGAGCGGCGCATGCACGCCAAGGGTTCTGGCGCCTTCGGCACCTTCACCGTGACGAAGGACATCACGAAATACACCCGGGCGAAGATCTTCTCCAAGATCGGCAAGAAGACCGAGCTGTTCGCCCGCTTCACCACCGTGGCCGGCGAACGCGGGGCGGCCGATGCCGAGCGCGACATCCGCGGCTTCGCGCTGAAGTTCTACACCGAGGAAGGCAACTGGGACCTGGTCGGCAACAACACGCCGGTGTTCTTCTTCCGCGACCCGCTGAAGTTCCCCGACCTCAACCACGCGGTGAAGCGCGACCCGCGCACCAATATGCGCAGCGCGCAGAACAACTGGGATTTCTGGACCTCGCTGCCCGAGGCGCTGCACCAGGTCACCATCGTGATGAGCGAACGCGGCATCCCCGCCAGCTACCGCCACATGCACGGCTTCGGCTCGCATACCTTCAGCTTCATCAACGCGAAGAACGAGCGCTACTGGGTGAAGTTCCACCACGTCTGCCAGCAGGGCATCAGGAACCTCACCGACGCAGAGGCCGAGAAGCTGATCGGCAAGGATCGCGAAAGCCACCAGCGCGACCTGTACGAGGCGATCGAGCGCGGCGACTTCCCGAAGTGGAAGCTGTGCGTGCAGATCATGCCGGAGCAGGACGCCGCCAAGGTGCCTTACCACCCGTTCGACCTCACCAAGGTATGGCCGCACAAGGACTACCCGCTGATCGAGGTGGGCGTGTGGGAGCTCAACCGGAATCCGGAGAACTTCTTCGCCGACGTCGAGCAGAGCGCGTTCAACCCGGCCCAGGTGGTGCCCGGCATCGGCTTCTCGCCGGACAAGATGCTGCAGGCACGGCTGTTCTCCTACGGCGACGCGCAACGTTACCGCCTCGGTGTAAACCTGCACCAGATCCCGGTGAACCGCCCACGCTGCCCGTACCACAGCTTCCACCGCGACGGCGCGATGCGGGTGGACGGCAACCACGGCAGCACGCTGGCCTACGAGCCGAACAGCTACGGCGAATGGCAGGAGCAACCGGATTTCCGCGAGCCGCCGCTGTCGCTGGAAGGCACCGCCGATCATTGGAACCACCGCGTGGACGAGGACTATTACTCGCAACCCGGCGCCTTGTTCCGGCTGATGAGCGCGAAACAGAAGAAGGCATTGTTCGAGAATACCGCGCGGGCCATGCAGGGCGTGCCGGAAGAAATCCAGCGTCGCCACGTCGAACACTGCAGCAAGGCCGACAAGGCCTATGGCGAAGGCGTGGCCAAGGCGCTGGGGCTCAAGCCCTGAACGGAGTCCGCGCGATCGTGGATGACGCGCTTCAGGCTGCCATGCCCGGTGCCACACCGGGTATGGCGGCGGCTCCCGTCGTCGCCGGCTGAGGCAATTCGAGTGGACGGGCGCCCAGCCGCCCCGCACGCACCAGCGTCTCGATACTGGCATGCACGTCGACGCGGCCGAACGGTTTCCTGATGAAATCGTCGGCGCCGAAACGCTGCACGTAGAACTGCTCGGTAGCCTGCGGATTGCCGCTGATCATCACGATCGGGATGTGTGCGGTGAGCGGGTCGTGGCGCAATGCGCGCAGGACCGCGAAGCCGTTGATGCCAGGCAGCACGATATCGAGGAAGATCAGTTCGGGCAGTTCGGCCTTCGCCAGCTCCAGCGCACGTTCTCCGTCGCCGGCTTTCTGCACCGCGTAGGCGTCCTGCTCCAGCATGCGGCCCAGCACCGCGCAGATCGTGGGCGAATCGTCCACCACCAGCATGCGCGTGCCTCGCGGCGCCTGCCGCCGCGGCTCCGCCCGCCCGGTCGATGCGTCGGTGCCGCCCAGCAGCCGCTTGATGAATCCCATGCCGTTCATTGCGCGACTCCCCGTCGTCCCGTCCGGTACGGATCGCGAAGCAGGCGCGACCCTCCATGGCTGCGCATGCTGCGCCAGAACGGCGGCGCAATCTGCGATGCACTGCTCAAGCCCATCTTTCCGGGCTGTCTTTCAGGCACGGCCGTCCTTCAGGCGTCGCAACTCCCTGCGCTCATGCTTGTCCGGACGCCGCGGCGGTGCCTGCATGCCCAGCAGACGGCGCTGCGCACGTTGCGTCTCGCGCGCCAGCCGGCTGGCCTCGCTCTCGCGGTACAGGCCCTGCGCCACGCTGGCCGGCCCGCGCCGGTCCGACAATGCCTGCACCTCCACTTCCAGCCGCTCCTCGCCGCGACCGATACGCAGCACATCGCCCACATGCAGCAGCCTGGCCGGCTTGCAGCCGCCGCCGTTGACATCGATCTTGCCGCCGTCGATCGCCTGCTTGGCGAGGCTGCGCGTCTTGAAGAAGCGCGCGGCCCACAACCACGCGTCGGCGCGCACTTCGGTCGGATGGTCGGTGTACGGGACTTTCATCGATGGCATTATCGCCCCGATTTCCGCAGGGCCTCGTCATGACCGACAGCCGGACTCCACGCGTGCTGCTCTATCTGCTCGACCTGGTCGGCGTCGCCGTGTTCGCGATCAGCGGCGCGCTGACCGCCGCGCGCACCGGCATGGATCTGCTCGGAGGGCTGGCACTGGCTGCGATCACGGCGATCGGCGGCGGCACGCTGCGCGACCTGCTGCTGAACCGCCACCCGATCTTCTGGATACGCGACGCGCGTTATCTCGTGGTGATCCTGGCGGCTGCCCTGCTCTCCATGCTCTGGAGCGCCTACCTGCCTCCCTTGAGCCACGCCTTGCTGGCGGCCGATGCGCTGGGTCTGGCGTTGTTTGCCATCAGCGGCGCGCAGGTGGCCGAGGCCGGCGGGCATCCACCCATCGTCGTGGTGCTGATGGGCACCATGACCGGCGCCGCCGGCGGCATGCTGCGCGACATGATGAGCGTGCAGGTGCCGCTGATCTTCCGCCAGGACATCTATGCCAGCGCGGCCATCGCCGGCATCGTGGTCTATCTGCTGCTGAAGGCGGTCGGCCTGCGGTCATCCTGGGCGATCGCCACTGGCGTGCTGGTCATCCTCGGCCTGCGCATGGGCGCGGTGCTGTGGGGTTGGCATCTGCCACGGCTGCATTCCGCCGGCTAACCAGCCGGCAACCACAGATTCATCAGCGGCACCGTCAGCAGCGACAGCACGGTGCCGGCGCCGAGCACGGTGTTCGCCAGCTCCGGGTCCAGCTCGTACTCGTCGGCGAGGATGGTGGCCGACACCATCGGTGCCATCGCGGCCTGCAGCACGCCCACGGTCAGCCCCAGCCCGCTCGCGCCGGCCAGAGCACCCAGCGCCCAGCACAGCCCTGGCGCCAGCAGCAGCTTCCAACCCAGCCCGCTGGCCGCCGCGCCAAGCTGGCCTTCACCCGCCTGCAGGCGGAACTGCAGTCCCACCGAGAACAGCGCCAGCGGTGTCAGCGTGTCTCCCAACGGCTTGAACACGCCATCGAACACGGCAGGCCAGCCACCCAGCAAGCCGGCAGCGATACCGGCCATCAGCGCGATGAAGGCGGGGAACGTGACGATACGACGCACGATCTGGCTCGGGTCTGGCGTGCGCCCGGCATACAGGCAGGCCACCACGATGCCCGCCGAGGCCAGCAGCGGAAAGCAGCCGAGCTGATCGGCCACCACGGCCAGCGCAAGTCCCGCCTGCCCGTGCAGCGCCTGCAGCATCGGGTAGCCCATGAACGAGGTGTTGCCCAGACCGCACACCAGGATCAGGGCGCCGATGCGCCCGCGCGACCAACCCAGCCGCGGCCCCAGCCAGGCGAACAGCAGCCAGGCGCCGAAAAACACCAGCCACATCGCCGCTACCGGAAACCACAGCCCGGTGTCGAACGTCAGCCGTGGGATCAGCTCCAGCACCAGCGCCGGCAGCGCGATGTTGAGCACCCACCAGTTCAGCCCGTGCACGATGCCGGCCGGCGGTTGCGCATAACGGCGCACCAGCACGCCCAGCACCAGGCAAACGAACAGCAGCAGCAACGCACTCATCGCGGACGTTCCGCATGAACCAGCGCCGCATTAGACGCGATCCGGCCAGCAGCCGGAAGCCTGCTGCGCCGCACTGCAGGCATGCGAGAATGGTTTCGCCCCCGAACCGCATCCGAGCCATGAGTTCCAAGTCCTACGATTTCCGCCAGTTCCAAGCCGAGCTTGCCGCACTCGACCAGACCAAGCCCGAGCCCAGACAGACCAAACCCGAACCGAAACCCAAGCCCCTGGGCAAGAAAGCCGCCGAAGCCGCACGCGTCGCCCGCGCCCGCGAGGAGTTCCTCGCTCTGCGCGAACGGCACCAGCTCAGCGTGGCCGACGTGGTGGCGTTCTTTCCCGAGGAGGAAGGCATCGCCTACCTGCAGCAGTTGCTCGTAGCCTCCGAACGGAAACCGCGGAAGCGGAAGAACACCCTAGCGTGAAGGATCACCACTGGATATCGAGTCGGTCAACGATATTCCGTATCCACTTCAGCAGTTGCCCAAGCTCATTTTCATCGAGAGGGTCCTTGCAAATTTGCGAGGGAAAATCTCTCAGCCCCCACCAATGTCGCGCTTCCACAAATACCTGCCGCACCTGACCCGGTCCAGGATGCGACGTAGAACGTGCGGCACTCACTGGATGAAGCGGATGGAGATGGGCACTCGAACGCAGTTGCTGTCCCTCTTGACCATCGCGCTGCTGGGCAGCACGAGTGCAGTTGCCTGCCGACTCGACAACGACCATCCCAGATATCTCCAGGGTCGAGTCGGTGCTGGTGCAGGTGGATGCGCGGGGCAAGGTCACTGAAGCCTCGCCGGCTTATGCACTTTCGCCGTCGCTCACCCAATTGCTGAACGCCAGCCTGAAACAAATGATCCGCTCCCCGGGAACCGACAAGAACGGCAAACCGATACCCAGCCAGTTCGTGATGAACGTGTCGCTGCAGAGCAAGCCAAGCGGCACGGGCGGATACGAGGTGCACTTCGCCTACGTCTCAAGCAAACCACTGCCGTACGGCTCCTGGTATTGGGCACATCTCCCTGGCGACCGTCTGGCACTGTCGACAGGAACAACATGTCGTCCGATCCCGAGATTCAGCTGACCCCTCCCTCCACACCCGTGCAATCCTCGTCCAATTTGAGTTCCCGACCCGCGCCGCCAAGCAGCCACCACTAGGTTTCACTCGTCCGCAAGGGCTGGTTGTACAGGACGCTCTGCCCGGTGGCATGGGCACGCCATGTCGCCAATGTGACGGCCTTCTCCGCGAGGAGAAAGGCATCGCCTGGCTGCCGCAATCGCTGGTGGTGTCGGAAAGCGAGCAGCGGGGTGCAAGAAGAACCCGGCGGAATGAACGTACCCCGGCCAACGGCCGCCGCACCCATCACATCCTGCCGATTGACCCGATTCCCTGTGCGGCGTAAACAGGCGCTATCCACTGTCACAAGGAGACTGACATGAGGATGCAATTGCTTTCCGCCGCAGTCGTCGCCCTGCTGGTCAGCACAGGCGCCATCGCCAACGATTTGATGACGCTCAACCCATTCCCGCATCGGGTGGAGCCGGTACTGGTGCAGGTGAATACCCATGGCAAGGTCACCGAGGCTTCGCCGGCCTATTCGCTTCCGCCGAAGATGATCCGCCTGCTGAACGCCAACCTGGGCGAGATGATCCGCGCACCCGCCACCGACAAGCACGGCAAGCCGATACCGAGCCAGTTCGTGATGAATGTGGCGCTGCAGGCCGAACCGAATGGCGCGGGCAATTACGAAGCCCATTTCGCCTATGTCTCGACCAAACCCGTGCCGCCGGGCAACTGGTATTGGGTGCATCTCGACGGCGACCGCCTTGCGCTGGCCAGCCGCGACTTCTTCCCCCACGGCGGGCGCTTCATGCCCATGGAGCATTACCGCGGCGGCTACCGGCCAAGCTACAGGGGCAGCAACCGACCATCGTCAACCACCGTGCCGGCGATCCGGAGCACCACGTACGGCAGCCCCAGTACTTCCACTTCTTCCACTTCCTCGCCGCCGCCCTCCCGTACCCGCTGAGTTCGGGCACGGAAGCAAAAATCGCCGCGAGCGATTTTGAGACTTGCCAGGGGTGGTGGTTGCAAAAGGCCCGTCGCTTGCGACGGGCTTTTTGCTGGCCGCGCGGAAATTCGCTGGCTTATCCGCCCAGCAACACGCGATTCATGCGCTGCACGAAGGCCGCAGGGTCGGTCAACTGCGCGCCGGCGGCGATCTCGGCCTGCTCCAGCAGCAGCGTGGCCAGGTCCTTGGCCTTGGCCTCATCCGCCTCGCCTTCGACGCGCTTGAGCAGCGCATGTTGCGGATTGATCTCCAGCGTAGGCTTGCTTTCGGGCAGCTCCTGGCCTGCTTCACGCAGCAGACGCGCGAGATGCGGCGCCATTTCGTAATCGCTGAGCGCGAGGCAGGAAGGCGAATCGGTGAGGCGGGCTGACACCTTCACATCACCCACGCGGTCACCAAGCAACTCCTTGAGTTTCTTCAGCAACGGCTCGGCCTGCCTGGTCGCTTCCTCCTGCTTTTGCTTGTCGGCCTCGTCCAGCGGCAGTTCGCCCTTGGCGACGTTGCGCAGCTTCTTGCCCTCGTATTCGCCAAGGTAGCCGACCATCCATTCGTCGATGCGGTCGAACATCAGGAGCACCTCGATGCCCTTGGCGCGGAATGCTTCGAGCTGCGGGCTGCCGGCGGCGGCGGCGTAGCTGTCGGCGGTGATGTACCAGATCGCGTCCTGGCCCTCCGCCATGCGGCCGAGGTAGTCGTCCAGCGAGACGTCCTGCTGCGCACCGTCGCCCCTGGTGGAGGCGAAGCGCAGCAGCTTGGCGATGCGCTCGCGGTTAGACGCGTCCTCACTGATGCCTTCCTTCAGCGTGTTGCCGAAGGCCTTGCAGAAGGTGGCGAACTTCTCCGGCTCGTCCTTCGCCAGCTTCTCGATCAGGTCCAGCACGCGCTTCACGCAAGCGGCCTTGATGCGCTCCAGCTGGCGATTGTGCTGCAGGATCTCGCGGCTGACGTTCAGCGGCAGGTCGTCGGCATCCACCACGCCGCGCACGAAGCGCAGGTAGTTCGGCAGCAGTTCCTCGGCCGCGTCCATGATGAAGACGCGCTTGATGTAGAGCTTCAATCCCTTGCGCTCGTCGCGTCCGCCCATCATCAGGTCGAACGGCGGCTGCTCCGGGATGTACAGCAGCGTGGTGAAGCTCTGGCTGCCCTCGACGCGGTTGTGCGTCCAGGCCAGCGGATCGTTGAAATCGTGGCCCAGCGACTTGTAGAAGCCGATGTAGTCCGCATCGGAAATCTCGGACTTGGGTTTCGCCCACAACGCCGAGGCATCGTTGACGGTTTCCCACTCGTCCGTGGGCTTGCCGTCCTTCTCGACCGGCATGCGGATCGGGAAGGCCACGTGGTCGGAATACTTGCGGATCAGCGACTTCAGCTGCCAGCTCTTGAGGAACTCGTCCTCGTCGGCCTTCAGGTGCAGGATCACCGCGGTGCCGCGCTCGGCCAGCTCGACCTGCTCCAGCGCGTATTCGCCCTTGCCGTCGCTCTCCCACTTCACGCCTTCGGCCGCCGGCGCGTCGGCGCGACGGGTCAGCACGGTGACCTTGTCGGCCACCACGAAGGCCGAATAGAAGCCCACGCCGAACTGGCCGATCAGGCGCGCGTCGGCCTTCTGCTCGCCGCTCATCGCTTCCAGGAAACGGCGCGTGCCGGAGCTGGCGATGGTGCCGATGTTCGCCACCACCTCGTCGCGCGTCATGCCGATGCCGTTGTCGCGCACGGTGATGGTGCGCGCGGCCTCATCCCAGCTCACGTCGATGTGCAGCGCGCTGTCGCCACCCAGCAGTTCGGGCTTGCCCAGCGACTCGAAGCGCAGCTTGTCGCAGGCGTCGGAGGCGTTGGAGACCAGCTCGCGCAGGAAAATCTCCTTGTGCGAGTACAGCGAGTGGGTGACCAGGTGCAGCACCTGGGCGACTTCGGCTTCGAATTTGCGGGTTTCGGTGGTCATGTATGTAAGGTCCAGTCGTGCGTTGATTCTCTAGCCGTCATTCCGGCGCATGCCGGAATCCAGTAGCGACGACGCCCGAAGTTTCGAGTGCTGCGCACGAGTGTTTCACTGGATTCCGGCTTTCGCCGGAATGACGAACGATGTCAGTTCACCGCGTTCTGCAGCGCCGCGATGCGCTCGTCCAGCGGCGGATGGCTCATGAACAGGCGCTGGAAGCCGGTGCCCATGCGGTCGGAGATGCCGAACGCGGCCAACGTCTTCGGCAAGGTGTTCTCGCCGTGGTCGCCCTTGAGCCGCTGCAGCGCCGAGATCATCGCGCCGCGACCGGCCAGCTTCGCACCGGCGGCATCGGCGTGGAATTCGCGCCAGCGCGAGAAGGCCATCACGATCATCGAGGCGAACAGGCCGAACACCAGCTGCAGCACCATTACGGTGACGAAGTAGCCGATGCCGCTGCCGCCGCGGTTGTCGTCGCGGCCGCCGGACAGCCAGCTGTCCACCAGCCGGCCCACCACGCGCGCGGCGAGGATCACCAGCGTGTTCAGCACGCCCTGGATCAGGGTCATGGTCACCATGTCGCCGTTGGCGACGTGGCCGATCTCGTGGCCGAGCACGGCCGCGACCTGCTCGCGGTCCATCTGTTCCAGCAGGCCGCTGCTCACCGCCACCAGCGAGCTGTTCTTGGTCATGCCGGTGGCGAAAGCGTTCATCTCCGGCGCCTCGTAGATCGCCACCTCGGGCATGTCGATGCCGGCGCTCTGCGCATGATGGCGCACGGTTTCCACCAGCCAGCGCTCGGTTTCGTTCGCCGGCTGCACGATCACCTGGGCGCCGGTCGACATCTTGGCCATCCACTTGGACATGGCCAGCGAGATGAAGGCGCCGCCCATGCCGAACACCGCGGCATAGATCAGGAGGCCCGTGCTGCCGCCAAAGCCCTGGGCAGCAGCCATCTGGTCCACCCCGAACAGATGGCAGACGATGCTCAGCAGGAACAGGACGGCGATGTTGGTACCGAGGAACAGGGCGATGCGGCGCATGGCTGTCTCTTTGGCAGTCACGTGGAAGGGTGGGCAAACGCGATGGTGGTGGGGGCAGCGGCGCCCGGTTTCAAGCATCCGCACCCTCTCGCCAGGCGCTCCCCGGGCAGGCAGACTGCCACGGATGGATTACCGCGGACGCTTCGCCCCCTCTCCCACCGGCCGCCTGCATTTCGGCTCGCTGGCCGCTGCACTCGGCAGCTGGCTGTGCGCCCGCCAGGCCGGCGGCCAGTGGCTGCTGCGCATGGAGGACATCGACCCGCCACGCGAAATGCCCGGCGCGGCCGCCGCCATCCTCGCCGCGTTGCCGGCGTTCGGCTTCGCGGCGGACGAGCCGGTGCTGTACCAGTCGCAACGCCTGGCCGCCTATGACGCCGCGTTCACGCAGTTGCGCGAGGCCGACGCGGTGTTTCCGTGCTGGTGCAGCCGCAGCGAACTGGCCGCCGGTGCGCAGCTGCATCGCGACGGCCGCTGCGTGGCACCCCCCGACCCGCGGCGCGAGCCGGCATGGCGGTTGCGCGTGCCCGACACCGGGATCGCCTTCGACGACGCCCTGCAGGGCCCGCAGCGGCAGAACCTGCGCGAGAGCGTGGGCGACTTCGTGATACGCCGCGTCGAGGGTCTGTATTCCTACCAGCTGGCCTGCGTGGTGGACGACGCCTACCAGGGCATCACCGAAGTGGTGCGCGGCTGCGACCTGCTCGACTCCACGCCGCGCCAGATCTGCTTGCAACGCCTGCTGGGCCTGCCCACGCCGCGCTACCTGCATCTGCCACTGGCGCTGGACGCCGCGGGGCGCAAGCTCTCCAAGTCGGAACAGGCCTGGCCGGTCGACCCGACTGATCCCCTGCCGGCGTTGCGCCGCGCCCTGGCCTTTCTCGGCCAGCCGGTGCCGGAGGATGCCGTCGATGCGCCCGCACTGCTGGCTGCCGCGCTATCGCGCTTCGATCCGGTGCTTATTCCAAAACACAGCGGTTGCTTTGCCGGCTGAGCAGTTATAAATCTCCCAACGGGCAAACGCCGGTCGTCGACCGTCGCACGTTGTGCCCGGCAGCGGCCCCAAGGAGACTGGACATGACGCAACGCACGGCTTTGGTCACGGGTGGTACCGGCGGTATCGGCAGCGCGATCGTGCGCTACCTGGCCGGACAGGGGCACCGGGTCGCCACCAACTACCGCAATCCGGACAAGGCCGAAGCCTGGCGCAAGGCGATGGCCGCCGAAGGCATCGAGGTGTGCATGGTCTCCGGCGACGTCTCCGATCCCGCCTCCTGTGCGGCGATGGTCCAGGCGGTCGAGGCCGAGTGCGGGCCGGTGGACATCCTCGTCAACAACGCCGGCATCACCCGCGACACCACCTTCCACAAGATGAGCTACCAGCAGTGGACGGAAGTGGTGAACACCAACCTCAACGCCTGCTTCAACGTCACCCGCCCGGTGATCGAGGGCATGCGCGCGCGCAAGTGGGGCCGGATCGTGCAGATCAGCTCGATCAACGGCCAGAAGGGCCAGTACGGCCAGGCCAACTACGCCGCCGCCAAGGCCGGCATGCACGGTTTCACCATCTCGCTGGCGCAGGAAAACGCCCGCTTCGGCATCACCGTCAACACCGTCTCGCCCGGCTACGTGGGCACCGATATGGTGATGGCCGTGCCCGAGGAAGTGCGCGAGAAGATCGTGGCGCAGATTCCGGTCGGGCGGCTGGGCAAGCCGGAGGAAATCGCCCACGCCGTGGCTTTCTTCACCACCGACGAGGCCGCCTGGATCACCGGTGCCAACCTCGCCATCAACGGCGGACACTACATGGGCTGGTAAGCCGCGCTGCCTGCGGCGATGGCACGGCGGCTTCCCGCCGTGCAACGGCACGGGTCGTGCCTGCAGACCGGGCAAGAACACGCGACTCATCGGGATCCGATGGAAACGACTGCATTCACTCCGCTGGAAAAGATCCTGGATCTCCTGCTGGATGCCGTCTGCGTGGTCGACGCCGAAGGACGTTACGTGTTCGTCAGCGCCGCCTTCGAACGCATCTTCGGCTACACCCCCGGCGAAGTGATCGGCAAGCCGATGATCGACCTCGTGCATCCGGAGGATCGTGACATCACGCTGTGCACCGCCGCGGCGATCATGGATGGCAAACCCGAATCCAACTTCCAGAACCGCTACGTGCGCAAGGATGGGGAAGTGGTGCACATCATGTGGTCGGCGCGCTGGTCCGAGGCCGACCGGGTGCGGATCGCCGTCGCCCGCGACATCACCGCGCTCAAGCGCGGCGAGTCGATGCGGCTGGCGCTGCACGCGGTTTCCGAGGCAGCGCACGGCGCACAGGATCTGGCTGCACTGTTCGAGCAGGTGCACCGGATCGTCGGCGGCATCCTGCCCGCCACGGGCTTCCTCGTCGCCCTGCATGACCGCGGGGAGGATCGCCTGCAATTTCCGTACGTGGCCCGCGGGCGCGGGACTGCGTGCGAACTGGAAGACCTCGCTGTCGACGCGCGCATCGGCGAGGTGATCCGTGGTGGCCAGGTCGTGCACTCGGTCGCGACGGCGGGGGAAAATGGCATGCACTGGCTCGGCGTGCCGCTGCACTCGAAGGATGGCCTGATCGGCGCGCTGGTCGTCGAGCACCGCGGCAAGATCGGCTACAGCAGTGCCGACAACGAGCTGCTGCAATTCGTCGCCACCCAGGTGAGCACCGCGATCGAGCGCAAGCAGGCCCAGGCACGGCTGCATCATCTCGCCCTGCACGATCCCCTGACCGACCTGCCCAACCGCAACCTGTTCCGCCGTCACCTGGACGCCACGCTGGAGAGCGTCGCCCGCCGGCAGACGCATGCGGCGCTGCTCTACATCGACCTGGACGGATTCAAGCAGGTCAACGATCGCCACGGCCATCCCGTCGGCGATCTGCTGCTGTGCGAAGTCGCCACCCGCATCCGCGGCTGCCTGCGCGAGCACGATATCGCGGGGCGCGTCGGCGGCGACGAGTTCGTCGTCTTGCTCGATGCGCTTGCCTCGCCCGACCGCGGCCGGGACATCGCGGAGCGGATCCGCGAGGCATTCGGCCCGGCCTTCCATTTGCTGGACCAGCAGATCCGCATCTCGGCGAGCATCGGCGTGGCCACCTTCCCCGCGGATGGCGAAGACAGCGAGCATCTGGCCAAGGCGGCCGACCGCGCCATGTACCGGGCCAAGAAGGCGGGCGGCAACCAGACCCGAGGCACGGAAGACATCGATGCCAGGGACGCCGCCAGGCACTGACGGAAACGGGCCTAATCCTCCGCCTGCAGCAACCGCTCCATCACCTTCCCCACCGCCGCGAAGGCGAACGCACCAGTGACGTGGGTGGCCGCACCCAGGCCCCCGCCGCAGGCAAGGTTCAGCGCATCGCCCCCGGGCGGCCGGGTGCCGCAGACCGAACCATCCGGCTGCGGGTACTGCACGTTCTGCAGCGAGTACACCGCCGGCACGCCGAAGTAGCGCTGCGGGCTGCGCGGGAAATTGAAATCGCTGCGGAGCTTCTTGCGGATCAGGCTGAACATCGCATCGTGCTCGGTGCGCGAAAGGTCGCGCACGCGGATCTGCGTCGGATCGGTGCGCCCGCCGGCCGAACCCACGGTGACGATGGGCAGCTTGCGCCGGCGGCACCAGGCGATCATCTCCAGCTTTACCCGGAATGCATCGCAGGCATCCAGCACTGCGTCGTAGCCGCGGCCGAGCAGTTCGTCCAGCGTGGATGTGGTGAGGAAGCGTTCGATCGCCTCCAGCCGCAGCGCCGGGTTGATCGCATGCAGCCGCGCAGCCATCACGCCCACCTTGGGCTTGCCGTATTCGCCGTCCAGCGCGTGCATCTGGCGGTTGGTGTTGGACACGCAAACCTCGTCGGCATCGATCAGGGTGAGCCGCCCCACGCCGCTGCGCACCAGCGCCTCGGCCGCCCACGAGCCCACGCCGCCCACGCCCACCACGCAAACGTGGCGCTGCGCCAGTTTCGCCACGCTGCCGGCCCCGTACAGGCGCTCGACACCGGCGAAGCGTTCATGCGGGTAGGAGGATTCGCTCATCGGTAAGCCTTGAGAGTGTGGCGCAATGCGGCACGGAGCCTGCGCGCCATGCAAAGCGGTGATTCTATCGCCCCGCCCCGGCGAACCGGGTTATCCTCGCGGGATCGACCTCCACAAGGAATCCATGCGATGCGTGCTGCCCTCCTGATCCTGCTTGGCCTGGTCATCGGCGTGATCGGCACCTCCCAGGTGATGAATGCACTGGCCGCACGCAACCCCATGCCCAAGGCGGTGATGCACACCATGGGCTACCACATGGGCGAACTGAAGCAGGAGCTGAAGACGCAGCAATGCGACGCGGCGAAGATCCAGCAGCACCTGCTGCGCCTGCAATCCACCGCCACCGACATCCTGCCCACCTTCGGCATCGCCGACAAAGGCTTCGCAGACGACGCGAACCAGCTGCAGACGCGCCTGCAGCAGGCCGCCGTGTCCGCCCCGGCCACCTGCGCGGCACTGGCCGCGGCGCTCAAGCCGGTGGGCGAGACCTGCCAGAGCTGCCACCGGCAGTACCGCTGAGGCACATGTCGCGGCTGAAGCCGCTCCTACGGGCGCGGAGCGTAGGAGCGGCTTCAGCCGCGAAGGGACTGGCCAAAGCGCCGCTAGAAACTGACCTTGCCGCACAGCATCTGCGCATACATCACCCAGTCCCCCATCAGGCTGTACAGCGGATGGCGGAACGTGGCCGGGCGGTTCTTCTCGTAGACGAAGTGGCCGATCCAGGCGCACCCGTAGCCAGCCACCGGCAGCAGCCATAGCCAGGTCCAATGGCTGCCGGCGATCGCCAGCAGCAGGATCAGCAGCACCAGCGAGCTGCCGATGAAATGCCAGCGCCGGCACAGGCGCCGGCTGTGTTCGCCGAGGTAGTACGGATAGAACTCGCGGAAGCTGGCGAATCCGGGCATGGGCATCCCCTCAACCGGGCGGCAGCGGAATGAATTCCTGCTCGTCGCCGGGCACCACGGGAAAGCGCCCGTCCCGCCAGTCGGCCTTGGCCTGCTCGATGCGCTCGCGGCTGCTGGCCACGAAGTTCCACCACAGGTGGCGCTCGCCATCCAGCGGCGCGCCGCCGAACAGCATCACGCGGCTGGCGCGGCATGCCTTGAGCGGCGGCGGTGCCGACGCGCCCGCCTGCACCGCCATCCGGCCCGCATCCAGCGACAGGCCGCCCCACTCCAGCTCGCCCTCGATCACGTGCACACCGCGCTCGGCGTGCTCCGCCGGCAGGGCCAGTTCGGCACCGGCATCGAGCCGTGCCTCCGCAAAGAACATCGGCGCGTACACCTTCACCGGCGAAGCCTCGCCCCAGCCGGTGCCGGTGATCAGCACCAGCTCGATGCCCGACTGGCGGATGCGCGGCAAGGCATCGGCCTCGTGGTGGTGGAACTCCGGCGCCACCTCCGCGTGGTCGCGCGGCAGCGCCACCCACACCTGGATGCCATGCAGGCGCTGGCCCGCGGCGCGCGCCTGCGGCGGCGTGCGCTCGGAATGCACGATGCCGTGGCCGGCGGTCATCCAGTTCACTGCGCCGGGCTGGATGTCGGCGAGGCTGCCCAGGCTGTCGCGATGGCGGATCGTGCCGTCGAACAGCCAGGTCACCGTGGCCAGGCCGATGTGCGGATGCGGTCGCACGTCCATGCCGCGACCGGGCGCGAAATCCGCCGGCCCCATGTGGTCGTAGAACACGAACGGCCCCACGTGGCGGGCCTCGAACACCGGCAGCAGCCGGCGCACCGTGAAGCCGTCGCCGAGATCGTGCAGACGGCCGTCGATCAGGATCGGTTGTGTGTCCATCGGCGCCCCTCCCTCACCATGCCCGCTGATATTGCGCCGGCGCGGGCAGCTGCGCACCCAGTTCCTGCGCCGCCCGGCGCGGGAAATACGGGTCGCGCAGGCTCTCGCGGGCGATCAGCACCACGTCGGCCTCGTCGTTGTCCACGATTTCGGCAGCCTGCCGCGCTCCGGTGATCAGGCCCACCGCGCCGGTGGCGATACCGGCCTCGCGGCGCACGCGTGCGGCGAACGGCACCTGGTAGCCCGGCGCCAGCGGGATCTTCACGTGCGGCAGCAGGCCGCCGCTGGAAACGTCGATCAGGTCCACGCCCAGCGGCTCGAGCTCGCGCGCCAGCCGCACGCTCTGCTCGACATCCCAGCCACCCTCGGCCCAGTCCGTGGCCGAGATGCGCAGCCACAGCGGCAGCTCCGCCGGCCACACCCCGCGCACCGCGGCGATCACCTCGCGCAGCAGGCGCGTGCGGTTCTCGAAGCTGCCGCCGTATTCGTCGCTGCGCTGGTTGCTGAGCGGCGACAGGAACTGGTGCAGCAGATAGCCATGCGCGGCGTGCAGCTCGATCAGCCGGAAGCCGGCGGCCAGCGCGCGCTGCGCCGCCGCGCGAAAATCGCCGACCAGCTGACGGATGCCGGCCGCATCCAGCGCCTCGGGCGTGTGCCAGCCCGTGTCGAACGGCAGCGCCGAGGGCGCCACCGTGGTCCACGCGCCCTGTGCCATGGTGAGCGCACCGCCGCCATCCCAGGGCCGGTGCGCGCTGGCCTTGCGGCCGGCATGCGCCAGTTGCACGCCGGGAATCGCGCCCTGCGCCGCGATGAAGGCGGTGATCGGCCGCCAGGCGGCGGCCTGGGCATCGTTCCAGATGCCGGTATCGCCCGGCGAAATGCGCCCCTGCGCCGACACCGCGGTGGCCTCGGCGATCACCGCGCCTGCACCACCCACCGCACGGCTGCCCAGGTGCACCAGATGCCAATGGTCGGGCATGCCGTCGATGGCCGAGTACTGGCACATCGGCGACACCACGATGCGATTGCGCAGGCTGAGGCTGCGTTGCAGGAGGGGCTCGAACAATTTCATCGGACGACCGGCGTGGGGAGGGAGACCCCTACAGTGCCGGCGCCCCGACGCCGCATCAAGGGTCGGGGCGACGCGTCGCCGTGAACGCTGCGTCGTGCGTGGCGATCCAGCCGGCGATGCGCGTGGCGATCGTGTCCGGTGTCTTCATCCAGCCGAAGTGATCGGCCGGCTGGCCGCCCAGGTCGTCCGGCGTGACCAGCTCGTGGCGGCGCAGCGCGTGCGGGAGCTTGCCCAGCAGCCAGTCCAGCGAGGCGGCCGGCCCCAGCCAGTCGTCGCGCAGGCGCAATGCCAGCAGCGGCAGCTCCAGTGCGGCCAGCCGCTGCTCGAAGTCCGCCGCCATGCCCGTCGCGGCGTAGCGCCCGCGGCGGCCGCTGCGCGCCCAGTCGGCGGTGACGCCGCGCGCCTCGTTGCCACCGAAACCCATGCGGCGGCCGGGCAGGTGCCCCAGCAGTGCGGCCAGCACCGGAGCCAGTACGTAGGCAAAGCCGATCAGGGCACCGTGGCGAAAACGCCGCCAGTACGGCGCGCCACTGGCCACCAGGACGATACCCGCCGTTCCAGCCGGGTGGAGGCTGGCATAGAGGCAGGCCAGCTGTCCGCCCAGGCTGTGGCCGCCCAGCCAGGGGCGAGCCTGCGGCCAGCGCGCCCGCATCGCGGCCAGCCCGGCGGGCAGATCGACCTCCAGCAGCTCGCGGTAACCCCAGTTGCCGTGCCGGCCGGCGCGCAGGCTGCTGGAGCCGATGCCGCGCCATTCGTGCAGCGCGACCGCCACCCCGCGCGCCGCCAGTGCGATGGCCAACGGCAGGTAATGCTTCGCCGGCACTCCCATCGCGGGCAGCCAGTACACGAGCTCGCGCGGCGCTCCGGCCGGTGCCACGTACAGCAGCTCCACGCTTGCACCGTCGGTCATCGTCAACGGCTGCACGATCGGCTGGACGACGCTGGTCGCGTTCATCGCGGGCGCCTTGTGAGCGTGAGTGTGGTGCCAGACATGCCGCGCCACGACAGCACGGCAGAACTGCCGTTTCTGCATGCCTGCAAGGCTCCCGCAAGGATGGCGCACATGGACGTGCGCCAAGAAAAAGGCCGGCTTGCGCCGGCCTTTTCCGCTTGCGATTCCACGATCAAGCCGGAGCGACTTCTTCGGCCTGCAGACCCTTCTGGCCCTGCACCACCTTGAACGTCACCTTCTGGCCCTCCTGCAGGCTCTTGAAGCCCGTGCCGGTGATGGCACGAAAATGCACGAACACGTCGGGGCCGTTCTCACGGCTGATGAAGCCGAACCCCTTGGCGTCGTTGAACCACTTGACGGTACCTGTTTCACGATCCGACATGACTCACTCCGATCCATTCCAGACGCTTGAGACAAGCCGGCCCCCGCGGGCCGACGGCTTACTGGGCATGCCGGGGTCGGGTGTAGCGACATGGAATCGACAGGGTTCCATACCGGGCACGCACGTGGCCAAGCAGACGCAGTGGGGCAAGCATAACGGAATTTCACGAATGCAAGCGACATGTCAAGCATCATTTTCGAATAGTGTCCGCGGACACAAAAAACCGCCTGGAGCGGCATGTCATCGCGCCGGCAATGGCCCGAAGGCCCTTTCGGATAACGGGCGCAAAAATATCGCCAGGAACGATTTCCGAGGTTGCGCGGCGATGGCCCGAAGGGTGCCCGCCATGAACTGCGGGCACAAAAAATCGCCTGGAGCGATTTTTGACATCGCGCAAGCGATGGCCCGGAGGGTGCCTGCCATGGATGGCGGGCACAAAAAAACCGGGCATCACTGCCCGGTTTCGGATGACGCGCGAGCGGCGCTCAGGCCGGGGTCACTTCGTCGGCCTGCAGGCCCTTCTGGCCCTGCACCACCTTGAAGCTGACCTGCTGGCCTTCCTGCAGGCTCTTGAAGCCGTTGCCGGTAATCGCGCGGAAATGCACGAACACGTCCGGGCCATTGTCACGGGCGATGAAGCCGAAGCCCTTGGCGTCGTTGAACCACTTGACGGTACCGATCTGACGATCAGACATTTGAATCACTCCACATGGGTAAAAGAGACTCGACCGCCGCGACATGCGGCAGCCGGCTTACTGGTGTGCAAAGGAAAACAACCCCGGGGTGAACAGATGAGGCAGATCGCGGATCGGCTGCATCGGGTCACAGGTGCGTGGTGACCCCGGCAAACTCAGCTTCGCCATGATAACCGATAACCGCCGTGGATATTCGGAAGCGAAGCACAAGCGAATATCATGTCAGGCCCGTCCGCGCCCCGAGGACTCCCCGCCTTGAGCATCCGTCTGCTGCTTCCGCTGTGCGCCGGCCTGCTGCTGGCCGCCTGCGCCCCCACCCGGCCGACCAGACCTGCCGTGCCACCGGCGCCGGCCGCGATCACCGGCGTGCCCAGCTGCGATGCCTACCTGTCCAGCTACCAGGCCTGCCATCGTGCTGCGGCGATCTTCCCGGCCGACCAACTGCAGGCGCACTACCAGGCCATGCGCGACAGCCTGCTCGACGCCGCCCGCGACCCGCAAACGCGCCCCTATCTGGACGCGCGCTGCCGTTTGCTGTCCAGCCAGTTGAACCAGAACTTGCAGGGACATTCCTGCGACGCGCCGGCCACCGCTCCGCCAACAGCGCACTGAGTCACCCGGCGCCCGCTTTCCAGGCGCGGCGCAAGGCCGGCCCCAGTGCCGCCGGACGGCACCGGCCGAGGCGAATACGTGGCGTGCCATGCCAGCGTGCGGCGCGTTCGACCGCCGCGGCCAGCTCGTCCACCAGGCGCGGCGCGGGTTCCACACCAGGCTCCAGGAACAGTGCCTTGACCTCGAACATGCCCTCGGCGCGATGTGCCTTGGCATCCAGCCTGCCCACCAGCGCACCGCGGTGCAGGATCGGCAGCACGTAGTAGCCGTAGCGGCGCTTCGGCGCAGGCACGTAGCACTCGATGCGATAGTCAAAGTCGAACATCGCCAGCGCGCGGGCACGATCCCACACCAGCGGATCGAACGGCGACAGCAGCGTGGTATGGGTGGCGCGCAAGCGACCGTCACGTGCGCGCTGCAGTGCCGCGGCATGCTCGCAATGCACGTAACCCGGCACGTCCCAGCCACGCACCGCCGTTTCCAGCAATTCACCCGAAGCCACCAGCGGTGCCAGCTCGCATGCGGTCACCGCCGGCTTCAGGCGGAAGTAGTCGGCAACCCAGCGCGCCTGCGCGACGCCCAGCGCGCGCACGCCGTCGAGGATGAAGTGCCGGCGCAATTGCGCCGAATCGAGCGTGCTGGGCTCGAACGGCGGATCGAGCCCGGCCAGCACCCGCTCGGCGAGGTCGTACACGCGCTGGAAACGTTCGCGCCGCGGCACCATCAACTCGCCCAGCGCGAACCAGGCCTCCAGCCAGCGCTTCTCCGGCTTCCACTCCCACCAGCCGGAAACGCCACGGTCCTCGCGCGGGAAGTCCGACGCCAGCACCGGGCCGCTCTCGCGAATGCGCGCAAGCAGCGCATCCATCGCCGGACGATGCTCGCGATGCATGCGCTCGGCGTGGCGCTGCGCCCAGTGGCTGCCGCGCTCGCGCCAGGCACGGTGCGGGGCGAGATCGCGCGCACCGACGAAGCAGGCCTCGTGCGCCCAGCACTCGGCGATGCGGCCATCGGCAAGCGCCTCGTCCAGCCACGCCATCGGGTAGTCGCCCAGACGCGAGTGCAGCACCAGGTAGGGACTGCGCGCCACCACGTGGATGCTGTCGATCTGCAACAGCCGCATGCGCTCGATCGCCGCCACCACGTCAGTGCGCCGCGGCCTGCGTCGCGGCGGCTGCAACAGACCCTGCGCATGCAGTTGCAGTGCACGCGCCTGCGGCAGGCTCAACGCGGCCGTGCTCGCTGAAGCCGCGCTCAACGGCACGTCGTCTTCACACCGGCTCGACAAGAATGTTGCGGCGACATTTATGCAGCCTCTGATAGCGTCAGTTACAGGCCTCGCCAGCGTCGGATCAGCTTCGCCGCCGTCTGCAAGGCTCGCTCTTCCCCGGACATTCTGGCATGGAGTAACGATCATGAAAGCACGCAATGCGTTGTTGCCCGCTCTCGCCGCCGGCGCCCTGATCTTCGCTGGCGCTTCCTTCGCCCAAGACAGCACCGGCCAGACGCCGCCACCGTCACAGGACACCATGCAGCAGCAGCCTGCCCCCGCGCAGACGCCGCCACCCGACGTGACCGTGCGCAGCGTGCCGCCTGCCGCACCGCAGGTCTCGCCGCCGCCGCCGTTCAGCCAGCTCTCCGGCGGCAAGAAGTGGATCACCGAGGAACAGGCCGAGGCCTATCCGCCGCTGGCGAACGACTTCCTCAATGCCAGCCACCACGGTACGCGCGTCAGCAAGGCGCAGTACGAGGCTTGGACCAAGCAGGTCCAGTAAGGCAAAGCCTCTGTGCACGGAACCGGCCACATCACAATGTGGCCGGTTTTTTGCCGCCTGTCGGAAACCGGATGCGCGCATTGGCCTAGACTCCGGGCATCCCTGCCGGGCCGCATCGACGGAGTCCCCATGAAACACCGCCGCGTCATGCTGCTGGTCGGTTGCCTCGTCGCCGGCGTCTGCCATGCGCAGAACCCCAACCCGATGGACATCCGCGCCTGCACCGCGATCGAGAGCGACGCGCAACGGCTGGCCTGCTACGACCGCGCCACCGGGCGCGACCAGTTGCCCGCCGCGCGCAAGCGCAACGAGCAGCCTGCCACGACGAACGGCGACATGTTCGCGCACGACCAGCAGGCCGGCACTACCGCCACGGCCGCACCCGCATCACCCGTGTCGCCGCCGCTGTCGCTGCTGGACAGCCGCTGGGAGCTGTCGCCGGAAAGCAAGCTCGGCACCTTCAACCTGCGCGGCTACAAGCCGGTGTACGCGCTGCCGCTGTTCGCCACCAGCAACCAGAACAACGAGCCGCACAGCCCGAACCCCAACAACACAGTGCTCACCCCGCAGCAGTTGCAAAACGTCGAGGGCAAGTTCCAGCTCAGCCTGAAGACCAAGGTCTGGCAGGGCGTGTTCGGCGACGCCGGCGACCTCTGGCTGGGCTACACCCAGAGCTCGCGCTGGCAGGTATACAACGCGCAGGCGTCGCGCCCGTTCCGCGAGACCGACTACGAGCCCGAGGCCATCCTGGCGTTCGACACGCACTACCAGGTACTGGGCTGGGATGGCCGCATGTTCGGCATTGGCGTCGACCATCAGTCCAATGGCCGCGGCGATCCGCTGTCGCGCAGCTGGAACCGGGTGATCGCCGACTTCGGTTTCGAGCGCCCCGGCTGGACCATCATGATCCGCCCGTGGTGGCGCATTCCCGAGGCACGCAGCGACGACGACAACCCGGACATCAGCAACTACATGGGCCGTGCCGACATGCAGATCATCCACGAATGGCGCGGCCAGGAATTCGGCCTGATGTTGCGCCACTCGCTGCGCGGCGGAGACCAGAGCCACGGTGCCGCGCGCTTCACCTGGAGCTTCCCCATCGCCGGCAACCTGCGCGGCTACATGGAGCTGTTCAAGGGTTACGGCGAAAGCCTGATCGACTACAACCACAACGCCACCTACCTGGGAGTGGGCGTGTCGCTGCTCGACTGGTACTGAATCCATCGCGCATCACTGGTGCAAGGCTCGCGGGGCGCGCATGCTGCGTTCCCCCACCCGCAGCAGCGAGCACCCGGTGAACGACACGATCTCGATCCGCCCCGTGACGGCGATCGACTATGCCGCCTGGAAACCGCTGTGGGACGGCTACAACGCGTTCTATGGCCGCAGCGGCCCCGCTGCCTTGCCAGAAGCCATCACCCGCATCACCTGGGCGCGCTTCCACGATCCGGCCGAACCGGTGCACGCGCTGGTCGCCGAGCACGACGGCGAGTTGCTGGGCCTGGCGCATTATCTGTTCCACCGCAGCACGATCCAGATCGAGCAGAGTTGCTACCTGCAGGACCTGTTCACCGTGGCCGCCGCACGCGGGCGCGGCGTGGGTCGCGCGCTGATCGAGCAGGTCTGCGAGCACGCCAGGGCGGCCCGTGCGCCGCGCGTGTACTGGCAGACCCACGAAACCAACACCACCGCGATGCGGCTCTACGACCAGGTAGCCGAGAAGTCGGGCTTCGTCATCTACCGCAAGTTCATCTAGCGCCACCAGCTGCGCTTGGTGCCGGTCAGGATGCGCAGCATCTGGCCGCGCGCCAGCGGCAGACGCCCCAGCGGGCCAAAGGCCAGATCGCGCAGTTGGGCCAGGCGATCATGTTGCGACTGGAACAACGGCGTGAGCCAGCGGCTCATGGACTGGTAGACCTGCAGATGACGGCGACGCGTGCGCGCATGGGTCCGCAGCGCCTGCGCCAGCTCGCCCCACACGGAAAGTGCCGCGGCGAGCGATTGCGCATCCAGCAGCGCCATGTTCACGCCCTGGCCCAATTGCGGACTCATCGCATGGGCCGCGTCGCCGAGGAACACCACCCGTCCGCGATACGGCGCCGGCATCACCACGTCGCGATAGCGCGCACGCTGCAGCTGCTCCGGCGCCTCGACGCCGGCCAGCAGCGGCAATGCCTCTGGCCACAGCGCCGCCACCCGCTCGCGCAGGCGCGTGAGCGCGGCGGCGTCGAAGGTATCCACCTGCGTACCGGACAGGCTGAAGTAGAAGGTCAGCCAACGGCCGTCGCGGTCGGCACGGCAGCCTACCGGCAGCAGGCCGATCATCTCGCGCGCGCCGGCGTAGCGCTGCTGCAGGCTGTCGGCATGCGCCCAGCCCTCGGCGGGCAGCAGGCACCACACCGCTCCCCAGGGATAGACCGTGTCGCGCCGCGCCAGCCCGGGCAGGCTGGCGCGCAGGCGCGAGCCGGCGCCGTCAGCCGCCACGATCAGGTCAAACGGACCATGCCGGCCACCGCGGTCGTCATGCAGGACTCCGCCCTCGGCATCCACGCCGACCATGCGCGTGCCGACATGGATCTCGCCAGCGCCGGAATACGCATCGCGCAGCAGCGCGAACAGGCTGCCCCGGCTCATGCCCAGGCCGAAGCAGCCTGGCGCGTGGTCGACGTAGCGCATCGCCATCACCTGCCGGCCGTACTGATTGCAGCCGTGCAGCGACTCGATGCGCTGGCCCAGCGCCAGTGCCTGTTCGTCCAGACCGAGTTGCGCCAGCACCGCCAGTCCGGTCGGCTGCAGCAGGAAGCCCGCACCCACGGGCCCTGGCGCGGATGCCTGCTCGAACACGCTCAGCCGGTGACCTTGCCCGGCCAGAAACAGCGACGCCGCCTGACCGGCGGCGCCGTAGCCCACGATGGCGATCTTCATGCGTCCCTGCATGGCCGTGCGTCAGTGGTGATGACCACCCTCGCCGTGCACATGGCCGTGCGCCAGCTCTTCCTCGGTGGCTTCGCGCACCCCGGTCACCTCGATCGCGAAGTGCAGGGCCTTGCCGGCCAACGGGTGGTTGCCGTCGATGTGCACCTTGTCGTCCTCGACCCTGGTCACGGTGACGTTGATCACGCCCTGCGGGCCATGACCCTGGAACTGCATGCCGGGCTGGATATCGGCCACGCCCTGGAAGGCCTCGCGCGGCACTTCCTGCACCAGTTCGGGATGGCGCACGCCATAGCCTTCTTCCGGCGTCACGTGGGCATCGAACTTGTCGCCGGCCTGCCGGCCTTCCATCTGCTTTTCCAGGCCCGGCACGATCTGGCCCTGGCCATGCAGGTAGGCCAACGGCTCGCGATCGGCGGAACTGTCGACTACCTGGCCGTCGTCGTCGGTGAGCGTGTAGTGGAAGGTGGCGACAGTGTTCGGGGCGATCTGCATGAAGGTTTCCGGTGACGGTGGATGAACCGGCTTCACACCGGCACGAACGATCAGCCTAACAGATCGCCTTTTCCCGCTCCCGGAAACCCCGCGATGCCCGTGCCAGAATGCCGCGTCCCCCGAAGGTTTCCACCCATGCCGCCGATCCTGGCCGACTGGCGCCATCGCCCCACGCATCACCGCGTATGGGCGCTGGCGACGCCGATGATCCTGTCCAATCTCAGCGTGCCGCTGGTGGCATTGGTGGACAGCACGGTGGCCGGCCACCTGCCGCTCACCAGCGACCTGGGCGCGGTGGCGGTGGGTAGCGCGATATATGCGCTGCCAGTGTGGAGCCTGGGCTTCCTGCGCATGGGCACCACCGGCTTCGCCGCGCAGGCGCACGGTGCCGGCGACGGCTCGGCGCTGCGCACGATCCTGGCGCAGGCGCTGTTGCTGGCGGCAATGGCCGGATTGCTGGTCGGCGCCGTGATGTGGCCATTGCTGCCCTGGCTGATCGGCCGGATGCATCCCTCCGCTGCGCTCGGCACGCTGGGGCTGGATTACCTGCATCTGCGCCTCGCCGGCCTGCCGGCCGCGCTTCTGAACTACGCGCTGGCCGGCTGGTTCATCGGCAAGCACGATACGCGCACCACGCTGGCGCTGCTGCTGGTCACCAACCTGGTGAACATCGCGCTGAACCTGCTGTTCGTGCTCGGTTTCGGGCTGGGCGTACCCGGCATCGCGCTGGCCTCGGTGGCCGGCGAGTGGTGCGGCACGCTGTTCGGCCTGGCGCGTGCGTGGCAGGCACTGCGCGCCGTCGCTGGCCGGGTGGACTGGGCCGCGATGCGCGGTTGGCCGCATTGGCGTCCGCTGCTGGCGGTGAACCGCGACATCTTCCTGCGCACGGTGGCGCTGGAAGCGGTGTTCTTTTCCGTCTCCCTGCTCGGCGCCCGGCTCGGCGATGCCGTGGTGGCCGCCAATGCCTTGCTGCTGAACGGGCTGCTGATCGCCGCGTTCGGCCTCGACGGACTGGCCAACGCGGTCGAGGCCCTGTGTGGCCACGCGATCGGCGCCCGCGACCTGCCCGGCCTGCGTCGTGCACTGGTGGTGGCCGGCGGCTGGTCGCTGCTGGGCAGCCTCGGCTTTGCCGCGCTGTTCGCGCTGGGCGGCCACCTGTTCGTGGACCTGCAGACCAGCCTGCCTGCGGTGCGCGCCACCGCCTACCACGCGCTGCCCTGGCTGGCTGCGCTGCCGCTGGTGGGGGTGTGGAGCTACCTGCTCGACGGCCTGTTCGTGGGCGCCACCCGCGCCCGCGAGATGCGCGACGGCATGCTGCTCTCGGCCCTGCTGTTCGCCGCACTGGCCTGGGCCTGCCGCGGCTGGGGCAACGACGGCCTGTGGTTCGCCTTCATCGCCTTCATGGCCATGCGCGGCTTGAGCCTGGGCCTGATCGCATTGCAGTTGCAGCGCCGCCAGGCATGGATCGCCGCGCCGGCGCCTGGCTGACCGCTGCGCGCCTGCGGGATACTCGGCGGATGAAACGAATCGCAACCTGGGTCGTCCCGCTGCTGTGCCTGCTGCCGATCGCCAATCTGTCGGCTGCCGCCACCGCGCCGGCATCCAATGCGCCACATGATCGATCCACGCTGACCGCGCAGATCGATGCGATCACCCGCCAGCCACGCTATGCCGCTGCCGATTGGGGCATCGCGGTGGTGTCGCTGGACAGCGGCCGCATGCTGTACGCGCAACATGTGGAGCGGCTGTTCCAGCCTGCCTCCACCGCCAAGCTGTTCACTGCGGCGCTGACCCTGTCCACGCTGGCCGCGGATTACCGCATCCCCACGCGCCTGCTCTCGCCGGCGCCGGTCCGGCACGGACGGCTGGACGGCCCCCTGCTGCTGTACGGCATGGGCGACCCCACCCTGGGCACGCCCGGCGCGAATCCCGCATGGGCGGACGATCTCGCCGGGCAACTGGCCGCCCGCGGCATCCGCGGGATCCGTGGCGACCTGGTCGCCGACGACAGCTATTTCGCCGGCCCGCGGCTCGGCAACGGCTGGGAAGCCAGCGACCTGCTGGGCTGGTTCGCGGCGCCCGCCTCGGCGCTCAGCGTGCACGAGAACATCGTGGCGTTGACCGTGACGCCCGCCGCCACTGCCGGCGAAGCGGCCCGACTGAGCTTCGCGCCCGATGCGGCGACACCTCCATTGGCGAACACGCTGACCACCGCAGCGCCGCATGGGCACGACGACATCAACCTGTACCGTGCACCTGGCGATCCCCTGCTGCACGCCTTCGGCAACATCGCCGCCGGCACGCCGCCACTTACCTACCGGCTGGCGATTCCCGATCCGGCACGACAGGCCGGCGAGGAACTGCGCGCGGCACTGGCGCGCCAGGGCATACGGCTGGAAGGGCGCCTACGCGTACTGCACTGGCCGGAACGCGACGATGCCCTGCGCCGCAACGCGCAGGCGTTGGCCGAGGTGCTGTCGCCACCGGTCACCGACATCCTCACCCAGGGCCTCAAGCGTTCGCAGAACCTGTACCTGCAGAACCTGCTGCAGATCGACGGCATCAGCGCGCAGGCGGCGGCAGCGGACCGGCCCGATGCACCCGCCGGCTTCCTCAGCAGTGAAGCCTGGGGACTGCACGCGCTGCACGATCTGCTCGAACGCATCGACATCGCGCCGTCTTCGGTGCTGCTGGAGGAAGGCACCGGGCTGTCGCGCGGCGACCTGGTGACGCCCGAGGCGATGGTGAAGCTGCTGCAATACCTCGCCGTGCAGCCCTGGTCGGCCACCCTGCGCAGCATGCTGCCGGTGGCCGGCGTGGATGGCACGCTGGAATGGCGCCTGCGCGACGGCCCTGCCAACGACAAGGTGCAGGCCAAGACCGGCAGCATGACCCGCGTGCACTGCCTGGCCGGCTACGTCACCACGGCCACCGGCCGGCAGCTGGCTTTCGCGATCCTGCTCAACAACTACGAGCGTGGCCCCGACGCACCGCCCGCCAACCATGACATCGACGCCATCGTGCAGCTGCTGGCCGGCTGGCGCGGCTGAAGGCGCGCTACTGGTGCGTTGCGCAAATACAGTTACCCGCCATTTGGGTAGTGTTCACGCCAAGTACCGTCGCAGGCGGGGGATCCCATGCTGGCTCGAGTCCTGTTGTGCCTGGCGCTTGTTCTTGCCTCGACCACGGCGGTCGCCGACAAGCCTCCACCGACGCTGGACGAACTTTTCCGCACGCTGCAGCCGCTGACTGGCGATCTGGCGCGCTATGACTACCTGTTGCGCACCCTGCCGCGCCTTGCGCCGGACGATCGCCCGATAGCCGTGCAACTGCTTGCCGGTGTCGAGAGCGAGCTGGGCCTGTACAACCAAGCCATCCTGGATTTCCCGCTGAAGCCGCGGCTTCCCGCCGGGCTGATCCTGCCGCAACCCGACGCCTGGCGCGCCGTCGACGCGGCGGACACCATTGCAGGGCTTGCCGCCGGGCGGCGCATCGTGATGATCAACGAAGCGCACCACGACGCCCACACCCGCGAACTGACCCTGGCGCTGCTGCCGCGCCTGCGCGCGCTGGGCTTCACTCATTTTGCGGCCGAAGCGCTGGGCGACCATGATCCGGAACTGGCGCAGCGCGGCTACCCCGATGTCGGCAGCGGCTCGGAATACCTGCACGAGCCGCTGTACGGCGAGATCGTGCGCACCGCGATCCGGCTCGGCTTCGTGCTGGTCCCCTACGACGGCGCTTCCAGCGACCCGACCTCGCGCGAGAAGGAGCAGGCCCGCAATCTGTACCAACGTGTATTCCGGCAGGATCCCGCCGCCAGGCTCTTCGTGCACACCGGCTACGCGCATGTCGACAAGGCCAAGGGACGCCTCGGCAATGTGTCGCCGATGGCGATGCAACTCCAACAGCTGAGCGGCTTCGAACCATTGAGCGTGGATCAAACCGTCTTTTGCGACGTGGGCTCGGACAATGCATTCGATCCTTACCACCAGCTCGTCGCCGCGTTCCAGCCACGGCGTCCCATCGTCCTGGTCGCCAACACTGGCCGCAAGGTATGGAGTGCGGCACCGAAACAGTACGACATCAGCGTGATCCTGCCCCCCGGCATACCGCTGTCCGCCAAACCCGGAGAAAAGGATGCGGAGCACACCACCTGGCTCAGCTTCGGCCTGAGCGGCATACCGGTACAGGCGACCAAGCAGAAGCCGGCACGGCCCGCATGGCTCGACCTGGAAGGCCGGCGCCGCCCCTATCCCATCGATGCCTCGCTGTGCCAGCGCAAGTTCCCGTGCGTGGCCGAGGCCCATTACGAGAACGAACCCGACGGGGCTAGCGCCGCCGACCGCTACCTGTTCGGCAAGTCCGGCGAACGCGAGTCGCTGCACCTGTTTCCCGGACGCTATCGCCTGCGTGCCTTCGACAGCGAAGGCCGCAGTCTGCACGAGCAGGCCATCGTGGTGGCCGACGCGGCACCGGCACCAGCCGATGCATTCAAGCCGTGAACAGCCCGCGCGCGATCTTCTCCGGCGTGTCGGCGGGCGCATAGCGCTTTACCACCTGGCCTTGGGTGTCGACCAGGAACTTGGTGAAGTTCCACTTGATCGCCTCGCTGCCCAGGATGCCCTTGCCCTCGCGCTTCAGCCACTGGTACAGCGGATGCGCGTGCTCGCCGTTCACCTCGATCTTGGTGAACAGCGGGAAGGTCACCCCGTAGTTCGCGTCACAGAACTCGCGAATCGCTGACTCGTCGCCCGGCTCCTGGTGGCCGAACTGGTCGCAGGGAAAACCCAGCACCACCAGACCGCGATCGCGCCCGTCCCGCCACAGCTTTTCCAGGCCGGCATATTGCGGGGTGAAGCCGCATTTGGAGGCTACGTTGACGATCAGCAGGGTCTTGCCCCGCCATTCGGACAACGAGCGTTCGTTGCCGTCGATATCGCGCGCGCTGAAGTCGTAGACGCTGCTCATGGCCGTGGGATTCCGTGGATGGACGTATGGAAGTCTACGCCAGACGCTAGAATGTCCGCCCACCTCGACGCCCGATGCCCGTGATCCGTTTCCTCGACGTACGCAAGTCCTACCGCGTGGGCGGCCGGGAGATCCCCGCGCTGCAACCGTTCAACCTCGACATCGTGGATGGCGAGGTGTTCGGCATCATCGGCCATTCCGGCGCAGGCAAATCCACGCTGATCCGCCTCATCAACCTGCTGGAACGCCCCAGCGGCGGGCGCATCCTGATCGGCGACACCGAGATGACCTCGCTCCCCGAGCCCGCGCTGCGCGCGCAGCGGCGGCGCATCGGCATGATCTTCCAGCACTTCAACCTGCTCGCCTCGCAGACGGTGGCGGACAACGTGGCGTTCCCGCTGCGCCTCGCGGGCGAGCGCGACGCCGCGAAAATCCACGCCCGCGTCGGCGAGCTGCTGGAACGCGTGGGGCTCAGCGAACACGCAGGCAAGTATCCATCGCAGCTCTCCGGAGGCCAGAAACAGCGCGTTGGCATCGCCCGCGCATTGGCGAACCGTCCCGAGATCCTGCTCTGCGACGAAGCCACCAGCGCGCTCGACCCGCAGACCACGGCCGCGGTGCTCGACCTGCTTACGGCGATCAACCGCGAGCTGAAACTCACCATCGTGCTGATCACCCACGAGATGGACGTGGTACGCCGCATCTGCGACCGCGTGGCGGTGCTCGACGCCGGGCGCATCGTGGAGAGCGGCACGGTGGCCGACGTGTTCCTGCACCCGCAGCACGCCACCACGCGGCGCTTCGTCAACGAGGCGCTGCCGGAGGAAGCCGCCAGCACGCAGGCGCCGCCTATGCAGGTGGGCGGCCGCAAGCTGCGCCTCACCTTCCGCGGCGCCACCACGCTCAGCCCGGTGCTGAGCCGGGTGATGCGCGAGAGCGGCGTGGACTTCAACCTGCTCGCCGGCCGCATCGACCGCATCAAGGATCTGCCCTACGGCCAGCTCACCCTGGCGCTGGAAGGCGCGAATACCGACACCGCACTCGCCGCGCTGCGCGAGGCGGGCATCGAGATCGAGGAACTGCCATGACCGCCGCGCCGCTGCCGCAGACGCTGTTTCCCAACATCGACGACTGGGGCGAACTGGGCCGCGCCTGCATCGACACCTTGCTGATGCTGGGCGGCGCACTGGCGCTCACGGTGCTGATCGGCCTGCCGCTGGGCGTGCTGCTCTACCTCACCGGCCGGGGCCAGCTGCGCGCGATGCCGAAGCTGTACGGCATCACTTCGCTGGTAGTGAACGTGCTGCGCTCGGTGCCCTTCATCATCCTGATGATCGTGCTGATGCCGGTGACCTATGCGCTGGTGGGCACCAAGCTGGGCGTGCGCGGCGCGATCCCGCCGCTGGTGATCGGCGCCGCGCCGTTCTTCGCGCGGCTGGTGGAGACCGCCCTGCGCGAAGTGCAGCAGGGCGTGATCGAGGCGGCCCAGGCGATGGGCGCCAGTACCTGGCAGATCGTGCGCCACGTGTTGCTGCCCGAGGCGCGCGCCGGCATCGCCGCCGGCATCACGGTGACCGCGATCGCGCTGGTGGGCTATACCGCGATGGGCGGCGCGATCGGCTCGGGCGGCCTCGGCGACCTTGCGTACCGCTACGGCTATCTGAGCTACAAGTCCGACTACATGCTGGTCACCGTGGTGCTGCTGATCGTTCTGGTGCAGCTGCTGCAGATGCTCGGCGACCGTATCGTGGCGCGTTATAAGCAACACTGATCCGGTTATTTCCCCACCAACGAATGGACGCCTAGTCTGGAACCCCTCCCGGAAACCGCCATGATCCATGCTGCTGCTCGCCGCCATCTCCGCCATCCTTTCGCTGCTGCTGCTCGCCGGCTTCGCCCGCAAACCGTCATGAAGCGGATGTTGCGGGCGGCCGGCGCCACGGCCTTTGCCCTGCTGCTCGCGGCCTGCTCCGCGCCGAAGCAGGATGCGAATACGCTGGTCGTGGCCGCCACCGCGGTGCCGCACGCGGAGATCCTCAAGCAGGCGCAACCCATCCTCGCGAAGGAAGGCGTGAACCTGGAAATCAAGGTGTTCGCCGACTACGTGCAGCCGAACATGCAGGTGGTCGAGAAGAACATCGACCTGAACTATTTCCAGACCGGGCCCTATCTCGATGCGTTCAACCGCGAGCATGGCACCCATCTGGTACCCGTCGTGGGCGTGCACATCGAGCCGTTCGGCGCCTACTCGCGCAAGATCAAGAGCATCGACCAACTGCCGGACGGTGCCACGGTGGCGCTGCCCAACGATCCCAGCAACGAGGGCCGCGCCCTATTGCTGCTGGCGAAGAACCACCTGATCACGCTGAAGGACCCGGGCAACGCGCTGGCCACGCCGAAGGACATCACGGCGAACCCGAAACAGCTGAAGTTCAAGGAACTGGAGGCGGCCATGCTGCCGCGCACGCTGGACGAGGTGGATCTGGCACTGATCAACACCAACTACGCACTGGCGGCCGGGCTCAATCCGACCAAGGACGCCCTGCTGATCGAAGACAAGGACTCGCCCTACGTGAACTATCTGGTGGGCCGTCCCGACAACAAGGATGACCCGCGCGTGCAGAAACTGGCGAAGGCGCTGACCAGCCCCGAGATCAAGGCCTTCATCGAGAAGAAGTACAAAGGCGCGGTGCTGCCGGCGTTCTGAGCGCCGGCTTGTGGATCGCCCGTAGGAGCGGCTTCAGCCGCGATTCGCGTGCAGCGATCACCCCGTCGCGGCTGAAGCCGCTCCTACGGGGCCCATGGCAGGCCGCTCAGGCGGCCGCCATCTGCTTCGGGATCGAGCGGTTGGTGTGGGTGATGCGGTTGTTCTCGTCCACATAGACGCAGGTGGGCTGGAACTGCGCCAGCTCCTTCTCGTCGACCTGGGCGAACGCGGCGATGATGATGAGATCGCCCACCTGCACGCTGCGCGCGGCGCTGCCGTTCACCGAGATGATGCCCGAGCCTTCCTCGGCGCGCAGCGCGTAGGTGACGAAGCGCTGGCCGTTGTCGATGTCCCAGGCATGGATCTGCTCGTACTCGCGGATGCCCGCGGCATCGAGCAGGTTGCCGTCGATCGCGATCGAGCCCTCGTAATGCAGCTCGGCGTGGCTGACGGTGGCGCGGTGGATCTTCGCCTTGAACATGTTCAGTTGCATGACTTCGGGTTCCTGCGGGAACGGCCCGCGTGGCTGCGCATTATCGAACCGCCGACATTGCACCGCAACATCGCCCGTTCAGCTTGGAAATGCGGGCAGTTCAGTCGAACTGCAAGTTGTCGATCAGCCGCGTCGTGCCCAGCCGCGCGGCAATCAGCGCCACCAGCCCCGTGTGCTCGCCGGCATCCGGCTCGGCCAGATCCTCGGCGCGGCGGAGCGCCACGTAGTCGGGCACGAAGCCCGCCCGCTCCAGCTTCGACTGCGCAGCTTCCTCGACGATGCGCCATGCATGGCCCTTGTCGACCAGCTCGCGCATCTGCAGCAGCGTGGCATGGATCTGCGGCGCCAGCGCGCGCTCTTCCGCCGACAGGTACTGGTTGCGCGAACTCAATGCCAGCCCGTCGTCGGCGCGCTGGGTCGGCGCGCCCACCACTTTCAGCGGCAGTGCCAGGTCGCGCACCATGCGCTCGATCACCTTGAGCTGCTGGAAATCCTTCTGGCCGAACACGGCGATGTCGGGCTGCACCTGGTTGAACAGCTTGCACACCACGGTGGCCACGCCATCGAAATGGCCGGGGCGGTGCGCCCCCTCCAGCGTGTCGGTGAGCTGCGGCACGCGGATGCTGACGCCGTGCTCGGCGCCGAACGGGTACATCGTCGCCACCTCGGGCGCGAACAGCAGGTCGCAATCATGCTCGGCCAGGCCGGCCTGGTCCTGCACCAGCGTGCGCGGGTAGCGCTCGAAATCCTCGTTCGGGCCGAACTGGGTGGGATTGACGAACACGCTGGCCACCACGCGATCGGCGCGCGCGCGCGCCAGCTTCAGCAGCGAGTAGTGCCCCGCATGCAGGTTGCCCATGGTGGGCACCAGCCCCACGGTCTGGCCCTGGGCCCGCCAGCTGCGGATCGCGGCGCGCAGGGCCGGAAGGTCTTGCACTGTCTGCATGAGATCGCCGTTGTTCAGTTGAAGCAATGCTCGGGCGCGGGGAACGCCCCGCTGCGCACGTCCGCCGCATAGGCCGCGATCGCCGCCGACACAGCATCGCGGCCGGCAAGGAAATCCTTGCTGAACTTGGGTCGCTTGCCGGGCGTGATGCCAAGCATGTCGTGGATCACCAGCACCTGGCCGTCGCAGTGCGGACCCGCGCCGATGCCGATCACCGGGATCTTCAGCGCTTTCGTCACCCGCTCGCCCAGTGCGCTGGGCACGCCTTCCAGCACCAGCAGGTCGGCACCCGCGGCCTGTACCGCCTGTGCCTCGGCGAAGATGCGGTCGGCCGTCTCCTGCTCGCGGCCCTGGATGCGGAAGCCGCCGAACTTGTGCACCGACTGCGGGGTGAGGCCCAGATGGGCGCAGACCGGGATCACGCGCGCGACCAGCGCGGCAATCGCCTCAAGGATGTGCGGCGCGGCGCCCTCGATCTTCACCATCGCCGCGCCCGCGTCGCCCACCAGCCGCGCGCCGGCTTCCAGCACGTGCGGCAGGTCGCGGTCGGCCATGAACGGCAGGTCCGCGATCAGCAACGTGGCCGACAAACCGCGCGCCACCGCCTGGGTGTGGTAGACCATGTGGTCCAGCGTCACCGGCAGGGTGCTCCTGTGGCCCTGGATCACCATGCCCAGCGAGTCGCCGACCAGGGCCACGTCGATGCCGGCCAGTTCCAGTTGCGCAGCGAGGCTGTAGTCGTAGGCGGTGAGCATCGCGATGCGACGGCCTGCGGCCTTCATCGCGTGCAGGCCGGGCACGGTGACCGGCTTGCGGGCAGGAATATTGGCGGGATCCACGTACACGATGTCGTCTCGAAGGCGGGGATCGGCCGATTATCCGCTGCACCGCATCATTCGGCCAGTCGGCCTTCGCCCAGGCACTCGCAGCCCCGGGTATCCGCCGCGGCGAGCAGTTCGGCCACGCGCCCCTGCCCCGGCAGCAGCAGATCCGGCGCCAGGTCGGCCAGCGGCAGCAGCACGAAGGCGCGCTCGGCAATGCGCGGGTGCGGCAGGACGAGCCGCTCATCGTCGAGCTGCACGCCCTCCATGTGCAGCAGGTCGAGATCCAGCATGCGCGGGCCGTTGCGCTCGGCGCGCACGCGGCCGGCGCGCTGCTCGATCGCCAGCAGCGCGCCGAGCAGGTCGTGCGGCGCGAGGCGGGTATCCAGCAGCACCGCGGCGTTGATGAACGGGGGCTGCTCCAGCACGCCCCAGGGCGGCGTGCGGTACAGGCGCGAGCGGCGCAGCAGTCGCGTGGCAGGCAGGCGGCCGAGTGCGTCCACGGCATCCAGCAACTGCTGTCGCGGATCGCCCAGGTTGCCGCCCAGTGCGACGTAGGCCGCGGTCACGCCGGTTTTGGCTTGTTCGCCGGCTTGCGCCGGCGCCGCTTGCGCGCTGCACTGGCCGGCGCGGCCGCCTCGGGCTCGGCGCTGCCGCCATGTGCCGGCAGCGCCGCCGCCAGCGTCTCGTGCGGCAGTTGCTGCGCATGGTCCCACCACAGGCCCAGCTCGCGGATCGCCGATGACTCGTGCGCGCGCAGCAGCAGAAAGTCGAACGCGGCGCGGAAGCGCGGATGCGCCAGCAGGCGCAGCACCTTCTTGCGCTGGATCTGCTCGAAGCGCGGCTGCAGCGACCAGATCTCCTCCATGGTGAAGGTGAAGCGGCGCGGGATCGCCACGCGCTGGCACTGCTCGCCCACCACCTGCAGCGCGGCGCGCGCCCAGGCCTCGTTGGCGTCCTTGCCACGGGCGATCTGCTGCTGCGCCAGATCGCGCACCTCGCCCCACAGCAGCACCGCGAACAGGAAGGCCGGGGTCACCGACTTGCCTTCCGCGACGCGCGCGTCGGTATTCGCCAGGCCCTGCTCGACCAGCGCGCGCAGCGCCTCGTCGCCACGCTTCAGCGCGCGCGCGGTGGCCGGGAACAGGAACTTGAGCAGGCCGCACTGTTCGAGCATGCGGAAGCTCTTCAGCCCGTGTCCGGCGAGAAACATCTTCAGCGATTCGTCGAACAACCGGGCAGGTGCCGCCTCGGCCAGGAGCGGCCCCAGTTCCTCGAACGGCGCCGCGGCAGCCGCGTCGATGCTGAAGCCGAGCTTGGCGGCCAGCCGGGCCGCACGCAGCATCCGCACCGGATCCTCGCGATAGCGCGTGACCGGCTCGCCGATCAGGCGCAGCACGCGATCCTCCAGATCCTGCATGCCGCCCACGTAGTCGCGCACCGAGAAATCACTGATGTCGTAATACATCGCGTTGACGCGGAAATCGCGACGCAGCGCGTCCTCTTCGATCGTGCCCCACACGTTGTCGCGCACGATGCGGCCATCGACGATATGGCGCTCGCCCTCCGTGCCTTCCTCCTCGCCGGTGCCGCGGAAGGTGGCCACCTCGATGATCTCCGGTCCGAACACCACGTGGGCCAGCCGGAAGCGACGGCCGATCAGGCGGCAATTGCGGAACAGCTTTTTCACTTCGTCCGGCGTGGCGCTGGTGGCCACGTCGAAATCCTTGGGCCGGCCACCCAGCAGCAGGTCGCGCACCGCGCCGCCGACCAGGAAGGCGTCGTAGCCGGCCTCGTTGAGGCGGTACAGCACGCGCAGCGCGGCCTTGCTGATGTTCTTGCGGGAAATCGTGTGCTGCTCGCGCGGGATGATGCGCAACGCGGGCCTGACGTCGTTCCTGGCTTCGGGATTCAAGCGTGTGGAGTCCTTGCGGGTATCGTGTCCGGCGCACGGCCAAGGCGGCGGCGCGACGGCCTGCAGCCGCTCATCTTACCTGCCGTCGCCGGGGCATTGCCGGGCGAAACATTTCGGCTATACTACCGCGCTCCGCGTCAATCCGCTCCCATCGTCTAGTGGCCCAGGACACCGCCCTCTCAAGGCGGGAACACGAGTTCGAACCTCGTTGGGAGCGCCATTTGCTTTTGCGATTCATCCGGAATCGCTGCTCGGCGCGGCAATGCGACAAGCTTCAAGCGCTCGCCTTGCCCAAGCGCCAACCGCGGCCATCCATGGCCGCACTCCTCAGGAACAGCCGGCACGATCCAACGGTCGTGCCGTTTGTTTTTGGAGCAACCGCCACGGCAACAGCTCTCCAGCCCCGGTCTCCAGATACGGCGGACATGGCCGCATCGTGTATCACGTAGACGGGACCGGCTCCAATGCCCTCAGCACATCCTGCTTGTAGTTCCGGTGGATTGAACCCGGCTATTTCTATCGGGTGCCGGCAGGCGGCCGAAACCGCTTTGTCGCTTGCGTAGGCGTGAGGACAAAAGCCCCCTCTCCCCTGCCCTCTCCCGCAAGCGGGAGAGGGGGCAACCCGCAAGTCGCGCCGGCGACTTTTCACTCCCCGCACGTTGCAGTCATACTTGCCAGCGCCACAACGCAAGAGCCCCATCCCCATGACCTTTGTCGTCACCGACAACTGCATCAAGTGCAAGTACACCGACTGCGTGGAAGTCTGCCCGGTCGACGCCTTCCATGAGGGTCCGAATTTCCTGGTGATCGATCCGGACGAGTGTATCGACTGCACGCTGTGCGAACCGGAGTGCCCGATCAACGCGATCTATCCTGAGGACGACGTGCCAGCCGGCCAGGAAGGCTTCGTGGCGCTGAACGCCGACCTGGCGAAAGCGTGGCCGGTGATCACCGAGCGCAAGGATGCCCCCGCCGACGCCAGGGACTGGGAAGGCAAGCCGGACAAGCTCAAGCTGCTGGAGCGCTGAAACCCGGCGTGACGCGATAGCCTTGCGATCATCCATGATCGCGAAGATCAAATGGGCAGCCATCCCTGGCTGCACCACTCAACGAAAATGCCGCCCGGTGGGCGGCATTTTTCATTTGCGGAAGCACGGACGGAATCAGCCGGCCATGCCCTTCTTCAACGCATCGGTCAGCTTCGCGACCGCACCCTCGTCGCCCCGCACACGCACCTCGCTGGCACTGCTGCCGCTGGCGTTCACAGTGACCTGCACCGCGTGCGTGGCGGTATCGGACGTGGCCTTGCTCTTGTCGTGGTGGAACATGCGGCCGATGAAGCCCCGCTTCTTCGCCGGCGCCTCGCCACCCACCACGTTCACGGCGTAGGTGTGCGCGCTGTCGTCATGGCCGGTCACCTGGCCTGCGCTGCCGCCTGCCAGCAGCTGGCCCACCTTCTGGTAGGTAGCGTCGACGGTGCCGGACACCACGAAGGCGTCGGAGATCTCGCCGGGAACGGGAGCGGCCTGCGGCGTGCCCGAGCCAGGCGGCGGGATGACCAGTGCGGCAGTCGCCGGCGGCGTGTCCATGCCCGGCGGAATTTCCAGCGGGGCCTCCTGCTTGGCCGTCTCCCACGCTTTCGTGGATCGGAACATGCCGCAACCGGAGAGCAGCAGGCCCGCGAAGGCCAGCGCCGGCAGGGTCACGAGGAGCGAGGATTTCTTCATGCAAAGGATTTCCGTGGAAGGGTCGGTAATGGCCGCCAACGCGGCTTTCGATCAGGCAGCGTGTGCCAAGGATGCCAGACTGGACAGCGCCTCGCGCAAAATGGCGCGATCCGGGCCCTCCGCGAGCTCCACCAGCGGCAACCGCGGCAGCGCCGAACCCAGCCCCAGTTCCGGCAGGCCGGCCTTCACCGCGATCGGGTTCGGTGCGCAGTTCAACGCTTGCAGCAGCGGCGCCAGTGCATCCCCGCAACGCGCGGTGGCGGCGCGGTCACCGCCGGTGGCCGCGTCGCACAGCGCGCGGAACGCCTTGGGCACCAGGTTCGCCACCACCGACACGGTACCGGCCGCACCAGCAAGCATTGCCTGCCCGGCCGTGCCGTCGTCGCCGGAGAGATAGACGAAATCCGGGCGCACAAGTTCCGCCAGCGCGGCGATGCGCCCGGCATCGGCGCGCGCCTCCTTGATGCCGACGATGGCCGGGTGCCCGGCGAGCTGTGCCACCGTCTCGGGCAGCAGATCGCAGGCGGTGCGGCTCGGCACGTTGTAGAGCACCACCGGCAAGCCGCCGTGCTCGGCCACCTCGAGGAAGTGCCGGCGCATGCCCTCCTGGGTGGGCCGCACGTAATACGGCGTCACCACCAGCGCGGCGTCGGCCCCCAGCGCCTTGGCGCGACGCGTCACCGCCACGGTTTTCGCGGTGCCCGCCTCGCCGGTACCGGCGATCACCGGCACGCGGCCGGCCACGTGTTCCACCGCGAACGCGAGCAGGCGATCGAACTCGTCGTGTTCGAGCATGTGCGCCTCGCCGGTGGAACCGGCCACCACCAGCGCCTGCGTGCCGCCGGCGAGCTGATGGTCGAGCAGGCGTGCGAACGCCGGCAGATCGAGCGCGCCATCAGGTGCGAACGGTGTCGCCAGCGCGCAGATGCTTCCGCGTATGTCCAAGGTCGGCTACCGCTTGATAAACCAGCCTTGCATGTTACTTGCGGGCTTGCGGGAGCGGCAAGTAAGCTGGCCGGCGCGATTCCCGCGCCGCGCGGGATCCGGCACAGGCCACCCCATTTGAAACCGACGCCCTCCGCCCGCTCGGGCAGCGATAACCAGTTGCTGATCCACGCACTGACCTCCGCCGGCCATTCGCCGCTCACCGCGCTGACCCGCCGCATCGCCGATGCCGGCTGCAGCCTGGCCGAGTCGCGCGTGGCCACGATCGGCAACGAGGTATCGATCATGCTGCTGGCGAACGGCGCCTGGGACGCGCTGGCCAAACTGGAGACGGCGCTGAACAAGCTGGCGCGCGACGAGAACCTGCGGCTGAGCCATTACCGCACGGCACCGCGCGAGCCGAATTCGCACCTGCTGCCCTACATGGTCGAGATCATTTCCGCCGACCGCCCCGGCATCGTGGTGCGCATCGTGGAGTTCTTCAGCCAGCAGGGCATCAGCGTGGAGCAGCTGCACTCCACCCGCTACCACGCGATGCAGACCGGTGCGGAGATGTTCCAGGCGCAGTTCACGATCGGCATTCCGGCCGACGTGCACATCGCCGCCTTACGCGACGATTTCCTGGAGCTGTGCGACGGGTTGAACCTGGATGCGATCATGGATCCGGTGAAGTTTTAGAGCCTGTCTGCGCTCTCCACATGGCCCGCGCCGGAAACTGTTTGCGCGCAGGCCAAGGAAGAATGAGGAAGTGGACGCCCGTCCATGATCGAGTGATGACGCCGGCATGCGGGCAAACAGACCGAGCCCTTCGGGTTGCCTTGCCGTGGCCGTCATGCGGAGAGCGCAGACAGACTCTCAGGATGCTCCGCCGACGCATGCCTGACAAGGCTGTCATCCGTAACATTCATCGCGCTAGTCTCTGCCCCGTACACAGGCGAAACCCCGTCGGGTTTCCGGAGAGACCATGCCAGACATCGGAAAGAAGGCCCCGGCCCTGGGCGGCACCACCGGCGACGGCAGCACGCTGAAGCTCGCCGATCTCAAGGGTCAATGGGTGGTGTTGTATTTCTACCCCAAGGACTCCACCCCCGGCTGCACCAACGAGGCGAAGGACTTCCGCGACCTCTACCCGAAGTTCAGGAAGCGCCATGCCGAGATCGTCGGCGTCTCGCGCGACTCGATGAAATCCCACGCCAACTTCGCCGCCAGGCAGGAGCTGCCGTTCCCGCTGGTATCCGATCCGGACGAGACTTGGTGCCGCGCCTTCGACGTGATCCACGAGAAGGTGCTCTACGGCAAGCGCCACATGGGCGTGGTGCGCAGCACCTTCCTGATCGACCCGGACGGCAAGCTCGCCGCCGAATGGCGCGGCGTGAAGGTACCGGGCCACGCCCAGGCCGTGCTCGACGCGATTCCCGCCGGCAAGTGACCACCGCCTTTCCCAGCATCGTGCCCGCGGCATCCGCCATGCCGCGATTCCTTCGTACTGCCCCTCGCGAGGTTCCCGCCGCATGACCGGAAGCAAGCGTATCTACGCCCTGGACACCAACGTGCTGCTGCACGATCCCACCTCGCTGTTCCGCTTCGAGGAACACGACGTGTTCATCCCGATGACGGTGCTGGAGGAGCTGGACGAAAAGAAGAAAGGCGCCTCGGAAGTCTCGCGCAACGGCCGCCAGGTCAGCCGCTTCCTCAACGAGTTGATCGTGCGCGGCAACGGCCACGGCATCAGCAACGGACTGGAGCTGGCCAGCCCGCAGGGCATCAACCTCAAGCGCGGCGCCGCGGTGGGGCGCCTGTACTTCCAGCAGCGCACCAGCGCCAATCACGGCAAGGCGGACAACCTGATCCTCGCCGCGGTGATCGAGCTGCGCGACCAGAACCCCGAGCGCGCGGTGATCCTGGTCACCAAGGACATCAACCTGCGCATCAAGGCCAAGATCTACGGCATCGATGCGGAGGACTACGAGAACGACCGCGCGCTGGACGACTTCGCCCTGCTCTACACCGGCTCGGCCGCGCTGCCCGAGGACTTCTGGGACAAGCATCCCGAGGTCGAGTCGTGGAACGAGCGCGGCCGCACCTACTACAAGCTCGATCGCCACGAGGACGAGGACTGGTACCCGAACGAGTGCCTGTACCTGTCCGGCGAAGGCGGCGTCGAACTGCGCGTGCTGCACTTGGACGCCGACGACAAGGCCACGCTGGCGCTGATGGACGACCACAGCCATGCCAACCACCACGTCTGGGGCATCGCCGCGCGCAACCGCGAGCAGAATTTCGCGCTCAACGTGCTGATGGACCCGGACGTGGACTTCGTCACCCTGCTCGGCACCGCCGGCACCGGCAAGACCCTGCTGGCGCTGGCCGCGGGCCTTGCCCAGGTGATGGACCAGCAGCGCTACCGCGAGATCATCATGACCCGCGCCACGGTGAGCGTGGGCGAGGACATCGGTTTCCTGCCCGGCACCGAGGAAGAGAAGATGACGCCGTGGATGGGCGCGCTCACCGACAACCTCGAAGTGCTAGCCAATCCGGAGGAAGGCGGCTCCTGGGGCCGCCAGGCCACCAACGACCTGCTCGCCTCGCGCATCAAGATCCGCTCGCTGAACTTCATGCGCGGACGCACCTTCCTGTCGCGCTACCTGATCATCGACGAGGCGCAGAACCTCACGCCCAAGCAGATGAAGACCCTGATCACCCGCGCCGGCCCCGGCACCAAGATCGTCTGCCTCGGCAACGTGGAGCAGATCGACACGCCCTACCTCACCGAGACTACTTCCGGCCTCACCTACGCGGTGGACCGCTTCAAGCAGTGGGAGCATTCGGCGCATGTCACCCTGCGCCGCGGCGAACGCTCGCGGCTGGCGGATTTCGCATCCGAGGCATTGTGAGAAACGCACCACCCATCGCCCTCACCATCGCCGGCTCCGACTCCGGCGGCGGCGCGGGCATCCAGGCCGATCTGAAAACCTTCCACGCACGCGGCGTCCACGGCTTGTCGGCGATCGCCGCGATCACCTCGCAGAACACGCGCGGCGTGACGGCGGTGCACCCGGTGCCGCTGGCGCACATCCGCAGCCAGATCGCCGCGGTGTTCGACGACTTCCCCATCGGTGTGGTGAAGACCGGCATGCTGGGCAGCGCGGCGATCGTGCGGCTGGTGGCGCGCGAGCTGGCCGCGCGCAAGCCGGCGTGGCTGGTGGTCGATCCGGTGATGATCGCCACCAGCGGCGCGCGCCTACTGGACGAGGGCGCCATCGCGGTGCTGGTGAACGAGCTGATCCCGCTGGCCGACGTGCTCACGCCCAACCTGCCCGAGGCCGAGGCGCTGCTGGGCTATCCGATCCGCAACGCGAAGGATTGCGCCCGCGCCGGCAACGAGCTGCGTGACCTGGGTGCCAAGGCCGTGCTGCTCAAGGGCGGCCATGGCGGCGGCCGCGAGGTGGCGGACCGCTTCTTCGACGATCGCGGCGTGCTGGAGCTGCGCCACCCGCGGCTGAAGCTGGAAGCCCACGGCACCGGCTGCACGCTGGCCTCGGCGGTTGCCGCCGAACTGGCCAAGGGACAAACGCCGCGTGGCGCCGTGCGGCGCGCCGTGGCCTACGTGCAGCGTGCGCTGGCGCGCGGCTACCAGCCTGGCGGCGCACCCTTGCGCGTGTTGTCGCACTGAGCTGGCGCGCTGCGGCGGTTCACGGCACGGGCGCTAGAATGGCGTCCCATCCCGCCTCACCCGGCCGCCAACCCCGATGACCCCGCGCCTCGTCCTGCTGATCCTGATCCTGCTGTTCGCGCTGTGCGTGCTGCTGGTGCACCTGCGCGGGCGGGCGCGCCTGCGTTTCGACCGCCAGCTGGTGGATCACTCCGCGATCTTCGCGCCGTACAACCTCCTGATGTACGCGTTTTCGGCGGTGCCGGCGCGCCCCATCCTCGACCGCCGCGGCTTCCCGCAACTCGACCTGTTGCAGGCGAACTGGCAGACCATCCGCGAGGAAGCGCTGTCGCTGTTCGACGAAGGGCATATCCGCGCAGCCCAAGGCGGCAACGACGCCAGCTTCAACAGCTTCTTCAAGCAGGGCTGGAAGCGCTTCTACCTGAAATGGTACGGCGCGCCGCTGGCCTCGGCCGAGGCGCTGTGCCCGAAGACCGTGACGCTGCTGAAATCCATCCCCAGCATCAAGGCGGCGATGTTCGCCACGCTGGCGCCGAACAGCCGGCTGAACCCGCACCGCGACCCGTTCGCGGGCTCGCTGCGCTACCACCTCGGCCTGATCACGCCGAACTCGCGCGACTGCCGCATCTTCGTCGACGGCGAGGAACACGCTTGGGGCGACGGCAAGGACGTGGTGTTCGACGAGACCTACGTGCACTGGGTGGAGAACAAGACCGACCAGACCCGGGTGATCCTGTTCGCCGACGTGGAACGCCCGCTGCGCACGCGCTGGATGAGCGCGATCAACCATCGCGTGGGGGCCTTCATGGGCAAGATCACCGCTTCGCCGAACACCGAATCGCCGGAGGAAAAGACCGGCTTCGTCAACCGCGTGTTCGCGCTCAACCAGCGCAACCGCGAGCGCAACCGCGCGTTCAAGAAGAAGCACCCGAAACTGTTCCGCACGCTGAAATACCTGGGCATGCTGGTGCTGGCATGGCTGATCGTCTGCGCGCCGTGGCCGTTCGTCCGCTGAAGCTGTAACGCCAGAGCCCGCCAGCGCGTCCTTGCTGCGATCCCTTTGAGGAAACCGCCGTGGATACGCAAACCGCCCTGTTCCAGCAACACCGCCCGCGCCTGTTCGGGCTGGCCTACCGCATGCTCGGCACGCCCGCCGACGCCGAGGACGTGCTGCACGACGCCTGGCTGCGCTGGCATGCACAGGACACCGCCGCACTGGACGACCCGGAAGCCTGGCTGGTTACCGTGACCACGCGCCTGGCGCTGGATCGGCTGCGCCGCGCCAAGACGGAGCGCGCGCACTACCCCGGTCCGTGGCTGCCCGAACCGCTGGTGGATGAGGATGCGCACGCCGGCACCGCCGGGACGCCCGAGGCAGCGCTGGAGCGCGACCAGAGCCTCACCCTCTCCTTCCTCACCCTGCTGGAACGGCTGGGACCGGACGAGCGTGCCGCCTTCCTGCTCAACGAGGTGTTCGACTACAGCCATGCCGAGACGGCGGCCATCCTCGGCATCGCCGAGAACGCCTGCCGCCAGCGCGTGCATCGCGCCAGGGCGCGACTGCGCGAGAACCGCCCGCGCTACAGCGTGGACGCACGCGCGCAGCAGCGCCTGCTGCAGCGTTTCGTGGCGGCCATGGAACAACCCACGCTGGCATCGCTGCAGGCGCTGTTCGCCGAGGACGCCATCCACATCAGCGACGGCGGCGGCGTGGTGGCCGCCACCCTGCACCCGCTGCACGGCGCCGAACGGCTTGCGCGGCTGTACCTGCAGATCGCCTACAACACCCGCCTGCAGCCGCTGCGCTACGACATGCTCATGCTCAACGGGGCACCGGTCCTGCTGGCCTGGTCCGGCAGCATGCTGACCACCGCGATCTGGGTCGAGGGCGACGGCGAGCACATCACCGCCATCCATGCGCTGCGCCACCCGGGCAAGCTGGCACGCCTGGCGGCGACGGTAACGGATCCGCAGGCCGGCACGTCCTTGCACTGAACGGCCCGATCCGGCCGTCACCCCCACTACCCAGCCAAGGAGTTCCCCCATGACCCGCATTTCCATACAACGCCACTACGCCACCATGCAGCCGCTGGTCAAGCTCGGCGAGGAGATCCGCGCACGCGGCCACCTTGATGCGAAGCTGGCCGACCTCGTGCTGATGCGCTGCTCGCAGATCAACGGCTGCGCGTTCTGCCTGGACATGCACAGCAAGGACGCCCGCGCCGCCGGCGAAACCGAGCAGCGCCTGCACCTGCTGCCCGCCTGGCGCGAAACCAAGCTGTACAGCGAAGCCGAACAGGCCGCCCTGGCCTTCGCCGAGGAGCTCACCGAGCTGCCCTCGCACGAGTCGGTGTCCGACGCGCTCTACGAGCGGCTGCGCCAGCATTTCGACGAGGCCGCGGTGATCGACCTGGTCCTGCTGATCGGCCTGATCAATACCTGGAACCGGCTCAACATCGCCGTGCGTACGGAAGGCGGCCACTACAAGCCCGCGTCGCACTGACGCGGCAGGCGCGCCCGCGCAGACTCTCAAGTGCCTGCGCGGATGCGCGCGAACACCCCTCGCGCCTTCGCCTGCACCGCGCCCGGCAAGGATTTCAGCCGCAGCGCCGGTTGCTCGATCAGGTGCCAGGACAGCACCGCCAGCAGCATGGCCAACGGCCAGGCCAGCAGGATGTTGGCCGCCGGCGTCAACCGCGGGGCGAGATGCGCCACCAGCTGCTGCACCGGATAGCCCCACAGGTACAGGCCGTACGAGTAGTCGCCGAAGCGCAGGCAACCCAGCCACGGCGAGGCATACCCGAACGCGAACACGAAGGCGGTGAGCGCCAGCGCGAAGACAAACGGATAGAGCGGCGTCGCGTGCAGCAGCCACGCCAGCGCGGCCAGCACGGCCACGCACCACCAGCCCACCGGGACGCGCTCGCGGTTGACGCAGCAGAACACGCCCAGTGCGAAGCAGCCGGCCAGCCGCAGGAACGAGGCCAGCGGCACCAGCGGCACGTGCGCGGGGGCCAGCAGCCCGCAGACGAACAGGGCCGCCAGCAGCAGGTTGCAGCACCAGCGACGCGACAGGATGCCCAGCACGCCCGCCAGCGCCACCCAGAGATACATGCGCACCTCGGCCGGCAGCGTCCAGATCGAGCCGTTGACGAACGCCAGCTTCGGATTGCCGGTGAACACGCCCGGCAGTTCCCACAACAGCCCCTTGCCGAGCTGGACGTTCTTCGACACGTAGCGCACCACCTCGTGGCTGCCGTAGTAGTCATGCAGCGGCAGGCTGGTGCAGGCGGCGCCCAGCACGAAGGCCGTGCCCAGCAGGCACACGATGTAGGCGGGATAGATGCGCAGCAGCCGCGCCCACAGGAAGTCCGCCAGGTGCCGCCGGCGCAGATAGCTGCCGGCGATCATGAAGCCGCTCACCACGAAGAACACGTCCACCGCCAGGTCGCCGGAGTAGCTGCCCCAGCCCAGCCAGACGAAGACATCCGGCCAGCCCCGGCCACCGGTGATGGCCGGCGCGTGGCCGTAGATCACCAGGCTCGCCGCCAGCAGCCGCAGCAGCAGGAAGTTGTCGCGGCCGCCGGCCAGACCATCGGCCACGGTGGTGATGTGACGCGTCGCCGGGCCGGGCCGGCCACCCCACAGACCCGACAGCCACTCCCTCGCCTTCATGCACTCTCCTGTCGATCGACGCCCGAAGCCGGCGGCGTACCGGCGGGCGAACGCCCATCTTAGAGCCTGCCCATGGCTTCCGGTGGGCACCGGGCAGGTGCGAACCAGCCGGATCGCACCTGCCGGAACCATGCTGCCGTACGGTTCCGCCGCCTCGGACGAGGCCGGAGGCACACCAACGCATGCTGAGCGCCCCTCCCGACGAACGGAGACAGCCGCATGCACGAACGACCCACCCGGCTCTTGCGCCGTATCGCCACCATGGCGTTCACCGCGCTTTCGGTGGCCGTCGCTGCCTACGCCTTCGCCTATCTCTACCGCGACCACCCGCCACACGACTGGTTCGCCGCCCGGTTCGCCATCTCGGGACTGGACGTGCCGGCGCATTTCTTCGGCGCCGGCCTTGTGCTGCTGCTGACCCCGCTGCAGTTGAGCGCGGGCATGCGCCGGCGGGCGCCGCACCTGCACCGACTGGGCGGCTGGCTGTCCGCCGGCGGCATCCTGATCGCCGCGGCCGGGGCCCTGTCGATGGCCCGGCACACGCAGGGCGGCGCGGCCAGCGGCATGGCTCTGGCCACCCTGGCCGTGGTCTGGCTGTTCTGCATGGGCAACGGCATCCGCCATATCGTGAGCGGCGACTTCGCCGGCCACCGCCGCTGGATGTGCCGTACCGCCGCGCTGACTTTCGCCGCGGTGACGCTGCGGCTGATCCTGGCCATCGGCATGGTGTTGCACCTGCCGTTCCTGCCCGTCTACGTCTTCGCGACCTGGTCCTGCTGGCCGATCAACCTGGCCGTATGCGAAGCCTTGCTGCGCCTCCCCGCCGCCCGACCGCACCCATCCGTCGCCACAACGGCGGCGCAACCGTGAAAAGAAGGAAGAACATCATGGCCACACGCGTCCTGAAAATCCTGCTGGGCCTGCTGCTGGCCATCGTGCTCGTCGGCACGGCCTGGCTTTGCACGGCGGGCAAGCCCTTGCTGTTCGTCGCCAGCGGCTCGGTCAGCCAGGGACTGTGCGACGCCGTGTTCGTCAGCCGCGTCGATCCCGGCCGCGTGTTCCGCGAACAGCACGCGCCGCTGATGCGCGGCATCGGCTGGGCGATCCGCTGGCGCGTGGATCGCGCGCACGACGAAGTGCATGCCAGTGTGCTGGGGGGCTTCGGTGCACGTGCCGTGTTCCGCCCGGGACTGGGCTGCCTGCTGATGCACGGCGATGGCCCGGTGCCCGAAGCCGCCGGTTTTGCACCGGCCTTCGTCGCCAGCCCGTTCCCGGACCGTCCGGTCGCATCGGACGATCCCGCCATCCGCCAGGCGCTGGACCGTGCCTTCGCCGAACCCGACCCCGCACACCCGCGCAACACCAAGGCCATCGTGGTGCTGCACGACGGCCGACTGATCGCCGAGCGCTACGCGCCCGGCTACGGGCCGGACACGCCGATCTGGGCACACTCGCTGACCAAGTCGCTGACCAGCGCGCTGATCGGCATCCTGGTACGCGAAGGCAGGCTGCGGCTGGAGCAACCCGCACCGGTCGCCGGATGGCGCTCGCCCGGCAACCCGCATCATGCGATCACCATCGACCAGCTGCTGCGCATGGACAGCGGCCTGCCATTCGACGAGACCGACGACGCACTGAACCCGTTTGCGCGCATGGCCTTCCTGGAACGCGACATGGCCGGTTACGCGGCGCAAATGCCGCCGGCCCACGCGCCCGGCACCGTGTGGGGTTACAGCAACCTGGGCTACGTGCTGCTTGGCCGCATGGTCACCGACGCCACCGGCGGCAACGCCGTGAATGCCGAACGCTTCGCGCGGCGCGAGCTGTTCGCGCCGCTGGGCATGGCGCACACGGTGATGCAAGCCGACGCCGACGGCACCCTGATCGGCTCGAGCGGCAGCTACGGCACGGCGCGCGACTTCGCCCGCTTCGGCCAGCTCTACCTCGACGACGGCATGGTCGACGGCAAACGCATCCTGCCCGAAGGCTGGGTGGCCTACAGCCACTCGCAGACACTGGATACCGGCTACGGCGCAGGCTTCTGGCTGAACGTCAAGAACGACACCAGGGTGCCGGTGTGGGACGCACCCTGGGGCATGCCGCAGCTGCCGAAGGACATGTACTACGCGCGCGGCGCGTTCGGGCAGTACGTGGTGATCGTGCCGTCCGAGCGGCTGGTGGTGGTGCGCATGGGCATCTCGCTCGATTACGGCGACGACACCGGCGACCTGGTGGCAGCGGTCATCGCCGCCCTGCACCACCAGCCGCGGTCGTGAGCAACTGGGCCGCCTTGCGGTAGCCGCTCGGCGTCTCGCCCACCTGCCGCTTGAAGGCAGCGTTGAAAGTGGATTTGGAAGTGAAGCCGCAGGCGTAGGCGATGTCGAGGATGGTGCGCGTGTCGCCGGCATCGGCAAGATGGGCACGGGCCGCCTCCACGCGCAGCCGGTTGATGTAGTCCCAGAACGTGCCGCCGAAGCGGCGATTGATCACCGCCGACACCAGGTACTCGGGATAGCCGCTGCGCTTCGCCACCTGGCCGATGGTCAGCGCCGGCTCCAGGTACAGCGGTGCGGCGCCGTCCATCAGTTGCGTCAGGCGCGACGCGACGTCGTCGTAGCGTGCGTCGTCCGGTCCGGTGGCCGTCATGGGCGCAGTGGCCTCCCCGTCCGCCGGGGCAGTCTCGGGCTCGACCGCCACCGGCGGCTGGCCCAGGCTGAACCAGCCCACCACGCAGATCCATGCCGCGATGGTGCCGAACAGCAGGCCGTAATTGAGGATCGGCAGGTCCACCAGGGCCTGCACGATGGCGATGCACCAGATCACGACCTGGCATGCGGCCATCGTGTCGATCCAGCGCAGCGAAAGGCGGTCGGCGTCGGAACGTCGCTCGCGCAGGCGCCGGCGGTAGCGGTGCACCTGGACCAGCGCCGCCGCCACGTAGGACAGGCTGTAGACGAACAGCACGATGTCGAACCAGTGGCCGATCGAGCGCTCGCCCGCGATCCAGCTCGCCGACATCGCCTGCAACCGTGCCGTACTCGCCAGCAGCACGTGGCCGGTGACGAGCAGCATCGCCGCGAAACCGAGCAGATGCCACAGGTCGCGCCAGCGGAACCCCTGCCGCCGGGTCAGCGCCCGCACGTAGAGGAAGAACAGGCTGCCGTAGAGAAACGGGAACAGCGCCACGAAGCGGTAGACGCGGAACCACTCCGGCGCCAGCGTGTGCCAGTAGCCTGCCTTCACCGCCAGATCGACGCCGGCCAGCGCCACCCACACGGCGAGCAGGCGGTTCGCCTCGCGGTTGGCGGAGCGGCGCCACAACGCCAGCGCCAGCAGCGCCGCCTGCACGGCGGCGGCGATGTAGACGAAAACCCAGAACGAGATGTCCATCGGATGGTTGGCGCGAGGGCTGCCGGCAAGCTCGGAGCACCCATGCTAGCAACCGTTCCGCATGATCCGGAAACGACAAGGCCGCGGACGATGCCGCGGCCTTGCGTGCCGATGGCGCGGATGCTCAGCCCTTGACGCGCTTCGCGATCGCCTCGCCGAAGCTCGCGGTGCTGCCCTTGCCGCCGAGATCCGGCGTCACGCTGTCGCGGTCGTTCGTCATGGTGTCGCGGATCGCGGCGCGCAGCTTGTCGCCCTTGTCCACAATGCCGAGGTGGTCGAGCATGTCGGACGCGGCCAGCAGCAGCGCGCAGGGGTTGGCGATGCCCTTGCCGGCGATGTCGGGGGCCGAGCCGTGCACGGCCTCGAAGATCGCGGCCTCTGTGCCGATGTTGTCGCCCGGCGCCAGGCCCAGGCCGCCGACCAGGCCGGCACAGAGATCCGACAGGATGTCGCCGAACAGGTTGGTGGTGACGATCACGTCGAACTGCTCGGGCTTCATCACCAGCTGCATGCAGGTGTTGTCCACGATCATCTCGTTGAACTCGATCTGCGGGTATTCCCTGGCGATCTCGCGCGCCACGTTGAGAAACAGGCCCGAGGCGGTCTTGATGATGTTCGCCTTGTGCACCGCGGTGACCTTCTTGCGGCCCTTCTTCACCGCTAGCTCGAAGGCATAGCGCACGATGCGGCTGGAACCCTTGCGGGTGTTGCGCACCATCGAGATCGCGGTCTCGCCGTCCTCGGACAGGGTCTGCCCCTCGGACAGGTAGGCACCCTCGGTGTTCTCGCGCACCGTGATGATGTCGATATTGTCGAAGCGCGCCTTGGTACCGGGAAAGCTCACCGCCGGACGCACGTTCGCGTACAGGTCGAAGTGGCGGCGCAGGGTGACGTTGATCGAGGTGAAGCCGCCGCCGATCGGCGTGGTCAGCGGGCCCTTCAGCGCCACCTTGTGCTCGCCGATCCTGTCCAGCGTGGCCTTGGGCAGCAGGTCTCCGTGCTTCTCCAGCGCCACCATGCCGGCGTCGACGAAGTCGTATTTCAGGCCGCAGTCCAGCGCGTCGAGCACGCGCAGCGTGGCGGTCATGATCTCCGGGCCGATGCCGTCGCCCGGGATCACCGCGATGGTCTTGCTCATGGGGGAAACTCCTTGGGGAATGAAACCGTCGATCGGCGCCGGCAGTGCGGCGCACGGGGATCGATAACCCTGCAATTATCGCCGATCCGTACGGCAGCGAACAGTCGCAGGCTGGCGCAAGACGTTGAAAATCCTCGCACGGAGCGTTGCGGGAAATGGCACGGCGCCGTTCTTCCTCTCCCCTCTGGGACGCGGGGAAGGGCCAAGGACGGCCCTGCTTTGAGGAGCGAGGAAGAGGATCGAGGTGAGGGATCAATCTTGCGGTGGCGCCCGATCAAAGCGGGCTTCGCACTGACCCTGTCGCAAGACCTGCCCCTCACCCCAGCCCGTTGCTAGGCTCGTTCCTCGCCAAGCAACCGCCGGCCCTCGCGCCAGCGCTCGGGCGCTCAGCCATGTGCGAGCCAGTGGCTCGCAAGCAACATGGTTTCGCCCCCGGCGGGGAGAGGGAGAAAAGCCGTCAGGCGTGGTCGGCGCAGTTTCCGGTCGAACCGGCGTCACCGGCTTCGAGCTGGTCGAGGAAATCCACCGCGCGGCGCAGGTGCGGGATCACGATGGAACCGCCCACCACCAGGCCCACGCTGAAGGTCTCGAAGAACTCCTCGCGGGTGACGCCGGCTTCCTTGCACTGCGCCACGTGGTAGCTGATGCAGTCGTCGCAGCGCAGCACCATCGAGGCGACCAGGCCCAGCAGCTCCTTGGTCTTCACGTCCAGCGCACCGGGCTTGTAGGTCTGCGTGTCGAGCGCGAAGAAGCGCCGCACCACCTGGTTGTCCTCGGCCAGGATGCGCTCGTTCATACACTGGCGGAACGCGGTGAACTCGGCCAAGCGGTCCTTTTCACCACCCTGCCCGCCGCTCATGCGGCTTCGCCCAGCAGTTCGTCCAGCTTGCCGCTGCGTTCGGCGGCGACCAGATCGTCGTAGCCGCCCACCAACTGGTCGTTGATGAAGATCTGCGGCACGGTACGGCGGCCGCCGCTGCGCGTCAGCATGGCGTCGCGCTGCGCGGGGTCGGTATCCACGCGGATGTCTTCCCAGGTCAGGCCCTTGGCCTTGAGCAGGTTCTTGGCCGCCACGCAGTACGGACATACCGCGGTGGAATAGACTTCGATCTTGGACATCACGAAACTCCGATTGCCTGCGCCGCAAAATGGGGGCAAAAGCCCCCGGAACAAGCCACTGCACGGTGAACCGACACTACCGCACGCGGTCATCCATTGAATAGTGCGGCCACGGATGGCCGCCCGTTTGACCCTCGCGATCAAGGATGATCGCAATGGTCCATGTTAATTGTCCGCCGACACCCTAGCCATGGCACCACGACGCCCCGCCACGCGCCTGCTGACCACCCTGATCCTCGCCGGCCTCGCCTTCGTTGCCGGTGCGCAGGACGACGTGCGCCTGCCCGACCTGGGCAGCTCGGCGAACGCGCTGATCTCGCCGCAGGAGGCGCAGGACTACGGCGCCGCGATGCTGCGCCAGATGCGCGCGCTGGACATGGTGGTGGACGACCCGCTGCTGGACGACTACATCAACGACCTCGGCTTCCGGCTGGTCGCCGCCTGCGCCAAGCCGCGCGACCACTTCGCGTTCTTCATCGTCAAGGACGACGAGATCAACGCCTTCGCCGCGCCGGGCGGCTACATCGCGGTGAATTCGGGACTGATCACGATCACCCGCAACGAGAGCGAGCTGGCCGGGGTGATCGCCCACGAGATCGGCCACATCACCCAGAACCACCTGCAGCGCGCGTTCGAGGCCTCGAAGAAGGACGCGCCGCTGATGGCACTGGTGGTGCTGGGCGCCATCGCCGCCGGCGCGACCGGTGGCCGCAGCGCCGGCGACGCGCCGATAGCGGTGCTCGCCGGCGGCCAGGGCCTGCTCGCGCAGAAGCAGATCAACTTCACCCGCAAGGACGAGATCGAGGCCGACCGCGCCGGTATCCAGACGCTCGCCAACGCCGGCTTCGACCCCAACGCGATGGCCGCGTTCTTCCAGCACATGGAAGACGTGATGAGCGTCGGTGCCGCTGGCGAAGCGCCATCCTTCCTGCAGGACCACCCGGTCACCTCCGACCGCATCGCCGACGCCAAGGCGCGTGCCGGCGCGCTGATCGCCGCGCAGAAGCTGCACCCTTCCGACGACACCCTGCTCAAGGGCCAGTGGGAACAGATCACCACGCCGATGCCGTTCGTGCACGCGCCGATCCGGCTCGGCAGGGGCAGCTCCGACCCGGGCGGCCTGAGCACCTACGCGCTGATGCGCGAACGGGTGCGCGTGCTGTCCGGCAATGCCGTCCGGCTGGCCACCTGGTACAGCAGCAACCTCAAGGAGCACCCGGATTTCGACACGCCGGCCAATCACTACGGCTATGCGCTGGCGCTCACCCGCAGCAGCCGCGGCGAACAGGCGATAGCGCAGTTGCAGCCGCTGCTGAAGGCGCACAAGGACAGCCTGATCCTCAACCTGGCCCTGGCCGACGCCGAACTGCAGGCCGGCCGGCGCGACGCCGCGCTGGCGCTCTACCACTCGCTCAACCAGCAATCGCCGCGCAACAAGGCGGTGGCACTGGCCTACGCCACCGCGCTCACCGACAGTGGCGACAAGACGCAAGCCGCCACCGCGGCGGACCTGCTGCGCCCGCTGCTGGAAAACAGCGACCAGCCCGAGATCTACAGCGCCTATGCCCGCGCCAGCGAGAAGGCTGGTGATAACGAGCGCGCCGGCGAGGCCTTCGCCGACGCCAGCTACTACTCGGGGCGCCCGTTCGACGCCATGGAGCAACTGAAACGCCTGCTCAAGCGCGACGACCTCAACTACTACGCGCGCGCCCGCATCCAGGCGCGCATCGCCGAGCTCACCCCGCTGGTGCTGGAGCTGCGCAAGCGCAAGATCGAGACACCGGACAACCCCGCCACCCGGAACGGCTCCCAGCAGCTGCAGGACGGGCGCTGCGCGGGACGACTGTGCCTCGGCCTGGACAAGGCCTCTTATTGAGAGTGTGGCCAAGGATGGCCGCCTTTGATCTCTGTGCCCATAAACGAACGCACAGACACACACGGCCGCTGCCTGACTTCAGCGTTCATGGACGAACGCACCAATAACTCGGACAGACAATCCATGTCATCGCGGCGTAACATTTCTGCACTGCAATATCACGGTCACAGGCCAACGGACGCCGACGCGTGCACAAACGCATCCTGATCGTCGAAGACGAAACCTCGATCCGCGACATGATCGCATTCGCCCTGCGCAAGGCCGACATGGAGGCGATGCAGGCCGCCGACGCCCGCTCCGCCCAGCTGGCCATTTCCGAACAGGTGCCCGACCTGATCCTGCTGGACTGGATGCTGCCGGGCATGAGCGGGCTGGAACTGGCCCGCCGCCTGCGCAAGGAAGAGCTGAGCCGGGAGATCCCGATCATCATGCTCACCGCGCGCGGCGAGGAAATGGACCGCGTCAACGGCCTCGAGGCCGGCGTGGACGACTACGTGATCAAGCCCTTCTCGACCCGCGAGCTGATCGCGCGGATCAAGGCGGTGCTGCGCCGCAGCCACGGCGACGACGGCTCCGGCGTGGTGGAGCTGGGCCGGCTGCGCATCGACGGCCCCGCGCACCGCGTGTTCGCCGGTGACGACGCGGTGACGATCGGGCCCACCGAATACCGCCTGCTGCACTTCTTCATGACCCATGCCGAACGCGTGTACTCGCGTGCGCAACTGCTCGACCACGTGTGGGGCGGCAGCGTGTACGTGGAGGAGCGCACCGTGGACGTACACATCCGCCGCCTGCGCAAGACGCTGGAACCGTGGCAGTTGCATGACATGGTGCAGACCGTGCGCGGCAGCGGCTACCGCTTCTCGGCCAGCCTCTGACCAGCCGGAAGCCAGCCTCTTGCTCGTCATCCCGGCGCAGGCCGGGATGACGAGCCAGGTGCATCGGCGGGCACGCTTGTAAGCTCTGCATCCAGCCTGCCAACCATCACGCCTTTCGATGTCCATTCTCCACCGCTGGAAACTGCCTGCCATGTGCTTCGCCGGCCTGCTCGCGGGGGCGCTTTTCGGTTGGCTGGCCGGTAACCGCATTGCGACGGGTGTGGCGATCGTCGCCGTGGCGGAAATCGTCTTGCTGCTGACCCGATTCGGTCATGTGACGCCATCCATCATGCCGGCGCCCTCCAGGGTTGCCACGCCACGCCAAGACCGCCTCCTGATGCGTACCCGCCGCCTCGCCACCAACCTGCGCGATCTCCGCCGCACTGCCAGCCAGTTGCCCGACGGCGTGGTCCTGCTCGACCAGGACCAGCACGTGCGCTGGTGCAACCACGCCGCCGAGACCCTGCTCGGCCTGCACCTGCCGCAGGACCGCGGCGTACCACTGCGACAGCGGTTGCAGGCCTCCGAGCTGGCCGGCTGGCTGCAGCAGGGCGGCGAGCGCGAACCGCTGCACGACACCATCGCCCCCGGCAAGCCGGACAGCCAGATCAGCGTGAGCCTGCTGCCGTTCGGACGCCGCCAGCAGGTGCTGCTGGCGCGCGACACCAGCCACGTCACCCGGCTGGAACAGATGCGCCGCGACTTCGTGGCCAACGTCTCGCACGAACTGCGTACGCCGCTCACGGTGATCCACGGCTACCTCGAGCTGATCGACCCGGAGGATGCGCCCGCACTGGCGCCCGTGCTCGGCGAGATGCGCGCGCAATCCAAGCGCATGGGCCAGATCGTGGAAGACCTGCTCACCCTGTCGCGACTGGAAACCCAGCATCGCGTCGATGACGAGCGCGTGCCGATGACGCCATTGCTGGCCACGCTGCGCAAGGAAGCCGAGGCGCTCAGCCAGGGTCGCCACACCGTCACGGTGGAGGCCGATGCCGGGCTCGACCTGCTCGGCTCGCCCAAGGACCTGCACAGCGCGCTCTCCAACCTGGTCAGCAACGCGGTGCGCTACACCCCGGCCGGCGGCAGCATCACGATCCGCTGGCGGCGCAGCGACGACGGCGCGACGTACTCGGTCAGCGACACCGGCTACGGCATCCCCGCCAGCCATCTCGCCCGGCTCACCGAGCGCTTCTACCGTGTCTCCTCCAGCCGCTCGCGCGGCACCGGCGGCACCGGACTGGGCCTGTCCATCGTCAAGCACGTGCTGAACCTGCACCAGGCGCGGCTGAGCATCGAAAGCGAGCCGGGCCGCGGCTCCACCTTCGCCTGCCATTTCGGTCCCGAACGCCTGCTGGCGCCCGGTGGAGCCCCCGACGAAAGCTGAAGCGCCGCGCGCCGCACCGCGCACCGGCCGGCGCGCATGCGCCAGAATGCACGTCATGTCGCGCCCCCATGCCCCCACGTCCGAGCCCGTCGCCTCCGGACCCATCGACCTCGCCGCCCCCGGCCTCTACCTCAGCCGCGAGCTGGCCGCGCTGGAGTTCAACTTCCGCGTGCTGGCGATGGCGCGCGACGCCTCGGTGCCGCTGCTGGAACGGTTGCGCTTCCTCAGCATCGTGGCGAACAACCTCGACGAGTTCTTCGAGGTGCGCGTGGCGATGCTCAAGCACCACCATGCCTACGGGTCCGCCGCGCCGGGGCCGGACGGCCTGTCGCCGCCCGAGCTGCTCGCGCGCATCCGCAGCCGCGTGCTGGAGCTGGTCGCCGAACAATACGTGATCTGGCAGCGGGAACTGCGCCCGCAGCTCGATGCCGAACGCATCCACATCCTCACCCGCAGGCAGTGGAGTCCGCGCCAGCGCCGCTGGCTGCAGGGCTATTTCGAGCACGAGGTGCTGCCGGTGCTGTCTCCGCTGGGGCTGGACCCGGCGCATCCGTTCCCGCGCATCCTCAACAAGACGCTGAACATCGCGGTGGTGCTGAAGGGCCGCGACGCGTTCGGCCACGAAGGCCACATGGCGCTGGTGCGCGCGCCGCGCTCGCTGCCGCGGATCATCCGCGTGCCCGCCGAGGTGTGCGGCGAGGGCGACCATTTCGTGTTCCTCGCCGAGCTGCTGCATGCCTTCGTCGACCTGATGTTCCCCGGCTTCAAGGTGGTCGGTTCCTACCAGTTCCGCGTCACCCGCAACAGCGAGCTGATCGTGGAGGAGGCCGAGGTGGACAACCTCGCCCGCGCGCTCAGCGAGGAGCTGGTGGGGCGCGGCTATGCGCGGCCGGTGCGGCTGGAAATCGCCGACGACTGCCCGCAGGCCATCACCGCGATGCTGACGCAGAACTTCCAGCTGGAGGAAGCCGACGTCTACCGCTGCGACGGCCCGGTCAACATCATCCGCGCAGGGCTGATCTGCGACTGGCTGGACCGCCCGGAACTGAAGTACCCGCGCTTCACTCCGCAGCTGCCGGCCGGGCTGGAGACGAGCCGCGACAAGTTCGAGCAGATCGCCCAGCGCGACGTGCTGCTGCACCACCCCTACCAGAGCTTCGCCGCGGTGGTGGACCTGCTGCGCCAGGCCAGCACCGACCCCAACGTGCTGGCGATCAAGCAGACCCTGTACCGCGCCGGCGAGGACACCCCGCTGGTGGACCTGCTGGTGGAAGCCGCCCGCCACGGCAAGGATGTCACCGTGGTGGTCGAGCTGCGCGCGCGCTTCGACGAGGAGGCCAACATCCGCCTCGCCACCCGCCTGCAGGAGGCCGGCGTGCAGGTGGTGTACGGCGTGGTGGGCTACAAGACCCACGCCAAGATGATGCTGATCGTGCGCCGCGAGGGCGACACGCTGCGCCGCTACGCGCACCTCTCCACCGGCAACTATCACCAGATCAACAGCCGCACCTACACCGACATCGGCCTGATGACCGCCGACCCGGAGATCGGCGAGGACCTGCACAAGGTGTTCCAGCAGCTCTCCGGCCTGGGTCCGCGGATCGCGCTGAAGCGCCTGCTGCACTCGCCGTTCACCCTCTACACCGGCGTGATGGAACGCATCGAGCGCGAAACGGAACTCGCCCGCGCCGGGCGCCCCGCGCGCATCGTCGCCAAGCTCAATGCGCTGAACGAGGCGCACGTGATCGAGGCGCTGTACCGCGCCTCGCAGGCCGGCGTGGAGATCGACCTGATCGTGCGCGGCGCCTGCACCCTGCGCCCGGGCCTGCCCGGCATCTCCGAGCGCATCCGCGTGCGCTCGATCGTCGGCCGCTTTCTCGAGCACAGCCGGGTGTACTGGTTCGGCAACGACGGCGCGCCGGAAATCTACTGCGCCAGCGCCGACTGGATGGAGCGCAACCTGATGCGGCGCATCGAGATCGCCTTTCCCATCCGCGACCCCGAGCTGGCCGCCCGGGTGTACGAGGAAACCCTTGCCAACGGCCTTGCGGACAACACCCAGGCCTGGCGGCTGGACAGCGATGGCCGCTACATCCGTGCCACGCCTGGCAGGCAGGTTCCGTACAGCGCACAACAGGCACTGCTGGACAAACTGTGCCCGTGAGCGGGCCATCCGGCATGCGAAGCATCGCGCACGCCGGGGCTCGCCGGCTGCCATACCCGCGACGCAACCGGATCCGGCAAATCACACCACTGAACAAGGGAGTCGGGCATGTACGGTTGGAACAGAAAGGCGGTGCGCGCTCTCGGGCTTGCCGCATGGCTGACGGGCAGCATCGGCATGCCGACGATGGCCATGGCCGCCAACGACGACGCCGGAGCACCAGCCACCGCCAGTTCGGCGCCCAGCGACGCCGACCTGGCCAACACTTCATGCGCGATCGGTGAGGAGCAGTTCCTGCCGGGCGACTACTACTACTGCCTGGCCACGCAAAGCTACGGCCTGCATCACTACGCGCGGGCGCAGAAGTTCTTCGCCACCGCAGCCAGCTGGGCCAGCAAACCCGCGCAGTACGTGCTCGGCATCATGGCACTCAACGGCGACCATCAGCCGGTGAACCGCCCGCTGGCGCTGGCATGGCTGGCACTCGCAGCGGAACGGCCGCGATCGACCTTCGCCTCCGCATCCGCTTCGCTCGAGGCCGCCCTCACGCCAGTCGAGCGGCAGGCAGCCGACAAGCTGCTGGCCAGCATGCGCCCCACCTACGGCGACGCCACGGCGGCGGTGCGTGCCGAGAAGCGCTACGAGCAAGGCATGGCGCGACTGGCCAGACTGGCCGCTGCCGGCGGCCATTACTGCATGGCGGGGATCACGACACCCGCCGACCCTGGCGTGGCGGGCGATCCGGAACAATGCCCACCGGTCCAGGCGATGACCAGGGCCCTCGACCAGATTGCCGCTAGGGTGTTCGACGGCTGGACCGGCCATGTCACTGTGGGGCCATTGCAACAGGTGGATGCACCCGCCGCGGCACGCCACCCCGGTTGAGCTGCCGCTCGTGCGCACCCGCCGGCGACGCCATGCGAGAGCAGCGGGCGCCACCGGGCGAGCCGCGCCCTCAGCACCTGTTCGCGATCTCCCCGCGGCCCGCGTCGGTAGGAGCGCACCCTGTGCGCGAATGCTTTTCGCCCTGAGCGCAGCGCCAGAGCCATCGCACACAGAGCCTGCCCCGGACTTGATCCGGGGGCGCTCCTACCGCTTGGCATCCGCGGGATCGATGCCCCCACCGAACGGTGTTCACGGCAAGACAACGCAGGCCATGGGGAGATCGTGAACAGGCTCCCGGGAATCCGCCGCCCCTCCCGCACGCGGCGAACGGCCGCGCCCGTCTTCCGCCACGCCATGCCAAGCCGCACACGATTACGGCATGATGCATATCGCTGCGCCCTACGCCGACCAGGAGCCCGCGCTTGAGCCAAGCCGACCAGACCCCGATCCGCGACGGCGAACTGCTCGCCGCGGTGGACATGGGCTCGAACAGTTTCCACCTGATCGTGGCGCGCATGGAGCACGGCGAGCCGCGGGTGATCGACCGTTTGCGCGACAGCGTGCGCATGGCCGCCGGCCTGCGCGGCGACGGTTCGCTGGACGCCGACCGCCGCGCCCGCGCGCTGGACTGCCTGGCGCGCTTCGGCCAGCGCATTGCCGGCCTGCCCTCGCAGCGGGTGCGCGCGGTGGCCACCAACACGGTACGCCGGCTGGCTGCGCCGCAGGCCTTTCTCAGCGCCGCCGAAGCCGCCCTGGGCCATCCGATCGAGGTGGTCTCCGGCCGCGAGGAAGGCCGCCTGATCTTCCTCGGTGCCGCGCACGACCTGCCCGCCTCGCGCGAACCGCGGCTGGTGATGGACGTGGGCGGCGGCAGCACCGAGTTCATCATCGGACGTGGCCTGGCGCCGCTGCACACCGAAAGCGTGCAGGCCGGCTGCATCGCCTCCACCCTGCGCTTCTTCCCGGGCGGCAAGCTCAACCGCAAGCGCTGGCAGCGCGCGCGCGGCGAGATCGGCGTGCTGCTGCAGCAGTTCGCCGAGGACTACCGCGAATCGGGCTGGCAGGAGGCCTACGGCTCCTCCGGCAGCGCCAAGGCGATCGGCGCGGTGGTGCAGGCGATGAAGCTCAGCGACGACGGCATCACGCCCGCGTCATTGAGCGGGCTGCGCGACGCGATCCTGGCGCAGGGCTCGATCGCCACGTTGAAGCTGCCCGGGCTGGTGGAGGAACGCACGCCGGTGATCGCCGGCGCGGTGGTGATCTTCGAGGCCGCGTTCGAGGCGCTGGGCATCGCGCGCATGCGCGTGTGCGAGAGCTCGATGCGCGAAGGCCTCTTGTGGGACCTGCTGGGCCGCGCCGTCGGCAGCGACCCGCGCACCGGCAGCATCGACGCACTGGCCAGCCGCTACGGCGTGGACCGCGCCCAGGCGCGACGCGTGGAGTCCACCGCGCTGGTGCTGTTCGACCAGGTGGCCAGGGCATGGAAGCTGGACGGCGAGGCGCGCGAGTGGCTGTCCTGGGCCGCGCGCGTGCACGAGATCGGCCTCGCCATTGCGCACAGCCAGCACCACCACCACGGCGCCTACATCCTGCGCCACGCCGACCTTGCCGGCTTCTCGCGGCAGGAGCAGCAGCTGCTTGCCGCCGTGGTCGAGCTGCATCGGCGCAAGCCGGACCGGGCGGTGATCGCCGCACTGCCGCAACGCTATCGCCAGCTTGCCCGCTACACCACGGCGCTGCTGCGCCTCGCGGTGCTGTTCCGCCGCGGCCGGCGCGCCGAGTCGCTGCCGCCCATGAAGCTTGTCGCCACCCGCCAGCGGTTGCGTCTCAGCCTGCCGTCCGCCTGGCTGGAACAGCACCCGCTCAGCGAGGCCGACCTGCAACAGGAACAGACGCCGATGACGGAGCTTGGCCTGGAGCTGGAACTGTCCGCGGCTTGATTCTTGCGATCGTCATCATCCCTGATCGCGAAGATCGACTGGGCAGCCATCCATGGCTGCACTCCGGTACTGGTGCGATTCGTCCGGAATCGCCGCCGCATGGCAGGTGACCGCAAGCTTCAAGCTCTCGCCCCGCCCTCGCGCCACCAGCGGCCATCCATGGCCGCACTTCTCAATAAACACGTCTGAACTCCAAAGGCACACGAACCGGCTTGGCCGCGTATCATGCGCGGACAGTCCGGAACGCCCTTTGCCATGCCCAAGCTCAAGCTCGCCCTGCTGCTCCTGTCCACTGCCCTGCTGGCGCCCGCGCTGCGCGCGCAGGATGCCAAGCCGGCAAGCGCCGCGGCCGCCCCCGAAGTGGTGCTGCACACCTCGCTGGGCGACATCACGCTGGAGCTGTATCCGGACAAGGCGCCGAAGAGCGTGGCGAACTTCCTGCAGTACGTGCGCGACGGCTTTTACGCCGGCACGGTATTCCACCGCGCGATCCCCGGTTACCTGGTGCAGGGCGGCCTGTACACGCGCGAGCTGCAGCCCAAGCGCACGCGCCCGGCCATCGCCAGCGAGGCCGACAACGGACTCTCCAACCTGCGCGGCACCGTCGCGGTGGCGCGTGGCGCCGATCCGAACTCCGGCACCTCGCAGTTCTTCTTCAACCTCGTCGACAACCGCCGACTGGACTTCGTGGGCAACCAGAGCGGCCTCACCTGGGGCTATGCGGTGTTCGGCAAGGTGATCAAGGGCATGGACGTGGTGGACAAGATCGCCGCCCTGCCCACCCGCGGCATCGGCCCGTTCGCCGCCGACGTGCCCAACCCGCTGGTGGTGATCGAGAGTGCCCGGGTCGTCGGCGAGACAGCCCCTGTCGCCGCAGCCAGCACCCCGGCCCCGGCCGAACCCGCCGCCGCATCCAGGCCGGCGAAGCGCAGCGCCCGCAAGCCGGCGCTGGGCGGCTGAGGCGCCGATGGGTACGCTGTTCATCGCCGACCTGCATCTGGACGACAGTCGGCCGCAGATCACCAGCCTGTTCGAACGCTACCTCGCCAGCGACGAAGTGCGACGTGCCGACGCGCTGTACATCCTCGGCGATCTGGTCGAAGCCTGGATCGGCGATGACGACGATGCGGAACTGCCGCGGCGCATCGCCGCCGCCACCGTTGCCGTGCGCAAGGCCGGCGTGCCGGTGTATTTCATGGCCGGCAACCGCGACTTCCTGCTCGGCGAGGACTACGCCCGCCGTGCCGGTTTCGAGCTGCTGGAGGACGGCAGCGTGCACAACCTGTACGGCCGCCCCACCCTGCTGATGCACGGCGACGTGTTATGTACCGACGATCTCGCCTACCAGGCGGTGCGCAAGCAGGTGCGCACGCCGCAGTGGAAGGCGCAGATCCTCGCCATGCCGCTGGAAGCGCGCCGCGCTTTCGCCGCGAAATCGCGCGCGGAAAGCCGCGCCCACACCGGCAGCACGATGGAAGCCATCATGGACGTCAATGCCGGCGCGGTGGCGGATGCGATGCGCCTGGCCGGCACGACGCGACTGATTCACGGCCATACCCATCGCCCCGCCATCCACCGCTTCGCACTCGACGGCGCACCCGCCGAGCGCATCGTGCTGGGCGACTGGTACGAGCAGGGCTCGGTGCTGCGCGTGGATGCCGATGGCGTGGAACTGCGCGGCCTGCCGCTGGGCTGAAGAAACACCCGTAGGAGCGGCTTCAGCCGCGACAGGTGGGGCGACGGGGAATCGCGGCTGAAGCCGCTCCTACGCTGCTCCTGGTGGTCGCGCCGCTCAGCGCACGCGCACCTTGCTCTTGGACACGTACCAGGTGCCCAGGATGAAATCCCACAGCGGCGAGGTGACGCCGTAGTTCTTGTCGGGATGATGGTGGTGCACGTGGTGCACTGCTGCCCACTTGCGCGCCAGCGGGTGGTTGAAACGGCGGCGGTGGATGACCAGGTGGCTGAAACCGTACAGCGCGTAACCCAGCGCGATCGCGCCGGAGAGCAGCAGCGCCAGCGCCGTGGGCAGCACCAGCGCCAGCGCCGCTGCAAGCAGCAGCACCACCGCCGGCGGGAAGAAGAACGGCAGCGAATCGTAGCCCAGCGGCTTTTCGTGATGCAGGGTGTGGCCCTGCTCGAACAGCGGCACCGGCCCGTGGAACAGCCAGCGATGGAAGGCGTACTCGATGAAGCTGAAGATGAACAGGCCCAGCAAGACCACCACCGCGGCTTGCAGCGGACGGCTGTGGTCGTACCAGAATGCCGCGCCGAGCAGGGCGAAACTGACCACGAAATCCGCAGCCTGGCCGACCAGGTAATTCGCCCGGGTGGACGACATCCGCGCGATGGCCTGCAGCGCGCCGCGGCCGCCAGCCTGGCTCGATCCTGTCGACGGGCGCATCGTCTCACTCATGGGTAAGCCTCGCGCGAATCCGGTTTGCTTGGCCACGATCCAGCGTCATCCTCCACCCCTTCGACCCAACCCAGGCAGTTCCATGGTTGCCTTCACGACGGCATCACCGCCCTCGCAAGCTTACCGCGCCACGCCCGATGACGGGCATAACGCAGCTTTACCGCCTCACGCGGTATTCAGTCGCGCGCGTGGCGCCGGCACGATTATTCCAGCAGTCGCCCGATCCGTGCATCCTGCCCGCGCCACATAGTGTTGACCCAGGCCTGGAAACGCTGGCGGAACGCCTCGTCGCCCTCGTAATCCCCGCGCAGGCCCGGCTCGATCGGGTGCTGGTGCAGGCTTACCCGCACCTCGCGCACGCGCCCGGCGACCAGGTCGAGCATGCTGCACGGGCCTCCCGGATAGGCGACGGCAACCTCGAGGATCGCCTGCAGGCCATCGCCCATCGCGTCCAGCACGAAGGCCACGCCGCCGGCCCGCGGCCGCAGCAGATGGCGGTATGGCGAACCCTGCGCATCGTGCTTGGCCGGCGTGAAGCGTGTGCCTTCCACGAAATTCATCACCGAAACCGGCAACTGGCGGAACTTCGCGCAGGCACGGCGGGTGGCCACCCGGTCCTTGCCCTGCAGTTCGGGATGCTTCGCCAGGGTTTCCCGCGAGTAGCGCTTCATGAAGGGGAAATCCAGCGCCCACCATGCCGGCCCAAGCAGCGGCACCCAGATCAGCTGGCTCTTCAGGAAGAAGCGCAGGAACGGGATGCGCCGGTTCAGGACCTTCTGCAGCACCGGGATGTCCACCCAGCTCTGGTGGTTGGCCAGCACCAGGTAGTTGGCGTCGCGACACAGGCCATCCAGTCCGTCCACCTGCCAGCGGATACGCGTGAACAGGTCGAACAACACGTTGTTGACGCCGATCCAGCTTTCCGCGATCGCCACCAGGCCACGCGAGCAGGCGCGGCGGAACCCGGCCAGCGGCAGCAGCAGTTTGGCCAGGGTCAGCGCGAACAGCGGCAGCACGTGCAGCAGCACGTTGGACACGAGCAGCAGCACGACCAGCGGCACGCGGATCAGGCCGGGCAGAGTAGCGAACATCGGGAACCCTGTAGCGGATGTGGGCCCTAGCATAAGGGCCAGCGGCGACACCCTGGGATCGTCGGGGCATGGTTGCGGCAACTCAACGCAGCAACTGGCGCACCTTGAGCAGGGCCGCCACGAAGGCGTCGACTTCCTCGTGCGTGTTGTAGAACGCCAGCGAGGCACGCAGCGTGGCCGGCACGCCGTAGAACTGCATCAGCGGGTGCGCGCAGTGGTGGCCGGAACGCACCGCCACGCCTTCCAGGTCGAGCAGGGTGGCGAGGTCGGTGGCCTGCGCGCCCTCGACCAGGAACGAGATCACCGGCTCCTTCTCCGCCGCCTCGCCGAAGATGCGCAGACCGGGGATCTCGCGCAGGCGCGCGGTGGCATGGTCGAGCAAGGCGCGCTCGTGGGCGCGGATCGCCTCGAAACCCAGCGACTCGACATAGCCGATCGCGGCGGCCACGCCGGCGAAGCCGGCGATGTTCGGCGTCCCGGCCTCGAAGCGGTGCGGCGGCTCGGCGAAGGTGGTGCCGGAGAACTTCACTTCGCGGATCATTTCGCCGCCGCCGAAGAACGGCGGCATCGCGTCGAGGTGTTCCTTTCGCGCCCACAGCGCGCCGGTGCCGGTGGGCGCCAGCATCTTGTGGCCCGTGAGCGCGTAGAAATCGCAGCCCAGCGCCTGCACGTCCACCGGGCGGTGCGGCATCGCCTGCGAACCGTCCACGAACAGCGGGATGCCGCGCCTGCGGCATTCCTTCGCCAGCTCGCGCACCGGATTCACCGTGCCAAGCACGTTGGAGACATGGCCCACGCAGGCCAGCTTCACCTCGGGCGTGAGCAGCTCGACGAACTTCTCCACGATCAGCTCGCCGCGTTCGTCGATCGGCGCCGCCTTCACCGTGGCGCCCGCGCGCGCGGCCACGATCTGCCACGGCACGATGTTGGCGTGGTGCTCCATCGTGGTGCTGAGGATGGCGTCGCCGGCCTTGAGCCGCGGCAGCACGAAGCTGTAGGCCACCAGGTTGGCCGACTGCGTGGTGCCCGAGGTGAGCACCAGCTCGTTGCGCGACGGCGCGTGGATGAAGCGCGCCAGCGCGTCGCGGGCGCCCTCGTAGGCCGCGGTGGCCTCCTCGCCGAGCAGATGCACGGCGCGCGACACGTTGGCGTTGTGCTCGCGGTAATGGCGGTCCACCGCCTCGATCACCTGGCGCGGCTTCTGGCTGGTGTTCGCGTTGTCGAAGTACACCAGCGGCTTGCCGTGCACCGTGCGTGCGAGCAGTGGAAAGTCCGCGCGGACGCGCTGGACGTCGAGGGCTGGCGTGCTGGCTTGTGCGTTCATCGTCATAGGTTCCGTGTCTCAAGCATCACCGTAGGAGCGGCTTCAGCCGCGACTGGCTGCAAGGGGGGAGGAATCGCGGCTGAAGCCGCTCCTACGCCGCTCCTACGCCCTCAGCAGGCCTGCCAGGTGCTCGCGCAGCGCCGCGTTTGGCAGGTCGTCCAGCACCATGCGGCAGAACGCGGCGGTAAGCAGCACGCGCGCCTCGTCCTGCGGGATGCCGCGCGAGCGCAGGTAGAACAGCGAACGCTCGTCGAGCTGGCCCACGGTGGCGCCGTGCGCGGCCTTCACCTCGTCGGCGTAGATCTCCAGTTCCGGCTTGGTGTCGATCTCCGCCTGGCCGGACAGCAGCAGGTTCTTGTTGCTGAGGCCGGCATCGCTGCCATCGGCGCCCGGCGCCACCAGGATCGCGCCGCGGAACACGCCGCGCCCGCGCTGGTCGGCCACGCCGCGCCAGACGGACTCCGAAGCCGTGCCCAGCGCCTGGTGGCGGATCGCCAGCTGGGTATCGATGTGCTGGCGCCCGTGCGGCATGAACACGCCGCGCGTGTCCAGCCGCGCGCCGTCGCCCACCAGTTCGGCGCGCAACTCGTGGCGTACCAGCGCGCCGCCCAGTTCCAGTACGTGCAGCGTGGCTTGCGCCCGCGCGCCCAGCTGCAACCGGCCGCGTCGGACCAGGCTGCTGCCCGTGGCCGCCTGCTGGAACAGCACGTGTCGCAGCACCGCGCTGTCGCGCAGTGTGATGTCGCCCACCGCGGTGCCCAGGTGCTGCTGCTCGCCACCGGCGGCATGGTGTTCCACCAGCATCAGTTCGGCGCCTTCGCCCAGCTCGATCACGTGGCGCAGGTGCCAGGCCAGCTCGACTTCGGCAGGCGCGCCGAGGAACACGAGATGCACCGGCGCGGCGATCTTCGCGCCGGCCGCCACCCTCAGCACCACGCCGTCGCCGGCCAGCGCGGCGTTGAGCCGCACGAAGGCGTCGCCCTGCTCCGGTTCGTGGCGCGACAGCACGAAGCGCAACGGTTCGGCGTCCTGCCGCAGCGCCTGCGACAGCGGCTGCAGCGTGAGCCCCGCCGGCAGATCGTCCAGCGCGGAAAGATCGGCGCGGAATACGCCGTTGACGAAGACCAGCCGCGCTCCGTCGACGCCAGGCAAGGCGTACGCGGCGGGATCGATCGCACGCGTCGCCGCCTGCGCATCGCCGTTGGCATATCGGCGCTGGCCCAGCGCGCGCAACGCGGTGTACTTCCACGCCTCCATGCGCGTGTCGGGCAGGCCGGCGGCGGCAAAGGCATCGAGCTGCCCGCGACGCAGCGCATCCAGCCAGGCGATGCCGCTGGCCGGCAGCGCCGCATCGCCCAGCGACGCGACGAAGGGCACGGAGGCCGGCTGGCTCATGCCGCCGTCCCGGTGGGCTCGCCGTGTTCGCGCACCCAGGCGTAGCCGTGTTCTTCCAGCTTCAGCGCCAGCGTCTTGTCGCCGCTCTCCACGATGCGGCCGCCGGCCAGCACGTGCACGAAGTCGGGCTCGATGTAGTCGAGCAGGCGCTGGTAATGGGTGATCACCAGGAACGAGCGCCCGGGCGAACGCAGCGCGTTGACGCCCTGCGCCACCTGCTTCAGCGCGTCGATGTCCAGGCCCGAATCGGTCTCGTCGAGGATCGCCAGCTTCGGCTCCAGCACCGCCATCTGGAAGATCTCGTTGCGCTTCTTCTCGCCGCCCGAGAAGCCTTCGTTGACCGCGCGATGCAGCAGTTCGTCGGAGATCTGCATCACCTTGAGCTTCTCGCGCACCAGCTTGAGGAACTGCATGGAATCCAGTTCCTTCTCGCCGCGCGCCTTGCGCTGGGCGTTCAACGCGGCACGCAGGAAGTAGGTGTTGTTGACGCCGGGGATTTCCACCGGGTACTGGAACGCGAGGAACACGCCGGCGGCGGCACGCGCCTCCGGCTCCAGCGCCAGCAGGTCGATGCCGTCGAACGTGACGCTGCCGGCGGTGACCTCGTAGCCGTCGCGGCCGGAGAGCACGTTGCCCAGCGTGGACTTGCCCGCGCCGTTCGGCCCCATGATGGCGTGCACCTCGCCCGGGTTGACCGTCAGCGAGAGGCCCTTGAGGATTTCCTTGCCCTCGACGCGGGCGTGCAGGTTGTCGATCTGGAGCATGCTCATCACTTCTTCTTCTCGATCAATTGCAGGATGCACGGGCCCTTGCCCATGATTTCGATGTCGCCGTCGATCACGCTGGTCTTGCTCTCCACCGACAGGTCGCACAGGGCCGACACCGGCGCCGCTGGCACCACACCCAGCATGGTCGGATCCGAAAGCCAACCCGCGGTCCAGGCCCGGCCGTCGGTGGACAGGCGCAGCCCCCATGGCACGGTGTGCTGGTTGACGCCGAGCAGCGATGTGGAGACTTTCCGCTTCGTCACGCGATAGAGCGGCCCCACGGTGAAATGTCCCTGGGCATCCGTCACCGCCTCGTCCTTCTGCGCGTCAGTCACGGGAATGCCGGCGTCGTCGAGCACGTCGGCCAGCTGGACGCGCACGCCCGCCACCGGCACGCCCGCGCGGGTTACCGTGCCGCCGATCTGCGGGGCCACCAGGTCGCGATGCCTGATGGCAACACAGCCGGCGAGAACGGTCGCCGCCATACCCATCGACACGATGGAAAGTGTTTTCATGCCTGTCTTCCCGAAACCGGCCAGGAATGCCGTGCGGCCGCCGGCGCCCATCAGCCGACCGCTCCTTCCAGCGAGACTTCCAGCAGCTTCTTCGCCTCCACCGCGAATTCCATCGGCAGCTCGCGGAACACCTGCTTGCAGAAGCCGTCCACGATCATGGAGACGGCATCCTCCTCGCCGATGCCGCGCGAACGGCAGTAGAACATCTGGTCGTCGGAGATCTTCGAGGTGGTGGCCTCGTGCTCGACGATGGCGCTGGGGTTCTTCACTTCCATGTACGGGAAGGTGTGCGCGCCGCACTGCTTGCCGATCAGCAGCGAATCGCACTGCGTGTAGTTGCGCGCACGCTCGGCGCCCTTCTCCACCTTCACCAGGCCGCGGTAGCTGTTGTTGCTGCGCCCGGCGCTGATGCCCTTGGAGACGATCTTCGACTTGGTGTCCCTGCCGATGTGGATCATCTTGGTGCCGGTGTCGGCCTGCTGGTAGTGGTGGGTGAGCGCCACCGAGTGGAACTCGCCCACCGAGCGGTCGCCGCGCAGCACCACGCTGGGGTATTTCCAGGTGATCGCCGAGCCGGTCTCCACCTGGGTCCAGCTGATCTTGCTGTCGTCGCCGCGGCAGTCGCCGCGCTTGGTGACCAGGTTGTAGATGCCGCCCACGCCGTTCTCGTCGCCGGGGTACCAGTTCTGCACGGTGGAGTACTTGATCTGCGCCTTCTCCAGCGCCACCAGTTCCACCACCGCGGCGTGCAGCTGGTTCTCGTCGCGCTTGGGCGCGGTGCAGCCTTCGAGGTAGGAGACGTGGGCGCCTTCCTCGGCCACGATCAGGGTGCGCTCGAACTGGCCGGTGTTCTGCGCATTGATGCGGAAGTAGGTGGATAGCTCCATCGGGCAGCGCACGCCCCTGGGGATGAACACGAAGCTACCGTCGGAGAACACCGCCGAGTTCAGCGCGGCGAAAAAGTTGTCGCCCGGCGGCACCACGCTGCCCAGGTACTGCTGCACCAGCTCGGGGTGTTCGCGGATCGCCTCGCTCATCGAGCAGAAGATCACGCCGGCCTCGGCCAGCTGCTTGCGGAAGGTGGTGCCCACCGAGACCGAGTCGAACACCGCGTCCACCGCCACGCCGGCCAGCGCGGCGCGCTCGTGCAGCGGCACGCCCAGCTTCTCGTAGGTTTCCAGCAGCGCGGGGTCGACCTCGTCCAGCGACTTCGGCGCCTGCTTGGGCGCGGCGTAGTAGCTGATCGCCTGGTAGTCGATCGCGTCCATCTTCAGCTTGGCCCAGTCCGGCTGCGGCATGGTCAGCCAGTGGCGGTAGGCCTTGAGGCGCCACTCGGTCATCCACTCCGGCTCGTGCTTGATCGCGGAGAGCTGGCGGATCGTCTCCTCGTCCAGGCCCGGCGGCAGGCCGGTCATCTCGATCTCGGTGACGAAGCCGGCGCTGTAGTTGCGCCCCAGCGCCTCGGCGACCCCGGCGTTGTCGCGCAGCGCGATGGAGGTGCTGGCTATGGTTTCGCTGCTCATGCCGTGGTTCTGCCTTTCAGGGTGCCGGCTTTCAGGGTGCTGATGTCGATCGTCACGTCGGTGTGGCGCGGTGGCGGCCGCAGCATGTCGGCCAGGCTCACCGCGCGCAGCGCCCGGTCGAGCACGCTGTTGATGCGCTGCCAGCTGCCGCGCACGCCGCATTGCGCCTCGCGCTCGCACTGGCCCTCGGTGACGCCGCATTCGGTCATGCCGATCGGCCCCTCCATCGCCTCGACCACGTCGGCGAGGCTGATCGCCTGCGCCGGCCGCGCCAGCCGGTAGCCGCCGTTGACGCCGCGGAAGGATTCCACCAGCCCGGCATGGCCCAGCGACTTCAGCAGCTTGCTCACGGTGGGCAGCTCCAGCCGGGTCTCGTCGGCGATCTGCGCGGTGCTCAGCACGTCGTCCGGATGGGCGGCGATGCAGGTCATCACCACCGTGGCGTAATCCGTGAGTCGACTGACGCGAAGCATGGGGAGGATCGGGAGGCAGGAAGCGGCGTTAATCCAGACCAAAATGGTACTGATTGCGCAAGGCCCGGTCAAATGTCCGGCTTGCACCAACAACAGGCACCGTTTGCACCAGTTTCGTCGGATCCCGCTCGGCACGTCCGGTGATTTGGCCATCCGGACGACCACGCAGCACGCTTCCTGCCGCTGGCATGCATTCTGCTGTGCTGCAACACGGGACCATCATCCGGGGGCAGGCGCATGCAGTGGATCACCGCCATCATCAAGCCGTTCAAGCTGGACGAGGTACGCGAGGCGCTGGCCGAGGCCGGCGTGCACGGCATGACCGTCACCGAGGTCAAGGGCTTCGGCCGCCAGCACGGCCACACCGAGCTGTACCGGGGCGCCGAGTACGTGGTGGATTTCCTGCCCAAGCTGAAGATCGAGGTGGCAGTGGGCGACGCGCAGCTCGACCGCGTGATCGAGGCCATCGCCGGCGCCGCGCGCACCGGCAAGGTGGGCGACGGCAAGATCTTCGTGCACCCGCTGGAACAGGCGATCCGCATCCGCACGCAGGAGGTGGACGATGACGCGCTTTGAGGCAAGGCGGCTCGCCCGCCAACTTTCCGTGCTAAGCCTTGCCGGCCTGTTCACCCTGCCCGCCTTCGCCCAAGGCACACCACCGACACACGTGGACAGCGGCGACACCGCCTGGATGCTGGTCGCGTCCATGCTGGTGCTGATGATGACGATACCCGGCGCCGCGCTGTTCTACGGCGGCATGGTGCGCGCCAAGAACCTGCTCTCGGTGATGATGCAGTGCTTCGCGATCACCGCGCTGGTCACCGTGCTGTGGATCGTCTACGGCTACTCGCTGGCCTTCAGCACCGAAGGGATGCACACCGGCGTCACCGGCTGGCACTCCTTCATTGGCGGACTGGACCGCGCGATGCTGGCCGGGCTCACGCCCGACTCGCGCTACCAGGCCGTGCCGGAAAGCGTGTTCGTGATGTTCCAGCTCACCTTCGCCGTGATCACCCCGGCGCTGATCGTAGGCGCCTGGGCCGAACGCATGAAGTTCAGCGCCATGCTGTGGTTCAGCGGCCTGTGGCTCACCTTCGTCTACCTGCCGATGGCGCACATGGTGTGGAGCGGCCCCGGTTCACTGCTGGGCGACATGGGCGTGCTCGACTTCGCCGGCGGCACCGTGGTGCACATCAACGCCGGCATCGCCGGTCTGGTCGCCTGCCTGGTGATCGGCAAGCGCCGCGGCTGGCCGCACACGCACATGCCGCCGCACAACCTCGGCTATACCGTGATCGGCGCCAGCCTGCTGTGGCTGGGCTGGTTCGGCTTCAACGCCGGCTCGGCGGTGGCCGCCAACGGCAGCGCCGGCATGGCGATGCTGGTGACCCAGATCGCCGCCGCGGCCGCTGCGATCGGCTGGACCGCGGTGGAATGGGCCATCCACAAACGCGCCAGCGTGCTCGGCATCGCCTCCGGCGCGGTGGCCGGGCTGGTCGCGGTGACGCCCGCTGCGGGCACCTGCGGTCCCGGTGGCGCGCTGCTGATCGGCCTCGCTGCCGGCGGCATCTGCTTCTTCACCGCCACCCGGCTCAAGCACCGGCTGGGCTACGACGACACCCTCGACGTGTTCGGCGTGCACGCCATCGCCGGCATTATCGGCGCCCTGCTCACCGGCCCGTTCGCCGCCGCCACCCTCGGCGGCTACGGCCACGTCGCCTCCGCCTGGCACCAGTTGTGGATCCAGGCCAAGGGCGTGGGTTTCACCATCGCGTGGAGCGCGCTGCTGAGCTTCGCGATACTGAAACTGCTCGACCGCACGCTGGGCCTGCGTGTGGATGCCGAGCAGGAGCAGATGGGGCTGGACCTCGCCGAGCACGAGGAGCGGGCGTACAACCTGAGCTAGCCGGGCAGCCACGCATGGGCGACGGCGCTCAGAAGCCGTCACCCAATGCAAGGTCGCCCTGCGATTGCGCTGTCGGCGCCGCGTGCACCTTCGAATACGCCAGCAACTCGCCAAGCCGCGCGCCGTTCTGCCGCCAACCGTGGAAGATCGATTCGCCGACCAGCGCGTAGTGCCAGGGCAGGCCACTGCGCAACTCCGACGGCAACGCATTGATGCGCTCGCACCAGGCCGCTGCGGCCTTGCGCTTGCGCTGCACGTTCGGGTGGCTGGTCTGGTCCTGCGCCTTGGTTTCAACCAGGTAGATGGCATCCGCCGTTCGCACCAGGAAATCCGGCGAATAGAACGCCGGCATGCCGCTGTCCTTGACGTAACGTAGCCGCACGAAATCGTGCCGGGTCTCGCTGATCTTGCAGAACGCCGCCACGCCGGTGTCGTGCAGCGCCCATTCGATGAAGGCGCGTTCGAGGCCGCCGCTGCGGCTGGGGTACGGCAAACGCGGATAGATGCACTTCTCCACTTCCAGCGACGCACTCTCGCGCATCGGAAGCCGGCTCACCTCGGACAGGTGGCGATGACGAACCTCGATCTCGCCACTCGTATTGCGGTCTTCCGCACTCCGCAGCGCCAATGCGAATACTTTGATCACGTGATCGACCACCGGCTGCAGCATCAGCAGGCGCCAGTTCTCGTTCTCGAAAGGCTCGAACTCTTCGCGGAACAGCCGTGAACGGATGTAGTCGTCGATGGCCGCGGCCATCACCGCCGAGCCCACCTGCGTGTACGGCTTGGCCAGGTGGTACGCGACCTTGCCCCCTGCCGGCAACGGCTGGCTCAATGCCTGGGTGATCCGGCGGGTCAGCCTCGACAGCCACTCGTTGTAACCACCGACACTCATCACCGCGCCGTCTACGCGGTAGTCGCCGAACAAGGTGCTGCTCTGCAGGTCGTGCGAGGTGAACACGTCGCCCTTGCCGACCAGCTCGCTCAACTGCTCGCGCGTCATGCCGCCGAACGGCTGCAGGCCGGCAACGTCGATCGGCAGGTGCTCCAGCGTTTCTTCCGCCTCGCGCAGGATGAAGGGGATCGCGAAGTCGTATTTCTCGTAGCCCAGCCGCAACTCCACCGTGATCAGGTCGCCGATGCTGTTTATGGTATCGTCGCCGGTTTCGCCGACCAGTTCCTTGCCCAGCTGCTCGTCATAGAAGCTCTGGAACGCCGGATGCTCGACGATGGAGAGGATGTCGATCAGGCTTTCCGGCTCCTCGCCGCGATTGATGCGCTCGCGGTTCTCGCGCTTGCTGTCGGCGTATTCTGGTTCGCGCCACATCAGGCGCAGGCCACGGCCTATGGTCTGCTCCAGCAGGATCTGCGCCTGCGTGGAACGCAGCGGCACGATCACGCAGATGTTGTTGACGTCGAAGCCCTCGCGCAGCATCAGCACGCTGACGATCACGCGCGGCTGCGCACGCCGGTCCACGTCGAACAGCTGCTGGCGAACGCGCACCCATTCCTTTTCGCCAAGCTCTTCCTTCTTGCCGGAATCCACCGTGAGCACGTCGTCCTCCGCTAGCCCCTGGTCGCGCAGGAACTCCGACACCAGCGGCGAAACCTTGGTGTCCTCGCAGACCACCAGCATCTTCGGCTTGCGCGTCGAGTCGAGCTTCGCGAAATCGGCCTCCAGCTTGCGTAGCTTGTGCAGCCCAGCGCGCAACATCACGCGCTGGCCTTCCGACAGGAGCGGATTGCCGCTCTCGTCGCGCTCGGCCTTGAACTCCAGCGGCAGCGCGCCGATTTCCTTGCGCTTGTCCAGCACCAGCGACTTCACCAGCCCGGCACGCATCGCATCCTTCAGGTCGAAATCCACCACGATGTGCGGGAAGTACAACTTGCGCTTCTTCTTGCCGCCGCCGACGTCGTTGTAGGGCGTGGCCGAGAAATCCACCTGCACGAAATGCCGCCCCTTGCCCGCGGCGATGCGCGACAGGCTTTTCTGCCATTCGACTTCGTCCGCCTCGCCCTCGCGCTTCAATTCGTGGATGTGATGGGCCTCGTCGTTGAACACCATCAGCCTCGGCAAGCCAGCCAGGTAGGCCAGCACATTGCCGCGCGCCCAGCGGCGGTCCAGCACGTCCAGGCTGTTGCCCGACGCCCGGCCCGGCGTCAGCGGCAGCACGTCGTAGGCCACGGCGGCGGCATCTGCCACCATGCCGGGCGTCGCCAGCGATGCATCCCCGGCCTCCTCGTGCTCCTCTTCCGCTTCGGCATCCACCAGCAGGTGCCAGTTGGTGATGGCGATCATGCCGCCGCCGATCGCCTTCAGGCCGATCTCCTGCTTGGTGCAGACGTTGCCGCGCACGAACTGCTCGACCTGCTCGCGATACGCCGGCGGCATGAACAACTCGCGGCAGACCGCCACGTCGGACGTCTCGAAGCGCCGCTGTCCGTCGGCGCCTTCCTTGCCCAGGAAGGCATCCAGCAGGCGCTCGTACACGATCAGCCCCGGCGCGACGATCAGGAAATGCCGGGTGAAGCGCGGATCATCGAGCCCCACCGTCAGCCCGGCCGAACGGTTCAGCACCTGCCAGATCAGCAGCGCCTGCAGCACCCAGGTCTTGCCGGTGCCAGTGGCCATCTTCAGGCAGTATTTCGGATGTGCGTGCTTGCCCTGTTCGACTTCGGACAGCCGGCCGCCCTTCAGCAGCTCGTCCGCGCACACCTGCCGGTATAGGTTGACGAGGTCCGGGCTGTCCAGCACCTCGTGCGCCACGATGGTGTTGAGGATGGCCTGGCGTTGCCCCGCATGGAAATTGAAGGCGCGCGACTGGCAGGCGTCCGCGCTGAACCACCAGCCCAGCAGTTCCGCCGTCGTCGGCGTGACCAGTTCGAGGATTTCCGCCTCCCCGTGCTCCAGCCCGAGGCAAAGCGACTGCACGCGCTGCGTGAGCGCCCTGGCCAGCGCAAGTTGGTCGTCGGTCGATGCAACACGGCTCATGGCGCGCACTCCGCCACGGCCTGCACCACCTCCGCCTCGAACCCGAACACGTCCACCACGCGCACGCACACGCGGCGTGCGCCGTCCTTGGACGGTACGTCGAAACGCGCCTCGGTCACCACGCGCAGCGCATCGTCGTCGTTCGCGGTGTTGCCGCGATAGTCCTGCCACACCGAACGGAACACCTGGCCGTCGTAGTCCGGATCCACTGCCCAGTACTCGATCAACGCCAGCGGCTCGGCGTTCATCACCTTGTGCAGCTTGGCGCGATTGGCCTCGTCGAGGTTGATCGCTTCCGGCGAGAGCAGTACGTAGTTGTCCAGTGTGACCCGCAACTGCTCGCCGTCGCCGCTGCGCAGGCGCTGCACCAGCTTGATCGTGAGGTACTGCAGGCTGGAGAAGCGCACCTGACCGCGCAGCTTCTCGATGCCGCCCTTCTTGCGCAGGCGATCGAGCAGGTCGGGCGGGATCACCAGCACTTCCAGCCGATCGTCTTTCAGCGCAGCGATACTTTCGCCGACGCCAGGCTCGAAATTCCAACCCAGCACCACCACGCGATCCCAGCCGCCCATCAGGTTGTCGCGCTGGGCGATCGCCTTGCGCAAAGTGGCATCGCCGGTGAGCTTGTTCGGCGAATCCACCAGCACCAACGTCTTCTTGCCGTTGAACACCACCTTGCCGAGATTGCGCGCCGGGTTATCGTCGGGGTCAAGCGGCTGCGCACCGTAAAGCGACAAAACGATGGCCGACAGATCGCCCACGCGGAACTTGCGGCCGAGCTCATTCTTCGCCGCCTCCAGTTGGTAGTCACCGATGGCCTGGTACAGGAACGGCTTGGCGCCCTGGTCGATCAGCCGCTTGCGCATGATCATGCATGCAGGCTTGCCCAGATCGGATGTGATCCAGCGGCGACCGAGTTTTTCGGCGACGGCGGCGGTGGTGCCGGAACCGCCGAAGAAATCAAGAACGAGATCACCTTCATCCGTGGCGACTTTCACCACTCGTTCGAGAAGCGCCTCAGGCTTTTGTGTCTCGTAGCCGGTCTCTTCTTTCTTCCGTTTCAGCAGATGATAGGCATACAGCTGCTTGACATCCGTCCAGACGGTCGAAAGTGGAACGCCCTTGCTTTCGTCGAGGTACTGACGCTCGAAATGCCCCTTCTCTCGCTCTCTGGTCCTGTACCGCCGTCCGTCTTCATCGACCTCGGTGAATCGGTCTTCGATGTATTTTTCGGAGTACGGCAGATATTCCTTGTTGTACTTTTGCTGGCCGTAATTTTTCGCATACCAGAGCTGGTACTCGTGTGCCTTCACAATCTTGTTGCCAGCGGCGCGGCCTCCGCTCGGGGTGCCATACGACCAGACCACTTCGGTATTGAAGTTCTGCTTGCCATAGATTTCGTCCAAGACCATCTTGACGTAATGGCTTACTTGCATGCCGATGTGAAGGCACAACGTGCCGCTGTCCGCCAGCAACTCCCGCATCAGCACTAACCGCGACGTGATCATCGCCAGATACGACGCCGTTCCATCCGACCACGTGTCCGAATACGCGAACTGCTCGATCACCGTGGGCCGCTGTTCCAGCTCCACGCCAGGCAGTTCCACCTTGGTGCGGTAGTCGGCCTTGGAGTCGAACGGCGGATCGATATAGATCAGGTCGACCTTGCCGCGCAGACTGGGCGTGTGTTCGTCGCCGGCCAGCAGCGCGGCCATCGCCAGCAGGTTGTCGCCGTAGATCAGCCGGTTGGTCCAGTCGGCATTGCCGTCGTCACCGAGGTGCGCCTGCCGGTTTGCCGCGGTGATCCAGTCGCTGTCGCGCGTGTCCTTCGACGGCAATACCCACTCACGCGTCTGCAGGCTGACCCGGTGCCGCCCTTCCAGGCTCTCCAGGATCTTCTCCGCCTGCTGGCGCCCGCGGGCGACGATCTCGGGGAGCTGTTCGAGCAGGGACTTGGGCATCGTGGCGACCGTCGGGAATCCAGTCGCCGAATGAAAGCAAATCTTTCAATTTTTATAAAGCACTAATTTCATTCGCTCGCGCAGGTGCGGCCTATGGTCATGGCCCATGAAGACCGAACAGTCCGCCTTCGCCAAGCGCCTGGCCGCTGCCCTCGAAGCGGCCGGCATCGAGGCAAGCTCGACCGTGCTGGAGAAGCTGGTGCCGCGGCATGGTGGCGAGACCGTGACCCCGCAGGCCATTTCCAGCTGGCTCAACGGCAAGCACATGCCCAAGCAGGCGAACATGCAGGCGCTGGCCCGCATCGCGGGCGTTCCTCCCCATGAGCTGCAGTTCGGCGTCCCCTCGCACAAAGGTGTACGGGAGGCCAACCTCGCGTGGCCGGACCATGTGCGCGGCCACGACCGCCTCGCCTTCGAGACGTTCCTCGCCCTGCCGGAGGCGCGGCGCAAGCTGGTGCGCGAGTTGATTACCGTGCTCGCCACTCCGACGCCCAAGCGCCCGGCTTGAGCACGGCGGGGCCAGCCAGGGCCACGTTTCGATACTGCAGACAAAGCTCGCCGGCAGAACTGCGCTTCGCTCGGGCGGGTTGCGGCAGATCGCTTATCGACATACGATAAACGCGTGACCAGGACCTTCGCCGACAAAGACACGGAAGCCCTCGCGAACGGCGAACACGTGCGCCGCTGGATGAACATTGAAAGCGCTGCCCGCCGCAAAACTGGCACAGCTCAACGCCGCGGCAACGCTGGACTTCCTGCGGGTTCCGCCGGGCAACCGGCTGGAAGCCCTGAAAGGCAACCGCAGCGGACAGCACAGCATCCGCATCAACGACCAGTTTCGCGTCTGCTTTGCCTGGAAGGATGGCGATGCCCACCATGTCGAGATATGCGACTACCACTAGGCGCACACCTCGACGATCGACGATGCAATAGTTGGAACAGACAGGAAAGACCATGACCGCCAAGAAGCCCCTTCCCCCGGTGCACCCCGGCGAGATCCTGCGCGAGGAGTACATGAAGCCATTCGGCCTGTCGGCAAACGCCCTGGCCAACGCCGTCGGCGTCACCGCCGCCCGCGTGAACGAGATCGCGAACGAGCGACGCGGGATCACCGCCGACACTGCCCTGCGGCTTGCCGCGTACTTCGGCACCGATGCGCAAAGCTGGCTGAATCTTCAGAAGAACTACGAACTCGAATGCGCCCGCATCGAGCTGGCCGCCGAACTGAAACACATCCAGCCGCGGGCGGCCTGAAGCGCGGGGACAGGGCTGCGTTCGCAGCCTGCTCGCCGCCGATGACCATCAACCCGGCGGCGGCGCTGCCCATACCCGATGCCTTACCATCGCCGCATGACCGCCACCGATCTCCGCGCCGCCGCCCGCCTCGCATGGGCCCGCACCACCCTCGACGACGATGCGCTCACGCTGGCATCCGCCTCCTCCGACGCCAGCTTCCGCAGCTACTGGCGCACCACGCACGCGGGGCGGAGCTGGATCGTGATGGACTCGCCGCCGGAGCGCGAAGACCCGCGGCCGTGGCTGGCGATCGGCGCGCGGCTCGCCGCCGCCGGTCTGCACGTGCCGAAGGTGGTGGCGCAGGATCTGCAGCAGGGTTTCCTGCTGATCGAGGATCTCGGCGCGCGGCTGTATCTCACCGAGTTGGACGACGCGAACGCGGACCGGTTGTACGGCGACGCGATGGACGCGCTGTTGGCGATGCAGACGCGCGTGGCCAGCGACGACCTGCCGCCGTTCGACCACACCGCGCTGGTGAACGGACTGGAAGTGATGCCCACGTGGTTCCTCGAACGTCATCTCGGCCACACGCCGGACTGCGACGAGTGGGACGTGCTGGAGGCGGCGTTCGACGTGATCGTGCGCAATGCGCTGATGCAGCCGCGCGTGTTCGTGCATCGCGACTACCACAGCCGCAATCTGCTGGTGGTGGACGGGAGCAACTCGGGGATCATCGCTCCCGGACTCTTGAGTCCGGGAATCCTGGATTTCCAGGGCGCGCTGCACGGCCCGCTCGCCTACGACCTCGCCTCGCTGCTGCGCGATGCCTACATCGCCTGGCCGCGCGAGCGCGTGGAGGGTTGGGTGGAGTCGTACCGGCAGCGACTGCTGGGCGCAGGCGTGATCGACGGCAAGGTGGACACCGCGCATTTCCGCCGCTGGTTCGACCTCACCGGCCTGCACCGCCACGTGCGCGTGCTGGGGCAGTTCTACCGGCTGTGGTATCGCGACGGCAAACCGGGTTACCTCAAGGACGTGCCGCAGGTGTATCGCTATGTGATCGAGGTGGCGCGCGGTTACCCGGAACTGGCGGATTTCGCCGAATTGCTGGAGCGGCACGCTGCGGGCCACGACCTGACGCAGGCGACGGCGGCATGATGGGAATGCCGCGGTCCCTCGCACTGGTCATCCCGGCGAAGGCCCGCTGTCGCCAGGAATATTCCACAGCTGCTTTTCTCCCCTCTCCCACCGGGAGAGGGGGCGGGGGTGAGGGTACGGGCTTGCCTCACCATTACGCTCCGCCCGAACCCTCTCCCGCCTGGATTCGCGCCATCCATGGCACTCACCCCTGTCGGGGCCGGCTCCGCCGTTCCGCAGGTGCTTCCGCACCTGCAGGTCGGCACCCTCTCCCAAAGGGAGAGGGGCTCACCAGCCAGCGTTTGCGCGAATCCGGGTGGCAGCGGGCTTTCGCCGGGATGACGACAGAAGATCATCGGCGCAGGAGTAGACCATGAGGCATGCACTGATCTTCGCCGCGGGCCTGGGCGAGCGCATGCGCCCGCTCACCGAACACACGCCGAAGCCGCTGCTGAGCGTGGGCGGCAAGCCGCTGATCGTGTGGCACCTGGAGAAGCTCGCCGCGATCGGCGTGAACTACGTAGCGATCAACACCTCGCATCTCGCCGAACAGTTTCCCGAGGCGCTGGGCGATGGTTCGCGCTGGGGCCTGCGCATCCGTTACGTGTACGAAGGCACGCCCCCGCTGGAAACCGGCGGCGGCCTGCTGAACGCCTTGCCGCTGCTGGGGCCGGAGCCGGTGCTCGCGATCAGCGGCGACGTGTGGTGCGATGCCAATTTCGCCACCCTGCCCGCCGAACCGGATGGCCTTGCCCATCTGCTGATGGTGGACAACCCCGCGCACCATCCCGGCGGCGATTTCCGGCTGGATGCGCAAGGCCTGCTGCATGCCGATGGCGCGCCGCGGCTCACCTACAGCGGCATCGGCGTGTTTCGTCGCGAATTGCTGGATGGCTGGCGCGCCGCGGTGGGCGATGTCCCGGGCGTCGAGGCGAAACCGCCGCGCTTCAAGCTGCGGCCGTTGCTGGAGGCGGCGATGGCGCGCAACGCGCTGGGCGGTTCGCTGCATCGCGGCCGCTGGACCGACGTGGGCACGCCGGAGCGCCTGGCTCAGCTGGATGCCGAACTCTCCGACTGAGCCACGGCGGCGGCCGGCACCCGTCCTTCGGCATGCGTCAAGGGAATCTGGCTGGCCTCCAGCTGATGCAGGTCGAAGTCGCGCACCGACACCGGCGCATGGCTTTCGTCGAAGGCCACGTCGCCCCAGCGCCAGCCCGCGCGGCGGCGGAACGCGCCCCAGAAGCGACGCAGCACGTACAGCTGCTGGCCCACGAGGCCATGGCGATTGTCCGCGTCCACCATCGGGTCGCCCACGCCGGTGGCGCGCGCCGGCTCGCCGAACAGCGCGGTGCCGAACAGGATGTCCCAGATCGGGAAGATGAAGGCGAAGTTGCAGTAATGCAGGTTCGGCCGTTCGGGATCCACCCGCATGTGGTGCAGGCGATGGTAACGCGGGTCCACCAGCAGCTTCTCCAGCACCGGACCGAAACGCAGCCGCACGTTGGCATGGTCGAGGTTCTGCAGCAGGTTGCCGCTGATCACCAGCAGCGCGTAGTCGGTAGGCGACACGCCGATCAGCAGCGCGGCCGCCGCCACGATCAGCGCCTCCAGCAGGTCGTCGAGGTAGTGGTCGCGGTCGTTCGTCCAGCAGTTCAGCTGGCGCTGGCTGTGGTGCAGGCTGTGCAATGCCCACCACCACGGGATCGAGTGCTGCAGGCGATGGATGCCGTAGTACACCAGGTCGTAGATCGCGTAATAGACCAGGAACAGCAGTACCGGATGATGCCCCAGCCACGGCAGCATGCCCTGCACGCTGAGCAACCCGGCCGCATCGTCGCTGGCGCCCGCGCCGCCGATCCACTGGGTGAAGGGCGACAGCACCAGGTAGGTGAACAGCGGCAGCACGCCAAACAGCTTGAGCAGGGTGTAGGCGCGGTCGATCGCCGTGGCGCGGCGATCGGGCCAATGCTCCACCGGCCACAGGCTCTCCATCGGCCGGAACACGCAGGCGATGACCGCCACCTCCACCGCGGTGAGCAGGAAGTACTCGGCGATCTCGCGCGGCGGATCGACGACGAAATGCGTGAGGTGCAGCACGGCCAGCACCGGCACGACCACATGGAGCGTCAGCCAGTTGACCGCAACCGTCCAGAGACCGGAGATGGCGTGCATGGGGATGGGGAACGCATGAACCACAGGCTCGCGCATACGATGGCGCAGCGCCGCTGAACCCTTTTCTGCCACAAGATTTCACGGGCGCGTCGTCGCGTCGCGCAAAAATGCGGACGACCCGAACCGGGGCATCCCCGCCAGTGCGGCGGCCCTCTTCGGTGCGCCCCCGACTGCCGGCTTTTCGCTCAACGCCCAGTCATCTTCAGCGCGGCTTCCGGCAGGCGTTCGCCCTGGATCTCGATCTTCGATGCGGCCGCGTCGATCCGGACGAGATCGCCCGCAGTCAGCTCCAGCCCGACCGCTCCCAGGTTCTCTTCGAGACGGTGCAACCTGGTCGTCCCCGGGATCGGCACGATCCACGGCCTCTGCGCGAGCAGCCAGGCCAGAGCGACCTGCGCGGGCGTCGCATGCTTGCGCCCAGCGACCGCCTTGAGCAGGTCCACCAGGGCGACATTCGCCTTGCGCGCCTCGGGCGAGAAGCGCGGCACGCTGTTGCGGAAATCGGTCGGGTCGAACCGGGTGTTCTCGTCGATCTTGCCGGTCAGGAATCCGGCGCCCAGCGGACTGAACGGCACGAAGCCGATGCCAAGCTCTTCCAGCAGCGGCAACAACTCCGCTTCCGGTCCGCGCCAGAACAGCGAGTATTCGCTCTGCACGGCCGTCACCGCTTGCACGGCGTGGGCGCGGCGGATCGTCTGGATGCCCGCCTCCGATAGGCCGAAGTGCTTCACCTTGCCTGCAGCGATCAGTTCCTTGACCGCGCCGGCGACGTCTTCGATCGGCACGTCGGGATCGACGCGGTGCTGGTACAGCAGGTCGATGCGGTCGGTGCGCTGGCGCTTGAGGCTGGCCTCGACCACTACCCTGATGTGTTCGGGACGACTGTCGGTGCCGCCGCTGCGCGCGCCGGTGCGCAGGTCGATATCGAAACCGAACTTGGTCGCGACGACCACTTTGTCGCGGATCGGGGCAAGCGCCTCGCCGAGCAATTCCTCGTTGGCGAACGGCCCGTACGCTTCAGCCGTATCGAACAGGGTGACGCCGCGGTCGTGGGCCGCGCGGATCAGCTTGATCATCGCGTGCCTGTCGGCAGCGGGGCCATAGCCCGAACTCATGCTCATGCAGCCAAGGCCGAGCGCCGAGACTTCCAGTTGGGTGTTGCCGAGTGTGCGTGTCTTCATGATGTCCTCCGGACAGACAATCTAGGCCCGGAGGATTGCTGACACTAGATGGCATAATCGGAAAGGGTTGATAACCGGAGCGGATAAATGTCGACCGAGAGCTACGACCAGCTCGCGATCTTCTCAGTCGTGGCACGAGAGCGCAGCTTCACCCGTGCGGCCGCGAAACTCGGCATGTCGCAGCCCGCGCTCAGCCGGGCCATGCGCCAACTGGAGGAACGGCTGGGTGTCAGGCTGCTGGCGCGCACGACCCGCAGCGTTGCCCCCACGGAGGCAGGCCAGCGCCTGCTGCAGGTGGTCGCGCCCCGATTCGAGGAAATCGACACCGAGCTGGCCCTGCTCGGCGAATTCCGCGACAAGCCCGCCGGCCGGCTGCGCATCACGGCGGGCGAACATGCGGCGACCACGGTGCTGCAACCCGCGCTCGCGAAGCTGCTGCCGGAGCACCCCGACCTGCACATCGAGGTCATCGTGGACTACGGTCTCACCGACATCGTGGCCGAGGGCTACGACGCCGGCGTGCGGCTGGGCGAGCAGGTGGCCAAGGACATGATCGCGGTGCGCATCGGCCCCGAGATCCGGATGGCCGTGGTCGGCTCCCCGGGATACTTCGCCCGGCACCCACGCCCGAAAAACCCGCGCGACCTGATCCGGCACAACTGCATCACCATCCGCCTGCCGACCCATGGCGGCATCTTCCCGTGGGAGTTCGAGAAGAAGGGCGAGCAACTGAAAGCGCGCGTCGAGGGCCAGTTGGTCTTCAACAACATCGCCATGCGCCTGGACGCCGCGCTAGCCGGGCTGGGACTGGCCTACCTGCCCGAGGATCAGGTGCAGGTGCTGGTGGCGGAGGGGCGGTTGATCCGCGTGCTGGCGGATTGGTGCCCGCCATTCCCGGGATACCACCTCTACTACCCCAGCCGGCGCCAAGCTTCAGCGGCTTTCACGCTGTTCCGCGATGCGCTGCGGTACGCGGGCTGATCGGTACGCGCATCTGGTTGCGGATCATCTTCGACCTGCCGACGAAGAGCCCCTCTCTGCCCTCCGGGCATCTCTCCCGCGAGCGGGGGAGAGTAATCGGGATCGCCCGCAGAGCGGGCGATGCGGGCTCATGGTCTGCGGGCGAGCTCCGGGTTTTCCCTGGTCACCGGCATCAGGTCCTTCTTCGACACGCCCAGCCACAGCAGGATCGGGCTGGCCACGAAGATCGAGGAGAGCGTGCCCACCACGATGCCGATCAGCATGGTGATCGCGAAGCCGTGCACCGCCGTACCGCCGAAGAAGAACAGCGCGGCCATGGTGATGCCGGTGAACAGCGAGGTGATGATGGTTCGCGACAGCGTGCTGTTGATCGAGCGGTTGAGGATCTCCTCCGGCTCGGCCTTGCGCGCGAGGCGGAACAGCTCGCGGATGCGGTCGAACACCACCACCTTGTCGTTGATCGAGTAGCCGATCACCGCCAGCACCGAGGCCAGCACAGTCATGTCGAACTCGCGCCCCGTCAGCACCAGGATGCCCAGCGTCACCAGCGTGTCGTGGATTTCGGTGAGCACCGCGGCGATCGCGAAGCGGCGTTCGAAGCGGATCCACAGATAGGCCATGATGCCGAGCATCACGAACACCGCGGCCACCATGCCGTCGTTCTTCAGCTCCGCACCGACTTCGGCGCTGACCGAGGAACGGCTCTTCAGCGAGGCATCGGCGCGAGCGGCCTTCAGCGGCTGCATCACCAAGCTGGCCACCTTGTCCAGGTCCACCTGGCCCTTGGCGTCCAGCATCGCCTTGGTGGGCTGCAGACGGATGGACACCTCGTGGCTGCCACCCACGCTCTGCACCACCGGGTTTTCGAGGCCGCCCTTCTCCAGCGCGTCGCGTGCGTCGTTGGTCTGCACCGGCTGCGCGTAGTCCACCACCAGCGAGACGCCGCCGGTGAAGTCCAGGCCATAGGTCAGGCCCTTGGTGGCGAGCAGCGCGATGGAGGCAATCACCAGCACGACGGCCACCGCGACACTGTAGACGCGGATGCGCAGGAAATGGATGTTGCTGTTGTGGTTGAAAATTTCCATGATTGGATCCCGCCCTTACACAGACAGCGTCTTGAGCTTGCGGCGGCCGTGAATCAGCGCGGTGAACGCGTGCGTCATCACCACCGAGGTGAACATCGAGGTCAGGATGCCGATGCCCAGCGTGACGCCGAAGCCGCGGATCGCGCCGGTACCCATCGTCATCAGCGCCAGCGCGGCGATCAGGTGGGTGACGTTGGCGTCGAGAATCGTGGCCCAGGCCTTGTCGTAGCCAGCGTGGATCGCCGCATGCGGCGTCGAGCCGTTACGCAGTTCCTCGCGCACGCGTTCGCAGATCAGCACGTTCGCGTCGATCGCCATGCCCAGGGTCAGCACGATACCCGCGATGCCAGGCATGGTCAGGGTCACCCCGATCATCGACATCACCGCCACCAGGATCAGCAGGTTGAAGAACAACGCGATGTCGGCGACCAGGCCGAACAGCTTGTAGTAGATCGCCGCGCACACCAGCACCAGCAGCAGGCCGAGCATCACCGAATCGAAGCCCTTCTTGATGTTCTGCTGGCCGAGGCTGGGGCCGATCACGTACTGTTCGACGATGTCCATCGGCGCGGCCAGCGCACCGCTCTTCAGCAGCAGCGCCAGGTCGGAAGCTTCCTTGGGGCTGCCCAGGCCATTGGTGGAGAATACCTTGCCGAACGGGCTCTGGATCTGTGCGTCGTTGATCACCTCGGTGGTGGTCTTGGGCGTGCGCACTTCCTTGCCGTTGACCGTGCTGGTCTCATATACGGTATTGATCAGCAGCACCGCCATCGGCTTGCCGACGTTGGCGTTGGTGAACTCCTGCATCTTCGCCGCGCCGGAAGCGTTCAACGTCACGTTCACCGAGGGCGTGCCATTGGTTGGGTCGACGCCGGAGCTGGCGTCCACCAACTGGTCACCGGTGACGATGGCGCGCTTGCCCACCAGTACCGGCGCATGTGTGCCAGCGTAGTAGTAGAGGTTGGCATCCGGCGGAATGCTGCCGCTCTGCGCGGCTTCCACTGCGCGTGGATCGCCGGGGTAGCCGATACCGGGACGGTATTCCAGCGTGGCTGTGGCGCCGATCAGCTTCTTCGCCCCGGCGGGATCCTGCACACCCGCCAGCTCGACCACGATGTGGTCTTCGCCCTGCTGCTGGATCAGCGGTTCGGATACGCCCAGCGCGTTGATGCGGTTGCGCAGCGTGGCGAGGTTCTGCTTGATCGTGCCCAGCGAGAGGTCGCGCAACTTGGTCGGCTTGATCGCGGCGTACAACATGTAGCGATCGCCGGTACTGGGACCATCGGTCACTGCGAGATCGGGCGAGTTGCCGGCGATCAGGTCGGCCGCGCTGGAGCGGTCGGCCGACGAACGCAGCACCACCACGATGCCCTGCCCGGCCACCGTGCTGCGGCTCACCGACTCATAGCGGATGTTCTTGTCGCGCAGTTGGCTGCGGATGTCGTCGGCATAGCTGTTCTCCAGCTTGTCGAGCACGCCGCTCTGGTCCACCTGCATCAGGAAGTGCACACCACCCTGCAGATCCAGGCCTAGCGGCATCGAGTTCGCATGGATGGCGGTCAGCCAGCCCGGCACCGTGGACTGCAGCTTGAACGCCACGGTGTAGCTGTCGCCGAGCAAGGCGCTGATCGTGTCGGCGCCGCTCTTCTGCAGGTCGGCATTGGCGAAGGTGGCGAGCAGGTGGTCACCCTGCACTTCCACATCCGTCGCCACCACGTGGGCCTTGGACAGCGCATCGGCCACCTTCTGGCGCAGCGCATCGTCGACCGGCGCGGCCCCCTGGTTGGTGGCGGTGACCTGCACCGCCGACAGCGGCGTGAAAGCGTTGGGCAGCGCGTAGAGGATGCCGAACAGCATCGCCAATACGACCAGCGCGTACTTCCAGCGTGGAAAATCGCTCATCGGTAATCCTTTGCAGCCATCCGTGTTGCAAACGTCAGCCAGCCGACCCTCCGTGGCCGTACTGAAAAGGTTTTGCGCTCTTCCGTGATCGCCGGAATCAAGAAGCGGCCATCCATGGCCGCACTATTCGTAAAAGCCGCACCCCCCGGACATACTCCGGGCCTTTCAGGATGATTTCAGCGAGCCCTTGGGCAGCACCTGCGACACCGCACCCTTCTGCAGCTTCACCTTCACGTTCGGTGCGATCTCGATCGTGATGAAGGTCTCGCCCACCTCCTCCACGCGACCGGCAAGGCCGCCGTTGGTCACCACCTCGTCGCCCTTGGCCAAGGCGGAGACCATGGCGCGATGCTCCTTCTGCCGCTTCATCTGCGGGCGGATCATCATGAAGTACATCAGGCCGAACAGCACGACCATCATGATGATCATGGAAATGCCGCCGCCCTGCGGCGCAGCGGCCTGGGCCAGCGTGATAGACATCGGAAGACTCATCGGTTCGTCTCGCAAGTAATGGCGCCAACAGGGATTTCTGCTGAACGCCCGATAAAAGACCATGGATTATGCCATGCGTTCCCATCCACCGCACGGTGCCGAGGCACCTGAGGGAACGCAGGTTGCTTGCTTCCGTAGGAGCGGCTTCAGCCGCGACTGGCGTGCTTGGAATCGCGGCTGAAGCCGCTCCTACGCCGCTCCTACGCCGCTCCTACGGGGTCTCCGCCCCCGTCCCATGCCGGCGCGCATGGAAAGCGGCCACGAAATCCTGCAGGCGTCCGGCCGCGATCGCCTCGCGCAGGCCCGCCATCAGGCGCTGGTAGTGACGCAGGTTGTGCATGGTGGCGAGCTGGCTGCCGAGGATCTCGTTGCAGCGGTCCAGGTGGCGCAGGTAGGCACGGCTGAAGCCGTTGGCGCAGGCATGGCAGTCGCAACCCTCCTCGATCACCCGGGTGTCGGCGGCGTACTTCGCGTTGCGGATGCGCAGCGTGCCCTCGTCGGTGAACAGGAAGCCGTTGCGCGCGTTGCGGGTGGGCATCACGCAGTCGAACATGTCGATGCCGCGGCACACCGCCGCCACGATGTCCTCGGGCCGGCCCACGCCCATCAAATAGCGTGGCCGGTCCTGCGGCAGCAGGCCCACGGTGAAATCCAGCGTGTGGTTGCGCGCCTCTTCCGGCTCACCCACGGCCAGGCCGCCCACCGCGTAACCGTCGAAGCCGATCTCCACCAGTCGCTCCGCCGAGCGCCGACGCAACGGTTCGTACACGCTGCCCTGCACGATGCCGAACAGGTTGTTGGGATTCTTCAGGTCGTCGAATGCCCGGCGCGAACGCTCGGCCCAGCGCAGGCTCAGCTCCATCGAATCGGACGCGACCTTCTCGGTGGCCGGGTACGGCGTGCACTCGTCGAAGATCATCGCGATGTCCGAATCCAGCACGCGTTGGATCTTCATCGACACTTCCGGCGACAGGAACACCTTGGAGCCGTCCACCGGCGAGGCGAAGGTCACGCCCTCCTCGCTGAGCTTGCGCCGGTGCGCCAGCGAGAACACCTGGAAGCCGCCCGAGTCGGTGAGTATGGGCCGGTCCCAGCCGATGAAGCGATGCAGCCCGCCGAACTTCTCCACGATCTCCAGCCCGGGCCGCAGGAACAGATGGAAGGTGTTGCCGAGGATGATCTCGGCGCCCGTTTCGCGCACGTCGCGCGGCGTCATCGCCTTCACCGAGCCGTAGGTGCCCACCGGCATGAAAGCCGGCGTTTCCACCGTACCGCGGGGGAAGCTGAGGCGGCCGCGGCGGGCGGCGCCGTCGGTGGCGAGAAGGTCGAATTTCAGGGAAGTCATTCCGCCATTATCGCAGGTCGCCTCGATTGCCCCCTCTCCCCTCCGGGACGCGGGGAAGGGCCATGGATGGCCCTGCTTTGAGGAACGAGGAAGAGGGCCGGGGTGAGGGGCCAATCTTGCGACAAGCTCTCAGATGAAATACCTCCGCGAGCCCCGCCCCTCACCTCAATCCTCTCCCCATAGGGGAGAGGAAGTCCGAGCAAAAATGCATCCCGCAAGGAGATAAAGCTCAGCCACCCTGCGGCAGGATCAACATCGCATCCCCATACGAGAAGAAGCGATAACGCTGCCCCACCGCATGCCGGTAGGCATCCAGCATGAATTCGCGCCCGGCCAGCGCCGACACCAGCATCAGCAGGGTCGATTGCGGCAGGTGGAAGTTGGTGATCAGGCCGTCGATGCTGGTGATGCGGTAACCGGGGAAGATGAAGATCCGCGTCTCGCCCGCGAACGGGTGCAGCTGGCCATCCACCGTGGCGCTCTCCAGTGCGCGCACCACGGTGGTGCCCACCGCGATCACCCGGCCGCCGGCGGCGCGCGTGCGGTGGATCTGCTCGACCAGACCAGCCCCCACGTTCAGCCACTCGCTGTGCATGTGGTGCCCGCTGATGTCCTCCACCCGCACCGGCTGGAAGGTGCCTGCGCCCACGTGCAGCGTCACGTAGCCGAAATTCACTCCGCGCTCGCGCAACGCGGCCAGCAGCGACTCGTCGAAATGCAAGCCGGCGGTGGGCGCGGCCACCGCGCCAGGCTCGCGTGCGTAGACGGTCTGGTAGCGCTCCATGTCGGCGGCGTCGGCATGGCGCTCGATGTACGGCGGCAGCGGCATCTCGCCCAGCTTGAGCAGCAATCTCTCCAGTGGCTCGGGTGCCTCGAAGCGCAGGCGGAAGAAGCTCTCGTCGCGTCCCAGCACCACCGTATGGCTGCCATCGGCCAGCTCGATCCGCGCGCCCTCCTTCGGCTTCTTGCTCACGCCGAGCTGCACGGTGGCCTCGTGCGCGCCGGTGACGCGCTCGATCAGGATCTCCACCGCGCCGCCACTCTCCTTACGCCCGTACAGGCGCGCCGGCAGCACGCGGGTGTCGTTGAACACCAGCAGATCGCCGGGCCGCAGGAAACCGGGCAGCTCGCGGAACATCCGGTCCTCGCGGCTGCCGGCGGCCACATCCAGCAGCAGCAGGCGGCTGGCCGAACGCTCGGGCAACGGCACCTGGGCGATCAGTTCGTGCGGCAGGTTGAAATCGAAATCGGACTTCTTCAAGGAAAGGCTCGGCAGCGGGACGAATGCAACGGGCAGCGGCGCATTATCGCGCAAGCCCGGACACCTTGGCGTCCGCCTTGTCGCCGCCGCGGGCAGAAGCCAGAATCCCGACATGGACCTGCACTACCCCGCCGCGCCCTGGAGTGGCTTTCTCAAGGGCATCTCGATCGTCGTCACCCTGCTTCTGCTGGGCATATCCCTGCTGCTCGCGTTCGTCGTGCCGGCCCACGCGCATGCGCCGCCGCTGTTGCACAAGGTGGTGTTCGCCCTGCCATGGCTGATCCTGCTGGCCGCCGTGCTCTGCGTGGTGCGCGGCTACGAGTTGCGTGACAACGCCTTGTTTGTGCGCCGCCTGTTCTGGACGACCCGGGTGGTGCTGGGCGAGCTGCGCGAGGCCGCCACCGATCCCGAGGCCGGCGCCGGCTCGATCCGCCTGTTCGGCAACGGCGGCCTGTTCTCGTTCTCGGGCTGGTTCCGCAACGCGAAGCTGGGGCGCTACCGCGCCTTCGTCACCGACTGGCAGTGTGCCGTGGTGTTGCACGGGTCCGCCTGTACCGTGGTGCTGTCGCCGGCCGACCCGGCCGGTTTCGTGCGTGCGCTGCAAACGCCCGCTTCGCTGCGAAAGCAGGGCAAGCCGCTGCCGCGCTGGCGGCAGAGTCGTTAGAGCCAGCCCTTCTGCCTGGCGAGGCGATAAGCCTCGATGCGGTTCGCCACGCCGAGCTTGCCGATCGCCTCGGACAGGTAGTTGCGCACGGTGCCGTGCGAGAGGTTGAGCTGGGTGGCGATGTCGCCCGCGGAATGGCCTTCGCCGGCCAGCCGCAGCACCTGGCGCTCGCGATCGTTCAGCGGGTCGGCCTCCGACCACGCCTCCAGAGCAAGCTGCGGATCGATCGCGCGGCCACCGCGATGCACGGTGCGCAGCGCCTCGGCGAGGTTCTCTGCCGGCGCGTCCTTGAGCAGATAGCCGGACACGCCTGCATCCAGCGCGCGGCGCAGGAAACCGGGACGCGCGAAGGTGGTGACGATGATCACCTTGATCGGCAGCTCGTGCCGCTGGATGCGCTGCGCCAGTTCCAGCCCGGTAAGGCCGGGCATCTCGATGTCGGTGACCAGCACGTCGGGCTTCAACCGTTGCAGCTCGCGCCAGGCCGCTTCGCCGTCGCAGGCCGAACCCAGCACCTCGATGTCGGATTCGAGATTCAGCAGCGCCGACAGCGCGCCGCGCACCATCGCCTGGTCCTCGGCCAGCAGCACGCGGATCATGCGGCGCTCCCCTGGCCCGCCAGCGTCGGCACCGGACGCGTATCCACGGCCGCGGGTTTCGATGCCGCGCGCAAGGGCACTGCGATATCGAGCGTGGTACCGCGTCGCGCCGGCGAGGCTATGGCCAGCGTGCCGCCCATCGCGCGCACGCGTTCGCGCATGCCGCTGATGCCGTTGCCGTGGGCGGCGAGGCCGCCGCGTCCGTTGTCGCTGATGCGCATGTGGAACCTTTCCGCTTCGCAGGAGAAAATCACGCTCGCCGCCGCGGCATGCGCGTGGCGATGGATGTTGGTGACCGCCTCGCGCAGCACCAGCGCCAGCGACGCCTCGGCTTCCGCCGGCAGGTCGAGCACGGCCGGCGCGCCGGCCTCGAACACGATGTTCGAGGCTTCCAGCATCAGCCTTGCCGAAACCAGCTCCGCCGCCAGATCGCTGCGCCGCATGCCGGTGACCGCGGCGCGCACCTCGGCCAGCGCATGGCGCGACACCCGTTCCACCTCTTCCATTTCGCGCTGCGCGCGTGACGGGTCGGCCAGCGCCAGCTTGCGCGCCAGTTCGGACTTCAGCGTCACCAGCGACAGCGTGTGGCCCAGCAGGTCGTGCAGGTCGCGGCCGATGCGCTCGCGCTCGGCGAGTACCGCCAGCCGGCGTATCTCCTCCTGCGACAGGCGCAACGCGGCGTCCTTTTCCTTGTTGATGCGCTCGACCAGCGCGACCACGCTGACCACCATCACCGACGCCGGCATGATCACCAGGATGGAGACCGGGTAGCCGATCCACCAGACCAGCCCCAGCAGCATCGCGTTGAGCAGCACCAGATGGGCCAACTGGGTACGCAAACGCATCCGGCAGTGATTCAGCATCACGCAGGCGTACATGAAGTAGCTCAGGCCGCTCGGGTACCAGCGCAGCAGTGCGAAACACAGCCCCGCCATGGCCCAGGCATACCAGTGCACCGTTCGCCGCGGTGCCAGCTGGATCTTGGCGAACAGCAGCAGGAACACCGGGTAGGAGCCGAGCGTGCACAGCAGCCAGGTCAAGGTGTAGCCCTTGACACCGTGGTCGAACAAGGGCGTGATGAAAATCCACACCGACCACAGCAGGTGGATGCTGTCGGCCCACGGCGACTTGCCGCAGCGGATGTCGTCGGCCACGCCGGAGTCCGGCGCGGGAGCCAGCCAGCGGGCGGCGGATGCCGGGATCATGTGACGTGCCGGGCCTGGGCGGGAGCCAGCGCCTCGACGCGCGGCAGGCCGACGTCACGCGCGACGGCCTGCGCCGCCAGCGGCACGTCGATGTCCAGCCGCGTGCCGCCGCCCGGCGGCGAATCCAGTCGCAGGCTGCCGCCCAGCGCCTGCACGCGTTCCTGCATGCCGCTGAGGCCGTTGCCGGCCGCACGGACGCCGCCGCGGCCGTTGTCCTCGATGCTCAGCCGCACGCCGTCGCCGGTGCGGGTGAGCGACACCCGTGCCCGCGTCGCGTGGGCGTGCCGCGCGATGTTCGTCGCCGCCTCGCGCAGCACCAGTGCCAGGCTGCACTCGACCGGCTCGGGCAGGTTGGCCGCCTGCAGATGCTGGTCGAACTGCACGCCGGACGTACGCAGCAGCAGCGCCGCCGAGGCCAGCTCGGCCGCGAAGCCCGCGGCGCGGATGCCGGTGACCGCCGAACGCACCTCCGCCAGCGCATGGCGCGCCACCTCCTCGGCTTCGGCCAGTTCGCGCCGCGCGGTGGCCGGGTCGCGGTCCAGCAGCTTGCGCGACAGCTCCAGCTTCATCGTGATCAGCGACAGCGTGTGGCCCAGCAGGTCGTGCAGGTCGCGGCCGATGCGTTCGCGCTCGGCGGTAGCGGCGAGCTGGCGGATCTGCTCGTGCGACATGCGCAGCCGGGTGTTCTTGTCCCAGTTGATGCGCCCCGCCAGCGCGCCGACACCTGTGCTGGTGCATACGCCCACCAGGATCAGAAAGGCGTACCAGGGCCAGTGCAGGAAGATGCCCTCGAGCACCAGCAGCGCCTGGATGATCGCCATCTTGATCGCGCTGGTGAGCCACAGCCCCTGGTACGGCACCAGCGCGCAGGCGAACACCGCGTACGTCCACCCTGCGGGGTTCCACGGCATCGACAACGCGGTCAATATCACGAGCGCGCCGACGTAACCGTTCGCCTCGATGGCGGGCCGCACATGCGAGAGCAGGAAGATCAACAGGAAGATCGGGTAGCCCAGCGCCAGCGACCACCAGAAACCCGCCCCCACCGGCTGGAAAAGTGGTCCGAGGAACACCCAGAACGACCACAGCAGATTCCACGCATAGGCCCATGAGGAATGGCCTCCGGCGCGCATCGCCGCCGCCGAGGAGTCCGGCGCTGGCTGCAACCAGACGGTCCATCGATTGCCAGTGGAATACGCGCTCGTATCGTTCATGCCGGCATGCTACTGCGAGTCAACCGACCCGGCGCAGCCGCCGCACCGCCAGCGCGAAAAACACCGCGCCGAACCCGGCCAGCACCAGCACATGGGGCAGAGCCGCGTCATGCGCGATGCCCACCGCGGCCAGCGCGATGCGGTCGAGGTGGTAGCTCGGCCACACCGGCGCGAATTGCTGCAGGGATTTCGGCAGCATCGACAGCGGGAACCACAGGCCGGACAGGAAGGACATCGGCAGGTAGACCAGCTGCAGCATGCCGGGCGCGCCCTGCCCCTTGATCAGCGTGCCCACCAGCATGCCCAGCGCGCAGAACGGCAGCACGCCGAGCATGCCGGTGACGAGCAGCGCGACGGCTTGCAGCGGCGTCAGCACCACGTGGGCCAGGCCCGTCGCCATCGCCAGCAACATCAGCACCACCACCGCGGCGGCGCCCATCGCCATCAGCATCTTGCCCAGCAGATAGGCACCCGGCGGCATCGGCAACGCGCGTTTCCAGGTCAGCAGGCCGCCCTCGCGCTCCAGCGCCAGCGACACGCCGAAACCGAACAGGCCCGGGCTCATGACGCCGAAGACGCCGTAGCTGGCCAACAGGTAACGCGCCGCATCGGCGCCTTCGGACTTGCCCATCAGCACGCCGAACACCAGGTAGAACAGGCCCGGAAACAGCAGGATCGGCAGCATGAAGCTTGGTGCGCGCAGGTAGCGCAGGCATTCGCTGCGCGCCTCGGCGAGGTAGGCGCCGAGCACGCGGCGCGGCGGCATGGCGGGGACAGTGGCCGGCGATGCGGCGACAACGGCAACGGCGTTCATCAGGCGGCCTCCTGCTCGGCGGCGGTTTCACGGGTGAGTTCGGTGAACGCTTCGGCCAGGCCGGCGCGCTGCACCTCCAGTTCGCACAAGGCGGGATCGGCGTCGAGCAGCCGGCGCACCACCGCCTCGGTCTTGGCGGTGGCGATGCGCAGATGGCCGTCCTCGCGCGTGGCGGACGTCACGTCCGGCCATGCAGCGACCGCCTCCGCATCGAGGTCGCTTACGCAGCGGATGCGGGTGAGCGCCACGCGCTTGCGCAGGTCGTCCACGCTGCCCTCGCTGAGCACATGCCCCTGGCCGAGCACCACCACGCGTTGTGCCAGCGCCTCGGCCTCCTCCAGGTAATGCGTGGTGAGCACCACGGCGCAGCCTTCGGCGACCAGCGTGCGCATCGCCGCCCACAGCTTCTGCCGCGCGTCGATGTCCATGCCCACGGTAGGTTCGTCGAGGAACAGCAGCTCGGGCCGGCCGCACAGCGCCAGCGCAAACTGCACGCGCCGCTGCTGGCCGCCGGAAAGCTTGCCGTAGGGCCGCAGCAGCAGGTCGGTGACGCCGGCCAGTGCGGCGGTTTCGTCAAAACCGCGCGGATTCGGGTAGTAGCTCATGATCAGGCGCAGCAGTTCGCCCACGCGCAGCGTGGCCGGCAGGTTGGCCGACTGCAGCATCACACCGATACGGCGGCGTGCCTCGATGCGCTGCGGGTCGAGCCCGAACAGTTCGACACGGCCTGCGTCGGGACGGATCAACCCCAGCAGCAGGCTGATGCTGGTGCTCTTGCCGGCGCCGTTGGGGCCAAGCAGGGCCAGCAGTTCGCCGCGCCGCACGGTGAGGTCCACGCCGTCCAGCGCGGTAAGCGGGCCATAGCGCTTCATGGCGGTGACAAGTCGGGCAACCGTGGTGTCGTTCATGGTGGTCTCTCCTCCTGCCCCGCAGCCTAGGTGCCGCTTGGCACCGGCCCCAGTCGCCGCCGTCAACCATCGCGGGTGACAGGCGTCACCTCCGCTGCGCGGACGCCAGGAACCGCACTCAAGTACTTGATCGGGAAAGGCCGGACACGACCCGCACCCATCGCCATGGCACCGTCAGGGGGTACCGGGCACCCCGCCCCCCGGGTTATCCTCAGTGTTCGTGGACGCGCGCCCCACCCCGTCGAACCGGGCCATGCGCCACGGGAGCCTGGCTCCCCCACGCACAACACGTCGGCCTGCTTCGCGCTGGGTGCGAGGCGCCGACGGATCTTTGAGGAGTAAAGCCATGGGTTTGATCGAACAGCTGCGCGAACTGCGCGAATTCGGCGGCAAGCCGCGCACCACCGGCCTGGACGATGCCAGCATCGAGCGCATGGCCGCGGTCGACGTCATGCTTGGCGAGGCCGTGGCCGCCGCCGTGGTGCGCCATCGCGAACTGCGCACCGGGCTGGGCGACTTCCTGAAGCTGGACGAGGCCGAGCAGCTGGCGCAGGCGCAGGCCGGCTTCGTCAACTTCTACCCCGACGACGCGATCAACCCCTACCTGCCGGCTGCCGCGCGCGGGCCGTGGATCGTCACCCTGAAGGGCGCGGTGCTGCACGACAATGGCGGCTACGGCATGCTGGGCTTCGGCCACAACCACCCGGCGATCGACGCCGCGCTGGCGCGCGACCAGGTGATGGCGAACGTGATGACGCCCAGCGTGGCGCAACTGCGTTTCACCCAGGCCCTGAACAAGGAACTGGGCCGCAATCGCGGCAGCAACCCGTATGCGCGCTACCTGTGCCTCAACTCCGGCTCGGAGTCGGTATCGCTGGCCTGCCGCATCGCCGACGTCAACGCCAAGCTGATGACCGATGCCGGCGGCCGCTACGCCGGGCGCACGATCAAGCGCCTGGTGGTGAAGGGCGCCTTCCATGGCCGCACCGAGAAGCCGGCGCTGTATTCGGATTCCTCGCGCAAGGCCTACCAGCAGCATCTCGCCAGCTACCGCCACGAGGACAGCGTGCTGGTGGTCGAGCCCTACAACGTGGCCCAGCTGGAAGCCGCGTTCGCCGATGCCGACAAGCACGGCTGGTTCGTCGAGGCGATGTTCCTGGAACCGGTGATGGGCGAAGGCGATCCCGGCCGCGCGGTGACGCCGGAGTTCTACGCCGCCGCGCGCCGGCTCACCGAGGCGCACGGCTCGCTGTTCCTGGTCGACTCGATCCAGGCCGGCCTGCGCGCCCATGGCGTGCTCTCGCTCACCGACTACCCCGGCTTCGAGAAACTGCCCGCGCCGGACATGGAGACCTTCTCCAAGGCGCTCAACGCCGGCCAGTACCCGCTCTCGGTGCTGGCAGTCAGCGAGCGCGTCGCCGGCCTGTACCGCAAGGGCATCTACGGCAACACCATGACCGCGAACCCACGCGCGCTAGACGTGGCGCTGGCCACGCTGGGCGAGCTCAGCGACATCGTGCGTACCAACATCCGCGCCCGCGGCAAGGAGTTCGTGGACAAGCTCAACACGCTGAAGGACGAGCTGGGCGGCCTGATCACCAAGGTGCAGGGCACCGGCCTGCTGTTCTCCTGCGAGCTCGCCCCGCAGTTCAAGTGCTACGGCGCCGGCTCCATCGAGGAATACCTGCGCGAGCGCGGCATCGGCGTGATCCACGGCGGCGTCAACTCGCTGCGCTTCACCCCGCACTTCAACGTCACCAGCGCCGAGGTGGACCTGGTGGTCGCGCATGTGCGCCACGCCCTGCTGGAAGGTCCGCGCAAGAGCGAGAGCAAGGCGGCCTGACACCGCCCCCGCGCCTGCCGAAGCCGGACACGTACCCGGCAGGCGCCTTCGTTCGCCCTGCCCCATGGCCGACGCCGATGCTGGCGTCGCGCCTACGACAGCCTGCGCATTGTTCAGCGACGATGCTCCTTCCCCGGCGATAGACTGGCGCCCGCCGGCAGCCGCCGGTCACCACGGGAGGAAGCATCATGACCATGCGTTTCAGCCTGCTCGTCGCCAGCGCCGTGCTGGCCCTCGCCACCACCGCCGCGTTCGCTGCCACGCCGCAGGCGGCCGCCAAGAAAGAGCTCACCCCGCAGCAGCAACGCATGGCCGACTGCAGCCACCAGGCCACCGGCAAGAAGGGCGACGAGCGCAAGACCTTCATGAGCGACTGCCTCAAGGGCAAGAGCGCCGCCGCGGCGATGCCGGGCGCCAAGGCCACCCAGCAGGAGAAGATGAAGAGCTGCAGCGCCGAGGCCAAGACCAAGGCGCTCAAGGGCACCGACCGCAAGACCTTCATGAGCGGCTGCCTCAAGGGCGGCGACGCCGCGCACTGAAGTCCGGTCGCGGCATGCCGGGCGCCGCCGCAAGGCGGCGCCTGCTTTTCGAAACCCTTTTCTGCGTAGGAGCGCACCCTGTGCGCGATGGCTCTTGGCTTCGATCAGGCGCCAGAGCCATCGCGCACAGGGTGCGCTCCTACGAGCATCCGCAGCCGCTATGCTTGGCCGATGAAAATCGTCGAAGTCCGCCACCCCCTGATCCAGCACAAGCTCGGCCTGATGCGCCGGGCCGGCATCAGCACCAAGGAATTCCGCGAACTGGCCTCCGAAGTCGCCGCCCTGCTTACCTACGAGGCGACCCAGGATCTGGAAACCGTCGAGGAACACATCGACGGCTGGGCCGGTCCGCTCGTCGTGCAGCGCATCAAGGGAGCCAAGGTCACCATCGTGCCTATCCTGCGCGCCGGCATCGGCATGCTGCCCGGCGTGCTCGACCTGATCCCCGCCGCCAAGGTCAGCGTGGTGGGGCTGCAGCGCGACGAACAGACGCTCAAGCCCATCGCCTACTACGAGAAACTCACCGGCCGCATGGACGAGCGCATCGCCATGATCGTCGACCCGATGCTGGCCACCGCCGGCACCCTGATCGCCACCGTGGACATGCTCAAGGCCGCCGGCTGCCGCCGCATCAAGGGCCTGTTCCTGGTTGCCGCGCCGGAAGGCCTGAAGCGCATCGAAGCCGCGCACCCCGACATCGAGATCTACACCGCCGCGATCGACGAACGGCTCAACGAGCACGGCTACATCCTGCCCGGCCTGGGCGATGCCGGCGACAAGATCTTCGGCACGAAGATGCCGTGAGCAGGAAGAGCCCGGGATAGCGGGTTCTTCCCCCGATCACCCACCACGTTTCGCCCGTTTCCCGCCTTACCGCCCGAGGCGGTCGGTGGCTTCGATCAGTTCGTGCACATTGCCCGGCTCGAACGCCGAGTGGCCAGCATCCTGCACGATGCGCAGATCCGCCTCCGGCCAGGCACGGTGCAGGTCCCAGGCGCTGCGGATCGGACAGACCACGTCATAGCGGCCCTGCACGATCACTGCCGGGATCTTGCGGATGCGCTCCACGTTGCGCAGCAACTGGTCGTCGTGCGCGAAGAAGCCGCCGTTGACGAAGTAGTGGCATTCGATGCGCGCGAAGGCCAGCGCGAATTCGTCCTCGTCGTGCGCGCCGATGCTGGCCGCATCCTGGTACAGGTAGCTGGTGGAGCCCTCCCATACCGACCACGCACGCGCCGCCGCGACGCGCACCGCCGGGTCGTCGCTGGTGAGGCGGCGGTGGTAGGCGCTCATCAGGTCGCCGCGCTCCACTTCGGGAATCGCCGCGAGATAGGTTTCCCAGGCATCCGGGTACAGCGCGTCGCAGCCCTTCTGATAGAACCACTCCAGCTCCCAACGGCGCAGCATGAAGATGCCGCGCAACACGAGTTCGGTGACCTTGTCCGGGTGCGTCTGCGCGTAGGCCAGCGCCAGCGTGGAACCCCACGAGCCGCCGAACACCTGCCAGCAGGCGATGCCCAGGTGCTCGCGCACGCGCTCGATGTCGGCCACCAGGTCCCAGGTGGTGTTCTCGCGCAGTTCCGCATGCGGCGTGGACTGGCCGCAGCCGCGCTGGTCGAACAGCACGATGCGGTACACCGCGGGATCGAAGAAGCGCCGGCACTTCGGGTTGGTGCCGCCGCCGGGGCCGCCATGCAGGAACACCACCGGCTTGCCGTCCGGATTGCCGCACTGCTCGTAGTACAACGTGTGCAGTTCCGAGACCTTGAGCGTGCCACGGTCGTACGGCTCGATCTCGGGGTACAGCGTGCGGCGTTCCTGCGTCATGGTCGTGCCCGGCTTGAAAATTGAAGAGTGCAGCCATGGATGGCTGCCCGTTTGATCCACGCGATCAGGGATGATCGCAAAAGTACCAACAGAATGCGGCCCTGGATGGCCGCCCGCTTGATTCCCGCGATCACGAATGCTCGCAAACACCGGAAAAGGCTAGCACGGCAGCCCGAAGCGGCGACCTTGCCAAGCCATTCATGCGCTATCGCCTTGCCACATCCGCATGGAAAATTTGGCCCTCTTCCCTTCGACCCAGAGCGCACATGCATACCGCCCGCATCCGTCTGCCGGGACTGCTCGTCCTGATCTTCGCCTTCATCCCACCGGCGGCACTCCTGGCAGCCCCGCTGCCGGATGCCCACGCAGGCCACGCAGGCCACGCTGCGCTGCAGGACAAGCTCGAAGCACTGGCCAAACGCGCCCAGCCCGGCGTGCTTGGCATCGTCGTGCTCGACCCGCAGAGCGGAGAGCGCTGGCAAGTCAATGCAGGGCGCGCCTATCCGATGATGAGCGTATTCAAGGCACCGGTGGCCGCAGCGGTATTCGCGCGCATCGACAGCGGTGCGCTGTCGATGGAGAAAACCGTCACGCTGACGCGTGCCGACGTGGTCGGTGGTTCGGCCGTGCCATCCATCGGCGCGCACTTCCATGGCGAGCGCATGAGCTTCACCGTGCGCCAACTGCTCGCGGCGGCCGTCAGCGACAGCGACAACACCGCCGTCGACGCCCTGTTGAAGCTCGTCCCACCGCGGGAGGTCACCGCCTTCCTGCGTGCGCATGGCATCGCCGGTATGCGCGTCGACACGGGCGAGGCCGGCGTCGACCGCGTGTTCGAACAACTGGCGCCCGGCCAGCAGCCGCCCGAAAACGAGACGGCTCAAGCCGAGGAGTCGCGCCTGCAACGCGGCTATCGCGCCTATCTCGCCGATCCGCGCAACCGCAGCACGCCGGATGCCGCCGCGGACTTCCTGCGCCAGTTGCAGCGCGGCGCCTTGCTTTCGCCGGCATCGACGCATGCCTTGCTCGCGCTGTTGCAGGCCCAGACGCGACCGAACCGCATGCGGCAGGGCCTGCCCCGCGACGTGCAGTTCGCGGACAAATGCGGCACGTCCTACACGCTGGACGGACTCACTGCCGCCTACAACGACATCGGCATCCTGATCTGGCCCGACGGTCGCAGCGTGATCGTGGCCGCCTTCCTCACGGCTTCAACCGCCTCGAAAGCGCAGCGCGAGGCGCTGTTCGCCGACCTGGCGCGCACCGTCGCGGCCACCTGACATCCCTGACGCTCACTCCGCCTCGAACAGCTTGCCCGGATTGAGGATGCCGTTCGGGTCGAACACCTTGCGCACGCCGCGCATCAGGGCGATCTCCGCCGCGCTGCGCGTGCTGTCGAGGTAAGGCCGCTTGACCAGGCCGATACCATGCTCGGCGGAGATGCTGCCGCCGTGTTCCTTCAGCGTGGCGGCCAGCAACTTGGTGACGTGCTCGCACTGCGCGATGAAATCCGCGTCCACCATGCCGGCGGGCTTCAGCACGTTGATGTGCAGGTTGCCGTCGCCGATGTGACCGAACCACACCACCTCGATGTGCGGGTACTCGCGCGCCAGCAGCGCCTGCATCGCATGCAGGAAGGCCGGCACCGCGCCAATGCGCACCGACACGTCGTTCTTGTACGGCTTGTGCGGCGCCAGGCTCTCGGTGATGCCTTCGCGCAGCCGCCACAGCGCGGCGGCCTGCGCCTCGCTCTGCGCAATCGTGCCGTCGACGATCCAGCCCTGCTCCATGCCTTCGCCGAGCACGGCCAGCGCGGCGTCCTGCGCGGCTTCGTCCGGCGCGTCGAACTCGGTGACCACGTAGTACGGATGTTCGCCGTCCAGCGCGCGCTGCGCGCCGTGCGCCAACACGTGCTTCAGCGCCACGTCGGTGAAGAACTCGAAGGCCTGCAGCGCCAGCTTCGCGCGGAACAAGCCGAACACGGCCAGCACCGCATCCATGTCCGGCAGGGCCAACAGCATGGTCTGCGCGGGTGGCGGCGGATCGGTAAGCCTGAGTGTGGCTTCCACCACGATGCCCAGCGTGCCTTCCGAACCTATCATCAGCTGGCGGAAATCGTAGCCACTGGAGTTCTTCACCAGCGCGCGGTTGAGGTCGAGCAGTTCGCCGTTGCCGGTCACCACCTTGAGCCCGGCGATCCAATCGCGGGTGTTGCCGTAGCGGATCACCCGGATGCCGCCGGCATTGGTGGCGATGTTGCCGCCGATGGAACAGGAGCCGCGCGCGGCGAAGTCCACCGGATAGACCAGCCCGTGCTCGCGCGCTGCCGCCTGCACGGCCTCCAGTGGCATGCCGGGCTGGACGGTCAACGTGCGGTCGGCGGCGTCGAAGCCCAGCACGCGGTTCATCCGCTCCAGGCTCAGCACCAGTTCGCCGTTCGCCGCCACCGCGCCGCCGGAAAGCCCGGTGCGGCCGCCCGAGGGCACGATGGCCACGCCATGCTCGTTGGCCCAGCGCACGATGCCCTGCACTTCCTCGACGCTTGCCGGCAAGGCAATCGCCAGCGGCGCCGGCGTCCAGCGCCGGGTCCAGTCGCGGCCGTAGTGCTCGAGATCACCGGCCTCGGCAAGCAGGCGCAGTCCGGGCAGGTGGCGGGCGAGATCGTCCAGGGCAACGCTCATGGTGGCTCCGGTGGCGTTATGACGCGGGCATGCGTTCAGACGTCCAAAACTTCTGTGCTGCGATGCCGCAATTCTGGCATAGTAACAGCTCCCCTCGCGCCGGAGCCGCCATGAAGACCTCGTTCCCACGGCAAGACATCAAGGTGCTGCTGCTGGAGGGCGTGAGTCGCACCGCGGTGGAGGTGTTCGAGCGCGCCGGCTACAGCAACATCGAGTACCACGAGAAGTCGCTGCCCGAGGCGAAGCTGCTGGAGCGCATCGCCGACGCCCATCTCGTGGGTCTGCGCTCGCGCACCCAGCTCACCGCCGGAGTGCTGCGCCACGCCAAGCGGTTGATCGCGGCCGGCTGCTTCTGCATCGGCACCAACCAGGTCGAGCTGCCCGAGGCCGAACGGCTGGGCATCCCGGTGTTCAACGCGCCCTACTCCAACACGCGCAGCGTGGCCGAGCTGGTGATCGCCGAGGCGATCATGCTGCTGCGCGGCATACCGCAGCGGAATGCGCAGTGCCACCGCGGCGGCTGGAGCAAGTCCGCCGCCGGCAGCTACGAGGCGCGCGGCAAGGTGCTGGGCGTGATCGGCTACGGCCACATCGGTACCCAGGTGGGCGTGCTCGCCGAGAGCCTGGGCATGCGGGTGATCTTCCACGACGTGGAAACCAAACTGGCGCTGGGCAACGCACAGGCCGCCGCCGGGCTCGCCGACCTGCTGCAGCGATCCGACGTGGTGACCCTGCACGTGCCGGAAACCCCGGCCACGAAGCTGATGTGCGGCGCCGGGGAAATTGCCGCGATGCGCAAGGGCGCCTTGCTGATCAACGCCTCGCGCGGCAGCGTGGTCGACATCGAGGCGCTGGCGGCGGCGCTGCGCGAAGGCCATCTGGCGGGCGCCGCGGTGGACGTGTTCCCGGTCGAACCCAAGGGCAACGACGATCCCTTCGTGTCGCCGCTGGTGGGCCTGGACAACGTGATCCTCACCCCGCATATCGGCGGCAGCACGTTGGAGGCGCAGGACAATATCGGCATCGAGGTGGCGAGCAAGCTGGTGCGCTACAGCGACAACGGCTCCACCCTGTCGGCGGTGAATTTCCCCGAGGTGTCGCTGCCCGAACATCCGCGCAGCCGCCGCCTGTTGCACATCCACAAGAACGTGCCCGGCGTGCTTTCGCGCATCAACGAACTGTTCTCCGCGGGCAACATCAACATCGACGCGCAGTTCCTGCAGACCGACGCGGAAGTGGGTTACGTGGTGATCGACGTCTCTGCCGACGAACAGCAAGCCGCGCTGTTGAAGGACAAGCTTGCCGCCATTTCGGGGACGCTGCGCACGCGCGTACTCTATTGAGCGCGAGGATGGCTTCGCGGCCAGAGTCGGCAGGGCGCCCCTGCTGACAGGCAGGGCACAGGGACAGGCCAGTGCCCTGTTCCCGTCACCCGCACCGGGTGGCGGCTGCTCGTAGACACCACGCTGGTCCCAGGAGCCTGCTCGAAGCCCGCTGGAATCGGGTCGCCACGTCCCGGCCCCTGCGCCGCCACAAATGCATGCGACACTCCTGGACAGACTCAGGGAGAGTTCCATGGCGCGTCTGTCGATCGGCCGCTGCGTGCGCAGCGGCATGGGGGGGATCGGTGTACTGCTCATGCTCGGCCTGCTGGCCGCATGCGGGCACCACGAAGGGGGCAAGCCGGCACTGCAGGGTGCGCCCGCCGCAAGCACTTCGAGCCATTCCGCAAAAGCGCGGCCCTTTGCGCTGCTCACGGCCAGTCCGCAGTCGACCGGTACGCGCAGCGCCATTGCGCTGCATTTCAGCAACGCACTGGCCTCCGCCCAGTCCTTCGACCAGCAGATTGCCGTGACCGGACCCAACGGCGAGGTCGTCAGTGGCAGTTGGGTGCTGCAGGACGACGGCAAGACCTTGAGCTTCCCGTTCGTGTCGCCGAACCAGCACTACGCCGTGGTCCTGCACGCCGGACTGCTGGCCGCCGACGGGCGCACGCTGGGGCGCGAGATCAAGCACGACGTCTATTCCGGCAACCTGCAGGCCGCCGTGGGCTTCGCCTCGATGGGCAGCGTGCTGCCGGCACGCGGCTCGCGCGGCCTGCCGCTGGTATCGGTGAACGTACACGACGCCGACATCGAGTTTTTCCGCGTCCACGATGACGCACTGTCGGACCTGTTCTGCGCCTATCCCACCAACAAGCACCGGGGCGACTACGAGCTCGATCATCAGATCAGCGGTTGGGATCGCTGCGAGCACGGCGATCGCGTACGACGTCCGATCACCGACATGGGCGACTCGGTCTACGCCAACCACTACACCCTGGGCGGCGATGAAAACGCACGCACCATCACCTACATCCCAGTGCAGGACATTCCGCAGCTTGCCCAGCCGGGCGTGTACATGGCGGTGCTCAAGCAGGGCGGCACGTTCGCGGGCGGCTACGACACCGCGATCTTCTTCGTCAGCGACCTGGGCCTGCACCTTCGCGTCTACCGCAACAATGCGCTGCTCCACGTCGCGTCCCTGGAAGACGGTACGCCGGTCAGCGGCGTCGACGTGGAGATCGACGACGCCAATGGCACGGCCAAACTGAAGGCCACCACCGATGGCGATGGCAACGCCCTGATCGCCTACAAGGTGGAACCGTCGGACGTGCTGATCGCCCGGCACGGCAAGGACGTCTCGGTGCTGCCGTTCAACCGCCCCGCGCTGGATGTCTCCAACTTCGACGTCACCGGCCGCCCCCAGCGGCCGTTCGAAGTATTCGCCTGGTCCGGGCGCGACCTGTACCGCCCCGGCGAGACGCTGCACGCATCGGCCCTGCTGCGCGATTACGACGGCAACCCGATGAAGCCGCAGGCGCTGTTCGTGCGGCTCAAGCAGCCGGACGGGCGCAGCCTGGTCGACACCCGGCTGGATCCCCGCGACCTCAATTATTTCGAACTCAGCCAGGTCATTCCCGAGGACGCGCCCACCGGACTCTGGCAGCTCGAATTCCGGCTGGACCCGGGCAGCAAGGAGGCCGTGCAGGCGTTCCCCTTCCATGTCGAGGAATTCCTACCCGAACGCATGAAGGTGGACCTGGCCAGCCCGCAGGCGCGGCTGGCCCCCGGCGAACCGTTCAAGCTGGTGGTGAACTCCAGCTACCTGTACGGCGCGCCTGCCGACGGCAATCGCTTCACCGCCAAGCTGCTGGTGAAGCCCGAAGTGCATCCGCTGGCGAACCTGCCCGATACCTTCTTCGGCAATCCGCTGGTCGACCTGCCCAAGAGCGCGAACGACGTAGTGGACACCAAGCTCGATGCCCAGGGCCACCTCGAACAGGACATCGCCCTGCCGGACGATGTGAAGCCCGTGGCGCCGCTGACCATGACGCTGTCGGGCAGTGTGTATGAAACCGGCGGCCGCGCGGTCACGCGCATCCTCGATCGCGTGTACTGGCCGGCCCCCGAACTGGTCGGCATCCGTCCGCTGTTCGATCCGGCCCAGGGCGCGGAAAGCGAGGGACGGGCGTCGTTCGAGATCCTGCGCGCGAACGTGGACGGCAAGCTGGTGGCGGGTTCGCACCTGAAAGTCCGGCTGCAGCGCGAGATCCGCGATTTCTACTGGCTGTACGAACACGGGGACAACTGGAAGTCCAACGACAACGTGCAGTTGCAGGAGATCGACGAAAAAGATGTCGATGTCGCCGCGGGCCAGCGCGTCCAGGTCGATTTCCCCGTGGAATGGGGCGGCTATCGGCTGGAGGTCTACGATCCCGCCACCCGGCTGACCACGGTCTATCCGTTCTTCGCCGGCTACAGCTGGGACGACGAGAACCTCGGCAAGGAGGCGCGACCGGACAAGGTGAAGCTGGCGCTGGACAAGGCGCGCTACCGCGCCGGCGACACCATGAAGGTCACCGTCACGCCGCCGCACGACGGCCCCGGCGTGCTGCTGGTGGAATCGGACCACCTGCTCTACACCCGCGATATCAATGCCACCGCGGGCGCCACATTCGAGATCCCGGTGACCAGGGACTGGGAGCGTCACGACGTGTATGTCGTCGCGCTGGTGTTCCGCGGCGGCAAAGCCACCGAGCACACCACGCCGGCGCGCGCGATGGGCATCGAGCACGTCACGATGGACCGCAACGACCGGCGCATCCCGCTCAAGCTCGAAGCGCCGGCACTGATGCGCCCGGGCAACCCGCTGGACGTCACCGCGCAGGCGCAGGGCCTCGCCGGACAGCGTGCCTACGTCACGCTGTCGGCGGTCGACCAGGGCGTGCTCAACATCACCAACTACCCGGTACCGGATGCGTGGGCCTGGATGTTCGCCAAGCGTGCGCTCGGCGTCGACGCCTACGACCTCTACAGCCGCGTGATCGAGGCGATGGACGGCGCCACCGGCAAGCTCCGCTACGGCGGCGACATGGGCGGCAAGGGCCTGCCGCATGCGGCACGGCTGAACCCGAAGGTGCGGATCGTCGACCTGTTCGCCGGCCCGGTCGCCTTCGACGCCCAGGGCAAGGCCACGCTGCACGTCCAGGTGCCGGACTTCAACGGCAGCCTGCGCCTCGCCGCGCTGGCCTACACCGACCGGCGCTTCGGCAACGCCGACGGCAACGTCACGGTGCGCGCGCCGCTGGTGGTCGAACCCAGCACGCCGCGCGTGATGGCCGCCGGCGACAAGGCGGAAATCAGCGTGGACCTGAAGAACCTGTCCGGCAAGGACGGCGTGGCCAGGATCAGCGTGAAGGCGGGCAACCTGATCAAGGTCAGTGATGCCGCCCGCGAGGTGCCGCTGAAGGATGGCGCCAGCACGACCCTGCTGATGCCGGTGACCGCCGAGGGTGGCGCCGGCGTGGCGACGCTCGACATCCATGCCCGGCTCAACGACTACCAGGTCGACCGGCACTTCGAATTCGCCGTGCGCCCGGCCTGGCCGGAGACCGTTCGTACCACGCCCATGGCCATCGAGGACGGCAAACCCGCGCGCCTCGACGGCTCGCTGGCCGGGCTGATCCCGGCGACGGTGCGCACCCAGCTCACCCTCAGCACGCTGCCGCCGCTGCCCTACAACAGCGCCCTGCGCCATCTCCTGGAGTATCCCTACGGCTGCATCGAGCAGACCACCAGCAAGGGCTATGCGGCGCTCTACATGGATGAGAAGACCGCCAAGGCGCTCGGCGTGCCGGGCCTGACCGATGCCCAGCGCCAGGCGGCGGTGGAAAGCGCCCTCGCCCGCATCGCGTCGTTCCAGGCCAGCAACGGGCACTTCAGCTTCTGGGGCGGCAGCAGCCCGATCGAAACCTTCATGACGCCCTACGTGGTCGACTTCATGCTCGACGCGCGCGATGCCGGTTTCGCCGTGCCGCAGGACGTGCTGCAGAAAGCGCTGCAACGCCTCAGCGACGACCTGCTCGCCGGCGGCCATCCGTATTACGGCTACGAACACCACGACCACATGCGCATCGCGGACGAGGCCTATTCCGGCTTCGTGCTGGCACGCGTCAACCGCGCGCCGCTGGGCACGCTGCGCGCGATCTTCGACAACGACCGCCAGAAGCTGGTCGCGCCCTTGCCCCTCGTGCACCTGGGCATCGCGCTGAAACTGATGGGCGACAACGAACGCGCACAGAAGGCCATCGACGAAGCGTTCGCATGGAACAAGGAGCGCCCCTGGTACGTGGGCGACTACGGCTCGGAGTTGCGCGACCTGGCCGTGATGGTGGCGCTCACGCACAGCTACGGGATGAACAAGGCCGCCTACGACGCCAAGCTCATCGACTGGGCGCGCAACGCCACGGCCAACGTGCGCGCCACCCAGCAGAAGATCCCTTACTACCACTGGTCGTGGTCCTACCTCAGCACGCAGGAGCAGGTGGCCATCGCGCGCGTGGCGCATGCCTTCGACGCGGGGAGCAACGCGCCGCTCGCCGCGTCGCTGGACGTGGGCGGCAAGGTCGAGCAGGTGCCGGCGGACAAATTCATGTGGACCCGCAACCTGACGCCCGCCGAGCTTGCCAGCGGCGTGGCCATCCAGCCTGCCGGCAAGGCCACCGTGTTCGCGACGTTCGATGTCGCGGGCATCCCGTCGAAAGCACCCGCGGCCGATGCCAGCCAGGTCGACGTGCGCCGCGGCTACTTCACCACGGACGGCAAGCCATGGACCGGCGACACGCTCAAGGAGGGCGATAGCTTGATCGTCGAGTTGACCATCGAAGCACGCATGGACATGCCCGATGCGATGGTCACCGACCTGCTGCCCGGCGGCCTGGAAGTGGAAAACCTCAACCTGGATGGCGCACGGCAATGGCAGGGCGTGGTGGTCGACGGGATCAACCTCGACCAGCACACGGGCGCCGCCGACATCGTGCACGAGGAGTACCGCGACGATCGCTACGATGCCGCCCTCCGGCTGCGCCGCGGCCAGCCGGCGCACGTGTTCTACCTGGTACGCGCGGTGACGCCGGGCACGTACACCGTTCCACCGCCGCTGGTGGAGGACATGTACCGGCCGGCCGTGCGCGGCATCGGTGCGATCCAGGTCACGTCGCTCAAGGTCGTGGAACCCTGAGTCGCCGGAGGGGCGCGCGGCACCCCCGCGTGTCCCTCCGGCCGATGAGCCACATGGATCCCGCATCACTCGTGACCGGCCACCAAGCCAAACCCTTCATCGCACGACTGCGCCGGTGGTTGCGTATCGCGACCGCAGGTATGGCCGCGCTGCTTTTGCTGGCCGTGCTACTGGATCGCCTGTTTCCCCTCAAGCTGCCGGCGCCCGATACCGGCAGCACCGTGGTGCTCGCGCGCGACGGCATGCCGCTGCGCGCGTTCGCCGACAGCGACGGCGTGTGGCGCTACCCGACCACGGCAGGCAAGGTGTCGCCGCTTTATCTCTCTGCCCTGCTCACCTACGAGGACCGCTGGTTCTACCGGCTTCCGGGCGTCAATCCGTATGCGCTGGCGCGCGGCGCGGCCCTTTCATTGCGCGAGGGTCGCATCGTGTCCGGCGGTTCGACGCTGACGATGCAGGTGGCGCGCATCATCATGCCGATGCCGCACACGGTCGCGGGCAAGTTCGTGCAGATTTTCCGCGCGCTCCAGCTCGAAGCGCATCTGAGCAAGGCACAGATCCTCGATCTTTATCTCAACCATGCGCCCTTCGGCGGGCCGATCCAGGGCGTCGAGGCGGCGTCGTGGGCGTACCTGGGCAAGCCGGCCAGCCGGCTCTCGCATGCCGAAGCCGCCTTGCTGGCGGTGCTGCCGCAATCGCCCAGCCTGCTGCGCCCCGACCGGCACCCCGAGGCAGCAAGGCGTGCACGCGACAAGGTGCTCAGGCGCATGCACGACGAAGGCTTGTGGAGCGAGGCCGTGGTTCGCGACGCGGAAATGGAACCGGTGGTCGCGCGCTCGCTGCGCGCCCCCCTGGAAGCGGCGCTGCTGGCCGAGCGACTGCACCAGCTACATCCGAAATCCAGGCGCATCGTCACGACCATCGATGCGAACCTGCAGCGTGCGGTGGAAGATCGCGTCAGCAACTATCTCGCACGGCTGCCGCCCCGCACCTCTGCCGCGGTGCTGGTGGTCGACAATGCCTCGCTGGCGGCGCGCGTCTACGTGGGTACGGCCGAGTTCGGCAGCGTGCAGCGCCTGGGTCACGTCGACATGGTGCGCGCACCGCGTTCGCCGGGCTCCACGCTCAAGCCCTTCCTGTACGGGCTCGCGCTCGACGATGGTCTCATTACCTCGCAAAGCCTGCTGGTCGACGCTCCGCAGGATTTCGGGGGCTACAAGCCGGGTGATTTCGATGAGACGTTCAGTGGCCCGGTCAGCGTGGCCGAGGCCTTGCAGCGTTCGCTCAACGTGCCGGCGGTGGATGTGCTCGACCACGTGGGCCCTAAGCGTTTCGTGGCGCGACTGGCGAATGGCGGCATCGACCTGGAGTTGCCGCAGGGCGCGCAACCGAACCTGTCCATCATCCTGGGCGGCGCCTCGGCGCGGCTGGAAGATCTGGTGGGCGCCTACACCGCGCTCGCCAACGGCGGCATCGCAGGCGCGCCGCGTTACATGCCGGGACAACCCAGACAAGCCCGCCGCCTGCTTTCACCCGGCGCGGCATGGATCATCCGCGACATCCTGGCGACCAACCCGGCCGATGTCGACGGCGCCCCGATGGAGGGTACGGTCAACCGGCACGGTGCAGTGGCGTGGAAAACCGGCACGAGTTACGGCTACCGCGATGCCTGGGCCATCGGCGTCGCCGATGGCTGGACCGTCGGCGTGTGGATCGGCCGTCCCGACGGCACGCCGTCCCCGGGCCAGTACGGCGCGGTGACCTCGCTGCCGCTGATGTTCGACGTCGTCGGCATGTTGCCCGACCACCATGTCTACGTCGCGCAACCTGCCAGCGTGCGCAAGGTGGACATCTGCTGGCCGCTGGGCGGTGCCGCGTCCAGTACGCCGCCGGCCCTGTGTCGCCAGCGACGCAGCGCATGGACCCTTGACGGCGCACTGCCGCCGACCTTCGCCGAACGCGATCTCACGGCCTGGTCGGCCGGCCTGGTAACCGTACGGGTCGACGCCACCGGGCACCGCCTGAGCGCCACCTGCCATGGCAAGGGCCAGCACGCGATCCAGATCGCCCGCTGGCCCGCTCTGGCGACTCCGTGGCTGAGCGCCGACGATGCCGCGCATGCCGCCCTGCCGCCACTCGCCTCCGGCTGCGCCCCGGACTCGCTCGACGTCGCCAGTTCCATCCGCATCGCCGGACTCGGCGATGGCGCGCGGCTGCGGCAGGCGCCGAACAGCACCACGCCACTGCGCGTGACCCTGCAGGCGCTCGGTATCGCGGGGGAAGTGCAATGGCTGCTCGACGGCCGCCTGCAGGGAAGCAGCCTCGGCCACGCCGACATGCGCCTGGCCTTGCCGCAGGCAGGCGATCACCAGATCACCGCACTGACCCGCAACGGCGCTTTTGCCCATCTTTCCGTGCACGTCGACAAACCCTGAGACTGCCTGGCCTCGATCCGCTTGCGCCGCCCCGGAGGAGTCACCTGGACGATGCGGCGATGCCGCGACGCCTGGTTTTCGGCTTGCCGGCCTTCGCGGGCCCGGCGGTTCCGGCTGCCGCTTTTTTCGCCGCGGACCCGCGACGCACACCCGCCGATGCGTCCGTCTTCCGGGCGAGCCGCTGTTCGTCGCGCCGCTGTTCGCGGAAGGCCGCCGCATAGCTTTTCAACTCCGCCTTCGCCTTGTCGCCCATCCCCGGCACATCGTCGATATGCGCCGCCATCTGCCGCAGCAGCTCGTAGTCGTGGTAGTCGCGATAGGGTTTCAGGTCGAGGTCGGCCGGCACCTTCTGTAGGCGCTCGTCGCCGATGGACTTCACGTATTTCTGCATGAAGCGGTCGTAGGCCTGCCAGGTGACGCGCTGCGCGTTCACTGCGGCCTCCTCGGCGCGGGTGGCGATCTGGTGCGCGTGCAGGTAGTGCAGGCCCAACTGGTCGATCAGGGTCTTCTCCACTTCCTCGTGCAGGACCAGGAAGCGGTCCACCTCGATCGTGCGGCCGCGGAACGTGAAGCTCTTCGGCAGGTGGCGGTCGATGTAGATCGTCTTGCCGTCCTGGCTGTAGCCGGCGAGGTAGGGAATGTCGTGCTCGCGATCAAGTTTCTTCACACGGCGCAGGATCGCATCCAGCGCGCGATCCATCATCAGCGCCGAGACATACCAGTCGGGTGCCTTGAGCTTCTCGTGTGGCGCATTCGGATGGCAGCTGTTCGACGGCATGCGGCATCTCCTCGTGGATGGACCCGATGCCGCAGCCTAGCCGGGCCGTCCTGCAATTTCCTGCGCCTTCCGCGAAAGGCGAAAAACACTCCCGATGACGCGCACTGCGCCAACGCATCCATGCAGCGGCAGTTCGCCAAACCTGCCCTCCGACGCAACGCCGGTGGCACGAGCCGCGTGCCTTGGCGGATCAAGCTGCTTGCAACCGCATGACTTTCGTTTATATTCGAAAATGATAGATTTACTTTCTTTTAGCTTGAAGATCGCAGCAAAACTGCCGACGGAAAAGAAATCAAAGGGAATTGCACGTTAGTCATGAGGGGGTGCGCTCATGCTTCTCAGCATCGGTGTTGCATGCCCTGACGTGGGCGGCGTGTCGATCCAGGAGCTCGGCAGCCTCTGCACGGATCACGCCGCAAGGCGCGGGCTTCGACAACCAGCCACACACGACAGGGTGAAGGTCATGACGCGTTCACGGTTGAGTCTCTGCATCCTGCTACTGCTGGGTCCGCTCTCCCTGCATGCACAGGTCCGCGTCTGGCAGGGGCAGATGCCGCTTGCGGCATCGGAGGAAGGTCCGCCCGACGAGAATCCGCCGTTCGACGTCTACGGCACCGCCAATTTCAGCTACCCCTACACGCTGCGCGAAGACGTGCGCAACACGGAGACCAACCATCTCTGGCGCGCGCTTTTCCTCGAGAACGAATACCTGAAGTGCACGATCCTTCCGGACCTTGGCGGGCACATCTACACGTGCGTCGACAAGATCAACGGCAAGCCGATGTTCTATGCCAATCCGACATTGAAAAAGGCGCTGATCGGCTATCGCGGCGCGTGGTCGGCGTTCGGCGTCGAGTTCAACTTCCCGGTGTCGCACAACTGGGTTTCCCTCTCACCCGTCGACTGGTCCTACGCGCAGGATCCGGACGGCAGCGCATCGGTGACGGTCGGCAATCGCGATCGCGTCTACGGCATGGAGTGGACGGTCCAGCTGGTGCTGCGCCCGGGCAGCACCGTGCTGGAAGAACGCGTGACGCTGTCCAACCCCAGCGAACTGCGGCATCGGTTCTACTGGTGGAACAACGCGGGCGTGCAGGTCCATGACGATTCGAAGATCTGGTACCCCATGCAGTTCACGGCCAGCCATGGCTTCAAGGACATCGACACGTGGCCGGTGAATGCGAAAGGCATGGACCTCAGCATCGTCGGCAACCACAAGGATGGCCCCGTGTCGCGCTTCATCTACGGCAGCCGCGAGCCCTTCATGGGCATCTACGACCCGGACACGGACGCCGGCGTCGTCCACTACGCCAACTACGCGGATCTGCCGGCAAAGAAGATCTGGACCTGGGGCACCAATGCGGATGGTCTTGCGTGGCGCCACGTGCTTTCCGACAACGACAGCGCGTATGCGGAAGTGCAGGCCGGACTTTTCCGCAACCAGGAAACCTACGGCTTCCTGCAACCCGAGCAGATCATCCACTTTTCCGAATACTGGATGCCGGTGCACGGGATCGGCGGCATCTCGCGTGCCAACCTGAATGGCGTCGTGTTCATGTCGCGGAAGCGCGATGCCACGGGACATGAAGCGCTGGTGGTGGCCTTCAATGCCAACCGCCGCTTCCCCGATGCGAGCATCCGGGTTCTCGACGGAACCAGCACGGTCTTCCAGGCAACGGCAACGCTCGACCCGGCCAAGACCTGGCGACACACGCTCGACGACCTTTCTCCGGCGAAGAAGTACACCTTCGTCCTCGAAAGCGACCAGCACGAAGTGCTTCTCAAGCACACGGAGGACCAGTACGACTGGACCCCGCGCAACGAGGTCCATACTGGTCCGCAGACCACCTATCAACCACCCGATACAAGCGACGGCCTGCTCGAACGCGGCACGAACGAAGAACTGCAGGGCCAATTGATCGCCGCCCGGAAAACCTATGCACAAGCGCTCGCGGCATCCCCGGACAGCCTGCCCCTGCTGAAGGCGCAGGGCCGGCTGGACGTGAACCTGTTCCGCTTCGACGAAGCATCGCGCCTGCTGAAGCAAGTCGAAGACCGCGCCACCTGGGACGGGGAAACGCGTTACTACCGCGGCATCGCGGAAGCCGCCCTCGATCATCCGCAGGAGGCGCGCCTCGAATTCGAGGCCGCCTATCGCGATCCGTCCTACCGGGCGGCGGCAGGCGTGTTGCTGGCCGAGCTGCTCATCAAGGACAAGGATTTCGCACGGGCCCACGACGATGTGCTGACCCATGTATGCCATCCGGATACCGCCAACACGGTTGCCCAGCGCTGCATCGAAGACGTGGTCGCCGTGCGGCGCGCCCTGGGCCCGACCGATCGCGCACGCCAGCTGGTGGCCACCGCACTGGCCACCTATCCCACCAGCGGTTTCCTGCGGAACGAGCAAGCCATCCTGGGACATCCGGATGCGCAGTTCGACAAGCACCTCGCCAGCGATCCGAACCGGATTATCGATCTGGTGATCCAGTACAACCGGCTGGGGCTCTATGCCGATTCGCTCGCGCTGCTCACCCGCCAATATCCTGCCGCGCCGGCTGACGAAGCCGAGCCGGGCACCGTGCCGCCCGGCCGGTATCCCTTGCTTGCTTATTACCGGGGATATTGCCGCGAGCAGATGGGCCAGTCCGGCTTGGCCGACTACCAGGCTGCTGCGCGCATGCCGTTACGCTACGTGTTTCCCGAAAGGCGCGAAACGCTGCAGGTTCTGCGCGCAGCGCTGGCGGGGAATCCTTCCGACGCATCCGCGCACTACCTGCTGGGAACGCTGCTGTTCTCCAAGGGCATCACCGACCAGGCCATCGCGGAATGGCGCCGCGCCGCGTCGCTCAACCCCGATATCCCATCGCTCGACGCCAGCCTCGGCCGCGCGCTGCTGGAGATCAGGCAGTCACCCTCGGAAGCGGCCACCGTGTTCCAGCACGGCTTCCAGACCGACCCGGCCAACCCCGCGCTTTACACCGGCATGGACAAGGCCATGCGGCAAATGGGCAAACCCGCCGCCCAGCGCGTCGCCATGCTGGAGAAATTCCCCGCGGATGCGGACATGCCCACCGATCTCGTGCGTGCTCTGGTCAATGCATTGCGCGAAGACGGCAAGGACGATCAGGCCGATGCCTTGCTGGCCAAACATTTCCTGCCGCGCAAAGAAGGCGCAGCGCCGCTGGTGCCGGAATCGAAGGGCAAGCCGGCGGATGTCCCAGTGCGGCAGCATCCGTAATCCGCCTGGCCGAACGTGATGCCCGCCTGATAAATCCAGCACACTTCTCAGCACAATGCTTCGACATGACCACCACGGCATGTGCAGCCTATGCAGGGATTCGAAACGTTTCGGCTGGAGCGGCGAAAAGACCTGCGACGCATCGCACGTGCCACGAACGGCGAAATGGAGGCGGACGAGCTGCTCTCCGAGGCCTTCTTCCTCACGATGGAGATCGAGGAAAAGATGAACCGCATGCTCGATCTCACACTGGCTTCCGACCAAAGCATCCTGCTTGGTTGGCTGTACGCCAGGTTCGTGAGATATGCCGACAAGACTATGCAGTACAGCATCAAGCTCGATGCTGGCTGGGACGACGACACCGGCGAATTGACCACAGGCGCCAAGCTGTCCAGCCAGCTGGCAGCGCCAGAGACCGAAGACCCCCTGACACGGCAAGTCATGGCCGAGGACCACCAACAGCAATTGGAAACCGTGCAAGCTAGCTACTCGGAAGCCTCCGCCTACACGTTGCTGCTGATCGAATGGAGCTGGGACTTCAAGGGGCTGGCCGCCCACCTGCTTCTAGGCTGCACCAAGACACTGCGCAATCGCGTTGCTCTCGCCGCCGAGAAGCAACGCTGCCAGCCATCTCTGTTTGATGGCATCGAACACATCGACCCCAGGTTCAGGCCGACACGTTCGCGTGGCACAAACCGGGCCATGAAAGTGTTGCGTGACTGGTTCTCTCGGTGGCGATCCATAGCAGCACACTGCTAGCCGGTGATACCGCGAAACAAGGCACTCAGCCGTCTACCGCTATTGAGCGGTCGGAATGGGTAACCATCAGGAAGCGAGGCACCCTTGGGGTAGACATCAAGACAGAGGAGATGGGACCGAGGTGGACCGGCTGGAGGACTTCGGCAGGCTGGCGTCCTCTCGCTGAGCCCCCATAAACAGCTTGAGCGCGAGCCAGATAGAGCTCATTCGGACACTCGCAGCACGGAAGTCGTCGAGTACAAGGATGAGCGCTACGAAAGATGCTGGATAACCGCGGAACGCTCACGTGGCGGCAACGTGACGCTGGAAAGGCACTTGGCCTGACGTGGTGACCAACCCAATTGGTACACAACTAGCCGGGGCGTATCAGTGTCCAAATGGGACGAAAATACCAACCAGCATCAATATGACGGCCAGGAGCATGACCAGCCGTGCGTACTTCGGCGTGAACCACGTGCCGCGCCTGGCCGATTGATACATGTCGCTCACCGTAGAACGAAAGCCAGGGGCCGGGTAGCACATCAGCGACCACGCATATAAAAGACACCCGCAACCTGAAAATAGCGACGCGGGAGGCCGCTGTGTCAAGAATGCAACAACGGCTAACAGCACGAGGACTCCAGCCCAAATCCGCTGCCCTCGACTGATGCTGGCATCAAAGCCAAGATTCAACTTCATGCATCGCTCCGGTGACACGAGGCAATAGGGAGAGCACGGCACACCAAGCCCGTCACTCCGTAAGCCCCTCCTCGACGACTCTTAGTCGTCGCAACCGCCGCCACCACCGCCATCGTAGCCGGCATCCGGTGCGCCGTAGACATCGTATTCCACGCGCACATCCTCGCAGTCGGTAATTGACCTGACGTAGCAGCGCGACGTAGCAAAGAGACGTGGGGTTTTGGAGTTGGCGCGATCACCAGAAACGCCGTATTTTCAGATCAACGACTCAGGCACTCGCGAAACGAAGTGCCTACCGCTGAATGGTCGGGGCGGCCGGATTCGAACCGACGACCCTTTGCCCCCCAGGCAAATGCGCTACCAGGCTGCGCTACGCCCCGACTTGGACTTGAAAGGCGGCAACGTGGCCGCCTTCTGCACTTCGCGATCATGCGATCGGAAAGCGCGAACTATAGCAGATGAATGCGCTCAGCGACGCAGCAGGGCGAGGACTTCTTCCAGCTCCAGCCGTACCTGGTGCACGATCTGGTGCGACATGCTCGCCTCGACGCGCGCCTGCGGGCCTTCCAGCCGTGCGCGGGCACCGGTGATGGTGAAACCCTCGTCGTACAGCAGCGCGCGGATCTGGCGGATCATCAGCACATCGTGACGCTGGTAGTAGCGGCGGTTGCCGCGGCGCTTCACCGGGTTCAGCGCGGGGAATTCCTGCTCCCAGTAGCGCAGCACGTGCGGCTTCACCCCGCACAACTCGCCCACTTCGCCGATGGTGAAGTAGCGCTTGGCCGGGATGGGCGGCAGTTCGGTGTTATTCCCTTGGTCCAGCATAGCCCTCGACTCGCACCTTGAGTTTCTGCCCTGGCCGGAACGTCACCACCCGGCGCGCCGAGATCGGAATCTCCTCGCCGGTCTTGGGGTTGCGCCCCGGCCGCTGGTTCTTTTCGCGCAGGTCGAAATTGCCGAAACCCGACAGTTTCACCTGTTCTCCCCTTTCCAGAGCCTCGCGAACCACCTCGAAACAGGCGTCCACGAACTCCTTGGCTTCACGCTTGTTGAGGCCTACGTCCAGGAAAAGCCGCTCGGCCATATCCGCCTTGGTCAGCGCCATCTCATCCTCGCAACTTAGCCTGGCATGTCTGTTCCAGTGCGGCGACAGCCTGCCGCACGCAACTGTCTGCGTCGTTGTCGGTAAGGGTGCGGGAAGCATCCTGCAAAATCAAGCCCATAGCGAGACTTTTTCGGCCCGCTTCGACCCCCTTGCCGCTGTAGCGATCGAACAGGCGCAACTCCTTCAGCACCTCGCCGAGGCTACTGCGGACGACCTCGCCGATCCACGACCAAGCCACGCTTTCCGGCACCTCGACGGCGATGTCGCGGCGCACCGAGGGGAAGCGGGCCACCGGTTGCGCCTTGGGCAGGCGGCGCGCCAGCAGCGGCTCCAGCGCCAGCTCCAGCACGTGCACGTCCGGCCCCAGGTCCAGCGCCTTGGCCAGTTGGGGATGCAGGGCACCCAGCCAGCCCACCGTCTCACCGTCGCGCGAGAGGCGGGCACCACGCCCCGGATGCAGCCATGCCGGCAGGCCGTCGGCATGCGCCGCCCAGCGCTGCGGCTCGCCGCCCCATGCCAGCAACGCGTCCAGGTCGCCCTTTAGATCGAAGAAATCCAGCATGCGGGACGGTTCTCCCCACTGCTCGGCACGGGCATTGCCGCAGGCGACGATGGCCAGGCTGGGCGTCTCGACCGGGGGATCGCCCGCCCCGAACACCCGGGCGACTTCGAACAACCGCACGCGCTCCTGCTGGCGCGCACGGTTGTGGCGCAGCGCCTCGACCAGGCCCGGCAGCAGCGAGGGGCGCATCACCGCAAGATCGGCCGACAACGGGTTCGCCAGCGGCACGCCCTGGCCGGCAAGGCTCCAGCGCGCCAGCAGTTCGGCGGAGACGAAGGACAGGTTCACCGCCTCGAAATAGCCGCGCGCGGCGAGCTGCTCGCGCAACGCCAGTTCGCCGATGCGCGCCTCCGGCTCGGCCGCCAAGGCCAGCGCCCCCGCAGGCGTGGCGGTGGGAATGTTGTCGTAGCCGAAGATGCGCGCGACTTCCTCGACCAGGTCTTCCTCGCGCTCGATGTCGAAGCGGCTGCTGGGCGCGGTGATCCGCCAGCCATCGGCCTGCGGCTCCACCTGCATGCCCAGCGCGGTGAAGATGCGCGCCACCTCGGCATCGGCCACGTCCACGCCCAGCACGCGCCGGAGGCGCGCGCGACGCAGCGTCACTGGCGCCGGCTGCGGCAGGTCGGCCAGGTTCTCCGCCACCAGCACCGGCCCCGCCTTGCCGCCGGCGATCGCCAGCAGCAGTTCGGTAGCGCGCTCCAGGGCGCGGCGCGGCAGCTCGGGATCGACGCCGCGTTCGAAGCGATGCGAAGCGTCGGTGTGCAGGCCCAGCTTGCGCGCACGGCCCATGATCGCCGCCGGCGCGAAGTGCGCAGCCTCGAAGAAGATGTTGTGCGTGGCGTCGGTGACGCGCGAATCGAGGCCGCCCATCACGCCGGCCACGGCCAACGGCTTGCGCTCGTCGGCGATCAGCACGAAGCCTTCATCCAGCGTCGCCTCGCTGCCGTCGAGCAGCTTCAGCGTCTCGCCCGGGCGTGCGTGGCGCACCACGATGTCGCCGTCCAGCCTGTCGTTGTCGAACGCATGCATGGGCTGGCCCAGCTCCAGCATCACGTAGTTGGTGATATCCACCACCACGCTGATCGGACGCAGGCCCGCGCGGCGCAGGCGCTCGGCCAGCCACAACGGCGTGCGCGCGGCGGGGTCGATGCCCTCGATGATGCGGCCGAGGTAACGCGGCGCATCCTTGCCGGCCTCCAGGCGGATGCCGCGGCGCGCCTCGCTGCTCACCAACGCCGCCGGCTGCTCGCCGGTCTTCACGTGGCTGCCGAACAGCGCGGCCACGTCGTGCGCGAGTCCGTAGAGGCCCAGGCAATCGGGGCGGTTCGGCGTGAGCTTCAGCTCGATGCTGGCATCGGGCAATCCAAGGTAAGCAGCCAGCGGTTGGCCAGCGGGTGCGTCGGCCGGCAGCTCCAGCAGACCGGATGCATCGGCGTCGATGCCCAGCTCCTTGGCCGAGCACAGCATGCCGAACGATTCCACGCCACGCAGCTTGGCTACCTTGATGACGATGCCGCCAGGCAGCTTGGCGCCCACGGTCGCCAGCGGCACCTTGATGCCGATGCGCGCATTCGGCGCGCCGCAGACGATCTGCAGCGGCTCGCCCTGCCCTGCGTCGACCTTGCACACCTGCAGGCGGTCGGCCTCGGGATGCTTCTCGGCGCCGACGATTTCGGCCACCACCACGCCATCCAGGCCCTCGCCCAGCGGCGTGAGCTCTTCCACTTCCAGGCCGGCCATGGTCAATGCATGGGCCAGCTGGGCGCGGTCGGCCTGCACATCGACCAGTTCGCGCAGCCAGTTCTCGGAGAATTTCATGCGTATCGATTCCTGCCCGGTTTACGCGAACTGCTTGAGGAAGCGCAGGTCGTTCTCGAAGAACGCGCGCAGATCGGTGACGCCGTAGCGCAGCATCGCGAAGCGCTCCACGCCGAGGCCGAAGGCAAAGCCGGTATAGCGTTCCGGATCGATGCCGCAGTTCGCCAGCACGTTCGGGTGCACCATGCCGCAACCCAGCACTTCCAGCCAGCGCGACTGACCGTCGGCAGTCTCCCAGCGGATGTCCACCTCGGCCGAGGGCTCGGTGAAGGGGAAGTAGCTGGGGCGGAAGCGCATTTCGAAATCGCGCTCGAAGAACGCGCGGATGAACTCCGCCAGCGTGCCCTTGAGATCGGCAAAGCTGGAGGTTTCGTCGACCAGCAGGCCTTCGATCTGGTGGAACATCGGCGAGTGGGTCTGGTCCGAGTCGCTGCGGTAGACCTTGCCCGGCGCGATGATGCGGATCGGCGGCTGCCGACCCTTCATCGCGCGGATCTGCACCGGCGAGGTGTGCGTGCGCAGCAGCCGGCCGTCGCCGAAGTAGAAGGTGTCGTGCATGGCGCGCGCCGGATGGTGCGGCGGGAAGTTCAGCGCCTCGAAGTTGTGCCAGTCGTCCTCGATCTCCGGACCGTCGGCGCGCTGGTAGCCCAGCCGCGCGAAGATCGCGGCGATGCGCTCCAGGGCGCGGGTGATCGGGTGGATGCCGCCGCGCTCGCCGTCGCGGCCGGGCAGCGAGATGTCGATGGTCTCGGAGGCGAGCCGGCGATCCAGCGCGGCCTGCTCCAACGTCGCCTTGCGCGCGGCCAGCGCGTCGGCGAGACGTTCCTTGACGCGGTTCACTTCGGCGCCGCGCGTCTTGCGCTCGTCCGCCGCCAGCGCGCCCAGCGACTTCAGCGCGGCGGTGACGATGCCGCTCTTGCCGAGCAGGCCCACGCGCAGGGATTCGAGCGCGTCCAGCGAGGTGACATTTTCGATATCGGTCAGGGCTTGGCTTGCCCGGCTGTCCAGATCGTCCATCGGTGCGATTTCCGCTTTGGCTTCCAGCTCCCTCTCCCCTCCGGGGAGAGGGTTGGGGTGAGGGGCCACTCTTGCGTCAACGCCAGGGTCGAAGCGTGCTTCGATCAGGGTCAAGGCAAACCCCGACCCCTCACCTCAATCCTCTCCCCGGAGGGGAGAGGAGGCCAACGCGAAAAGCGGCGTCATTAAATAAAAACGGGGAGAAGGCGCCGGCCTTCTCCCCGTAGACGTTACACGCATCCTTTTGAGAGTGCGGCCATGGATGGCCGCTTCTTGATCTTCGCGATCAAGGATGAGCGCACAGATTACGCCGCCAGGCTGGCCTTCGCCTTTTCCGCGATGGCGCCAAACGCCTTGATGTCGTGCACGGCGATGTCGGCCAGCACCTTGCGGTCGACCGTGATGCCGGCCTTGGCCAGGCCGTTGATCAGGCGGCTGTAGGACAGGCCGAACTGGCGGGCGGCAGCATTGATGCGCACGATCCACAGGGCGCGGAACTGGCGCTTCTTCTGCTTGCGACCGATATAGGCGTACTGGCCGGCCTTGATGACGGCCTGGTTCGCTACGCGGAAAACCTTGCGGCGGGCGTTGTAGTAGCCCTTCGCGCGGCCGATGATCTTCTTGTGACGACGACGGGCGGTAACGCCACGCTTTACACGAGCCATGGTCTAGTCCTCCCGTCTCAGAGATACGGCAACATGCGAGCCACACCCTTGGTGTCGCACGCCTTGACGTGGTTGGTGGCGCGCAGGTTGCGCTTACGCTTGGTCGACTTCTTGGTCAGGATGTGCGACTTGAAGGCGTGACCGGCCTTGAACTTGCCGGAAGCGGTCTTGCGAAAACGCTTCGCCGCCGCCCGGTTGGTCTTGATCTTGGGCATGGTGATGCTCCTTGATGGGGCCGCCCTCCTTCACGAGAGCAGCCCGGCTTCTGACTGATTCGGCGGCGACCGCAAGGCCGCGCTTTCCATCCTGCCGACATCGGTGCACGACCCTTCCTGGCGGGTCGAACTGGCGATTGTACGGGGAAAACGGCGCCAGCACCAGCCTGTGGCGCGCCCTTTCAAGCCAGGTCAGCCCGCTTGCAAAACGGCAGCCTGCAGGCCGCCGCCCGCTTCATTGCTTCTTCTTGGGGCCGATCATCATGACCATCTGGCGGCCTTCCAGGCGCGGGAAGGACTCGACCTGGCCGTTCTCGCCCACGTCCTCCTGGATGCGCTTGGCCAGACTCTGGCCGAGATCCTGGTGCGACATCTCGCGGCCGCGGAAGCGGATGGTGACCTTGACCTTGTCGCCTTCCTCGAGGAAGCGAAGCATGTTGCGCAGCTTGATCTGGTAGTCGCCCACGTCCGTGACCGGACGGAACTTCACTTCCTTGATCTCGACCTGCTTCTGCTTCTTCTTGGCCGCCTGGGCTTTCTTCTGGGCTTCGAACTTGAACTTGCCGTAGTCCATGATGCGGCAGACCGGCGGATCGCCGTTCGGCTGGATCTCGACCAGGTCCATCCCCGCTTCCTGCGCCAGTGCCAGCGCCTCGTCGCGGGTGAGGATGCCCAGCTGCTCAGCATCGGCGCCGATCACGCGTACGCGCGGAACGCGGATTTCCAGGTTACGGCGATTGCCCTTGTTGTCGGTGGTGGCGATACCACTATCCTCCAGAAGAAGTTTCGATTAGGCCGCACAACGCCTTCAGCGCTGCGTCTCGGCCTGCAGTCGTCCGATGAAGTCGGCCAGCGGCATGCTGCCCAGATCCTCGCCCGAACGGGTACGCACGGAAACAGTCCCCGCTTCCTTCTCGCGGTCACCGACCACCAGAAGATAAGGGATTTTCTGCAACGTATGCTCGCGGATTTTATAGCCGACCTTCTCGTTGCGCAAATCGGCCTCCACCCGGAAGCCTTTGTCGACAAGGGCTTGCGCCACCTCGCTGGCGTATCCGGCCTGGGCGTCGGTAATACTGAACACCATCGCCTGCACCGGGGCCAGCCAGGCCGGCAGCAGGCCGGCGTGGTGTTCGATCAGGATACCGATGAAGCGCTCCATCGAACCCACGATGGCCCGATGCAGCATCACCGGGTGCCGGCGCTGCGAGCCTTCGTCCACGTACTCGGCGCCGAGGCGCTCGGGCATCATGAAGTCCACCTGCATGGTGCCGACCTGCCAGGCGCGGCCGATCGAATCCTTCATGTGGTACTCGATCTTGGGGCCGTAGAACGCGCCCTCGCCCGGCAGTTCCTCCCAGGCAACGCCGGCCGCGCGCAACGCGGCGCGCAAGGCTTCCTCGGCCTTGTCCCACACCTCGTCCGAGCCGATGCGCTTGTCCGGGCGCAGCGCGATCTTCAGCGCGATGTTGTCGAAGCCGAAATCGGCGTAGACCTGCATCGCCTGCCGGTGGAAGGCTGTCACCTCCGGCTCGATCTGCTCGGGCGTGCAGAACACGTGGCCGTCGTCCTGGGTGAACGCGCGCACACGCATGATGCCGTGCAGCGCGCCGGAGGGCTCGTTGCGATGGCAGCCGCCGAACTCGCCGTAGCGGATCGGCAGGTCGCGGTAGCTGTGCAGGCCGGCGTTGAAGATCTGCACGTGGCCGGGGCAGTTCATCGGCTTCAGCGCATAGGTGTGCTTCTCCGACTCGGTGAAGAACATGTTCTCGGCGTAGTTGTCCCAGTGGCCGGACTTCTTCCACAGCGAGACATCCAGCACCTGCGGGCAGCGTACTTCCTGGTAGCCGCTCTTGCGGTACACGCCGCGCATGTACTGCTCCACCTGCTGCCAGATCGCCCAGCCGCGCGGGTGCCAGAACACCATGCCCGGGCCTTCCTCCTGCTGGTGGAACAGGTCCAGCGCCTTGCCGATCTTGCGATGGTCGCGCTTCTCGGCCTCCTCAAGCTGGTGCAGCCAGGCCTTGAGGTCCTTGTCGTTGAGCCAGGCCGTGCCGTAGATGCGCGTGAGCATCGCGTTGTTGGAATCACCGCGCCAGTAGGCGCCAGCCACCTTCATCAGCTTGAACGCGCGCAGCTTGCCCGTGTTGGGCACGTGCGGGCCACGGCACAGATCGGTGAACTCGCCCTGCGAGTACAACGACAGTTGCTCCCCGGAGGGAATCGACTCGATGATCTCGGCCTTGTAGTTCTCGCCCAGGCCGCGGAAGAACGCCACCGCCTCGTCGCGCGACTTCACGCTGCGCGTCACCGGCAGCTGCTCGGCCACGATCTTGTGCATCTCCGCCTCGATCTTCGGCAGGTCCTCGGGCGTGAACGGGCGCTCGTAGGCGAAGTCGTAGTAGAAACCGTTGTCGATCACCGGACCGATCGTGACCTGCGCGCCGGGGAACAGCCGCTGCACCGCCTGCCCCATCAGGTGCGCGGTGGAATGGCGCAGGATCTCCAGCGCCTCCGGGCTCTTCTCGGTGACGATCTCGAGGCTGGCGTCGTGGTCGATGGTGAAGCTGGCATCCACCAGCTTGCCATCCACCTTGCCGGCCAGGGTGGCCTTGGCCAGACCGGCGCCGATGGAGGCAGCCATGTCCTGCACGGACACGGGATGGTCGAACGGGCGCTTGCTGCCGTCGGGTAGGGTGATCTCGATCATGTTCATTCCTGCCGCGTCGTCGCGGTGGACGTCGCTACTTTGAAAAGTCCGGCCATGGATGGCCAGTTTTGCCGTTGTTCGCCTGGATGGCGGACAAAACAAAGGCGCCGAGGCGCCTTGGCGGAGCACAAGGCGGGCGGTCGTCAGCCGTGGTTGCGGGTAGTTGCCATGTCGCACGCTCGGCCGACGCTTTGGCGCGGGCCACCTTGTCTCTGGAGGTTGCTGCGGAAACGCTAGTCTAGCCCATCGCAGGCTGTCAATTGGCGGCCGGCGATAGAATGCACCGATCTTTCAAGGACTCCCCCCATGCGCATCCTCGTCACCGGCACCGCCGGCTTCATCGGCGCCGCCCTGACCGAACGCCTGCTGGCGCGCGGCGACGAAGTGCTGGGTATCGACAACCACAACGACTACTACGACCCGACGCTGAAGGAAGCGCGCCTCGCCCGCTTCGCCCATCACCCGGGCTACACCCATCGCCGCGCCGACCTGGCCGACGCCGCCGCGGTGAACGACGCCTTCACCGGCTTCAAGCCGCAGCGCGTGACGAACCTGGCCGCGCAGGCCGGCGTGCGCTATTCGCTGAAGAATCCGCAGGCCTACGTGCAGAGCAACCTGGTCGGCTTCGGCAACATCCTGGAAGCCTGCCGCCACGGCGAGGTCGAGCACCTGGTGTATGCGTCGTCCAGCTCGGTCTACGGCGCTAACCGCAAGCTGCCGTTCGCGGTGGAAGACGCGGTGGACCACCCGGTCAGCCTCTATGCCGCCACCAAGAAGGCCAACGAGCTGATGGCGCACAGCTACAGCCACCTGTACGGCCTGCCCACCACCGGGCTGCGCTTCTTCACCGTGTACGGGCCGTGGGGCCGACCGGACATGTCGCCGATGCTGTTCGCCGACCGCATCAGCCGTGGCGAAGCCATCGACGTGTTCAACTTCGGCAACCACAGCCGCGACTTCACCTACGTCGACGACATCGTGGAAGGCGTGATCCGCACGCTCGACCACGCCGCCGCACCCGACCCGGCCTACGACGCCGAGGCCCCGAACGCCGGCACCTCGAACGCGCCCTGGCGCGTGTACAACATCGGCAACGACCAGCCGGTGCAACTGCTGCGCTTCATCGAGCTGCTGGAGCAGCACCTGGGCCGCACGGTGGAAAAGAACCTGCTGCCGATGCAGCCCGGCGACGTGCCGGACACCTGGGCCGACGTGTCGGCGCTGCGGCGCGACGTGGGTTACGCGCCGAACACCTCCATCGAGGATGGCGTGGCGCGCTTCGTGGCGTGGTACCGGGAATATTTCAAGCGTTGACCAGCCCGCGACCACCTGTAGGAGCGCACCCTGTGCGCGATGGCTTTTGGCTTCGATCATGCACCAGAGCATTCGCGCACAGGGTGCGCTCCTACATGGACCGAAGCTAGAACGGCTTGGCCAGCACCAGGAAGATCACGCCCAGCAGCAACAGCACCGGCAGCTCATTGAGCCAGCGCAGGGCCTTCGACGACGGTAGCGCACCGCCCCGCTCGCAGCGTTTGATCATCCGGCCCGCCCACACGAAATAGGCCAGCAGCAACGCCACCAGGGTCAGCTTGGCGTCGATCCAGTGCATGCCGGCGGTCACGTTCGGCAGCTTCGCGGGGAACAACCGCCAGCCCTGCCACAGCGTCAAGCCGAACAGGAAAGCCATGCCGAACATGTTGTGGCCGAACTTGTACAGTCGCCGCCCCATCAGCAGCAGTCGCGCCTTTACCGCGGGCTCGTCACCGGCCTCGGCGAGGTTCACCAGGATGCGCGGCAGATAGAACACCGTGGCCATCCAGGCGATCACGAACAGCACGTGGAAGCTCTTGACCCACAGGTAGACCATCGCGACGCTCCGGCGGCGGGGCGGCTGGCCCCAGAAAGAAACGGCGCGAACCGAGGTTCGCGCTGTCGCATGGTATCCGGTGGGGAGTGCAAGGATCGAGCTTGTGCCCCTTGGTCGCACCCAATCGCCCCGCTCCGACGTCCGCCACCGCATGCCCGAAACGCACACGCGGCACACGCTGGGCCATTGCGGTCACCAGCTCCTGAAAGCCTGAAATGTAACCAGCAAAGCCGGCCATTCGAATAACCAGCGACCGACACGTGCGGTCGCTGATGGCGGTTTGTCGCGGCAACGCCTGTTGCCGCCTGCCTACCCATATCGAGGAATGACCATGAAAAAGGCAATTTTTGGATCGGCGCTGCTTGGATTGATGGTTGCGGGAACCGTCAATGCGCAGCCTGGCGCCCACTGGAACGATGGCGACCTGGTGGTTACGTCGTCGAACACGGCCAACAATGAACTGCTTGTCTACAACACCCGCGGCGCGCTGGTCGAGCAATCCCCGACCGGTGGATCCGGCGGAGTCACCGGCAATGCCGGCGGCATCGCGCAGAATCACGACCGCCTTGCCGTGGTCAATTTCGGATCGGGCAATGTTTCGGTCTTCCGGAAGGATGGAGCAGGCACTCCGCTGCGACTGGAGAAGCTCGTCCCGGCCCTCAACAACCCGGTCAGCGTGGCCTTTGGCCACGGCCATCTCTACATCCTGACCGCCACCTACATCGAATCGCACCCGATCGACCGGGATGGCGTGAGTTCCATCGCCGACGGCAAGGCACGGTTGGTCGTTGCCGATGGCTCCGCCGCCCAGGTGGGTGTCATCGGCGGGCAACTGGTCATCAGCGAAAAGAGCAATGCGATTGAAACGGCCGACCTGACAGACCAGGGCAGCGTGTCTGGCGCGACTAGGCTGGTGGCGAACATCCCCGCCAACGTCAACGCCCCCTTCGGGCTTGCCACCCGCGGCAGTGATGCCTATGTCACCATCGCGCATGCAAACGAGATCAGCCTCGTGCGCAACGATGCGGTGCTGACGGTCACCGGCTCCGGCACCCAGATGGCTCCTTGCTGGGTCACCCTCGACGGGCCGTTCCTGTTCTCCTCGAACTCGCCCAGCCACTCCGTGTCCCGTTACTCCGTGAACGGCCACAAGATCGTGCAGGATGCGCCGGTGGTGGCGTCGTTCAATGGCGCTCCGACCGACATCACCTACCGCGACAGTCTCGCCGCGGTGATTGACGGCACCGGGTCGGCATCGCACGTCTCCATCTTCGACGTAGACGGCGATGGCAACTTCGCCCTGAAGAGCGTCGTCACCATCGACAGCGGCAGCACCAACGGCGTTGCGATCATGCGGGGCGACGACGGTTTCAACGACTGAGACTGATGCTCCCTGGCCTCGCGGGATCAATCCGGGGTCAACCGGGTGCCGGAAACAACAACGGCGCGAGCCCGAAGGCCGCGCCGTTGCCGGATTCAAGGTGGTGGGCGGTACAAGGATCGAACTTGTGACCCCTACCATGTCAAGGTCGAAAAAGATCAAGGAAATCAAGACCTAATGTGATCACCTGTGCTCGTGTCCGGCCGCACGGGATCAGGCTTTGTGCCGGATATCGGGGTCAGTCCGGGGTCAGTCAGCAACCGGCCAGCACGACTACCAGCGGCGACCGGTCGAATCCACCGTTCGAGCGCCTTCGCCCACTCGGCATATATTGGGTGGTCCCAGTCACGTTGGATCATCCTGCAGAAGGCAGGGCTTCACTCTATTCACAGGGTTTGCCAATGCTGCGGCCCGGGGTTGCTGATGCCGGACAGGACGAACACGGGTGTTCCCATCCGTGTCCGTGCGGTTCATCGTGGGTCCGGCGCGCTTACTTGCCAGTTCCGCTCGGCAGCGGCTCCAGGTTGAAGTTGAGCGTGGTGATCTTCGCGTCCAGACCGCGCACCACATCGCCGGTGAGGTCGTTGGCGGTGTTGCCACCAAGCACCACGTCGCGATTCAGAAGCAAGCCGCAGTCGTGGCTATTGTAGGAACTCTCGACGAGGGGCTGCGCCTGCTTGCCGATCTGCTGCATCACCTTGCCGCGGGTCAGCTGGATGCGCTGGTCGAGCTGTTTCACCTGTGCCTGGAACGCCTGCATGCGCTGCTGCAGCGCCTTGCCTTGCTGCTCGCGCTGCGCCTCGGTGAGCGTAGACGACTTCTGCTGGAAGGCCTGGATCTCGGCATCCAGCGGCTTGCGCTGGTCTTCCAGCAGCGACTGCTGCTGCGTCGCGAGCTGCTTCAGCCGCTCGCTCGACGCCTGCCCCACCTTGGATTCGGTGAACACTGCCTCGCTCGAAAGCATGCATATGCCTGGCACCGGTTTGCCGCCCAGCGGATGGCTGGCCACAGGAGCGGCGGAGGCCTGCGCCGGCGCCACGGGAGCGAAAGAAAAGCCGGTGGCAGCGGCTAGTGCAGCGACGAACAGGGAGCGGTGCATGTTCATGGGTGAGATATCCGGTGATTGGGTTTGAGGATTCCACGACACCCTAAGCTGGGCTTCGTGCATGACGGCAAGGCACCCAGTGGCGAACTCATCATGCAGCGCACGCTCATCGCATAGCGTGTGCTGATCACTGCGGTGCCCTGACGGCGCCGGATCCCGGGGTGTCTTGGGCAAGGCTCGATCGCCCCAGCTTTCGCTGGGGCGATCCGTGTTGCGCGCTTAGAATGCCTTGGCAAAGCCCACGCTCAGTGCGTTGTCGCTGAGATGGCTGGCGAACTGGCCCTGGTAATCCAGGTACAGGCTCCACGAGGCGCCCGCCTGTGCGGTGATACGCGCCCCCACCGTGGCCATGCCGCGACCCAGCGCAGCGCCCGGCAGCAGGAACATCGTGCCATCCTGGCTGCTCGCCTGCACCACCGGGTTGCTGCCACGCGTGTCGTAGCGATAGCCGACGTTGAACTGCGGCAGGTAGCGGATGCCTTGCGCCACGAACACGTGGGAGAACGACACCTGCGCATACGGCTGCACGGTGGTGTACGTGCCAGACGCACCGTCCAGGGCGAACGCGCCGGCCAGCGGGTTGCTGCCCGGTATCGTCTCGCTGAAGCTGCCGAGCGTCTGGTGCTGGTACAACGCGCCCACTGCCGGCGTCACCTGCCACTGTGCCGCGACGAGCGGCCACGCAGCCTGCACCGCCGCCGCCGTGGTGTTGCCGTCCGGGCCGGCCACGCCGTGGCCAATGCCGGTCTGGCGATACACCTGATAGCTGCTGTGCGTCTCGTCGAGCGTGCCCGACAGCACCACCGGACCGGCATCGGCATCGGCATACACACCGCCGTGCACGCTGTCGATGCTGCCGTTGCCACCGTTGCGGTCGTTGCCGTTGATGCGGTCGTAGCCCGCTTCCACGCCCAGGCGCACCCCCTCCGTCACGGCATGGTCGAAACCGCCCTGCAAGCCGAACACGCTGCTGTTGAGGCCGTTGCTGCCCGTCAGCGCATCGCTGCTGCCGCTGTACTGCATCCACAGGTCACTGTGGCAGGACGACGCCACCGTATTGGCGTGCGCGGCGTCCGTGCCGTTGCAAGCCGCATCGCCCGAACGCAGCGTGGCACCGAGCACGGTGGCCAGGGATTGCTGCCCGACCAGGTTGGCGCTGCGCATCAGATCCGCGTAAATGGCACCGTCACGCGGCGTGACAACGGCCGGACCCATCACCAGATCCGCTTCCGTGGAACTGTAGGTCACCTTGGGATCGTTGATCGTGGGCACCGAGCCGCTCGACGTGGTGGTGGCGAACTCGCCGCTCAACGCATTGGCCTTTACCAAGGTCAGGGTGCCAGCGTTGTAGGTACCCGGCGCATAGATCAGATTGAGCGTGCCGGCGAGGCTGGCGTTGCCACTCACCGCCAGCTCCGACGCCTGCGTGGGTGTCACGTCGATCTGCAGGCTCGCATCCGCGTTCTGCGTGTAGTTGCCATTGATAGTCAACACACCGACTGAACCGCCCGGCCATACCATGCCGTCGCTGACGACATTGCCGTCGATGGTGCCGTGGCCGCGCAGCGTGCCGCCCGCGTCCACCGTCACGTCGCTCTGCAGTGACGCGGTGATGTGCGAGGCATCGCCCACTTCCAGCGTGCCCGACGCCACTGTGGTGCCACCGGTGTAAGTATTCGCACCGTTGAGCAATACCGTACCGCTACCCGCCTGCGTGAAGCCACCGGCACCGCTGATCGCGCCACTGTAAGTGACGTCACCAGCCACCGCACTCCGAAGGGTACCGTCGTTGATGGTGGTCGCACCGGTATAACTGTTAATACTGGTGAGCGTGAGCGTGCCGCTGCCGTCCTTGGTCAGTGAGCCGTCGCCGCTGATCACGCCGTTGTACACATCGTTGGTCGACTGATCGAACGTGAGGTTGGCGCTGCCGCCGCTGACCGGCGCGAACGTCACGTTGCCGACGATGCTGGTGCTGGTGCCCACCAGCGTGCCGTTGGTGATCGTCCACGACTGGTTGGCGTTGCCGGTGCCGCTCAGCGTCCAGGTGCTGGTGCCCATCTTGGCGAACTGGTTGAAGCCCTGGATCGCCGCACCGCTACCCACCGCACCGACCTGGTCCAGGTTAAAGGTGGCATTGGTGCTGCCGCCGAGCGCGAATGTATCGCCACCATGGGTGCTACCGCTGGTGCTGACGACATTGCCGGTAAACACGTAGCCGGCTTCGACCACCAATGTGTTGCCTCCGCCGGAGAGATCCACCGCGTCGGCCTGTACGCCGCCGGCGCTCACACCGCCTGCGATGGTGCCGGCATTGATGATGGTGCTGCCACCGGTCGACACCACGCCGACACCACCCGCACCGCCGGCTCCGGCCACACCGCTGGCGCCGTCGTTGGAGTTATCGCCCGCCGCGCCGCCCGCACCGCCGTTGCCGCCGTATACGGTGCCGGTGTTGACGAGGGTGAAGTCCGAACCGCTGACGCCTGCACCGCCCGCGCCACCGGCGCCGCCATTGCCAGCCACCCCCGAGGCTCCATACGACATCCCGCCCGCACCTCCTTGGCCGCCCGCGCCGCCGCCGATGATGCCAGCGTTGGTGACGGTGAAGCCGGTGCCGCTGACGCCCACACCGCCCGCACCACCCACACCACCTGCACCGGAGAGACCTGTCGTGCCATACGTATCGTTCGCGCCGGAGCCACCTTCCTGGCCTGCGGCGCCGTTGCCGCCGTTGCCGCCGCTGCCGCCGTTGTTGCCGTAAACGCCCCCGCTGTTGGTGAGCACGAAACCGTTGCCGGTGACGCCCGCGCCACCTGCACCGCCGGCGCCACCCGCACCGCCGTTACCGCCATTGCCCGGGGTACCCGAGGCGGCATAGGACCGCCCGCCTTGGCCGCCGTAGCCGCCTTGGCCACCATCGCCGCCCTCGCCACCGGCGATAACGCTGGAGCCATAGTTGACGATGGTGGCGTTGGTCGCACCGGTGCCGCTGACCGCGACCCCCGTGCCGCCGGCGCCGCCAGCGCCGCCGACCGGGCCATTGGAGCCGTTGCCGGCGACGCCGCCATTGGTGCTTCCTGCGGGCCACGCATAGCCACCCGCACCACCCGCGCCGCCCGCGCCACCCAATATCAGATATGAATTGGTCAAGGTGAACTGGCTGCCTTCCACGCCGTTGCCACCTGCACCGCCTGCGCCACCGGCACCCGGCACACCGCCATTTCCCGCGGTGCCGCTCTTGTTGTAGCCGCCCGGTGCACCCACGCCGCCGTTGCCGCCTGCGCCACCGGTACCGCCCTCAATGAGTTGGTTGTTGGTGAGGACGAAGTTGCTGCCGGTGACGCCTGCGCCCCCCACTCCGCCCGCGCCACCAGCCAGACCATTGCCGCCGGCGGCACTTTTAGTCGACGAGTAGGCAAAACCAGCGCCAGGGTAACCGCCATAGCCGCCGGTACCGCCGCCACCGCCGACCAGGGAGCCATTGTTGGTCACTGTGAAATAGCTGCCGCTCACCGCTGTGCCGCCGGCACCGCCGGCACCACCCGCGCCGCCGTTGCCGCTAGTGCCCACGTTGCCGGCATTTGTGCCACCGCCCTCACCGGCCTCGTGACCATAGCCGCCATAGCCGCCATTGCCGCCATAGCCTCCTTTAACCAGCCCATTATTGGTCAAGGTAAAGTGAGTGCCCTCGACACCATTGCCACCCGCACCACCAGCACCGCCCGTGCCGTTGTTGCCGCCATTGCCGCCATTGCCATAGCCGTAGCGGCCGGCATAGCCTTCGCCACCGTTGCCGCCATGACCACTGTTGCCGCCATGGCCACCCGAGCCGCCGTAGATCCCACCGGCGTTGGTAAGGCTGAAGTTGGTACCGTTTACGCCCGCGCCACCGGCGCCTCCGGTGCCCCCCGCGCCACCACTGCCGCCATCGCCACCCGCGCCAGAGGGCGGAGACGACTCCGTCCAACCAGCGCCGTTACCGCCGTTACCGCCGTAACCGCCGTTGCCACCCGCAATCGAACCGTTATTGTTATTCGTGAGGGTGAAAGACGCACCACTCACGCCCGCACCACCCACGCCACCGCTGCCACCCGCGCCACCGGTACCACCCGCGCCGCCGTTGGCGACGTTGGTGCCGGATCCCGGCAGCGTCACGCTTGCGCCGCCGTAGCCACCATACCCGCCCTGACCGCCGGCACCGCCCTGGCCGCCCGTGATGCCGCCGTTGTTCGTAAGGGTGAAGGATGTACCGCTCACGCCCGCACCGCCGGCGCCACCGTTGCCGCCCATACCGCCAGTACCGCCCGCGCCGCCATTGAGGGTGTAACCGGAGGATTGAGCCGCCACCTGACCACCCTGGCCGCCATACCCGCCCTGGCCGCCGGCGCCGCCCTGGCCGCCCGTGATGTTGGCATTGTTGACCAGCGTGCTCGTACCGGTGGCGTAGACGCCAACGCCACCCTGGCCGCCGATGCCTCCCGCTCCCCCGACACCACCATTGCCCCCGGTCAGGCTGCCACCCGACACGGGCGCCGACACGTTGCTGCCGAGCGCGATCAGGGGCGGGGGGATGCTCAGGTATTTGCCGCCCGCACCACCGACACCGCCCGCACCACCCTGGCCACCCTGTCCAGCCGTAATGCTGCCGCCATTGGTAAGCGTAATGCCCGATCCGGTCACCGCCGTACCACCCACGCCACCGGCGCCGCCCGCGCCGCCGCCCCCGCCTGACGGTAGGGTCGTGTAGCCCGAACCCGGACCATAGCCGCCTGCGCTGGCGCCATTCGCACCATTGCCGCCCGTGCCGCCGCTTCCGCCCAAGACCTGGCTCTGGTTGTTCAGCGTAAAGCCGGTGCCGCTGACCGCGGCGCCGCCGGCACTACCCGCGGTACCGGCGGCACCGTACGCACCATCGCTGCCATTGACGCCGTTCGCACCGGCCACCAACATCGATGCGCCCACCCCAAGGGTGGTTCCTGACGACATGACGAAGCCGCCGGTAAACGCGCTACCGCTACCGGCCAGATCCAACTCACCGCCCCGCACCGACCAAGCCGCGTCCAGATTCAATGCACTAGCCAAGGTCCAGGTGCTGGTGCCGGTCTTTTCGTAGTTGGCAAAGCCCTGGTATTGCGCGCCGCTCCCGTCACTGCCGATCGATCCGCTGAACGTGGCATTGGCGTCACCGCCCAGGTCCAGCGTGTCGCCGCCGTCGGTCGTACCGCTGCTGCTGACCACATCGCCGTTGATCGTTGAGCCGGCTTCCAGCACGAGCGTGTTGCCGCCGCCGCTCAGGTCGATCGCATCGATCGACGGGCCACCCAAAATGTCGCCACCGCTAATGGTGCCGCTATTGGTGATAGTTGAGCCGCCGGTCGATACCACGCCGACTCCGCCCGTACCTCCGCTGACGGTGCCCGAGTTGGTCAGCGTAAAGTCCGCGCCGCTGATACCCGCTCCGCCGCGACCGGCATTGCCCTGCACGTCGCCCGCACCACCGTAGCCGCCAATACCACCGTCAATCTCGCCGGCATTGACCACCACGAAGCCTGAGCCGGTGACGCCCGCACCACCCGTGCCACCCGCACCACCATCACCCATTGCACCGGCGCCACCCAACGACGCATCTCCGGCGCCACCTGCACCGCCCGATCCGCCATTGCCGCCTTGGCCCCCTACAACGACCGCTCCGCTTGCATTGTTGAGCGTGAACCCGTTGGCGGCGACAACACCGGCACCACCATCACCACCAGCACCACCATCACCGCCTGTACCGCCATTGCCGCCGGCCGGTCCAGCGGGGCCGCCAACGCCGCCGCCATAACCTCCCGCCCCGCCTGCACCACCATTGCCGCCAGCACCGCCACCGATGCGATCGTCGTTGTTGAAGGTGGATGTCGATGCGTAAGCGACGACACCTGCGCCACCTGCACCGCCGGCGCCAGCTTGACCACCTGCGCCACCAGTCACGCCGGTCGCCTGATAGGAGCTGCCCGTCGATGCGCCGGCGCCACCGCCGCCGCCATTACCACCGCGGCCCCCATAGACCGTGCCGCTGCTGGTGATGGTGTAATTCGGCCCGGCAATACTGTTGCTAGTGATGGTGAAATTCGTACCGGCAATACCCGTACCGCCGGTACCACCCGCGCCGCCCGCGCCACCTTGGCCCGCATAGCCGACCGACGTCGGACCGCCGCTACCCGCACTACCCCCGGCCCCGCCGGCCCCGCCAGTCCCGCCGGCTCCACCGATACCGCCCACAACGGAACCCGTGTTCGTGAGTGTGAACGTGCTGCCATTGATGCCCGCGCCGCCTGCGCCACCCGCACCGCCCGATCCACCATTGCCGCCAGCGCCACCATTGCCGGCATCGCCGGCATCGACAGGTGATGCACCCTCTCCCCCAGCGCCACCAGTGCCGCCATTACCACCATCCCCGCCGTAGACCATGGCGGCATTGGTGAGGGTGAGGTTTGAGCCGCTGATACCAGCACCGCCAGCTCCGGCACTCCCTCCAGTACCGCCCGCCGCTCCCGCGCTGGTGACACTGTCCAAATAAACACCATCGCCGCCAGTACCGCCCGCGCCACCGTCACCACCCTGGCCACCTAGAATCCAGGCATCGGCAGTATTGTTCAAAGTAAACGAGGTGCCGTTTAGGCCGACGCCGCCGTTGCCGCCACTACCGCCGGCCGCGCCAGCGTAATTGCCAGCCTCACCGGCGCCACCAGTGCCTCCGGCGCCACCGATGCCGCCCATGACGTCATTCTGGTTGGTCAAGGTGAAACCGGAACCTGCGACGCCCACACCGCCGGCGCCGCCCACTCCGCCTGCAGCAGGACTGCCGTTTTGATAACTACCTGCGCCACCCTGACCGCCGCTGCCGCCCTCGATCACATAGCTGTTGACGATGCTCGAATTACCCGTAGCCATCACCCCGACGCCGCCAGCCCCGCCGGCGCCGCCGCTCCCGCCGTAGCTGGTGCCGCCGGCACCACCCTCGCCGCCGAAGATCCATTCCATGTTGGTGATGGTCAGCGAAGCGCCATCCACGCCAGCGCCGCCAGCGCCACCGGCACCACCTTGGCCACTGTTGCCCAGTGGCCCGCCACCGTTACCTCCGGTGCCGCCCTCGATGAGATAGCTGTTGATGAGCGTAAAGCCCGAGCCGGCTATACCCGCACCGCCACCGCCACCATCCGCTGCGGTGAAACCGCCGCCACCGTTACCTCCGTAGCCACCGACTATGACGGTGCCATCACCGTTCGTGACCGTGCTTCCCGCCGTTGCGTAAACACCGGCGCCCCCGCCACCGCCACCGCCACTAAAGCCGGCGCTACCGCCGTAGGTCGGCCCATTGCCGCCGTTGCCGCCGTTGCCGCCGTAAGTGATCCCAGAATTGGCGAAGCTGCCACCGGTGACGATCTGGCCCACGCCACCGCCGCCACCACCACCACCACCACCCCACAAATCGAATGAGCCGCCGCCGCCGCCGCCACCACCGTAACCATGAGTGGCTGCCGAGCCGCCAGCTCCTGCGCCGCCAGAGAGGTTGGCGGCGCCACCGGCACCGCCGCTGCCATTGGCACCCTGCCCCGGCGAGCCGCTGCCGTACTTGGTGCCGGCGGTGCCGCCCGCATTGCCATAGGCGCCTGCGGCCGCGGTGCCTGCTCCGCCTGCTCCGGCAGCCCAGCCAGTCTTGCTGTTACCGCCATTGCCGCCATTGCCGCCGGTCGCACCGCACAGGACCGATGCACTAGCAGGCTGTCGAGAAACCTCAGCGCGCCGCCGCGGTCATAGACGCTCTCAATCACTGACCGCCTGATCCGATGCGCAGCCCCGACGTCCAGCAGCTTGGCATGTTTTCGTATGTATCGGTCGAG
>NZ_JBFOHK010000005.1:0-413945 GCF_040812335.1 Rhodanobacter lycopersici
GCACCTCGCATGCAAGAGTAGGTCACCGCCAGGGGCTTTATCCCTCAAACGCCCCCACCGATATCGGTGGGGGCGTTTGCTTGTGCGGCTTCGTCGTATGTCGGTGCCACGGATCGGCGCCGCCGTGCTGGAGTCGTTGCGCAATCGCCTATCATGCACAGTCGGCCGATGACGGCGGCAGCGGAGCGCGAGCTTGTTTGTACACGTCGAGACACGCCGGCGCCGGCAATGGCAATGGGCCACTCTGCTCATCGTCAGCGTGTGCGTGCTGTGCTTCGTGTGGCTGTCCCTGTTGCCGCTGCCGCGGCGGATTGCGGTGCTGGGGGAGTGGGGCACCGTGCCGGCGAACATTTTCAATGCGCACGAGCCATTGTGGCCGCAGTTGACCGATCCTTCGCTGTTGCGCCTGTTCACAGCGCTGTTCATCCATGTCACCTGGTTGCACCTGCTGAGCAACCTGCTGTTCCTGGTGATCTTTGGTTTGCCGGGCGAACGCACGCTGGGCTCGCTGCGTTTCCTGTTGCTGTTCGTAGCCGGCGGCATCGTGGCGAACCTGATCGGTGCGCTGTCGCTGGCTGGCGTGCGTTTGCCGATCATCGGTTGCAGCGGTGCGGTGTCGGCAGTGGTCGGCACCTACATGGCGCTGTTCCCGCGCGCGCGGCTCGGACTGGTTCTGCCGCTTGGCCTGTACCTGGAATTCGTGCGCGTGCCGGCCTTTCTGCTCATCGGCATATGGGTGCTGCTGCAGCTGCTCTTCAGCTATGCCGGTCCCAGCTATGGCGCCTACGTGTGGTGGGCGCACATTGGCGGTTTCGTGTTTGGTCTGGTGTTCGCCTTGTTTTCGCGCGATGCGATCGCGCGACGCCTGCGGCATTGATTCTCAACGATGACGGGCGCCGTGCGACAGCCCGTGATGGCGCGCGAAGCTGTGCAGCAGCCCGCGTGCAATCGGCGTGGCTGCCACCTCGCGGAAGCTGCGCTGCGGATCGAATCCTTCGCGCCGCATGTCGGCACGCCTGCGGCGGATGTAGGCGCGCATCACATCGGCGCTGAATTCCGGATGGAACTGCGTACTGAGCGCATGTGGACCGTAACGCAACAGCTGATGCGGGTCGCGTGCCGAGCGCGCCAGCACGATGGCGCCGGATGGTGCTTCCAGCACACTCTGCTCATGCGTGGTGTGGGCACGGAAGCTCGCCGGCAGTTTGGCGGCAAGCGGGTCACGCACAGCCTCTTGCAGCTTTTCGATCGGCAGCGTACCGATCTCGCGGCCGCCGGGGAGGTAGTCGACGCGACCACCCAGTGCGTGCGCCATCAGCTGATGGCCGAAGCAGACGCCGAACAGCGGCAGCTCCGCGTCCATCGCGTCGCGGATCCAGCCGGCCGTGCGTTCGCTCCAGGCGGCGCGTTCGGTGACCATCGCCGCCGAACCGGTGATGATGGCGCCGGCCAACGCGCCTGGCGTTGGCAGCGCATCGCCAGCCGCCACGTCGACGACCTGCAACCGCTGTGACGGTAGTTGCGCGCTGAGCCGGAACCAATGCGGGAAATCGCCGTGACGGGCACGAATGGCGTCCGGCGCGCGGCCGGTGCGAATGATCAGGACGGGCTTCATGCGTTGCCGGGCTGCTGGGGTAGGTCGGGATCGTCGGGCGCTTCGATCGGTGGCAGCACGGCGAGCACTTCCTGCACCGTGGTGAGTCCGCGCGCCACCTGCTCGGCGGCGGAAATGCGCAGCGGCCGCATGCCTTCGGACAGCGCGGTTTTGCCGAAGTTGCCCAGCTCTAGTTGCGCCGCGATCAACCCGCGCAGCCGCGGCGAGATCGGCATCATCTCGTAGATGCCGGTGCGGCCCATGAAGCCGGTGTTGCGGCATTCCAGGCAGCCGACCGGTGCGCATACCGTCGGCGGCACGGGCAGCGACCAGCCGTGGGTGAGCGCGGCCCATTCGTGCGGGTTTTGCGCAGCTTCCCTCTTGCAGTAGGGGCAGAGCGTGCGCACCAGGCGCTGCGCCACCACGCCAGTGAGCGTGGACTGGATCAGGTAGTGCGGCACGCCGAGATCGAGCAGGCGGGTCACCGCGCTGGGTGCGTCATTGGTGTGCAGAGTGGAGAGCACCAGATGCCCGGTGAGCGACGCCTGCACCGCCATCTGCGCGGTCTCCAGGTCACGGATCTCGCCCACCATGATGATGTCGGGATCCTGCCGCAGCAGGGTACGCACGCCGGCGGCGAAATCGAGATCGATCGAGGGCTGCACCTGCATCTGGTTGAACTCGGACGAGACCATCTCGATCGGGTCCTCCACGGTGCACACGTTCATCGCCGGTGTGGCCAGGTGCTTGAGCGTGGAGTACAGCGTGGTGGTCTTGCCCGAGCCGGTGGGGCCGGTGACCAGCACGATGCCGTGCGGCCGTTCCACCATGTGCCGCCACTGCACCGTCTCGCCCGCGGAGAAGCCGAGCTGGGCGAAGTCCTTCACCACCAGGTCGGGGTCGAAGATGCGCAACACCATCTTCTCGCCGAACGCCGTGGGCATGCTGGAGACGCGCAACTCCACTTCGCGTCCGGTCGAGGAACGGGTCTTGATGCGGCCGTCCTGCGGGCGTCGCTTCTCGGCCACGTCCATGCGCGCGAGGATCTTGATGCGCGCGGTCACTGCGCTCATCACCGGCGGTGGCAGCTCGAATACCTTGTGCATCACGCCGTCGATGCGGAAGCGCATCTGCCCGGCCTCGCGGCGCGGCTCCAGGTGGATGTCGGAGGCGCGCTGCTCGAACGCGTACTGCAGTAGCCAGTCGACGATGTGCACCACGTGGCGATCGTCCGCGCCCACTTCGCCGCTTTTGCCCAGTTCGACCAGCTGCTCGAAGTTGAGGATCGCCGAGGTGTCGTAGCCACCGTTGGCCTTCGCATCCTGCGCCAGCTGGATCGAGCGCTGGACGCCGTAGAACTCCTGCAGGTAGCGGTTGATGTCGATAGGGCTCGACACCACGCGGTGCACGTCCCGGCGCAGCATGTGCGAAAGGTCGGTGGCCCAGGCCGCGTCGAACGGTTCGGCGGTGGCGAAGGTCACCTCGCCGGTCGCGGCGGCCACGGGCAGGATGCGGTGCCGCTGCGCGTAGGCGTGGCTCACCACCTGGGTGACCGCGGCCACGTTGACCTTCATCGGGTCGATCTTGAGATAGGGCAGCCCGGCGTGCCCGGCCAGCCATTCGACCAAGGTTTCCAGGCTCAGCGGGCGGCCGGGATCGCGCTGGTTCGGCAGCTTGGCGTTTGCGATCAGCACCAGCGGATGCAGCTCCACCGCGCTGCGGCCGGAACGCGAACCCATGCGCACCTGCTTGGCGTCCTCGGCAGTGACGTAGCCGTCGACCATCAGCGCGGCGAGCAACTCGTCCAGCTCCAGCCGGCCGCGGCGGCCGAGCAGGCTTGCGATTTGTGGTGATACGGCCATCCGTACAACTCCCCCGTGGCGCGGCGCAACGGTGGAGAGCCAGTGCGCAAGCGTGCTGCGGCTATACTAACGCGCTTTGTTCACGGTCACGGAAAGCCATGTCCGCACGTACCTTCCAGGATGTGATCCAGACCCTCAACCGCTATTGGGGGAACCAGGGTTGCGTGCTGCTGCAGCCGCTCGACACCGAGGTTGGCGCAGGCACTTTCCATCCGGCCACCTTCCTGCGTTCGCTGGGTCCCGAACCATGGGCTGCCGCCTACGTGCAACCTTCGCGCCGCCCCACCGACGGTCGCTACGGCGAGAACCCGAACCGACTGCAGCACTACTACCAGTACCAGGTGGTGATGAAGCCGAACCCGGAGAACATCCTCGATCTCTACATCGGTTCGCTGAAGGAGTTGGGGCTGGATCCGCTGGTGCACGACCTGCGCTTCGTCGAGGACAACTGGGAATCGCCCACGCTGGGTGCCTGGGGCCTGGGCTGGGAAGTCTGGTTGAACGGCATGGAAGTCACCCAGTTCACCTACTTCCAGCAGGCCGGTGGTTTGGAATGCCGCCCGGTGACCGGCGAGATCACCTACGGCCTCGAGCGCCTGGCGATGTACCTGCAGAACGTGGACAACGTCTACGACCTGGTGTGGACCGAGGGTCCGCACGGCAAGGTCACGTATGGCGACGTGTTCCACCAGAACGAGGTCGAGCAGAGCACCTACAACTTCGAGCACGCCAACGTGCCGGAACTGCTGCACTGGTTCGACGTGTGTGAAGCCGCCGCCAACCAGCTCATCGCGGCGAGCCTGCCGCTGCCCGCCTACGAACAGGTGATGAAGGCCAGCCACACCTTCAACCTGCTCGATGCGCGTCGTGCGATCAGCGTCACCGAACGCCAGCGTTACATCCTGCGCGTGCGCACCCTGGCGCGCAGCGTGGCCGAAACCTATGTGGCGCAGCGCGAGAGGCTCGGTTTCCCGGGCCTGAAGAGGAACGCAAAGGAGCAGGCCGCATGAGCGCCGCCAAGTCGCTGCTGATCGAACTGGGTACCGAGGAACTGCCGCCCAAGGCGCTGGACGAATTGTCCGCCGCCTTCCTGCGTGGCGTCTGCGACGGGCTGGCCAAGCGCGGCATCGAGGCCGCGCTGGACGAGGCGCGAGCCTGGTGCTCGCCCCGGCGCCTGGCCGTCCACGTGCCGCGCGTGGCCGCCATCCAGCCGGAGCAATCCATCGAGCGTCGCGGCCCGGCGGTCAACGCCGCGCTGGATGCGGAAGGCAGGCCCGGCAAGGTGCTGCTTGGTTTCGCGCAGTCCTGCGGCATCGCAGTGGAGCAGTTGGAAAAGCTGGAGACCGACAAGGGCGCATGGTTCGTGTTCCGCGCAGTGAAACCGGGCCAGACCCTGGCGGCGCTGCTGCCGGAAATCGTGGACGAGGCGCTCAAGGGCCTGCCGATCCCGCGCCCGATGCGCTGGGCCGACCACGACTATGCCTTCGTGCGTCCCGTGCATTGGCTGGTGATGCTGCACGGTGCCGACATCGTCGACGGCGAGGTGCTGGGTCTCCAGAGCGGCCGCAAATCGCGCGGCCATCGCTTCATGCATCCGCAACCGGTGCACGTGGCCGATGCCGACGGCTGGCTCGATGCGATGCGCAGCGCCAGGGTGCTGGCCGACCCGGTCGAGCGACGGGCGCGCGTGCGCGACGAAGTGGCGCGCGCGGCGAAGGAAACCGGCGGCATGCCGCGGCTCGACGGGGCCTTGCTCGACGAGATCGCGAACCTTGTCGAGTGGCCGGCGGCGATCGCCTGCAGCTTCGAACGCGGCTTTCTCGCCGTACCGCAGGAAGCACTGGTCACCACCATGGAAACCAACCAGAAGTTCGTGCCGGTGTTCGACGCGGACGGCAAGCTCACCGAGCATTTCATCGGCATGGCCAACATCGAGTCGAAGCAGCCCGCGGAGATCCGCAAGGGCTATGAGCGCGTGATCCGCCCGCGCTTCGCCGATGCGAAATTCTTCTGGGACGAGGATCTGAAGGCGCCGCTGGCGAGCTACCAGGAGCAGCTCAAGGGCGTGACCTACCAGCAGGCGCTGGGCAGCCTGTGGGACAAGAGCGTGCGCGTGGCTGAGCTGGCGCGCATCGTCGCCAACCGGGTGGGCGTCGACGCCGGCGCCGCCACGCGCACGGCCTCCCTGAGCAAGTGCGACCTGCTTACCCGCATGGTGGGCGAATTCCCCGAGCTGCAGGGCGTGATGGGCCGCTATTACGCCCTCCACGACGGCGAGCCAGCCGAGGTGGCCGTGGCGCTGGACAGCTACTACCAGCCGCGTTTCGCGCGCGACCACATCGCTGCCGACAAGCTGGGCCAGGTGCTGGCCGTTGCCGAACGACTCGACACGCTGGCCGGCATCTTCGCGGTGGGCATGAAGCCCAGCGGCAACAAGGATCCGTTCGCCCTGCGCCGCGCGGCGCTTGGTCTGGCGCGCACCCTGATCGAGGGCGGCCTGGAGCTGGACCTGCGGGGCACATTCGTCGAGGCACTGGAGCTGCTGCCTGAAGCCGCCTTCATGGCAGGCACAAAGCCCGGCAAGGACGGCAAGAAACCCGCGGTGGACATCGGCCAGCGCCGCGCCAACTTGGCTGTGGAACTGGGCGATTTCGTGCTGGACCGTCTGCGTGGCTATTACGCGGAGCAGGGCTGCCCGGCCGAGGCCTACGAGGCCGTGCTCGCAGTGCAGCCGGAGACTCTGCCCGACTTCGATCGCCGTCTGCATGCCGTGGTCGAGTTCGGCCGGTTGCCGGAGGCGGCCAGCCTGGCGGCCGCAAACAAGCGCGTGGCGAACATCCTGCGCAAGCAGGTCGAGGAGATCGGCGCGCCGGTGCCGGACCAGGCCGTGGATCCGGCGCATTTCGAGGGTGATGCCGAACGCGCCCTGGCCGACGCGCTCGAGGCGGCGGGGAGGGAGACTTCCGAGGCACTGCAACGAAGTGATTACGCAAGCGTACTGAAGCGGCTCGCACAGTTGCAGGTGCCGGTGGACGCATTCTTCGAGCAGGTGCTGGTGAATGCCGAGAACCCGGCGGTGCGCCGCAATCGCCTTGCCCTGCTGGGACGGCTCAAGGCCGCATTCGGCGCGGTGGCCGACATCGCGCTGCTGCGCGACTGATCAGGCATGCGAAGACGCGGCGGCCCGGAGTGGGTCGCCGCGTCTGGATGCAATCGAAGCGCGGATTGCTTGAGGAGGGCTCAGGCGATTTCGCGCGACGACTTGGACTGGCGAATGCGCTCGGCCAGCTGGCGATTGAACCTCAGCATGGCGGTGGCATCCACGCTGGAACCGTCGGTGCCCAGGATCTCGTACAGATTGGTGAGCATGTCGGTGTTCTCGGCCAGCGTCAGCGGGCTGTTCGCCAACTCCAGCTCCGACTGCAGGATCTGCATGGCGGTATTCAGCCGGCGCGGATCGACCGAGGTGTCCGCGACCGCGGCCAGGCGATGGGCATGACCGATGCGGCCGCGCGCGCGATGGGGTGAGACCGTCTCGGAGCTGTATTGCGAGTCGTCCGTGTTCGTGGCGCTCGGGTCGATCTGCAGGGCACCTTCGCCGGCCACCAGCCAGATCAGCGAGATGCCCAGCGTGCGGGCCAAGGTAACGCAGCGTGCGCGTGAGGGATCGGTGTGGCCGTCACGCCAGCTGCGCACCACGCCTTCCGAAAAGCCGCACATGCGTGCGATTTCGGTGGCGCTGCCTACGCGCTGGATGAGCAGCTTGATGCGATCGGCGAAGGTCGACTGGAATGGATCGTGCGTGATTTTCTGCGTATTCATGGCGGTGGGTCGCAATTGGCAGGAGGTTTGTCGCAAGATTACGCGTTGTCGTGTCGAAAAGGCGTGCTGACAGCGTGAAGGAACCGTCTGGCCACGAGGTTTTCTTGCGGTTGCGGTCCAGCCTCCGGCATCCCGGGACCAAGCGCCTTTTACCCTTGGCCCGGAACGAAATCTCCCGCGGAAATGATAAGACTCGCCAGGATGCTTCACTCGATAGGTATTACGAGGCCGTTTCGTATACGTTCACGCAAGAATGCGGGTAGACCGGCTTGACTTTCCCGCAACGATGCTTTTTGGGCTATGCTCGGAATTTCCCCCGCGGCGAAACCGAGGCCTTTCCATGTCTGGGTTTCCGTGTCCGATCCAATTCAGTAACGAGGCTTACCCCATGCGCAAGATGGTTTTGTCGGTGATGTCGATGGCCGTGCTTCTGGCTCTGGCCGGTTGTGGTTCGTCGACGTCCTCGCAGACGGAGGAAGGCGCCGCCAGCGCCAGTTCGACAGCGGCCGCCACCGCCGGTTCCGTGAGCGGCACCATCGCGGTGCGCGGCCCGATCCAGCCCTCGCCGAATGCGCAACTGGTGATCAATCTGGTCGACGTGTCGTCCGCCCAGACCGGCGCGGCGCCGATCGCCAGCAAGACGGTGGCTTCGGGTGCCACCTTCCCCTATTCGTTCGAGCTGAACTTCAAGCCGGGCGAGATCAATCCGGCTGACCTGTACGTGGTGAAGGCCATCCTCACCGATGGCGCCCGCCACTACAGCATGCCGATCCAGGCGCCGGTGCTGACCAAGGGCAACAAGAACCAGGCCACGATCGAGCTGGTGGCCGAGCAGACCCCGGCCGAGAAGGACCTGGCCGACTTCAACACACTGATCAAGCAGATCGGCGGCATGAAGGTGACCAGCGGCACCAAGCTGGAGCCGAATGCCTCGCGCGGCTGGCAGGTGTTCCGCCAGAACGGCGAGACGAAGGTGATCCGCGAGCTGGTGGATTACGGCGACAAGGGTTTCACCAGCACCGATTACGCCTACAAGAACGGCTCGCCGTGGGTGGCCGTGCAGCAGAAGAAGGCGAACAAGGACGCCAAGCCCAGCTCGATCGAGCGCGCCAGCTGGACCGAGAACGGCATGCTGGTGCTGCACGAGCAGCAGACCGGCGACAAGACCGGCGACCTGGACTCCGACGATGCCACCAGCCTGCGCCAGCAGGCGACGGCCATCTACAACCTCGCTGGCGGCAACAAGAAGAAGTAAGCAGTACCGGCACGTCCGATACGAAAAAGCCGTCCGCATCGCGGACGGCTTTTTCATTGCGATGATCCCTGATCACGAGCGTCGAACAGGCGGGCCATCCATGGCCGCACTTTTCAGTGGAGCGGGTCATCTCGTACAGGCTGCCCCACCGACCGCAGGCGTCAGAAGGCGTACTTCACGCCCAGGTTGACGCTGTTGTACTTCTGGCTGTCGTCGCTGAAGTGGCCGTTGTAGCTCACCCAGCCGCTGAGCCGCCGGTTGAACTGCGCGGACAGGCCGAGGTCGGCAGAACCCCAGTTCTTGTCGGGCGTGAAGCCGGGTAGCGCGAAGCTGCCGTTCATGCTGTTGAGGCCGGCGGTGATGTCACGCGCGTTTGCCTTGCTGTCGTTGTTCCAGCCGATGTCGGCATAAGGCGCCAGCACGGTGTTGCCTGCCTGCCAGTGGCCCTGCACGCGCCAGCCCAGCGTGCCGATCAGCGCATTGCGCTGCTGGCGGCCGAACCACATCGCGGTGCTGTCGTCGCCGTCCTCGCTGTAGCCGTTGATCTTGATCGTTTCCCATTCGAGGTTCGCGTAGGGGCCGGTGCGCAGGCTGCCGAAATCGAACCACCAGCCGCCGGTGAGGCCACCGCCGAGGTGCGAGCCGTCAGCCTTGCCGGTTTCGCCGCGCGAGGCGATGCCGATCTGGATGCGGCGATCGATATCGCTGAAGTTGGCCTGGCCGAAATTCACGTAGCCGCCCACATAGCCGCCGCCCTGGTGGTAGGTGAGGTAACCCAGGCCGCTGATGTCCTGCAGCTGGTAGCCGCCACCGCCGGTGAAGTCGGCGTTGCTCTGGCCCACGCCCAGTGCGACGCCGGCCGAAAGGTTGTCGTTGATGCGCGCGTCGGCACCCAGGGTGAGGTTGACGTCGTTGCTGGTGGTCTTCGGCGAATTGCTCTGCGCATCGTAGCTCTGGTGCGCGTAATTCACGTTGACGAAGGCGCGGGTGTCGCTGCCGTTGCTGTCGGCCAGCATCTCATTGCGGATCGCGCTGGTCTGCGCGGTGGTGCTGGCCAGCGCCGTCTCGCCCAGCAGCGAAATCTGGCCGGGTGCGTTGAGTTCGGACAGCACCACCTGGGCCAGCATGGCGTGTGCCGCCGTGGTGGGATGCACCCCGTCGGCGAACAGGTAGCTCTGGTCGGTGCCCGCTGCGTAGGTGTAGGGCAGGCCCGAACCCTGCGGGCCGCATTGCACCGAGCTGGAGCCGGCGCCGCAGGCCGGCGTGGTGACGTTGCTGAAGCCGTAGAGCGACGGGTTGGCAATCACTTCGTTGATCAGCGCGTAGGTGTTGACCGGGATGATGCCCTTGCCCAGCTGGCCCAGGCCGGTGTTGAGCGTGCCGTTGAAGATCACGCTGAGGTCGGTCAATTGCTCCGCTGCCGTGGCGCCTTCACTGGTGCCGTCGGGCGTCAGGCCGATGTTGGGCAGGTTGAACACCAGGATGTTCTTGACGCCGGCGGATTGCAGTGCGCCGATCAGCTTCACCTCCTGCTGGGCGGCGGTGGTGATGGCGGCCTGGGCCTGGTCGGCGGTCATGAAGCCGGACACCTGGGCCTTGGCGAGAACCTGTTGCGTGACGGTCGCGGTTACCTGCTGCGTGATCGTGGGCGTCAGCGCCTGGATCTGTGCGGCGGTGTAGCCGGCCAGTTGCAGCTGGGCGATCTGCGCGGCCACGTTCTGCTGGATCAACTGCTGCGCCGTGGCAGCGGCGCCGGCCGAGGTGGCGGCGTAGAAGATGTCGTTCGCGCCACCCCAGATCGAATACAGCGCGTGCGGATCGACGTTGCCCGCGGCGAGATAGGCGTCCACCTGGTCGGTGATCGTCGGCACTGCCGCCGGCGTGCCGGGCGAGTTGGTCAGCACGCCGGCGCCACCCCAGGCGTAATCGGTGCCGCCCGCGAGCGACGGCCCCAAGGCATAGCCCAGGCTGCCGGCGAGATCCTGCACGGCCACGTGGCCCGGATTGGTGGTGAATTCCAGCGGCGGCTGGATCGACGGGTCGCTCGCCAGCGAGATGTTGCCGGCATCGCTCAGGCTGTCGCCGAACACGACGACCTTGCTGAAGTCGGTGGCGCTGGCGGCGGTGCTGAACAGCAGGGCGGTGGCGATGGCGCCGACCAGGTGGCGGGTGCGAAGCATGAAATACTCCCCTCGGCCGGGATGGCCTTGTTAGCTGGGCGTTACGGTAAGGCATTCCATACGGAACCGCATGCTGCAGCGCATCGCTGCCGCATGCGGTTCCGTATGCCGAGGTTTCAGCGCTTGATCGCGCGTGCCAACGCGTCGGCGAAGGCACTGTTGGCCGGGGCGGGAGCCGGCTTGGGCGCGTTGCCCGGCCGCGGGCCGCGGCCGTCGCGCTGGCCGGGTCGGGCGTCGCCGCCGGCAGGCTTGCCGCGCGTCTGGCCCGGCTCGTCGTCGAGGCGCATCGACAGGCCGATGCGCTGGCGCGGGATGTCCACCTCCATCACCTTCACCTTGACGATGTCGCCGGCCTTCACCGCGTCGCGCGGGTCCTTCACGAAGGTGTGCGACAGCGCGGAGACGTGGACCAGGCCATCCTGGTGCACGCCGATGTCCACGAACGCGCCGAACGCGGCCACGTTGGTGACGCGGCCTTCGAGGATCATGCCGGGGCGCAGGTCCTTCACGTCCTCCACGCCTTCGGCAAAGCTGGGGGCCACGAATTCGGGGCGCGGGTCGCGGCCGGGCTTTTCCAGTTCCCTGAGGATGTCGCGCACCGTGGGTACGCCGAACTTCTCGTCGGTGTACTGCTCGGGCTTGAGGCCGCGCAAAAAGCCGGTGTCGCCGATGATGTTGCGCACCTCGCGGCCGCACTGGGCGATGATGCGCTCGACCACCGGGTAGGCTTCCGGATGCACCGCGCTGGCGTCCAGCGGGTTGTCGCCGTTCGGTACGCGCAGGAAGCCTGCGCACTGCTCGAAGGCCTTGTCGCCGAGCCGCGGTACCTTGAGCAGGGCCTTGCGGTTGGCGAACGGGCCGTTGGCGTCGCGGTGCTTCACCACGTTCTCCGCCACGCCGGCGGAAAGGCCGGCCACGCGCGAGAGCAGGGCGGCGGAGGCGGTGTTCACATCCACGCCCACCGCGTTCACGCAGTCCTCGACCCTGGCGTCCAGCGCCCGGGCCAGCTTCACCTGGTTCACGTCGTGCTGGTACTGGCCCACGCCGATCGCCTTGGGTTCGATCTTCACCAGTTCGGCCAGCGGATCCTGCAGGCGGCGTGCGATGGAGACGGCGCCGCGCAGGCTCACGTCGAGCTCGGGGAATTCCTTCGCGGCGGTTTCCGAAGCGGAGTACACCGAGGCGCCAGCCTCGCTCACCACGATCTTCGACAGCTTGTGCTCCGGGTGGCTCTTGGCCAGACCCTTGATCAGTTCGCCGGCCAGCTTGTCGGTCTCGCGCGAGGCGGTGCCGTTGCCGATGGCGATCAGGTCCACGCCATGCTTCTGGCACAGCCGCGCCAGCGCGGCCAGCGATTCGTTCCACTGGCGGCGCGGCTCGTGCGGATAGACGGTGTCGGTAGCCAGCAGCTTGCCGGTGGGATCGACCACCGCGACCTTGCAGCCGGTGCGGATGCCGGGGTCCAGGCCCATCACGGTCTTGGCACCGGCGGGCGCGGCCAGCATCAGGTCCTTGAGGTTGTCGCCGAACACGCGGATCGCCTCGTCCTCGGCACCCTCGCGCACGCGGCCGAACAGGTCCAGCGTCAGGTGCAGATGCAGCTTCACGCGCCAGGTCAGGCGCACCGTTTCGCGCAGCCAGGTATCGGCGGCCCGGCCGCGATCATGGATGCCGGCGTGTGCGGCCACACGCCCCTCGCCTTCCAGATGACCCTGCTCGGCGTCCAGCGTGGGTTGCAGGTCCAGTTCGATCACACCTTCGTTGCGCGCACGCATCAGCGCCAGCAGGCGATGCGAGGGAATCTTGCCGATGGCTTCGACGTGGTCGAAGTAGTCGCGGAACTTCGCGCCTTCGTTCTCCTTGCCTTCGACCACCTTGGCGCGAATCTGGCCTTTGTCCCACAGCCAGTCGCGCAGTTCGCCGACGAGATGCGCGTCCTCGGCAACGGACTCCATCAGGATCGCGCGGGCACCGTCGAGCGCGGCGCGTACGTCGGGCACCCCCTTGTCGGCATCCACGAATCGTTCGGCGACGGCTTCGGGCGACTGCGTGGGATCTTCGCGCAGGCCGCTGGCCAGCGGTTCCAGCCCCGCCTCGCGGGCGATCTGCGCCTTGGTGCGGCGCTTGGGCTTGTACGGCAGGTAGAGGTCTTCCAGCCGCGCCTTGGTGTCGGCGGCAAGGATCTCGTTCTTCAGCCCGTCGCTCAACTTGCCCTGTTCCTCGACGCTGGCGAGGATCGCCGCGCGCCGCTCCTCCAGCTCGCGCAGGTAGCGCAGGCGTTCCTCCAGCAGGCGCAACTGGGTGTCGTCGAGGCCACCGGTGACTTCCTTGCGGTAGCGGGCGATGAACGGCACGGTAGCGCCGCCGTCGAGCAGCTCGACCGCCGCACGCACCTGTTCGGTCTTGGCGGCGATGTCTTGGGCAATGCGTTGTTCGATGCTGAGCATGGGTGGATCGGATTCCTTGCGGTGAAACGGAGCGGCGCCTGCGGCCGGTCGAGGATGATAGCAAGCGTGTTCATGATGCCCGGGAAAGCAAACGGCGCCGGAGTCGCCTCCGGCGCCGCGATTTGGCAGCAGCGAATCAGGCGCTGAATGAACCGCCGTTCGCGGTGGGCTTGACTGGCGCGTCCTTGAATTCGCTGGCACGGCCGTTCAGCACCAGCGTGCCCGCGATCAGGTCGTGCAGGCCCTGCTTGCGACGGGTGAAGGCCACCATGATGAAGCCGATGCAGAGGATGATGGCACTGATGTATTTCGCGAGATAGCGGCCCAGTGCCCGTGGAAAGCCGATGCGCGCGCCCTGCATGTCGGTGACCCGGATGCCGAGCGCCAGCTTGCCCACGGTAGCTTGCCAGACCGAGCTCTCGCAGAAGGCGAAGTACAGCCAGGTCAGCACCGTGGTCAGCAGGGTGTACGCCCACATGCCGCTGTAGAAGTGCTCGTAGGCCTGCATGAAGGGAGTGCCGCCGAGCATCTCCTGTTTCATCGCTTCCTGGGCCGCCGACATGCCGAAGAACGTGCCGATCACCCGGAACACGATGTACAGCAGGATCGCGTCGAGGATGTAGGCGGCCACGCGCTTCCAGAAGCCGGCGTGATCCTCCAGCGCCGCGGCGGTGGTCTGCGGCAGGTTCTGCATCGGCGCGGCAGGTGCCGAATAGGGGTTGCCGGCAGCGGGGGCGGCGCTCGGCATCTCGTCGGGGAACAGGACCGACAGCGGCTGCCAGTCGGCGAGGCCTTCGTGCCATGCCAGATCGTCGCGGCTCACCTGGCCACTGCGCAGCCATTGCCGCACGTCTTCTTCCTTGTAAGGGCCGTGGCGTTCGCCGTTCCGTCCGATCCAGATTTCCATCGTGCCCACTCCTCGCGCTGGTGAATGCGGGCATCATGCCACGGGCGCGGCCGGTGGAGAGTGCCGGACGGCACGGGCCGCTCGCTCAGGCGGCGTGGCGCTTCAAGTGCACCAGCAGCAGCGAGATCGCGGCCGGGGTGATGCCGCTGATGCGGGCGGCCTGGCCGATGGTGGCCGGCTGCGTGCGCTTGAGTTTCAGGAGCACTTCGGCGGAAAGGCCGCGCACCTTGTCGTAATCGAAGCCGACTGGGATCGCGGTCTGCTCGTGGCGCCGCTGACGGGCGATTTCCTCGTGCTGGCGTTCCAGGTAGCCCGCATACTTGGTCTGTACCTCGACCTGGGCGGCCACGTCCCCACGCCCCACGGCGGGGCCGAGTCCGGCGACCGCGGTGAGCTTCACGTAGTCCAGCTCCGGGCGGCGCAACAGGTCCAGCGCATTCGTCTCCCGGCTCAGCGTAATGCCGAGCTGGCGTTCGATGGCTGCGCCCAGCGTGTTGTTCGGCGCGGCCCACAGCATGGCGAGGCGCTGCGTCTCGCGCTCCACGGCCTCGCGCTTGGCGCACAGCGCGTCGTGGCGCGCCTGCGGCACCACGCCCAGTTCGAAGCCCTTCCCGGTAAGGCGCAGGTCGGCGTTGTCCTCACGCAGATGCAGCCGGTATTCGGCGCGCGAGGTGAACATGCGGTAGGGCTCGATCGTGCCGTTGCTGGTGAGGTCGTCGATCAGCACGCCGATGTAGGCCTCGTCGCGGCGCGGATACCACGGCGCCTTGCCCTGGGCGCCGAGCGCAGCGTTGAGGCCCGCGACCAGTCCCTGCGCGCCGGCCTCCTCGTAGCCGGTGGTGCCGTTGATCTGGCCGGCGAAATACAGGCCCGGGATCATCCTGGTCTCCAGCCACGGGTTGAGACCGCGCGGATCGAAGTAATCGTATTCGATCGCGTAGCCGGGGCGGGTGATGTGTGCCTGCTCGAAGCCCTTGATCGAATGCACCAGCGCCAGCTGCACGTCGAACGGCAGCGAGGTGGAGATGCCGTTGGGGTAGATCTCGAAGGTGTCCAGGCCTTCCGGCTCGATGAAGATCTGGTGCGAGGTTTTCTCGGCGAAGCGCACCACCTTGTCCTCGATGGACGGGCAGTAGCGCGGACCCACACCCTCGATCTGGCCGGTGTAGAGCGGCGAGCGGTCCAGTGCGCCGCGGATCAGTTCGTGGGTGCGCCCGGTGGTGTGGGTGATCCAGCAGCTGACCTGGCGCGGATGCTCGTCGCGCGAGCCGAGGTAGGAAAACACCGGTGCCGGGTCGTCGCCGCGTTGTTCTTCCAGCCCCGAGAAGTCGATGCTGCGCCGGTCGATGCGCGGTGGGGTGCCGGTCTTGAGCCGGTCCGCCGCCAGCGGCAGCTCGCGCAGCCGTGCCGCCAGCGCACTGGCCGGCGGATCGCCCGCACGGCCACCCGCGTACTGCGCCGGGCCGACATGGATCTTGCCGGCGAGGAAGGTGCCCGCCGTGAGCACTATGGACCAGGCGCGGAAGGAAACGCCCATTTGCGTCACCACGCCGACGGCACGGCCGCCTTCCAGGATCAGGTCGTCCACCGCCTGCTGGAACAGGTCGAGGTTCGGCTGGCTTTCCACGATGTGACGTATCGCGGCACGGTACAGCGCGCGGTCGGCCTGGCAACGGGTGGCGCGCACCGCGGGGCCCTTGGAGGCATTGAGCGTGCGCCACTGGATGCCGGCCAGGTCCGCCGCATGCGCCATGGCGCCACCCAGCGCATCGATCTCCTTCACCAGGTGGCCCTTGCCGATGCCGCCGATGGCCGGGTTGCAGCTCATCGCACCCACCGTCTCGATGCTGTGGGTGAGCAGCAGGGTGCGCGCCCCGGCACGCGCGGATGCCAGCGCAGCCTCGGTGCCGGCATGGCCGCCGCCGATCACGATCACGTCATAGCGGGTAGGGTGGAGCATCGTTCCGAACGGGCCGAAAAGTGAGGTGGCTATGGTACTGCGCGAATCCGGGCATGGTACTTGGCATGCAAACTGCATTACCCACGTCGCACTTTCATGGGCAGCGGCTGTGCGGGAACGCGCGCCGGGATCGGGAGGACAGGGGCCTGATCACGTGCCGTGAAAGGAAGCAGGACGGCGCCCCTCGGGGCGCCGTCGTTTTTTGAGCAGTACGGCCATGTATGGCCGCCCGTTTGATTCCCGCGATCACGGATGATCGCTAAAGATTGGCCGCCGAAAACACGAGACCCCGCACGGATGCGGGGTCTCGTCGTTCAGATCTGGCGCCCGGCGGTCTCAGGAACAGGGGGAATCCAGGATGACCGTATTGCCGGGCGCCAGAAACAGTGAAACTTGGGGTGCTTGGCCGTCTTTGCCGCCAGACCGTGGGTCGATATTCACCGCATACACGTGAACAAGCGGTGACTGAAATGGAACTTTCTGCCGATGCATGGCAGCTGCTGACGCCCCGCGTCAGTCCCGGTCTCCAGCCCGAACACACAGTGTGATGGAAATCACACTTTGGCACGACCAATGCATCGCCTCTGGCGGCAGAGAAAACCGAGAGGTGAGGTCATGGGCATCAACATCGATTTCGAGAAGTTCTTTCCGCATCACGACCTGCTGATCGAGATCGGCCGGATCGAGATGGCGATGGAAACCCTGCAGGAGCGCGCCGAGAACGAGCGTGCGATGCTGCAGCCGCGGCTGGAGTCGCGCATGGTGCGGCTGCGCACCGCGTTGAAGAGCCTGCCGGTATGAGGCGGTGTCGCGGGGACGTGTGACGCGTGGCCTTGCCGGGGCGGGTGCAGCGGCGGCGTGAAGCCGCCGCTTTTCGTTTCAGCTCTTGAGCATGTTGCCCACGATCTCGGCGAGATTGCGCGAGAGTTTGTCGTGGGCGGCCAGCGCGACGAGCGCGGCATGGGCCGCCTCGCGGCGTTGCGGTTCCAGCCGCTGCCAGCCGTTGAACGCGGTGGCCAGCCGGGCGGCGATCTGCGGGTTCAGGGTATCCAGTGCCAGCAGGCGCTCGATATACAGCCGGTAACCCGCCCCGTCCACACGATGGAAGCCGGTGGGATTGCCGCTGGCGAACGCGCTTAGCAGGGCACGGGCGCGGTTCGGATTCTTCAGGGTGAAGGCGGGGTCGGCCTCCAGTGCCTGCACGCGTGCCAGCGCGCCCTCGCCCGGCAACTGCGCCTGCAGTGTGAACCACTTGTCCAGCGCCAGCGGGTCGTTCGCGTAGCGGGCACGGAAGTGTGCCAGCGGTTCCGCGCTGCGTGCCGCGTCGTGGCGCGCGAGCACCGCGAGCGCACCGAGGCGGTCGGTCATGCCGTGTGCGTCGCGGTATTGCACGGCGGCGTGGTCGCAGGCTCCGGTCGGATCGAGCAGCGCCAGCAACTGCAACACGCGCTGCTTCAGGCGGCGATGGGCCTGGCTGGCCGCGTCGAGCGCTGCCGTGGACTGCGCGGCCAGCGCGCGGTAGCGCGTCTCCAGCTTGTCGGGGCCAATACGCGTGGCCAGGCGTTGTTGCAACTGCTGGCGCAGTGCGTGGATGCGTGCAGGGTCGACCACGGACTCGCGCTCGGCCAGCTCGATCTCGCCAGGCGGGGAAAGCAGGTCGGCGAGCAGGGCGGCATCGAGATTCGCGTCGTCGAACAGGGCGGCCAGTGCATCACACCAGGCCGCGACAGCCTGCGAACCCATGCCGTCGCGTAGCGCATCATGCGCGCGCAGCGCCAGTTGCTGACCGGCTTCCCAGCGGTTGAAGCCGTCGGGATCATGGGTCAGCAGCAGGGCGAGTTCGGCTGGTGTGTAATCGCATTCCAGGATCACCGGCGCGGAGAAGCCGCGCAGCAGCGAAGGTATCGGACGCTCGGCCAGGTCACGGAACACGAAGTGCTGCTCGGCTTCGGTGAGCACCGTCACGGCTTCGGTGCCGGCCGTCTGGTCGTCCATGTGCAGGGGCAGCATGCGGCCGTCGCTGCCGAACAGCGCGAGCTTCACCGGGATCGGCAGTGGCTGCCTGTGTGGCTGGTCGTGACCGGGCGTGGTGTGTTGCGACAAGGTGAGCACATATTCGCGCCGCGCGGCATCGTAGGTGCCGTGCGCCTTGAGCCGAGGCGTGCCGGCCTGGCCGTACCAGGCCAGGTAGGGCGTGAGGTCGACGCCGTTGGCCTCGCCCAGCGCGGCGAGGAAGTCCTCGATGGTGGCGGCGCGCCCGTCGTTGCGCGCGAAGTACAGGTCGGTGCCGCGGCGGAAGCCTGCCGCGCCCAGCTTGCCGGCCAGCATGCGCACCAGTTCGGCACCCTTCTCGTACACGGTGGCGGTGTAGAAGTTGTTGATCTCGCGGTATTCGGCGGGGCGCACCGGATGCGCCAGCGGGCCGGCATCCTCGGGAAACTGCGCGCGGCGCAGCAACGAGACATCCTCGATGCGCTTCAGCGGCGCCGAATTCATGTCGGCCGAGAAGCTCTGCTCGCGGAACACGGTGAAGCCTTCCTTGAGGCTCAGCTGGAACCAGTCGCGGCAGGTGACGCGGTTGCCGCTCCAGTTGTGGAAATACTCGTGCGCGATCACCGCCTCCACGCGGCGGTACTCGTCGTCGGTGCTGGAATCGGGGTCGGCCAGCAGGCACTTCGCGTTGAAGATGTTGAGGCCCTTGTTCTCCATCGCACCCATGTTGAAGTCATGGGTGGCGACGACGTGGAACACGTCGAGGTCGTAATTGCGGCCGTAGGCCTGCTCGTCCCAGCGCATCGAGCGCTCCAGCGCATCCATGGCGTAGTGGCAGCGTTCGATGGCGTCGGCCTCGGCCCAGATCTTCAGCTGCACGTCGCGGCCATCGGCGGTGCGGTAGTCGCGCTCGATCTTCTCCAGGCGGCCCGCGACCAGGGCGAACAGATAACTGGGCCTGGGATGCGGATCGACGAAACGTGCCCAGTGGCGGCCGCCGTCGAGTTCGCCGGCGCCGTCCGGATTGCCGCCGGCCAGCAGCACCGGGAAATGCGCGCGGTCGGCGCGCAGGGTCACGGTATAGGTGGACTGCACATCGGGGCGGTCCGGGAACCAGGTGATGTGGCGGAAACCCTGTGCCTCGCACTGGGTGAGCAGGAAGCCGGCTTCGCGCGACCCGGAAAGGTACAGGCCTTCCAGCGCGGTGTTCGCGGCAGGATGCACGCGCACCCGCGTCTCCAGCACGCTGCCGTCGCGGGCACCGTCCACTTCGAGGCCGCCGTCGATCTGGCGATACGCCGTGGCAGGCAGCGGCTGGCCGTCCAGTGCGATGGACAGCAGCTCCAGTTGTTCGCCGTCGAGGCGCAGCGGCTCGTTCTGCGCGGGATCGCGGCGCAGCAGCAGTTTCGCGGCTACCTCGGTGGTGTCGGTGCCCAGTTCGAAGTCCAGCTCCACGTGTTCCACCCGCCAGGCCGGTGCCCGGTAGTTGGTGAGGCGGATCGGCAGGTTGGCAGCTTCGGGACGTGCGTTCATGCGGGCAAACATCGGGTACGGGGATGGATCAGGCTAACATGCGGGGTCTCTTTCCCGCCTTCGACTGGAGCCTGCGATGACCCGTTTCCGCGCCGCCGAGGCCATGCTGGGCACGCAGCCCGTGGTGGAACTGGAGGATGTCGCGGGTGGCCGCCGCGTGCGCATCGCGCGCGGCGGCGCGGCGCTGCTGAACTTCGAGGCGAACGAGGGCGGAACGTGGCACGACTACGCCGACGGCTACCGCAGCGACGCCGAGATCGCCGCGCACTCCGGCTCGCGCTTTGCGATCATGGTGCCGTTCGCCGGCCGCATCGCCGATGCGCGCTACACGTACGACGGCCAGGCGCAGGACCTGCAGCCCGGCGTGGCTGGTGATGCGCGCGCCAGCCGCCATGGTTTCGTGCGCGGCACCACGTTCGATCTGGCTGCGATCAGCGCGGGCGAACAACAGGCGCGGGTGACCCTGGCCACCACGGCGATCCGTCCGCAGCCCGGCTACCCGCACGCGATCGATCTCGCGGTGACATTCACGCTGGATGCCGCCGGTCTCGCACTGGAGGCAGTGATGCGCAACGTGGGCGACGGCGTGGCGCCGTGCTTCTTCGGCTGGCACCCCTATTTCCGGCTGGCCGACGCCACCGTGGACGGCTGGGAGCTGGCGATTCCCGCCGAGACGCTGGTCCGCACCGGTGCCGACCTGATCGCCCTGTCGGGCGAGGCGGCCTACGTGGCGCTGGACGACGCACCCGCGCTGGATTTCCGCGAGCCGCGCGTGATCGGCGACCGCATCATCGACCAGGGTTACACCGACCTGCAGGCCGACGGGGATGGCCGCATCCGCACGCACCTGCGCGACCCGGCCAGCGGCCGTGCGCTGGTGGTATGGCAGGAGCACGGCCTGATGCACGCCTTCACCTCCGACACGATCAGCCGCGACGTGCGCCGCGCGATCGCGCTGGAGCCGATGGAGTGCATGGCGAATGCGTTCAACCGGCCCGAATGCGCGGATGCGATCCGGCTGGAGCCGGGCGCGGAGCGGCGCTACCGCTGCGGCGTGGAGATCGTCACGCCATGAGCGCACTGCCCGACATCGACGCCATCCGCGATGCCGCTGCCCGCATCGCGCCACACGCCATGGTGACCCCGGTGCTGCGCAGCGCGGCACTGGATGCATTGGCCGGCGCCGAGCTGCATTTCAAGTGCGAGAACCTGCAGCGCGGCGGCGCGTTCAAGTTCCGCGGTGCCTGCAATGCGGTGTGGTCGCTGACGGATGAAGAAGCTGCGCGTGGCGTGGTCACGCATTCCTCCGGCAACCACGGCAATGCGCTGGCGCTGGCTGCTGCGACTCGCGGCATCAAGGCCCATGTGGTGGTACCCGAAGGTGCGGTGCAGGCCAAGCTCGACGCCATCGCCCGGGCGGGCGGCACGCTGCACCGCTGCGCACCCAGCCAGGCGGCACGCGAGGCGATGTGCGCCGACGTGCAGGCCGGGACCGGTGCCGCGCTGGTGCATCCCTATGCCGATGCGCGGGTGATGGCGGGACAGGGCACGATCGTGCTGGAGCTGCTGCGGCAGGCGCCGCAACTCGATGCGCTGACCACGCCTGTCGGCGGCGGCGGCCTGGCCGCGGGCGTAGCCATCGCCGCGCATGCGCTCAAGCCGGAGCTGGCGCTGTTCGGCGCCGAGCCGGCCGGCGCCGACGATGCGGCGCGTTCGCTGGAGGCGGGCCGGCGCGTCACCGGCGTGGTGCCGGATACGGTTTGCGATGGCCTGCGCGCACTGGTGGGCGAGCCCAACCTCGATGCGTTGCGCGCGCATCACGTGGAAGTGGTCACGGTGAGCGACGCCGAAGCCGTGACCGCGATGCGCCTGCTGTGGAGCGAGCTGAAGCAGGTGGTGGAAGTGTCCAGCGCCACCGTGCTGGCGGCGATTCTCAAGCGGCCGCGGTGCTTCGCCGGCAAGCGCGTGGGCGTGGTGCTCACCGGCGGCAACGTCGATCTCGACGCGCTGCCGTGGTGAGCGTGCCTCAGGCCGTCGCGGATTCCTCGACGGCTGCGTCGTCCATCGCCGCGCTGGTCGCAGGCGCGGCGGGGGCGCCTGGCAGGTGGTGTGCCAGCGCATGCAGGTCGAGCTGATCGACCGGAACCGGGCGCAGGCTCACCGGATCGAACGCCACTTCGCCAGGCCGCCACCCATCCAGGCGGCGCACCGTGCACAGGAAGCGTTTCGTCGAGGCCCAGTGCAAGCCAAGCAGGCCGTAATTGTTGTCCGCGTCCACCACGGGGTCGCCCACGCCGGTCGGGCGCGGCGGCTCGCCGTACAGCGCCGTACCGAAGATCACGTCCCAGATCGAGAACACCTGGCCGAAGTTGCAATTGTGCAGTCCGGGGCGTTCGGGATCGACCAGCATGTGGTGCAGGCGGTGGAACTTCGGATCCACCAGCAGGCGCTCGAACAGGCGTCCGAACCCGAGCCGCGTATTGGTGTGCGACAGGTTCTGCACCAGCTCGCCCAGCAGCATCAGCCACGCGAACTCATCGGGATCCACGCCCATCGCCAGACCCACCACGGCGAGGATCATCGACTGGATGAAACCATCGATCAGGTTGCCGCGGTCGTTCGTCCAGCAGCTCATCTGCCGCGTGCTGTGGTGCATGCTGTGCAGCGCCCACCACCACGGCAACGCGTGCTGGGTGCGGTGCATCCAGTAGTACACGAAGTCGTACACCACGTAGTACGTGGCGAACAGCAGGTAGGGATGGCCGTTGAACCACGGCACCAGGGTGGTCAGCGCCAGCGGCGAGCCGGTGCTGGTGGTGTCCGCGCCACCGCCACCGAGCAGGTTGCTGAACGGCATCAGGATCAGATAGGTGAACAGCGGGAAGATGCCCACCAGCATCATCACCGTGTAGTTGCGGTCCACCAGGGTGAGCTTGCGGTCGGCCCATTTCTCGGCAGGGAGGAAGGTTTCCAGCGGCCGGAAGATGAAGCCGATGATGCTGATCTGCAGCGCCGCGATCAGCAGCGAGGCGGCGATGTCGCGCGGGTCGCCGGACAGCTTGCCCAGATGCAACAGATCGAGCGCCGGCGTCACCGCATGGTTGCTCAGCCAGTCGACAAGATGGGACCACAGGTGGGGTAGGGAAAGCATCGGCGTATCGGCGGGGGACGACATGTGGATGATATCGCCGTCGACGCATTGTTGCGCTGAATGCGGTCGCGCGAACTTGCGCCGCTCAGCGCCGCCGCAGGCGGATGCCGCTCACCGCGCACAGGCCCAGCAGCACGAAACCGATGCCTGCCCACTCCATCGTGCGCGGCTGCTCGCCGAGGATCAGCCATGCCAGCAGCACGCCCACGATGGGCACGCCCAGGCTGCTGACGCTGGCGACCGTGGTGGGCAGCCGGCGCAACACGATCGACCACAGCCACCATGCCAGGCTGGAGGCCATCAGCACGCTGTAGGCCAATCCCGTCACGAAGGCGCCGCTCCACTCGATGCTCCGTTGCGGCACTGCCAGCGCCACGATGCCCAGCGCCACGCCACCGGCCAGCATCTGCCATGCGGTGAGTCCCAGTGCGGACACAGTGTGTTGCCGGAACAGCCGCTTGCTCAGCACCGTGCCGCCGGCCCAGGCCACGCCACCCGCGATGGCCAGCACGGTGCTCGTCGCGTTGCCCAGCCCGCGCCACGGCTCGATGATGCAGACGAGGCCCAGCGCGGCCAGCGCCAGCCCCAGCCAGTGCCGGCCCGCGGGCCGTTCACGCAGGATCAGCCAGGCCAGCAGCACCGCCCAGAACGGCATCGTGTAGGCCAGCAGCGCCACATGGCCCGCGCCGCCGCTCACCAGTGCCCACTGTTCCAGCCCCTGGAACGCCGCGGTCTGGCACAGGCCGATCAGGATGGTGGGCAGCGGCGGCGGCGGCTTCAGCGATTGCCGCGCCAGCAGCATCGCCGCGAACAGCACGGCCGCGCCCAGCAGGTAGCGCATCGCCGCGAAATCGAACGGCCCCGCATAGGCCAGCACCTGCTTCATCACCACCCAGCTGTAGGCCCACAGAACTATCGTGGCGAGCAGCGCCAGCACGGCACCGCGTTGGGAGTTGGACGATGCGGTCATCGATGGCGAGCAAGTGGAAAGGCGCGAGTGTAGTCGCTCCGCTCCTCCATCCGCTTGCAGCGGGAGGCCGGGAGGGGGTTCACTACCGCCCTTCGCGCGCACCGCGCCGTATCGGGATCTCCACATGCACCGTTGCCACTGGGCCAGCGCCGACGATGCGCTGATGTGCGCCTACCACGACGCCGAATGGGGCGTGCCGCTGCACGACGACCATGCACTGTTCGAGTTCCTGTGCCTGGAAGGCGCGCAGGCGGGCCTGTCCTGGCGCACCGTGCTGGCCAAGCGCGACAACTACCGCAAGGCCTTCCACGGTTTCGACATCGCCCGCGTGGCGGCGATGAAGGATCGCGAGCTGGAGAAACTACTGCTCGACCCCGGCATCATCCGCAACCGCCTCAAGGTGACCGCGGCGCGCGACAACGCCATTGCCACGCAAAAAGTCATCGTCGAATGCGGCAGCCTGGATGCGTACCTGTGGTCCTTCGTGGACGGCAAGCCGCTGCGCAATCGCTGGAAGGACCGCAGCGAGGTGCCCGCGAGCACGCCGCTGTCCGACCGCATGAGCAAGGAGCTGAAGAAGCGCGGCTTCCGCTTCGTCGGCACCACCATCTGCTACTCGCTGATGCAGGCCACCGGCATGATCAACGATCATTTGGTGGGATGTTTCCGGCACAAGCCGTGCGGCGGGAAGTGATCGCCAACCTTTTTTTGCGAGCTGCCTACTTCTTCTCTGGGAAATTCATCGAATACACGATGCCCGAAATCTTCCAACCCTGGTCAGTCCGGGTGAGTAGCCACGATTCGCTGCCGATATTCTGCGGTTCGCCGTTGCTCTCAAACACGAAGTCGAAATAAACCGACGCCACCGCGCCATCGCTGTGGATGCGTACGTTGGAAAATATTTCCCGGGAAGCCGCGGCATCCCCGACGATCGAGTCCACGAACTTGCCGCTGGTTGAGGGGACGACTTTCGCCGCATCGGCTTTCTTCAGACGAATCCTGGCGATGGTCTTGTCGCTGGCCACGCCCATGACGGGAACGGAGTCGTTCAGGAAAAGCGCGAGTAGCGAATCTCTGTCTTTTTTTGCCAGTGCGGCCTGGAACTCCACCGTTACTTGCTTGACGTCATCCACGCTTGATGGGTCGGTGGCAGGCTGCTCTGCGGCAAAACTCAAGGACGAAGTCAGCGTGAGTGCTAGCAGTACAACGATATTCCTGATCAAGGCGTTCTCCTTCTCGCGAGGCGTTTTTCCTCGCCGCTTGTAGTGCCCGATGATGCTCCTGGTCCAACTATCCACCGGCGCCGAGCGAAGTCGAGGTGATGGATGCCGGCAACAAACATGATATCGACGCGGTGGACTTCAGTGTGACCTGTCCGTCGCGTAGATGACACGGTTCGTCGCATCACGCTGGATATTGCCGCGTCGGCAACGATCTGATCCTTCCCGTATCCAACTGCCCGGGAAGGTTGAGGCGGCTGGCGCCAGGGTGCCGTCAATGGAGCTATCCGGCACTTCGCACATCGCGCCGCAACGACAAAGGCTGCAATCCTGCGTTTCGCCTTCCACCTTCTGCGGCGTAGCCGGTTGGCACTCGTCTCGTCGCCGGCAAGGCACGGTCTGGCGCAGTGCGTTGGCAATCCCGCCATGCGTGTGGCTTCAATGTGGCCTCGATTCCATTGAAGGGCAACGCGCATGAAAAAGATCGCGATGACATTCGGTTTGCTGGCATGTCTGGCGTGCGCAGGGGTGACGACTGCGGCTAAGGCCTCCAATGCCGATGATGCGACGGCGCAGATCGAGCAGGTGGTCGAGCACTTCCAAGCCGCCATCATCGCGCATGACAAGGCGTCGTTGGAGGCGTTGTTTGTCCCTGACGGCGGCTCCTGGTTCGAGGTGCTGGGCGACGATGCGTATCGCCAGCTCAGCGCGAAGCATCCGCAGATGCCGCGCTTCCATGCCGACAACTACCGGCATTTCATCGACTTCGTGGTCGGCAGCAAGGGCCGCATGGAGGAGCGGTTCTCCAACGTGCGCATTGCGACCGACGGCGCGATCGCCTCGGTGTACTTCGACTTCGTGTTCCTCGCCGACGGCAAGGTCAACAACCGCGGCCACGAGGCTTGGCAGCTGGTGAACACCGGCACTGGCTGGAAGATCAGCGCGATGGCGTATTCCAGCGAGCCCACGCAGCTGCGCTAGAGTGAAGTGGTGGCAGGCGATTTGCCCGCCGTCGCTGCCGGAAACCCCTTGCACATGAGCCTTGCCGTACCCGCCGTCCGCCGCGGCGCCGATGTCCCGTTCTGGTTGCCGCTGCTGGCGGGCTTGCCGCTGGTGCTGTGCATGGCGGTGATGGCGCTGCCCGAACTGGGGCGTGGCCGCGCGGTGGATTTCCGCGTGCTGTACGCGCTCACTTACCTTGTGTGGATCGTGCCGATGGCGGCCGCGCAGCGCGGGCTGCGGCGGCGCGGCGTGTCGTGGTGGCTGGCGATCCCCGCGTTGCTGGCGCTGAGCTATGCCATGTCGTTGGCGAACAACGCGCTGGGTGAGCTGCTGGCGATCCGGCTCGGCGCACTGCCGCGCTTCGAGTGGAAGTTCCTGTTCCAGCAGCTGGACAGTTGCTGGCTGGCGTTGATCGCGTTCGCCGCCGTGCATGCCGTGGTGGACCACTACGCGGCGCTGCAGGCCGAACGCGAACGCGTGCGCGAGATCGCCGCGCAGGCGCGCGACGCCGAGCTGCGCGCGCTGCGCTACCAGCTGCAGCCGCATTTCCTGTTCAACACGCTCAACGCGATTTCCACCCTGGTGGCCGAGCAGCGCAACCCGGAAGCGAACCGCATGCTGGCCCGGCTCGGCGACCTGCTGCGCGCCACGCTGGACAGCGGCGAGGCGCACGAGGTGACGCTGGCCGAGGAACTGGCGCTGGCCGGGCATTACCTCGACATCGAGCAGGTGCGCCTGGGCGAACGCTTGCAGCTGGACCTGCGCATCGGCCCCGAGGTGCTGCAGGCGGCGGTGCCGCCCTTGCTGTTGCAACCGCTGCTGGAGAACGCGATCCGCCACGGCATCGCGCCGCGCATCACGCCCGGCCGCGTGGCGCTGGCGGTCGCGCGCGACGGCGACATGCTGCGGCTGTCGCTGCGCAACGACGGCGTGCCAGTGGCGGCTGGCGCGACCGGTGACGAGGCACGTCCGGCCGCCATCGGCCTGCGCAACGTGCGTGAGCGGTTGGCGAGGTTGTATGGCGAGGCGCAACGTTTCGAGTTCGCACTCGCCGACGATGGCGGTTGCGCCATCGACATCGCGCTGCCCTGCCGCGCCATCGTGGCGCCCGTGCCGCAGCCGGCATGACGCTGCGCGTGCTGGTGGTGGACGACGAGCCACTGGCACGCGGCGGCGTGCGTGCGCGGCTGGCGACACAGCCGGACGTGAGCGTGATCGGTGAATGCGCCGACGGCGAGGCGGCGCTGGCAGCGATGCGCACGCAGCGCCCCGACCTGGTGTTCATCGACGTGCAGATGCCGGGAATCAACGGCCTGGATGCGCTGGAACGGCTGTCGCCGTCGGAACGGCCGCTGGCGATCCTGCTCACCGCGCATGTGCAATTCGCGTTGCGTGCCTTCGCCGTGCACGCGCTCGACTACCTGCTCAAGCCCGTCGACGAGGACCGCTTCGCCGATGCACTCGATCGTGCGCGGCAGGTGCTGGCGCTGCGCCGGCTCGACCCGGCCGCATCCCGCGCGGCACCGGTGTATGCCAGCCGTTTCGAGGTGCGCCTGGGCCAGCGCGTGCGGCTGGTGGATGCGGCGCAGATCGACTGGATCGAGGCGCAGGGCGACTACGCCGGCCTGCACGCGGGCGGCTGCCTGCACCTGCTGCGCGAGCCGCTGCACCGCCTCGCCGCGCGGCTGGACCCGGCGCAGTTCGCGCGCATCCATCGTTCGGCCATCGTGCGGCTGGACCGGGTGGCCGAGCTGCAGGCGCTGTCCAACCGCGACAGCCTGCTGCGCCTGCACGACGGCACGCCGCTGCGCGCCAGCCGCACCTACGTGGATGCGCTGCGCGCTGCGCTGCTGGCGGTCGGCACCGCTGCCTGAGCGGCCATCCCGCGGCGGCGGCTTGCATACGTATTCAAGGGGACGGCGCGGCAGTCGCACAGCAAGAATCGTAGCCTTGCAGGCGACGGTCTTGGGGAGAACGCGATGAGCGCAGTGGGCGGCGTGGAAGGCACGAGCGCGCAGCGCGCGACGGCACGGGTGGTGCTGATCGCGGCGGCGGCGGCGCTGGGCGGTTTCCTGTTCGGCATGGACACGGCGGTGATCAACGGTGCCGTGGATGCGGTGCGCGCGGGCTTCGGGCTCGATGCGGGGCAGATCGGCTTCGCGGTGTCCTGCGCACTCCTGGGTTCGGCGGTGGGCGCGTGGTACGCGGGCCCGCTGGCGGACCGCTACGGTCGCGTGCGTGCCATGCAGGTGGCGGCGCTGCTGCTGGCGGTGAGCGCGCTGGGCTCGGGCCTGGTGCACGGCGTGCGCGACCTGGTGCTGTGGCGGCTGGTCGGTGGCACCGGGGTGGGCATGGCTTCGGTGATCGCGCCCGCCTACATCGCCGAGGTGTCGCCCGCGGCGATCCGCGGCCGGCTGGGTTCGATGCAGCAGCTGGCGATCGTGCTGGGCATCTTCGCCGCCCTGCTCAGCGACGCCTGGCTGGCCGGCACGGCAGGCGGCGCAGAGAAAACCTTGTGGCTGGGACTCGAAGCCTGGCGCTGGATGTTCCTCGCCGCCGTGGTGCCCGCGCTGGTCTACGGCACGCTGGTGCTGGGCGTGCCGGAGTCGCCGCGCTACCTGGTGGCGCGCGGCCGGCTGGACGAGGCGAAGGCGGTGCTGCGCCAGGTGCTGGGCGTGGACGACGATCTGGCGCTGGAGGCCAAGCTCGCCGACATCGGGCACAGCCTGCGCATCGAACACCGCCCGCGCCTGCGCGACCTGCGCGGCAAGTGCGCCGGCCTGCTGCCGGTGGTGTGGATCGGCATCGCGCTGTCGGTGTTCCAGCAGTTCGTGGGCATCAACGTGATCTTCTACTACTCGTCGACCCTCTGGCATTCGGTGGGCTTCAGCGAGGCCGATGCCTTCAGCATCACCGTGGTCACCTCGGTGGTGAACGTGCTGGTGACCCTGGTGGCGATCGCGCTGGTGGATCGCATCGGCCGCAAGCCGCTGCTGGCGGTCGGTTCGGCGGGCATGGCGGTCACCCTGGCGCTGATGGCGTGGTGCTTCTCGCAGGCCAGCGGCAGCGGCGCGGCACTGGTGCTGCCGCACGGCGTGGGCATGCTGGCGCTGGTGGCGGCGAACGCCTACGTGGTGTGCTTCGGCGTGAGCTGGGGGCCGGTGGTGTGGGTGCTGCTGGGCGAGATGTTCCCCAACGGCATCCGCGCGATCGCACTGGCGGTGGCCGCGGCGGCGCAGTGGCTGGCCAACTTCGCGATCACCAGCAGCTTCCCTGCGCTGGCCGAGCTGGGCCTGCCGTTCGCCTACGGCCTGTATGCGGCCTTCGCGCTGCTGTCGTTCCTGTTCGTGCTGGGTGCGGTGCGCGAGACGCGGGGCATGGAGCTGGAGGAGATGCGCGCGTAAGGTCTTGCACTTCGCGACACGGTACGATGCGGAGATGGGCGACGCGTCGCCGCCCGTGCCACGCATCGGGTCGCGGATGAAGGGAAAGGCCACATCGTTCGATATCGCCCACCTTGCCGGGGTCTCGCAGTCCACGGTGTCGCGGGCGTTGCGCGGCAGTCCGCTGGTCAGCGAGGAGACCCGGCGGCGCATCCAGTCGGCCGCCGACACGCTTAACTACAAGGTGGACAAGAACGCCTCCAACCTGCGCCGCCAGCACACCGGCACGCTGGCGCTGCTGCTGTTCGAGGACCCCACCGCGGACGACTCGCACATCAATCCGTTCTTCCTGTCCATGCTGGGCTCGATCACCCGCGCCAGTGCGCAGCAGGGCTACGACCTGCTGATCTCGTTCCAGCAGTTCTCGCGCGACTGGCACGCCGACTTCGCCGGCTGCCAGAAGGCCGACGGCCTGATCCTGCTCGGCTACGGCGACTACCAGTCGCACCGCGACAAGCTGGAGAAGCTGGTCGCGCAGGGCACCCGCTTCGTGCGCTGGGGCGCGGTGCTGCCCGGCCAGCCCGGCGTATCGATCGGCTGCGACAACTACGCGGGCGGCCGGTTCGCCACCGCACACCTGATCGCCCAGGGCTGCCGGCGCATCGCCTTCCTGGGCGACGCCACGCCGCACTACCCGGAGTTCCATGAGCGCTATCGCGGCTACGCGGCGGCGCTGCGCGAGGCCGGCTTGGCGGTGGACGAGGCGCTGCAGGCCGATGCCGAGACCACTGAACGTGCCGGCTACGAGGCGGCCGAACTGCTGCTGGAGCGCGGCGTATCGTTCGACGCCGTGTTCGCGGCCAGCGACCTGATCGCCATCGGCGCCTTGCGCGCCCTGGCCGAGCGTGGCCTCGCGGTGCCCGGCGACGTGGCGCTGGCCGGCTTCGACGACATCCCGATGGCCAGCTTCGTCAATCCGGCGCTCACCACGGTGCGCCAGGACACCGGCAAGGCCGGCGAGGTGCTGGTCGAGCAGTTGCTGCGGCTGATCCGCGGCGAGGGCGCCGAGAGCGCGATGCTGCCGGCGGAACTGAAGGTGCGGCGTTCGAGCCTGCGCCTGTAGCGCGGCCACGCACAAGATCTTGCATCTGGTCTCCGTTTTTCGCATTGCGGGACATCCGCGGCTGGCATAACCTGCCCACGCCGTCCACGCTATCGCGACAGGATCGCGTATCCCATGGGGCGTAGCCCGTTCGAGTCGGAGTCCCTGCATGTCTTCGAACGCATCACCGATGCGTGCGTGGCGCTGGACCGGAACTGGCGTTTCACCTACCTCAATGTGCGGGCCGGCGAACTGCTCGGCCGGTGCGTCGAGGAGCTGGTCGGCAGGCACATCTGGACGGAATTCCCGAAAGACGCGGGCTCGCCGTTCCGGCAGGCCTGCGAGCAGGCGATGGCCGAACAGCGGCCGCGGATCATCGAGGCCTGGTACCCGCCCGAGCGCTGGTTCGAGAACCGCATCTACCCGTCGGCCGACGGCCTGACGATCTATTTCCAGGACATCACCGAGCGCAAGCAGGCGGAGCAGCAGCTGCAGCAACAGCAGCGCCTGCTGGACCAGGCCCAGCAGCTGGCGCGGGTGGGCAGCTGGAGCTGGGAGGTTGCTGCCAACCGGGTCCGCTGGTCGGCCGAGCTTTACCGCATCTACGGTGTCGATCCGGCAACCCACGCGGCCACTTTCGAGGCCTACCTGGAGCGCGTGCATCCGGATGACCGGGCACGCGTGCGCGGCATCGTTGAGCATGCACTGCGGGACGGCGGCACGTTCGAGTTCGAGGAGCGCATCCTGCGGCCCGACGGCGACGAGCGCGTGCTGCACAGCCGGGGCGTGGTGGAAGCCGATGCGGATGGCCGCGCCATCCGCATGCTCGGAGCCTGCCAGGACATCACGTCGCGCCGGCGCGACGAGCGGATGGCTGCCGGGCAGCACGAGATCCTGCTCGGCATCGCCGCGCAGCAGCCGCTGGCGGAAAGCCTGCAGCGCATCGCCTGCCTGCACGAGTCACTTAACCCGGGCGCATTGTGTTCGCTGCAGCTGCTCGATGCCGATGGCCGTCACGTGCTGCACGGTGCCGCGCCCAGCCTGCCCGAGGCCTACAACCAGGGCATCGACGGGCTGGAGATCGGCGAAGCGCACGGTTCCTGCGGCACGGCGGCGTGGTGCGGCAAGCGGGTGGTGGTGGATGACATCGCCACCCATCCGTACTGGGTGAACTACCGCGAGCTGGCGCTGGCGCACGGGCTGCGGGCCTGCTGGTCGACGCCGGTGCCCGGCAGCCACGGCGACGTGCTGGGCACCTTCGCGGTGTACTACCGCGAACCGCGCGCGCCGCGGCCGGACGAGCTGGCGAACATCGACCGCATGCTGCCGATCGCCGGCATCGCGATCGAGAGCGAACGGCTGGTCGGGCGCCTGCGCGAACGCAACCGCTTCTTCGAGATGTCGCAGGAGATCTTCTGCATCCTCGACCCGCGCAGCGAGCGCCTGATCCAGTTCAATCCCTCGCTGCCGCGCCTTGCCGGCTACAGCAGCGACGAGCTGAAGTCGCGCAGCTACCGGAACTTCCTCAGGCCGGAGCGCGATGCCGCGACGCCGGATCCGATCCTCGGGCCGGCCGGCACGGAGCAGCGGGTCCACGAGTTCGTCAACCGCTGCGTGGCGAAGGACGGCAGCGAATACCTGCTGGAATGGACCGCGTTCGCCACGCCGGATGGCCTGCTCTACGCCGTGGCGCGCGACATCACCGCACGCCGCCAGGCCGAACGCGAGCTGGCCCATGCCGCCAGCCACGACGCGATCACCAGCCTGCCGCGTCGCCCGCTGCTGGAACGTGCGCTCGCGGTGATCCTGCAGAATCCCGCCACGCCCGCCTGGGTGTTGATGATTGGCCTCGACCGCTTCCAGATGGTCAACGAATCGGTGGGTCACGTGATCGGCGACGACGTGCTGCGGCGCGTGGCCGGTCGCCTGCGCACAGCGCTGGGTGCGCAGTGGCAGATCGCGCGCATCACCGGTGACAGGTTCGCGGTGGCGGCGGGTGGCCTGGGCAGGGAGGCGGTGCTGGAGCTGGCCGAGCGCCTCCGCGGCGTGGTGGCGCGGCCGATCGAAGGGCAGGATTACCGCCTGCTGCTCACCGCCAGCGTGGGCCTCAGCCATTCGCCCGAGCACGGCGACACGCCGCCGACCCTGCTGCGCGGCGCCGAGGCGGCGATGATGCAGGCGAAGCGCGACGGCCGCGACCGTGTCAGCGAGTTCAGCGTCGCGCAGAAGCAGGCACTCGAGGAACGCGTGCTGCTGGGCGGCCGCCTGCGCGACGCGCTGCGCCACGACGAGCTGGAGCTCTATTACCAGCCGCAGTACAACGCGCTCGACCATGCGTTGACCGGCTTCGAGGCGCTGTTGCGCTGGAACTGCGGCGAGTTTGGGCGGGTGCTGCCAGCTCGCTTCATCCCGGTTGCCGAGGCGCTGGGCCTGATGCCCGAGATCGGCGGCTGGGTGTTCGCGCAGGCGGCGCGGCAAATGCGCGCGTGGCTGGATCGCGGCCATCGCGGCTTCACGCTGGCGGTGAACGTCTCGGCGCAGCAGCTGCAGCATCCGCACCTGGTCGAGCAGGTGGCCGAGGCGCTGCAGCGTCATGCCGTGCCGCCCGCGATGCTGGACATCGAGATGACCGAGAGCGCGCTGATGGAGAACGTGGCGCGGATCCGCCGCACGCTGGGCGGCCTGAAATCGCTCGGCGTGCGGCTGTCGCTGGACGATTTCGGCACCGGCTATTCCAGCCTGGCCTACCTGAAGCAGTTCCCGATCGACAAGCTGAAGATCGACCAGAGCTTCGTGCGCGACCTGCCCGGCGATGCCGACGACGGCGCGATCGCGCAGACCATCATCGAGCTGGCCCACCAGCTGCGCATGCTGGCTGCGGCCGAAGGCGTGGAAACCCCGGCCCAGGCCGTCTTCCTCGCCGGCCTGGGCTGCGACGAACTGCAGGGCAACGGCCTGGGTGCGGCCATGCCGGTGGTCGATGCGGAGCGCTTCTTCGCCGCGGCGCGAGGAGCGTCCTCGGCGTGACAATCGCGTCGGAGCGGTGGGGGCTTCAGGCTTTTGCCTGTCTGGCGCGTCCGGCGAGATGCCCCGGACGAAGCAGGCGTTCCGCGCGCATGACATGCAGGATGAATACCTTGCCGTCATCGTGGCGATAGAAGATACGGCAGGGCGGTTCCACGACCTGTCGGTAGCGGGATCGCCCGAGTTCCTGCGGGCGGCTGCCACTGTCAGGGTGGTTGGCCAGCTGCCCCACATGCGCGAGGACGCGCATGACGAGTTCCGACGCAGCCTGCGGGTTTTCCAGTGCGATGTAGTCGGCGATGGCGTCCAGGTCGCCAAGCGCCGGTTCCGACCAGATTATTTCAGCCATCGGGCAAGGTGTTGCCTGGCCTTGGCGTGGGAAACCGTGCGGCCCTGGGCCACCGCTTTTTCGCCACGTGCGATGCCTTCGAGCAGTGCCATGCGCTGCTGCATGAGCTGGTAGCTCTCCACGTCCACCAGGTAGGCGCTGGGCAGGCCATGCTGGGTGATGAGGATGGGTTGCCGGTCCCGCTCGATGTCGGCGAGCAATTCGGTTGCCTGGCGCTTGAGCGTGGTGACGAGTTCAGTACGCATGACAGTGATACTAAAGTGCCATTCAGTCATGCGCAAGCGAGCTGCTGCTGCCACGGTGTCGTGGGTATTTCATGCTGTCCCGTGCGGCTCCTGCACGCGCAGCGTGCACAGCCCGGCCAGCAGCAGGCTGGCGCCGCCCAGCGCCAGCGCCCAGATCGGCTGGTCGTGGAAGAACAGCTTGAGCAGCACGCCCAGCACGCTGGCCGCCATCAGCTGCGGGATCACGATGAAGAAATTGAAGATGCCCATGTAGATGCCCATCTTCGCCGCGGGCAGGTTGTCCGACAGCATCGCGTAGGGCAGCGACAGGATCGAGGCCCAGGCGAAACCCACGCCGACCATCGAGGCGATCAGCCAGCGCGGGTCGCGGATGAACAGGAACGAGAGCAGACCCAGGCCGCCCAGCCACAGATTGATCAGGTGGCTCCAGCGCAGGCCGCAGGCGCGCACCAGCAGCGGGATCACGATCGCGGCCAGCACGCCCACGCCGTTGTAGGTGCCCATCAGCACGCCGGCCCAGTTCGCGCCTTCGTTGTAGGCGACAGAGGTGGTGTCGGCGCTGCCGTAGAAGTGGCCGGCGACGGCGGGCGTGGTGTTGATCCACATCGCGAACATCGCGAACCAGGAGAAGAACTGCACCCAGTTCAGCCGGCGCATCGCGCGCGGCATGCCGTACAGGTCGCCCATGATCTGGCGCAGCGCGCCCCGCTGGCGCGTACGCGCCAGCCACAGGAACAGCGCGCCGGCGCCGACCAGTCCGCCGGCGAGTAGATACAGTTCCGTGCGCAGCGCGTAATGCCGGATCAGTGCGAGCAGCGCGACGCCCAGCAGCAGGAACAACGCACCCGGCCGCCAGGCACGGCTTACCTCCACGGGTTCCTCCACCACATGGCTGTCGGCGAAGGCTTCCAGCTGTTCCGGCGGATATTCGCGCGTGGTGAAAATCGTCCACAGCATCGCGCCCAGCAGCACCGCCGCACCCGCATAGAAGGAGTACATCACCGAATGCGGCACCGTGCCGGCCGGCGCGGTGTTGGCCACGCCGCAGCGGGTGAGCAGCCAGGGCAGGAACGAGGCCACCACCGCGCCCACGCCGATGAACACGCTCTGCATCGCGTAGCCCAGCGGGCGCTGGCGTGGCGGCAGCTGGTCGCCCACGAAGGCGCGGAACGGCTCCATCGACACGTTGAACGAGGCGTCCATGATCCACAGCAGGCCCGCCGCGATCCACAGCGCAGGCGAGTTCGGCATCGCCAGCAGCGCCAGCGTGGCCAGCACGGCGCCGGCGAAGAAATACGGCCGGCGGCGGCCGAAGCGGTTCCAGGTGCGGTCGGAGCAGTAGCCGATCAGCGGCTGCACGATCAGTCCGGTGAACGGCGCCGCGATCCACAGCACCGGGATCTGGTCCACGTTCGCGCCCAGCGTCTGGAAGATCCGGCTGACGTTGGCGTTCTGCAGTGCAAAGCCGAACTGGATGCCGAGGAAGCCGAAGCACATGTTCCAGATCTGCCAGAACGACAGCTCGGGCTTGCGGGTCATGGGGCGGTTCCCATGCACTGGGCGGCGGTGGCGGAAGGCGTGAATGGGAGCATGTGACGTGCGTGACCTTGTCGGGTGAACTCCTCGCGCTCTCCTGCTTCCGACTTCCCTCTCCCGCTGGGGGGAGTGGGTGCCCGACGGGCGGGAGAGGGTACGGGCGGAGCGAGGCGTCGCACTCCGAACGTGCCCTCTCCCCCGGCCCCTCTCCCGCAAGCGGGAGAGGGGAGCAGGGCATGGCGTGTCATCGGGTGTCTTCCGCCGGCAGCGGTGTGATGCGCAGCGCGCCCACGTCGGCGTCATTCAGCGGTCCGCTGCTGCCGCCAGCGCCGCCGGTGTAATGCGCGTTGTGCGCGAGATAGCTCATGTTGAAACCCTGTTCCAGCGCGAAGCGGCAACGCGCACCCGCGTTGGCGTTGAACTGTGCCGTGGTGGAAAGCTGCTCGCCCGTGCTGTGCGGCATCACCACCGGCACGGTCTGCACCGGGCTGCCCTCGCAACGGATCGAAAGCTGCTTCACCGCGGCGGTGATGCCGGTGTCGATCGGGCCGTGGTCGTTGCGATAGGTGAGCGCCACCTGGTAGCTGCCGGTGGCCGGTGCGGTCCAGGCCCGCGGCCAGGTGCCTTCGACGCTGCTGACCGGACCTTCGCATTGCGGCGGACTCTGCAGCGATTCGAGATCGTCGGCGCCCGCCTGCGTGACGCTGAAGCATTGCAAGGCGTTGACGGCGGGTACCGTGAGCGTGCCATCGATCGCGCCCACGCGCTGGCCATTGAGATAGAGCGTGCCGGGCGCGCTGCTGCGCACCTGCCAGTTCGCGCCGTCGCGCGTCACCTCCGGCGCGGCCGGAGCGGTCGGGGCGAACGGCGGCACCTTGCTGCGCAGCGGCAGCTCGGGCACCTTGACCGCCTTCAGCAGCACCACGCTGTCGTTGCCGTGCTGCTCGATGCGATCGGCCACCAGCAGGTTGCCGTCCAGTTTCTGCGGACGCTGCAGGGTGATGCGGCGGCCGGGCAGCTGCAGGCTGATCGTGTCCTCGCGGCCGAACAGCATGGGCACCAGCGAGACGGGCAGCTTGGGTTCGATGCGGTCGTCGTCGGTGAGGCCGAACACGCCCTCGCTCACCATCGCGAGGTAGCCGGCCACCGACCACAGCTGGCGCGGCGAATCCACCACCGGGCCGCTGAGCTTGCCGTCGTCCACGTGGGTGGCCTCGGTGGTGAGCTCGTAGTTCTCCATGTTGGAGCCGGCCAGCGCCGCACCGCGCATCACCGAGGTGATCTCGAACGCGATATGCGCCGGATCGTCCAGCGTACGTGCGGCGCGCAGCGCATAGGTGCTCACGAACGGCCAGATCGCCCGGTTGTGGTAGACCGGCTGGTCGATGCGCTCGGGCCAGATCACCGGGCTGCCGGCGGGCCATACCGGGTAGTTCGCCAGCGCCTGCCGTGCATGCCCGGCATCGGCCACGCCGCTGGTGATCGCCAGCGCGATGCCGAGCAGGTCGTAGCTGTCGTAGGGCGCGCCGTCGCCGCCGAGGTAACTCATGTACATGCCGCGGTCGGCGCGCCAGAAGCGCGCGTTGATCGCGGCTTTCAGCGCGTCGGCCTGCGCCTGGTACTCCGCCACGCGCGCGTCGTGGCGCTCGCCGGCCATGCGCGCGGCCAGTTCCAGCGCCTGGTAGTGCAGCACGTTGGTGGACAGCGCATAGGACTGCGCGATCGGCACCACGTCGTCCGCCATCCACGCGGGGTAGCTCTGCTCGCGCCAGTCGAGGAAGGAGGTCTCGCCGCGATACAGGCCCATGCCGGCGTCGAAGGCATAGCGGCGGTCCTGCGCCAGCGTGGCGGTGAGCGCACGCCAGGTGGTGTCGGCGAAGGCGGGATCGCCCAGCAGGTGGCGTGCGCCGAGGAACCACACCACGCGGTCGGTACTCACCGGCCAGCTGCCGCCCGAGCCGGTGTCCTGCATCACGAACGGACCCTTGGGAGCGTCGGGCACGCGGCTGTCGGAGAGCTTGAAGCGCAGGCCGTTGCGCGCGCGCACGGCATCGAAACGCCAGAGGCCCAGGTCCACCGCGAAGGAGAGGTCGCGCGTCCATACGTAATGCCACTTCGCGCCGGTCTCGAAGCAGGTGCAGGGGATGGGCTGGCCATGGTCGAAGGCGTCGTCGCGGATCGAGCCGACCGAATCCTGGCGCAGGTCGTCCTGCGCCATCGCGTACAGGCCGTCGAACAGGGGGCTTGCGGTCTGCACGGCCCAGGGCGGCGCGGGGATCGCACGCTTGTCGTGTGCCGCCTGCAGCAGGAAGCCGCCACCCGGCTGCATGGTCATGCTGGCGCTCTGGCCCCGCCAGTGCAGGCTGTCGTGCCAGAGCGGGCCGTGCGCGGCGGCGGTCAATGCAATCATCAGGCTGCTGAAGATGCTCACGACGATCTCCCATCGATGCGGCGGGCGGGCCGCGCCATCGTGCGCCTGCCTTTCGCCCGCATGTCAGCGGCCCACCGTGGCCGGTGCGCTTGCCCGGTGAGGAGGCAGGCGCATCTGCTGCCAGTGTAGACGCCCATGCACTTGTTCTTGCAAGGCGCCGTCACGGCTCAGTGCGCGGCCAGCCGCAGCGTGCGTGCGACGCCGGCATCGAGCCTGAGCACGGTGACCGGGCCGTAGCGGTCGCTGGCGGTACTCCAGCCCTCGCCGTCGCCGGCTTCCAGTGCGGCCGGCGTCGCGGCATGGGGCAGCGCATGGCCGGCGGCATCGACCGTGGCGGAGGCGATGCCGTGCACGCGCACCAGCCAGTAGCGCAGCGCGGGGTGGTAGCTGCCCGCGGGTGCCGTGGTGCTGAAGTTCACCGTGTCGCCGCTGCGTTGCGTGGCGAGGCGCTGCGTGAAGTACGCGCCATCCGTGTAGTCGTAGGTTTCGCCGTCGTCGTCGTAATAGTCGAAATGGGTGGCCTCGGCGGCGGGGAACACGTCCACGCTCACCGTGCCGACCGGGTGCTGGCTGCTCCAGTCCATCACCGGCTGGGTGGGGATGATCGCGCCGGCGCGGACGAACAGCGGGATGTCGCGCCAGGTCTTCGCGTCCACCGGGTAGGCTATGGTCTGGCCGCCCCGGTAGACCTTGCCGCTGGTCCAGTCGGTCCAGGAGCCGGCGGGCAGGTAGATGCGCTTCGTGGTCTGGCCCTGTTCGACCACCGGCGACACCAGCAGCCAGTCGCCGAACAGCCAGGCGCCCACGTCGTTGCGCGCCTGCGGGTCATGCGGCCACGCAAAGGCCAACGGCTGCACCAGGCCCACGCCGGCGACGCTGGCACGGTGCTGGTAGCTGTAGATGTAGGGCAGCAGCGCATAGCGCAGGCGGATCGCATGCGTCGCCGCCGCCTCGGCCACTGGGCCGTACTTCCACGGCTGGCGCTTCTCGCCCTCGGTGCCGTGCACGCGGAACACCGGCGTGAACGCGCCGAACTCGATCCAGCGCGCATAGTTCTCGTCGGACGGATGGCCGACGAAGCCGCCGCCGTCCATGCCCCACTGCATCTCGCCCACGTCGATCGCGCTGAGCATGCGCGGACGCTGCGCGGCCATGCTGGCGAAGCCGGTCCGGATGTCGCCCGACCACAGGCCGTAGGCGTAGCGCTGCGCGCCCAGCCAGAAGTCGCGGTTGATCGACCACACGCGCAGCTTCGAATGTGCGCGCTGGCCGTCATACGTGGCGCGCTGCATGTTGAGGAACTGGGTGTCGCTCCTGGTGGTGTCGGCCTCGTCGTTCCACCAGCCCACGATGCCGGTGTCGAAACTGTGTTGCAGGTGCGGGTTGAACCACCACGCGCGCGCGGCCGGCTTGTCGAAGTCGATGTCCTTCACCGGCTTGTGCGAGAAGTAGTCGGGGCTGACCTTCTCGCCGGGCAACCACAGGTCGTGCGCGGTGGCGTAACGGCCTTCCACGGTGTCGACGTGCACGCGCGGCTTCATGATGCCGGTCATGTGCACGCCGAGCATGTCCATGTCGGCCTTCAGCTTGCCGGTGGGGCCGTCGGGGAATTTCACGGGATTCCAGCTGAACTCGCCCCAGTCATTGCCCCAGTCCTTCCAGTCGAAGTCGAAGGTGAAGGCGTCCAGCGGGATGTGCTTCGCGCGGTAAGTGGCGATGATCTGGCGGAACTCGTTCTCGTCGATACCCCACTGGCTGTTGATGAAGCCGTTCGCCCACCGCGGGAACAGCGGCGCGTGGCCGCTGAGGTCGGCCAGTTCGCCGAACAGTTGCTGCGGGTCGCCGGCCAGCAGGTAGACATCCAGCGCCGGCTTGGACAGGCCCGCGATGTCGATGCGGCCGCCCTTGAGCGAGAAATCCGCGCCGTCGCTGTCCACCAGCACGCCGTAGCCGGCGGTGCTCCACACGAACGGCGCGCCGGGATGACCCTGCTCGCCGGCCTTGGCCACCTGCCTGCCGCTGCGCAGCAGGCCGGCGGAGGCATCCTGGTCCTTGTCGTAGCCGCCGATGCCGTACAGCGCGTCGCCCGATGCATGGGTCAGCACGACATGGCCCTGCGCCAGCGCGGCGAGGTCGAGCGTGAGCAGCGGATGGTGTTGCGCGTCCTGCAGCTCCAGCGTGCCGGCGCTCTTGTGCCAGACCGCGGTGAGCTGGTCGCTGGCGAGGGTGAGCGCGGCGCCGTCGTCGTGCACGCGCGCATCGGCGACGGTGCCCGGCTTCGCGTGCGGATCGAGCACCAGCGTATGCGCATCGGTGGCACCGGGGAGCAGCGCCTGCACATGCACCACGCCCGTGCCATCGAGACGGATCGAAACCTGTTCGGCACCCAGGCGGAAGGCCACGCCCTGCGTGTCGACGTGCATGGCGGAGGCTGCCGGTGCCGTGGCGGACAGCGCCGGCATGGAAGCCAGCAGGCCGGCGGCCAGCGCGGCGGCGAGCATGCGCCGGGCCATCACTGCAGCACCACGCTGGTATAGGCCGGCACGCTCAGCGTGTTGTCGTGGATCGCCGCGCCGGGGCCGGTCTGCTTCAGCACGTGGCTGAAATGCGGTTCGCCGGGCGCGTCCAGCGCCATCGTCTGCGGCTGGCCGGAGAGGTTGTGTACCACCAGCACGGTGTCGCGGCCGTCGGTGCGCTCCCATGCGGCAAGGTGGTCGCTGGCCTCGGGGTAGGCGCGGAAGCCGCCGTTGCGCAGCGCGGGCACCTCGCTGCGCCAGTGGATCAGCTGCGTGTAGTAATGCAGCAGCGAGTGCGGGTCGGCCTGTTCGGCCTCGACCGAGACGGCTGCGCCGTTGGCGGGGTTGCCGGCTTCCCAGGTGGTTTCGCCCCTGGCCTTCGTCGAGCGGTCCCAGCGCATCGGCTCGCGCAAGGCGGGATCGGGCTTCTTGCCCAGCGTACCCAGCTCCTCGCCGTAGTAGACGTACGGTTCGCCCGGCAGCGTGAGCAGCATCGCGGCGGCCGTGCGCATGTGGCGGGGATTGCCGTCGAGCTGGCTCATCACGCGCTCCTGGTCATGGTTGGAAAGGAAGGGGGCGTCCTTGATGACCTTGCCGCCGACGGCTTCGTAGGCGGCATAACTGCGGTCGAGGGTGGGGCCGAGCCCCTGGTTGCGTTCGCTTTTCGCGGCGTCGATCAGTTGCACCGCCAGCGGGAAGTTGAACACCGCATCCAGCGGTTTCAGGTACGGCGCCAGGTCGGTGGCCGTGGGCTGGGTCACCTCGCCGACCAGATAGGTGTGCGGGTTCACCGCGTCGAGACCGCGGCGATATGCGTTCCACCAGTCGAGGTTCTTCGCCAGCGCGACGGGATCGTCCACGTCCCAGGGGAAGTTCTCGTAGATATGCCGGGCGGCGTCGAGGCGGAAGCCGTCCGCGCCCTGCTTCAGCCAGAACTGGCCGGCCTTGATCATCGCGGCGCGCACGGCCGGGTTGTCGTAGTTCAGGTCGGGCATTTCCGCGGCGAAGATGCCGAGATAATGTTGTTCAAGACCCGGCTGCTTGCCCGCCGCATGCCAGGCCTGGCTGCCGGCGGCGCTGGCGCTTTCCAGGTCGGTGTACTTGTCGGCCCAGCTGTACCAGTCGTGGTAGGGGCTGTTCGGATCCAGCGCGGCCTTGAACCACGGGCTCTGGTTGCTGGTGTGGTTGATCACCATGTCGATGATGACGCGGATGCCGCGCTTGTGCGCCTCGGCCGCCAGGCGGCGGAAATCGGCCAGCGTGCCGTACTGCGGATTCACCGCCTCGTAGTCGGTGACGTCGTAGCCGTGGTAGCTGGGCGAGGGATTGATCGGCATCAGCCAGATCCCGCTGACGCCCAGCGACTGCAGGTAGTCGAGCTTGGCGGTGACGCCGTCGAGGTCGCCGATGCCGTCGCCGTTGGTGTCGTACCAGCTGCGCACGAAGATCTCGTACCACACGCCGGAAGGCGCCCGGGCAGCAGAGTTCCCGGGGGCGGCGGGCGATGCGGGCTGTGCAGGCGCCGCAAAGGCGCAGCCCAGCGCAAGCAGGGCGGAAAACAGGGCCGAGGCGGCGGCGCGGCGACGGATCATCGGCAACTCCTGCGGGCGGCGGAGTGATTGTCCTGGATGGAAAAGCGATCGTTCATGGTGCCGTACCCGGATATCCGCTTTCGTGATCGCGCCATCGCCTTCGGCAACGCGTCGACGGAGAAAAAAATGCCCCGCTGGTTACGCAACGGGGCATCGGGGAGAAACAGTGAACCGCGTAGCCGCGCTTTACTGGAACTTGTACGAGGCGCCCAGCGAATAGGTGCGGCCGTAGCGTTCCCAGATCAGCACCTGGCGCGGGTCGTTGTTCTGGTAGGTGGAGAAGATCTTGTTCGACAGGTTGGTGCCCGTCGCGATCAAGGTCAGGCCCTTGAAGGTGCCGCTGCTGAACGTGTAGCTAACCTGTGCGTCATAGCTGCTGCCGCCCTTCAGCGTCTGCTCGATGCGCGAGGCGCTGATGCCCGATACCTCACCCAGGAAGCTGGAGGTGTAGTCGTCGCTGACACGTGCCTCGAAGCCGTTGTGCTGGTAGTACAGCGTGCCGTGGGCCACCCACTTCGACAGGCCCGGCACGGTGATCGGCGTGGGGTTGTCGCCGTACACCAGCGAGCTGTCGTTGTGGGTGCCGGTCAGGATGGTGCCGAAGCCGTCGAGTGCCGGGACGAGCAGGTTGAACGGCAGGTTCAGGGTGGCCTCTTCGCCACGGATGAAGCCGCGGCCATCGTTGGTCGGACCGGAGACGATGCCGTACGGCGTGCCGAGCTGGGCCTGCTGCGCCGGCGTCAGGTAGTTCGGAATGAACGCGCTGAAGTCGTACAGGTAGGCTGCGTTCGGGTCGATGTAGTTGTACAGGTGCAGGAAGTAGGCCGACACCGCGACGTAGCCGCCGCCGCCCCCGTTGCGGCACAGGTCCGAGCTCTTCGAGTCGGCGTCGTTGCACTGGTAGCCGCCGACGATCGGGCCCGAGAAGTAGTGCTCGTAGCTGATGTTGTAGTTGTCGGCCATGGTGGGCAGCAGCGCGGCATTGCCGCCGCTGGAGCTGAAGGCGGCCTGGTTCGGGTTAGTGGATTCCAGATAGGTGGGGTTGTAGCTCGGTGCCTGGCTGGCATTCATCTGATCCATGCGCGGCTGGGCCATGGTGCGTGCCGCGCTGACACGCAGGTCGTCGTTGTCGGTGAAGCCGAAGATCAGGTTGGCGCTGGGCAGGTAGCGGGTGTAGCTGGTGCCGCCGGTCACCGGGATCAGCTGGGTCTGGCCACCGGTGAGTGCGCTGCCGGGTGCCACGCGCTCGCCATCCGAGGTCTGGTTGGTGTGGTCGATCTGGATACCGAAGTTGCCGCGCAGGGCGATGGCACCCAGGTTGGTGTCGAGGTTGAACTGCAGGTAGGGGTTGAAATCGCGCTCACGCACGCGCCAGTTCGGCGGCAGTGGCAGCGACGACATGAAGGTGGGGACTTCCACCAGGGTGCCGTTGTCGATCAGGCTGAACGGGTTGTAGCACTCCTCCGAACCCATGCCCATCCACGCCAGCGGGCTGCAGTTGCTGCCGCTGAACGGTGCTGACAGCACGGGCGTGTTAGAGCTCGTGAAGCTGCCGCCGCCCAGGGTCAGGAAGTCCTGGGTGATGTTGTAGGTCTTGGTGCGGGTGGTATCCGACAGGCCGAACTTCATGCTGGAGAACGGGCCGCTGCTGAAATCGCGCTCCACCGCGATGCGGAAGTTGGCCAGCCAATCGACGGTGTGCGGCGCGTTGATGAAGCCGGCCTGCACTACCTTGTTGCCCGCGCCCCAGCCCTCTGGATCGGTCAACACCATACCTTGGGTGTAATTCAGCGAAGGTACGGCGTAGAGCATGCCATCGGGTAGTTCACTGAAGCCAAAGGCGCCACTGGGAGCGTGCGAACTACCTGTGATGTTGCCGTCTGCGTCCAAGTGTGCATCGGGGCCGTAGTAGTAGCCGGTGCCCGAATAGCTTTCCAGGTTCACGTCCTGGCGGGTGGCGCGCGAATAGTTCGCATCGGCGTCGATCGACCAGTCTTCGTTGATCGTGAACTTGTTGTCCCAGTTGAAGTTGTAGACGCGCGCGGTGGTGCTGTTGAAGTCGTTGCGGATCACCGGATTGATGTTCTGGTAGACGCCGCTCTGCACGAAGCCGTTCTCGACATTGCCGGGAACCAGGGCCGGGCTGGGCTGGATCGCGCCGGTGCCCCACAGGAACGGCAGCTCCATGCCCTTGGCCTGCTGGGTTTCCTTGAAGTTGTCGTAGGTGAGGTCGAGCGTGCTGGTGTAGTGCTCGTTCGGCTGCCACTCGAAGGTGGCCAGCAGGCCATTGCGCTTCATCGAGTCGGTGATGCCGTAGTTCTTCGAGCCGCCGACCACCTGGTCGCCGTTGCTGTCAGCCAGGTAGCCCCACGGCGCCTGGTGCTCGATCTGCGTCGGGTTGTTCTCCAGGTCCACGCCCAGCGTCACGCCGAAGGTGTGGTCGGCGAACTGGTCCACCCACACACCGTTGACGTTGTAGCCGCTGTTGCCCACGCCGGGGCCCGGGGCCAGCTGGGACATGCTGTTCCAGATGTACTTGGCGTTCACCGCCGCCTCGGGGCCGCTCTTGTCCAGCGGGCGGATGGTATGCATGTCGGTGGTGCCGGCCATGCCCTGGCCGATCAGGTCGGCCTCGGGCGAGAGGTGCACCACCACATTGTCGAACCAGCTCGACGGGTACTGGTCGAGCGCGACGTCACGGTTGTTGTTCGTGCTGACCTGCTGGCCGCCGTTGACCAGCACGGTGGAGAAGTCGGGACCGAGGCCGTGGATGTTCAGCACCTGCGGGCGGCCGTCCACGTCCTGCGCCGCGATGCCCGGCAGGCGGCCCAGCGCGTCGGCGATGGAGGCGCCCGGCAGCTTGCCGACCTGCTCGGCCGAAACGGCCTCGACGATGGTGTCGGCGTTCTTCTTCAGCGCGGTGGAGTTCTCGATACTGCTGACGAAGCCGTTCACCTGCACGGCCTGCATCTGCTTCGCCTTTTCCTTGTCCTTCTTGGTCTTGTCGGACTTGGAGTTCGCGTCGGCGGACTGGTTGCTGCTGGCGCTCTGCTGACTGTCTTGCTGCTGCGCGGCGGGCGTCGGCGCGGTGGCGGCGCTGGCCACGGCACAGATGCCGAGGCAGGCCGACGCGATCGCCATGGCCAGCAGCTTGTGTTTCATCAACATGTCTCGTCTCCCCACGAAATGGTCGTTGTCGTTGTCGCGGCGTGAACCGTCCGGCGATTCCATCGACGGCAGTCGTCAGCTCTGGCTTGCGCCCGTGCCCCCCGTCGCGTGATTGCATGGTAGGGCGGCGTTTTCGACGTGAACGATTCGTGCATACGTATTCATGGCGCGGCACAATCGCCTCCGCTGCGTCGCAGCATCGCGCCGCCGCGCCCCCTGGCGCTGCGGCGCGCTCGGCGTGCAAAGCCGCATCACTCCTGCATCCGTGCGTGGTGACGTGGTTGGCATGGATTCGTTTGGACGTCCATTTGTTGCAAACGCATGACGCGGCTGCAGCATCCATGAATACGTATGCAGCACTGTGCGGGATCGGTGTGCCCTGCCACTAAGCTGAGCGCCGTTCGACGACAGGCGGCCCGGAAGGCCGCCTGCCTCACGTCATGGGGTCCAGCAATGACCGACACACCGTGGTGGCGCGGAGCCGTCATCTACCAGATCTACCCGCGCAGCTTCCTCGACACCGACGGCGACGGCGTGGGTGACCTGCCCGGCATCATCGAGCGGCTCGACTACGTGGCCGGGCTAGGTGTGGACGCGATCTGGATCGCGCCATTCTTCCGCTCGCCGATGGCGGATTTCGGCTACGACATCGCCGATCCCTGCGACGTCGATCCGCTGTTCGGCACGCTGGCCGACTTCGACCGCCTGCTCGGCGAGGCGCATGCGCGCGGCCTCAAGGTGATGATCGACCAGGTGCTCAGCCACACCTCGGCGGAGCACGCCTGGTTCGCGGAGAGCCGGCAGGGCCGCGACAATCCCAAGGCCGACTGGTACGTGTGGGCCGACGCGAAGGAAGACGGGACGCCGCCCAACAACTGGCTGTCGATCTTCGGCGGGCCGGCCTGGCGCTGGGAGCCGCGGCGCGGCCAGTACTACCTGCACAACTTCCTCGCCGCGCAACCCGACCTCAACTTCCACAACCCGGCAGTGCGCGCGGCGGTGCTGGACAATCTGCGCTTCTGGCTGGATCGCGGCGTGGACGGCTTCCGGCTGGATTCGATCAACTTCTGCTTCCACGACGCACAACTGCGCGACAACCCGGCGAAGCCGAAGGAGCAGCGCACCGGGCGCGGTTTCAGTCCGGACAACCCGTACGCGTTCCAATACCACTACTACAACAACACGCGACCCGAGAACCTCGCGTTCCTGCAGGATCTGCGCGCGCTGATGGACCGCTATCCCGGCATCAGCACGCTGGGCGAAATCTCTTCGGAGGATTCGCTGGCGACGATGGCCGAATACACCAGCGGCCACCGCCTGCACATGGGCTACAGCTTCGAGCTGCTCACCGACGACTTCAGCGCCGCCTACATCCGCGACACCGTGCGCGCGCAGGAGGCGAAGATGGTCGAAGGCTGGCCGTGCTGGGCGATCTCCAACCACGACGTGGAGCGCGTGCTCAGCCGCTGGGGCAATGGCCATGGCTCGGCCACGATGGCGAACCAGCTCACCGCGCTGGTCTGCTCGCTGCGCGGTTCGGTCTGCGTGTACCAGGGCGAGGAGCTCGCGCTCACCGAGGCGGAGCTGCCCTACGAGGCGCTGCGCGATCCCTACGGCATCGCGTTCTGGCCCGAATTCAAGGGCCGCGACGGCTGCCGCACGCCGATGCCGTGGGACGACGGCGAGCACGCCGGCTTCAGCCGCACCACGCCGTGGCTGCCGGTGCCGCCCGAACATCGCGCGCTGGATGTGGCGCGCCAGCAGGGCGACCCCGCCTCTGCGCTCAACGGTTACCGCCGCTTCATGCGCTGGCGCCGCGGGCAGCCTGCGCTGCGCAGCGGCGCCATCCGTTTCCTCGATACCCCCGAGCCGGTGCTGGCCTTCGTGCGCGAGCTGGGCGAGGAGAGGGTGCTGGTCGTGTTCAACCTGTCCGCCGCACCGGTGGAATTCGCGTTGCCGCTGCCGGAAAAACTGCAGCCGCTCGAAGGCCACGGCCTGGCGGCAGGCACGCTGGACGGCCAGCGCCAGCGCCTGCGCCTACCCGCCAACGGCAGCCTGTTCGCACGGATGACTTGACCAGGAACGCCTCGTAGGAGCGCACCCTGGGCGCGATGGCCGTTGGCTCCGGTCGAAGCGCCAGAGCCATCGCGCACAGGGTGCGCTCCTACGGGTTTGCTGCGTAGGTGGCCTTGCCCGTGGGCGGGGTGGGCTTTGCGCACGGGCGCAGGCATCATGGCGCTCCTTCCCCGACTATCATCGCCCGTGTCCGCGCACACCTCCCGTGCTTCCGTGCTGCTCGCGGTCGGCATGCTGCTGGTCAGCATGGCCTCGTACCAGCTGGGCGCCGCGCTGGCCAAGCAGCTGTTCCCCATGGTCGGCGCACAGGGCGCCACGGCCTGCCGGCTGGGCCTGGGCGCGCTGATCCTGCTGCTGGTGCGGCGGCCGTGGCGCACGTGGCAGCGCGGCCGCGACCTGCGTGCGCTGTGGGGCTACGGTCTGTCGATCGGCATGATGAACCTGGTGTTCTACATGTCGCTGCGCACGATCCCGCTGGGGATCGCAGTGGCGCTGGAGTTCACCGGGCCGTTGGCGCTGGCCCTGTTCGGCTCGCGCCGCCTGCAGGATTTCATCTGGATCGCGCTGGTGGTGGCGGGCCTGCTCCTGCTGCTGCCGCTGCGCGGACGGACGCATGCGCTCGATCCGGTCGGCGTGCTGTACGCACTGGCCGCGGGCGTGGGCTGGGCGTGCTACATCGTGCTGGGCCAGCGCGCGGGCAGTGCACATGGCGGCGATGCGGTGACCTGGGGCACCTCGATCGCAGCGCTGCTGGCGATCCCGGTGGGCGTGGCACACGCCGGCAGCGCACTGTTCAATCCGGCGCTGTTGCCGTTCGCGCTGGGTGTGGCCCTGCTCAGTTCCGCCTTGCCGTATTCGCTGGAGATGGTGGCGCTGACGCGGCTGCCGACGCGCAGCTTCGGCACCCTGCTCAGTCTGGAGCCGGCGTTCGCGGCACTGGCCGGCGTGGCGCTGCTCGGCGAGCGGCTCAGCCTGCTGCAGTGGCTGGCGATCGCGGCGATCATCGTGGCCGCGGCGGGCACGGCGCTCAGCGTGCGCAAGCCGGTGGCCGAGCCGCTGGTGAATTGAGCGGCGGCCGGTGGCGCGTGGCCAAGGCACGCGTCGAATGAAGAAGCCGCAGGGTCACGCACCAGTGCTTCTTCGACCACGGGACATGAGCTTCCTCCGCGGGTCGGGCTGCGAGCCCATTGCCGGGCAAGGACACGGGTGATCCAGTACCCCGCCGGCCCTCCACCGATCGTCCGTGGTCGGAGTCGGCCATTGGTCATGGAGCAAAGCGCCCGTGTTCGAAGTAACGTTCGACGGCAGGGAAGAGCTGTTGCCGGGTCTTGATGACCTGCACGGGCAGTTCTGCCGCCATTGCCGCGAAGTGCGCGTGAGGCCGCGCTTGCTCCGGCGGCAAGCACATGACCCGATGAGGATGCCATGGGACGATGGTTCGCAACGCTGGTGTTTGCAGCTGCTCTGACATTTGCGTTGCGCGTGGACGCGCGGGAACCGGCGGTCCGCAACGGCTTCGCCGTGGAAGTCCCTGTGCTGCCCATGTCGGTCAAGGTCCATGGGCAGCAACTGGTCAGCTATGAAATCCACTTGACGAATTTCTCCAGCGACCGATTGGAGATAAGCCGTATTGCCGTGCTGGACGCCAGGAACGGTCAGCCGGTAATCCGGCTTTCCGGCGACGCGCTGGCGGCGGCCACCGCCGTTGTGGGCGGCGCGGCAGCGAAGCCCGGGGAACGCAAATTCATCGATCCCGGGCAGCGGGCCGTGGTGTTCATGGATTTCACGGTGCCATTGGGATCGCTGAAGGGGGCGATACGGCACGAGATCGACTATGCCGTTGTGTCCACCGGGGCCACGTCGACCATCAGCGCGGGTCCGCTGTCGCTGGACAGGCACAAGCCATCGCTGATCGCGCCGCCGCTCCGCGGCGGCCCGTGGGTCGCCATACACAGTGCCGCATGGCCGCGCGGGCATCGGCGCGTGTTCTATGCCGTGGCGGGCCGCGCGCGACTGCCCGGGCGCTTTGCCATCGACTGGGTCAAGGTGGACGGCAATGGCCGTACGACGGGCGGCGATCCCGACATCGCCAGCGAGGCATATGGCTACGGCGACGATGTGCTGGCCGTGGCCGATGCATCCGTGGCGGCGGTGCGCGACGGCATGGACGAGCCCTTGAAGATATCGCAGCGCACCGCGCATCTGCCGGCGGAAGATGCCGGCAATTACGTGACGCTGCGACTTCCGGACGGCCGATTCGCTTTCTACGAACATCTCAGGAAGGGCAGTATCCGGGTTCACGCGGGCGACAAGGTGACGACGGGACAGGTGCTGGGGTCGCTCGGATTCTCCGGCGAATCCACGGGGCCGCACCTGCATTTCCACGTGGCCGATGGCGACTCGCCTCTCGATGCCGAAGGCGTGCCGTTCGAGATCCGGAGCTTCCGGCAATTGGGCCGGTACGACGATATTTCGAAGCTCGGCAGCAGCCGGGCGCCTGCGCAGGGAGCGGCGGTGCGCGAGAACGAATGGCCCGATGCCAACGCCGTGGTGGATTTCAGCGCCGCGGCGCGATGACCTGCGTGCCCGGGCATTGCAGGGAAAGCGACGTGGGTACGTCGGCGCACGCAACCGCTTTTCAGTATGTCACGCGATACACGCCAATCCTCGCCGGCACCGCGCGGACATCGGGGTGGATGTCCGCGCAGGGGAGCGCGGTGGTGGCAAAATGGAACCTCAGCGCCGCCGCGAACCGCGCAGGCTGCTGAGCGAGAAACTGGCCACCTCGCCACCGCCGGGGAGGCGTCGGGACTGGCCTGGCGGCGGCCCCCAGGCGTGGGCGGTCACCACTTCCCAGGTGGCGGGAATGCGGCCGTCCACGCGCATCGCCTCGTAGGCGGCGAGCATCGCGCGGTAGTGCGACTTGCCGGTGAGGTGGCGTTCACGTGCGGCATCGGCATGGGTGGCGCCCAGTCCGCGCAGTTCTTCCAGCAGCTTGCGCGGCTCGCTGTAGGTGAGCGTGTAGCGATCGACGTCGAGCACCGGGTCGCGCAGGCCCGCATTGAGCATCGCGTCGCCGATGTCGTGCATGTCGAGGAAGCGGCTGACGTGGGAGTGGCCGTCCACCGCGGCCCAGGCTGCACGCAGCTCCTTCAGCGTGTCGGGGCCGAAGGTGGAGAACACGAGCAGGCCGCCGGGCTTCAGCACGCGACAGCATTCGCCGAACAGCGCGGCGAGGTCGTCGATCCACTGGAAGCACAGGTTGGAGTGCAGCACGTCCACGCTGTGGTCGGGGAAGGGCAGCGCCGTGGCCTCGGCGCAGACGCGGCGGAATGGCTTGAGCCAGCCGCTGTGCGCCTTCGCCGCGCGCAGCATCGGCAGCGCGAGATCGACCGCGATCACCTCGGCCTTGGCGTAGCGCTGCTTCAGCAACGCCGTGCCGCGGCCGGTGCCGGCACCCACGTCGAGCACGCGTGTGGGTGTTTCCAGGTAGAAGCCGAGGCGATCCAGCAGCGACTGCTGCACTTCGCGTTGCAATGCGTCGTGCTGTTCGTAGCTGCGCGCGGCGCGGCCGAAGTTGCGGCGCACCTGGGTGCGGTCGAGGTGGAAATCACTCATGGAAGCTGTCCAGCAAGGGCTGCAGCGTCTGCGCCACTGCGCCGGCATGCGCGACGAATGGTGCGTGGCCGGCATGTTCGATCTGCATGTAGTAGCCGCGCGACTGCTGCGCCGACCACTCCATGGCTTGCGGATGCACCAGCCGGTCGCGGCGGCCGGCGATCCATGCGTTGGGCTGGCGCAGTGAAGGCAGTTGCATGCGCAGGTCGTTCGTTTCAAGGATGCGGATGCCCTCCTGCAGCACGCGCAGGTCGGGTTCGCCGCGGGCGAAAGCGATGTCGCGCAGGTGGCGCAGCGCGGCGCGCGGATCGGCGCTGCCCATCGCTTCCAGCGAAAGGAAGCGGTCGATGGTGGCGTGGTAATCGGTTTCCAGATCCAGCGCGAGCTGGTGCACCAGAGTCGCATCGCTGCCCCAGGGCCAGCTGTCGTCGCGCACGAATCGCGGCGTGGCACACAGCATCGCGAGGCCGCGCACTTGCTGCGGCTGTTCCAGCGCCGCGGTCAGCGCGATCAGCCCGCCCAGCGACCAGCCCAGCCAGATCGCCGGCGGCGTGGCGGCGGCGATCGCCGCGGCGCAGGCGGAGGGCTCCAGCGGCAGCCCGCAGCCGCGCGACCAGCCGTGGCCGGGCAGGTCCACCACGTGCAGCGTGCAGCGATCGGCGAGCGCGTCGACCAGCGGCGCCACCACGCCGCCGTGCATCGCCCAGCCGTGCAGCAGCACGAGGGGGACGGGGCCGCTGCCGAGTTTTTCGATGTGCAGGCTCATGCCCCGCCCCAATGGGGTGAAGCGCCTTTTGCGTTCGCTTCCTCTCCCCTCCGGGGAGAGGATTGAGGTGAGGGGTGGGTGCTCGCGGGAATGTTGCTCAGAGCCGGCTTTGATGCGGGTTCATCGCAAGAGCCGCCCCTCACCCCAGCCCTCTCCCCGGAGGGGAGAGGGAGTTCGCCCGCAGGGAGCAGATCCGGTCCCACCGCCCCGCGCCCGTCGAACACGAAGCAGTCCCCCTGCCAGTGCGCGCCGTCGGTGAGTTCCAGGTATTTCAGGATGCCGCCCTCGAGCTGGTGAACGTGCTCGATGCCCAGCTCCTGCATGTGCAGCGCGGCCTTCTCGCAGCGGATGCCGCCGGTGCAGTACGACACCACAGTCTTGTCCGCGAAACGCGCACGGTCGGCGGCCACGGCGGCGGGGAAGCCGGTGAAGCTGGCGAGGCGGTAGTCCACTGCCTGCGCGAAGCGGCCCACGTCGGTTTCGTAGTCGTTGCGGGTGTCCAGCATCACCACGTCGCGGCCGTCGTCGTCGTGGCCCTGGTCCAGCCAGCGCCTCAGCGTGGGCGCGTCCACCGCCGGCGCGCGGCCGCCTTCGGGGCGGATCGCCGGCATGTGCATGGTGATGATCTCCTTCTTCAGCCGCACGCGCAGGCGGCCGAAAGGCACGTCGTCGGACAGCGATTCCTTCGCTTCCAGTCCGGCAAAGCGCGGGTCGCTGCGCAGCCACGCCATGAAGGCATCCGCCGTCTCGCGCGGGCCGGCGAGGAACAGGTTGATGCCCTCGGGCGCGAGCAGCACGGTGCCCTTCAATGCCAGCGCGGCGGCGCGTTCGCGCACGCGTTCGCGCAGTGCGGGCAGGTCGTCCAGCGCGACGAAGCGGTAGGCGGAGAGGTTGACGATGTTCATGCGGAAAAGGCGGCCAAACGACTCGCCATTATACGGGGCCGCCCGTGGCGGCCGGTTTCGGCAGCGTGGCCAGCGCATCCAGCAATTGGTCGACGTGTTCGTCCTCGTGCGCCGCCGAGAGCGTGATGCGCAGCCGCGCCTGGCCTTGCGACACCGTGGGTGGGCGGATCGCGGTGACCAGCAGGCCGCGTTGTTCCAGCCATTGCGCAGCCTCCAGCGCGGCCTGTGCATCACCCAGCTGCAACGGCTGGATCGCACTGGGCGAATCCATCAGCGGCAGGCCGAGCTGTGCCGCGCCGGTGCGGAAGCGGGCGATCAGTGCCTGCAGTTTTTCGCGGCGCCAGTTCTCGTTGCGTGCGATCGCCACCGCGGTGCCGGCCGCCGCGGCCAGCGCCGGCGGCATCGCGGTGGTGTAGACATAGGGACGGGCGAACTGCACGAGTCCGTCGATCAGCGTGGCCGAGCCGGCCACGAAAGCGCCGCTGCCGCCCAATGCCTTGCCCAGCGTGGCCATCAGCACCGGCACGTCGTGCTGGCCGAGGCCGGCGGCACGCACGCTGCCCGCGCCATCCGCGCCCAGCACGCCGAGGCCGTGCGCGTCGTCCACCATCAACGTGGCATGTTCGCGCGCGCACAGCGCGGCGAGCGCGGCGAGTGGCGCCACGTCGCCGTCCATGCTGAACACGCCGTCGGTGGCGAGCAGTGCGGCAGCCTGCGGGCGGCTGCGCAGCTGGCGCGCGGCGGCCTCGACGTCGGCATGCGAATAGCGCTTCAGTTCGGCGCCTGCGAGCCGCGAGCCATCCAGCAGGCAGGCGTGGTTGAGCTTGTCTTGCACACACACGTCTTCGCGTGCGAGCAGCGCTTGCATCGTGCCGAGGTTGGCCATGTAGCCGGTGGAGAACAGCAGCGCACGCTCGCGTCCGGTCCATTCGGCCAGCGCCTCTTCCAGTTGCGCGTGCTCGCGGCGATGGCCGCAGATCAGGTGTGCCGATCCGCTGCCCACGCCTTCGTCATCGGCCGTGCGTTTCAGCGCGGCGATCAGTTGCGGATGCTGCGCCAGCCCCAGGTAGTCGTTGCTGCAGAAACCGAGCAGGCGGCGGCCCCCGCTTTCCAGCCACGGGCCTTCCGCGTGTTCGATGGTACGCAGCCGACGGCGCAGCCTGGCGTGCTCCCGTCCGGACGTCTGGATGGCCAGACGGTGGAGCAAGTCGGCTCTTGCTCCCTCTCCCCCAGCGGCATAGCCGCTGGGGGAGAGGATTGGGGGGAGGGGGGCTTTGCTGGTCATGGGCGAGGCAGGGGCGAGAAGCACCCTCTCTCCCCGGCCCTCTCTCCCAGGCTTCGTCTGGTGGAGAGGGGGACAGGAAAATCAGGCCGCCGCACTGCACCCGCACCCATGCCCGCAACCTGCCGGCGCGGCTTCCATGATGTCCGCGTGCACCGTGCCCGCTTCCACCACCACTTCCATCGCGTGCAGGTCGAGGCGGCGGAACAGCGCGCGGTCGTGCTCGGTGTCGGGGTTGCCGGTGGTGAGCAGCTTCTCGCCGTAGAAGATCGAGCCGGCGCCGGCATGGAAGCACAGTGCCTGCACCGCGTCGTCCATCTGTTGGCGACCCGCGGAAAGACGCACGATGGACAGCGGCATCAGGATGCGCGCCACCGCGATGGTGCGCACGAACTCGAACGGGTCGAGCTTCTCCGCGTTCGCCAGCGGCGTGCCCGGCACCGGCACCAGCTGGTTGATCGGCACCGAGTGCGGGTGCTCGGGCAGGTTGGCCAGCGCCTGCAGCAGGCCGGCGCGCTGCGCGCGCGTCTCACCCATGCCGACGATGCCGCCGCAGCAGGTCTTCAGGCCGGCGTCGCGCACCTGTTCCAGCGTCTGCAGGCGATCCTGGTATTCGCGGGTGTGGATGATCTCGCCGTAGAACTCCGGCGCGCTGTCGATGTTGTGGTTGTAGTAGTCGAGGCCGGCATCCTTGAGCTGTTGCGCGTGGCCGTCGCCGAGCAGGCCCAGGGTGGCGCAGGTTTCCAGTCCCAGGTCCTTCACCGCGCGAACGATCTCCGCGACCTTGGGGATGTCGCGGTCCTTCGGCCCGCGCCATGCCGCGCCCATGCAGAAGCGGCTGGCGCCGGCGGCCTTGGCGGCCCTGGCGCGTGCCAGCACGTCGTCGACCTCCATCAGCTTCTGCGCCTGCACGCCGGTGTCGTAGCGCGCCGCCTGCGGGCAATAGGCGCAGTCCTCGGGACAGCCGCCGGTCTTGATCGAGAGCAGGGTGGATACCTGCACCGCGTTCGCATCGTGGTGTGCGCGGTGCACGGTATGCGCGTGATGCAGCAGCTCGTTGAACGGCAACGCGAACAGCGCGGCGACTTCGTCGCGGCTCCAGTCGTGGCGGATCAGGGCTTCGGGCATGGGGAGGCTCCGTGGCAGAGGCCGCGAAGTGTGGGCGGCCTGCCGATATGCGTCAACCGTTCGCACGGGTATCGAGGTTGACGAAGGCTGCCGCTACCATCGACTCGTCCAGCAAGGAAGGCATGGCGATGATCGGCAAGGAAGCATGGCTCCAACCGTGGCGCGGGTTGCAGTACTGGCTGTTGCCGCTGCGCTGCCTGCTCTGCGGCGCCCGAGGCGGGCACGGCGTGGACCTGTGCGCCGATTGCGCCGCGGAATTGCCGCGCAACCGCAGCTGCTGCGCGCGTTGTGCCCTGCCGTTGCCCGTGCCCGCCGCGCTGTGCGGCGAATGCCAGCGCCACCCGCCGCCGTGGGACGCGGCGTGGGCGCCGTTCCGCTACGGCTGGCCGCTGGATCGGCTGGAGTCGCGCTTCAAGTTCGGCCGCGACCTTGCTGCCGGCCGCGCGCTGGCCACGCTATGGCAACGCGAGAACATGCCGCTGCCGAAACCCGGGCTGCTGCTGCCGGTGCCGCTGCATCGTGCGCGCCTGCGCCAGCGCGGCTACAACCAGGCGCTGGAACTGGCGAAGCCGCTGGCGCGCCAGCTCGGCGTGCCGCTGCGCCACGATGTGCTGCTGCGCAGCCGCGGCACCGCGGCGCAGACCGAACTCGATGCTGCCGCGCGCCGCCGCAACGTGCGCGGCGCCTTCGTCGTGCGCCCCGGCATCGCATTGCCCGCGCACGCGGCGATCCTCGACGACGTGATGACCACGGGCGCCACCCTGGCCGAATGCGCACGGGTGCTGAAGCGCGCCGGTGTGCAGCAGGTCGACGTGTGGGCGCTGGCGCGGGCACCGTCGCCGAAGGCGTAGGAGCGGCTTCAGCCGCGACCGGCGGCACAGGGGCATCGCGGCTGAAGCCGCTCCTACCGTACCGCCAGCGCCAGCACGATGCCGATCCACACCGCCAGTCCCCACCAGTTGTTGTGGCGGAAGGCGGCAAGGCAGGGGCCGCGTTCGCGCTTGCGGATCAGCCAGAGCTGGTAGGCGAACAAGCCCGTGGCGACCAGCAGACCCAGCCAGTACGGCCAGCCCAGGTGCGCGCGCTGGCCCACGAACAGCATCGCCAGCAGCAGGGTGGCCATCAGGATGCCGAGGATCGGCAGGTCGGCGTCGCCGAACAGGATCGCGGTGGATTTCGCGCCCACCTTGAGGTCGTCGTCGCGGTCCACCATGGCGTACTCGGTGTCGTACACCACCGACCACAGGATGTTGGCGATGAACAGCAGCCAGCCCAGCGGCGGTACCGTGCCTGCCACCGCCGCGAACGCCATCGGGATGGCCCAGCCGAACGCCGCGCCCAGCACCACCTGCGGCAGGTAGGTCCAGCGCTTGGTGAACGGATAGATCGCCGCCAGCGCCGCGCCGGCGAAGGACAGCTTGATCGTCAGCGCGTTGGTGAAAAGCACGAGGATGAAGGCGAACACCAGCAGCGAGGCGAACACGATCAGGGCCTCGCGCGGCGTCACCCGCCCGCTGGCGATCGGCCGGCCGGCGGTGCGCGCCACCTGCGGGTCCAGCTTGCGGTCGGCGTAGTCGTTGATCGCGCAGCCCGCCGCGCGCATCGCGAACACGCCCAGCGTGAAGATCGCCAGCGGCTTCAGCGGTGGCCAGTCGCCCGCCGCCAGCCACAGCGCCCACCACGTCGGCCACAGCAGCAGCAGTGCGCCGATCGGGCGATCCATGCGGGTCAGCACCAGGTAGTCGCGGGCCTTCTCGCGATGGCGCGGCGGCAGCCACTGCAGCAGCCAGTCCAGCGTGCGCGACGCGCGGGTGGAGCTGTCGGCGGGGCGTACCGGCGACGCCCGACCGGTCGCGGCGGTGGCCCGCGGACGCGAGGCGGTGGGGGGGGGTGAAGTGCGTCGCTGGCGCTTGCGGGAGGTCGGAGCCATCCGGCGAGTTTAGCGTGGCGGCCCGACCCGGGTACCGTGACCGGGCCGGCCGACCGGGGGCCTCGACATGCCGGCAGCCCCGGTGTGGCGCAAGTCCCGGTGTGGCGTACGCTATGCGCCAGGTTCCATTCCACCTGTCCTGGGAGCCGTGCCATGCCCGAGTCGATCAGCCATATCGCGTTGATCGTCTGTGACCCCGCGCGTACCGCGGAACTGTTCGCCGGCGTGTTTGGCGCGCGCGTGATAAGCGATGCGGACGACGACGGCCATCGCCAGTCGCTGGCCAGGTTCGGCGGTGTCTGGTTCGTGCTGCGCCAGGGCGAAGGGCCGTCCGTCCGCAACGGCGACCACATCGCCTTCGAGGTCGAGAAGGCCGAACTGCCGGGTTATGCCGCGAAGTTGGTCGCGTTCGGCGTGGAATATTTCATGGCGCGCGAAGACTCCGCGCTGTACTTCACCGACTACGACAACCATGTGTTCGAACTTGACGGCGGCGGCTCGATGGATGAGGGGTTGGCGGAGCGGACGTAAGGGGAAACCGGGGTCGGAGCGCACTTTCACGGCGGCCATGACCTGACGGGGTACCGGCATGCAGTATGCGGCAGGTAGTCGGCACCCCGGCTGCGGTAGTGGAGCAAGTGGGTACTCCACCCGTCGCGGCCCCGTCCAGTGGCAAGGGCCGCGACGACCGCAGGCCGCTCAGTCGGCCGTTGCGGCGGAATGCGCCGCACCGAGCCGGCCCAAGTCGCGCACCGCGCCGTTGGCAGCGTTCGAGGCCAATGCCGCATAGGCCTGCAGCGCGACTGAAACCGGGCGTACGCGGCCTTGCGGTTTCCACGCATCGCGGCCGCGCGCTTCCATCGCGTCGCGGCGTGCAGCAAGCAGCTCGTCGGGCAGGTCGAGCTGGATGCGGCGGTTCGGGATGTCGATGGCGATGGGGTCGCCGTCCTCGACCAGGGCGATCAGACCGCCTTCGGCCGCCTCGGGCGAGACGTGGCCGATGGACAGGCCTGCCGTGCCGCCGGAGAAACGGCCATCGGTGATCAGCGCGCAAACCTTGCCCAAGCCCTTCGACTTCAGGTAGCTGGTGGGGTAGAGCATCTCCTGCATGCCGGGGCCGCCGCGCGGGCCTTCGTAGCGGATCACCACCACGTCGCCGGGCTTCACCTTGTTGCCGAGGATGCCGCTCACCGCCGCTTCCTGGCTTTCGTAGACCTTGGCGGTGCCGTGGAAGACGAGGATGGAATCGTCCACGCCCGCGGTCTTCACGATGCAGCCTTCCGGCGCGAGGTTGCCGAACAGCACGGCGAGGCCGCCGTCGTGGCTGTAGGGCGTCTTGGCCGAGCGGATCACGCCGTGCTCGCGGTCGGTGTCCAGGCTCTTGAAGCGCGAGGACTGGCTGAAGGCGACCTGCGTGGGCACGCCGCCGGGCGCGGCGCGGTAGAAGGTGTGCACCGCCTCGTCGTTGCTGCGCCGGATGTCCCATTGCGCCAGCGCGTCGTCCAGCGTGGGCGCATGCACGGTGGGACGGCTGGCGTCGATCAGGCCGGCGCGGTCGAGCTCGCCGAGGATGGCCATGATGCCGCCGGCGCGGTGCACGTCCTCCAGGTGCACGTCGGCCTTCGACGGCGCCACCTTGCACAGGCAGGGCACGCGACGGGAGAGGCGGTCGATGTCGGCCATGGTGAAATCCACGCCGCCCTCGCGCGCCGCCGCCAGCAGGTGCAGCACGGTGTTGGTGGAGCCGCCCATCGAGATGTCCAGGCTCATCGCGTTCTCGAACGAGGCGCGGTTGGCGATGGTGCGCGGCAGCGCGCTGGCGTCGTCGCGTTCGTACCAGCGGCGGGCCAGCTCGACGATGCGGCAGCCGGCCTGGCGGAACAGCTGCTCGCGGTCGGCGTGCGTGGCCAGCACCGAGCCGTTGCCGGGCAGCGCCAGGCCCAGCGCCTCGGTGAGGCAGTTCATCGAATTGGCGGTGAACATGCCCGAGCAGGAGCCGCAGGTGGGGCAGGCCGAGCGTTCCAGCGTCGCCACCTCGGCATCGCTGTAGCTGTCGTCGGCGGCGGCCACCATGGCGTCGATCAGGTCCAGCGAGCGGTCCACGCCCTTCATCTGCGTCTTGCCGGATTCCATCGGACCGCCGGAGACGAACACGGCGGGGATGTTGAGGCGCATCGCCGCCATCAGCATGCCGGGGGTGATCTTGTCGCAGTTGGAGATGCACACCAGCGCGTCGGCGCAGTGCGCGTTGGCCATGTATTCCACGCTGTCGGCGATCAGCTCGCGCGAGGGCAGCGAATACAGCATGCCGCCGTGGCCCATCGCGATGCCGTCGTCCACCGCGATGGTGTTGAATTCCTTGGCCACGCCACCGGCGGCCTCGATCTCGCGCGCCACCAGCTGGCCGAGGTCCTTCAGGTGCACGTGGCCCGGCACGAACTGGGTGAAGCTGTTGGCCACCGCGATGATCGGCTTGCCGAAGTCGCCGTCCTTCATGCCGGTGGCGCGCCACAGGCTGCGGGCACCGGCCATGTTGCGGCCGTGGGTGCTGGTGCGGGAACGATAGGCAGGCATGTGTTTCAGGCTCCGGGGACAGGGGTGTGGATGGTCGTCGGGGTCAGCTGCGCAGCAGCAGCCGGTAGGCGGCGTTGTCGCTCTCGTCGCAGTGCGGGTAGCCCAGCGTGGCGAGGAAGCGGCGCAGCGTGGGATGCTCGTCGGCCGGCGCCTGGATGCCGACCAGGATGCGGCCGTGGTCGGCGCCGTGGTTGCGGTAGTGGAACAGGCTGATGTTCCAGTCCGGGTGCAGGCGGGCGAGGAAGTCGGGCAGCGCGCCGGGGCGCTCGGGGAAGTCGAAGCGGTACAGCCGCTCGTCCTGCGCCAGCGGCGAGCGGCCGCCCACCATGTGGCGCAGGTGCAGCTTGGCCAGCTCGTCGTCGGTGAGGTCGAGCACGGCGAAGCCTTGCGCACGGAATGCCGCAGCCAGCGCCGCGCGCTCGTCGCGGCTGGCGGTCTGCACGCCGACGAAGATGTGCGCCTGGCGCGCGTCGCCGATGCGGTAGTTGAACTCGGTGATGTTGTGCCGGCCCAGCGCGGCGCAGAAGCGGCGGAAGCTGCCGCGTTCTTCGGGAATGGTCACCGCGAACAGCGCTTCGCGCTGCTCGCCGGCCTCGGCGCGCTCGGCCACGAAGCGCAGGCGTTCGAAGTTCATGTTCGCGCCGGAAATGATCGCGGCGAGCGTCTTGCCCTGCAGCTTGTGGGTGGCGGCGTACTGCTTCAGCCCCGCCAGCGCCAGCGCGCCGGAGGGCTCGGGCACGCTGCGGGTTTCCTGGTAGACGTCGCGGATCGCGGCGCACAGCGCGTCGCCGTCCACGCGCAGCATCTCGTCCACGTGGCGGCGGCACAGCGCGTAGGTGAGTGCACCCACCTGCTTCACCGCGGTGCCGTCGGCGAACAGGCCCACCTCGTCGAGTGCCACGCGCGTACCGTCTTCCAGCGAGCGCGCCATCGCGTCAGAATCGTCCGCCTGCACGCCGATCACCCTGGTCTGCGGCGACAGCGTCTTGATGCAGCTGGCGACGCCGGCAAGCAGGCCGCCGCCGCCCACCGGCACGAACACCGCGTCCAGCGGCGTGGACGACTGGCGCAGCAGTTCCATACCCACGGTGGCCTGGCCGGCGATCACGTCGAGATCGTCGAAGGGATGCACGAACACCAGGTCGCGCTCGGCCTGCAGGCGCGCGGCGGCGGCCTGGGCGTCGCTGTAGGAGTCGCCGGCCAGCAACACTTCCACGAAATCGCCGCCGAAGCGGCGCACCGCGTCCACCTTCACCTGCGGCGCGGTCACTGGCATCACGATCACCGCGCGGATGCCGAGCTTCGCCGCCGCCAGCGCCACGCCCTGCGCGTGGTTGCCGGCCGAGGCGGCGATCACGCCGTTCGCCCGTTCGGCAGTGCCCAGCGCGGCCATGCGGTTATAGGCGCCGCGCAGCTTGAACGAGAACACCGGCTGCAGATCCTCGCGCTTCAGCAGCACGCGGTTGCCGAGGCGCGTGGACAGCAGCCCGGCGGGTTCCAGCGGCGTCTCGCGCGCCACCTCGTACACGCGCGCGGCCAGCGTGCGGCGCAGCAGGTCCAGGTCGGACGGTGCTTCGTCTACTTCCGCATGTGCGGCGAGCCGTGCGTTCATGCCGGCGTGGCGGCGAGCCGGCTGCCGTCGCGGCTGCCCACCAGCGACAGGCTGCTCGCATCCAGCACGTCCACCAGCTTGCGCAGCTGGCGCAGGATCTGTTCCAGCGTGCCCTCGTCGCCGTGCATCACCAGGGTGAGCTGCGACATCGCCGGGTCGTGGGTGGTCGCCACGGTGAGCGCGTCGATGTTGACGTGGCGCGCGGCGAACAGCCCGGCCACGCGCACCAGCGCGCCGGATTCGTTCTGCAGCAGGATGGACAGGGTGTGTCTCATGGCATGGCTCCGCAAACCTTTCATGGTTGGAACTTGCCGTTCGCCCTGAGCGTAGGCCCGGAGGGCCGAAGTCGAAGGGCCGCCGCGGGCGGCGCTTCGACTTCGCTTGCTGGCGCAAGCTACGCTCAGCGCGAACGGAGTTTTCAGAACATCGAGGTGGGTGGAACCTCGTTCATTTCGGTGGGCGTGGCATGGCGCGAGGCGATGAACTCCCCGGTGATCATCTGCGCGTAGGTCGCGCCCGGCCCCACCATCGGATACACGCCGGCGTCGGGGTCGATCACCACTTCCAGGAAAGCCGGGCCGTCGAAAGCGAGGAAATCGGCGATGGCGGATTCCAGTTGCGCCTTGTCGTCCAGCCGCCGTGCCCATTCGAAGCCGTCGGCCTGCGCGGCAAGCACGAAGTCCTTCTTGTGCAGGCTCTTGTCGGAGGCGGCGAAGCGCCGGCCGAAGTACAGCTTCTGCCATTGCCGCACCATGCCGTCGCCGCTGTTGTTGAGCACGACGACCTTCAGCGGCAGGCCGTAGGTGGTGACGGTTTCCAGCTCGCCGAGGTTCATGCGGATGCTGGCGTCGCCGTCGATGTCGATCACCAGCGCGTCGGGCCGCGCGAATTGCGCGCCGACCGCCGCGGGCAGGCCGAAGCCCATCGTGCCCATCGAGCCGGAGGTGAGCCATTGCCGCGGCGCGCGGAAGTCGAAGTACTGCGCCGCCCACATCTGGTGCTGGCCCACGCCGGTGCTGACGACGGCGCGGCCCTTGGCGTGGCGGTTGATCGCCTCGATCACCGCCTGTGGCTGGATCAGCGCGTTCGCGCGGTCGTAGCCCATCGCGTGCCTGTGCTTCAGGGCGGTGACATGGGCGTGCCAGTCGTCCAGCGCGGGGCGGATGCCGTGGCCCTGGCCGTAGCGGGTCAGGCGTTCCAGCGCGAGACGCAGTGGGCCCACGTGGTGCCAGTCCACCGGCTTCACCTTGCCGATCTCGGCGGGGTCGATGTCGATCTGCGCGATGAACTTCGCGCGCGGCGCGAACTTGCCGGGCACGCCGGCCACGCGGTCGTCGAAGCGCGCGCCCAGCGCGAACACGAAGTCGCAGTCCTCCACCGCGTAGTTCGCGTAGGCGGTGCCGTGCATGCCCAGCATGTGCAGCGCCAGCGGGTCGGTGCTGTCGTACGCGCCCAGGCCCATCAGGGTGGTGGTGACCGGCAGGCCGAACGCGTCGGCGAACACGCGCAGCGCCACCGCCGCCTCCGCCGCGATCACGCCGCCGCCGGCGTAGATCAGCGGACGCCTGGCCTGCGCCAGCGCGGCGAAGAACGCGGCGCAAGCCTCGTCGTCCAGCCGCGCGTCCTCCACGGCGCGCAGGCGCGCGCGGTAGCCGGGGATGGCCAGGCGGCAGGCGCCGTCGAAACGCAGCGTGGCGTTCTGCACGTCCTTCGGCACGTCCACCACCACCGGGCCGGGGCGGCCGCTGCGCGCGATCTCGAACGCGGTGCGCAGCGTGGCCTCCAGTTGCGCGGCGTCGGTGACGAGGAACACATGCTTGGCGCAGGCCCCCATGATGTTGCTGACCGGCGCCTCCTGGAACGCGTCGCTGCCCAGCGACGAGGTGGGCACCTGGCCGCAGATCACCACCAGCGGAATCGAATCGGCCATCGCGTCGCGCACCGGCGTCACCATGTTGGTGGCCCCGGGGCCGGAGGTGACGATGGCCACGCCCACCTGGCCCGAGGCGCGCGCGTAGCCCGCGGCCATGAAGCCCGCGCCCTGCTCGTTGGCGGGCACCACCAGCGGCATCGGTTCGCGGCCTTCGGCCGATGCGTGATCCGCGTTGTAGCGGAACACGGCGTCGTACACCGGCAGGATCGCGCCGCCGGAATAGCCGAACAGCACGCTGCTGCCCTCGTCGGCCAGTACCTGCACGATCGCCTCGGCGCCGGTCATCGCGTGGCCGGCAAGCGGGTGCAGGTGGGTGGCGGGGGCGGGCTGTGCCGTCTGCGCTGAAGTCGTCACGTTGGGTTCCTGGTGGATGGGGTGCGTGATGTTCTTTGTCGTCATTCCGGCCTGCGCCGGGATGACGGGCTGGCGCCCGTCAGTTGCGGATCAGGTCGCGTTCGACGGCCGGGTGCACCGGCACGCCGAAGGTGGCGATGATCTGCAGGTCCTGCTCCAGCGTGGAGAAGCGCTCCCACGCGATGCCGTTCACGTCGGTGGCGCTGGTGAAACCCTGCGCGTCGTCGTCCTCGAAGCCGAGCTGGCAGACCCGGCCGGCCTTTTCGGGTTGCTGGCGGATCGAGAAGTTGAGGCTGTCGGTACGCCACATCGCGTAGATGCCGTAGACCAGGGCCTGCGGCGGCTGGCCCAGGCGCTTGCTGTAGTCGGCGATGGAAGCGTCCAGGTCGGCGACGGCCAGGGCGATATGGAAGCGTTTCATGGCTTACCTCGTTCTGCTCTCGATGCGTGGTGGAACGGGCCGCGCGACACCTTGCGCGCGGCCCGGCGTCGGCCTCAGCCGACCTTCTTCAGCGGTTCGGCGGCCGGCTTGGGCGCATTGGCCTGCAGCCACGGCATGCGGGCGCGCAGCTTCGCGCCCACCTGCTCGATCGGATGCTCCAGGTCCGCCTGCTTGAACTTCTTGTAGTTCGGCAGGCCGGCGTTGTACTCGGCGGTCCAGTTGCGCGCGAAGGTGCCGTCCTGGATGTCCTTCAGCACGCCTTGCATGCGCTGCTTCACCCCGGCGTCGATCACGCGCGGGCCGCTGACGTAGTCGCCGTACTGCGCCGTCTCGGAGACGAACTCCAGCATCCGGGTGATGCCGCCCTCGTAGAACAGGTCGACGATCAGCTTCAGCTCGTGCAGCACTTCGTAGTAGGCGATCTCCGGCTGGTAGCCGGCTTCCACCAGGGTCTCGAAGCCGGCCTGCACCAGCGAGCTGGCGCCGCCGCACAGCACGGCCTGTTCGCCGAACAGGTCGGTCTCGGTCTCTTCCTTGAAGTCGGTCTTGATCAGCATGGCGCGGCCGCCGCCGATGCCGTCGGCATAGGCGTGCGCCTTCGCCTCGGCGTGGCCCGACACGTCCTGGTGCACTGCCCAGATGCAGGGCACGCCGCGGCCGCGCTCGTATTCGGTGCGCACCAGCGCACCGGGACCCTTGGGCGCCACCAGGATCACGTCGATGTCCTTGCGCGGATCGATCTGCTGGAAGTGCACGTTGAAGCCGTGCGCGAACAGCAGCGCCGCGCCGGGCTTGATGTTCGGCTCGATGCTTTCCTTGTACAGCCTGGGCTGGACCATGTCCGGCGTGAGCACGGCGACCAGGTCGGCACCCTTCACCGCCTCGCCCGGCTCGGCCACGGCGAAGCCTTCGGCGCGCGCCTTCTCCCACGAGGGACCACCCTTGCGCAGGCCGACCACGACGTCGAGACCGGAGTCGCGCAGGTTGAGGGCGTGGGCGCGGCCCTGGCTGCCGAAGCCGAGGACGGCGATGCGGGCCTTGGCCAGCGTGTCGTTGGTGGTGTGCGTGCTGTTTGAGGTCGGGCTCATGCGGTGACTCCTTCGTTGACGGTGACGTGGGTGCGTGTGGTGGTGTGCGATCGGGTGCGATGGGTGCGGGTTGCCTCCCCTGCGCGCGCCAGGACGCCGGACAGGGGGCAGCGACGGAACCACGCTGGGGAGTGGACGTGCGTCGCCGAAGGCGCCGCGAGCGGCGCGCAGGGGAGGGCAGCAGTGGCGAAGGCGCGGTCGCCTTCGCCGTGACGGTGCGGGCGCGTGCTCAACCGCATGAGCGTGCCCCGCTGAAGAAGGCGTGCTCGTTGCCGGCGTGCTCTTCCAGCGCCGCCAGCACGGCATCGCGCACGTCGGCGGTGCTGGCGTGGCCGCCGAGGTCGCGGGTGCGCGGGCCGTGCTGCAGCACGTGGTCGACGGCCGCCTCCACGGCCTGCGCCTCGGCCTCCAGCTGCAGCGAGTGGCGCAGCAGCAGCGCGGTCGACAGCATCGCGCCGACGGGATTGGCCACGCCCTTGCCGGCGATGTCGGGTGCCGAGCCGTGGATCGGCTCGTACAGGCCGTTGCTGCCTTCGCCCAGGGAGGCGGAGGGCAGCAGGCCCAGCGATCCGGCCAGCGCGGCGGCTTCATCGGTGAGGATGTCGCCAAACAGGTTCTCGGTGACCACCACGTCGTAGCTGCCGGGGCGGGTCAGCAGCAGCATCGCCATCGAATCGACCAGCTGGTGCTCCAGCGTGACGTCGGGATAGTCGGCCGCCACGCGCGCGACGGTGCGGTGCCACAGTCGCGAGGTCTCCAGCACGTTGGCCTTGTCCACCGAGGTGACGTGCCGGCGGCGGCCGCGCGCCAGCTCGAAGGCGCGGCGGGTGACGCGCTCGATCTCGGCCTCGGTGTACCTGCACTCGTCGGTGGCGTAGTCGACGCCCCTGGTCTTCGCGCCGAAGTACGCACCGCCGGTCAGCTCGCGCACGAACAGCACGTCGACGTCCTTCAGCTTCTCGTCCTTCAGCGGCGACAGCGCGGCCAGCGCGGGATGCACGGTGAGCGGACGCAGGTTGGCGTACACGCCCAGGCCGGCGCGCAGGGCCAGCAGGCCCTGCTCGGGGCGCACCTTCGCGTTCGGGTCGGACCACTTCGGGCCACCCACCGCGCCCAGCAGCACCGCGTCGGCGGCCTGGCACGCAGTCAGCGTGGCGGCGGGCAGCGGCTCGCCGGTGGCGTCGATCGCGGCGCCGCCAGCCAGGTGCTGGTCGAACGAAAACGCATGTTCGTAGTGCGTGGCCACGGCCTGCAGCACGGCAACCGCCGCTGCAGTGACCTCGGGACCGACGCCGTCGCCGGGCAGGGTGACGATGCGTGCCTTCATGCGGCTTGCTCCTGTTGTTCGTAATGGGCGATCGACTTCTCGTTCTGCAGCAGGTAGCCCAGCTGGTCGACGCCGTGCAGCAGGCAATGGCGTGCGAACGGTTCCAGTTCGAAACCGATGCGGCCGCCGTCGGGCAGCGCGATGTACTGGCCCTGCAAGTCGATACTCAGCTCGACGCCCGGGTTCGCCAGCAGCCAGCGGTGCTCGGCGGGCGAGATCACGATGGCGAGCAGGCCGTTCTTCAGCGCGTTGTTGCGGAAGATGTCCGCGATCTCGCTGCACAGCACCGCGCGGATGCCGTAGTCCAGCAGCGCCCACGGCGCGTGCTCGCGCGAGGAGCCGCAGCCGAAGTTGCGACCGGCCACCACGATGGCGCAGCCCTTCGCTTCCGGCCGGTTGAGCGGAAAGGCCGGGTTGTCGCCGCCGTCCGGCAGGTAACGCCAGTCGTTGAAGCACAGCCTGCCCAGGCCTTCGCGCGTGGTGGTGGTGAGGAAGCGCGCCGGGATGATGCGGTCGGTGTCGATGTTCTCGTCCGGCAGCACGGCGGTGCGGGAGTGGATGCGGGTGACGGGCTGCATCAGAAAACCTCCGAAGGACAGATTCCCTTCTCCCCGCCGGGGAGAAGGTGCCCCGAAGGGGCGGATGAGGGGCGGGTGCTCGCGACGACGTCGATCGAAGCGCGCTTCGATGCCGGTTTTTCGCAAGAGCGGCCCCTCACCCCGGCCCTCTCCCCGGAGGGGAGAGGGAGAAAGTCCCAGGCGTTCATGCGGCCACCTCCGTCAGGTACTCGCGCGGATCGGCGATGGCGCCCGCCACGGCGGAAGCCGCGGCGGTGGCGGGGCTGGCCAGCACGGTGCGCGCGCCCTTGCCCTGGCGGCCCTCGAAGTTGCGGTTGGAGGTGGAGACGACGAGCTGGCCCGGCTGGGCCAGGTCGCCGTTCATCGCGATGCACATCGAGCAGCCGGGCACGCGCCACTCGGCGCCGGCGGCGCGGAACACCTCATGCAGGCCTTCCGCTTCGGCATCGCGGCGCACCGCCTCGGAACCGGGCACCACCAGCATGCGCACGCCGGCGGCGACGCGGCGGCCGCGCAGCACGTGCGCAGCCTCGCGCAGGTCGGACAGGCGCGAGTTGGTGCAGCTGCCCACGAACACCACGTCCACCCGGGTGCCCTGCATGGGCTGGCCGGCGCGGCTCTGCATGTAGTCCAGCGCGCGCTGCTCCATCGCATTGCGCGCGGCGGGTACCGGCGCGTCCATCGCGATCGCCATGCCGGGATGGGTGCCGTAGGTGACGGTGGGCTTCACCGCGCCGGCGTCGATGCGCACCTCGCGGTCGTACCGCGCGCCCGCGTCGGTCTTCAGCGTGCGCCAGTGCGCCACCGCGCGCTCCCATGCTTCACCCTGCGGCACGCGCGGGCGACCCTTCAACCATGCGAACGTGGTTTCGTCCGGTGCGATCAGGCCCGCGCGCGCGCCGGCTTCGATCGACATGTTGCACACGGTCATGCGCTCTTCGATCGACAGCTTCTCTATGGCCGCGCCGCGGTATTCGATGACGTGGCCGGTGCCGTCGTCCACGCCGATGTGGCCGATGATGTGCAGGATCAGGTCCTTCGCACCCACGCCTTGCGGCAGTTCGCCGTCGACGTGGATCGCCAGCGTCTTCGGCTTGCGCTGCAGCAGGCACTGCGTGGCCATCACGTGGCCCACTTCGGTGGTGCCGATGCCGAAGGCCAATGCGCCGAATGCACCGTGGGTGGAGGTGTGGCTGTCGCCGCAGACGATGGTGTTGCCCGGCTGTGTGGCGCCCAGCTCGGGGCCGATCACGTGCACGATGCCGCGCTCGGCGCTGTCCCAGCCGTGCAGTTCGACGCCGAACTCGCGGCAGTTGGTCTCCAGCTGCGCCACCTGCGCCTGCGCCTCGGCATTCGCGTAGGGGCGCGTGCCGTCGGCGTTCGCCGGCAGGGTGGGCGTGGAGTGGTCCAGCGTGGCCAGTGTACGCTCGGGGCGGCGCAGCTTCAGGCCGCGCGCACGCAGCTCGTCGAAGGCCTGCGGCGAGGTGACCTCGTGCACCAGGTGCAGGTCGATGTACAGGATCGCCGGGGTGTCGGCGGTCTCGGCCGCGACGACGTGCGCGTCCCAGATCTTTTCGAACAGTGTGCGTGCAGCCGTCATGCCGGGATCTCCATGGAAGCAGGCCTTTCTTGGTGAGTGCAGGCATGGATGCCCGCTTTTTGACTTTCGCGGTCAGGGACGGCCGTATTGACCATGCCCAACCACCCCCATTTATCCTCGGTGCGGCCGTCGAACAGGCCGAAGAAGGTGTCGCGCAGCGCGCGCGTCACCGGGCCGGGCTTGCCACTGCCGATCGGCTTGCGGTCCACCGAGCGCACCGGGGTGATCTCGGCGGCGGTGCCGGTCATGAACATCTCGTCCGCCGTGTAGAGGGCCTCGCGTGGCAGGTCGCGTTCTTCCACCTGGATGCCCAGCTCGGCGGCCAGCGTGAGCACGCTGTCGCGGGTGATGCCGGCGAGGATGCCGGCGCTGGATGGCGGGGTGAGCAGCTTGCCGCGCTTCACCAGGAACAGGTTCTCGCCCGCGCCCTCGCTGAGCAGGCCGTTGTGGCCCAGCGCGATGCCCTCGTCGTAGCCGCCGCGGCGCGCCTCCAGGCCGATCAGCTGGCTGGACAGGTAATTGCCGCCGGCCTTGGCCCAGCTGGGGATGGTGTTCGGCGCGGGACGGTGCCACGAGGACACGCAGACGTCGGCGCCGCGTTCGGCGGCGTCGCCCAGGTAGGCGCCCCATTCCAGCGCCATGATCGCCACGTCCACCGGCGAGCCGCTCCTGGGCAGCACGCCCAGGCCGCCGGCGCCGCGGAACACGATGGGGCGCACGTAGGCGGATTTCATTCCGTTGGCGCGGATCAGCTCGTGGCAGGCGGCGTCGATCTCGGCCTCGCTGTAGCCGATCTCGATCTCGTACACCTTGGCCGATTCGAACAGGCGCCGCGTGTGGTCGGCGAGGCGGAAGTAGGCGGGGCCGCCCGGCGTGGCATACACGCGTTCGCCCTCGAACACCGAGGAACCGTAGTGCAGCGCGTGCGCGCTGACGTGGGCGTTGGCTTCGGCCCAGGGCTTGATGCGTCCGTTGTGCCAGAGGAAGGGTGTGTGGCTCATGGGGGTTTCCGTGGTTACAGGCGGGCGGTCGCTGCCGGCGCGGTCGCCGGTGCCTGCCGTTCGATGCGGTTGACGATGGCCAGCGCGGCCTGCGCGGTGGCTTCGACGATGTCGGTGCTGACGCCGTGGCCGCGCCAGTCGCGTGCGGCATGGCGCGCCACCAGCTGGGCCTGGCCCTGGGCGTCGCCGCCCTCGCTGACCGCACGCACCTGGAATTCGGTGACGTCCAGCGTGCTGCCGGTCGCGCGTTCGATCGCACGCAACACCGCGTCCACCGGGCCGTCGCCGATCGCCGCTTCGCCGGCCTCGCGGCCGTCGTCGTGGCGCAGCTTCACCGAGGCCGAGGCGCTGCCGCCCAGGTGCGTGCTGGTGTTCAGTTGCACCAGCCGCCACGGGCCCAGCGCCTCGGGGTCCTGGCCCAGCGCGAGCGCCTCCAGATCCTCGTCGTGAACCTCACGCTTCTTGTCGGCCAGTGCCTTGAAGCGCGCGAAGATGTCGTCCATCGCGGCCTCGTCCGGCACGTGGCCCAGCGCCTGCAGGCGCTGGCGCAGCGCGGCGCGGCCCGAATGCTTGCCCAGCACCAGCTTCGTCTCGGCGATGCCCACGTCCTGCGGTCGCATGATTTCGTAGGTGCCGCGGTGCTTCAGCATGCCGTGCTGGTGGATGCCCGACTCGTGCGCGAACGCGTTGTCGCCCACGATCGCCTTGTTGCGCTGCACCGGCTGGCCGGTGAGCTGGGAGAGCAGGCGCGAGGCCGGGTGCAGCTTGCGCGTGTCGATGCGGGTGTCCGTGCCGAAGTAGGCGCCGCGTACCTTCAGCGCCATCACGATCTCTTCCAGCGCGGCGTTGCCGGCGCGTTCACCGATGCCGTTGATCGTGCATTCCACCTGGCGCGCGCCTGCACCCACGGCGGCCAGGCTGTTCGCCACCGCCAGGCCCAGATCGTTGTGGCAGTGGCTGGAGAACACCACGCGCTCGGCATCCTTCACGTTGGCGCGCAGCCAGGTGAAGCGCTCGGCGATCTCGGCGGGTGTCATGTAGCCCACCGTGTCTGGCGCATTCAGTGTGCCGGCGCCGGCGGCCAGCGCAGCGCTGAACACCTCGGCCAGGAACTCCGGCTCGGTGCGCATCGCGTCCTCGGCGGAGAACTCCACTTCGTGGCACAGGCCGCGCGCGCGTTCCACCGCGGCCACCGCGGCGTCCAGCACCTGCTGCCTGCTCATGCCCAGCTTGTGCTCGCGGTGCAGCGGGCTGGTGGAGATGAACACATGGATGCGCGAGCGCCGGGCCTGCTCCAGTGCGCGACCAGCGCTGTCGATGTCGCCGTTCTGGCAGCGCGCCAGCGCGCAGACGGTGGCGTCGCGCAGCGTGGAGGCGATCTGTGCGACTGCAGCAAAGTCGTCGGGCGAGGCCTGCGGGAAGCCGGCCTCGAGCACGTCCACACCCAGTGTTTCGAGCATCTGCGCCATGCGCAGCTTGGCGCGCCGGTCCATCGAGAAGCCGGGCGTCTGCTCGCCGTCGCGCAAGGTGGTGTCGAAGATGCGCACGCGTTCGGCGGCTACGTCGCCGATGTCGCTCTGCTGGTCGTTCTGCTGGGTTTCCATCGCTGGCTCCGCTGTGTGGATGCGGTGCCGAGGGCAACAAAAAACCCCGCGCCATTTCTGGTGCGGGGTTCTTCGGGTGTTTTCAGGTTCGTTTTCTAGCTACCTGGACACATGCCCTCAGCCCGCACCTCCGTTGGTAATAAGGAGTACGAGTACAAGGGCAAGAAGGAGCGTGCCGCGAAGCTGCAGCAGGCCGGCGACCGTCGTGAGACGGGTCGTTCCGGCGATGCGGCGGTGGCTGTTGCGCTGCGGCATGTCGTCGACCCTACGGCAACCGGTCGGGGCATGTCAACCGTTTTCTTATGAAAATTTTTTCGTCCTTTCGAAAGCGCGATACGGACGGCTGGACGTCCGAACGGGAGACCGGTTCCTTCACGCGGTTCGCGGCCTCGGCCGGCAGGCCGTGGATTGTCGTGCGTGACGCGGCTCTGACTGCGGTCCGGGCAAGACATGCGGCGATGTGCGGGCCTTCCGGCATCACCCGTCATTCGAATTCGGCAAGTCGGGCCGTGGCGCTGCGCCGGGGCAGTCGGGTACCTCGAGGCCTGGCGACCGGCCTGGCGCCGCGTGCACATCGCCTGCACGCGGCGGATAGCACCCTGATCGACGCCGCGCGGACCGGAAGCCTGTCCGTGCGACGACAGGGGCGCGCAACGCTACATCGGGAGCAGAAGGTCCTGGACGACGTGAGGAGGCCAGGTGACCGCGGCTGTCTCCCTGCACCGGAGACCATGCGGCGACGGCATGGATTCCGGCCTGGTACCTCACGGTAGCGAGGTACTCAGGGAGCCCGTCCCATGAACACGATACTGAACCGGAAGCCGCGCCGGCGCCTGCTTTCCGGGCTGGTCTATGCATCGATCATCGCCATGGCAGCGATGCCGGAACTGCTCATGGCGCAGACCGCGGACGCCACCCTGCGGGGTCATGGCCCGGCCAACGCGATCGTCACCGCGCGCCAGCTGTCCACCGGTGCCGTGCGTCGCACCCGCACCGACAAGAACGGCAGTTATGCGCTGGTCGGCCTGCCGCCAGGTACCTACCAGGTGGATGCCGGCCCCGGCACGGGAAGAACCGTCACCTTGTCGGTGGCCTCGGTCGGCACGCTCGACCTGGGTGCCACTGCACCGGCTGTCTCGGCTGCTGCCGCCCCGTCCAACGCCAAGGCGCTGGGTGGCGTGACGGTATCCGCCACGACCTTGCCTGACGTGACAACTTCCGAGGTCGGCAACATCGTCTCGCTGCGGGACATCGACGCCCTGCCGGCAGCCTCGCGCAACTTCCTGGAATTCGCCGACATCGTGCCGGGCATGGTGTTCACCCGCAGCGCCAACGGCGACACCAGTCTGCGCGCCGGCGCCCAGGCCAGCAGCAACATCAACGTGTACATCGACGGCGTCGGCCAGAAGAACTATGTGCTGCCAGGCGGCGTCACCGGCCAGAACAACAGCCAGGGCAATCCCTTTCCGCAGCTGGCAATCGGCGAATACAAGGTCATCACTTCCAACTACAAGGCGGAGTACGACCAGATCTCCAGCGCCGCGGTGACCGCCGAGACCAAGTCCGGCACCAACGAATTCCACGGCGACGTGTTCGGCAGCTTCACCAACACCCGCATGCGCGCGATGACGCCAGCGGAGGAGGCGTCGCACGACAAGACCCAGTCGCACGAGAAGGACTACGGCTTCGACTTCGGCGGCCCGATCGTAAAGGACATGGCGCACTTCTACGTCGCCTACGAAGGCAAGGAATTCGACAGCCCGACCACCGTCGTGCCCGGCGCCACCGGTTACACCGGCTACCTGCCCGCAGGCGTGCAGTCGCAGCTGGGGCCGGCGAGCCTGCCGTTCAGGGAGAACGACTGGTTCGGCAAGATCGACTTCGAGCCGACCGATCACGACCGCTTCGAGGTGAGCGGCAAGTACCGCGACGAAACCGCCATCAGCGGTTTGGGCGGCGTCGATACCACCACGGCGGGACTCAACACGCTCAACACCGACAAGCGCTTCGACATACGCTGGGATCACAGCGCCTACAGCTGGTTCAACCGCCTGCAGATGACCTACGAGGACGCGTTCTACACGCCCACGCCGATCGTGCTCGGTGATGGCGATGCGTACACGCTCACCGGCGCGCAACTGCATACCACCATCGTGCAGACCGGCAACTCGCCGCTGGCCCAGCAGAACAAGGGGCAGAAGGGGCCGGCGATCCAGGACGACCTGACCTTCAACGACCTGGAGTGGAACGGCGACCATGTCATCAAGATGGGCTTCAAGTACAAGGCCGTGAAACTCACCGCGCAGGATGCGGGTGATTCCAACGCGCTCTACAACTATGCGGTGACGAGCGCAGGCACGGAAGCGATTCCGTATCAGGTGCAATTCGGCTCGCCCACGCCCGGCATGAACCCGGTGGCCACCAGTTCGGACAAGCAGTTCGGCGTCTACGTCCAGGACGATTGGGCGGTGGACGACCACCTGACGCTGAACATCGGCGTGCGCTGGGATTACGAGAAGACGCCCTCCTACCTCAACTACGTGACCCCCGCGGACGTGGTGGCGGCATTCGGCATGCAGGACCCGAACGCACCGGCCGGGCAGACCTACGCGCAGACGCTGGCGCTGGGCGGCGTGAACGTCAACGACTACATCAGCACCGGCCACAACCGCCACGCGCAGACGAACGAGTGGCAGCCGCGCTTCGGCTTCTCCTACGACATCAATGGCGACCAGAAGCACGTGGTCTTCGGCGGCATCGGCCGCTCCTACGACCGCGACCTGTACGAGTCGCTGCAGGTGGAGCAGACCAAGCAGTCGCTGTCGCAGCCCACGCTGCTCTTCAACACGCCCGACGTGCCCTGCACGGTCGGCGTGAACAACTGCTATGCCTGGAATCCGGCCTACCTCAACATCGCGACCCTGCAAGGCCTGGTGGCCGGCAGCAATGCCGGCAAGGAAGTCGACCTGGTCACCGACAACCTCAAGGCGCCGTATTCCGACCAGCTCAGCGTCGGCATGCGCAACCAGGTAGGTGACTGGAACACCAGCGCGACACTGGCCTACATCGCCAGCCACAACGGCCTGGTGTACACGCTGGGCAACCGCTACCCCGACGGCTCGTTCTGGCAGAACGGCGACCAGCCCTGGAACAACGGCATCCCCGGCTTCGGCAACCTGATCATCGGCAACAACGGGCTGGAGACGCGCACCACGCAATTCCTGCTGTCGGCGGACAAGCCGTACACGAAGGAATCGCACTGGGGCGCGACGATCGCCTACACCTATTCGCACACCCGGCAGAACAACGACAACAACGACCCGACCGACCAGTACGCGTTCGACTATGAGTCGATTGGCGACTATCCGTTCACTTCGTCCGGCGTGGCCAAGCATCGCCTGGTGATGACTGGCACGATGGATGGTCCATGGGGCTTCGTGCTCGGCGCCAAGCTGACCCTGTCCACGCCGATCCCCGATCTCAATCTCGCGTGCTTCGGGGCGACGCCCACCAATGTGGACAGCGGCGGCATCGCCGGCAGCGGCTGCCGTTCGGTGGCGATCGTGCCGCCGGGCAATGGGCGCTTCCTGATCGGCGGCAAGATCTTCGGTTACCGCGACCTGGATTTCCAGGCCACGAAGAACTTCAAGATCTACGGCAACTTGAACGCCTACGTGCGCTTCGACCTGATCAATGCGTTCAACTGGAACAACTACATCGATTACCTGGAAACCTGGGGATCGAACGGCGTGATGAGCAGCCGGCCGGTGATCTACAACCCCACCGGCGACATCACGGGCTATCCGCGCACGGTCAAGCTCACGATGGGCGTGAGCTTCTGATGCTCGTTCACGTCGAAACGCGGGGCGCGAGCGGCTCCGCGTCCCACTTCGCTCATGCGCACACGAGCTCCTGACCGCATGACTTCGGGCTGGCGGCGCGGCTTGCGCGTCGTCGCGGCCATTGCCCTGCTGGCGCTGTTCGCCGGTGGGCCGCTGCCAGCCGGCGCGAAGCAGGCGGCCGGGAGTTACGCCGGCCTGACGCCCGCGCAGAAGGCGATGGTCGACGATCTCGAACGCCGCACCTTCGACTGGTTCTGGCAGGGTACGGATCCGCGCACGGGACTGGTGCCGGACTCCTGGCCCAACCATTCCTTCTCCTCGATCGCCGCGACCGGCTTCGGACTGACCGCCTACGGCATCGGTGTCGAGCGGGGCTACATCACCCGGACACAGGCCGTGCAGCGCACGCTGGTCACGCTGCGCTTCTTCGCGGATGCGCCGCAGAACGACAGCGAGGATGATGCCAGCGGCTATCACGGATTCTTCTATCACTTCCTCGACATGCGCACCGGCCGGCGCGCGGCGCGCTACGTGGAAGTGTCCAGCGTGGACACCACGCTGTTGCTGGGCGGCGTGCTGTTCGCGCAGTCCTACTACGACCGTGACACCGCGCCGGAGCGCGAGATCCGCCGGCTCGCCGACCTGATCTACCGCCGCGTGGACTGGCCGTGGATGCAGCCCCGCAAGCCGCTGATAGGCATGGGCTGGACGCCGGGCGGCAAGTTCATCCCGTCCGACTGGAAGGGCTACAACGAAGGCATGCTGGTCTACATCCTCGCGCTGGGCTCGCCAACCCATCCGGTGGCTCCCGCGGCGTGGCGGGCCTGGTTGTCCACCAATCACCTCGAATGGGGTACGTTCGAGGGCCTGACCTTCCTCAATTTCGCACCCCTGTTCGGCCACCAGTACAGCGAGAGCTGGGTCGACTTCCGCGGTATCCGCGACGCATGGAGCCGCCAGCACGGACTGGACTACTTCGAGAACAGCCGGCTCGCGACCGATGCGCAGCGCCGCTATGCGATGGCCAACCCCGGCGGCTGGACCGGCTATGGCGCCGACGTGTGGGGGCTTACCGCCTGCGACGGCCCCGGCGACTACGTGGTGGGCGCGCGCCACTATCACGGCTACACCGCACGCGGTGCGGGCCTTGCGGATACCGTCGACGACGGCACCATCGCGCCGACCGCTGCGGGAGGTTCGATCGCATTCGCACCGCGGATCGTGGTGCCTGCACTGGCGGCGATGAAGCAGCGCTACGGCAAGTACATCTACGATCGCTACGGCTTCGTCGACGCGTTCAATCCGAGTTTCCACGACCAGCAGGCCAGGTTGCACAACGGCCGGCTGGTGTCCGGACTGGGCTGGGTCGACACCGTGCACCTGGGTATCGACCAGGGGCCGATCCTGCTGATGATCGAGAATTGGCGCAGTGGTCTGGTATGGCGGGTAATGCGCCGGAACGCCTACATCCGCACCGGGCTGCAGCGGGCAGGTTTCCGTGGTGGTTGGCTGGATACGAAGGCGGCCAGGCCTGAGCGTGGTGCGCTTGGCGCCGGGCGATTCCCGGCCAAGGCTCTTGCAAGGTGACCGCATGAACGACGAATCCGCGAAGCATCGCTTCATCCGTGGCCTGCTGCTGTGCGCTGCCCTGCTGCTGGTGCCGTGCGCAGCCATGTCCGCATCCACCGGCGACATCGTGCGCATCCGGGTCGACGCCAGGGCCAGGGGCACCCCGTTCCCGCACTTCTGGGAGCAGATGTTCGGCTCCGGCCGCGCCACGCTGGCGCTGCGCGACGACTATCGCAAGGACCTCGTGACGGTGAAGCAGGCCACCGGCTTCGGCTACGTGCGTTTCCACGGCATCCTCGACGACGACGTGGGCCTGTTCCAGCTGGGCAGGAACGGCCAGCCGTTCTACAACGCCGCCGACAAACCGGACAAGGGCGGCCAGCCGGTCTACAACTTCTCCTACGTGGACCAGATCTACGATGGCCTGCTGGCGCGCGGCGTGCGCCCGTTCGTGGAGCTGGGCTTCATGCCGAAGGACCTGTCGTCCGATCCCGCGGCGCTGCAGGATTTCTGGTACCACCCCAACGTCGCGCCGCCGAAGGACTACGCGCTGTGGGACGGCATGATCCGCGCCTTCGCGCGGCACCTGGTCGCGCGCTACGGCATCGACGAAGTGTCGAAGTGGTACTTCGAGGTGTGGAACGAGCCGAACATCGGGTTCTGGGCCGGCAACCCCAAGATGCCGACCTACTACACGCTGTATGACCATACCGCGCGTGCGCTGAAGTCGGTCAGCCCGCGCCTGCGTGTGGGCGGCCCGGCCACGGCGCAGGCCGCGCAGGTCGCCGGATTCCTCAAGCACGTGCACGATGCCAGCGTGCCGGTGGATTTCGTCAGCACCCACGTCTACGGCGACGACACCGCGGACAACGTGTTCCACACCAGCGGGAACATCCCGCGCAAGGACATGGTATGCCGTGCGGTGGACAAGGTGCACAAGGAGGTCCTGGCCTCGCCGTACCCGAAACTGCCGTTCATCATGAGCGAGTTCAACGCTTCCTACGCCAACCTGCCCAACGTCACCGACACGGTGTACATGGGCCCGTGGCTCGCCAACACCATCCGCGCCTGCACGGGCAAGGTGGAAGCGATGAGCTACTGGACGTTCTCCGACGTGTTCGAGGAAGGCGGCGTGGTGCGCTCGCCGTTCTACGGCGGCTTCGGCCTGATCGCCGAGGACGACATCCCCAAGCCGGCCTTCAATGCCTTCGCGATGCTGCACCGGCTGGGCGATGTGCAGCTGCCGGTGTCCTCCGATTCCGCGCTCGTCACCCGTCGCGCCGACGGGACGCTGGTGCTGGCCCTGTGGAATTACGCGCCCCCGGTGGGCGATACCGCCAGCTACACCGTCGGCAAGCCGAAGGGCGACATCAAGCACTTCGATGTCGATCTGTCCTCGCTGCCGGCGAGCGCCGCGGCGACGGTGTGGCGCCTGGACGAAACGCACGGCAACGTCATTGCCACGTTCGACCGGATGGGGCGCCCGGCCTTCCCTTCGCGCGAGCAGATCCAGCAACTGCGCTCCGCCGGCCGGATGGCCGCTCCCGAGCAACTGGCACTGCATGACGGCAAGCTCGTCCTCGACATTCCGCCACAGGGCCTGGCGGTGGTCGAGGTGCATTGAGTGTTCATGCTTCGAGCACCTCTCCCGCTTGCGGGCACGCGGGGAGGTGCCATGGATGGCGCCGGCCTTGAGGAGCGGGGAGGGGTTGGGGAGAGGGCAGAACGCATGGGAGAACATGTGGAACCACTGGACCGTCCCGTCTGGGCCAGTCTGACCAGCCTGCATGCAGCGCTGGCGCAAGGCGATGCGCTGGCGAAGCGCTACCTGCCGGAGATCAACCGCTTCGCCTCCGCGCGCGACGACAGCGATGAGGCGCTCGCGGCGCTGGCCGCGCTGGTGCAGCCGGCTGATCCGGTGTTCGTACTGCAGGTGCCGGAGATACGCATTCCGCCGGGGTTGGTGGCGAGCAAGACCGCCAAGGGCGTGCAGATGGTTGCCGCCGCACTGATCAATGCGGAGACCGGCCCGGACGAGGTGATCCCGCTGGGCGATGCGGATGCGCAGGAGATGCTGGCGCTGGCCACGCTCACCGAGCCCGGGCCGTTCCTGCGGCGGACCCATCGCATGGGCCGCTTCGTCGGCATCCGCATCGGTGGACGGCTTGCCGCCATGGCCGGCGAACGCTTCAGCTTTCCCGGCTGCACCGAAGTCAGCGGCGTGTGCACGCATCCCGATTTCCGCGGACGCGGGTTGGCGCGGCGCCTGTCCCGGCATGTCGCCGCCGGCATCGCCGAACATGGCGACATGGCCTTCCTGCATGCGTGGAGGACCAACGCGGCGGCCATTCGCCTCTACGAGTCGCTGGGCTTCCGCTTGCGCTGCGAGGTGAACGTGGCGGTGCTCGAGCGGCAGGCGCGTCCGTAGGCCCGGTACCCGGGGCTGGACATGGCACGACAGGGTGTCGCCATGCCGGCGGGACTTCCGGCCATGCGTGAGATGGTGCCTGCATTGTTTAGAGGGGGCACTCGGGTACCTTGGGCCTGCACGTCAGGGCTTTCCGGGCACGCGAGTCATCCCAGGGCGATGCGTACTGTCGGTTTGTACCGATGGCGACCAGCGGAAATGGGTGATTTCACACTGATTTACGTCTTGCTGGTTTACAATATGCTAACGTCAAGGTCACAGATTCAGGGGGATGACCATGAAGTGCTTCATCGTGTCCGTTGTACTGCTGCTGACGCTTGTAGTAAGCGGCTGCGCCGCAGTGACACCATCGACCCAGCCACCGAAAGTGAACGCCGACGCCATGGCGGTCAGCGATTACCGCATTGGCGTGGACGACCAACTGCAAGTCACCGTGTGGCACAACCCCGATCTCAGCGTGTCCGTGCCGGTGCGGCCGGACGGCAAGATCACCGTGCCGCTGATCGGCGACGTGCAGGCCGGCGGCCAGACGCCGGAGGACGTGGCCGCCGTCATCCGCGACAAGCTCAAGGCCTACGTGCGCGACCCGCAGGTGGCGGTGATCCTGACCCAGCTGCGCAGCCACGAATACCTTGCCCGCGTGCGCGTCACCGGTGCCGTGCGCACGCCCGTCTCGCTGCCCTATCGCCCGGGCATGACCGTGCTCGATGTGGTGCTCGCCGCCGGCGGCGTCACCGAGTTCGCCTCGCCGGACCGTACCGAGCTCTACCGCCATGCCGGCAAGGGGGACAGCCAGGCCTATGCCGTGCGCCTGGGCAAGATCCTCAACGACGGTGACCTGGGCACCAACTATCCGCTGCAGCCAGGTGACGTGGTCACGGTGCCGCAGCGCACTTTCTGAAAAGACGCCAAGGGGGGCCTCAGGAAGAGGCGAGCGCCATGAACGAACAACCGATATCGCTCCAGGCACTGCTGCCTGTGCTGCTGGAGGAGGGCCGTCGCCGCCGCGTCGTGCTGGGGCTGGTCTTCGCCGCGATCACGCTGGCGGCGCTGGTCGTCGGCATGCTGTGGCCGAAGAAGTACGAAGCCTCCACCACCATCCTGGTGCAGGAGAGCAGCATCATCGCGCCGCTGATGAAGGGGGCCGCCACGCCCACCGCCAACGTCAACCGCGCCGACATCGCGCGTGCGGTGATCCTGAGCCACAAGGTGCTGGACAAGGTGCTGGCCGATGGCGGCTGGCTGGCCAGCCACCCCAGTCCGGTGGAGCTGGACCGCATCACCAATGGCATCAAGACGCGCACCTCGGTGAAGTTCTCGCGCGACAACCTGCTGACCATCAGCTACTACGATTCCGATCCGGTGCGCACCTACAAGGTCACGCGCCTGTTCGGCCAGCTGTTCATCAGCGAAAGCCTGGCCTCCAAGCAGCGCGAGAGCCGCGATGCGTTCGACTTCATCAACGGCCAGGTCGAGGCCTACCGGAGCAAGCTCACCAGCGCCGAGGACAAGCTCAAGACCTACCGCGAGAGCAATGTCGATGCGCGCCCGGGCAGCGAGGACGCCACCGCCGCGCGTATCAACGACCTGCGCACGCAGGTGGAGAACGCGCGCATGGACCTGATGGAGAAGCGCTCGCAGGAAGCCTCGCTGGTGGCGCAGCTGTCCGGCGAATCGGAAGTCTCCGCCGTGCAGACCACGGCGGGCCTGTACCAGGCCCAGCTGGCCGACCTGCAGGCGCAGCTGGACAAGCTGCTGCTCACCTACACCGACGACTACCCCGACGTGGTGCGCGTGCGCCACCAGATGCAGGATCTGCGGCAGCAGCTGGCGCAGGCCGAGCGGAGCAGGCAGGATCCGAACGGCAAGCCGACGGCGCTGGGGGGCAATGCGCAGTTCAATCCGCTGTACCAGCAGATCAAGAGCCAGCTGACCGATCTGCGCGGCCAGATCGCCGCGACCACGGCGCGGATGAATGCCAGCCAGGCGATGCTGGATTCCGAACTCGACCGCAGCAAGCGCATCGCCGGCTCCGAAAACGCCACCGCCGAACTCACGCGCGACTACGACGTCAATCGCGATGTCTACCAGGACCTGCTGAAGCGGCGCGAGAACGCGCGCGTGTCGATGGATCTGGATGACACGCAGCAGGGCCTGACCTTCGCCGTGCAGAACCCGGCGATCATGCCGCTGATCCCCACCGGCCTGCGCTTCATGCACTTCGCCATGGCCGGCATCCTGCTGGGCCTGGCGCTGCCGCTGGGCCTGCTGTTCGGCATCGCGCGTTTCGACCCGCGCGTGCGTTCGGTCGAGCAGCTGGAGCTGCTCACCGGATTGCCCGTGCTGGCCACGGTGCCCTTCTATGCCACGCCGCGGGACCGCCGCCGCGAGCACCTGCGGAATCTGGTGCTGGTGCTGATCCTGGCGGTGGTGGCCGTGTCCTACCTCACCTTGTTCCTGCTCAAGCTCAAGGGGGCGGCATGAAACCCGACAAATCGATTTCCGGCACCGTGCTGCAGGCCGGCGAGACCGGGATGGCGGAGATCGACCACCTGCCGCAGCCGGCGTCCGAGCATTCCATCGCCCTCATGGCCGAGCCACGTGCGCTGGCGCCGCACCAGCTGGAGGAGCGCCGGCTGATCCACCGCGAGGCTTCGTCGCGGGCGGAGTCGGACATTTTCCGCGAGATCCGCACGCGCCTGCTCGGCATGGCCGGCACCAGCAATTTCATCACCCTGGTGGTTGCGGTCAGCCCGCGCTCGGGGGCCAGCTTCGTGGCGCGCAACCTGGCCGCCGCGTTCGCTTTCGACGAGGCGCGCACCAGCCTGCTGATCGACTGCAATCTGCGCTACCCCGAGCAGCATCGTGCGCTGGGCGTCGATCCGGCCAACGGCGGCCTGATCGATTTCCTCGAGCATCCCGCGCAGGGCATCGCGTCGAGGATCTATGCCACCGGCGTGCCGCGCCTGCGCCTGATACCGGTGGGCGAGGCGCGCGAGGACAGCGGCGAGTATTTCTCCTCGTTCCGGATGCATGCGCTGCTCGACTCGATGCGTCATCGCTATCCGGACCGCTACCTGTTCCTGGACGGCCCCACCATCAAGGGCTCGCCGGACGCGCGCATCCTTTCCGACCTTGCCGACTTCGTGGTGGTGGTGGCCGGCTACGGCCGCGACACGCCCGCCGCGATCAGCCAGGCGGTAGCCCATTTCGAGCCGGAGAAGGTAGCCGGCGTGGTGTTCAACCAGGCGCCTTGAGGCCCCGCGGCGGCCTGCCGTTGCAGTCAGGGGCCATGGCCGCGCAACAGATTGCTGGAGGCATCCATGTCCTCATCCACCCGGCTCGCCCGCGCCGTCTCGCTGGCGCTCGCGCTTGTAGCCACCCCGGTAGTCGCCGGCCAGTTCGACTACTCGTTGTACGGCGGCGTCGAGCACAGCAACAACATCGGCCTCAGCGATACGGGGGCGGTGAGCCAGTGGCTGCTGATCCCCGGCTTCGGCTTCGACTACGCCCAGCAGGGCGCCACGCTGCAGGCGCACGTGACCGGCGGGGCGGAATATCGCGACTATCTGGGCGGCAGCTATGCAAACCAGAAGTTCGGCGAACTGGCCGGTCTGGTGAACTGGAGCGTGCTGCCGCAGCGGCTGGATTTCGTGGCGCAGGACTACGCCAGCGTGCAACCGATTTCCACGCTGTCCAGCAACGGACCCGACAACCAGCAGCAGACCAACGTGCTCGAGGTGGGCCCCACCCTGTACTTCAACCTGGGCAGCGCGCTGCACGGACAGGCGGAGCTGCGCTACATCAACAGCCGCGCCTCGCGTACCACCGAATTCGATTCCTCGCGCGGCGACGGCGCGCTGCGGCTGATCCGCGACGTCTCGCCGACCAGCCAGCTTTCGTTCAACGTGGAAACCCAGCAGGTCGACTTCGACGACAGCGACGAGGTGAACTACAGCCGTGACGGGGCGTTTGTCCGTTACGTGGACAAGCTGGCGCACATGGACCTGGACGTGGCGGCGGGCTGGTCGCACATCAGCTTCGACAGCGGCGGCTACGGTACGGCCTCCACGCCGCTGGTGAACGCCAGCATCAAGTGGCATGCGAGCGCCCGCAACACCTTCGGGGTCTCCTACACGCGCGATTATTCGGATGCCGCGCAGGATCTCATCAACCTGACCGAGTCGACGGAAGACGCCACGCCGATGACTCCTCCGCTGAGCATCCAGACCGGCGGTGCGGTGATCGGCAGCGGGGTCTATCTGGAGCAGCTTCTGCAGGGTCATTACGACTACGCCGGCGACCGCCTCACCGTCAGCCTGTCGCCGTGGTACCGCAAGCTGCATTACCTCGAGGGCCTCCAGCCCGACGAGACCGGACGCGGCGGCGAACTCGGCGTGGATTACCGTCTCAACCCGCGACTGACGCTCTCGGGGTTCGCCAACATCGAGCGGGAGGATTACACGACACTGCTGCGCCGCGACACCACGACCAACGTCGGCGTCGCCCTGCGCCAGTTCATGAACAGCCATTGGAGCTGGCGTGTGTCAGTGATCGATCAACATCGCACCAGCACCGCTCCGGGCCAGGGTTATCAAGAGACGGAAGTCTATTTCGGGGTTGTCTACCAGCGATGACGCCGGCATCGGAGCCCTGCCAGTTCGGTCGCGACGGAGCGCTGATGGGGGTGTACCACGGTGTTGCCGGCCATGCGCCGCTGGGCATGCTGCTGTGCCCGCCGCTGGGCCAGGCGCTGATGCGCACGCACCGGATCTATCGCCAGCTGGCCACCAGCCTGGCCGCGCGCGGCATCTGCGTGTTGCGCTTCGATTACCGCGGCAGCGGTGACTCGGCCGGCGACAGCCGGGCGCTGGACTGGCAGCACTGCCTGGCCGACATCCGCAGTGCGGCGGCCGAGCTGCGCGTGCGCAGCGGATGCGCGGCGGTGATCGGCTTCGGCGCGCAGCTGGGCGGAGGCCTCGCGCTGGCGGCGGCCCCGGCGGTGGGTTTCGCGCAGCTGATCCTGTGGGATCCGGTGCTGGATGGTGCGCAACACGTGGCCGAGCTCGACGCCTGGCAGGAGGGATTGCGCCACGACCCGCAGCACTATGTCCGTCCGCGTACCGCGCAGGAGGCGGCCGGGCAATGGCTGGGTTTCCCGGTCAGCCCGCACTGGCGTGCGCAGGTGGCTGCCTGGCGCGCCGAGCCGGCGCGGGTACCGACCCTGGTCGTCGATTCGCTGCTCCAGCCGGCGGCAAGCGGTTGGTCGCCGCTGGTCGAGGCCGGCGCGCGGGTGGTTGCCATGCGGCCGGGCGTCCACTGGGGCGATCTGCATCGGCTGGAACACGCCATCCTCGCGCCGGACCTGCTGCGCCTGGTGAACGAGGCCGTGGAGCAGGCCGCATGATGCCCGAGCGCGCCTTCCGCTTCGGCCGTGCCCGGCACCTGGTGGGCACGGCCGGGCTGCCGTCCGGCGTGCACGGCACGGTCGGCGTGATCGTGCTCAACACAGGCCTGATGCACCGCGTCGGCCCGTTCCGCCTGCACGTGGATCTGACCCGCCGGCTCAACGCGCTTGGTTACCCCACCTTGCGCTTCGACCTGTCCACCATGGGCGACAGTGGCGCCAGCGCGGAAGCCGGTTCCCGCGAACAGCAGATCCGCGCCGACGTGGGCGATGCCATTGCACTGCTCGGGAGCCAGGCCGGCTGCACGCGCTTCGTGCTCGTCGGCCTGTGCCGCGGTGCGCAGAGCGCGCACACCGCCGCCTGCACCGAGGCGGGCGTGGCCGGCGCGATCTTCCTGGACGGCTACATCTACCGTACGACCGGCTTCAAGCTGCGTCACTACCTGCCGCGGCTGCTCAGTCCCTCGCGCTGGCAGGGCTTCTTCGCGCGCAAGCTGCGCCGGGTGACGGCAGCGGAGGAAACCTCCTTCGGCAGCGTCTATCCGCCGCGGGGACAGGTGCGCGGCGAGCTGGTCGCGATGCTGGCGCGCGGGTTGAAGCTCTACTTCGTCTACAGCGGCGGCATCGGCGAGCAGTTCAACCACCCGCGCCAGTTCCGCGAATGCTACGGCCGCGAGGTGGCGGAACATCCGGCGCTGCGCATGGACCTGCTCGACGGCACCGACCATACCTACACCCTGATCTGCGACCGCGAGCGCCTGTTCGACCATGTCGAAGGCTGGCTGCAGGAGCATTTCCCGCCGGCACCGAAGGCGGCGCCGGCAGGCTGAGCTACTCCGGCGCCTCGCGTGCGACGGTTGCCGATCCGCTGTGCGAGCGGTGCGGCGGTGGCGGCAGCTCGAAGTCGCGCCAGTCGTCCGGGTTGCCCGCCTTGCCGGCCTCGGCCGCCTTGATGATGTTGTACATCTCGCGCGCGGTGACGTAGTGCAGCACGTGGTTCGTGCCGTCGTTGTACGCGCGCTCCAGGTGTGCATGCATGCGCTCGGCCGCCTCACCCAGCAAGGTATCCATGTCGCGCTCCTGGGTGCCGTGCGTATGCACCTTGACGAAGATCCACTCGGGCCGGCCTTCGACATGGATGCCGGTGCGCACCCAGTGGTCCACCCGCGCCGGCGTGGGCGGGCAGCCGCGGCGAACGTCGGAGTTCTCGATGCGCGGCACCAGGCCAAGCCGGCGCTCGCGCCAGTTCAGGCCCAGCGGTCCCTGCACGATCATCAGATCGCCGCTGGGCATGCCGCCCGTGCGCACCGGCACGCCGGTGTCGTGCGATTTCGGGCGATCCGGGTCGTCGGTGGCGTAGTAGATGCTGTTGACCATCCGCGTCTGCGTGTCGCTGGGCGCGGAAGGCAGGGTGAAGTCGGCGTAGCAGCCCAGTTCGCGCAGCAGGATCAGCTCGTTGTTGAGGCCGCACCAGCGGCCGTCGGCACGCGAATTGTCCAGGCACCAGTTGCCGTGGATGAAACCGAAGCGCAGCTGGCCGGTCTGCGGATCGCGCGGCAACGCACCGTGGCGCTCGTGCAGCAGCTGGTTGAAGCGGGCCATGGTGGCGATGAAGTTCGCCGGTGTGTCGTTGTCGTGGTGCAGGTGGATCTCGATCTCGCCGTAGCCCTCGGCGCAGAGCGCGGCGAGCTTGTCCAGATGCTCCTCGACGTATTCCTCCTCCGGGTAGAAGAAGCTGTGCTGTGGCGGGCGGCCGTCGGCATCGCGGTGGCGATCGGCGAGGGCACGGTAGTCGCGGCACCAGCGGTCGACGCGGGCGCGCTGGGTGGCCAGGTCGACGCGGCCCCAGTTCGGTTCGAAGTGGTCGACGAAGCAGAACATCACGTGCACCGGCCCGTGGGCCGGGCGCGGCGGCGGCCGCCGGCGCAGGTAGCTGCCCAGCCAGATCTGCATGTTGCGCGAGCGGATCGCCAGCGCCACCGCAACGACGGCGAGCAGCACCAGCACGGCGAGAACGGTAAGCACGGCGATCATGGCTGCGCCTCCGGCAGCAGGCCGAGCAGTTGCTCGGCGTTGTTGCGCCACTGGCGCTCGCGCACGATGTACTCGCGCGCAGCCGTGCCGACACGCCCGCGTTCCGCAGGTTGCGCGGCCAGTTCCAGCACACGCTGCACGCAGGCCTGCAGCTGGCGCTGCGGAAACAGCCAGCCGGTGCGGCCGTCGTCGACCACCTCGGCCACCGGTGCGTAGTCGGGCGCGACCATGGCCACGCCCATCGCCATGAACTCGAACAGCTTCACCGGCGAGCCGTAGTGGTTGGAGTCGGGCAGCACCGCGTAATCCATGCAGGCGATCCAGGAAGGTATCTCCGAGTGTGGCACGCGTCCGGGCAGCAGGATGCGGTCGGTCAGACCGCGCGTCTGCACCAGTGCGCGCACCTCGGGCAGGCTGCGGCCGTCGCCGACCAGCAGCAGCACCAGCCCAGGCGCCTCGGCCAGCCGCGCGGCGATCGCCTCGACGAAGCCGTTGACGCCGTGCCAGTGCACGAACGCGCCGACGTAGCCGCACACCACGCGCCCCGCCACGCCGCGTTCAGCGCGCAGCCGCTCGCGATCGTGCCGCACCGGATCGAAGCGGGCGAGGTCGGCCGCATTGGGCGAGACCACCGAAGGGGCGATGTCGCCGTAGGCCGCCGTGGCCTGTTGCTGGAAGTAGCTGGAAATGAACACCAGCCCGGTCGCGCGGCGCAGGCACCAGCGCTCGATGCGCCGCGCCAGCGACTTCAGCCACAGCGGGCGCACCCGCTCGACCAGCGCCGAGTCGTTGATTTCCAGGATCACCGGAATGCCGCGTCGCCGCGCCAGCCACACGGTGGCGAACAGGAACAGCGAATAGCGCTCGTAGACCAGTTGCGGTTCGAATCGCGCGAATGCGCGGCGCATGCGCACCAGGGTGACCAGGTTGTAGCTCAGCTCCAGCGCCTCGAACAGCACGCCCGGCATGCGCGAAACCAGTGCGCCGATACGGCCGCGGCCCCTGGACCGCGCCACGCCGTGGACCTGCTCCTGTTCCGGGTCCGCGCCCGGGAAGGACATCACGCTGACCTCATGGCCCAGCGCGCGCAAGGCGCCGACCACGCCACGGATGTGCACGCCCTCGACGTCGCGCCCGCGCGTGCGGTGGTGGTAGAGGATCCTCATGCCGTCACCGCCGGCAGCGCCCGCAGCTGCCGCCCGGCGGCGCGCCAGCCGGGCAGCATCCGCGCCAGCACCTGCGCCGCGCAGCCGCTGTCGTCGTGCATCAGCAGCACGTCGCCATCGGCAGGCGGCCGTTGCTCCAGTCGTGCGGCCAGTTCCGCGGGAGGGTGCGGCTGGTAATCCAGGCTGTCATAGGACCAGTAGGCCAGGTTGCGGCCGCGTCGCGCAAAGGCCAGCAGCAGCAGCAGCGACACGTCGCCGCGCGGCGGGCGGAAGCGGTGCGGGCCGGCGTGATCGAAGCCTTCCAGCAGGCGATCGGTGCGTTCCACCTCGTCCAACTGTTCGCGCAGGCCGAGCCGGTGGAACAGCGGGTGACTGTACGAATGATTGCCCAGGGCATGGCCCTCCGCCACGATGCGCTCGACCAGCGCGGGATGCTGCTCGATCCGCTGGCCGACCAGGAAGAAACTGGCCCGCGCACCATGCCTGGCCAGCAGGTCCAGCAGCCGGGGCGTGTGCTCCGGATGCGGGCCGTCATCGAAGCTGAGATAGAGTGCCCCCGGCTCGCGCGGGCCGTGCACCAGCACCAGGCGCTCGGGCAGCAGGCCCAGCAACTGCTGCCGCGTGGGTCTGATCCTCATCGCAGCACCTCCGCGCCGGCCCCGGCACGCGCCGCCTGCTGCAGGATGGCGTCGAGTTGGTCGATGTTGGCCTCCCAGCTGAAGCCGCGCGCGTGTTCCGCGATGGCTGCATGATCCCATGCCTGTGCCGATGCCTCGGTCAGCGCGCCGGCCAGCGCGGCCCGGTTGCCCAGCGGCACCAGTCGGCCGGCGTGCGCTGGCACCACCTCGGGAATGCCGCCCACTCGCGTGGCCACTACCGGCGTGCCGCAGGCCATCGCTTCCAGTACCACGTTGGGCACGCCTTCGTTGTGGCTGGGCAGGCACAGCAGGTCGGCGGCGCGGAACCAGTCGGGCAGCGATTCGTGCGGCATCGCGCCGGCCAGGCGCACGCGCGCCTCGATGCCAAGCGCGCGGGCGCGCGCCATCAGTGCCCCGCGACACGCACCTTCGCCCACGTAGACCAGGCGTGCCTGCGGCTGCGCAGCGGCCATCACCGCGAAGGCCTCCAGCAGGTCGAGGCAGCCCTTGCTCTCCTTGAGATTGCCCACGTAGAGCAGCAGCGGTCCAGTGGCGTCCTGCAGACCGAGCCGTGCGCGCGCCGCGGCCTGGTCGCCGGGGGCGAATCGTTTGCCGTCGACGCCGTTGTAGAGCGTATGCACGCGCGATGCGTCGACGCCCAGCGCGACGGCCTTGGTGGCCAGCGCCCGACTCACCGCCACCACCGCGGTGGCGGCGCGCAGGCTCGCCCCGATCTGCGGCCGGCGCAGGACGTGGGTGGCCTGCACGTTGAGGTCGCTGCCGTGCACCTTCACCACGTACGGGATGCCGAGCAGGCGCGCCAGCCAGCCGGCCGCCACGGCGTCGGGATAGGCCCAGCTGGCCAGGATGCAGTCGTAACCGGCCGCGCGCAGCCGCCGGCCGCGCTGCAGCAGCAGCGACAGCAACCAGCATGCCGCATGCAGCGCGCGCCCCAGTCGAGGCGGATAGACGAACACGAAATGATCGATGCCGAGTCCCGGCACTTGCACCTCGCCACGCCGGCCGCGCAGTCGCTCGCGGAAATCCACCGCGGTCAGCACGTCCAGCGCATGACGCCGGCCCAGCCGCTCGAACTGCTGCCGGTTGAACGCGCCACGCAGCGGATCCCAGGGCGTGGGGAACAGGTTGGTCAGCACCAGCACTTTCATGCGCCTGGCTTCCGCGGGTCGTAGAGCGCGGCATAACGCACCGCCATCGCCTCCAGCGAGCCGCCGGCCTCCATCATCGCGCGGGCAGCCGCGCCGTACCTGGCGGCGCGATTCGGCTCGCGCAGCAGGAGCAGGATCGCCTCCGCCAGTGCATCGGCATCGCGTGCCGGCACCATGTAGCCGGTGCTGCCGTCGCGCACGATCTCGCGATTGCCGCCGACGTCGGTGGCCACGATCGGCAATGCGGTGGCGGAGGCTTCCAGCAGGGCCATCGAATAACCCTCGCTCACCGAGGACAGCACAAACACATCCAGCCCCTGCAGCAGATCGCGCGCATCGCTGCGGTCGCCGAGGAAATGCACCGCGCCGGCCACGCCCTCGTCGCGTGCGCAGGCCTCCAGTTCGGGCCGCAGGTTGCCGTCGCCGATCAGCACCAGGGCACTGTCCGGCAACTGCCCGTGCACGCGGCGGAAGGCGCGGATCAGGCCGGCCTGGTCCTTGGCCCAGTTGAGTCGTCCCACCGTGCCGACCAGGCGTGTCTGCGGCGACAGCCCAAGCGCCTGGCGCAGGTGTTCGCGTGCGGCCGGCGAAGCGACGGTGAACTCCTGCACGCGCAGGCCGTTGGGCACCACCCGCAGCTTGCGGCGTGGCACCAGGCCATGCTCGATGGCGCCATCGCATGCCGCTTCGCAGACCATCGCCACCGCATCGGTACGCACGAGGCTGGCGCGATAAAGCATCTCGGCGCGGTTCCAGCGCTGCATGCCGCCCATGCCGTGGCGGGTGTTGATGACCCTGCCCACGCCCAGCCCGAGGCTGGCCAGCACCGCCAGGTAATGTGCCACCGCGTTGTGGCTGTGCAGCACCTCGGTGCGGTGGGCGCGGATCAGTTGGCGCACGCGCGACAGTGCCTTGAAATCGAAGCCCTTGCGCTTCTCGCAGGCATGTACCGGGATGCCTGCGGCATCCAGTTCGTACGCCAGCGCGCCACGCTCGAACAGGCATATCACCTGGCAATGGTGGCCTTGTTGCTGCTGCAGCTTGACCAGATCGAGCACGACACGCTCCAGCCCTCCGCGATTGAGGTTTTCCACGACGTGGGTGATGTTCATCGATGCGTTCAGGCTGGCGGTGTGGTGAGGGCGGAAACGGTGACGCGCAGCTTGCCGCTGGACGTCAGGGGAATGTCGTCGACGATGCGGCAGTCGAGCGCGACGCTGTCGCCAAGCACCTTGGCCAGTTCGCGGCGGATGTATGTCATCGAAGCGTCATCGAAGCGCCCGTCGCAGACCAGCGCCAGTTCGAGCCGGTCGAGCTGGCGCTGGACGAGCTGGAAACGGCGCAGGCCCGGCACATCCTTGAGCATGTGCGGGAAGAACTCGCCGGGCAGCAGGTGGCCGGCAGGCGTGCGGATCGCGTCCAGCTTGCGGCCGTCCACGTGCGCCAGCAGCGGCAGGCCGCGCCCGCACGGGCAGGTTCCGGCGCTGGCGGTGGCCAGGTCGCCGTTGGCGTAGCGCAACAGCGGCATGCCGTAGTTGGAGAGGTCGGTGAGCAGCACCTCGCCGCTGGCGCCGCTCGTCGCCGCGCCGTGCAGTTCCACCACCAGATGGTCGGCGTTGACGTGCAGGCCGTGCCGCTGTTCGCACTCGGACGCGATCAGCATGACCTCGCGGCAGCCGTAGGTGTTGTAGGCCGGACAGCCGAAGGCGCGCTCGATCAGCTCGCGCTGGAAATCAGGCAGTGCCTCGGCTGCGCCGAGCACCGAGACGGGCCGCGCCACCTGCCGTCGGTGCTCCAGCAGCCATTGCGCGAGGCGCACCAGCGGGCCGACGTAGCCCACGATCACCTCCGGCCGGTACGCGTCGATGGCATCGGCATACTCGCCGAGGTTGGCGTCGGTCATGTGGAAGCTGTTGAGCATGCGGCGTGCGAACGCGGCGTGGTAGAGCCGTTCCTTCAGCTGCTGCAGCGGGCGCGGCTGGCCTACCGCGCCGCCCCATACGAACAGGGTGCGCCGGCCCATGCGCGCGCCGGCCCAGTCGTAGCCGCGCCACATCACGGCGGTGCGCCGCTCGTTGCTCTCGCGGGTGTAGCCGAAGCGCATCGGCTGGCCGGTGGAGCCGCCGGTGGCCTTGTACAGCAGGCGGTCGTGCCAGCCGTCGGCCTTGAACTCGTCGAAGTGCGCGCGGATCTCGTCCTTGCCCAGCACCGGCAGGCGCGCGTAGTCGTCCAGGCTGCGGATGTCCGCTGCGGCGATACCCAGCTCGCGCCAGCGCCGGCGGTACCAGGGCACGTGTTGTTCGCAGTGCTGCAGCAGGCGCTGCAGCCGTTCCCACTGCAGGACGCGGATCTGCTCGGGTGCCAGCCACTGGTCGCGCTCGTAGCCGGCGAGCCAACCCAGGGTGCGGCGCCGGCGCAGGCCGGTTTCGTAGGCCGGGTAGAGCACGTGGCGGAACAACCGCTCATAGGCACTCATGGCTGCTGTCCCGCACGCGCGCCCGACCAGTCCAGCAGTCGCCCCAGCAGCAGCGGGCGTCCCGCCGCGAAGCGCCGGTGCAGTTCCTTCAGTTGCTCGATGTCCGCGAGTGTCCAGCAGCGCAGCCACAGGGTGAGCAGCGCATAGGCGCCGACCAGCAGCGGCCCGCCCAGCACCAGCGTCGCCAGTGGCGGCAGGTGCAGCAGCAGCACCAGCGAGGCGGCCGCGCCGGCCAGCACGGCGGCCAGCACGATGCGCGCGAGCCGGCGCCACTCCAGTGGCAGGCCGCCGACACGCATGCCCAGCAGCAGATAGGCGGAGGAGCTGACCAGCGCGGCGATGACGATCGCCGCCATCGCACCGTGCAGTCCGAAGTGGCGGATCAGGGTCACGTCCATGGCGATCTTGAACACGCCGAACAGCAGGGTCAGGGACAGGATCACGTGCTGGCGGTCGGCGCTCACCAGCAGGCTGGTCGCGCCCTGCGCCGAGGTGTTCAGCGCGCTGGCCAGCATGCACAGCGCGAATACCGGCGCAGCGGCGGCATAGGCCGTGCCGTACAGCAGCCCGATCACCGCGGCGGCGAAGCAGGTGCCGAACGCCACCACCGGCGCGCCGAGCAGGGCCAGGTAAGAGGTCACCGCCACGAAACGGCGACCACCCTCCGTACGTCCCTCGCTCAGTGCCTTCGCCATCATCGGCAGCAGCACCGCGCTGAACACGCCGGGCACCAGCAGCATGATGCCGCTGGCCAGCTGGTAGGCCACCTTGAAGTAGCCCGCGGCGGTGGCGCTGGCGAACATGTTGAGGAACAGGATCTCCACGTCGCTGGCGATCAGGAAGCTCACGATGATGGTCAGCGAGACGATGCGCAGGTGCCGGCGAATGCGTTGCAGCAGCTCCGCCGGCAGGCTGCCGATGCGCGGCAGCGGCGCCAGCAGCCGGTGCACCTGGTACTGCGAGGCAAGCAGGAATACCGCACTGGAAATCGCGTACATCACCACGAACCAGAGGATGTCGCCATGCAGCAGCATCGCGGTGACCACCAGAACCAGGTTGGTCGGTGCGGCCACCAGGGTGATCCGGGCGGTCGCGTCGAAGGCCTCGAAACCCTTGGCGATCGCCACGTTGAACATGTACGGCGCGCGCATGCCCACCGCGGCCGCGAGCAGCACGAATTCCAGCGTGTCCAGCTCGGCGGCGTAGCGGTGCCCGAGCAGTACGAACAGGCCCAGGCCGATGCCCAGCACCACCAGCAGGTGCCAGCGCTGCACCCGGCGCATATAGGCGAGCATCGGCCGGATCAGTTCCGGCTGCCGGCTGCCGCGCAGCTCCGCGACGAACTTGATCACGCCGGTGGTGATGCCCGAATTGGTCACCACGATGCCGATCGCCGCGAACCAGATGAACAGGCCGTAGATACCGTAGTGACGCGGCCCCAGATGGCGCGCGATCAGCACTGCGCAGACCATGCCGAGGAAGTACTCGACATAGATCCCCAGCGAGGAGAACAGCGTGTTGCGCAGGGTGAGGGAGCGCGGGGTCATGACATTCGCAACAAGACGGCCACCAGCACATAGAGCGCTGCCACGACCACCAGCGCGATCGGCAGCCAGCGCCAGCCGCTGACCGAGAGGGTGAAACGCGGCAGCACGTCGTGGCGTTTACGCATGCTGGAATAGTGGCCCACCACGATCGCGGCCAGCGTGTAGAGCATGATGTTGTAGCTGCGGCTGAGGAAGAACGCGGCCATGAAGAAACCGCACAGCGCGCAGAACAGGGTCAGCGACAGCGCTTGCTCGGCCCGGGCCTGGCGATCCTCCGCCGCGGCGGTCGCGCGGTCCGCCACGGTTCCCGAACCACTCGCCGCGGCGATCTGCCCGCGCGCCACAACAGGCCGGCGTTCCTCCACGCCGGCACCGGCGGGCAGTGCCGGCAGCAGCGCCAGGCGTGCCGTCGGCCGCGCCGTCGCCACTGCCCGCGCCGATGCCTGCACTGCCCTGGCCAGTCCGGACTGCAGGCGCAGCAGGCGCCACATCATCCAGAAGCAGTAGCCGACGAAGGCCAGCCAGATCACGAAACCCAGGAAACCTGTCTCGGCCAGCACCAGCACGAAGGAATTGTGCGCGGTCAGCTCGTTGTAGTCGGTGAAATTGCCGAAGCCCACGCCGAACAGCGGATGCGTCTTGAACATGTCCAGTCCCTCGTACCACGCGTCCACGCGGCCGAAGGCGGACGCTTCGTCGGGGTCCAGATCGTTCATGCGCGTGGATGGCATCAGCATCAGTCCGACCAGGCCGACGAAGCCGAGCGATCCGGCGGTCAGCAGACCCCGCTTCTGCCACAGCCAGACGCCGCCCATCAGCAGCACCGCCAGCTGGGTGCCGCGCGACTTGGTCAGGTAGACGCCGGCCAGCAACAGCAGCGCGCCGGCACGCCAGAACCAGCGGCCGAGGAAGCTGGCGCGCGAGGCGAGGCAGAGCACCATCGGCAGGGCCATCACGAACAGCAGGCCGAGATCGTTGGGGTCGTTGAAGATGCCCACGTAGCGGATGCGCCCATCCTCGCCCAGGGTCATGCCGGTCCAGCCCACGCCGTGCTCGGCCTGTTGCACGCTGTGCAAGGCCAGCACCATTGCGCACAGCCCGATCACCGCGAACGTGGTGGCGGTGCGGCGCGGGTCGTCGATGGCGCTGGCCAGCACGAAGAACACGATCAGCGACGGCCCCATCTGTTCGAGCACGTATTCCATGCCGCCGGACCAGCCAGTGACCACTTCCGAGGCCATCGCGATCAGGATGAACACCGGCAGAAGCAGGAACTGCGGCGCGCCGGGCGTGCGTGCGCCGCGCAGCAGCCAGCCGACGAAGGCCAGCAGCAGGGTGACCGACATCACCGGCAGGCCCGCCATGCCCGGCAGGAAGTCCTGCGGACGGACGATCGCGAAACCCAGGTACACGAGGATCAGCAGGAACATGAGTACCACCTGCAGGATGCCCCTGCCGCCGGACTGCGGCCCGGCGCCACCGGATCGATCCGGCTGCATCGATTGTTCACCACAGGTGCAGCCTCCGATTGCGCGCGAACGCCAGCAGCGCCTGTGCGGCGAACAGGTTGAGATAGCAGAAGGCGGTCAGCAGCCGTACCGGCAGGCGTCCGCCCAGCGCCGGCAGCAGGCGTCCCGCCACCACCGCGGCCAGCCCCGCGGCCAGCCCCAGCGCGGTTACCGCGAACAGCGCATGGCGCGTCGCCAGCAGCGCCGCCGAGAGTCCGAGCGCCAGCAGCAGCCACGGCGCCAGCAGGCGCAGCAGCTTGTGGCTGATGAAGCGGAACCATAGCGGATTGCGCCATGGCAGCAGCAACCAAGGCGCCAGTTGGACCAGCTGGTAGTTGCCGGCCAGTGTGCGGATCTTGCGCCGTTGCTCCTCGCACGGCTGTTGGGACGGACGATCCCACGCCAGCGCCAACGGCTCGAACACCACGCGTTGCCCTTGCGCCGCAACGCACATGGGCACTAGCAAGTCATCGAGCACGGTGGCCACCGGCAGTGGCTGAAACAGGCCGCGGCGCATGGCATACAACGCACCACTGACGCCAATGGTCGAGCCAGAGCCGCTTTCGTTTTGGCGGATCAATTTCTCGTAACGCCAGTACGCATCCACACCACGTGCAAAACCCGTGTATACGTCCTCGAACAACAGCTCGCCACTGACCGCGCCCACAGTGTCATCGGCGAGATTCGCCACCAGTTCGCGTAATGCCTCCGGCGCCAGCCGCTGGCGCACGTCGGTCAGCAGCAACACTTCACCCTTGGCCACGGCAATACCGTCATTGAGGCAGGCAGCCTTGCCGCGACGTTCAGCAAATTCCAGTATCTGCACCCGCGGGTCGCCAAATTGCCGGCACTGTTCGGCGCTGTCATCCCGACAGCCATCGCAGACGATGACGATATCGACAAGCTGGCGTGGGTAATCGAGTGTCTCGATGTTGGCCAGTTTGGCTGCTATCTGCGCCGCACCATCGTGCACGGCAATCACCACGCTCACCGTTGGCGCTATTGCCTTCTTGCATATCGGCCGCGGCATCCAGCGCGCCAGCAGCCACACGCTCGCCGGATAGCCGGCAAACACATGCACCAGCAGCAAAGCGCTGGCCCAGAACACGATCTCCATCACACCTGTCACGACATCCGCCCCCTTGCAGTCGTGTGTACCTCAACCAAGTCCGAAGAACCTGCGCAGGCGTGCTCCCAGCGAGACGTTCTGCCGGCTTGGTGCGGCCCCCATTTCGGGCAACTCCAACGCCAGCGAAGCAAGTGTGCTGGCAGCCACGTCAAGCAGATTGATCCGTACCCCGGTCTCGCGCTGCACACGGGTGACAAACTCCACCGCAAGCAGGGAATGCCCACCGACATCGAAGAAATTGTCGCTGCTGCGAACGTCCCTGGCGCCAACGAGGTCACGCCAGATTTCCGCTAGATAAGCTTCGCGCTGGTTGGAAAATGGCGATGCCGGCGTTTCCACTTGGCCGGCATGCGCCATGAAATCGACTGCGGACGGCTCAGGCAATGCCTTGCGATCGATCTTGCCATTGGGCGTCTTGGGCAAGGCATCCAGCAGCTCGATGTGCTGGGGCAGCATGTAGGCGGGCAAGCGCGTGCGCAAATGCTCGCGCAGAGACCGCGCCATATTCGCCCGATCGCCGCCGACCACGGCATACAGCACCAGGCGCAAGTCATTGTCGCCAAAGCGATGTGCTATCACGACGCATTCGCGCACGGAAGGGTAGCCGTCCGTGGCGGCCTCGATGTCGCCCGGCTCGATGCGGTAGCCGCGGATCTTGATCTGATTGTCGGCACGCCCGTGGAAATGCAGTACGCCATCGCGCCAGGTGCCCAGGTCGCCGGTGCGATACATGCGCGCAGCGCCACCGACGAACGGGTCAGGAAGAAAACGCTCGGCGGTCAGGTCGGGGCGATGCAGGTAGCCGTCGGCCACGCCATCGCCGCCGATCCAGATCTCGCCGATCAGACCCGGCAGTACCGGTTGGCCATGCGGGTCGAGCACGTAGATGCGGGTATTGGCGATCGGCTTGCCCAGTGGCGCTACCGTTATCCCGGGTTCGATGCGCGCCACTGTCGACCAGATCGTGGTTTCGGTGGGACCGTACAGATTCCAGAATTCGCGGCAGCGTCCGGCGAGACTGTTCGCCACTTCCAGCGGCAGGGCCTCGCCACCCACGAAGAGGCGCAGGTCGCGCACCGCATCGTCGCGCCCGGTATCCATCAGCAGTCGTAGTAGCGAGGGGGTCGTCTGCAGCACGTTGCAGCCGCCGCGCTCCATCAGATCCCACAACAACTGCGGTTCGTGGCGCTCTTCCTCGGTGGCAATCACCAGTCGCGCGCCCACGACCAGGGGCAGGTACAGCTCCATCCCGGCAATGTCGAACGACAGCGTAGTCACCGCGCACAGCACGTCGTCGGGGCCAAAGCCCGGCTCTCGACTCATGCCGAGCAGGAAGTTAACCAGGTTGCGATGGGTGATGCCCACGCCCTTGGGCTGGCCGGTGGAGCCGGAGGTGTACAGCACATAGGCCAGGTCATCGCCCCGCACCAGCGGCAACTCCACCCCATCCGCAGGCTCGGCGACCAGCGTATTCACGTCCAGCAGGGTGCGACCCATGGCCACCGCCGGCAGCAGCAGCTCGGCGCTGGTCACCAGCACATGCCGCAGGCCCGAATGTTCGGCCATATGCTGCAAGCGCTCGGCCGGAAACTCCGGGTCCAGCGGTACGTAGGCCGCGCCGCTGCGCAGTACGCCAAGCACGGCAATCAACATCTCCAGGCTGCGCGGCACGCACACGCCGACCAGCTCGCCACGACCGATGCCGCGTCGGCCCAGCGCTGCGGCCAGCGCATGCGTGGCCTGATCCAGCGCGGCGCAATCCATTGCCCTCCCGCCACATTCGACGGCAATGCGTTGTGGTGCTCGTCGCATTTGCGCCTCGATCAGTGCCGTTACGCCCTGCTCGCGGTCGTACGGCATGGCGGTCGCGTTCCATGCTTGCAGCACCTCGGCGCGCCCGCTGGCACCCAACAGATCGATGTCAGCCACCGTGCCACTGATCGCGGCAGGGGTGTCGCCCAGCCCGGTGATATCGTGGAGCAGAGCTTCGTAGAACCCGATCCAGCGGCGCACGGTCGACGCGTCATAGCGCGCAGTGGCGTAATGCAGGGACAGCGCAAGCGTCTCGCCGGTATCGCTGAAGTTGAAAGACATATCCCAATCCAATGCGGCGCGCGGGCACTCGCGCAACGCATGGGTCAGCCCCTCAAAGGCAACGGAAGCTGCCCGCGGCAACAGGGTGAACTCCACTCCAGTCAAGGCTGCCTCACCACTCGTGGCGCGCAAGCCCAGCATCCGCTGGATAGCTGTCAGCGTCGTATCCTGGTGCGCGGCCGCGTCGAGCAGTGCCGCATGGGTTCGGCTGACCAGTTCGCCAAGCGGCCATTCTGGTTCGACCCGCAGGCGCAGTGGCAACCCACTCACACCATCGCCCATCAATGCCTCGTCGCCAGCGAGCGCCAGACCGGCAAACGGCACGGCAACTGCAAAATCGTGCTGACCGGACAGCCGCGCCAGCAACACGCCAAGGCCACTCAACAGCAGACTGTACAGGCTCACCCCGCGTTGGCGCGCTGTGGTTCTCAATGCGTCGCTCAGGGCCGGCGCGAATTCATGCCGCGCGGTGGCGGCGGCATAATCCGGCTGTTTCGGTGCCGGTCGATCGGCGGGCAACCGCAATGCTGCGACTGGCGCGGCGTATACCTGCCGCCAGTAATCGAGGCAGGTCGCAGTGGCGCCACCCATGCGACGTGCACGCGCATCGATCACGTAGCGTCGGAACGACGCTGCCGGAGCAAGCTCCGGCTCGCGGCCGGAGGCAAGGGCGTTATAGCAAGCCGCCAGTTCACCGACGAATACCGCCAGCGACCAGCCATCCATGACCAGATGATGCGTGATCACGTGCAACGCATGCCGGCACTCGTCCAGCCGCACCAGGGTGAAGCGCACCAGCGGCGGCTTGGTCAGGTCGAACGGCTGGCGAATCTGTTGCTCGCAGAAAGCATCGAACCGCGCCTCCGCAGTCGCCGATGGCTCGGCATGATCCAGCTCGGCAAATGGCAATGGCACTTCCGCGTTGAAACGCTGGCTGCTTCCATCGGCCGCGAAGCTGAAACGAAGCGATTCATGCCGTTGCCATACCCTCTCCAGAGCCTGCCTGAAGGCAACCGGATTCAATACGCCGTCGAGGCGTAGCACCGACGACTCGTTGAACGCCAGCGACGCCATCCCGCCAAACTGGCTGGCAAACCATTTCTCCATCTGACCGTCACTGAGCGGTACGTCCAGAGGCAGTCCGGTTCGCTCCAGATCCGCGTCTGCCGTCATCCCCTCGACACTGGCCGCAGGTGTCGTCGGCGAGGAGGACACAGACAGCGACAGCTGTGCCTGCTGGCGCGATGTCGGATATGCATAGACCGCCGCCGCACTCAACGCAGACCCGGCAAGCGCACGCCATCGCGTGATGAAAACCATCACCAGCAGCGAATCGGCGCCGCGGTCGAACACATTGTCGTCGACGCCCAGGTCAGGCGCCGCCAGCAGTTCGCGCCACAACGCCACAACGCGGTCTTCCGGCGCTGCGCCGAACGGCATCGGGACGACACCGACCTCGGCAGCAGTGGCGGATTCGGCTTCCAGCTGACGCCGATCAATTTTTCCGTTCGGCGTCAGCGGCAGCCCGTCGCGAAAAATGATGCCCTGTGGACAGGCGTAAGCCGGCAACCGCGCAGCAAGATGCCGGTCAAACTCACCACGCAAATCTGCCGCCGGCGGCGCATCTCTGGTCAACAAGACATGGGCAACCAGACGTCGCCCCGTCGGCCCGGACGGCGCAACCACCGCGACGTCACGCACGGCGGGATGCGAAGCCAGCGCCGCCTCCACCTCGCCGAGCTCAATGCGGTAGCCCGCCACTTTGACCTGTTCGTCGAGCCGGCCGAGGAACACGATGCGGCCATCCGTTTCTTGACGTACCCGATCGCCGCTGCGATAGACCCGTTCCTCCACGCCATCGATACCGCGGATCCGCACAAAATGCTCGGCATTGAGTTCCGGCCGGTTGATATAACCATCGGCAAGCGTCTCGCCGCCAATCAGCAGCTCGCCTTCAATCCCGTCAGCCACCAACTGCAAATGCTCGTCGGCTACATGCAGGCGTACATGCGAAAGCGGGCGGCCAATGTCGGGCAGCTCGGGCCAGAGCATCGGATCGCCATCCAGCGGATTGCTGGTGACGAAGACGCAGGACTCCGTGGGACCGTATTCGTTGTAAAGGGCGGCGCCAGGCAGGGCAGCAAACAATTGGCGGATCGCCGGGGTGATCGCCAGCGCTTCGCCACCCGTTACCACCTCGCGCAGCGACTCGGGCAGCACGCCACCGTCGACATAGGCCTGCGCCATGGCCCGCAGTGCCACGTATGGCAGGGCGGTGCGTTCAACGCGTTGCTCGCGCAACATCTCCAGCAACCGGAACGGGTCACGCCGCTGCGGTTCGGCCGCCAGCAACAACGTTCCCTCCGTAGCGAAGGTGGCAAAGATGTCACGCACCGAAGGGTCGAAGCCAAGCGTGAAGAATTGCAGCATCCGCACGGGCTGGCCCAGGCGCGGATGATGCAGATGCCACGCCACCAGATGTTGCAGCGCGCGTCGCGACAGCACCGCGCCCTTGGGTCGGCCGGTCGAGCCGGAAGTGAACAGCACATAGGCCGGCAAGTCGGCATCTGCCACCACGGGCTCGGCCAGCGCTTCGGCGGGGCCCGTCATGGTCGATTCAACGACAGCTAGATCGAGTGAGCGCAGTACCTCGCTGGGCGCACCCGGCACGATCACGGCCAGCCGTGGCCGCGCGTCCTCCAGCATCTGGGCGAGGCGCACCGGCGGATAGGACAGGTCCAGCGGCAGGTACGCCGCACCCGCGGCATACACAGCGATAATGCTTACCACACTCTCAACGGAGCGGTCGCAAGCCACCGCCACCACGTCTCCGGGAACCACGCCAGCAGCCACCAGTTGCCCGGCCAGAGTCAGCACGCGTGAGCGTAACTCGGCGTATTTCAGCGCGTACGTGTCATCCGCCAATGCCACGTGCCCGGGAACCACATGAGCCTGGTACAGAAAGCCCAGCGTCAAACCATCAGCATCCATCATTTTCCCCTGTCTGCAGGCATATCCGGCGCCACCGGCCGAACTGCTCGCCAATACAACCCCGACTGCTGCGGCGCACAGATGCGGCCTGCAGGAATACGGTCTATCCATTACGTCACGTATTACCGGCGCCTTGTGAACCTCCGCAGCAGATGTCGAAAGCGTGATGCCGTTCTCACAACTTCGCATTGACGGTATGCTGACACACCAAGGCCACCCGGCAAATCACGCTATCCCCCGGGTACCCCTCGTTGACACGGGATCGCCAGCGCCCGCATCAGTGCAACCTCAGCCATCGGGACAGGCGACTGCCGAGATGATCGCCTTGCCCGGCCGCCGCCCCGGCCTCAGGTAACTGGACGGCCAGCGAGGCCAAGGTTCCGCTGGCAATGTCCAGCAGGTTCAAACGCACGCCGGTTTCACGCAGCACACGCGTGGCCAGTTCCACCGCCAGCAGCGAGTGGCCGCCGATATCGAAGAAGTTGTCGTGTGGCGCCACGCTGTCCAGGCCGATCAGCTCGCACCACACGCCGCGCAGGTACTTGCGGCGCGAGTCGCCATCTGCGTCAGTCGCCGCTGAATCGTGGTCGGTTACAGGCGGCAATGGCAACGGCAGTGCCTTGCGGTCGAGCTTGCCGTTGGGCGTCTGCGGAAACACCTCCAGCCGCACGATGTGCTGTGGTCGCATGTAGCCGGGCAACTGTGCTTCCAGCGCGCCGCGCAGGCGCGGCAGCAGCGTGGCCTCCGCTTCGGTGGCAACCACGTAGAGCACCAGGCGCTGGTCGCTGGCGGAAAACTCGCGGACCATGACGGCAGCGTCGGTCACCCCGGCATCCTCGCGGGCGATGGCCTCGATCTCGCCGGGTTCGATGCGGAAGCCGCGGAGCTTGATCTGGAAGTCGGCGCGGCCGAGGTGTTCGAGCGTGCCGTCGGCATGCCAGCGGCCGCGGTCGCCGGTGCGGTAGAGCCGTGCGTCCGGTTCGTCGCTGAACGGATCGGCGACGAAGCGCTCGGCGGTCAGCTCGGGCCGGTGCAGGTAACCGGTGGCCACGCCGGCGCCGCCGATCCACAGCTCGCCCGGCACGCCCAGGGGGCAGGGCTGGCGCCGCTCGTCCAGCACCCACACCGTGGTGTTGGCGATCGGCGTGCCGATGGTGACCGGCTGATCCTGTTCCAGCTTCGCGCAGGTCGACCACACCGTGGTCTCGGTGGGGCCGTACATGTTCCACACCTCGCCGCAGCGCTGCAGCAGCGCCATGGCCAGGTCCGGCGCCAGCGCCTCGCCACCGCACAGCGCGCGGAATGAGCTGCCGCCCGGCCAGCCGGCCTGCAGCAGCAGGCGCCAGGTGGCCGGCGTGGCCTGCATCAGCGTGATGTCCCGCTCGGCCAGGAGTGCCTTCAAGGTTTCCCCATCCATCGCCTGCTCGCGGGAGGCCAATACCACCTCGGCGCCCACGCCGAGCGGGCCGAGCAGCTCCAGCACCGCGATGTCGAAGGACAGCGTGGTGACCGCCAGCAGGCGGTCGTCGGCCCGCAAGCCGGGACGTCCGGCCATGCTGGCGAGGAAGTTGGCGACGGCACGATGCGGGATCGCCACGCCCTTGGGCCGTCCGGTGGAGCCGGAGGTGTAGATGACGTAGGCGGTCGACGACGGATTGATCGACCGTGCAGGCGGCGTGGTCGGCAGCGTCTCCCAGCCGGCCGGTGGCGCATCCAGCGTAATCACCCGGCAAGCGTCGAGGTGGAAGCGCGAAGCCTGCGAGGACTGGGTGAGCAGCGCCGCCAGCTTCGCATCGGACACCATGTAGGCCAGCCGTTCGGCGGGAAAGCCGGGATCGAGCGGGACGTAGCCGGCACCGGCCTTGAGCGTGCCGAGCAGGGCCGCGAGCATGTCGGGGCCACGCTCCAGCGCGATGCCGACCAGCGCGCCGGGGCCGACGCCCTGCGCGATCAGCCCGTGCGCAATGCGGTTGGCGCGTTCGTCCAGTGCGCGGTAGCTCAGTGTTTCGGTGCCGCAACGCAATGCCGTGCGCTCCGGCGTGGCCGAGGCCTGGTGCTCGAAGGCGCCGTGCATGGTCGGCGTGGGAATCGCCGCAGCGGTGGCGTTCCAGCGCCGTAGCTGCGCCAGATCATCCGCCGGCAGCAGCGGCAGTTGCGCGATCGGCTGCCGCGGATCGGCCAGCGCGCCTTCCAGCAGGGTTTCGTAGCCGCGGCGGAAGCGTGCGGCGGTGGACGGTTCGAAGATGTCGGTGTTGAAGCTCAGGCCGCCGAGCAGTTGCTGTTCCTGTTCGATAAACCACAGGCCGAGGTCGTACGCGCTGCCGCGCTGGAACACCGGCAAGTGTTCGTGGCGCAACTCGCCCCACGCCAGTGGACGGCCGCGCACGTCCTGATAGGAGAACATCGCCTGCGCCAGCAGCGGACGGCTTTCGTCGCGTGGCAGGCGCAGCGCCTTGACCAGGTGCTCGAACGGCACATCCGGGCAGGCAAAAGCGTCGAGTACCACGGTGCGCACCGCGCGCAGGATGTCGAGGAAGCCGGCCTGCGGATCGACTGCCAGGCGCAGCGGCAGCGCGTTGACGAAAAAGCCCATCACCGTTTCCAGTTCCACCGTGTCGCGGCCGCGCACGGGCGTGGCCACGACCAGGTCGCGCTGGCCACCGAGCCGGTGCAGCAACGCGTAGTACGCCGCGAGCAGCACCATGAACGGCGTCGCGCCAGCCTGGTGTGCGAGTGCGCGTACGGCGTCGAGGCGCCCGTTCGACAGCACGATCCATTCGGTGGCGCCGGCGCCGGACATGCGTACCGGCCGCGCGCGGTCGGCCGGCAGTTCCAGTGGCTCGGGCGGATTGCGCAGGCGGGTCAGCCAATGGTCGAGTTGGCGCGCGAGTTCCCCGCCCTGCATCCACTGCCGCTGCCAAGCGGCGAAGTCGCCGTACTCGATCATCAGCGGTGGCAGCGGATCGGGCTGGCCGGCGCAGAACGCGGCATACAGCGTGGCCATCTCGTGATAAAGCAGGTCGAACGACCAGCCGTCCCAGATGATGTGGTGGGTCATGAAGAAGAACACGTGTTCCTCGTCGGCCAGCCGGAACATCTGGGCGTGGAACAGCGGCGCCGTGGACAGGTCGAAAGGTTCGGCGATCAGCGCGTCGAGCCGGCGCATCAGCCACGTTTCACGTTCGCTCGCCGGCAAGCTGGTTAGATCTTCCAGCGGAAGTTCCGCCTCGAGCCTGGCGTGGATGTGCTGCAGCGTGCCCGCTTCTCCGCTCTCGATGGCGGTGCGCAACACCGGCTGGCGCTGCACCACCGTGCGCAATGCCTGCTCGAAGGCCTCAAGATTCAGCGGCCCGCGCAGGCGGTGCGCCGAAGGCGTGTGGTAGTTCACACCGCCGGGCTGCAGTTGTTCGAGGTACCACACCCGCTGCTGCATCAGCGACAGCGGGGCGTGCTCGCGGTCGGCCAGGCGCGCGATCTGGCGCGGCGCCTGTTTGCCGGCCGCGCCCGCCTCGCGTATCGCCGCCGCCAGCCGGGCCACGGTCGGCGCTTCGAACAGGGTGCGCAGCGGCAACGCGAGGCCCAGTTCGCGGTTGAGCCGCGCGGTGAGTTGCGCGGCAAGCAGGGAATGCCCGCCGCGTTCGAAGAAGTCGTCGTCCGGACCCGGCTCCAGGCCGCCCAGCACGGCGGCCATCGCCTGCGCGATCTGGCGTTCCAGTTCGTCGCGCGGTGCGGCGCGCGTGCCGGCCGGCACGCTGGCGGCGAGCGGAGCCGGCAGGCGGGCACGGTCGATCTTGCCGTTGGGCAGCAGCGGCAACGCGGCCAGCACCACGAAGTGCTGCGGCAGCATGTATTCGGGCAGGCGTTCGCGCAGGCGATTGCGCAGGGCGGCTTCGTCCACCGGCGCCGCGCTCGCCAGATAGGCGACCAGGCGCACATCGCCAGGCCGATCCTCGCGCGTGACAACCAGCGCCTGCGTCACCGGTGGATGGCCGGCGAGTTGCGCCTCGATCTCGCCGGGTTCGATGCGGAAGCCGCGGAGCTTGATCTGGAAGTCGGCGCGGCCGAGGTGTTCGAGCGTGCCGTCGGCATGCCAGCGGCCGCGGTCGCCGGTGCGGTAGAGCCGTGCGTCCGGTTCGTCGCTGAACGGATCGGCGACGAAGCGCTCGGCGGTCAGCTCGGGGCGGTGCAGGTAACCGGTGGCCACGCCGGCGCCGCCGATCCACAGCTCGCCCGGCACGCCCAGCGGGCAGGGCTGGCGCCGCTCGTCCAGCACCCACACCGTGGTGTTGGCGATCGGCGTACCGATGGTGACCGGCTGATCCTGTTCCAGCTTCGCGCAGGTCGACCACACCGTGGTCTCGGTGGGGCCGTACATGTTCCACACCTCGCCGCAGCGCTGCAGCAGCGCCATGGCCAGGTCCGGCGCCAGCGCCTCGCCACCGCACAGCGCGCGGAATGAGCTGCCGCCCGGCCAGCCGGCCTGCAGCAGCAGGCGCCAGGTGGCCGGCGTGGCCTGCATCAGCGTGATGTCCCGCTCGGCCAGCAGTGCCTTCAAGGTTTCCCCATCCATCGCCTGCTCGCGGGAGGCCAATACCACCTCGGCGCCCACGCCGAGCGGGCCGAGCAGCTCCAGCACCGCGATGTCGAAGGACAGCGTGGTGACCGCCAGCAGGCGGTCGTCGGCCCGCAGGCCGGGACGTCCGGTCATGCTGGCGAGGAAGTTGGCGACGGCGCGATGCGGGATGGCCACGCCCTTGGGCCGGCCGGTGGAGCCGGAGGTGTAGATGACGTAGGCGGTCGACGACGGATCGATCGACCGTGCCGGCGCCGTGGTCGGCAACGCCTCCCAGCCGGCCGGTGGCGCATCCAGTGTAATCACCCGGCAAGCGTCGAGGTGGAAGCGCGAAGCCTGCGAGGACTGGGTGAGCAGCGCCGCCAGTTGCGCGTCGTCGGCCATGTAGGCCAGCCGTTCGGCGGGGAAGCCGGGATCGAGCGGGACGTAGCCGGCACCGGCCTTGAGCGTGCCGAGCAGGGCCGCGAGCATGTCGGGGCCGCGCTCCAGCGCGATGCCGACCAGCGCGCCCGGCGGCACGCCTTGCGCGATCAGCGCATGGGCGATGCGGTTGGCGCGTTCGTCCAGCGCGCGGTAGCTCAGTGTTTCGGTGCCGCAGCGCAAAGCCGTGCGCTCTGGCGTGGCCGAGGCCTGGTGCTCGAAGGCACCGTGCATGGTGACCGGCCGGTCGCTCCAGCCGTGCGCGACTGGCTGCAGTTCGGCCAGCTCGCGGCGCGCCGTTGCATCGACCAGCGGCAGGTTGCCCAGTGCGCAGTCCGGTTGTGCCACGGCGGCGCGCAGCAGGGTTTCGTAGGTGCGCAGCCAGCGGCGCACGGTGGCGTTGTCGAACAGGCCGGCGTTGTACTGGCATTCCAGGCGCAGGCCGCCATGTTCCTGCACCGCGTTGACGAACAGCTCGAAGTTCTCGTAGCGCCGCGGCACGCTGGCGAGATCCATTTGCAAACCGGCAAAGGACTCGCTTCCCTGCTCCAGTGCCTGGTCGATGTTGAACAGCACGCTGACCAGCGGCAGGCGGGCGGGGTCGCGCGCGACGTCCAACTGTTGCAGCAGGCTGCCGAAGGTGCAGCGCTGGTGCTCCAGCGCATCGAGCAGCTCGCCGCTCGCCGCGCCGAGCAGTTGCGCGAACGGCAGCGCCGGATCGGCCGTGCAGCGCAGCGGCAGCAGGTTGACGCCGTGGCCCACCAGATCGCCCAGGCCCTCGTTCGCCTGCGCCGCGGCGGGGATGCCGAGCACGACTTCGTCCTGTCCGGCCAGCCGGCCGAGCAGGCCCGCGAAACTGCCCAGCAGGGTGGCAAACAGGCTCGCGCCGTGGCGCGCACCCAGGTGGCGCAACGCGCCGACCAGGTCGGCGCCGAGCACGTGGTCCTCGCGGCCGGAAGCGAAACCGCGCCGTGGCGGCCGTGGACGGTCGCCCGGCAGGTCCAGGGCGGGCGGACGGTGTGCGTGATGCGCCACCCACCAGGCTTCATCGGCGGAACGGGCATGGTGGTCTGCCTGCCCGGCGCATTGCAAGGCATAGTCGGCGAACGAGGGCGCCGGCGGCAGGCTTGTGCTGCCGGCGCCGCTGCGCAGTGCGTACAGTGCGCCCAGCTCGCGCACGACCACCCACCACGACCAGCCGTCGCAGACCAGGTGATGCGCGCTCAGCAGCAGCACGTGCTCGCTCTCGCCCAGGCACACCAGCTCGGCGCGGAACAGCGGGCCGGTTTCCAGATCGAACGGCAGCAGCACGGTCTGCGTGCGACGTTCTTCCAGCGCCGCGTCGCGCGCTGACGCCTCCAGCGTGGCCAATCCGGTCTGCCGCACGTCGAGCGCCACGCCGGCGGCCACGCAGAAGGTCTCGCCATCCGGGCCGAAGCTGGCGCGCAGCGCATCGTGGCGATCGACCAGCGCCTGCAGCGCGTCCAGCAGGGCGGCGCGGTCGAGCACGCCATGCAAGTGCAGCGCGACTGCCTCGTTGTAGGCCAGCGAGGCTTCCTCGCCCAGCTTGGCGGCCAGCCAGATCTCGCGCTGCGCCTCGGTGCTGGGCACCACGCGCTCCAGCACGGGACTGGCGAACGGGTCGTAGTCGACGGCCGCGAGGCCGGCATGCGCATCCATGGGCGTGTTCATGATTCCACCTTGAGGTACTTGCCGGGCTGTTCGGGGTTCGGCACGAACCAGCAGGGCCGGCCGTCGGGTTCGCGGCCCAGCCGCGCGCCGGGCACGGGCGGCTTGGCGGCATCCATCACCGTCTGCGCCGCGGGCACGTTGCGCGGCAGGAAGCCGGCCTCCTGCAGTTCGAGTACCGATGCCTTGTAGGCCTCGGTGATCTGGCGGAAGTCCGCCTCGCTGTGCGCGGTGGTGAAGAAGCAGGGGAAGTTGTCCAGGATGTGCACGCCGCGGCTGCGCATCATCGCGAACAGCAGATCCTGCAGCGGGTGCTCCTCCAGGAACTGGGTCTTCCACACCGAGGCGAACTGCTTGACCGCGATCGGCGCGCCCACTTCCACGAAGAAGCCGTTGAGTTCGTCGGCCATCGCCGCCGTGCGCGCATTGAGCCGTTCCTGCAGCGCGGGGCCTTCGTGCCTGAGGTGTTCGAGCGCGGCCTTCGCCGCGGCCAGCGCCAGCGGGTGGCGCACGAAGGTGCCGGCGAAATAGGTGACGCCGACGGTGGGGACCGAGTCGTCGCCGTACTGCCACTGGCCGCCGTCCAGCGCGTCCATGTATTCGCGCCTGCCCGCGATCACGCCGATCGGGTAGCCGCCGCCCACCACCTTGCCGTAGGTGGCGAGGTCGGCACGGATGCCGAACAGCGCCTGGGTGCCGCCGGGATGGCTGCGGAAGCCGGTGACGATCTCGTCGAAGATGCACAGCGTGCCGCTTGCTTCGGTGATCGCACGCACTTCGCGCAGGAACTCGACCGGACGGAAATCCGGGCGGCGGCTCTGCACCGGCTCGATCAGCACGGCGGCCAGCTCGTGCGCCCGCGTGCGGATGATTTCCAGCGATTCCGGCGTGCCGTAGTCGAGCACCAGCACGTGCTCGGCGGTGTTGCGCAGGATGCCCGGTGCGGCCGGTACCGCGCGCAGCTTCTTGGTGCCGCGCACGATCACCTCGTCCACGATGCCGTGGTAGGAACCGGTGAACAGCACCACGGTTTCGCGCCCGGTCACCGTGCGCGCGATGCGCAACGCACCCAGCACCGCCTCCGAGCCGGTGTTGCACAGCGCGGCGCGCTCGTGCCCGGTGACTTCGCAGACCAGCTGCGCCACCTCGCCGGCCAGCGGATGCTGCGGGCCGATCTCGTAGCCGAGCTCAAGCTGCCTGCGCACGGCATCCAGCACGAAGTCCGGCTGCCAGCCGAACAGGCTCATGCCGAAGCCGTTCAGCGCGTCGACGTATTCGTTGCCGTCCAGGTCCCACAGGTGGGCGCCCTTGGAGCGCTCGATCACGATCTGGTAGACGATCTCCTTGAGCAGCGGGCGGAAGCCGTTGACCACGCGCGGGTCGGCCATGTGCGGGCGATGCGCCTGGGTGTACTCCTTCGACTTGCGCGTGCGCGCCACGTAGCGTTCGACGAAGCGGTCCAGCCGGCCCTGCTGGCGCGGCGTGAGCTCGAACTTGCCGGTGTCGATGCGCGCGATCGCGCCGAAGGCCTTCTTCACGTCGTAGCGGGTATGGGCCAGCGCGGCTTCCTCATCTACGGCCCGGGCCGCAGCGGCAATCGGGGCAGCCGGTGCAGGCGACGCGGCCGCTGGCGCCGGCACGGCGACTGGTGCCAGCGGCGCACCGCCGAGCAGGGCCAGCTGCTGGGCCATCAGTTGCATCTGCTGCGCGATCACCTGCTGCACGTAGCCGTCCGGCGCCGCGCCGGTGATGGCCGGCAGCGCCGGCATGGCCAGCTGTGCCGCTTGCGTCGGGACGGGTGTCGCTGCCGCGGCGGGCGCCTCGGCTGGAAGCTGCGCGTCGAGCAGCGCGGCCAGCTGCGCGAAGCTGGAGCAGTCGCCCATCAGCTGGCGGAAGCTCACCTGCACCGCGAAGGTCTTGGATACCTGCAGCGCCACCTGGGTCAGCATCAGGCTGTCCAGGCCCAGCTCGATGAAGTGGCTGGCGGGATCGGCGTCGGCCAGGTCGATGCCGGCGATGTCCTCGAACGTGGCCTTGAGCTGGTCGATCAGGCGCGGTTGGCGATCCATGGACGACACGGTTGGCGCAGGCATGGGCGTTCCTTCGTGGTGTTCGGGCGTTGTGGCAGGCGGCAGCGGTTCGTGGGCGTTCGCTGCCGCCGGCGCGTCGATCCAGTGGCGTTGGCGTTCGAAGGGATAACTGGGCAGACACACGCGGCGGCGCTGCACGCGCCGGTCCAGCCGTGCGGTGTCGATGGCCACGCCCTGGCGCCACAGTTCGCCGGCGGCCTGACGCAGCTGCATCGGCTCCGCCTGGGGTGCGTCGCCCAGCGAGGGCAGGGCGGGGATGTGTTGTTGGCGCAACAGCGGCTGCTGGCGCGCCAGCGAACACAGCGTGGCGTGCGGGCCCACTTCCAGCAGCACGCGGGAAGGCTTGTCGAGCACGCGTTCGAGCGCGCTGGAGAAGCGCACCGGCTCGCGCAGGTGGCGCGTCCAGTAGTCGATCGACTGCGCCGCGTCGTCGCCCAGCCAGTCGCCGGTCGCGGTGGACACCAGCGGGATGCGTGGCGCCTGCCGCGGCACGCGCGCCACTTCGGCGCGGAACGGCGCCAGCGCCGGCTCCATCATCGCCGAGTGGAAGGCGTGCGAGGTGCGCAGCGGGCGGCAGGCGACGCCATCCTGCTCCAGCACGGCCTGGAACGCGGCGACATCCGCGTGCGGGCCGGCCACCACGCAGGCGGCCGGCGCGTTCTCCACCGCCAGCGACAGTGTCGCCGGCAGGCACGCGAGCACGTTCTCGCGCGACAGCCGCACCGACAGCATCGCGCCCTCCGGCTGCGCCTGCATCAGCGCGCCGCGGCGGGTGACGAGGCGCATCGCATCGCGCAGTTCGAACACGCCGGCCAGGGTGGCCGCGACGAACTCGCCCACGCTGTGGCCGAGCATCGCCGCCGGACGCACGCCGAGGCTCAACCACCATTGCGCCAGCGCGTATTCCATCGCGAAGATCGCCGGCTGCATCACCGCGGTGGGCAGCAGCGCTGCGGGATCGTCGCTCCACACGCGCTCGCGCAGGTCGAAGTCCGCCACCTCGGCGGCATGCGCCACACAGGCGTCGAAGGCCTCGCGGAACGCCGGCTCGGCGGCATGCAGCGCGCGGCCCATGCCGGGATAGGGTGAGCCCTGCCCCGGGAACAGGAACACCACGTCGGCCGGCTGGGCGGCCTGGCTGCGCACACTGGCGGCAGCGACTTCGGCGAGGCGCAGGGCCGCCTCGGCCGCGTCGCCGACCACCACCGCCGCGCGATGGGCAAAGGCCTTGCGGCCCACCGCCAGTGTCCAGGCCACGTCGGCGAGGTTCTCGCCGGGGTGCGTGCCCAGGTGCGCAGCCAGCCGCTCCGCCGTCGCGGCGAGCGCCGTCGGCGTGCGTGCCGACAACAGCAGCAGCTGCGAGCCGTCCGCGGCATCGGAAGGTTCCCGTGCGGGAGCCTGCTCCATCACCACGTGCGCATTGGTGCCGCCGACGCCGAACGAGCTGACGCCTGCGCGCAGCGGCCCGCTGCCGGACCGCCACTCCAGCAACTGCTGGTTGACCACGAACGGCGAGTTGGCGAAATCGATGCCCGGGTTGGGCGCGCGGAAATGCAGGGTCGGCGGAATCCGCTGCTCGGCCAGCGCGAACGCTGTCTTGATCACGCCTGCCACCCCGGCGGCGATCACCATGTGGCCGACATTGCTCTTGAGCGAGCCGACATGGCAGAAGCCGGTGTCGCTCGTGCCGCGCCGGAACGCACTGGTCAGGCCCTCGATCTCGATCGGATCGCCGATCGGGGTGGCCGTGCCATGCGCCTCCACGTAGGAAATGCTGCGCGCGTCGACGCCGGCATCCGCCTGCGCCATGGCGATCACCGCAGCCTGCCCCGCGCTGCTCGGCGCCATGAAACTGGCCTTGCCGCCGCCGTCGTTGTTCACCGCGCCGCCGCGGATCAGCGCATAAATCGGATCGCCGTCGGCGATCGCATCGGACAGCCGCTTGAGCAGGACCACCGCGGCGCCGTCGCTGAACACGGTGCCGCGCGCCTCCGCGTCGAAACTGCGCGTGTGCCCGTCCGGCGAAAGCATGGTGCCTTCCTGGGCGAGATAGCCGCTGCGCGGCGGACAGGTAATCGACGCGCCGCCGGCCAGCGCCATCGTGCAACGGCCCGCGCGCAAGGCGTCGAAGGCCTGACAGATCGCCACCAGCGAGGTCGAGCATGCGGTGTTCACGCTGACCGCCGGGCCGGTCAGGTCGAGCTTGTGCGCGACGCGGGTGGCCACGAAGTCCTTTTCGTTGGCCAGCATCACCTGGAACGCGCCGAGCTTGTCGACCAGGTCCGGCCGCGCACTCAGGTGACGCTGGAAATAAGTGGCGTGGTACATGCCGCCGAACACGCCGACCGGCCCGGCATGCGTACCCGGCGCATGGCCGGCGCGCTCCAGGCATTCCCAGCACAGTTCGAGGAAGATCCGCTGCTGCGGGTCCATCAGCTCCGCCTCGCGCGGCGGGATGCCGAAGAACGCGGCATCGAAGTTCTCCACGCCGTCGACGATGCCGCGCGCGGCGACATAGGACGGGTCGTCGCGCTCCGCGCGCGCGATGCCCGGGTCGAGCTCGTCGGCGCCGAAGTACGTGATCGATTCCCGGCCCGCGCACAAATTGCGCCAGAACGCCTCGACGTCGTCCGCGCCCGGGAAGCGCCCGGCCATCGCGATGATCGCGACCGGCTCGGAGTCGGCGCCGCGTCTATCGTGCGGCGTGCCGGATGCGGCGGGCGTGCCCTCGGAGTTCCCTGCCATCGCCTGCGCCAGCGCCGCCGGCGTGGGGCCCTGGAAGAACATCGGTATGGTCAGCTCGTGCGACACCAGCTTGCCGAGCTGGTTGACCGCACGCACGGCGGCCAGCGAATCGCCGCCCAGCTCGAAGAAATTGTCGTCGCGACCCACGCGATCCAGCCCGAGCAGCTCGCCGAACACGGCGCACGCCTGCTGCTCCAGCAGGCCGACGGGTTCCACGTACGGCACGGCGAGTTCGGGCCGGCTGGAATCCGGCGCGGGCAGCGCGCGGCGGTCGAGCTTGCCGTTGGTGGTCAGCGGCAGCGCATCGAGCTGCACGTAGCATGCCGGCACCATGAACTCCGGCAGGCTGGTGCCGAGGTAGCCGCGCAGCGCCTGCGCGGTCGCCCCGGCACCGGTGCACACGTAATAGGCGACCAGGCGCTTGCGGCCGGGCTGGTCCTCACGCGCCAGCACGGCGCACGCGCCGATCGCGCGATGCCGTGCCAGCACCGCCTCGATCTCGCCGGTCTCGATGCGGAAGCCGCGGATCTTGACCTGGCCGTCCATGCGGCCGACGAATTCGATGGCGCCATCCGGCAGGTAGCGCACCAGGTCGCCGGTGCGGTACAGGCGTTCGCCCGCGCCGCCGAACGGATCGGGCACGAAGCGTTCGGCGCTCAGTCCGGGGCGCCGCAGGTAGCCGCGCGCGACGCCGGCCCCGCCCACGAACAATTCGCCGACGACGCCGATCGGCAGCAGTTCCATGCGCCGGTTCAGCACGTAGAGCCGCGTGTCGGCGATGGGGCGCCCGATCGGGATCGTGCGCGCGTCGGGAGCAAGATCGCGCGGTATGCGATGCGTGGTGGTGAACGTCGTGCATTCGGTCGGGCCGTACGGATGGACGATGGCCGTGCCGGGCAACGCATCCAGGGCCCGGCGCACATGCCGGACCGAGACCTTCTCGCCGCCGGTGAACAGTTCGCGCAGTCCGGTCAGGTGACGCGGATCGACATCCACGATGGCGTTGAACAGCGCCGTGGTGAGGAAAGCCGTGCTGACCTTGTGCCGCGTGATGCTGCGGGCGAGGCCGCCGCCGGTCGGAATGCCCTCGTCGTGCACGATGACGCAACCGCCGTTGAGCAGCGCCCCCCAGATCTCCAGCGTGGAAGCGTCGAAGCCCAGCGGCGCCGCATGCAGCAGCCGCGTGTCGGGCCCCAGCGCGATGTAATCGACATCGCGTACCAGGCGGATGATGGAACGGTGCCGGATCTCCACGCCCTTCGGCGTGCCGGTCGATCCGGAGGTGTACATCACGTAGGCCAGCGCCTCGCCGTCCAGTTCGGTGGCGATGGGATCGCCGGGCTGCTCCCCGGCGGCAACGGAGACGCGCACGATCGCATCGGCCAGCGGCAGCGCCCGTTCGATGCGCGGCGTCACCACGATGCGCACCTCGGCGTCGTCCAGCATGAAGGCCACGCGTTCCGTCGGATAGGCCATATCGAGCGGCAGATAGGCCGCGCCTGCTTTCAGCACGCCGAGAATGGCGACTACCGCGTCGACCGAGCGGTCCAGCATCACGCCGACGATCGCGCCGCGCGCGACGCCGGCGCCGCGCAGGCGCGCCGCCAGTCCCGCCGCGAGCCGGTCCAGCTGCGCATAGGTCAGGCTGCACCGGTCGTCGATGACCGCGACCCGATCCGCATGCTCCCTGGCGACGGCGGCGAACAGGCCGTGCACCGTATCCGCGGCGCGGCGCGGCACGTCCGTCGCGTTCCATTCGACCAGCAGCTGCTGGCGCTCGGCCGGGTCGAGGACGTCGATCGATTCCAGCGGGCAGTCCGCCGCCGCTCCGAATGCCGCGAGCGTGCGTTTCACGCAGCCTGCAAGCAGGTCGACGGACGCCCCGTCCAGCGATCCGCGAAAATCGGCGTGCAACTGGGCGTCGTCCGACAGGCGCAGTCGCCAGGCCAGCCGTGCCGATACGTCGCCGCAAGCCAGCGCCGCCTCGTCGTCGTGGGCGAGCCATACGCTGTGCGCTGGTGCGCCCGCCGGTGCGTCGAATGCGTGCACGCAGGTTTCGAGCCAGGCATTGCGTGATCCCGTGCGCGGCACCTCGATGGAACCCTGCGTGACGCCGAGTGCCCCCCACGCCGTGGCAAGCACGGCGTCTGCCCCGGTCAGGCGCGATTCGACCAGCGCCAGGGCTGCGCTCAACCATTGCGCCGGACCGTGCGGCCATCGGCGCATGGCATCGGCAAGCGCGGTGGCGAGCGCGGGAGCGAGCGGATATTGCCGATGCTGCCACACGTCGCCCGTGCCATCGGCCTGGCCAGGCAGCACGTCGAGCAAGTCCATGTTTTGCGTATCACCGGGCGTCATGATCTGCATACTCGTCGAACGTGCCTGTGCGCCTGCCGGCGATCGAGGTGGCCAGTCGGCCAGCTCAATCGTCCGAAGCGTAGGGTGCTCCATCGAAATGGGCAGGCCGGCCGAGCCGGTGGCGCACGTACCTGCGCGTGCCATCCGCGGCATGCGCAGCGGCATGCAGCCATGCATCGAAGCGGGGGCGCCGGCCGACCGGAGGCAGCCCGATCCCTAGGCCGCGCATCCGGTCGCGCACGACGTGCAGCAGCACGTTGCGACGCGATGCGTCGGTGTTGTAGCTGAGGCTCAGCGTCGTCGACGGCTCGTCGCTGGTCTCGACCATGTGCGGGCTGGTCAGCGGCATGTACACGCCCATGCCGGGCTGCAAGTGGAATACGTGCGCGCGAGCGCGGAACTCCTCCTGCCACTTGACCAGGGCAAGCTCGCGATGGCCGTGGAACCAGTCGCGCGCGCGGTCGCTTACCACCGTGATGTCGTCGGGATCCCACACGTAGACGGTCTTGCTGCCGCGTATCTGCAGCAGGATGCCGTGGTTGCGGTCGATGTGGAACGGTGTGACCGTGCGCGGCGAGGACACGAAAATCCAGCCGGCCCGGTAGCACATGCCGGGATCCTTGTGTTCGACCTGCGGTTTGATTTCATCGAGCACGGAGTCGACAAGCCCACGGTAAGCCGGATCGCCCTGTACATGGCGAAGCAACATCCATGCCTTGGCGTGGCCGATGTCCTGCAGGGTTTCCTGCGCCGACTTGCGGTTCGGATTCGTGCGCCCCACCTCGCTGAAATTGGCCCCGGCGGTGGCATCGTTGCTGAACGAGTAGAGCTGTGCTGCCCGCTCAAGGCGCCGACCGAACTCCACGAGCTGGTCCGGCTGCAGCAACGGGTGCTCCATCAAGCGATGCCGTACCGCCTGGACGCGCCATGGATCAAACGCAGCCCAATCCATGTCTATGCAGCCCGCGTGCCGGTTCATGCCTGCACCTCTGCCTTGCCGTTGTCGCCGCGTGCGCGCCGGATCGCCCGCCGCAGTGCACACGCATACTGGCCGCCGCCTCCGGCGCGGCGATTTCGCCTTGAACGGAACGTGGGTGACGCGCAGAATCGCGGGGCGCTGCCGCACGGGGAGGCGCATACATGGATACGCGAGATACCATTCTCGACGACCGCTACGAGACGATCGAGGGCCACCTCGAGCGTGATCGCGACACCGTCATCGGCCTCTGGCGCGGCCAGATCGGCTGGCAGGACCAGCTCGGACGGATGTACGACGTGTTCTACCTGGGCTGCCCGTTCGGACAGCCCTTGCTGCGACTGCTGCGCCATCGTGCCAGCGGCGAGATCGTGGGCACCATCGGTGCCGGGCCTCGTCCGATGTTGTGGCAGGGACACGAAGTGACGGGTGGGGCATTGAGCCACTTTGTCGTGTTGCCCGGGCACCGTTCGCTGAAGCCTGCACTTGGATTGTTCCGAACCATGAGCGCGGCCGGCCTTGAGCATTTCCTGTTCTTGTATGGACTCACGAATGCCAGTGGTGGTGCCATTTGCAAACGTGCCCGGTTTGACGTTCCAGCACATCTTCAGCGCCACGTAAGAGTTTTGCGCTACCGGAACTACGCGCCACGCGTGCTGCCCGGGCTGCTTGGCCGCGCCGGAGGTGCGTTGCTGGACGGTGCGATCGCTGCGGGCCGGCGGTTGCCCTTGCCGCGGCGGCGCTCCGTCCTGCACGTGGCTTGGGCCGACACCGTCGATCCGCGCATGCAGGCACTGTGGGAGCAGTCCGAACATGGTGACGGCCTGAGCACGGCGCGAACCGTACAGATGCTGAAGTGGCGCTTCCTCGGCCTGCCGGCGATCCATCGCCGCTTCCTGCTGGTCGCGCCGGCACCGGGTGCGCCCCTGCTGGCCTGGTTCACTTGCGAGACCAACGTGCGCGCACCCGAATTCATGACCGTGACCGACGCCTGGTTCGCCGGCGGCGTGCGCGAAGCCGATCGCCGCGCGATCCGCGAGCTTTGCCGGATGGGCTACGAGGCTGGCTACGACGCGATCGAGGTACGTCTGGCTGCTGCCGGGCCGGTGCTGGAGGCTTGGCACGCAGAGGGGTTCGCCACGCGCGGGCAGCAGCCGTTTTTCACCCACGGAATGGATCCGCAACGCATCGGTACCGGTATACACATCACCGATATCGAGCAGGATGGCTGAAGACCTGTAGTGCACGACGTCCATCTCCACCAGCCTGCTCATCCCTTGTATGGCTTGGGATAGCCGGGTACCGGCAGGGCGGACACCGGCGGTGGATACTGCGTGGCCTGCTGCACGCTGTTGCCGTTCACGGTGAAGTCGAGTACGCCCCGTGCGCTGCTCATGATGGTGCCGCCGGCGGCCACCGTGATGCTCTTCTGGCTGCCGCTGGTCGCGACGGTCACGGCGTAGCCGGCCGAGGGGGCCAGATCGGTGATCACGTGGTGCGCGGCGAGGTTGTCGACGGTGTAGCCGATCGTGCCGGTCAGCGGTGTTCCGGCCGCGCCCGTGCTGCTGATCACCACGGCATTGCCGTCTGCCGCCGCCAGTTGTACGCCGAGGATGCTTCCCCGGGTGACGGTTACCGGCTTGGCGCTGGCCACCGCGGATGGCGCGGCGGACAGGTCGAACACCGTCAGCCATTGCTGGCTGGCACCCGCGACCGGCGAGCGGACCTGCACCTGCCAGGCCTTGGTCGGGTTGCTGGAGGGGTACAGCGCCGTGGTGGAAAACGTGGTGTTCTGCGGCAGCACGGCGGTCATCGCGCCGGCATAGGTGCCGCTGTAGGTGACATCCAGGCGCTTGCCGCCGGCGGCGGTCGTGCTGATGGCCGGGCTGGCCGGGAAGTGCCAGGCCAGGTACTGGTCGTAGCTGGCGCTGCCGGCCGTGGTGCGGTCGTAGACCACGAAGCGGTTCGGACGCAGGTACACCACCTCGCGCGACCAGTTCACCACGGCCTTGCCGGCGGCGAAGCTGCGGTACATGTCCTGCAGGCCCGTCGCCAGCACATAGACGTAGTTGCCGCCGTCCTCGAACGCGGCCACCTTGGTGCTGGCCTGGTTGTCCTCGCTGGTGCTGGCGAACTGGCCGAACTGCTCGACCAGCGAGCCGTTGTTCATGTTGCGCACGTAGAAGACGTTCTCTTCCTGGCGGTTGCCCGAGTAGATGTTGCTGCTGCTGAAACTGCCGAAGTTGTCGGTGTAGATCAGGTTCTCGTCCGCGGTGCCGTTGGGGTCGTGCACCATCCAGCCGCTGGCGTTGAGCAGCAGCGGCGTGCCGCCGCGGACCAGGGCCAGGCTGCCCTGGTCGAAGAACTCCTCGCCCTGCGCCGGATTGTTGGCGTACGGCGCGGCACGGAAGGACATCCAGCTGGCGCTGGTGCCCCAGTCCGAACGTGCGGCGACCGCGCCCAGCCCCGGCGCGAAGTAGGACAGCGGCAACCCGCTTACGGGCGCCACCGCGCCCGCCGGATCCAGCGCCAGGAATTGCAGCCACGGATCCGCCGTGCCGTAGCCGCTGGTGGCGGCGTTCACCTCGGCCAGGTACTGCCGCAGGATCGCGGTGTGCGGCGAGCCCCAATAGTCGAGGGCGCCGACCAGTTGCTGGAACAGCCCCACCTGCGTCGTTCCCGGCGGCTGGCTGGTGGAAGCGGAATGATTGGTGTCGCGGTCGTCGAAGTAGGCGCGCGAGGGCCAGGTGAAGTGCATCGTGTATTCGGCGCTGTCCAGCGGGTAGCTGTAGGGCGCGGCGGCATGCACCAGGTCCTGGCCGGTGGCCGTCTTGACCTCGCGCAGGGGCAGGGTCATGTTGAGCACGCCCAGCGGAGCGTAGTTGGCGTAGCCCTCCGGCCAGCCGCCGCCCAGCAGATGCAGCTGGTAGTAGGGCTGCACGCGCTTGGCGAACTGGTTGTTCAGCCAGTCGTCCCATTCCGCCGGCGCCGAGGGGTTCTCGTCGTAGGTGGCCAGCGCGATGGCCGCCTTGGCGTGGAAGTAGCCTGCGTAGTAGTTGCTCTGCGGGTGCGCGTACTCGAAATCGGCGCAGCCATTGGGCGCCTCCCAGGCGGTGATCCAGGCGTTCGCGGTGGTGTAGACCTGCGTGCGCTGGGCCGGCGTCAGCAGGTCGTACACCCAGTCATAGCCCATGCCCATGCCCACGCCGTAGAAACGGATGCCGTAACCGCTGTCGGTGCAGGGCGGCTGTCCCTGGCTGCCGGAGGTCGACATCTTGAGCAGGATGTCCACCGCCTTGGCGCCATAGGTGGCGGCTGCCGAGGCATTGCTGGTCTTGAGCACCTGGTAGCACATGCCTTCGGCCAGCAGCGCGGGCACGTAGTCGCTGCCCTGGTAGCCCTGGCCGATGTTGGGCAGGTTCGGATAGGCATTGCCCGTGGGGTATTCCACCGTGCCGCCGATGTAGGAATCGCACTGCGCCTTGAGTGCCGTCCATTGCGGGTTGGAGCCGGTGGCGCGCTGGCGCAGCGTGGCGAGTGTGCTGCTGTCCAGCAGCAGCCGCGGATGCGGCGCCATGGTCGTGGCCGGCGCCTGCACCGGGAGGGCGGCCGGTACCAGGGCGGCCGCATTGTCCGGGCGCGTCTTGGCATCCACCAGGGCCAGGACGCGCGAAGGCTTGCACGGGCTGGATTCCCGGATGCCGGGGTCGCACGGCATGTCCTGATAGGTCCAGGCCAGGCTCTCCGACGAAAGCTGCTCGGGCGCCTCGATGTTCGCCATGGTCTGCGCCGCCGGGGCGGCTGCTGCCGGCTGCGTGCGGGCCAACGTGGCTGGTGGAACCGTGGTGGACGGAGGGAAGTCCGCGTCCTGGGCCACGGCGGATGTCGTCGTGGCCGTCTGATCGTCCGGCGCCGGTACGGTCTGCACGTCGCGGTTCCGCACGATGGCCTGTGCCATCACCACGGCCGCCAGCAGTACCGCCATTGCCGCCAGCATGGCCCGCCAGCGCCAGTGCCGGCGGGGTGTGCCGGCCGGTTCCCACCCGTGCGGGGCGGATGTTCCCGGGTGACCCTGCAAGCTTCGACTCGGCATGGCGAATCCTTGGATCATCTGGGCCCGTCAAGCCTGTCCTGGCGGGCGCTGCCAGTCAGCGTGCGCCTCGACCGAACAACACCACTTCGACCGTCTGGATCAGGATCAGCAGGTCGAACAGCAGGTTGTTGTTCTTGACGTAGTAGAGGTCGTACTTGAGTTTCTCGGCGGCATCGTCCTCGGACGCACCATACGGATAGCGCAGCTGTGCCCATCCGGCCAGGCCGGGTTTGAGGCAGTGGCGCAGGTTGTAGTAGTGGATCTTCTGCGTCAGGTCGGCAACGAACTGGGGGCGCTCGGGGCGCGGGCCGATGAAGCTCATCTCGCCCTTGAGCACGTTCCACAGCTGAGGCAGCTCGTCGAGCCGCACCTTGCGGATGAAGCGGCCGACGCGGGTCACGCGGTCGTCGTCCTTGGCCGCCCAGCGCGCCACGCCGTCGCGCTCGGCGTCCGTGCGCATGCTGCGGAACTTGACCAGCCAGAAGGTCTTGCCGCGCACGCCCACGCGTTCCTGGCGGTACAGGATGGGCTGGCCCGAACCCGATTCGATGCGGATGGCCAGCGCCGTCAGCAGCATCATCGGCCAGGTCAGCGCCAGCACCAGCAGCGCCGCGGCCAGGTCGAAGCAGCGCTTGCTGAGCCGGCGCAGCGGGGAGGCGTAGAAGCCGCCGGAGTAGACCAGCCAGGAGGGGTAGGTCAGCGACAGCTGCACGCGCCCGGATTCGCGTTCGAAGAAGGTGGTGAGATCGGTCACCTCGATGCCCAGCTGCCGGCATTCGAGCAACTCGTCCATCATCAGGCTGCCGCGACGGTCGTCGACGCCCACCACGATCTCATCGATGGCATGCCGTTCGGCCCAGACATCCAGGGGGACATCGGGAGTGACCAGCAGTTCGGCGGGCACGTTGACGGCTTCACCGGGGCGGGGTACGAAACCGACCACGACGAAGCCGCGCCGGTCGGAGCGGCGGCGCATGCGATTATGGATCTGCGACGCGCGCGCGCCGCCGCCGAGGATCAGGATGCGCCGCTTGAAGACCTCCACCTCGACCAGCCGCAGGAACGCCGCGCGGAACGCGGTGACCGCCACGAAGCCGACCGCCAGCGCGATGCCCAGCACGCCGCGGCCCATGTAGGCCTTCGGCAACACGTAGTAGGCCACCACCAGGCCCAGGCCGCCGAGCATGAAGCCGACGGCCTGTCGCGCCAGCAGGCCGAACCAGGTGACGCGCATGTGCACCTGGTACTGGCCCATGGCCGCCAGGCCGAGCATCAGCATCACGCCGAACAGCAACGAGCGTTCGGGCAGATGGTGCAGCTCGTTGACGTCGCCGAAACGCAGCCAGGTGGCGGCGTTCAGGGACGCACAAAGCAGCAGCAACTCGGCCAGCGCAAGCACGAGCAGCCAGCGCGTGGACTGTCTATGCAGAAACCGCATCATTCCCTCTACCCCCTACCTGGCATCCGGTGCCTGTGGACTTGGGAGAGTAGCAATGCGGCGAACCGCTGTCCATATCATTTGTTCGTGCGGCACGCAATGCTTTATATGTCTAGTTCATCACATTATTGGTATTTTCTGCCGATGGCGGGCTCCGGCAGTGGAATATGGGATTGCGTCGGCTCCAAGCCGCCCCGGGTCGCTTCAGGGGAGGGGTGACGGCAGTCACGGGAGAGCGGGCAAGGTCGTTGCACGGCCGCTTGCGGTGCGCATGGCAAGGGCGCCGGATTTCCCGGCGTGATGCACGGCGGCACCGGCTGTGGCATGTGACCACGGCTGGTGCCGGTGCGGTGACCGTTGCTGCGGAAGCGCCCGATCCGGCCATGCCGGTTGGGCTGAGCCGGCCGGAAGCCTTGGCTCACCCCCGCGAAAGGGGGCAATTCAAGCCGCTGTCTGCTGAGCGATGAACCCCAGGTACCACGGCATCGCTTCGCCCAGGCCGGGAACCAGGGCATGGGTAGGCGCGTAACCCAGGCGCGTGGCGGCACGGCTGATATCGGCCAGCGAATGGCGCACGTCGCCGGCGCGGAATTCGCGGTGGATCGGAGGGTGGTCGTAACGCACGCTCTCGGCCGCGAGTTGTTGCACCAGCCCCTCGAACAGCTGGTTGAGGCTGGTGCGCTGCCCCACCGCCACGTTGTAGACGAGATCGCGGTGTTCGTCCGCCGCCAATGCCGCGAGCAGGTTGGCCTGCACCGCGTTGGCGACGTGGCAGAAGTCGCGCGTGGTCTCGCCGTCGCCGTTGATGTACACGCTCTCGCCGCGGATCATGGTGGCGATCCACTGCGGGATCACCGCGGCATAGGCGCCTTCCGGGTCCTGCCGGCGGCCGAACACGTTGAAGTAGCGCAGGCCGATCGACTTGAAGCCGTAGCAGCGCGCGAACACCTCGGCGTAGATCTCGTCGAGCAGCTTGGTCACGGCGTAAGGCGACAGCGCGCGGCCGATCCGGTCCTCGACCTTGGGCAGGCTGGGTTCGTCGCCGTAGGTGGAACTGGAAGCGGCGTAGGTGAAGCTGGCCACGCCGGCGTCGCGCGCGGCCACCAGCATGTTGATGAAGCCGGTGGCGTTGGCGGCGTGGGTGGCCAGCGGGTCCTCGATCGAGCGCGGCACCGAACCCAGTGCGGCCTGGTGCAGCACGTGGCGCACGCCGGCGCAGGCGGCACGGCAGTCCGCGATTTCGCGGATGTCGCCTTCGATGAAGCGGAAGCGCGACCACGCCGCGGGTCCGACCAGCCGTTCCACCTCGTCGAGGTTGTGCCGGTGGCCGGTGGCGAAGTTGTCCAGGCCCACCACGTTCTGGCCCAGGCCCAGCAGGGCCTCGACCAGGTTGGAGCCGATGAAGCCGGCGGCGCCGGTCACCAGCCAGGTGCCCGACTCGGCGCGCACGCGTGCCTGCAGATCAGGCGGCAGCAGGGTGTCGAGTGTCGCCATCACAGTCTCCCGTCCACCGCATCGCGCGGCAGCACATACTTGACGTCGTAGATCACGGACGACGGCTTGCCGTAGGCGCGCACGCCCGCGGCGCCCAGCGCCACGAACTGCCGATGGCCCACCGCCACGATCACCGCATCGTAGGCGCCCGTTGGCGGCTCGGCCAGCGGCGTGAGGCCGTATTCGTGCGCGGCCTCGGCGGGGTTCACCCAGGGATCGTGCACGTCCACCGTGGCGTTGTAGCCGCGCAGCGCCTGCACGATGTCGACCACGCGCGTGTTGCGCAGGTCCGGGCAGTTCTCCTTGAACGCCAGGCCCAGCAACAGCACGCGCGCGTGCACCGGGTTGATACCCTTGCGCACCATCAGCCGGATCACCTCGCCGGCGATGTACGGACCCATGCCGTCGTTGGTGCGCCGGCCGGCCAGGATCACGTCCGGGTGGTGCCCCACCTCCTGCGCCTTGTGGGTGAGGTAGTAGGGGTCGACGCTGATGCAGTGGCCGCCGACCAGGCCGGGGCGGAACGGCAGGAAGTTCCACTTGGTGCCGGCCGCCTGCAGCACTTCCAGCGTGTCGATGCCGAGCTTGTTGAACAGGATCGCGAGATCGTTGACCAGGGCGATGTTGAGATCGCGCTGGGTGTTCTCGATCACCTTGGCCGCCTCGGCCACCTTGATGCAGCTGGCCCGGTGCGTGCCGGCGGTGATGATCGAGCCGTACAGGCGATTGACGAACTCCGCCACTTCCGGCGTAGAGCCGGAGGTGACCTTGAGGATGCCGGTGACGCGGTGCTGCTTGTCGCCCGGGTTGATCCGCTCGGGGCTATAGCCGGCGAAGAAGTCCCGGTTGAAGACCAGCCCGGAGCCCTCGGCGAGGATCGGCACGCACACTTCCTCGGTGCAGCCGGGGTAGACGGTGGACTCGTACACCACGATGTCGCCCGGCTTCAGCACCTGGGCCAGGGTCTGGCTGGCCTTGACCAGCGGCGTCAGGTCGGGCCGCTTGGCCTGGTCGATCGGCGTGGGCACGGTGACGATGTAGACGTTGCACGCGCGCAAGTCGTCGAGTGCGGCCGAGCAACGCAGGCGCGCGGCGGCAGCCAATTCGGCGGCATCCACTTCCAGCGTCTGGTCGTGGCCGGCGCGCAGCTCGTCGATGCGAGCCTGGTTGATGTCGAAGCCGAGCGTGTCGTAATGCTTGCCGAACTCCACCGCCAGCGGCAGGCCGACGTAGCCCAGGCCGATGATGGCGATCTTGCTGTCTTCCAGATTCCGCATGCGGCGTCCTTGGTCTGCTGGCCAACGTGCGGCCGCCCTGATGGTGGCCGTGACGGGAGGCGGTGACGTGCGCGACCGCGGGCGAAGCCGCATGCCGCAACGCGGGATCATGCACGCCGATGCCTGCCGCCGGCGCAGCCGGCACCTCCTCGACCCATCGTAATGTCTGCGCGGCCCCTCCGCATAGCAGTGAGGCGACGCCAGTCATCTGCGAGCCGGATACATGGCGCCGCCGTGATGGCGACGCGGTCATGGCCGGTTTCAGGCATGCGCCAGTTCGTGCAGCCAGCGCTTCAGCGCTTCGTCGGTCGCCGCCATCGGCTCGGCACTGGCCGGGCGTTGCAGCATCGCCGCCAGCGCCGACGGCACCGGAAGCGCCCGGCCGACGAGCGGTTCCACCACCTGCTCGAACTTCGCCGGGTGCGCGGTGGCCACCACGGCCCAGGGGCGCGTGTCGCCCTGTCCGCGCAGGCGGTCGAGCAGATGCACGGCGGTGGCGGTGTGCGGGCAAAATACTTCGCCGTGCCCGCGTGCATGCGCGGCAATGGTGTGGCGGATCGTGGCGTCGTCCACGCTTTCCGCATGCAGCGTCCTGCGCAGCGCCGCGTCATCGTTGCCGAAGGTCCAGCGCAGGCGCTCGAAGTTGCTGGGCGCGCCCACGTCCATCGCGTTGGCCAGCGTGGCGACGGCCTCGCGCGGCGCGTAGCCGTGGCCGGCGAAGAATTCCGGCAGGGTGGCATTGGCGTTGCAGGCCAGTCGGACCTCGCCCACCGGCAGGCCCATGGCGCGCACCCACAGGCAGGCCAGCGCGTTGCCGAGATTGCCGGTGGGCACGATGAAGTCGAGCGGCACGCCATGCTCGCGCCACCAGCCCAACGCGGTGTGCGCGTAGTAGCTCATCTGCGGCAGCAGGCGCCCCAGGCTGATGCTATTGGCGGAACTGAGCGGCACGGCACGCTGCAATTCGGCATCGTTGAGCGCAGCCTTCACCATGCGCTGGCAGTCGTCGAAGCGGCCGGCCACGCGCAGCGCCTGCACGTTGTCGCCGAAGCAACCGAGCTGGTGCGCCTGCCGCGGCGAGACCAGCCCGTCCGGATACAGGATCACGACACGCACCTTTGAATCCGGCACGTTCGGCTGCCTGTGGAAGGCCGCACCCACCGCCGCACCGGTGTCGCCCGAGGTGGCGACGAGAATGGTGAGCTGTTGCTCGTCCGCACGCGGCAAGCGGCGCAGGCAGGCAGCGAGGAAGCGCGCACCCGCATCCTTGAACGCCGCCGTGGGACCGTGGAACAGCTCCAGCACCTGTGCATCGCGATACGGCAACGCGCGCAGCGGCACCGGAAAATCCAGCGCCTCGGCGCAGACCGCGGGCAACCCGGCGGCCAGCGGATCGCCCGCGAAGAACGGCGCAAGCAAGGTGGCGGCAGTATCGGCCAGCGAGCCACGCGGATCGAAATCCGCCGGCGCCAGCACCGGCAATCGCTCCGGCACGTACAGGCCGCCGTCCGGCGCCAGCCCCGCGGCGATCGCTTCGCCCAGCGTGGCGGCAGGAGCACGACCGCGCGTGCTGAGATAGCGCAACGAGTCACTCATTGATCGCTCCCTGCCGACGCAGGAGCGCACCGTGTGCGCGATGGCCTGCCTCCCTCGGTCCCCAGATACGCCGCGAAGCGGCCGCACCGCGCATCGTGCAGGCGGCAACCGCTCCCAATTCCCCGGCATGGCTTGCCTGTAATTCCGGCGGATTGAACCAGGCCATTTCTCTGGGTCAACTCTCTTGACTCCGGGCCTCCTGCCCTCCGCCCTACGGGCCGGTTGCGCCGTTCGCTTCCGCTCCTGCGGTGGCGTGGACCAGCAAGGTAACCCGGGCGCAGGCAGGCGACCGAAACCGATTCGTCGTTTGCGAGAGCGCACAAGCCAAAGCCTCTCCCCCCCAATCCCTCTCCTCGCTCCTCAAAGCCGGCGCCATCCATGGCGCCTCCCCGCGTGCCTGCAGGCGGGAGAGGGGAGTGGTGCGCGCTGCTCATGCCTGCACCTCGTCATCCACCAGCCCGGCTGCCGGCCCATCGATCGGCGCGACAAACATGTCGCTGTCCAGCCCGGCTTCCGCGAATGCCGCCCGCATCGCGATGGCGGCGGCTTCCGCCCCGGCGCGATGCTCGAACCACCCGAACACGCTGGGGCCGCCCCCGGAAATACTGGCCCCCAGCGCGCCATGATCGAGCGCGGCCTGCTTCACGCGACCGAAATTCGGCACCAGTGGCGCACGCCGCGGCTCTACCAACACATCCTTCAAGCCATCGCGCACCAGCGCGGCGTCACCGCGGAAACAGCCGGCCAGCAGCAGCGACAGATTGGCGCTCTGCGCCACGAATTCGCCCAGCGCGTAATCCCCGGCCAAGGCGGCGCGCGAGGCGCGCGTCTCCAGCACGAAATGCGGATGCACCAGCGCGCAGTGCCAGTCGGCGGGCACCGGGATGCGCAGCAAGCGGTCGTGCGTGGCCAGCGCCAGGCCGCCGAGCAGCTGCGGGCCCACGTTGTCGCCGTGGCGACCGCCGCTGGCCACCGCCTCGCCGTCCATCGCGAAGCCGTACAGCGCCTCGCGCGGCAGCGGTTGTTCCAGCAGCGCGTTCGCCGCCACCAGCGCGGCCACGCAGGAGGCCGCCGAGCCGGCCATGCCCGAGCCCAGCGCGATGCCCTTGTACAGGGTGAGTTCGAAGCCGTGCTGCACGCCCAGCGCCTTGCGCAGCGCGAGCAGGGCGGCGCCGGCGGTGTTGGCGCCCGCATCGGTGGGCAGCGTGGTCACGCAGCCGTGGATCGCCGCGATGCGCACGGTGGGTTCGTCGATGCGGCGCACCTCGGCGCGGTCGCCGGCGCCGGCCATGCTGTGGCCGAGGATGTCGAAACCCACGCCGACGTTGCCCACGCAGGCGGGAGCGAAGGCAGTGGCGTGGTCGAGGCGTGGCGATCGTGCGCGCATGGGTTCCTGCAACGGAGCGAGTAGGACGTTCATGCCTGCACCCCCAGCGACTCGGCGATGCGCAGCAGGTCGGCGAACACGCCGGCCGCGGTGACTTCCGGCCCCGCGCCGGGGCCTTGCACCTGCAGCGGATTATCGCAGTAGCGGCGGGTGGTGAACTGCACCACGTTGTCGGTGAGCCGGCTGTGTGCGAAGGCATGCGTGGCCGGCAGTACCGCCAGTTTCACGCTGGCGCGGCCGTGGCGGTCGAGGCTGGCGACGTGGCGCAGCACGCCGCCTTCGGCGCGCGCGGCCGCCAGTTTCGCGGCCAGCGGCGCGTCGAGTTCGTCGAGGCGCTGCATGAACTCCCCGGGCGGCAGCGCGGCCAGCGTGGGCGGTACCAGGCTCTCCACCGCCACCTGTTCCAGCGACAGCGGCCAGCCGGCCTCGCGGGCGAGGATCACCAGCTTGCGCGCCACGTCGAGGCCGGACAGGTCCTCGCGCGGATCGGGTTCGGTGTAGCCCAGCGCATGCGCCTCGCGCAGCAGCGCGGAGAACGGCTGGCTGCCGTCGTGGCGGTTGCACAACCAGGCCAGCGTGCCGGAGAACATGCCGTCCACGGCCAGCAGTTCGTCGCCGGTGTCGAGCAGGTCGCGCAGGGTCTGCACCACCGGCAGGCCTGCGCAGACGGTGGCCTCGTAGCGGAAGCGCGCGCCGCCCGCGCAGGCGGCGCGGATCGCCCGCCAGCGTTCCAGCGGGCCGCTGCCGGCCAGCTTGTTCGGCGTCACCACGTGCAGGCCGGCGGCCAGCCAGCGCGGATAGTGCGCGGCTACCGTGTCGCTGGCGCTGCAGTCGATCAGCAGCGCGTGGCGGTCGTCGTTGCCGCGCACGTGTGCGGCGAACGCGTCCAGATCGTTCGGCCGCCAGGTCTGCGCGCCGGCGTGGCGGCCGTTGAGTTCGGCGTCGTCGCAGTCCAGCCACATGCGCCTGCTGGCCACCACGCCGCAGAGTTTCAGCTCCAGCGCATGGTCGCGCGCCAGTCGCGGCTGCGCGGTGCGCAGCTGTTCCAGCAGCGCGCTGCCGACCCGGCCGGGACCGATCACGCCGACCGCCAGCGTGCGTCGGCCGGTGGTGCCGGCACGCGGCATCGCCAGCGGTGGCAACGGATGGTGGGGGACTTGCTCGATTGCACAGGTGATCACGACGGCCTCTCCGTTGGAGGCCCGTCCTGTCTGGCGTGTCGGTGTGTGCCGGCCCGCCTCGTCGAGGGCGGGCCGTTGCGTGGGAAAACTCAGCTACGCACGACGCTCCGCCCGGACCGGGTACCGGTGGTAATCGTGGTGGTAATGATGCTGGCGATGTCGCCCGCGCACAACGGCATGCGGCCGGCGTAAGCCGGGGCGAAGTGCATGCGGGCGAGGGCGGAAAGCGGCGACATGGTGCCGACACTAGAGCCGATGTTGCACTGCAGTCAACAGATGCATCTGCAACTGTTTCGCCGTTGCCGCCGCGCTGTGCGATCCACGGCCGTGGCATCCTGCGCGGTCATCGGCCCGGTTTCCGGGTGGCGGAAACCTGTCATGCGCCTGTGGTCGCTGCATCCTCGTTACCTGGACGCCAAAGGCCTGGTGGCTCTGTGGCGCGAGGCCTTGCTGGCGCGTGCGGTGCTGCGCGGAGGCACGCGCGGTTATCGCCGCCATCCCCAGCTCGACCGCTTTCGCGAGCATCCCGCGCCGCGGCAGGCGATCAATGCCTACCTCGCCGCGGTGCATGCCGAGGCCCTGGCGCGTGGCTACCATTTCGACCGCAGCCGCTTCGGGCCGGTACGCGGCGAGGTGGCACTGTTGCCGTTGAACGAAGCTCAGCTCGAGCTCGAGTGGCGGCACCTGCTGGCCAAGCTCGCGGCGCGTGCCCCGACCTTGCATGCACGCTGGCATGGGCTGCTTCGCCCGGACTGCCATCCGTTGTTCCGCCGGCAGCCGGGACCGGCGGCGGCGTGGGAGCGCGCCACCGGTTAGGGCGTATCAATGCGACAGGTCGATCGCGTAGGTCGCCGTGCCGTCGCCGTGGTCCTTCAGCTCGCGGATGTGGTCGACGCCGTCGGCCTGGGCGATGCCGGCCTTGCCGCTGGCGCTGGTGAACACCACCGGGCCGGTGGTCTTCAATTTCGCGAAGCGCCAGGAGCGGGCGGGCAGGTCGCGTGCGGTGATTTCGCGGTGCTGCTGCAGCCAGCGCGCCACGATCTCGCGCGTGCCGTCGGGCGCGGCCAGCACGATGCTGCTGCCGTCCAGCCCCGGGAAGTGGCCGCCGCCGCTGGCGCGGTAATTGTTGGTCACCACGATGAAGGGCTGGTCGGGCGTCACCGGCTTGCCGTCGAAGGTCAGCGACACGATGCGTTGGCCCGCCGGTTTCGACACGTCGATGACGTAGTGAATGCCGCCTTGCAGCTGATCGAAGTTGAAACCGGGAAAGCGGGTGTTGACCAACTGCTGCATGCCGGTCCGAGCAGGATCGATGCGATTGAAGCGTCTGGCGGATTCTTCCAGCCACGCCTTCACTCCGGCGCCATCGCTCTTCACCGCCGCGAGTGTGTTCGGATAGAAGTACAGGTCGGCCGCGCTGCGCAGGGTGAGTGGGCCGGGCGCCACGTCGGTGTAGTCGTCCGGGCCGCCGAAGCCGGTGCGGAACGCGGCGGCGGCGGAAAGCACCGGTATGTTCGCCAGCTCCGGGTGCAGGCGCGGCAGTTCGGCACGCACGTAGTCGCGCTGCGCGGCGTTGACCACGGCCAGCGCCGTCATGTCGCCCTCGTCGGCGAAATAGCTGGAAAGCCGCACGTCGCTGCGCCCGATCGGCGTGTTCACGTAGGCCACCGCGGCTTCTTGCACCTTCGCCACCAGCGGCGCGATGGCGGGATCGGGCGCCACGCAGCTGGCGGCGTCGCCGGGCTTGCTGCAGATCGGCCGCACCTCGCTGTGCGTGCGGCTCTTGTCGACGGTCCAGCGGCCGTCCTGGCGCTCCAGCGCCAGCTCGATCACGCCCAGGTCCTTGCCGAAGAAGCCGCCCATCACCGCGGGCACGCCGCGCACGAAACCGCGCACGTCGTCCACGTCCTGCATGTGCGCGAAGCGCGGGCCGGGGAATTCGGTGTGCGAGTGGCCGAGCAGCAGCGCGTCGATGCCGGGCACGCCGGCGAGATACCAGCCGGCGTTCTCCATCGCGGGCGTGTACGGCGCGGTGTCGAGGCCGCCGTGCACCAGCGCCACCACCAGGTCCGGATGCTGCGCCTCGATCTGCGGCAGGTACTTCTTCGCTGCCTCCACCACGCCGTCCGTCGTGACCTTGCCGGCGAGGTTCTGCTTGTCCCACTGCATGATCGGCGGCGGCGTGAAGCCGATGATCGCCACGCGCAGCGGCACATTCTCCGTCTTGCCGTCCGGCAGCTGCACCGCGATGGGTTTTGTGACGATGGTCCACGGCTTGAAGATCGGCTGACCGTCGCGCGTGCTGTCCACGTTCGCCAGCACCAGCGGGAAATGCGGGCCGGCGCAGCGCCGCTGCACGCCGCCGTCCACGTTCATCGGCGTGCCGGTGACCTGCGAGAGCCAGCCCAGCCCGTAGTTGAACTCGTGGTTGCCTGCCGTGCCGCCGTCGTAGCCCACCGCATCCATCGCGCGGTAGATCGCCAGTTCCTGGTCGCAGGCCATCTTCTGCACCTGCGCCTGCCAGTCGGCCAGCACCGTGCCCTGGATGGTGTCGCCGCTGTCGAACAGGAAGTGGTTCGGGAACTGCCTGCGCGCTTCGTTGATCAGCGTGGCGGTGCGTTCGAAGCCCAGCGTGGGGTCGGCCTTTTGCTTGTAGTAGTCGTAGCCGAGGATGTTGGAGTGGATGTCGGTGGTTTCCAGGATCGCCACCGTGGCGTGCGTGCCATCGGGTAGGACGGGTGCATGCACGGGTTCATGGGCGCAGCCGGCGAGCAGGGCGGTGGCGAGCAGGGCGAGGGTGGTGCGGCGAGGGAACATGGCGAGATCGAATAAGCACATGGAATCGGCAAACTAGCAGATAGGCATGACAGCCGGCGGGCCGTATTGCATCGCGGCCGGCGCCACAGCGGCGCGATCCGCCCCGGTATGGCAGTGCTTTGCCGCCCGCGCACGAAACCGCGACAATGGCACGCTGGCTTCGCGCCATCCCCCATCGCCGTCAGAGAGTCCCGCCGACCATGTCCGATACGCCGAAGATCATCTACACGCTCACCGACGAGGCGCCGTTCCTCGCCACGGCCTCGCTGCTGCCCATCGTGCAGGCGTTCGCCGCCACCGCGGGCATCGCGGTGGAGACGCGCGACATCTCGCTGGCCGGGCGCATCCTGGCGCAGTTCCCGGATCGCCTGCGGGATGGGCAGAAGATCGGCGACCACCTCGCCGAACTGGGCAAGCTCGCCACCACGCCGGATGCGAACATCATCAAGCTGCCGAACATCAGCGCCTCGGTGCCGCAGCTGAAGGCCGCGATCAAGGAGCTGCAGGCGCAGGGTTACGCGCTGCCGGATTACCCGGACGTGCCGCAGGACGACGCCGGGAAGGACGCCAAGGCGCGCTACGACAAGGTCAAGGGCAGCGCGGTGAACCCGGTGCTGCGCGAGGGCAATTCCGACCGCCGCGCGCCGCTCTCGGTGAAGAACTACGCGCGCAGGCACCCGCACAAGATGGGCGCGTGGAGCGCGGATTCGCAGACCCACGTGTCGCACATGGACGACGGCGATTTCTACGGCAGCGAGCAGTCCGTGGTGGTGGACGCGCCGACCATGGTCAAGATCGAGTGGTCCGGCAAGGACGGCTCCAGCAAGGTGCTGAAGGAGAAGGTGGCGCTGAAGGCCGGCGAGATCCTCGATGCGTCGGTGATGAGCCGCAAGGCGCTGGCCGGCTTCATCGACGCGCAGATCGCCGACGCCAAGGCCAGGGGCGTGCTGTTCTCGGTGCACCTCAAGGCCACCATGATGAAGGTGTCCGACCCGATCATGTTCGGCGTGGTGGTGGACGAGTTCTACAAGGACGTGATCGCCAAGCACGCAGAGGTGCTGAAGCAGGCGGGCTTCGATGCCAACAACGGCATCGGCGACCTGTACGCACGCCTCGGCAGCCTGCCGGCGGAAGCGCAGGCGGCGATCAAGGCCGACATCGCGGCCGAATACGCTAAGCGCCCGGCGCTGGCGATGGTGAATTCCGACAAGGGCATCACCAACCTGCACGTGCCCAGCGACGTGATCATCGATGCCTCGATGCCGGCGATGATCCGCGACTCCGGCAAGATGTGGAACGCCGAGGGCAAGCCGCAGGACTGCAAGGCGATCATCCCCGACCGCAGCTACGCGGGCGTGTACGCGGCCACCATCGAGGACTGCAAGGCGCACGGTGCGTTCGACCCGGCGAGCATGGGCAGCGTGCCCAACGTGGGCCTGATGGCGCAGGCCGCCGAGGAATACGGCTCGCACGACAAGACCTTCCAGATCCCCGCCGACGGCACGGTGAAGGTGATCGACGAAGCCGGCAAGGTGCTGCTGCAGCACGACGTGGAAGCCGGCGACATCTGGCGCGCCTGCCAGACCAAGGACGCGCCGGTGCAGGACTGGGTGAAGCTGGCGGTGAGCCGCGCACGCCTGTCGAACACCCCGGCGGTGTTCTGGCTGGATCCGCAGCGCGCGCACGACCGCGAGATCATCAAGAAGGTCGAGCGCTACCTGAAGGACCACGACACCAGCGGCCTCGACATCCGCGTCCTCGACCCGGTGGCGGCGACGAAGTTCTCGCTAGAGCGCATCCGCAAGGGCCAGGACACCATCTCGGTCACCGGCAACGTGCTGCGCGACTACCTCACCGACCTGTTCCCGATCATGGAGCTGGGCACCAGCGCCAAGATGCTCTCCATCGTGCCGCTGATGGCTGGTGGCGGCCTGTTCGAGACCGGCGCCGGCGGCTCCGCGCCCAAGCACGTGCAGCAGTTCCTGGAAGAGGACTATCTGCGCTGGGATTCGCTGGGCGAATTCCTGGCCCTGCAGGCCTCGCTGGAGTTCGTGGGCGACAAGACCGGCGATGCGCGCGTGAAGGTGCTGGCGGACACGCTGGACCAGGCCAACGGCAAGATCCTCGACAACAACAAATCGCCCGCACGCAAGGTGGGCGAGCTGGACAACCGCGGCAGCCATTTCTATCTCGCCCTGTACTGGGCGCAGGCGCTGGCCGCGCAGGACGACCACGCGGGGCTGAAGGCGAAGTTCGCGCCGCTGGCGAAGGCCCTCACCGGGAACGAAGCGAAGATCGTGGGCGAACTCAACGGTGCGCAGGGCAAGCCGGTGGACATCCAGGGCTACTATCACCCGAGCCTGGAACTCATCGGCAAGGCGATGCGTCCGAGCACGACCTTCAACGAGACGCTGGCGACGCTGCAGTAACCCGGCGCCACCATCGTCGCGACGCATGCGGGCGGTCGCCATGCCTCGCTGCGTTGTCGGCGTCATGCGGTCGCCATGTGCGTGCGGTTAGCCTGTGCCGTGCGCACCCGTCTTCATGGATGCGTGGATGTGGCGGAGCGGGCTGCCTGGCGAGCTGCCTTCGGGGTGGCTCGAAATCCCGCGACATCCATCAGTCGTCCTGGAGGTTCCCGAGAGGAAGTGGAGCGCATGATCCGGGTACTTTGGCTACCGTTGCTGCTTTGCGTTTCGACCGGGCAGGTGTGTGCGCAGACGGCGCCCGCGCGCGCATCCACGGCTGCCGTCACGCTGGCCCCGGTCACCGTCACCGGGGTGGGGGCCGGCCCCGGCCTGTGGAAGGTGAGCAGGGGCAGGCACGTGTTGTGGGTGCTGGGCACGCTGACGCCGCTGCCCAGGCGCATGCAGTGGCGCTCGACCCGGGTGGAGCAGGCGCTGGCGCAGTCGCAGGAACTGCTCGAAGTGCCATCGGCCAGGCTCAGGATGGACACCAGCGCGTTCGGCAAACTGCTGCTGTTGCCGTCCGCGTATGCCGCGCGCAGGAATCCCGACGATGCCACCTTGCAACAGTTGCTGTCGCCGACGGCTTATGCGCGCTGGCAGGCGCTGCAGCGCCAGTATGGGGTGCGCGGCTGGGGCAGCGCGCACTGGCGGCCGATCGTGGCTGCGCTCGAGCTTTACAGGGCGGCGCTGGCGCGGGGCGGGCTGACCGACTCGGATGAGGTGGCGCCTGCCGTTGAAAAGCTGGCCCGGCGGCATGGAGTGAAGCGCACGCCGGTCGAATACCAACTGGTGATCGCGCATCCGCGCGACGCGGTGGAGACCATCCGGGAAACCCGGCAGCAGGATATCGATTGCCTGCAACAGACCATGGACATGGCGGCGCGTGGCATGGACGACCTGGGGGAGCGCGCCAACGCCTGGTCCAGCGGCGATGTCGCCGCCCTGCGCAGCACGTCGCCGGAAGCCAGCCATGCTGCATGCGTGGTCACCGCGATGAATGCCGATTTCGCGCGGCAGCTGGGCCTGCGCGATCTTCCCGCACTGATCGACGCCACCTGGCTGGACGCCGCGCGGCAGGCGCTGGCGCGCAATGCGACCACCTTCGCCCTGCTGCCGATGGACAAGCTGCTGTCGCCCGACGGCCCGCTGGCACGGCTCGAGGCGGAAGGCTACGCCGTGCAGTCGCCGGACGAAGCCGATCCGTAAGATTCACTATCTCCACGGGCCCGGCGCGGGCCAACTTGATCGAACATGCCCTTTCAAGCGCCGTTGTCCCGTTGCAGCGAACATCGTGCGCCTGGCGCGGTCACAGCGCTGACGCCGGATACCCGATATGGCCAACGAGGATGAACCTGATGCGCCCCTGGATCGTGCTGTTGTGCCTGGTGCTGGTCGTGCCGGCCGCGTTTGCCGCGCCGATGCAGACGCCGCCATCGGCAACCACGACGGCGACCCCACCAGTGCCAAGCGACGTGCCGTTGCTGGCACCGGTGGTGGTGAGCGGTGTGGTGTCGGGGCCGGGGTTGTGGAAGGTCAGCAAGGGCGATCACGTGCTGTGGGTGCTGGGCACCCTGTCGCCGCTGCCGGGACATATCCAGTGGGAGTCGCACGAGGTGGAGCAGGTGCTTGCGCAGTCGAAGCAGGTGCTGCTGGAGCCGAAGATCAGGCTGAAGGCGGACATCGGCTTCTTCGGCAAGCTCTTCCTGCTGCCCTCGGCCTACGGTGCGCGCAAGAACCCCGACGGCAAGACGCTGGACCAGGTGATGGATCCATCCACCTACCAGCGCTGGTTGGCGTTGAAACAGAAGTACATCGGCGATGATCGCGGCATCGAGCGCTGGCGGCCGTTGTTCGCGGCGCAGGAGCTGTACAGGAAGGCGCTGAAGGCGAACGGCCTGAGCAACGACGGCGGCGTGTCGGGCGCAGTGGCCGCGCTGGCGAAAAGCGATGGTGTGCCGGAGACGCCGGTGGAGTATCGCGTGGAGATCCAGCACCCGCGCGACGCGCTCAAGGCGTTCAAGGCGGCTGCGCCCAGTGACATGGAGTGCTTCAGCCGCACGCTGGACAGCATCGAGCACGACCTGCCGGCGATGACCGCGCGCGCCAACGCCTGGGCCACCGGCGACCTGGGGGCGCTGCGCCAGCTGCCCGACAGCCATCGCCGTGATGCCTGCGTCACCGCGATCACCAGCGCCGGCTTCGCCCGCCAGCTCGGCCTCGACGATGTGCCAGCGCAACTGGAGGCCGTGTGGCTGGCTGCGGCGCGCAAGGCGCTGACGGACAATGCCAGCAGTTTTGCCTTGCTGCCGATGGGCGAACTGCTTTCGCCCACCGGCTATCTCGCCAGACTCGCGGCGCAGGGCTACACGGTAGAGGCGCCGATCGGGCTGGATGCGGAGCCGGCCACCGCAGGCAGCGCCGCGCCGGCACCGGCCGGTTCGGCTGCTGCGCATTGAGGCCGCGGGATGCGGCGACTGCCTTGGGATGCACCTGTCCGTGCGAAGCCCGATCGTGGTCGACGCGACCTGAACGTTTCAGCGGGCGAATCCGGACATTGCCGGGTTGCCCTCACCCCGGGACCAGCTTCCAGCCAACAGGCGTCCGCGGCAAGCCCGGGCCGCGGGACCGGGTCGATGCGATGCCGCGGCTGGCGGGTCAGGCCGCGCTGGCGCGGTCCAACGCGGCGATCTCGTCGGCGCCCAGGGTGAGCTGGAGTGCGCCCAGCAGCTCCTGCAGTTGCGGCACGCTGGTGGCGCTGGCGATCGGCGCGGTGACGGATGGGCGGGCGATCAGCCAGGCCAGCGCCACCTGGGCGGGCGTGGCCTTGTGCGCGGTGGCCACTTCATCCAGCGCGGCGAGCACGCCCAGCCCGTGCGGGTTGAGGAAGCGCCGCGCCGCGCCGCCGCGCGCGTTGCTCTTGGCGAGGTCGGCCACGCTGCGGTACTTGCCGGATAGGAAGCCGCTGGCCAGCGCGTAGTAGCAGACCACGCCCAGGCTTTCCTCGCGCACCAGCGGTTCGAGTTCTCTCTCGTAGCCGGCGCGCGCGACGAGGTTGTACTCCGGCTGCAGGCATTCGTAGCGCGGCAGGCCGTGCTCCCGCGACAGCGCCAGTGCGTCGGCGATGCGGTCGGCGTTGAAGTTGGAGGCACCGATGGCGCGCACCTTGCCCTCCGCGATCAGCCGCGCGAATTCGCCCAGCGTCTCGTGCATCGGCACGCTGGCGTCGTCCTGGTGCGCAAAGTAGAGGTCGATGCGGTCGGTCTGCAGGCGCTGGAGCGAAGCTTCCACCGCCGCGCGGATGTTGACCGGCGACAGACCGGGATGCTCGGCCCACTTCGCTACCTTGGTGGCGAGCAACACGCGGTCGCGCTTGCCGCTCTTCTTCAGCCATTTGCCGATGATGGTTTCCGACTCACCGCCGGCATTGCCCGGCACCCACGCCGAATAGACGTCCGCGGTGTCGACCAGGTTGCCACCGCCGTCGACGAAGGCGTCGAGCAGTTCGAACGAGCGCGCCTCGTCGGCGCTCCAGCCGAACACGTTGCCGCCGAAGACGAGCGGGGCGATGGAAAGCGGCGAGCGGCCGAGCGGTCGATATGGCATGGATGTCTCCTGTTGCGGATGCGACCGGCGCGCCACGAGCGCCGATTCAGCCGGAATTTTCGAAAGCAGTCACGACGAAATGCTGGACCAGCGGCTCAAACTCCAGCAGATAGTCCTGGTCTTCGGGGTAATACCTGGCCTTGAGCAAGTCGTCCCCGGCGAAATCGCGGATGCTCTCCGCCGAATCCCAGTGCGTCACGGTCAGGAAGTGCGTGACCTCGCCCTCGTCCCGTCGAAGCACGGCGACATGCCGATTGCCGGGGATGGAACGGTAGTCCGGAATGGCGCGCTGCTCAAGGAATCCCGCGTAGGCATCGGCCTTGGAGCGCGGCGTGATCCCGTGCCATATGCGACAGATCATGGGCTTCTCCTTTCAGTCCGGCGCGGCTTGAGGGCGGCGCGGTCCGCATCGCCGCCCGCACGACTGCCGATCGGACCGGTCTGCGGTCCGATCGGCAGCGGCTCGGCTTGCAGTGTCGATCCGGGCATGCCGCCTTCCAGTCGACCCGGGCCCGGTACGGACGTGCACCGGGCGCGCGCTCAGGGCGAGTTGATGAGGAAAAGGTAGCGCGAAGCGCCAGCGGCGGCACGCCACGAGCTGCGCCGGGCGGCGGCATCCGGGGCGGTCAGTTGCCGGAGTGCGCCGTGCAGGGGTAATGGACGCGGATCGTCGCGGGTCAGTTGGCGGGCGAGTTCGGGGGAATGCACATGGCCGTGCTGCAGCAGCAGGCCGATGAAGGGCGAGCGCATGGTGAATTCCTTGCAAGTGGGGGTGGGGACAGGTGCAAGGTAAGACGTGGCACGGCGCCGAAAAAGCGATATCTTCGCAAGCCTGACTTGAGGATCGTTCAAGATGACGCGGCTATCGCTGGACCTGCTGCAGCAGTTCGTGCTGGTCGCCCGCCACGGCAAGCTGTCGCGTGCAGCGGAGCAGGCCCATCTCACGGTGAGCGCGCTCAGCCACCAGATGCGCCAGCTGGAAGAGCGGCTGGGCCGGCGCCTGCTGGAGCGCGGCCCGCGCGGCGTGAGCCTCACCGTGGAAGGCTGCCGCCTGTTCGAGGCGGTGGGCGCGCACTTCGACGGCATCGAGCACGCGCTGATGCGTTATCGCGAATACCGTCACGACGCGCTCACCCTCAGCGCCAGCCCCGGCATCATGTCCAGCTGGCTGGTGCCGCGCCTGCCGCAGTTGGTGGCGGCGCACCCGGAGCTGGAGCTCAACCTGCAGTCCAGCTCGGCGCTGGTGGAGTTCGAGCGCGAGCCGGTGGATTGCGCCTTGCGCTACGGGCGCGGCCAGTGGGAAGGCCTGCACTGCGACCGTCTGTTCGGCGAGTGGATCGCGCCGGTGGCGGCGCCGGAGCTGGTGGCGCGGATGGGCGAGGCCAGCCACGACGACCTCAGCGACTGGCCGCTGCTGGGCGATCCGAATCCGGCCGACCGCTGGCGCGACTGGTTCCAGCGCTTCGGCGGCAGGCTGCCCGCGCGCCGCGTGGCGAACTTCGACAGCATCGATGCGGCGCGCCATGCGGCACTGGAAGGTCTCGGCGTGGGACTGGGGCGCATGGTGACCTCGAAATCGCTGATCGATGCCGGGCGGCTGGTGGTGCTGGGTCACCATTACCTGCCGGTGCCGGAGGCGTACTGGCTGGTGTATCCGCCACGCTCGCAGGAGCACCGCGGCCTGCAGACCTTCCGCGCGTGGCTGCTGGCCGAGGCGGACGACTACTGCCGGCGGCTGCCGATGAAGGCGCACGAAGCCGCACTGGAAGATTGACGGGCCGCGGATCGCCTAAAATCGCCGCGACCGGCCAGTATGGGCCGGCCGCTATCCGATATCGCGACACTCATGAGGATTTCCTATGCAACGCACCGCCATCCTCGTCGACGGCGCCTTCTTCCTTGCCCGCTACCGCAAGGTGTGGGGCGAGCGCGACGCCAACGACGCGCGCACCGTGGCCAAGACCGTGTTCGGCATGGCGCTGGAACACCTGAAGGCGTTGGATCGTCCGCGCGAATCGCTGTACCGCATCTTCTTCTACGACTGCCCGCCGCTGGACAAGGCCTTCGTGCGCCCGGTGAGCGGCGACACCGTGGATTTCGGCCGCAGCGGCGCCGCCGCGTTCCGCCGCGAGCTGCACGAGCAGTTGCGCCGCCAGCGCAAGATGGCGCTGCGGCTGGGCCGGCTCGCCGAACGCGGCGAGTGGAAGCTGAAGCACCAGGCCGTGCAGCAGCTGCGCGACGGCTCGCTGCATTCGGACGACCTGGGCGACGAGCATTTCGAGCCGGACATGCGCCAGACCCAGGTGGACATGAAGATCGGCATCGACATCGCCGCACTGGCCTACAAGCAGCAGGTGGACCAGATCGTGTTGGTGGCGGGCGATGCGGATTTCATTCCCGCCGCCAAGCTGGCGCGGCGCGAAGGCATCGACTTCATCCTCGACCCGATGTGGCAGGGCATCGCCTCGGACCTGCACGAGCACATCGACGGTTTGCAGTCGGTGTGCCCGCGGCCGTTCTGAGGTGGCCCGGGCCGTCGATCACTCTGCACACATCATCGCGCATACTGGGCGGGCAGCTTCCATCCTCAGGAGCCATCCATGAAACATTCGCTGATCTTCGCGGCCGGTGCGGCACTGCTGCTGACCATGGGCGTGGCGACGAGTGCGCCCGCCCAGGCGCAAGGGGCGACGCCGCATCAACCGGCGGGCAAGCTGCTGCCGCCGGGCAGCGCCAGCCAGCTCGACGCAGCCATCGCCGGCAACTGGCGCGCGCCGGCGAACCGCGCGCGCGACGTCTACCGCCATCCCAAGGCCACGTTGCAGTTCTTCGGCGTGCGACCGGACCAGACGGTGGTCGAGATCATCCCGGGCGGCGGCTGGTACAGCGAGATCCTGGCGCCGCTGCTGCGCGACGACGGCCACTACATCGCCGCCGTGGAAGCGCCGGCCGGCGGCGAGGCGAAGCGCGACGACGAGGCGCTGCGCAGGAAATTCGCCGCCGATCCGGCCGAATACGGCAAGGCCCGCATCGTCGAGTTCGATCCGAAGGCGCCGGTATTCGGGCCACCGGGTTCGGCCGATCGGGTGCTGACGTTCCGCAACGTGCACAACTGGGCGGAAGCCGGTACCGCAGCGGCAATGTTCAAGGCGTTCTTCGCCGTGCTCCGCCCGGGCGGCGTGCTCGGCGTGACCGACCATCGCGCCGCGCCGGGCGCCACCCTGGAAGCGGTGGAATCCAGCGGCTACCTGCCCACGGACTACGTGATCAAGCTCGCCACCGACGCCGGTTTCAAGCTCGTCGGCCAGAGCGAGATCAACGCCAACCCGAAGGACGACAGGGACCATCCGAAGGGCGTATGGACGCTGCCGCCCACGCTGGCGCTGGGCGGCAAGGATCGGGCGAAGTACCTGGCCATCGGCGAATCGGACCGCATGACGCTGCGCTTCGTGAAACCCGCCGACCGCTGAGTCACGTGCCGCGCGTGCCATCGCCATGCTGATCGCGCTCAACAAGCCGTATGGCGTTTTGTGCCAGTTCACCAGCGACGACGGCCGGCCCACGCTGGCCGACTACGTGCGGCAGAAGGGCGTCTATGCGGCCGGCCGGCTGGATCACGACAGCGAAGGCCTGCTGCTGCTCACCGACGACGGTCGCCTCGCACACCGCCTCACCGACCCGCGCCACAAGCAGCCCAAGACCTATCTGGTGCAGGTGGATGGGGCGATCGACGACGCAGCCATCGCCGCCCTGCGCCGCGGCGTGGTGCTGAACGACGGCCCCACCTTGCCCGCGCCTGCCGAACATGCGGACGAGCCGGACTGGCTGTGGCCGCGCGACCCGCCGGTGCGCTTCCGCAAGGCCATTCCCACCAGCTGGCTCACGCTCACCCTGCGCGAAGGGCGCAACCGCCAGGTCCGGCGCATGACGGCGGCGGCGGGCTTTCCCACGCTGCGGCTGATCCGCCTGTGCATCGGCGAGCATGCGCTGGATGGCCTCGCGCCGGGCGAGACGCGCGTGATCGGTTGAAGAGTGCGGCCATGGATGGCCGCCCGTTTGATCCTCGCGATCAGGGACGATCGCAGAAATCATGCATTGAGGCGCGATAATCGCGGAACCCGTCCCCACGGAGCCTGCCGCATGGAGTTCAAGGATCACTTCTCCGGTCACGCCGCGTTGTACCGCGACGCCCGTCCGCTGCCGCCCGCCGACTGGTTCGACTGGCTGGCGCAACAGGCGCCGGACCGCGCACTGGCCTGGGACGCGGGTTGCGGCAACGGCCAGGCCAGCCTCGGCCTCGCCGCGCATTTCGAGCGCGTGGTCGCCACCGATCCCAGCGCCACCCAGATCGAGCAGGCCGCGGCGCATCCGCGCATCGACTACCGCGTGGAGCCAGCCGAACGCGGCACCCTCGCCGCGGGCAGCGCGAGCCTGATCGGCGTGTCGCAGGCGCTGCACTGGTTCGACCTCGACGTCTTCCATGCCGAAGTGCGCCGCGTGGCGAAGCCGGGCGCGCTGCTGGCGATCTCCGCCTACGGCAACTGCAGCGTGGGCCGCGAGGTGGATGCCGTGGAGCGCCGCCTCTACGCCGACACGCTGGGGCCGGACTGGCCACCCGAACGCGCGCTGGTGGATGCCGGCTACCGCGGGCTGCCGTTCCCGTTCGCGCCGGTGGAGGCGCCCACTTTCATGATGCGCGCGGACTGGAACCTCGCCCAGTTCCTTGCCTACCTGCGCTCGTGGTCGGCCACGCAGCGGCATGCGAAGCGCACCGGCAATGATGCGATCGAGGCGGTGACGCCCGATCTTGCCGCGGCCTGGGGCGACTCCGCTGCGGTGCGCGCCGTGCGCTGGCCGTTCGTGACGCTGGTGGGCCGCGTGGACTGACGTTCGCCCGCGCGCGTCGACGCAAACCGCGACAGCCGCGCGCACATCGGAATAGGCTTTGCGGATTCTTCGCCGGGCGTCTTCTGCATGATCAAGCCAGCCTTTCCCGATGGCCACTTCTACTCACCAGTGGTCAACCCGGACGAGGCGATCGACGACCGCGCCATGCTGTGGGAAGCGGAACGCCCGATGCGCGGTATCGATCTCGATCCGGCCGGGCACGAACATCTGCTGCGCTCGGCGACTTTCTCGGCGAGCATCCGCGCCACGGCGGCAGCCTGTGGCTGCGCCGCACCGGCTGATCAGTCGGCGCGCGGCAGGCCGAAGAACGCCTCGGCCGTCGCCGTGCTGTTCGCTGCGGTGACGTCGGCCGGTTCGCCGCGATCGCGCGCGATCTCCTCGCAGATGTGCCGCAGGTACATCGGCTCGTTGCGCCGGTGCGAAGGCTGCGGGCGCACCGTGCGCGGCAGCAGGTAGGGCGCGTCGGTCTCGATCATCAGGCGATTGGCGGGAATCTCGCGCACGAACTCGCGCAGGTGGCTGCCGCGGCGCTCGTCGCAGATCCAGCCGGTGATGCCGACATGGCAGTCCAGCGCGAGGTAATCGCACAGCGCCTCGCGGCTGTCGGTGAAGCAGTGCACCACCGCGGCCGGCACCTTGTCGCGCCAGCGCCGGAGCAGGGCGACGAAATCCCCGTGGGCGTCGCGTTGGTGCAGGAACAGCGGCTTGCCCAGTTCCGCCGCGATCGCCAGTTGCCGTTCGAACGCGTGCAGTTGCACGTCGCGCGGCGAGTAGTTGCGGTTGTAGTCCAGCCCGGTCTCGCCCAGCGCGCGCACCGCAGGATCCTGCGCAAGCTCGCGCAGCCGTGCATCGGTGGCGTCGTCGTAGTCCACGGCGTGGTGCGGATGCACGCCGGCCGTGGCCCACAACACGCCGGGATGTGCGCGTGCCAGCGCCAGCGCGTGCTCGCTGCCTTCGCGCGAGGCCCCGGTGACGATCATCCGGCCCACGCCATGTTCCTGCGCGCGCTGCAGTACGGCGTCGAAGTCATGGCGGAAGGATTCGTGGCCGAGATTGGCGCCGATGTCGACGAGTTGCATGGGGAACCCGCTGAAAAGCGCCATTGTCCCAGACTGGCGCAGGGCGGCAAACCGGCGGATCGGCGCGGGCTCCGGGACGCCGGGCTCGCCAGCCGTTCCGTCGATGTGCTACCTATGCGCGTTCGCCGTGCAGCTTCGGGGGGAGGGCGCGGTCGGGTGCAATCTACTTGGCGGTCGTGATTCACGAGTGGGGTGACGTATGTCGGCAGTCGTGCAGCCGGCGCGGGACGAGGGAGCGGCGACGGTGGACGGACGCGAAGCTGCGGTGTGCGCGCTGCTGGTGGCGCGTGGGCGGCTGAAGGACGGCGACCTGGTGCGGGCCCGACGGCTGCATGAGGAGGCGTCCGAGGGCACGCTCACCGCGCTGCTGGCGCGGTTGGGCCTGGTCAACGAGCGCGAACTGGCCGAGGCCTGGTCCGAATTGCTCGGCGTGCCGATGCTGGCCGCGCGCGAAGCGCCGGAACTGGCGCCGCCCGATCTCGAGCTCTCGTTGCGCTTCCTCAAGCAGCAGCATGTGGTGCCGGTGAGTGACGGCGGGCACGGGCTGGCATTGGTGATGGCCGATCCCGCCGACCCGTACCCGTTGCAGGCGGTGACGCTGGCGGCAGGCCGTCCGGTGGCGCTGCGCATCGGCCTGCGCTCGGAAATCGACGACCTGATCGAACGCTATTACGGCAGCGGCCGTTCCGCGATGGGCACCATCGTGGAGAACATCGACGGCGGCGCCAGCGAAGTGGACGACGTGGAGCACCTGCGCGACCTCGCCAGCGAAGCGCCGGTGATCCGCCTGGTCAACCTGATCCTGCAGCGTGCCGTCGAGCAGCGCGCGTCCGACGTGCATATCGAGCCGTTCGAGAACCGGCTCAAGGTGCGCTACCGCATCGACGGCGTGCTGCACGAGGTGGAGGCGCCGCCGGCCTCGTCCACCGCGGCGGTGATCTCGCGCGTGAAGATCATGGCCAAGCTCAACATCGCCGAACGCCGGTTGCCGCAGGATGGCCGCATCCAGCTGCGCGTGCAGGGCAAGGAACTGGATCTGCGCGTGTCCACCGTGCCGACCAGCTTCGGCGAGTCGGTGGTGATGCGCATCCTCGACCGCGAGTCGGTGGTGTTCGACTTCGCCACGCTGGGCTTCACCGACAGCTTCCAGTCGCGCTTCGTCGAGGTGCTGCAGCGCCCGCACGGCATCCTGCTGGTGACCGGCCCCACCGGCTCGGGCAAGACCACCACGCTGTATACCGCGCTGTCGAAGATCAACACGCCCGACGTGAAGATCATCACCGTCGAGGACCCGGTCGAATACCAGATCGAGGGTATCAACCAGATCCAGGCCAAGCCGCAGATCGGGCTGGATTTCGCGGCGGCCCTGCGCTCCATCGTGCGCCAGGATCCGGACGTCATCATGATCGGCGAAATGCGCGACCTGGAGACCTGCCGCATCGCGATCCAGTCCGCGCTCACCGGCCACCTGGTGCTCTCCACGCTGCACACCAACAGCGCATCCGGCGGCATCACCCGCCTGCTCGACATGGGTGTGGAGGATTACCTGCTCGGCTCTACCGTCAATGGCATCCTCGCGCAGCGCCTGGTGCGTCGGCTCGATCCGGCGACGGCGGTTCCCTACGAGCCCCCGCCCGAGGTGGTCGCGCAGTTCGAGCTGGAGAAATACGCGGGCGGAAAACCCGTGCGGCTGTGGAAGCCCGGCACCAGCGCCGCCAATCCCAGCGGCTACCGCGGCCGCCAGGCGATCATGGAATTCCTGGTGATGAGCGACCCGCTGCGCCGCCTGGTGATGCAGCGCGCCGACGCCGGCGAGATCGAGCGACAGGCCCGCGCCGAAGGCATGCGCACCATGTACGAGGACGGCATCGCCAAGTCGCTCGCCGGCGTCACCACGCTGGAGGAGGTGCTGCGTGTCACGCAGGAAGGTTGACCCGCTCTTCCCCTCACCACGAGGAACAACCCCCTCTCCCCTTTGGGGAGAGGGCTGGGGTGAGGGGCGGGGGCTTGCCGTAAGGCGGCATGTTCAAAACAGCTTCATGGCAAGAGTGGCCCCTCACCCCAACCCGTTGCTAGGCTCGTTCCTCGCCAAGCAACCCCCGGCCCTCGCGCCAGCGCTCGGGCGCTCAGCCATGCGCGGGCCAGTGGCCCGCAAGCAGCATGGCTTCGCCCCCAAAGGGGAGAGGGGGCAAACGTGCCGTGCGGGTTCGCCCCGGCTCGAGTTTGGCCTGGCTCGGGGGCATCGAGTCCCATGAGCCAGTTCCGCTACAAGGCCATCAGCGAGGCCGGCGAACTGCTGCAGGGCCAGATGGAGGCGACCAGCCTCGACGAGGTGATCGCGCGGCTGCAGGACCAGGGCCACACGCCGCTGGAGGCGCAGCCGGCCGATGTGATGGGTGGCGGCTCCGGCCTTGCCGCGCTGTTCAAGCGCGGTCCGTTCACGGGCGACCAGCTGGCGCAGTTCACGCACCAGCTGGCGACCCTGCTCGGCGCGGGCCAGCCGCTGGATCGCGCGTTGGGCATCCTGATGGACCTGCCCGAGGGCGAGCGCGCGAAGAGGCTGATCGAGCGCGTACGCGACCGCGTGCGCGGCGGCACGCCGCTGTCGCAGGCGCTGGACGAGGAACACGGCGTGTTCCCGAAGCTGTACATCGCACTGGTGCGCGCGGGCGAGGCGGGCGGTTCGCTGGAGGAGACGCTGCGCCGGCTCGCCGACTACCTCGAACGCTCGCAACAATTGCGCGGCAGCATCATCAACTCGCTGATCTACCCGGCCTTCCTGCTGGTGGGCGTGCTGGGTTCGCTGGTGCTGCTGCTGGCCTACGTGGTACCGCAATTCGTGCCGATCTTCGAAGACATGCAGGTGCCGTTGCCGTGGATCACCAGGGCGGTGCTGGTGCTGGGACAGACCTTGCAGTCGTGGTGGTGGCTGATCCTGCTGCTGGTGGTCGGCGGCGTGTTCATGCTGCGCGTGCGCCTGCGCGATCCGGCGACACGGCTGGCCTGGGATGCCCGCGTGCTGCGCATGCGCGTGGCCGGCCCGCTGCTGCTCAAGGTGCAGACCGCGCGCATCGCCCGCACCCTGGGCACGCTGCTGAAGAACGGCGTGCCGTTGCTGAGCGCGCTGTCCATCGCGTGCCAGGTCACTGCCAACCGCGCGCTGGAGGCGGCGCTGCTGCAGGCGCACGAGCAGGTGAAGGAAGGCTCCGGGCTCAGCTTCGCGCTGGGGCAGTCGAAGGTATTCCCGCGCCTGGCGCTGCAGATGGTGCAGGTGGGCGAGGAGGCCGGCGAGCTGGACGGCATGCTGCTCAAGGTGGCCGACACCTTCGAGCTGGAAAGCCGCCGCTCGATCGACCGCCTGCTTGCCGCGCTGGTGCCCGCGCTCACCGTGGTGATGACCGTGCTGGTGGGTTTCATCATGGCGGCGATCCTGCTGCCGCTGCTCAGCCTCACCAGCAACATCCAGTAGCGCGCGATTCCCGATTCCGACAACGACGCCACGAGGTCACTCCATGCAGTACAGACATATCCGCCCCCGTCGCCGCATGAGCGGCTTCACCCTGCTGGAAATGCTCGCGGTGATCGCCTTGATCGGCATCGTGGCCACCGTGGTGGTGGCCAATGTCAGCAACAATCTGGACAAGGGCAAGTACGGCGCGGGCAAGGCGCAGCTCACCACGCTCAGCCAGAAGATCGAGAACTACGCGCTGGACAACGGCACGCCGCCGCAGCAACTGGAAGACCTGGTGACCAAGCCCGCGAACGCGCCGAACTGGCAGGGCCCGTATGCGAAGGAATCCGAACTGGAGGATCCCTGGCACCATCCCTTCGGCTACAAGTACCCCGGCGACCACGGCAATTTCGACCTGATCTTCTACGGCCGCGACGGCAAGCCCGGCGGCGACGGCTACGACAAGGACGTGGGCAACTGGCAGTAGAACCGTGTACCTGGGCCCGTCACGCGTATCCCGGCTTCTTCCTGCGCAGGCGAGGGGAGGGCGTCGACGCGTCCGCGGCTTCACCCTGCTGGAAATGCTGGTGGTGATCCTGCTGATCGGCATCGCGGCGGCAGCGGTGGCGGTGTCGGTGACCCAGGGGCTGGCCAGCGCGCGCATCAATGCGGCGAGCGGCGAGATCGCCGCCGCGCTGCGCGCCACCCGCGCGCAGGCGATCGTGCAGGGCAAGGAGCAGCATTTCGACGTGGATGTCCGCAGCGACACGTACAGCGACGCGAAGCGCAAAGACGTGCGCCTGCCCGAGGGCCTGAAACTTTCCGTCACCAGTGCGCTGGAAGACCGCCCGGACGCGCACACCGGGCGCATCCGCTTTTTTCCCGACGGCAGTTCCACCGGCGGCCACATCATCCTGCAGAGCGGCCGGCGCCAGTGGCGCATCAATGTGTCGTGGCTCACCGGGCAGGTGGCCGTGGTGGACCAGGTGGCGGCGCGATGAAACGCCAGCGCGGCTTCAGCCTGCTCGAAGTGATCGCCGCCATGCTGCTGCTGGCGATCGCTTTCGCCGCGCTGATGAAGGTGGCCGGCGGCGCGATCACGCTGTCGCGCAACGCGGCGGCGCACGACGAGGCGGCGCTGTGGGCGCGCAGCCTGCTGGACAGCGCCTTCGTCACCGAACCGGTGGCACCGGGCAGCAGCAGCGGCCGCTTCAATGACCACTACCGCTGGACGCTGGACGTGACGCCATGGCAGGTCCCCGGTGCGCAAGCCGGTGGCGCCACGCTGCAGTTGTACCGGCTGGATCTGGCGGTGCGGTGGGGCAGCGCCGTACATCCGCAGGTGGCGCACTTCGACACGCTGCGGCTGGGCCGGCCGCAGGTGGCGGCCGGTGCGCCATGAAACGCCAGCACGGCTTCACCCTGCTGGAAGTGCTGGGCGCGCTGGCCCTGCTGGCGTTGCTGCTGGTGGGCGTGTATGCCGGTGTGCGCAGCGCGATCCACGGTGTGCGCTCGGGCAGCGCGGCGATCGCGCGGGTCGACCAGATCGGTTCGGCGCAGCGTTTCCTGCGCAGCGAGCTCGCCCAGGTGCTGGCGCAGCCGATCGCCCGCGACGACAACGGCCGGCCGGTCTTCTTCACGGGCAGCGAGCACGAAATGCGCTACGTGGCGCCCTTGCCGGGCTACCTCGGCAAGCTGGGGCCGCAATTGCAGGAGTTGAAACTGGTCGACGACGGCAAGGGGGCGCAGCGGCTCGAGTTGAGCCTGGCGCTGCTGCCGCCGGATGGCCAGCCGCCGAAGCCGCTGGGCGAACCGCAGGTGTTGCTCGACCACATCAAGAGCGGCTGCTTCAGCTACCGCGGCCGCGACGCGCAGAACCACGAGCTGCCGTGGAGCGAGGACTGGGCGGATGGCAGCCGCCTGCCGCAGCTGGTGCGCATCCGGCTGCAGGCGCAGGGTGGTTACGGCTGGCCGGAACTGGACGTGCCGCTGCGGGTCGATGCCTCGGCCGCGGTGGGGCGGGTCGGCCTGCTGCCGGGCAGCATGATGCCGCTGGGAGGAGGGCGATGAGGCGGTTTTCGCGGCAACGCGGCGTGGCCCTGCTGCTGGTGCTGTGGGCCTGCACCCTGCTGGCGATCCTGCTCGGTGGCTATGCCGTGCTGGCGCGTACCGCGGCGCTGCAGACACGCTACCAGTTCGCGCAGACGCAGGCCCATTACGCCGCCGAGGCGGGCGTGATGCGCGCGATCTACAGCCTGCAGGACCCGGATGCCAAGCAGCACTGGGCCGGCGACGGCCGCGTCTATCCGTTCCGTTTCGATGGCGCCACGGTGCAGGTCTCGATGGTCGACGAGGGCGGCAAGGTCGACCTCAATGCCGCCACGCCCGTGGTGTTGCAGGCCCTGTTCCGCGCCGCGGGACTGGACACGGCCGCGGCCGGCCAGCTCGCCGCCAGCGTGGTGGACTGGCGCAGCTTCGTCACCGCACCGGGCCAGGTGGAGCGGGGGCGCGCCGCCTATGCGGCGGCCGGCCGCGATTACGGCCCGCGCCATGGCCCGTTCGCGAGCCTCGAGGAATTGCAGCAGGTGCTGGGCATGACGCCGGCGCTGTACCAGCAGCTGGAACCGGCCATCACGATCTGGTCCGGGCGCACCATACCCGACCCGAACACTGCGCCGCCGCTGGCGCTGGCGGCAATTCCCGGGCTCGATCCGCAGCAGCTGCAGGCCATACAGGCGGCGAGGCAGCGAAACGCCATGGCCGGCACCCCCACGAGCGCCGGAATCACGCATAGTATCCGTTCGCAGGCCGAGCTGGCCGACGGAACGCGCGCGGTGATCCGCGCCACGATCCGCTTCCAGTCGGGCGGGATGGGCGCGCAGCCGTACTCGGTGCTGCGCTGGCAGGAGGGTGACGCGGAATGAGTGCTGCAACGCCGACGCTGCGGCCACTGCTGGAACGTGCGCGCCAGGGTTGGCGCGCCTCGCCGCTGCCGGGTTTTTTCGCCTGGTGGGGCGGCGAACTGCGTGCGCTGCTGCCGCCGCGCTGGCGTGCCGTGCTGGCCGATGGTGCCGGCTGGCATCTGCAGCAGCAGGCCGATGGCGACTGGCGGCTGCGCCGCGCCGGCCACGCCGAACCGCTGGCGCGCTGGAGCGACAGCCTGGACGCCGCCGCGCAGCAGGCCGCATTGGCTGCCGCCTGGCAGGGCACGGACCCCGAGGATCGCCGCCTCGCGCTGCTGCTGCCGGCCCATGCCGTGCTGCGCCGCGTGCTGCAATTGCCGTTGGCCGCACGCGGCAAGCTGCACCAGGTGGCGGGCTACGAGATGGATCGGCAGACCCCGTTCAATGCCACTCAGGTGTATTACGCGGTACGCGAACTGGCGCAGGCCGCCGCCGCCGGGCGCTGCGCGGTGGAACTGCTGGTGGTGCGACGCGACACGCTCGATCCGTTGCTGGCCCACCTCAGGGCGTTGGGCATCACGGTCGACGCGGTGGATCTGCCGCAGGGCGCGGGCCGCCTCGGCATCGACCTGCTGCCGCCGGAGCAGGCGTCGCATCACGCGCGGCCGCGGCTGCGCCTGAACCTCGCGCTGGCCGCGGCCTGCGTGCTGCTGGCCTTCCTGGCGATGGGCAGCTGGTTGCACAACCGCGAGGACGCGCTGGCGCAGATGCAGGCGCAGGTGGACGCGATGCACGGCGAGGCGCAGCAGGTGGCAAGCCTGCGCAAGCAGCTGCAGGACGATGCCGGTGCGGCCGGCTTCCTGGTGCAGCGCAAGGCGCAGCGCGCCACGGTGCTCGGCGTGCTGCTCGACCTCACCAGGCGTTTGCCGCCCAGCGCGTGGCTGGAGCGCTTCAGCCTCGATGACAGCGGCCAGATCGGCTTCCAGGGCCAGAGCCCGCAGGCGGCGAAGCTGCTCGACCTGCTCAAGGGCTCGCCGCTGATCGACAACGCGAACTTCCAGGGCAGCATCCAGTCCGATCCGTCCACCGGCAAGGAGCGTTTCTACATGGTGGCGCAGTTGCACAAGCCGGCGCCGGAGCATGCCGGCGCCGGCCAGCCTGCTGCTGGCGGAAGCGTGCCATGAAGGCGCTGAAGCTCACGCCGCGCGACAGCCGCATCGCGGCGATCGGCCTGTTGCTGCTGGCGCTGCTGCTGGCCTACTTCCTGTTGCTGCACTGGTGGTTCGTGGCGCCACTGCGTGGCATCGCCGCGCAGATGGACGATCTGCGCGATACCCAGAGCCGCTACGCCGCGGCGATCGCCGAGAAGCCGCAACTGGAACGGCGCATCGCCGCGCTGGGCGCCGGCCAGGCCGCCAGCAACGCGTTCCTGCCCGAGGACGATCCGAACACCGCCACCGCCGACCTGATGCAGCGCGTGGTGGACGCGGTGGCCGCGCACCCCGCGGGCGGCAGCTGCACGGTGACGCAGAAGATGCCGGTGCCCAATCCGCCAACGGCCGCGGGCGAGCCGTACCGCAAGGCGGCGGTGAGCATCAACCTGAGTTGCGACGTCGAACCGCTGGTGGGCGTGCTGCAGGCGCTGGAGCAGGGCACGCCCTATCTGTTCGTGGACAACCTCAACATCTACCGCAATCCGGTGGTGGCGCAGCAGGGCAACGGGCCGCCGCTGGAAGTGCAGTTCACCCTGTCCGGCTACGTGCATCCGGTGAACGGCGCTACACCTGCCACCGCAGCCTCGGCGCCCGCGTCCGGCGACGCTGCGGACATGCCGGGAGCGACGCCATGAACGCCGCCAGCCAACGCCGGCTGACCCCGATCCTGGTGATCGTCGCGCTGCTGCTGGGCGCGCTGTGGTTGTCGCTGCTGGCCGGATTCGGCCGCGGCGTGCACTGGGATGCGCCGCGCGCCACGGCTTTGCCGCCCGCGGCCGGCAAGCACGCCAGCCTGCCGCCGCCGCTGCCGCTGGCGGAGTTCGCGCCGGTTTGGCAGCAGTCGCTGTTCAGCCCCGATCGCAAGCCCGAAGCGCACGCCGCCAGCGGCGGCAGCAGTCTCGGCGACCTCAGGCTGACCGGCATCATCCTCACCCCGCAACTGCACATGGCACTGCTGCAGGACAAGAGCAGCAACAGGGAACTCCGCCTGCGCGAAGGGCAGTCGCTACCCGACGGCAGCCTGAGCCTGGTCGAGGTCAGGCCGCGCTCGGTGATCCTCGATTCCGCGCAGGGCCGTACCGAATTGAAGCTGCCGGCCGGCGCGCCGATCGATGCCGCGAAGGCCGCGTCGGCAAATGCCGCAGAGCCTCCGGCTGCGATGCAGGGCGACATCGAGGGCACCGCCACCGTGCAGCGGGTGCCGTCGCTGAGTCAGGACGCGCCACGCCAGGCGCCACCCCAATACAGTCCGCAGCAACTCGATCGTCTGCGCAAGCTCAAGGCCGCGATCCTGCAACGTCGTGCCGCCAGCCAGGCCGCGAACCCCGAAGGAGTTCACTGATCCATGTCCCACCAGCACACCTCCGCGCGCTTGCGGCCGCCAGCCCGCCTTCGATCCGGCCTGCCGCGCGCTGTCGCGCTGGCGGCACTGACCCTGCTGGCCGGCTGCTCCAGCCTGCCGCGGCAACCGGACGACGCCTCGCTGCAGCGCGAGGCCATGGCCGGCACCCACGCGCCGGTGCCGGCGCCGCTGCCGCTCGACAACGACCAGACCGGCACCACGAATGCCGCCGTGCTGCCGCAGATCAGCCGCGGCAGCGGCCAGTTCGTGCGGCCCACGGTACTGGCCAGGCCGCGGCCGGCGGTGACCGGGCCGAACGGGGTCACCTTCAACTTCGAGAACCAGCCGGTGCAGGCGGTGGTCAAGGCGATCCTGGGCGACCTGCTGAAAAAGAACTACACCATCGTGCCCGGCGTGCAGGGCAACATCTCCTTCTCCACCGCCGAACCGGTGGATGCCAGCCAGGCGTTGCCGATCCTGGAGACCTTGCTGTCATGGACCAACAACGCGCTGGTGGAGCGCGGCGGCAGCTACGTGGTGCTGCCGGCGAAGGAGGCGGTGGGCGGCAACCTGGTGCCCAATCTCGGCGCAGCGGCACCCGCGGGCGGCCTGCAGGCGCGGCTGTTCCCGCTGCACTACATCGCCGCTGCGGAGATGCAGAAGCTGATCAAGCCGTTTGCGCGGCCGGATGCGGTGCTGCTGGCCGATTCCGCCCGCAACCTGCTGGTGCTGTCCGGCACGCCGGAGGAGCTGGCCAACTACCAGCGCACCGTGAGCACCTTCGACGTGGACTGGCTGCGCGGCATGTCGGTGGGCGTGTTCAACCTGCAGAACGCCGACGTGGAACAGCTGATGCCCAAGCTGGACGAGATGTTCGGCGCTAAGGGCGATACGCCGCTGGCCGGCATGGTGCGCTTCATCCCGATCAAGCGCACCAACGCGCTGGTGGTGATCAGCACGCAGCCGAACTATGTGGACGAGGTGGGCGACTGGATCGCCCGCATCGACCAGGGCGGCGGCAACCAGCCGCAGCTCTACGTGTACAACGTGCGCAACATGAAGGCGTCGGATCTGGCCAAGTATCTGGCGCAGATCTACGCCGGCGGCGCAAACAACGGCTCCGGCGGCGGCGAGGTGGGGCCGGGCCTCACCGGCGGCACGCTGGGCAGTGCGGACAATGCGCGCGGCTCGGCCAGCGGCATGGGCAGCACGGCGGGCAGCTTCGGCAGCAGCAATACCGCGACCGGCAGCCAAGGCGGCTTGAGCGGAATGGGTGGCAACAGCACCGGGGGACTCGGCGGCTTCGGCAGCAACAATGGCAGCAGTGGTGGAGCGGGTGGCCTGTCCGGCAGTGCCGCCTCGTCCACCAGCTTCGGCAATTCCAATGCCGCCAGCCAGGATCAGCAGTACACGTCGCAGGACGGTAGCATCCACATCGGCTCGGTGGATTCCAACAACCAGTTGCTGGTGCGCGCGCGGCCCTCGCAGTGGGCCGAGATCGAGTCGGCGATCAAGCGGCTGGACAACGTGCCGCTGCAGGTGCAGATCGAGACGAGGATTCTCGAGGTCGACCTCACCGGCCAGTTCCAGTTCGGCGTGCAATGGTACCTGCAGGGCCTGGCCGACAGCACGCCCACGGGCACCGGTTTCAACAACAACGGCGCCACCAGCATCTATCCGGGCGCGCATCGCCAGATCGCGCTGGGCCAGGGCACCAACGGGTATGGCGGCCAGCCTTTCTACTATTCCTTCCTCAGCAGCAATGGCAAGTTCCAGGTGGCGATCAACGCGCTGGAGCAGAGCGGCAACACCAAGACGCTGTCGGCGCCGTCGCTGGTGGTGCTCAACAACCAGGTCGCGCACATCCAGGTGGGCAACCAGATCCCGGTCAACCAGACCTCCTTCGTCGCCGGCCTGACCACCGGCACGGGCAGCGCCGCCACGGCCAGCAACGTCACCTACCTGCCCACCGGCGTGATCCTCAACGTGCAGCCGCGGGTCAATCCCGGCGGGCTGGTCTACCTCGACATCGACCAGCAGGTCAGCTCCACCCAGGGCGCTGCAAATGCGCAGGGCAACTACACCATCGCGCAGCGCGAGATCGGCACCCAGGTGGCCGTGCAGAGCGGCCAGACCGTGCTGCTCGGCGGCCTGATCCAGGACGAGCAGGACAACACCGACACCGGCATCCCCTGGCTCAACCGCATCCCGATCCTGGGGCGCCTGTTCGGCAGCACCAGCCGCAGCCGCAACCGCACCGAACTGATCGTGCTGATCACCCCGCGCGTGATCCGCAACAGCGAGGAGGCCCGCCAGATCACCGACGACTACCAGCAGGGCTTCGAATCGCTGAAGCCGCTGCAGGCGGAGCGGGCGGCGAAGGGAGTGACCGTGCCGGCACCGGCGAATGCGACGCAGACGGCACCGTTGCAGCATTGAGCCAGGCAGGCTCATGGCAGCCGGTATCATCGGCGCGCCATGAGTTCCGCCGCGCCGACCTTCCCGATCACCCCACTCCTTCCCGACATCCGCGCGTCGCTCGCCGCGACGCCGCGGCTGGTGCTGGAGGCGCCGCCCGGCGCGGGCAAGACCACCCAGGTGCCGTTGGCCCTGCTTGATGCGCCGTGGCTGGACGGCAGGAAGATCGTGGTGCTGGAGCCGCGTCGCATCGCCGCGCGCGCCGCCGCGCAATTCATGGCGCGCCAACTGGGTGATGAGGTTGGGCAGACGGTGGGCTACCGCATCCGCTTCGAGTCGAAAGTGGGCGCGGCCACGCGCATCGAGGTGGTCACCGAAGGCATCCTCACCCGCCTGATCCAGGACGATCCCGAGCTGGCCGGCATCGGCGCGATCCTGTTCGACGAATTCCACGAGCGCCATCTCGCCGGCGATCTCGGCGCTGCGCTGGCGCTGGACGTGCAGGCCACGCTGCGGCCGGAGCTGCGCCTCGTGGTGATGTCCGCCACGCTGGAGGGCGAACGCATCGCGCGCTGGCTGGATGCGCCGCGGCTCACGAGTCCCGGCCGCAGTTTCCCGGTGCGCGTCGAGCATCCGCCGGCGCGGACGCAGGAAAGCGTGGAACATCATCTTGCCCGTGTGGCGCGGCAGGCGCTGGCGGAGAACGATGGCGACGTGCTGGCTTTCCTGCCGGGGCGGCGCGAGATCGCGCGGACGCAAGCGATGCTCGAAGAAACCGTTGCGCGCGACGGGGGGCCTTTGCTCCCCTCTCCCTCCGGGAGAGGGATTGGGGGAGAGGGTACGGGCGAAGCGGGACGCCGCGCTTCGCCCGTACCCTCTCCCGCCCCTGTCGGGGCACCCTCTCCCGGAAGGAGAGGGGAAAGCACGCGTATCGAGATCGTGCCGCTGCACGGTGAACTGTCGCTGGCCGAGCAGCAGTCGGCGCTGTCGCCGGCCGAGCCAGGCACGCGCCGCATCGTGCTGGCGACCAACGTCGCCGAATCCAGCGTCACCCTGCCGGGCATCCGCGCGGTGATCGACGCGGGTCTCGCACGCGAGCCGCGCTTCGATCCGAATTCCGGTTTCACGCGGCTGGAAACCGTGGCCATCTCGCAGGCCTCGGCCGACCAGCGCGCGGGCCGTGCGGGTCGCGTGGCCGAAGGCACGGCCTACCGGCTGTGGCCGCAGAGCAAGCGGCTCGATCCCGCGCGCACGGCGGAGATCGCGCAGGCGGAATTGTCCGGCCTCGCACTGGAGCTGGCGGCCTGGGGTATCACGGCGAGCAGCAGCGACACCCTGCGCTGGCTGGATGCGCCGCCGTCCGGCGCGCTGGCGCAGGCGCGCGGGCTGCTTGCGAATCTTGGCGCGCTGGACGGTGACAGCCGCATCGCCGCGCTGGGCCGGCGCATGCTGGAACTGGGCGCCACGCCGCGGCTCGGTGCCGCCGCGCTGCGCGCGCCGGAAAACCTGCGGCCGCTGGTGGCCGACCTGCTGGCGTTGATGGAGGCGCGCTCGCCGCTGCGCGGCGAGCAGGGGCGCAGCGACGACTTCCGCGTACGCGTGGCTGCGTTGCATGCCTGGCGCGACCGCCGCAGCCATGGCGCCGATGCCGGCGCGCTGGCGGCGATCGAGCAAGCCTCGAAAGGCTGGCGCCGTCGCCTCGACGTGCGCAGCGCCGCCAGCGGCACGCCGGACAGCCATGCGGTGGGCGATCTGCTGCTGCACGCCTTCCCCGACCGCATCGCGCGCCGCGACGAGGCCAATCCCCTGCGCTACACGCTGGCCAACGGCCGCGGCGCTCGCCTGCACGAAAACACCGCGCTGCTGGGCGAGCCGTGGCTGGTGGCGCTGGACCTGCGCTTCGAGGCGCGCGACAGCCTGATCCTCGCCGCTGCGCCGTTCGATCCGCGCACGCTGGAACGCGACTACCCGCAGTGCTTCGTGCGCGAACGCGCGCTGCGCTGGAACGATGCACGCGATGCGGTGGAGGCGTTCGAGGAATACCGCTACGCCGCGATCGTGCTGGAACGCCGCAGCGTGCCGGTGCAGCCGGAGGACGCGCTGCCCGCGCTGCTGGCAGCGATCCGCAGCAAGGGACTGGATGCGCTGCCGTGGAGCGAACACGCGGGCCGCCTGCGCCTGCGCATGCAGGCCTTGCGCGGCTGGATGCCGGAACTGGGCCTGCCCGACGTCTCCGACGGACACCTGCTCGCCACGCTGGAGGACTGGCTGGCGCCGTACCTGCATGCCAAGCGCCGGCTCGACGCGCTGACGGCAGAGGAGCTGTCACAGGCGCTGTCGGCCATGCTCGACCATCCGCAGCGCCAGGCGCTGGACGCGCAGGCGCCCGATGCGCTGCCGGTGCCCAGCGGGCAGATGCGCCGGCTGGAATACGCGCCGGACGCGCCGCCAGTGCTGGCGGTGAAGCTGCAGGAGCTGTTCGGCCTCGCCGACACCCCGCGTGTGGGCGGCGGCCGCGTGCCGGTGACCCTGCACCTGCTGTCGCCGGCCGGCCGGCCGATCCAGGTCACCCAGGACTTGCGCGGTTTCTGGGAGCGCACCTATCCCGAGGTGAGGAAGGAGCTGAAGGGACGCTACCCGAAACACCCGTGGCCCGACGATCCGTGGACCGCCACGCCCACGCACCGGGCCAAGCCGCGCGGCACCTGATGCCGCACATCGCGACCGTCGACTCCCTTCCCTGCTTGCAGGGAAGGGCCGGGCTGGGGTGCTCTCCATCCACTGGCCTGCGTGCTGACGCCCACGCTCCTACACCTCGGCCTTGAACGTGCGGCCCAGCGCCGGTCCCACCCCGTAGTAGTGGCGGAACACGTAGAACAGCGGGCGATAGCGGCGCGGGTCGATGTGCGAGCTGCCGGGTACCACGATGTCGGCATGCGCATGCACGCGGCACACTTCCAGTTCCAGCGTCGTGTAGCCACCGGCATCGTCGCGCCAGGCATCCAGCGGGCGTTCGATGGCGCGGAGCAGGCGCGCCTCCAGTTGCAGCGGCGCTTCGGCGATGCGCGGCGCACCCACCAGCGCGGAAGGCAGCGCGTGCCAGCCGGCCAGGGCGAACTTGTCCCCCTCGTGGCGATAGCCGCGCTTCCACGCCGGTACCGGATCGCGGCCGCTGGTGGGCGCCAGCCGTTCCACGGCCTCGCGCATCGATTCGGAAGCGAGGTTGAGCACGCATTCGCGTTCGCGCAGCAGGTTGGCCAGACCCTGGCCGCCACCGGCCAGGCCTATCGTCACGCGGTCGGCGAGCGCCCATGCCGATGACATCGGCGTGATGTTGGCCGAGCCGTCCGGATTGCGTGTGGTGATCAGCAGCACGGGCGTGCCGAAGTACAGGATCGACGGGCGGATCTGCAGCGTGTCGGGAGCACGATGGATGTCCATGCCGGCAGTGTCGGCGGATGAGCCGATGGATGCTTCGCCGCGCGGCGAAACGAGCGGGCAGGGCGGGCACTACACTGCGCGCATGAGCCGCGCAAACATGCCCAATCGCTACCAGCTGGCCGAGTTCGGCGCCTTGCTGGCGGAGCCGGCACGCGCGGCGATACTGCTGGCGCTGATGGACGGCAGCGCCCGCCCGGCCGGCGAGCTGGCGCGCGTTGCCGGCGTGGGTGCGGCCACCGCCAGTGCGCATCTGAAGCGCCTGCTCGATGGCGGCCTGCTTGCCGTGCACGAGCAAGGCCGGCACCGCTACTACCGGCTGGCCGACGACGAGGTGGCGGCGTGGCTGGAAGCGATGGCATTGCCGCGTGCGCCGCGGGTGCCGCGGCCGCAGGGCAGCGATCAGGCGCTGTGCCGTGCACGCACCTGCTACCGGCACCTGGCCGGACGCCTCGGCGTGGCGATGTGCGAGGCATGGATGAGCCGCGGCTGGCTGCTCGGCGACAGTCGGGGCATGCATCTGGCGACGGCAGGTGCCGAAGCACTGGCGGCGGCCGGCCTCGTCGAGCCTTCGCCGGAACAGCTGCTGCGCCTTGCCGGCCGCGGTTGCCTCGACTGGACCGAACGCAGGCTGCACGTAGGCGGCCCGCTCGGCGTGGCGATCACCGGCGCCATGCTCGATGTCGGCTGGCTGCGCCGCAGCCAGCGCAGCCGCGCGCTGCTCCCCAGCGACGAGGGCCTGCGCCGGCTGGCGCAACTCGGTGTGCGGCTGGACGAGACGGCGCACTGAGAGCCTGTTCAAAGTCTCCGTGTAGCTCGCGTTGCCTTGCCATGGTCGCCAGGTGGTAGTGCGTGGCGCAGCGCCTGCCTGGCTGGCAGGCCAAGCTGCGCGCTGCCGCCTGGCGGCCATGGCAACGCAACCCGAAGGGCCGGGTCCGTTTGCCCGCATGCCTGCGCCATCCCTCAGTCGTGGATGGACGTCCACTTCCTCCTTCTTCCTTGGCCTGCGCGCAAACGGCTCCCGGCGCGGGCCACGCGGAGGCTTTGAACAGGCTCTGAGAGCCAGTGCCAGGCGTGTTTGGCCATTGTCGACGCGGATTTCATTGGCCGCGCGGTTTGATAGGGTTTTCGACTCATGGAGATCCGTCGATGAAAACCCGGGGTGCATTTGTCGCGCTGGCGCTGCTGACGGCGCCGATGCTGGTCCACGCCTCGTGCGATGCGGTGAAGTCGAGCATCGACGCGAAGCTGAAGGCGAAGGGGCTGGAGGGTTACACCCTCACGGTGGCGCCGCACGACGAGCCGGTGACGGACGGCAAGGTGGTCGGCCAGTGCGAGGGCGACAAGCAGGTCGTGTACACGAAAGGCGCGCCCTCCGACGATCAATCGGCCGGCGGCAAGACGCCGGCGCATCACCCGCATGCCAGGACGGACAGGAAGCCCGCCGTCGCGGAGCCGGCATCGTCGGGAGCGCCGCCGCAGAGCGACGAGCCGCATCCGGCCATGCCGTCTTCCAGCGGAGGCTGAGCGTCAGGGTTTCGCCGCTGCAGCAGGCGGCGAGCGCTCGAAGCTGCCAGCGTAGCCCGGGAATACCACCGGGCTCTCGTAACCGTCGGCGGAAACCGACGACACGCCGAAGAACCAGTCGTCGATCACCACGTCCTGCAACACGTAATGGTCGACATCGCCCGCCGCGAGCGCGTGCTGCCACAGCGGCGCGGCGGTATCGCGCCAGTGCACGCGGTAGCCGGCGGCGCCCGGCACCTTGTGCCAGTCCAGCGTGGTATCGGTGGCCAGTGCACCGTGGATATCCACGGCCGCGGGCGGTGCCGGCGCGCGACTCAGCGCGGCCATGGTGATCGCATCGAGTGCGGTCACCCGCGCCAGGTAGCGGAAGTCGATGCCGTCGATGGTGTCGCCGTAGCGCACACCGTCCTGCGTGCGCAGGTCCTGGTGCTGGCGCGTGTAATCCTCGTGCGCTTCGGTGACGCGCACCGCCGGATAACCGGCCTCCAGGAACGGCACCTGGTCGCCGCCGCGGCCGTAGCGGTCGGTGCGGTAGATCATGTGCACGCGGAAGTCGGGCAGGTAGGCGTCGGCCAGCGTTGCCATGGTGCGGGCGAGGTTGCGCGAGGGCGAATCCACCTCGCCGCCGTGATAGCGCCGGTAGGTCGCCTGCGCGGGCGTCTCGTTGCTCTTGGTGCCTTCGGAGAACACCCGCACCACGGTGTTGTCGCGCGCGCCGTTCTGGCCGCGGCTGTTGCCCACGATGTCGTTGTTGAGCTCGGCTTCGACCTGCCAGCCATGGGCCACGGCATAGTCGGCGATGACCTTGCCGCCATACAGGCCCTGCTCCTCGCCGGAGTCGACGCTGAATACCAGGGTGGCGCGGTTGTCCTGCTTCGACAGCAATCGCGTCGCCTCGATCAGCGCGGCCACGCCGGAGGCATCGTCATTGGCGCCGGGCGCGTCGCTGTTGGCGTTCATCACGTCGCTGACGCGCGAATCCAGGTGGCCGGTGATCACGATCGCGCGCTGCGGATCCGTGCTGCCGCGCTTGATCGCCACCACGTCCATCACCGCGGTCGGCTGCGGGATGCGCTGGCCGGTGACCACCTGCGCAGGCGTGATGATCTCGAGGCAACCGCCGCAGTCGCGCGAGATCGCCTCGAAGCGCGCCTTCACCCAGCGTCGTGCAGCGCCGATGCCGCGTGTGTCGGAGCGGGTGTCGGACAGCGTGTGACGGGTGCCGAAACCCACCAGCTGCGTGATCGTGGCGCGCAGCTCCGCTTCGCTCGGTGCGGTTGCCAGCGCGTACAGCGCGGGTTGCTCGCGTGGCACCGTGGGCAGCTCGGCCGCCTGGGCGGACAGGGAGGCGACCAGGGCGGTCGCGCACCACGCGGACAGGATTCGGCGCATCGCGGTTGCTCCTCGAATGACGCTTCGGGTCGTCATGTCGGGCAGGGTTGCCCTGCCCTTGCCGGAATACCCGCCAGTTGGCCGACATGAAGGCGATCACGGTATCGCAATTTCGTGCCCGGCGTTGCATGCGCGAATGCCGGCAAAAAATGAATTGGTCTGTCAATTGAAGATTGATAATCGAAAATAATTGGCGAAACAGCATTTCCTGCGGACGGGATTTGTCAGTCATCGGGACTTGTCGTTTATTGCGGATTCGGCGTGCGCGCCCGGATGGCTATTTCGCCGCTGCAGGGCGCATGGCAGCTGGATTTGAGGGTATTCGACCGGTATCTGTGGCGCGTCAGAAAAACGGATGTAATCGCGTTTCAAATGCGCAATTTGATGTGGAGAATTCTATATGAAGCAAATCTGAATGATTAATGTGTCGATGGTTACATTTGCTACTTTTTGATATTGACGGGTGCAAATTCGATTGCTTAGTTTCGGGGAATTCGCCATGGGGAGCATGACGAATGATTCCGGATGGCGTCTGCGGGGGCGGACGCCATCGAGCAAAGCCCAAGGCCATCCGTGAGAGGGAGTTCAGGGGGACGGTGGCCGCAGCGGGCGCTCGGGAATCGTCTGGCAAGCAGCAAATCGGAGTCGCACGCGAGTGCGACATGTCATTGCCACGGGGTCACACGGCCGCGTCAGGTCCGTTCGCCCCGAAAATTTGGGGAGTCACCTACATGCATCACGTTCGTTTGAAAGCATTGGCTGCCGCCATCGCCATGGCAGCAGCCTCCTCGGTATGCGCCACCACGGCCAGCGCCACCAGCACAGCGCTGTTCACCACCGTGCGGCACGCCACCACGTTGCAAACGGGCGACCGCGTCGTCGGCCCGCTGGATGTCGCTCATCCGATGCGCGTCGCGGTGTCGCTCAAGCTGCGCAACAAGGCGCAGCTGGATGCGTTCGTCGCCAATCCGCACCATCCCAACCTCACGCCCGCACAGTTCAACGCACTGTATGCACCGACCCAGGCGCAGGCGCAGCAGGTGGCCGATTTCCTGAGGCAGTCCGGCTTCAGCAACGTCACCATCGAACCGAACCGCCAGCTGGTGACCGCCAGCGGTCGTGCGGACACCGCTGCCGCCGCGTTCCGCACCTCGCTGGTGAGCGTGCACACGCATGACGGGCGCAATGCCTACGGCACCTCCAGCGACGTGCAGATCCCGGCATCGCTGCAGGGCATCGTGAACGAAGTGCTGGGCCTGCAGACCGTGCATACCTTCCACGTGCTGACCCCGGTGCATCCCAACGCGACCAGCGGTACCGCCAGCGCGCACGCGCCGACCGACTTCCCGACGATCTACAACGCGGGCAGCACCGCCACCGGTTCGACGATCAACGTCGGCGTGATCACCTCCGGCAGCATGACCAACGTGAAGAGCGACTTCAGCTCCTTCCTCAACCAGCACAGCAGCCTTGGCAACATCCCGCTGAACGTGGTGACGGTGGACGGCGGCGGCACCAGCACCAGCGGCGACGGCGAGTGGGACCTGGATACCCAGGACATCGCCGGCATGTCCGGCGGCGTGAAGGCCTTCTACCTGTACGACACCTCCAGCCTGGATACCCAGCCGCTGGTGGATGACTTCAACGCGGCGGTCACCGCCAACGTGGTGCGCGTCATCAACGTCTCGATCGGCGGCTGCGAAACCGGCATGGAGACCGACGGCGCGGCCACCGGCGACAACATCTTCGAGCAGGCCGACGCGCAGGGCCAGACCTTCTCGATCTCCTCCGGCGACAGCGGCGCGAACGAGTGCGGCACCAAAAGCGGCACCATGCCGAGCTGGCCGGCCGACTCGCAGTACGTGGTGGCGGTGGGCGGCACCGAGCTGTACACCTCGGGCACCACCTGGACCAACGAAACGGTGTGGAACAACCTCAACGAGGACGAAGGCGCCACCGGCGGCAGCCCCAGCACCTTCGAGGCGCAGCCGAGCTGGCAGAACGGCGTCGGCCAGAACGCGGGCAGCAAGTACCGCGGCCTGCCCGACGTGGCCTTCGACGCCAGCCCGGACAGCGGCGCCATGGTGATCGTGGACGGCTCCAGCGAGCAGATCGGCGGCACCAGCCTGGCTTCGCCGCTGTTCGTGGGCACCTGGGCCCGCGTGCTGGCCACCGACTCCTCGCTGGGCTTCGCCGCGCCGCTGATCTACGCGGATGCCGCATCGCACTACTCGACCGACTTCCATGACGTGACTTCCGGCAACAACGACGGCGAGACCGCCGCGGTGGGCTGGGACTACACCACCGGCTTCGGCTCGATCAACATCGCCAACTTCGTGGCCAACGTGGCCGGCAGCGGCAGCAGCGGCGGTGGCGGCACCGGCACGCCGGTGGCCGGCTTCACCGATACCGTGAGCGGCCTGACGGCGACCTTCACCAACACCTCCACCGACACGGGGGCCACGATCAGTTCCTACTCGTGGAGCTTCGGCGACGGCGGCACCTCGACCGCAGCCAGCCCGAGCCATACCTATACGGCGGCCGGCACCTACACCGTGAGCCTCACGGTGACGGACAGCACCGGTGCCACCAGCACCAAGTCGGGATCGGTGACGGTGACTTCGGGCAGCGGCACGCCGGCCCAGCTGCTCGGCAACACCGGCTTCGAGACCGGCACGGCCTCGCCGTGGACGATGAGCTCGGGTTCGCTGTGCACCAGCAGCACGTCGTCGTCCAGCTACTGCGGCAGCGGCGAGAGCCCGCATGCGGGTTCGTGGTTCGCCTGGCTGGACGGCTACGGCACCTCGCACACGGACACGGTGTCGCAGAAGGTGAGCATCCCCAGCGGCCACACCACGGCCACGTTGCAGTACTACCTGCACATCGACACCACCAAGAGCACGGCGGTCGATACCTTCACCGTGCAGGTGCTGAACAGCTCGGGCGCGGTGCTGGCCACGGTGGGTTCCTTCACCAACGCCAACAAGAACACCGGCTATGCGCTGGAATCCGCCAACCTGTCCGCCTACATCGGCCAGACGGTGACCATCAGGTTCACCGGCAAGGAGACTTCGTCGCGGGGCAACACCGACTTCACGCTCGACGACGTCACGTTGAACGTGCAGTAAGCGCGGCACCTGAGCTGCAAACCTGGAGCCCGGCCGCAAGGCCGGGCTCTTTCGCCCGTTTGATCCTCCCGATCACGGACGATCGCAAAGATGCCTGGAAGTGCGCCCATGGCTGCCGCCCGTTTGATCCCGGCGACAAAGGGCCCGGCGGAAAACCCCGGCGCGCATGCGACCATGCGCGCATGACACAAGACGCTTCCCCACGACTGGCCATCATCGGCGGCGGCCCCGCCGGCCTGATGGCGGCCGAAGCCGCCTGCGTGGCCGGCATCGAGGTCGATCTGTACGACGCCATGGGTTCGGTGGGGCGGAAGTTCCTGCTCGCTGGCAAAGGTGGACTCAACCTTACCCACGGCGAACCGTTCGCGCGCTTCATCGAACGCTATGGCGAGCGCCGCGACGAGATCGCGCGCTGGCTGCGCGCCTTCGATGCCGACGCGCTGCGCGACTGGGCGCGCGGGCTGGGCGTGGAAACCTTCGTCGGCAGCTCGGGCCGGGTGTTCCCCGCCGACATGAAGGCCGCACCCCTGCTGCGCCGCTGGCTGCATCGGCTGCGCACTTCGGGCGTCGCCTTCCACATGCATCACTGCTGGCTGGGTTGGGCGGGCGACGATGGTTTGCGCTTCGCCACACCGGAGGGCGAGCGCATCGTCACGGCCGATGCCGTGGTGCTGGCGCCGGGCGGCGCGAGCTGGCCCAGGCTCGGTTCCGATGGCGCATGGGTGGCGCCCCTGCGCGATGCGGGCGTCGACATCGCGCCGTTGCAAAGCGCCAACTGCGGTTTCGAGATCGCATGGAGCGAGCACCTGCGCACGCGCTTCGCCGGTTTGCCATTGAAGTCGGTGGCGGCGCATTGGTCCGATCGCCATGGGGTCGCGCAATCGCGACAGGGCGAATGCGTGCTCAGCGAATACGGCATCGAAGGCAGCCTGGTCTATGCCATCGGCGCGGACCTGCGCGAACGCATCGCGCGGGATGGCGAGGCAATATTGCATCTCGACCTTGCGCCGGGCATCACCCAGGCAGCCCTGGCCGAGCGCCTCGCCGCACCGCGCGGCAAGCACAGCTTGGGTGACTGGCTGCGCCGCCGCGTCCATTTGGATGCCGCGAAATGTGCACTGGTGTTCGAGGCCGCCGGCAAGGCTGCGCTTGCTGATCCGACTGCGCTCGCCGCGCGCATCAAGGCACTGCCGCTGGCTTTGCGGGCGCCGCGTCCGCTGGCCGAAGTCATCAGCACGGCGGGCGGCGTCCGTCTCGAAGCACTCGATGAACATTTGATGCTGCGTGCGCGCCCGGGCACGTTCTGCGCGGGCGAGATGCTGGATTGGGAGGCGCCGACTGGCGGCTACCTGCTCACCGCCTGCTTCGCCAGCGGCTTGCTCGCCGGGCGTGGTGCGGCACGTTGGCTCCAACGATAATCCCCTCTCCCGCGTGCGGACGCGGAGAGAGGCCATGGATGGCCCCGCTTTGAGGAGCTAGGAAGAGGGGTAGGGGAGAGGGGGCTTTTGCTTGCGCGCTTCCGCAAGCGGCAAAGCGGTTTCGTCCACCTGCCGGTGGCCGAGCTACTTTCTCTTTGCGTGCTCACGCACGCGCAGGAGCGTGTGCGAACAGCGAAGCTGGTCCGCAAGGGCGGAGGGCAGGATGCCCGGAGTCAAGAGAAAGTAGCCAAAGAGAACAGAGCACCCCGATACGGCGCTCTCCGGGCATTCCCGGATCAGGTCCGGGACAGGCTCTGCCCTCCGGGTGCGTGAGGCGTGGCCGGGCTTTTCGGCCGGGCCTCCTGCCCGGTCGAAAAGGCGTTGCCATCCGTGGCAACGCCCGCTGCGCGGCCTGATCGTCCCCGCCTCACCGCCGCATAGGGATCCCGAAGAGCAGCGCGCTCCTGCGCGCAGAAGCAACGGCCAAAGCGCGGCGCTGCTAGACCGTGCCCCTCAGTTCCCAAACACGGCGCGGGGTGGTCGTCTCGTCAACCGCACAGGCGAGTAGTCGCGAACGCATCGATCTTGTGAATGGCGATCAGTGGTAATCCCGCACGATCTCCAGCAATGGTGCGAGATGCGCCTCGAAATGCTTCCAGCGTGCGACCGAGGATTGATAGATCGGCTTGCGCACCTGGGCGATGCTGGCGGTTCGCACCACGCGCTCGTTCCGGTGGAAATCGAGGCAGCGCGCATCCCATGGCAGCCCGAGGTAGTCGAGCAGGCGGCGCGCTTGGCCTTCGGTGTCGGCGACCATGTCTTCGTAGCGCAGGTCCAGCACGGTGTTGGGTGGCAGCACGCGGTGCCAGTGCCGCATCAATTCGATGTAGCGCACGTAGTAGCGGCCCAGGCTGCCCAAGTCGTAGCTGAAATCGAGGTTGCCACCTTCGAACAGGCGCGCGTGGCAGGAGAAGCACGAGTCCATCGGATCGCGCATGGCATGGATGATCTTCGCGTGCGGCAACATCCGGTGGATCATGCCCACGTGCAGGAAGTTGGCCGGTAGCTTGTCGGTGACATGCGTCGCCTGCGGGGCATGGCGCCACGCGCGTTCCACGTAGGCTTCACCCAGGCGTTGCAGGGCCTCGTCCGAGAGCGTGGCGGCGACTTCCGGATACGCGGTGGCAGTCGTGTCGAGGGAATGCACCACGTCATGCAGGTCGGTCAGCTCGCCGGCGCCGTGGATGCCCGGGTGGCTGGCCAGGATCTGCTCGATCAGCGAGGTGCCCGAGCGCGGCATGCCGACGATGAAGATCGGTGTCCTGCTGTCGCCGTGGCCGGGCCGTGGCCGATGCGCGAAAAAGCCGGCATGGAAGACCGACTGCAGGCGCGTGACCAGCGCCGCCTCGCGTGCTTCGTCATGCGGGAACCGCGCGGCCTGCAGGCGATTGCCTTCCGCGTAGGCCGCGAAGGCGTCGTCATGGCGGCCGGCATCCTCGCGCATCTTGCCGAGGGCGAACCAGTAGTTGACGCGTCCTGCCGGCGGCAGGACCGGAAGCTGCTGCCGTTGTTCCTCGAGCATGCGCAGGTGCGGGTCGTCCGCGGCATGCGTGCGGAATGGCGCGAGGTTGCAAAGCGATTGCAGGAAATCCGGCTTGATCGCGATCGCGGCCTCGAAGCATGCGCAGGCTTCCTCCACGCGTCCCTGCTTCTTCAGGCACAGGCCCAGGTTGTTGAGCGCCATCAGGTAGTCGGGCCTGATCGCCAGCGCGCGCCGGTAACTGTGTTCGGCCTCGGGGAGTTGCTGCCGCTCGCGCAGGATATTGCCGAGATTGAAGTGCGGTTCGGCAAAGCGGTCGTGGATGGCCAGTGCCTGCCGGTAGCTGGCCTCGGCTTCGCTGCGGCGGCCCTGGTCGCGCAAGGCATTGCCCAGGTTGTTGTGCGCTTCGGCGTAGTCGGGCCTGATCGCCAGCGCGCGGCGGTAGCAGGCTTCGGCCTCGGCCAGGCGCGCCTGCTCGCGATACACGATGCCGAGGCTGTTGTGCGTGTTCGCATCATCCGGGCGCGCAGCCAGGACCTGCAGGAAATGCGCTTCGGCCGCGCCCGGCTGCCGGATCGCCATCAGGGTATGGCCGAGCTTCGCATGGGCCTCGACGAAATCCGGCTTGATCGCCAGCGCCTGCCCGAAGCTGTCCGCGGCCTCGGCCAGTTGCCCCTGGGCGCCGAGCGCATTGCCCAGCAGGTAATGCGCTTCAACGTGATCCGGCTTGAGCCCGATAGCCTGCTGAAAGCTGCGCGCGGCATCGGCGAGGGAGCCTTGCATCATCCGTACCTTGCCCAGGGCGACATGGGCGTCGGCGTCATGCGATGGCGTCGTCGCCCTTTCCGTGTGGGGCATGTCGTCGTGGGGCATGGCGGCTGTGCGGAGGCAGTCCGTGGAGTCAGCCCAATGCCCGCACGCGGAAGTTGCGCCCCTTGATGCGCCCGGCGCGCAGCCGCTCCAGCGCCTTGTTCGCCAGCGCGCGGCTGATCGCCACGTAGGCGCGGGTGGCGAACACGTCGATCTTGCCGATGTCCTGCGCGGCCAGCCCGGCATCGCCGGTGAGCGCGCCGAGGATGTCGCCGGGGCGCAGCTTGTCCTGCCTGCCGGCGTCGATCACCAGGGTCTTCATCGGCGCCAGATTGAGCTGCTTGCCGCGCGGCGGCGACACGCGCAGCGGATGCCACGGCAGCGGGTGGCCGAGCTGTTCCTCGATGTTCGTCGCCTTGGGCCGCTCGCGCGGCGCGACCAGGGTGATGGCGAGGCCGTTCTCGCCCGCGCGCCCGGTACGGCCGACGCGGTGCGTATGCGTGTCGGGGTCGTGCGCGATGTCATGGCTCACCACCAGCGGCAGCGCCGTGATGTCCAGGCCGCGCGCGGCCACGTCGGTAGCCACCAGGATGCAGCAGCTGCGGTTGGCGAACTGCACCAGCACTTCGTCGCGGTCGCGCTGTTCCATGTCGCCGTGCAGGGCGAGCGCGGAGAAACCGCGGCGATCCAGTTCCTGCGCCACCGCATCCACGTCCTTGCGCATGTTGCAGAACACCAGCGCGTGCTGCGCCTGTTCCGCACTCAGCGCGCCCTTGCCGAGCAGTTGCGCCAGCGCGTCCAGCTTCTGCGCCGGCTCCACTTCGTGGAAACGCTGCTCGATGGTGGTCTCCGCGTGCGGCGTTTCCACCGTCACTGCCACCGGCTCGCGCTGCAGGCGCTTGCTCACCTGGCGGATCTCGTCCGCATAGGTGGCCGAGAACAGCAGCGTCTGGTGGTGCTTCGCGACGCGTCCGACGATGTCGTCGATGGCCTCGCTGAAGCCCATGTCGAGCATGCGGTCGGCTTCGTCCAGCACCAGCACCCGGATGCCGCCGCCGTGCAGGCTGCCGCGCTTGAGGTGCTCCTGCACGCGGCCCGGCGTACCGACCACGATGTGCGGATCGTGCGTGAGCGAAGCCAGCTGCGGGCCCAGCGGCATGCCCCCGCACAAGGTCAGCAGCTTCACGTTGGGAATGTTGGCGGCGAGCTTGCGGATCGCCTTGCTGACCTGGTCGGCGAGTTCGCGGGTGGGGCACAGCACCAGCACCTGCAGGCGGATCGTTTCCACCTGCAAGGCCTGCAGCAGGGCCAGTCCGAAGGCGGCGGTCTTGCCGCTGCCGGTCTGTGCCTGCGCGATCACGTCGCGGCCTTCCAGCATGGGCGGCAGGCTTTGCGCCTGCACCGGCGTCATCTCCGCGTAGCCGAGGGTTTCGAGGCTGGCGAGCAGGGCGGGCTTGAGCGGGAGCGTGGTGAAGGCGGTCATGCGCCATGATCGCACGCCGCCGCCGCCGTGATGGGCGCATTGGCTACGGAGTGCGCCTATTCCAGCGCGGAATCGATGCGGATCTCGCCGCTCAGCACCTTGTGGATCGGGCAGGCGTTGGCGATCTGCAGCAGGCGCTCGCGCTGTGGTTCGTCCAGCTTGCCGTACAGGGCGATGCGCCGCCGGATCAGGTTGCTGCCGTCCTCCGGCTTGCCCTCGGGGTTGAAATCCAGCACCACTTCGACGCCTTCCAGCGGCCAGCCCTTGCGTTCGGCGTACATCTTCAGCGTGATCGAGGTGCAGGCGCCGAGACTGGAGAGCAGCAACCGGTGCGGGTCCGGGCCGGCGTTGGCGCCGTGCAGGTCGGCCGGCTCGTCGGCCAGCCACTGGTGGCCGCGGTCGTCGCCCAGGCGGACGGTGTAGGGCGTGCTGGCGATGGCGGCTGTCACGTTGGCAGGAGCGTTCATGGCGGGTCCTGTGCGGCGGGAGCTGCCACATCTAGCACGTCGCACGCATGTCTGCGTGCCGCCGGCGTGAAAAGGCGCCGGCTTGCATCTGCGCGTGCAGTCGCCGACCCTGTATGACCTCTGTTCCGCCGCACGTGTCGCCATGGACATTGTTTTCATCGAGGATCTGCGCATCGACGCCGTGATCGGCATCTACGACTGGGAGCGCCGCGTGCGCCAGACGCTGGCCTTCGACATCGAGATGGCGTTCGACAACAGCGTACCCGCCGCCAGCGACGACATCGCGCACACGCTGAACTACAAGGACGTGTCCAAGCGGCTGATCGACTACGTGGGCGCCTCCAGCTTCGGCCTGGTGGAAACCCTGGCCGAGCGCTGCGCCGCGATCATCCGCGAGGAGTTCGGCGTGGGCTGGGTGCGGCTGAAGCTCTCCAAGCCCGGCGCGGTGCGCGGCGCGAAAGCGGTAGGCGTGTGCATCGAGCGCGGCACGCGTCCGTAGCCGTCCGCCACGAGGCCTTGCGGCCTCCCTGCGGCGCAGGCCGCCTGGCCCGCCGGCGTGCCGAGCGCACCGGCCCGACCCCGAGGAGCGAAGCGAATGGCTTCCCTGCAACAACTGCTGGATCTGCCCGGCATGCGTGCCGCGCTGGTCCTGCTGGTCCTGCTGCTGCTGGCCTGGCTGGCCGGCGTGCTGTTGCGCGGCGTGTTGCTGCGCGCAGTGCACGGCATCGCCGTGCGCACGCAGTGGCGCTGGGACGACGCGCTGTGCCGGCGGCGCAGCTTCCTGTGGCTGGCGCGGACGGTGCCGGCGCTGCTCGTGCAGTACGGCATCGCGCTGGTGCCGGACCTGCCGGGCGATCTGGTGCAGGCCGTGCGCAATGTCGCCGAGGCGCTGCTGGTGCTGTTCGTGGCCATGGCGATCGGCACCGCACTGTCGGCGCTGGAAGACCTCTACCGTGAAACGCCGCGCGGCCGCGAACGCTCGATCAGGGGTGTGGTGCAGCTGGCCAAGATCGCGCTGTTCGTGGTGGCCGGGCTGGTGATCGTCACCGCGCTCACCGGGCAGAAGATCGGCCTGCTGCTGTCGGGCCTGGGCGCGATGTCGGCGGTGCTGATGCTGGTGTTCAAGGACACCATCCTCGGTTTCGTGGCCGGCTTGCAGCTCTCCTCCAACGACATGCTGCGGGTGGGCGACTGGATCGAGATGCCCCAGCTCAATGCCGACGGCGACGTGATCGACATCGCGCTGCACACGGTGAAGGTGCGCAACTGGGACAAGACCATCACCACCATCCCCAGCTGGCGGCTGATTTCCGACTCGTACAAGAACTGGCGCGGCATGCAGGAGACCGGCGGCCGGCGCATCAAGCGCGTGCTGACCATCGATGCGGGCAGCGTGGGCTTCCTCGACGGTGCGACGCTGGATCGCCTGGCGCAACTGCACCTGCTGGCGGGCTACCTGCCGGCGAGGCAGCGGGAAGTGGCCGAGTGGAACCGGACACTGGGCGAGGCGGGCGAAGTGGCGGCCAATCGCCGCCGGCTCACCAATCTCGGCACCTTCCGCGCCTATGTGCAGGCCTACCTGGACAGCCACCCGCGCATCCACCACGGCCTCGGCTGCATGGTGCGCCAGCTCGCCAGCGGGCCACAGGGCATCCCGCTGGAGCTGTACTGCTTCACCGCCACGGTGGCCTGGGCCGAGTACGAGGGCATCCAGGCGGACATCTTCGACCACCTGTTCGCGCTGCTGCCGGAGTTCGGCCTGCGCCTGTACCAGCAGCCCGGCGGCCACGACATGCAGGCCGGGCTGGTGCGACTGGGTGAGAGGCAGGCAGAATCGCGGCCTTTCCAGCCCGCGACACCGTGATGGCCCGCGTCTACCTCAGCCTGGGTTCCAACCTCGAACCGCGCCGCCATCTCAGGGCGGCGCTGGACGAGTTGCGTGCCCGTTTCGGCACGATCGATGTGTCGCCGGCCTACCGCAGCCGCTCGGTGGGCTTCGACGGTGCGGACTTCGTGAACCTCGCGGTGGGCCTGGACACCGGGCTCGAGCCCGAGGCGCTCAACGACTGGCTGCACGCGCTGGAGGATCGCCACGGCCGTCGCCGCGACGTGCCGCGCTATTCGGATCGCACGCTGGACGTGGACATCGTGCTGTATGACGAGCGCGTGATCGACGGCCCCGGTCACTTGCAGCTTCCGCGCAAGGAGCTCAGGCACGCCTTCGTGCTGAAGCCGCTGGCCGACATCGCGCCGCAGGCGCGCCATCCCGTCAGCGGGCAGACGATGGCGGCGCTGTGGGCGGCGTTTCCGCACGAACGGGAGCCGCTCGTTCCCGAGCCGCTCCCGTAGGAGCGCACCCTGTGCGCGATGGCTCTGGTGCTTCGATCAGAGCGGAAAGCATTCGCGCACAGGGTGCGCTCCTACGGATCCGTCACAGCTCTGTTGCCGGAGCGCGTGTGGTGCTAGAAAGATGCCTTCCATCGCATGGGGGTCAAGGGTATGGCCGGAAAGTTCGCCCGCAGCTGGGCGTTGATGAAGGCGAGCGCGGGAGTGCTGCGCTCGGACAAGTCGCTGCTGCTGTTTCCGCTGCTGTCGGGACTGTGCAGCGTGGTGGTGGCGGCGAGTTTCCTGGTCCCGGTGGCGCTGGCGCTGATCGGCCACCATGGCGGCGACTTCGACGGCCGCCGCTTCGCGCCGGGGTACTACCTGGTGCTGTTCGCGTTCTACCTGGTGCAGTACTTCGTGATCGTGTTCTTCAACACCGCATTGGCGGGCGTGGCCCTGCGGCGCCTGCGCGGCGAGCCGGCCGGGTTGGCCGACGGCTTCGCGCTGGCGCGCTCGCGGCTGGGCAGCATCTTCGGCTACGCGCTGATCGCGGCCACGGTGGGCCTCTTCCTGCGCGCATTGCAGGAGCGGCTGGGCCTGATCGGCCGCTTCGTGGTGGGCCTGCTCGGTTTGGCGTGGACGGTGGCCACTTTCCTGGTGGTGCCGGTGCTGGCCAGCGAAGGCATCGGTCCGGTCGACGCGGTGAAGCGCAGCGCGGGACTGCTCAAGCAGACCTGGGGCGAGAACCTGATCGGCAATGCAGGCCTGGGCGTGGTGTTCGGCCTGGTGTTCTTCCTCGCGGCCCTGTTGGCGGCAGTGCTGGTGTTTGGTGCGATCGCCACCCAGTCGATTGCCGTCATCGCGCCGGCGATCGTGCTGGTGGTGATCGGCTTCGTGCTGCTGGGGCTGGTGCAGTCCACCCTGCAGGGCATCTACGCCGCGGCGCTGTACCGCTATGCGGAGGCGGGCGAGGTGGGCGGCGGTTTCGACCAGGTACTGCTGGAGTCGGCGTTCCGCCCGAAGCGTTGAGGGTCGACCCATGGATGGATCGCACGCCAGTCGGCCGCGCAAGCAACTGGCCGGCGGAGCCGGGTCCGGACATGCGACGGACTCGGCGAGTCGAGCAAGTGCAGGCTGCACTTGCTCGACATTCGGCTACGTCGCCAGGGTACGCCCGCCGTCCACGCGGATGATCTGGCCGGTCACGTAGGGTGCGTCGCGCAGCAGCCACAGCACGGCGCCGGCCACGTCCCCGGGCGAGCCGGCGCGTGCCAGCGGCGTGCGCGCCAGCATCGCCTGCTGGTCCGCATACGGCTTGCCGTCGCTGGGCCACAGCACGGCGCCGGGCGCCACGCCGTTGACGCGGATATCGGGTGCGAGGTCGAGCGCCAGCGCGCGGGTCATCGCCGCCAGCGCGGCCTTCGCCATGCAGTAGATCGGGTGATCCGCCAGCGGATATTCGGCGTAGATGTCCACCAGGTTCACGATCGCACCGCGCGTGGCGCGCAGCGCGGGCGCGGCCGCCTGGGCGAGGAAGAACGGTGCCTGCGCGTTCGAGGCGAACAGCTCGTTCCACTGCGTCACGGTGGCCGCGCCCACCGGCGTGGGATGGAACGCCGAGGCATTGTTGACCAGCGCGTCGAGCCGGCCGAAGCGTGCAAGCGTGGTGTCCACCAGCGCGGGCAACGCATGCGGATCGGCCAGTTCGGCCTGCAGCACCAGGGTGCTGTCGGCGCGCGCTTGTTCCAGTTCGGCCGCCAGCGCCTCGGCTTCCGCCACCGAGCGGCGGCAGTGCAGGGCGAGGTCGTAGCCCGCCGCATGCAGCGTGCGCGCGATCACCGCGCCCACCCGCTTGCCGGCACCGGTGATCAGTGCAGCGGGGCGTTCATGGCGTGGCGGCATGATGCGATTCCTGCGCGGCGGCGGATGCCGACAGCTTGCCGGATCGTCGCCATCGCGTCACCCGCGGCGGCGCCTCATGCCTCGTCCGGGGGCGAGCGGCGCTTGCGCGTGGCGGCCTTGCGCACCGCACCGGCGAGCTTGCGCGCGGCTTCGCGTGCCGGTGGGGCTGCGTGCCGCGCGGGCGTCGGCGGTTGCGCCGGCAGCTCGCCTCCTTCGTGCTCAATGCCGCCGTCGAACAGCTCGATCGCGGTGGCGGCCACCTGCCCGGTGTCGTAGTACGCGTAGGCGCCCACGCCCAGCGCGCCGATCACCGGCAGCCAGCGCGATACACCTTCGCCCAGCGCGCGGCGGCTGAGCTTCACGCCCAGCTGCTTGGCGACGCGTTCCACCACCGCATGCGACATGCGGCGGAACAGCAGGCGGTCGCCCATGCGCACCACCAGGTCGCGGAAGGCCTGCGCTGCGGTGTGGCGGAACAGGCAGTACAGCATCTGCTCGCGGCCCAGCTCGGCGTGGCGGCCGTAGGCGGCGGCGATGTCGCTGACCATCTGCGCCTGCAGCTTCCAGATCGTCACCAGCTCCGGCAGCACGGTGAGCCAGCCCAGCGGACCGGGCGGCAGCGCCAGCGTGCCGGCGGTGAGCGCCGCACGCTGCGCGGCGCGGCCGGCGAGCTGGCGCGCCCGCGCCCGCGGATCGGCGGTGCCGCCCACCTTGCTGTCGGGGATGCGGCTGACGAAATCGAGGATGGCCTGGGTGATCCGGTTCGCCTCCTCGTGCCCGCCGATCACGGCCGGAACCTGCCGGCTGCTGCTGTCCGGGTGATCGGCATCGGGCGGGCGTCGCTGGTTCATGGCGCACTCCGTGGATGCGCTGGCGTGGCGCGCGAGAAAACCAGTCTAGGGCGCCGGCATGAAGCGGAGCTCAATCCATGCCTGCTTCTTCGCATCCATGACTTGTGGCCCGGGTCGGCTTGGGCTCGTATTGGTAATGTTATAACATTACGAATATGGATCCGGCCGCAGCGCCGGGCCACCGTCCCCTGGAGCCCCAGTCCATGAAGCTTTCCCCGCTCGCCCTCAGCCTCGCCGCCGCGTTGTGCGCGGTGTCCGTCCATGCGCGCGCCGGCGACGTCACGCCTGCCACCGACTCCACCACGACCAGCGGCACGACGACGGACGACACTCCCGGCGGCACGCGCAACCGCCCCGCGCCGAAGGTGCACGATCTCGGCGCGATCAGCGTTTCCGCCGCGCTGGACCAGGCGCGCAACGCACTGTCGCCGGACACCGGCAGCAGCCAGTACGTGATCGACCAGAAGGCGATCCAGGCGCTGCCGCTGGGCGCCTCCACCCCGGTGAACCAGGTGATCCTGCAGGCGCCGGGCGTGGTGCAGGATTCCTATGGCGGCCTGCACGTGCGCGGCGACCACGCGAACCTGCAGTACCGCATCAACGGCGTGATCATCCCCGAGTCCATCTCCGGCTTCGGCCAGACCCTGGACGCGCGGGCCATCCAGAGCGTGAGCCTGCTCGATGGCGCGCTGCCGGCGCAGTACGGCCTGCGCACCGCGGCGGTGGTGGACATCACCACCAAGAGCGGCGCCGACCTCGGCAACGGCGGCAGCATCGGCGTCACCGGCGGCTCGTTCGGCACCTTCAACCCGAACGTCTCGCTGTGGGGCAACAGCGGCAACTGGAGCGCCTATTTCACCGCCAACTACCTGCAAAACAACGTCGGCATCGAGAACCCCACCGCCAGCCGCACGCCGATCCACGACCATACCAACCAGGTCAAGGGCTTCGGCGACATCTCCTACCTGATCGACAACGACACGCGGCTGAGCTTCATGTTCGGCTTCGCCAACAACCGCTTCCAGATCCCGGACAATCCGGGCCAGACGCCGCAGTTCGGCTACCTCGACGTCACCAACTTCGACTCCGCCAACCTCAACGAGCAGCAGAACGAACAGACCCGTTTCGGCGTGCTGTCGCTGCAGGGCAAGCTGGGGCAGACCGGCTACCAGGTCTCGCTGGGCCAGCGCTACAGCGGCCTGCAGTACCTGCCGGACGACATTGGCGACCTGATGTTCAACGGCGTGGCCGGGGCGATCAATCAGTCGGATCGCGCCAGCACGCTGCAGGCGGATTTCTCCACGCCGCTCAACGACACGCACACCCTGCGCTATGGCGTGTACGGCAGCTACGACCGCGCCGGCACCAACACCGACTCGCTGGTGTTCCCGGCCGACGCCGACGGCAACCAGGCCAGCACGACGCCGCTCGGCATCTTCACCAGCGACCAGATCGTCGCCAGGACCTGGTCCGCCTACGTGCAGGACGAGTGGAGCATCGGCCAGGACTGGACGGTGAACTACGGCCTGCGCGGCGACATGTACAAGTCCTTCGGCACCACGCAGAGCCAGCTCAGCCCGCGTGTCGGCGTGGTCTGGCAGGCCACCGACAGCACCACCGTGCACGCCGGTTATTCGCGCTACTTCACGCCGCCGGCCACCGAGATGATCACTGCCGCGAACATCGCGGCCTTCGCCGGCACCACCAACGCGGTGAAGAACTACGGCGACAACGAACCGCTGGCGGAGCGTTCGAATTACTTCGACGTGGGCGTGTCGCAGAACCTCGGCAGCGCCTGGACGCTGGGTCTGGACACCTACTACCGCGACGTGCACGACCTGCAGGACGAAGGCCAGTTCGGCCAGGCGCTGGTCTACTCCACCTTCAACTACCGCCTGGGCCGCGTGGCCGGCGCGGAATTCACCGCCAACTATGACAGCGGCCCGTGGTCGGGCTACTTCAACTTCGCCTACACCAAGGCGATGGGCAAGGACGTGGTCACCAGCCAGTACAACTTCGATCCCGCGGAGCTGGCCTACATCGCGAACAACTACATCTACCTCGACCACGACCAGAAATACACGTCCTCCGGCGGCGTCAGCTACGCGCTGGACGACAACACCAAGCTCGGCGCCGACTACCTGTTCGGCACCGGCCTGCGCAGCGATGGCCTGGTGCCGAATGGCGATCATCTGCCGGCCTACTTCCAGCTCAACCTGAATGTCTCGCACGACTTCATGTTCGACCGTTTCGGCAAGCTGCATACCCAGCTGGCGGTGATCAATGCACTGGACCGGACCTACGAGCTGCGTGACGGCACCGGTGTCGGCGTGGGCGCGCCGCAGTTCGGACCGCGGCGCGGCCTGTACCTCAGCCTGCAGAAGGATTTCTGAGCGCGATGGCGATGGGTGCGATTGTCGCCTTCACGCTGCTGGTCGGCATCGGCGCCACGCTGGCGACGGATCTCTGGGCATGGCTGCTGCGGCATGCCCTCGGCGTTCCGTCGATGGACTGGGCGCTGGCTGGCCGCTGGTTCGGACACTTGGTGCGCGGACGTTTCGCACACCAGAGCATTGCGCAGGCAGCGCCCGTCCGCGGCGAGCGTGCGCTCGGCTGGCTGGCCCACTACGCGACCGGCATCGTGTTCGCCGCGGCCCTGCTTGCACTGGCGGGGCCGGCCTGGGCGAAGCACCCCACGCTGCCGCCTGCATTGGGCTTCGGGCTGGCCACGGTGATCTTTCCGTTCGCTCTGCTGCAGCCGGGCATGGGCGCCGGCTTCGCCGCGTCGAGAACGCCGCGGCCGAACCGCGCGCGCCTGCGCAGCCTGCTGACGCATGCCGTGTTCGGCTTCGGTCTGTATGTCTCGGGATTGCTGGCCGCGGGGCTGCTGCCGCAGGATTGAGTCCACCATCCGCTATGCTTGCCGCGGATTCCCGCAATGCCAGCACCGATGCAGTCCCGACTCCCCGAGCCCAGCGCCGACGAACGCGCGCATTCCGACCGCCTGCTGCGCCTGCTGCGCGAGCAGATCGCCGCGCACGGACCGATGCCGTTCGCGCAGTTCATGGAGCGCAGCCTGTACGCGCCGGGGCTGGGCTATTACAGCGCGGGCAAGACCAAGTTCGGCGAGGCGGGCGATTTCGTCACCGCGCCGGAGCTGGGCGAACTGTTCGCGCGCTGCGTGGTGAATGCGGTGGCGCCGGTGCTGGACACGCTGGGCGGCGAAGCGACCTTCCTCGAACTGGGCGGCGGCAGCGGTGCGTTCGCGGAGGCGGCGCTCAAGGCCTTCGCCGAGGCCGGCAGCCTGCCGCATCGCTACCTGCTGCTCGAACCCAGCGCCGACCTGCGCGAACGCCAGCGCGAGCGTCTCGCCGCTGCCTTGCCGGCCGAAGTCAACGCGCGCGTCAGGTGGCTGGACGGCCCGCCCGATCACGGCTGGCGCGGCGTGCTGTTCGCCAACGAGGTGATCGACGCGCTGCCCACCACGCGCATCGCGATGCGTGACGGCGAGGTGTACGAGGAACACGTGGCGCTGGACGGCGAGGGCCGGCTGATGCGCGTGGATCGCCCGGCCGACGCGCTGGTGGCCGGTGCGGTGCGCCATGTCGAGCGCGACCTCGGCACGGATCTCGCCGACGGCTACCGCACCGAGATCCTGCCGCAGCTGCCGTACTGGCTGCAGGCGGTGGCCGGTTCGCTGGAGGCCGGCGTGATGCTGTTCGTCGACTACGGCTACGTGCGCCGCGAGTTCTACCAGCCCGGGCGCCGCGACGGCACGCTGATGGCGCACTACCGCCACCACGCGCACGGCGATCCGCTGTGGTTGCCCGGCCTCAACGACCTCACTGCCTCGGTGGATTTCACCGCACTGGCCGAGGCCGGCAACAGCGCCGGTTTCGGCGTGGCCGCCTATCTGCCGCAGGCGCAGTTCCTGATCGCCAGCGGCCTGCAGGAAGCCTTCGAGGCCGCCCATGCGCGGGCCGCCGACGAAGCGGCGCGTTACCGGCTGGCGCAGGAAGTGAAGCGGCTTACCTTGCCTGACCGCATGGGCGAGCGTTTCCAGGCGATGCTGTTCGCGCGCGGAATGGACATGCTGCCGCTGCCGGCGGAGCTGCTGGAAGCGGATCAGGGCGAACGGCTGTAGGAGCGGCTTGTAGGAGCGGCTTCAGCCGCGATTCCTCCACCGCGTTGGTCGCGGCTGAAGCCGCTCCTACTTTGCCACCGGTGCACCGCGTCCCAGCGCCATGCCCTTGAGCACGTTGAGCGCCTGCGCCAGCGCGTAGTCGCTGGTGGCGAGCGCACCCTCGGCGGCGCTGCCGTCGGCGTCGATGCTGCCGCCGGCCTTCGCATTCTCGTTGGCGAGATGGTTGGGCAGGTCGGCCTCGGAGCTGATCAGCTCGGGCGCCTCGTCGGCCTTGCGCACGCTGAGGTCGGCGAGCGGGATGTCGGGCTTGATGCCTTCGGCCTGGATCGAGGTGCCGTTGGGCGTGTAGTAGCGCGCGGTGGTGATCTTCACCGCGTGGTCGGCATCCAGCGGCAGCACGGTCTGCACCACGCCCTTGCCGAAGGTGCGCTGGCCCATCAGCAGGGCGCGGTGGTTGTCCTTCAGCGCGCCGGAGACGATCTCGGCGGCCGAGGCGGTGCCGTGGTTCACCAGCACCACCAGTGGCGCGCCGTTGAGCAGGTCGCCGGGGTGTGCGCTGAAGCTCATGTTGGAGTCGGGCAGGCGGCCGCGGGTGGTGACGATGGTGCCCGAGTCGAGGAAGTCGTCGCTCACCGAAACCGCGGCGGTGAGCAGGCCGCCGGGGTTGTTGCGCAGGTCGAGCACGGCGCCCTTCGGCGCGCCGTCCTTGCCGATCAGTGCGGCCAGCTTGCGCTCGAGGTCGGGCGCGGTATCGCTCTGGAACTGGGTGATGCGGATGTAGTCGAAGCCCGGTTCGAGCTGGCGCACCTTGACGCTGGTGATCGCGATGTTCTCGCGCGTGAGGTGCATGTCCACCGGATTGTCGCCGCCCTTGTGCACGATGGTCAGCGTGATCTTGCTGCCGGGCTTGCCGCGCAGCTTCTTGAACATGTCGTCCACGTTCTGCGGGTCGACCAGCACGCCGTCGATCTTCACGATGCTGTCGCCGGGCTTGATGCCGGCGCGCGAGGCGGGCGTGTCGTCGATCGGGGTGACGATCAGCAGTCCGCCGTCCTGCTCGAGCACCTCGATGCCGAGGCCGCTGTACTGGCCGGTGGTGTCCTCGTCGAGCTGGGCCAGGCCCTCCTTGTCCAGGTATTCGCTGTGCGGGTCGAGCCCGGCGAGCATGCCGGTGATCGCGTCCCTCATCAGCTCGTGGTTGCTCACCGGCTCCACGTAGGCCTGGCGCACGATGTCGTAGACGCGGCTGAAGCGGCGGATGTCCTGCAGGTCGACCTGGTTGCCGCCAGGCGTGGCGGGGGCGCTGGCGCGGACGTGGGTGGGCGCCAGGTCGGTGGGCGGCTCGGGTGCGCTCGCGGCCGGTGCCGGCGCGGTCTGTGCATGCACGAACGGCGCCGCCAGCAGCAGGGCGCACAGGCTGTAGGTGGAAAACCGCATGGAACGAGACTCCGGGGAATGGGGACGCCCCGCCGCGCGGGCAGCGGGTTTCGACACCGCCAGCCTGCGACGATGGCGGGCGGCCGTCAACGGTGCTGGCTGAACCGGCTGTGCGGGCCGGTTCAGCGGTGCTGGCCGAGCCAGCTGCGCGGATCGACCGGCTGGCCGTCGTGGCGCAGTTCGAAATAGACGCCGGTGTTGACGCCGGTGGGCGCGCTGGCCGTGCCTACCGCCTGGCCGGCGGTCACCGCATCGCCCACGCCGTGCAGCAGCGTTTCGTTGTTGCCGTACATGCTCATCCAGCCGTTGCCGTGGTTGAGGATCAGCAGCATGCCGTAGCCGCGCAGGAAGCCGGCATAGACCACCCGGCCGTTGGCCACCGCGTGCACTTCGCTGCCGCCGCTGGCGCGGATCAGCACGCCGTTGCCGTAGCGGCGCACATCGCCCGATGCCGGCCACGGCAGGTTGCCGCGGATGTTGGCGCCGGCATTGCCCACTTCCAGCGGCGGCGGTGCCTTGCCGCCATGCTTGCGCGCGGCCGCCTGACGCGCGGCCTCGCGGGCGGCGGCTTCGCGCATCGCCTGGTCGATCTGTTTCTGCAGGTGGTCGACCAGGGTATTGAGCGACTGCTCGTCCTGTTTCAGCGCGGCCAGCCGCTGGGCCTGGTCCTGGTAGGTGGCGTCGGTTTCGGCGGCCAGCTTCTGCTGCGCGGTTCGCTGCTTCGCCAGTTGCCGGCTCTGTTGCTCGCGCTGCGCGCGCACGGCCTGCAGTGCCTGCTGCTCGGTGGTGATCCGGGTTTCCAGCGTCTGCAGCTGGGCCAGGCTGGCCATCAGCTGCTGCACCTTCTGCGTGCGGTCCTGCTGGAAGTACTTCGAGTAGACCAGCGCCCGCGCGATCCGGCCCACGTCCTCGTTGTCCAGCAGCAGGCGCAGGTCCGAGCCGTGGCCCAGCGCATAGCTGGCACGCAGCAGGTCGGCGATCGCGGCGCGCTGGTTGGCGAGCTTCTGCTTCAGCTCGGCCCGTTGCTGCTGCAACTGGTCGAGTTGCTGCTGCTTGGCGGCGAGCTGGGCGTCGGTGTCGCGCAAGGCCCGTGCGGCGGCGGCCAGCGCGGTGGTCTGCTGCGCCAGCTCGGTGTTGAGCTGGTCGCGGCGTGCGGCGGTGGCGGCCTGGCGCTTGTCCAGCACCTGCAGTTCCTGGTGCAGGTTGCTCAGCTTCTGCTTCGCTGCAGCCTGCTCGGCGTGGCTCTTGTCCTGTCGTGCCTGCGTCGGCGCGACGGCGAGTGCGGCGCTCAGTGCCAGGACAGTGAGGACAGGGAGGCGGGCGACGCGGACGGGGCTGGGCATCGGCCGATTATCGCCGAGCCCGCGGACGGGGGCGAGCCGTCCGCGGTGCGGTCGTTCATGCGATGACGTCGATGTCCGTCGGTCGCCGTCAGCGGGCGGCGACGGTCGACGCCGCCGGCTCGCCCGGCAGTGCGAGTGCCTTGCGCAGCTCGGCTCGTGCCGCCGCATAGGCCGCCTGCCAGGCGGGATCGTCCAGCAGCCGGCTGCCGAGCACGGTGCCGGCGAGCCGCCCGGCTTCCACGTCGCTGGGGTAGTGCACGCCCATCACGATGCGGTGATGGGCGTACAGGTCGGCGCGGGCGAAGATCGCCGCCCGCCGTTCCGGCACCATGTTCGCCAGCAGCACCGCCTCGGTGTAGCCCAGCGTGGAGTGGCCGCTGGGGTAGCTCCAGTCGTTCGGTTTCTCCACGCTCAGCGGATGCACCCGGTGCGATGCCTGCACGGGACGCGGGTGTTGCCAGAACAGCTTCGCCGCCTTCACTTCGCCTTTGTCATAGGCCGCCACGCGCGCGAAGAACGCCGCCGTGTGCGGCAGCCGGTCCGGCGTGAACGCCGCGCCGAACACGTCGGCGAAGCGGAACACGCTGTGCGCCTGGTCGGCTTCCGCCGCGGCGATCTCCATGGGCGTGCGCCGGGCCTGCACCGCCAGCACGCCGGCCATGTCCTGCCGTGCCGTCGGCGAACCGGCGGCGGGCGGGGGAGGCAGCAGCGCCGTGAGGTCGACCGCGGGCCCGTTGCCGTCGGCCAGTGCGGACCGGCCGATCAGCAGCGCCAGCACAAACAGTGCGAGGCGTTTCATCAGAACAGGTCGGCCGAAATGGTGACGTTGTAGTTGCGCGCCGGGATGGTCCAGAACAGCGGCGTGCTGTCGGCCACGGTGGTGCCGGCCAGGGCGTTGATGGTCGTGTTGTTGAACAGGTTGTTGACCTGGAAGCCGATCTTGATGTCCTTCACGTCGGCCAGGTGCGGGTCGAAGCGGTAGCTGGCGGCGAAGTTGGTCACCGCATAGCCGCCGATCGGGGTGTCGTCGTTGGCGTTGGCGGTGTAGTAGGTCTTGCCGACGAACTTGTCGACCAGCGACGCGTACACGGGGCCGTTGCGGTAGAGCAGGCCCAGCGCGGCGGTCTTGTGCGGCGTGTTGGGGTTCCAGGAGTTGTCCGCGGTCTGGATCGCGCGGTTGAGCGAGCCATTGGCGTAGACGCTGAAGCCGGCGCCCAGCATGTAGGTGCCTTCGAGTTCGAGGCCTTTGTAGTGCACGCCGCCGCCGTTGTAGAACTCCGTGACGCCGCCGACCTTCTGGCTCTGCACGAAGTTGTTGAAGTCGATCTTGTAGATGTCGCCGGACAGCGTCAGGTTGTCGGCGCTCCAGGTGGTGCCCATCTGCCAGTTGGTGGTCTTTTCCGGGGCCACGGCGCTGTCGGAAACCGCCGGGTTGGGCACGTACAGCAGGTTGAGGTTGGGCGCGAGGTAACCCTTGGCCCACTGCGCATAGGCCGTCCAGTCGGAGCTGAACGAGTAGTGGAACGAGGCCGATGGCAGGGTGGCGTTCCAGGTCTTGGAATAGGTCAGCGGGGTTTCCGTCTTCTGGTTCACCGGGGCGTCGAGGTCACGTTCGAAGCGGTTGTACTTCACGCCGCCGATGAAGTACGCGTTGTCGGTGATGTTCCACTGGTATTCGAGGAACGGCTGGATCGTGACCAGCGTGTCGTTCATGCGGCGATCGGCCGATGCCAGCGCCAGCGAGGGTGCGCCGGGCGCGATCACCGGATTCAACTGGTCGATCGTGTCGTCGAATTCATACAGCCAGCGGATGTCGTCCTGGTGGTCGTACCACACGCCGGTGCGCACTTCGCCGGGGCCGAGTTCCTTGCCCAGGCGGAAGATGTCGCCCCACGAACGGTTCGTGTTGCGCATGTGCTGGCCGGGTACGTCGGTGGGGCTGTAGTAGGTGCCGTTCGGCGTTTCGCCGTTCGGATCTTCGCCGTTGAAGCCGAAATGGTTGTAGCCGTAGGTGTAGGCCTTGTTGTCGATCGTCCAGCCGTCGAACTCCGAATGCAGGCCGATGTAGCCGAGGTTGGTGTTGATCTTGTCCTGGTTGTAGCGGTAGTAGGCCTGGCTGGTGGGATCGTTGACCAGGCCGTAGTTCACGCCGTACTGCGCGATCTGCGCCTTGGTGGCGCCGAACGGCACGTACTGGTCGAGCTTGTTCGCCATGGCGACGAAGGTCAGCGTGGTGTGGTCGTCCAGCGGCTGCACCACCTTGGCGAATACGCTCTGGCGGCGCTGGCCGGCGTAGCTGAGATAGCCGTCCGACGAGCTGTTCTGCACGTTGATCACGGCGCTGGTGCCGCCGTCGTTGAGCTTGCCGGTGTCGATGCGGGCGCCTTCGACGTCCGTGCTCCAGCTGCCGAAGCTGAGGTACGGGCTGACGTTGAGCGTGTCCTGCGGGTTGATCGAATCCACCGAAATGGTGCCGCCGAACGTGGCGTTGCCGAGCGTGCCGGCCGTGCCCGGGCCGCGGTCGACCGTGACGCTGCTGGTTTCCTGGTTGGTGAAGTACGAGGTGGAGTGGTGCGTGAAGTCGTTGGAGTCCATCCACGGAATGCCGTCGAACGTCACGTTGTACTGGCCGTCCTGGAAGCCGCGGATCGAGACGACCGGCGCTTCCATCAGGCCGGAGCCGTTCGGCGTCACGGTGTACACGCTCGGTGAAATGGCGGCCGCGTCGGTGTAGTCGCCGGTCGGCGCAATGTTCTCCTGGATGTACAGGCTGCCGACGGTCGACTGCGGTTCGGTCGCCACCATGGAGCCCTGCGTCGGCGCGATGGTGGTCGCGGTCGTGGCGGCGGTCACCTGGATCGCGCTGAGGTTCTTGGCATCCTGCGGGGTGGCGGCGGGGCCGGTGTCGTTCGTCGACGCGGGCTGCGCGCCGTTCGTGTCATCGGCGCGGACCGGTGCCGCCAGCACGGCGGCGATGGCGAGGACGAGCAGGGCGCCGCCGCGGGGACGGGAGGCGGGCATGGGCTGGGGCATGGGCGGGTCCGGAGGGTGAGGGGGCAGGATGCGGTCCGGCACGCTAGGCCCCGTGCATGACAGCCATGCAACAAAAGGAAGATGCGATGCGTGGCGAAAACTTGCGGGCTCGAGGTGAAGGCGCGCGGCCGCCACGGTGCGGGCGTCCCGGCGAATGCTGTCGCGACAGGCGTTTGCGCCGGTCGCGGGGAATATTTCATTTGGACGTATAGAAGTCTTTGACGCGACGCAGCAATTGTGTTGTAGTCGAATCGCAAACCACGAATCCAGACCGGCGCCCCGGCGCCGCTGGCCTTCTGTGCCCCGCCATCCAGCGAGTGAGCAAGATGAAGCAGTCCGGTGGAACAAGCCTGTATGACGCGGCGTTCGAGCACGACAGCTGCGGTTTCGGCCTGGTCGCGCAGATCGACGGCCGCGCCAGCGCGTGGGTCGTCGACACCGCATTCGAGGCGCTGGCGAAACTCTCGCATCGCGGCGCAGTGAACGCGGACGGCGTGAGCGGCGACGGCTGCGGCGTGCTGATCCGCCGCCCGCAGGCGTGGTTGCGCGCATTGGCGAGCGAGGCTGGCATTGCGACCGGCGAACGCTTTGCGGCAGGCCTGGTGTTCCTCGACCCGTCCGACGGCACGGCGGCGAACGTGTTGGAACGGCATCTCGCCGAAGAAGGCGTGCGCGTGGCGGGCTGGCGCGAGGTGGCGGTGAACGAGGATGCCTGCGGTCCGCTGGCCGCCGCCGCACGGCCGCGCGTGCGGCAGGTGTTCGTCGATGCCGGCGATGGCATGGACGACGAGGCGTTCGAGCTGGCGCTGTTCCGCGCGCGCCGTCGCGCCGAGACCGCGCTGGTCGACGATACGGCGTTTTATGTGGTGACGCTGACGGCGGAGCTGATCGGCTACAAGGCGATGGCCGCGCCGGGCCGGTTGCGCGAGGTGTTCGCCGATCTCGCGCATCCGGCCCTGGTCGCCGACGCGGTGGTGTTCCACCAGCGCTTCTCCACCAACACCACGCCGCAGTGGCGGCTGGCGCAGCCGTTCCGCCTGCTGGCGCACAACGGCGAGATCAACACCATCCGCGCGAACCGCCGCTGGATGCAGGCGCGCGAGACGATCTGGCGCTCGCCGCGGGTGGAGCTGGGCGACCTCGGCCCGCTGGTGCGCCAGCAGGGCTCGGATTCGGAGAGCCTGGACAACGCGCTGGAGGTGCTGCTGGCCGGCGGCCTCGACCTGCTCGCCGCGATGCGCGTGCTGGTGCCGCCGGCGTTTGCCGCGCGCGAGAACATCGACGAGGACCTCGCGGCGTTCTACGAGTACTACGCGCTGCACAGCGAACCCTGGGACGGTCCCGCCGGCCTGGTCATGTGCGACGGCCGCTACGCCGCCTGTACGCTGGACCGCAACGGCCTGCGCCCCGCACGCTGGGCGCTGTCCGACGACAAGCACTTCATCATCGCCTCCGAGGCGGGCCTGTGGGACGTGCCTTCGGCGCGCGTGGTCGCCAAGGGCCGCCTCGCGCCGGGCGAGATGATCGCGGTGGATTTCCGCGAACACCGCCTGTTGCGCGACGCCGACATCGACGCGGTCAACCGCAAGCGCGCGCCGTACCGCGACTGGCTGCGCGCCGGCGTGAGCTATCTGGAATCCGACCTGATCGATCCCTCGCTGGCCGCCGAGCCGCTGCCGGTGGACCAGCTGCGCTGCTACCAGAAGCTGTACGGCCTCTCGCGCGAGGAACGCGAGACGGTGCTGAAGGTGATCGCCGAACTCGAGGCCGAGGCCACCGGCGCGATGGGTGACGACACCCCGGTCGCGGCGCTGTCGCGGCAGGTGCGGCCGTTGTTCGACCGTTTTCGCCAGGCTTTCGCCCAGGTCACCAATCCGCCGATCGATCCGCTGCGCGAGAAGCTGGTGATGTCGCTGGTCACCCAGATCGGCGCGGAAGGCAACGTGTTCGAGCTGAAGCCCGAGAACGCGAAGCAGGTGCTGATCAATTCGCCGATCCTCTCGCAGCGCAAGCTCCGCCAGCTGTTGGCCTTGCCGCAATTCGTGAACACGCCGCGCTTCGACCTGATGTACACGCCTGGATCCGGGCTGGAAGCGGCGCTGCGCCGGCTGTGCGAGGACGTGGCGCAGTCGGTGCGCGAAGGCAACGCGCTGGTGTTCCTCAGCGACCGCTACCCCGAACGCGACAAGCTGCCGATCCACTCCCTGCTCGCCACCGGCGCGGTGCATGCCCACCTGGTCGAGCAGGGCCTGCGCTGCCAGTGCAACATCATGGTGGAGACCGCCACGCCGCGCGACGCGCACCAGTTCGCCTGCCTGCTCGGCTTCGGCGCCACCGCGATCTACCCATGGCTGGCCTACCAGAGCCTGTTCGAGCTGGGCCGCGAGGGCCACATCGAGGGCGACCGGCTGGAGATCGGCCGCAGCTACCGCCGCGGCATCCGCAAGGGGTTGTTGAAGATCCTGTCGAAGATGGGCATCTCCACCATCGCCGGCTACCGCGGCGCGCAGCTGTTCGAGATCGTGGGGCTGGCGCCGGAAGTGGTGGCGCTGTGCTTCCCCGGCACGCCCTCGCGCATCGGCGGCGCCGGTTTCGCCGAGCTGGAGAACGAGCAGCGCCTGCTCGCCGCCGAAGCGTGGAACGCGGCGCAGCCGCTGCGCGCCGGCGGCCTGTACAAGTTCGTGCACGGTGGCGAGTACCACATGTACAACCCCGACGTGATCGCCACGCTGCAGCAGGCGGTGCGCACGGGCGACCCAGCCGACTACCGCGCCTACGCCGACCACGTCGACCATCGCCCGCCCTCGGCGTTGCGCGACCTGCTCGCCGTGCAGCCGCTGGGTGCGCCGGTGCCGCTGGACGAGGTGGAGCCGGTCGAGGCGATCCTGCGGCGCTTCGACTCCGCCGGCATGTCGCTGGGCGCGTTGTCGCCCGAGGCGCACGAGGCACTGGCCGCCGCGATGAACCGGCTGGGCGCGCGCAGCAATTCCGGCGAGGGCGGCGAGGATCCGGCGCGCTACGGCACCGAGAAGATGTCGAAGATCAAGCAGGTCGCCTCCGGCCGCTTCGGCGTCACGCCCGCCTACCTGGTCAACGCCGAAGTGCTGCAGATCAAGATCGCGCAGGGCGCCAAGCCCGGCGAGGGCGGCCAGCTGCCCGGCCACAAGGTGGACGCCACCATCGCGCGGCTGCGCTATGCCAAGCCCGGCATCGGCCTGATCTCGCCGCCGCCGCACCACGACATCTATTCCATCGAGGACCTCGCCGAGCTGATCCACGACCTCAAGGAAGTGAATCCCGGCGCGCTGGTCTCGGTGAAGCTGGTCAGTCACGCCGGCGTGGGCACGGTGGCCGCGGGCGTGGTGAAGGCGGGTGCGGACCTGATCACGGTGAGCGGCCACGACGGCGGCACCGGCGCCAGCCCCCTCACCTCGATCAAGTACGCCGGCACGCCGTGGGAACTCGGCCTGGCCGAAACGCAGCAGACCCTGCGCCGCAACGAGCTGCGCGGCCGCGTGCGCCTGCAGACCGACGGCGGCCTGAAGACCGGCCTCGACGTGATCAAGGCCGCGCTGCTCGGCGCCGAGAGCTTCGGCTTCGGCACCGGCCCGATGGTGGCGCTGGGCTGCAAGTACCTGCGCATCTGCCACCTCAACAACTGCGCCACCGGCGTCGCCACCCAGCATCCGGTGCTGCGCAAGGAGCACTTCACCGGCCTGCCGGAAATGGTGATGAACTACTTCCGCTTCATCGCCGCCGACGTGCGCGAGCATCTCGCGCGGCTGGGCGTGCGTTCGCTGGCCGAGTTGGTCGGCCGCAGCGAACTGCTGGCGCAGCGCGACGACGCCACGCCGGTGCGCCACGGCCTCGACCTCGCGCCACTGCTCGACGGCGCCAGCCTCGGCGCGGCCAGCGACACGGCCTGCGCGATGGCACGCAACCCGGTGCGCGACGCCGCGGCGCTGGCCACGCGCATCGCGGCGGATACCGCGCCGCTGGTCGAGCTGGGCGAAGGTGGGCACTTCAGCTACGCGATCGCCAATACCGACCGTGCGATCGGTGCGCGGCTCTCCGGCGACATCGCGCGCCGGCATGGCGACCACGGCATGGACGAGTCCCCGATCGTGCTGCAACTGGAGGGGGCGGCGGGCCAGAGCCTGGGCGCGTGGAACGCCGGAGGCGTGCATATCGAGCTCACCGGTGAAGCGAACGATGGCGTGGGCAAGGGCATGGCCGGTGGCCGCATCGTGGTGCGCCCGCCCGCCGATGCGCCGTTCTCCAGCCAGGATGCCTCGATCATCGGCAACACCTGCCTCTACGGCGCCACCGGCGGCGAGCTGTACGCCGCGGGCCGCGCCGGCGAACGCTTCGCCGTGCGCAATTCCGGCGCGGTGGCGGTGGTGGAAGGCGCAGGCGACCACTGCTGCGAGTACATGACCGGCGGCGTGGTGGCGGTGCTGGGCAAGGTCGGCCTCAACTTCGGCGCGGGCATGACCGGCGGCTTCGCCTACGTGCTCGACCTCGAACGCGATTTCGTGGACTGCTACAACCACGAGCTGGTCGACATCCTGCGCATTTCGCCCGAGGGCATGGAGCACTACATGCAGCACCTGCGCGGCCTGGTGACGCGCCATGTCGAGCTCACCGGCAGCGACTGGGGCCGGCAGGTGCTGCGCGATTTCCGCGGGCTGCAATACAAGTTCTGGCTGGTGAAGCCGAAGGCGGCGAGCTTGGCCGTGTTGGCGGAAGAGTTGCGGAGGGCGGCGTGATGCGCCGCTTCAATCAAATGGCGCGCTCCTTGCGTTCGCCCCTTCTCCCCGCTGGGGAGAAGGTTGGGATGAGGGGCGGGCGCTTGCCTCAAGCTCCCCTTGAGCAGGTTTTTCGCAAGCGACACAGCGCTTCCGTCCGCCTGCCGGCGGCCGGGTCACTTTCTCTTGCGTGGCCACGCCCGCGCCTGGAGCGCGGGCGAACAGCGCAGCTGGCCCGAAGGGCGAAGGGCAGGATGCACGGAGTCAGAGAAAGTAACCAAAGAGAAGGCCACCCCGCGCCGGCGCGCGGCAGGCTTCCCCGGATCGAGTCCGGGGCAGGCTCTGCCTGCCGCGTCCCCTGCGGTGCTCGCCGGCAACAGGCCGCCAAACAACTCGGCCATCCATGGCCTCAGACAGTTTGGCTTTCCCCTGTTGCCGGCTCCGCTCCTCGGCGCCGTCGAGGGGCCCCGTTCAAAGGCGCGGCCATCCTGGCCGCCTTCGAGCGGAAGCAGCGGCAACAGCAACGGCAACAATCAGTTTTGTCTGGGCGGTGTTCGCAGAACACGCGGGGGTCGGCATGAGCGACAAGCTGTTCCAGTTCCTCGATGTGCCGCGGCAGACGCCGCGCACGGTGCCGGTGGCGATCCGCGTGCTGGGCTACGGGGAAATCTCCGGCGATTTCGCGGCGCCGCAGGCCGGTACGCAAGCCGAACGCTGCCTGGATTGCGGCAATCCCTATTGCGAGCATGCTTGCCCGGTGCACAACTACATTCCGGATTGGCTGAAGCTGGTGCAGCACGGCCGCATCATGGAAGCGGCCACGCTGATGTACGAGACCAACCCGCTGCCGGAGATCTGCGGTCGCGTCTGTCCGCAGGATCGCCTGTGCGAGGGTGCCTGCACGCTGGAGCAGACCGACTTCGGCGCGGTGACCATCGGCAGCGTGGAGCGCTGGGTCACCGACGAGGCGCTGCGCCGCGGCTGGCGGCCCGACCTGTCCGCGGTGCGCGAGACCGGCCGGCGCGTGGCCATCGTCGGTGCCGGCCCGGCGGGCCTGGCCTGCGCCGATCGCCTGCGCCGCGCGGGCATCGCCGCCGACGTGTACGACCGCCAGCCGGAGATCGGCGGCCTGCTCACCTACGGCATCCCGCCGTTCAAGCTCGACAAGCAGGTGATGCGCCTGCGCCACGAACTGCTCGAAGGCATGGGCGTGCGCTTCCTGCTGGGCCGCGAGGTGGGCCGCGACATCGAGTTCGGCGAACTGCTGGACGATTACGACGCGGTGTTCGTGGGCACCGGGGCCTACACCTACGTGGACGGCAAGCTGCCCGGCCGCGAGCTGCACGGCGTGCACGACGCGCTGCCCTTCCTGATCGGCAACACCGAGCGCCTGCTGCGCGACGAGCCGCCGCCGCCCGCGTTCGACCTGCGCGGCCGGCACGTGGTGGTGCTGGGCGGCGGCGACACCGGCATGGACTGCAACCGCACTGCGATCCGCCTCGGCGCGGCCTCGGTCACCTGCGTCTACCGCCGCGACGAGGCCAGCATGCCCGGCTCCGCGCGCGAGGTGGGCTACAGCCGCGAGGAAGGCGTGAACTTCCTGTTCCAGCGCCAGCCGCTGGAGATCCTCGGCGACGAGCACGGCCGTGCACGTGCCGTGCGCGTGGTGGAAACCGAACTGGTGGACGACGGCCACGGCCGCCCACGCCCGCGCAACGTCGAAGGCAGCGAAAGCGAGCTGCGTGCCGACGTGGTGATCCAGGCCTTCGGCTTCCTGCCCAGCCCGCCCGACTGGCTGGCCTCGCACGGCGTGAAGCTGGCGTCCTCGGGACGCATCGTCACCGGCGCGGGCGGCGCGCTGCCGCAACAGACCAGCCACCCGCGCATCTTCGCCGGCGGCGACAACGTGCGCGGTGCCGACCTGGTGGTGCGCGCGGTGCACGACGGCCGCGAGGCAGCGGCCTCGATCGCGCGCATGCTGGCGGAGGCGGAGGCGGAGGCGGAGGCGGCTGCGGCGGTCGCTTGAAGGGCGATGATTTTTGACCGTTCATCCTGAGCATAGGCCCGAAGGGTCGAAGGGCCATGTGGGCATTTCGACTTCCTCGCTCACCAAAGCGCGGCCATCCGTGGCCGCTCCTCGCGTCGCTTGCTGTCGCAAGCTACGCTCAGTGCGAACGGCCTTTCTGCCCGTCATTCCGACCTACGTCGGAATGACGGGTAAAAGCATCGCTACCAACCAAAAGGACACCCCATGCGTCTCGGCCTCGCCGCCAACCAGCTGCACCACAGCCACGACGACGCGGCGCTGTTCCGCTGGTTGCGCGCCTGCGAGCGCGGCATCCGCGAGCTCGGGCTTGGCCTGCATGCGGTAGGCCGCACCCATGACGCCATCGAGCGCGCGGGCCTGCTCGCAGGCTACGCACCGCTGCGCCGCTATCCCTACGGCCGCGCCGGCGGCCTGATGAAGCTGGTGGCCGAAGTGGTGGGCATGGACGGCGATACGCGCACGCTGGACGGCGCGATCTATTTCATCGATCCGGTCGATCCGTCCTCGGTATTCCCCGAGGCGGTGGCGCTCAAGCGCCAGTGCGTGATCCATGCCAAGCCCTTCCTTTCCACCGTGGCCTCGGCGCGCGACTGGATCGAGTTGGAACGCATGCACGCGGGGCTGGCGCCCGATCCCGGCGCCGACGACCTGCACGCGTTCGAGTCGCAGACGCTGGCACTGATCGCCCACGATGCGATGAAGCCCGCGATGCTGGCCTACGCGGCCCAGCACTTCGACACGCTGTCGCGCTTCGCCCGCCGCGTGGCCACCGGCACCACCGGCCAGCGCCTCAACGAGCTGGCATGGAGCCGCGGCTGGCCGCAAGGCGAGCCGTGGGCGAACCGCTACCAGAGCGGCCCGATGGGCGGCGACGCGCAGATCGCCGACCTGGTGCTCGAGCGCCGCTGCCAGCGCGCGATCTTCTTCGAGGATCCGCACGTGGCGCGCCAGCACGAGGCCGACATCCAGCTGCTGGAACGCGCGGTGACCACGGTCACCGACGCGGCGGTATGCATCACCACGCCGAGAGTGGCGGCGCGCTGGGCCGAGGCAGTGGAGTTGCGGAGGAATCGGCGGGTGGGCGGTTGATCGCGTATTGGCTTGCGGGTGAATCGCGCAAGCTGAAAGCAATGGGAAGGAGGGATTTCCTGGAGAACCCTACTCTGACTCCTGTTCTGGCGGCCTCCATCGCACGCGTGTTGGCCATGTAGGTGGAAGCGGCCGCGGCGATGGCGAGCGTGAGGAAAACCTTCATGGGCGAACCCTCTCCTCCGGGAGCGGGTTCGGTCGAAGCGAGGCGCGACGGCGTAACCGGACCATCACTCCGGTGTCGACTCCCCTTGCACGAGTCCGATCTTGCCTGGAACTTCCCGAAGTTCAGAAACTGATCTTCAGAATCTGTCCGTTGTTGCCGACGAACCATCCGGCTTTCGGATTCGCGAAAGCGACGGCCCAGTATCCGCTCACGGTGGGCAGCCAATACCAGGTCTGGCCTTCGTCGGGAGTCCAGGCCGCCGATCCTGAATTGAAATCGGGTGCGGTTTCGGCGGTAATCACGACCGTGCGGTCGAATTGAGGGCGATGGTCGCCATGGTCATTCCGGTCTTGACCCTGATCGTCCTCGCCGTTTGAAAAGTGGCGATCGCGCAGGCCTCGGACGTACGCCACGCAGAAGACCGCTCCGGGGACCGGCGGTGGGCTGGTCAGCGTCCAGGTCGCGCCACCATCGTGAGAGGTCGCTGCGTCGGCTGAGGTATTGCTCGACAAGTCGCCGCCGCCGACAAACCCGTTGCGCGCATCGCGGAAAGCCACGCTCAAGCCGCCAGCACTGGCGTTGCTGACGAGCGGAGTGGCATAAGCGTTCCAGGTGTTGCCGCCATCGCGCGTCGCCAGGATGCGCGCTGTGGTCGAACCGCCGGTGGCAATCCACGCGTTCTGCTTTCCCTGCGTGGTGATGCAGGTTCCGCTCGATGCGAACGAGGCTTCCCCGGGGAGCGCTGGCGGCATACGGCCGGCGATGGACTGCCAATGGATGCCGTCGGAGGTGCGCAGATCGGGAAACACCCCGTTCACCGAATCGCTGTGCGCGATGCCGCGGTCGGGGGACCAGAAGGCGAAACAGTCGTAGAACGCGTTGGCAAGCTGGTTGGTGAATTCCACCGTCCAGTGTGCGCCGCCATCGACGGTTTTGTAGATCTTGAAGTCGGTGGTGTTGGCGCCGACCGACGACAAATAGGCGATCCGGTCGCTCACGGCATGGACGTCGCGGAACTGCAGATTCTCCGCGCCGGGCACCACGCCGGACTTCCAGGTATTGCCGCCGTCGGTGGTCACCACGTAGGTTCCCCCGGCTCCCGCGGCCCAGACCACGCGTGAATTCACCGGGCTGACGGCGATCAGCAGCTGGGTGGTGCCGCTCGATTGCGGCGTGAGCGTAGGCTGGTGAACTTTCGGAGGGTTGTCCGCAAAAGCAAGAGAGGCGAACGCAGCGAGCAGCAAAACGAGTACCGAATGCTTGAACATGGCAGCCCTCCCCGGGTAGTCGATCCAGAGCAGCGTAAAACCCTCGAGATGAGGGTTTCGCGAAACAAGGGTTCGGGATCCGCCTCCTCCGTGCGCCGAAGGGCCTCCCGCGCAGATCGCCGGCCTGGTGCTGGAGCGTCACTGCCGTCGCGCGATCGCCTTCGAGGGTCGGTGTATGGCACGCCAGCACGAGGTGGACATCCAGCTGCTGGAGCGCGCGGTGACCACGATCAACGGTGTGGCGATGTGCACCACCACGCCGGGGCGGCGTCGCTGTTGGCGGGTCGCTGATTACAGCTCCAGGTCCGCAAGCGGACCTAGGGCAGCTGCTCCCCGAACTGGGTCATGGCGCTCACGACTTCGGCCGGATTGGACAGGAATACGAAGTGGTGGCCGTGCGGTATCCGCACGATTTTTGCCGATGGTTGTTGACGCTGGAGCGTAGCGATCTCTTGCTCCTGCATTCGAGTGTGCAGCGCATCCGCTGCTTGACGCTTCGCCTCATCACTGCCGACTGGAAGATCCGACGTGCGTGGTACGGGGACGATGTCGAGTATGGGCACGTCGGGTGCGTGGAAGCGCTCTTCGCCTTCAAGGATGGCGTTGTAAACGAACGCCGGTGCTTTCTGCTCTCCGACGCCGCCCGTGGCGCTTGTCGCAAACGTCTGGCGTATCTCGTCTTCAGGTATGACTCCCCCGAGTTGTGCAGAGACGAAACAACGAAACGCCGGGAAACTGGCCAGTTCTTTGGGCGTTGGTTCGGAAGGCGGAGCCCCCGTTGTGCTGGCGTCATCCGCAGCTACCCCAGCAAGCTCGCTCCCAAGGCTCCGTTGCAACACTGAGACTTCATTCAACAGCTTAGTCATCTGCGACTTGTCTGTCGGGTCATCGTGCATGCGCGAAATCTGCGCGGACAGATGACTCAAGTCAGGATGATAGGCTCCGCGAGCCTGATCGTAGATCGCGTATTCGTGCGCGGCATCGAGGTAGATCAGTCCGGCAATTTTGCCTTGATAGCGTGTCCCTGCCGCGCTCAACTCCTCGCCGGCGATCGAATGGCCGGCAAGGATGGGGCGATCGATACCGAGTGCTTTGACCACGGCCATGACATCATCGGCCAGCCGATCGGCGTCATAGCCGTTCTTGGGCACGGACGATGCTCCGAAGCCGCGTCTAGTGATGCCATAAACGTGAAAACGTCGCGCCAATTCCGGGGCAGTCGAATCGAACACATGCGCCGTATTGCCAAGCCCCGCCAAGAGTACTAGTGGTCGCCCAGTTCCGCCCCAATCGAGCACTTCCAGCCGCACTCCATCTGCCACCGGAACAAATTGCCGGTGGTAGCTGGCGCTTTCTGCTTCGAAAGTCGACGCGGTGGCCGAACAGCCTGCAACCCCGGCTGCCGTTTGCATGAAACCCATACCCAGGACGGCTGCTACCCACGCTCTGCTTATCGCGGTCGGCATCTTGCGCCCCTTGACTACACGTGTAGCCAGCCTATCGCGTGGCGACATGTGTAGTCAATCTGTGCGCATCAATGGGTATCAGCCTGTCCTTGCGGTGTAAATCTAGCTGCTTGCGCCTGTTTCGCTTGTATTGTCTGTAGTTCAGCCCGTAGGCGCTCCAGAGCTTGTGTCAACTGTGCTCGTTGTCGGGGCGTAAGGCGTTGCGACTGTGACGGGTGGGCACTCGCTTCATCGCCAGGCGTGATTGTCATGGCAGGACGGGCATTGGATGGCGCCAGGGCATGGATGGTCTTGATATGCCGTGGTCCCGTCTTGCTGCTTGCATTTGAAAATTGATTGCGCGTGGGCGGCGGCCGCCAATAGGCCAAGAATTGCATACAGACAGAAGCGCATGCCCCCTCCCGGGTTGTGCTTGCCGCAGTCTATTGGCCATGGCAATCAGCCGACAACGCATGCATGTCGGCAGGTTCCATCTGGAGCTTGGCCAGTGATGCATCATTGTTGCTGCCAGCCAGGCTGGAGTGCCAACACAAATCCAGGCCGGAACACGCATCGGATCAAGGACGGGTTTGGACAAGGACCTCGCAAGCTTGCCCGCCACGATGTGGATCGATCCATCGGCCCATGCTTGACCCTCCGTCATCGCCTTGAACCGGTTGAGCACCTGCCCACGGAGCCGGCCTCGAGGCCGGCGCTGCATAGTGCCGGTTGGCGGCTGGTCTGCGGCGACTGGCTAATCCTCTGCTCCATTCGGGTCCGGCACGAAAAAGATCGGGCGTATCTCAATCGATGCGCGGCACGCCTCGGCGCCCTTGCGCGCCCACGCCGTCGCCTCGTCGAGATCCGCGGTTTCCAGTATCCAAAAACCACCCACGTGCTCCTTGGTCTCCAGGTACGGCCCGTCGGTGATGAGTACTTCGCCATTGGACTGCGTCCGTACTGCCCGGGCCGGGCCCAGGCCGCAGGCGAACTTCCTGACACCAGCAGCGATCATCTCGCGATTGAGTGCGTGGATCGCCTCGATAGTCGCCTCGGTTTCGGCGGACGGGTCGTAGTTGTCGGGGAGGTAACCAGAAACCAGATATTGCGGCATTGTCGTCTCCTGATGGGCCTTCAGCCGGGTCGGTTGCCCTGCCTTCATTACAACGACGAACGGCGAGGCCGAAATTCGACAGGTTGTCCGGAAAATTCTGGCTCCTGGGTCTGATCGGCGGTATCGCGCGTCTCGCCTGCCCGCATCCGTGGTTACGTTTTTTTCCGACGGCCATATTGGCCCGTTCCTGGCGTTCAGGCCGCTCCTGGATTTGGGTCGCTACATACACCGGGTCTACGCGAGTAGTCAGTACACGGTAGACCGCGCAAGATCCGCCTGGGGTGGCGACCTCAGCCGGTCGATGCAACAGCTTGGTGAAATCGTTCGGCCGGACCCAAGCGGACAGCCATCCGGAAACTGCATGGACGGATGGCAGGTCTGGCGGATGTGCGACGTCAGGCCTCGGGTTCGTGGCAAACCACCTCGATGTTGTGGCCGTCCGGACCGATGACGAAAGCCGCATAGTATTTCCCGCTGTAGTTCGGGCGCAGACCAGGCGCGCCATTGTCATTGCCACCCGCATCCAGAGCCGCGCGATAGAAAGCCTCGACCTGCTGGCGATTCTCGGCCACGAACGCCAGGTGAAGATGCGCTGGCTTCTCCTCGGTCTGGAACATGCACAATGAAACCTTGCCGTCCGAGCTAAGCTCGATACCGAGCGGCCCCTCCGAAACTACGGCCAGGCCGATCGGTTCGAGTGCCTTGAGGAAGAACGCTTTGCTCGCTGCATAGTCGCTGACTCCGAATACGACGTGGTCAAACATGGGTTCTCCTGAAGTGTGGGAGGCGTCGCATCGACGGATGCGCTCCCATTGTCACCGGGAAGCTAACGGGCCATTTTCCGAGTGACAGTAGCTACGACCCTCGATCGATACAACGGTGCCGCCTGGGGTCGAAAGCAGACCTCGCCAGCATGCATGGCGTGACGGTGCTTGGAACGGGTAAACCAGCTATGGCGACTGCAGATTCGCTCCCTCGATGGAACGTGCATGCCGGATACGGTCAGCTTCGGCCATGCGAGGGCTTGTCCGCGTGCACGCCGCTTCGCTCCTTCTCCCGCCGCCGATGCTCCCCTTCCGTCATCGCCTTGAAGCGATTGAGCGATTGCAGCCATAGCGCGTTGTTCTCGGCTTCCTGCTCGCTGCCGCCATCGGGGATGCGGTTGAACGGAATGCGCATGGGCGCGGCGTCGTGGGCCAGTGCGGCTTGCATGCCACCGAAGTAGACCTTGTTGAGGCCGTATTTCGTATTGATGCGGTCCACTACCGCGTCGATCTTGCGTGTGTCGTCGGCGGGTGCGAACAGCGAGCCGCTGGTCTGCGCGCGTTCGGCGAGGCGCAGCAGGGTGATGCTCACCGACAGCGGTACGGCGCGGGCGGGTCCCGGCAGCAGGCGGCCGCGCACGCGGCCGGCGGCCAGCATGCCCGCCAGGAGGTGCAGCAGGCCGCGGCTGTCGTCGGTAGGGGCGAAGTTGATGGCGCCTTCCCAGCGTTCGTCGTAGCCGACATAGCGGATGCGCACCGCCATCGCGCCGGCCAGCAACTGGTCGCGGCGCAGGCGCATGGCGGCTTTCACCAGCAGTTTCTTCAGCACCGCGAGTGCGCCCTCGGGCGTGCGCAGCTCGGGGCCGAGCACGTGCGAGTGGCCCAGCGAGCCGCGCGTGGTCGCGGGGGCGGGCAGCCACGCGCCACGCAGCAGGCCCCACATGCGTTCGCCTTCGATGCTGCCCCACGCGCGGCGCAGCACCAGCTTCGACGCGGCGGTGAGTTGCTCGACGGTGAAGATGCCCTCAGCCTGCAGGCGCGCCTGCATCGAGGCGCCGATGCCGCACAGGTCGCGCAGCTTGAGGCCGTGCAGCGCCCGCGGCAGGTCGGCCTGTTCGATCACCACCAGGCCGTCGGGCTTCTGCATGTCGGTGGCGGTCTTGGCGAGGAAGTCGTTGGGTGCGATGCCGATGGAGCAGCGGATCGCGCCGCCGGGCGCGACCTTGGCGATTTCATCTTTCACCTGCCGTGCGATTTGTTCGGCTGCAGCGCGCTGGCGCTGGCGGCCCACCAGCTCGCATGCCATCTCGTCGATGGAGCCGACGTGGGCGATGGGGATGGCGCGGTAGATCGCTTCCTTCAACGTGGTGTGCCACGTCACGTAGCGCTCTGGCCGCGCGGTGACGATGGCGATGCCGGGGCACAGCCGGCGCGCCTCGCGCACCATGGTGCCGGTGCTCACGCCGCAGGCCTTGGCCTCGTGGCTGGCGGCGATCAGGCTGGTGGTTTCCGCCGTCACCGGGGCCACGCCAACCGGTCGGCCGCGCAGCTCCGGCCGCTCGTGCTGTTCCACCGAGGCGAAGTAGCTGTTGAAGTCGACGAACAGACTGCGCAGGGTCATGACGCGGGTTCCGGGCGGACCGGGAGGAATAGCATGCGCCGGTCGCGCGGGGCGAGACAGTGCCCGGCGTGGCATGACCCGTAGGAGCGGCTTCAGCCGCGACCGGCAATGAGGGAATCGCGGCTGAAGCCGCTCCTACGCCGCGCCTGCGGACCCGCCTATTTCGGCTCGTCCTTCCAGACCAGCACGCCGGCCGGCGCCAGCGGCGTCGTACCGTGCACGAGCTTTGCGGTCGGCGCCAACTGGAAGGTGAATGGCTCGGGGTTGTAGCTCACCATGAAGTCGTAGCCGCCGCGCCAGTCGTGGAACACGCCGGTGGGCAGGTCCTCGATGGCCACGCCTGCGCGCTGGTAGACGCTGCGCACGAGCGCGCGCTCCAGTTCGCCATCGTCGGTGGACACGCCGATCATGGTGACGGTGCCCTTGCCCAGCTTGCGCGTGGTGGCGGCGGCCTTGCCGGCGTAATAGTGGTTGGCATAGGTGGCGAGTACCTGGGTGCCGGGGCGGGGCGAGAGGATGTCGGCCCAGCGGTGCCACGTCCAGGTCTTGCCGTCGGCCTTCACTATGCCGTCGGCCCCCTTGCCATCGGTATTGGGCGGCAGCATGTCGAAGCCGTCCACGTCGTCGCCGATCAGGTCGAGGATCGGGGCGTACCACGGCCCCTCGGGGAAGTGGCCCAGCGCGTTCTTCTGCCCGGTGCGGCTGGTGAGGATCAGGTGGCCGCCCTGTTCCACGTAGCGTTTCCACTTCGCCACCAGCGCGGGACTCACCATCTGGTAGGCCGGCGCGATGAGGAAGGGGTAGCGGTCGAAGTCGTCCTGCTCGGAAATGAAGTCCATCGGCGCGCCGGTGGTCTGTACCGCCAGCGTGTAACCGTTGCGGTAGGCCCAGCTGTGCCACAGCGTGGTCTGCGGCTGGATCTCCAGGTCCCAGAACACGTCCTGGCTCCACAGGTAGCCGGTGTAGCGCGCGGCGAGGCGTGCGGGAAGTTTCGCGTGCGGATCGAGTCGGGCCTCGAATGCCTTGATGTCGCGGATGGTGTCGGTGAACTCGCGCCCGGTGCGCGAGAGCGTCACGCCGTCGGTGCCCACGATGCCCTCGTGGTACATCTCGCTGCCACGCAGCGGGTGGCGGTAGCGGTAGGTGGCGAGCAGGGAGGCACCGGCGGCGAAGGCGTGCCACATCCACATGCGGATGGCGCCGGGCATGGGCTGCGGATTGATCGCGGCCCAGTTCACCTGGCCCGGCTGCAGTTCCATCACGCCGAAGGTGCCGTTGATGGGACGGAAATACGCCGCGGCCTCCATCAGGTTCGCCGGCTTGCCGATGGCGTAGCTGTCGCCGCCCAGCACGTTGGTGCCGGCCACCGGGTAGAGCGTGAAGGTGGGGAAGTCGAGGTCGCGCGTGCGGCGCGGATCGGTGTCGGTGCTGACGTTGGTGTAGTCGGTGGTCACCCATTGCCGCTTGCCGGCGTACTTGTGGATGATCGCGGCCTGCGCGTCGAGGAATTGCGCCTGGGTGTCGGCACGGAAGCGGGCCAGGTCGAGCAGTGCGTGCGGGCTAAGCTTGTCCTCGCCGGCCAGCGTGGCATTCGGCAGCAGCACTTCGTCGAAGCTGCCGTAGCGGGTGCTCCAGAACGAGCCGGCCCACACCTTGTTCATGGCGTCGATGGTGCCGTACTTCCTGCGCAACCAGTCCTGGAAGGCCTTGCGCGCGCTGTCGCTGAAGTCGGGGAAGGCACTGGGCTCGTTGTCGATCTGCCAGCCCCAGACGCGCGGATCGTGGCCGTAGTGTTCGGCCATGGCGGTGACGATCTTCGCCACGAAGGCCTTGTAGACGGGGTCGGTCAGCGACACTTCGGCACGGATGCCGTGCTCGTGGCGCTGGCCGTGCTCGTCGACGCGATAGACCTGCGGGTAGCGCTGGCCCATCCAGCTCGGCACCGCCGCCGAGGGCGTGCCGAGGATCACGCGCAGGCCGGCCGCGTGCGCCAGCGCGATGGCGTGGTCCAGCCAGCTGAAGTCGTACTGGCCTTCCTTCGGCTCCAGGTAGGTCCAGCTGAACTCGGCCATGTGCGTGAATTCGAAGCCGAGCTTCGCCATGCCGTCGAAGTCGCGCTGCCACTGCGCCTGCGGCCACTGCTCCGGGTAGTAGTACACGCCGAAGCTCATCTGCTCCGGCTGATGCAGCAGTGCCGCACCTTGCAGATGCGCGGGTCGCGTGTTGCCGGTATCGGCAGGGGCGGCAACGGCCGCGGTGGCGACGGCGGCGGCGAGCAGCGTGACGAGCAGGGGTTTGAGCATGGGGTTTGCCTCGGACCGAGGTGGCGTATATTTGTAATACTATATGCCTTTCTACCACGAGGTTGCCCGCCCGTGTCCACCTTGACCCCGGAAGCTGCGCTGGCACTGGCCGACAGGCATTGGCGCGTGCGCGGCGAGGTGCGTGCGCTGCCTTCGTATGCCGACCAGAATTTCCGCATCAGCGGCGAGCGCGGCGACTATGTGCTGAAGGTGGCGCATCCGTCGTGGGCCTATGTTGGCCTGGATCTGGAAAACCAGGCCATGCTGACGCTGGCCGCGCGCGAGCCCTCGCTGCAATGGCCGCGCGTGATGCCCAGCGTGGACGGCGGGCACCTGCTGTCGCTGCGAATGGAGGACGGCGTGCGCCACGTGCGCCTGCTGAGCTTCGTGCCGGGCATGACGTATGCCGAGGCCATCGAAGCCGTGCTACCCGATCATCGCCCGGCATTGCACGAAAGCCTGGGGCGCGCCGTGGGCCTGCTGATCCGCGGTCTTGCGGGTTTCCGGCACCGGGCCGCCGGCCGCGTGCAGGACTGGAACCTGATGAACCTGCCCGACGTGCGCGGCGAGATCGCCCACGTCGAGGACGCCGCGCTGCGCGCCATCGTCGCGGCGCAGGTGGAATCGTTCTGCGCGAAGCTGCCGGCGTGGCGCACGCAGTTGCCGATCGCCGTGCTGCACAACGACGCCAACGACCTCAACGTGATCGTGGCGCTGGACGGCCAGGGCGGCGGCCAAGTCGACGCGGTCATCGATTTCGGCGACATGTGCACCAGCTTCCGCCTGTGCGAGCTCGCCGTCGCCTGTACCTATGCCATGCAGCACGAAGCCGACCCCGTGGCCTGCGCGCAGGCCGTCGTGCGCGGCTGCCTCGCATTGTGCCCGCTGCAACGGGCGGAGCTGGAACAGCTGCACGCCTTCATCCTCGCGCGCCTCTGCCACAGCGTGCTGATGGCCACGCGCGCGCACCGCGAACAGCCGGACAACCCTTTCGTGCTGGTCTCGCAACAAGGCGTGCGCGCCTTGCTGCGCACGCTTGCCGGCACCGATCCCAACGCCATCGTCGCCCCCTTCCTGGAAGCCTGCCATGAGTGATCGCACCGTCGCCGAAACCGTCCTTGCCGGCGTGCCCGAGCGCGGCAACGCCGAGCTGCTGGACCTGCGCAAGCGCTACCTCAATCCCACGCTCAGCGTGTCCTACCGCGAACCGCTGAAGATCGTGCGCGGCGCAGGCGCGTGGCTGTACGACCAGCACGGCGAGGCCTACCTCGACATGGTCAACAACGTCTGCCACGTCGGGCATTGCCATCCGCGCGTGGTGGCGGCCGGGCAGGCGCAGATGGCGCGGCTCAACACCAACACGCGCTACCTGCACGACAACATCGTCGAGTACGCGATGCGCCTCGTGGCGACGTTGCCGGCGCCGTTGTCGGTGGTGTTCCTCACCAATTCGGGCACCGAGGCGAACGACCTCGCGCTGCGCCTGGCGCGTGCCCACACCGGAAAGCGCGGTGCATTGGTGCTCGACCACGCCTACCATGGCCATTCGCCGTCGATGGTCGAGTTGAGCCCGTACAAGTTCAACGGCAAGGGCGGCGAGGGGCAGGTAGTGCACGTGGGCGTGGTCGATATGCCCGATGTCTACCAGGGGGCTTTCCGCGACCCATCCATCGCGGGCAGGCAATACGCCGATCTGCTGCCGGCGGAAATCGCGGGGCTGCGCGAACGCGGCTTCGAGCCGGCGGTGTTCTATTGCGAGTCCCTGCTTGGCTGCGGCGGCCAGATCGTGCTGCCGGACGGCTATCTGCGCGAGGCCTATGCGACCGTGCGCGCCGCTGGCGGAGTCTGCCTCGCGGACGAAGTGCAGGTGGGCTTTGGCCGCGCCGGCGACCACTTCTGGGCCTTCGAGCGGCAGGGCGTGGCGCCGGACATCCTCACCGTGGGCAAGCCCATCGGCAACGGCCACCCCATCGGCGCGGTGGTCACCACGCCGGAAATCGCCGCCAGCTTCGTCACCGGCATGGAGTACTTCAACACCTTCGGCGGCAACCCGGTGTCGTGTGCGATCGCGCTGGCCGTGCTCGACGTGATCCACGAGGAAGGCCTGCAGGAAAACGCGCGCGTGGTGGGCGGGTTGCTGATGGACGGCCTGCGCGAGCTGCAGCACCGCCACGAATGCATCGGCGACGTGCGTGGCTGCGGCCTGTTCATCGGTGCCGAGCTGGTGAGCGACCCCGTGGCGAGGACGCCCGACCGGGTGAAGGCCAGGCAGGTGGTCGAGGCGATGAAGGCGCGCCACGTGCTGCTCTCCACCGAAGGGCCGGCCGACAACGTGCTGAAGATCAAGCCGCCGGTGGTATTCGGCCGGCGCGACGCCGGGGAGTTCCTGGAAAAGCTCGATGCGGTGCTGGGCGGACGCTAGCCAGCCCGGCCAAGCTCGGAAACCGACGGGGCCGCAAGGCCCCGTTTTCGCATCCGCATGCTGCGGCCCGGCATCTGCGGCGGTCGGCCCGCCATCCGACCCGGATGCGTTCGAGCAGCCTTCGATTATAGTTATTTTAATATTGTAGTATGAATAAACATTTTGTAATACGATTCGCCGGCAGGCAGGACTCCGCGCTCAAGCCGGCCACACAGAAGAGGCGACGGAAGCCCGGTGGATCGGTCCGCTTGAGAAAGCGCCTGTACAGAAACCTAGGCAAACAACCATTCGGGTAGGGGAGGTCGACATGAAGAACCACAAGCGGATCAACCGGCAGGCCCTGGCTGCCGCCATCGGCGCCATGCTGCTGTCCGGCGCGGTACTGGCCCAGGACGCGCCAACCCAGGCCACGCCGGCCCAGGCTGCGCCCGTGACGAGCAAGACCAAGCAGAAGAAGCCCGATGCGCAGTCCGCGCAGACGCTGGACCAGGTGGTGGTCACGGGCACGCCCACGGTCGGTGGCATCCGCAAGATCGACGCCAGCTATTCGATCACCACGGCGACCAGCGAGCAGATCAGGGAACTCAATCCGGTCAGCACGGCCGACCTGCTGAAGCTCTCGCCCGGCGTGTATCCGGAATCCTCCGGCGGCGAAACCGGCGCGAACATCGAAGTGGCCGGCTTCCCGTCGGACAGCGGCGCGCCCTTCGTGACGCTGCAGATGAACGGCTCGCCGCTGTTCCCGAAGTGGGATTACTTCACCGATGCGATGTTCCGCCTCGACGACACCATCGACCGCGTCGAAGCCGTACAGGGCGGCACCTCGGTGCTGTACGGCAACGGCCAGCCCGGCCTGATCGCCAACTTCATCCTGAAGGAAGGTTCCTCCACGCCCGGCGGCGACATCGGCGTGACCTACGGCTCGGAAGGCATGGAGCGGCTGGACGGCTTCTACGGCTTCCCCATCGGCGGCGCCGACAGCGGCTGGTACGGCAGCGTGGGCGGCTTCTGGCGCAAGTCCGACGGCGTGCGCGACCCGCAGTTCCCCTCGGACAAGGGCGGCCAGCTCACCGCCACGCTCAGCCACGACCTGGAGCACGGCTCGCTGATGTTCTACGCGCGTGACCTCAAGGACAAGAACCAGTGGGTCACCGACACGCCGATCTACAACCCGTCGGCGGGCAAGTTCACGCCGTATCCGGGTTTCAACCCGCTCACCGGTACCTTCGGCAGCAACGCCGACCGCTACCAGTTCCTGCAGACCACGCCGTGCTTCACCAGCGGCTGCACGCCCACCGGCCAGAACATCGACATGGCCAACGGCCAGGGCGGCGACATGCACGTGGTCGGCGCCAACCTCGACCTGGATTTCGACAACGGCTGGTCGCTCTCCGACAAGGCGCTCCTCGTCGGCGGCAACATGGACACCACGGCGTTCTACAGCACCGGCGCCAACCCGACCTCGCTGGGTGATTTCATCACCAGTTCCGCCGCAGGCTTCGGCCTGCCTGCCGGCGGCACCGCCACCGCGGTCTACACCAACAACGGCCAGCCGGCGGACCTGGGCCAGAACGTCACGGTGCAGAACCCGGAGTACATCCACAAGCGCATCCACTCGATCAGCAACGAGTTCCAGCTGAGCAAGGAAATCTTCGACGGCAACACGCTGACCTTCGGCAACTACACCGCGGTGTACGGCGAGGACCACTCCGAGGACGACGGCCTCAACATGCTGTTGCAGGCGAAGAACAACCCGACCCCGATCGCGGTGAACTACAACGTCGGCGGCAACGTCTACCAGCTCACCGACCAGCAGGGCCTGTTCTGGGCTCCCGGCCCGGCATCGTGGATGGCGTTCAACGAGCACTGGCACGCCACCACCACGGCGTTCTACCTCGCCGACGAGTGGACGGTGGGCAAGTGGCGCTTCGACGGCGGCGTGCGCTGGCAGCACGACAACATCGGCGGCAACTTCCAGAACACCGCGTCGGGCGACCTCGACGCCAACCCCCTCACCGTCTACAACAACCAGGCCGAGTACCTGGTCGACAGCTGGACCCACTACAGCCAGAACCGCGGCGCGGCATCCTGGACGCTGGGCGCCAACTACGAGCTGGCCGACAACATGAGCGTGTACGGCCGCGTCAACAACGGCGCGTTCCTGCCCAGCTTCGACGACATCGTGAACCTCGGCAATCCGCCGACCGAGCACATCCACAACTACGAGATGGGCTTCAAGTACCAGGCGCCGTGGATCTACGCGGACATCGGCGTGTACCACCGCCAGTTCATCGGTGTGCCGTACTCGATCCAGCTGAGCACGGGCCTGGTCAGCCTCGTCTACGGCTCGATGACCAATGGCGTCAACGCGCAGGTGATGCTCAAGCCGTTCGAGCACTTCTCGCTGGCGCTCAGCGGCAACTACATGCACGGCCATTACAACCGTTACTCGGGCTGCGTGACGTACCAGGCGCAGGACGGCAGCTACCAGTGCGGCAGCATCAACGGCATGACGGTGGATCGCCAGCCCGAGATCCAGTATCGCGTGACGCCGGCCTACGAAGTGCCGACCAGCTGGGGCAGCCTGAAGTTCTGGGTCACCTACGAGCACGTCGGCAACCGCTTCAGCGACCAGTTGCAGCAGCAGCCGATGGGCAGCTACTACGACCTGAGCTTCGGCGCCAACGCCAACATCGGCGAGAAGTGGATGCTGAGCCTGCGCGGGACCAACATGACCAACCAGATCGGCATCACCGAAGGCAACGCACGCCTGTTCGGCTTCGCCAGCGAAGGCGGCGTGATCCTGGCCCGCTCCATCGAGGGCCGCGAGGTGAACTTCCAGGTCAAGTACAAGTTCTGACCCGGTCGTCGCGTCGAATGCCTGAGCCCCTCTCCCGCTTGCGGGAGAGGGGCTGGGGAGAGGGGCTTTTCCCGCGGCAAGTCGTACCCTCTCCCCCGGCCCCTCTTCCTCGCTCCTCAAGGCAGGGCCATCCATGGCCCTGCCCCGCGTCCACAAGTGGGAGAGGGGAGTAATCGCTTTACCTCAAGCGGAGACGCTACCCCATGCGATCCCTCATCAAGCCTCTGCTGCTTGCCGCGACCATGGCCGTGGCGTTTGCTGCGCAGGCAGGCCAGCCTGCCGCGCAGTACCAGGACCTGCTCGATTTCCACGGCACGCCGCGCACGGCGGCGGACCGCAGCTTCAACATCTTCTTCGACATGGGGGCGTGGCAGGGCTACAGCCTGCCGCGCGCCGGCGATGCGGGCACGGGCTTCTCCGGTCCCTTCGTGCACAGCCTCGGCATGGGGCAGTGGGCGGGCGTGCGCTTTGCCGCGCTGGCCCTGCGCGATGCGGACGGGAAGGACGATATCGCCCTCAAGGAAGTGGCCAGCCATGCCGTGCCGGGGGCGCTGGAACGCGAGTTCTCGGCGAATGGCCTGGACGTGCGGCAGACGCTGTTCTTCGCCGATTCCTGGCACGCGCTGGTGCGCATCGAATTGGATGCCAGCAAGACGCGCGACGTGGAGCTGGCGATCAGCGGGAGTGCGATGCCGTTGCCGGGCAGCCATCTCGCCAGTGACGGCGCCGCGGTGACGCAAGGCTTTGCCGGCTCGCTTTCCACGCTCACCACGCAGCTGCATGCCGATGGCCTGGCTGCGGATCGCGTCAGCGTGTCGGGCTACGCTTACCGCATCGTGCTGGACAAGCCGTTGCATCTCGAGGCCGGCAAGCCTGTCACGCTCTACGTGGTGCAGACGCTGCGCCACGACGCGCACGCTGAACCGCCAGCCATCGATTACGCCGATGCGTGGGACGCCAATCGCGCGCGCTGGGCGGCTTACCTGAAATCCGTGGCTGCCAGCCATCTCGACGGCCTGCCTGACGCCGTGGCGCGACGCGTGGCCGCGAAGGCCGTCGTCACCCTGATCGGCAACTGGCGCGCGGCGCGCGGCGACCTGCGCCACGACGGCGTGATTCCTTCGTATTCCAACCCCGACTTCAACGGCTTCTGGGCCTGGGATTCGTGGAAGCACGCGGCGGCGCTGGCGTGGTTCGCGCCGGATCTCGCGCGCGCGCAGATCCGCGCGATGTTCGATTACCAGGCCGCCGACGGCATGGTGCCCGACTGCGTGTTCCTCGATCGCTCAGGCGACAACTGGCGCGACAGCAAGCCGCCGCTGGCGACCTGGGCGGTGATGCAGGTGTATCGCGCCACCGGCGACCGCGCCTTCCTCGCGGAGATGTACGACAAGCTGGTGCGCTACCACCGCTGGTGGTTCGCCGACCGCGACCACGACCACGACGGCCTCGCCGAATTCGGCTCCACCGACGGCACGCGCATTGCGGCGGCGTGGGAAAGCGGCATGGACAACGCCGTGCGCTTCGACGGCGCGAAGATGCTCAAGAACGGCGAGCACGCGTGGTCGATGGACCAGGAATCCGTCGACCTCAACGCCTACCTGCAACGCGAGGCGGCGGAACTGGCGCAGATCGCCGGCGTGCTGGGCAAGCCGCAGGACCAGCGGCAGTGGCAGGCCCAGGCCGACGCGATGAAGGCCGCGATCCAGTCGCGCATGTACGACGCCAAGCTGGGCTGGTTCTTCGACGCGAAACTCGGCAAGCCGGATCTCGTGCGCGTGTACGGTTCGGAAGGCTGGTCGCCGCTGTGGGCCGGCGTGGCGACGCCCGCGCAGGCCGCGGCGGTCGAAAAGACCATGATGGATCCGCACAAGTTCGCCACCGTCATGCCGTTCCCCACGCTGGCCGCGGACGACCCGCACTTCTCGCCGATCAAGGGCTACTGGCGCGGGCCGGTGTGGATGGACCAGTCGCTGTTCGGCGTCGAGGCGCTGCAGCGTTACGGTTACACGAAGGAAGCCGACGCGATGGCGCGCCGACTGGTGCTCGATGCGAAGGGTCTGGCGGCAGGGCAGGCGACGTTCCGCGAAAACTACGATCCGCTGACCGGCAACGGTTACCAGTCGCAGAACTTCAGCTGGTCGGCGGCGAGCTACCTGCTGCTGTTGCGGATGGATGCCAACGCACCGGAGTCGCCTCAGCCCTGACGGCCCGCGCACGCCGGAAGCACGGTACGCGCGGGCAAGCTTGCCAAATGCCTTGTTGTTTGTTCATGTTCCGGTCTTCTGGATGCCATTCCGTGAAGCGGAGACTGCACGATGAACAAGTACCTGGTCGCCTGCGCCTTCTCCCTGCCGCTGCTGGCCGCACCCTGGCTGTGCGTGGCGGCCGACGCCAGCCGCACCACCTTCGGCACCATGCCTGACGGGCGCAAGGTGGAGGTGGTGAGGCTGGACGACGGCCACGGCTTCACCGCCCGCGTGATCAGCCTCGGCGCCAGCCTGCAGTCGCTCATGCTGCCGGACCGTCGCGGCAGGCTGGCGGACGTGGTGCTGGCCTATCCCGACCTGCACGACTACCTGGCCAAGCCGCAGTACTTCGGCGCCACGGTGGGGCGCTTCGCCAACCGCATCGCGAAGGGGCGCTTCACGTTGGACGGCAAGAGCTACCAGCTCACCATCAATGACGGGCCGAACTCATTGCACGGCGGCACCAGGGGCTTCGACAAGGTGGTGTGGCAGGTGGTGAAGGTGGTGCAGTCGCCCGAGCCCAGTGTGACGCTGCGCTACGTCAGCCCCGACGGCGACCAGGGCTACCCCGGCACGCTCACCGCCACTGCCACCTACACGCTCAAGGCCGGCCACGAGCTGGACATCGACTACAGCGCCACCACCGACAAGCCCACCATCGTCAACCTCAGCAATCACACCTACTGGAACCTGGGCGGCGAAGGCTCGGGCAGTGTGTACGACGACATCCTCACCATCCCGGGCGACAGCATCACGCCGGTGGACGAGACGCTGATTCCCACCGGCGAGTTCCGCGCCGTGGCCGGCACCGACTACGACTTCCGCCAGGGCAAGCCGATCGGCCGTGACATCCGCGACGGCAAGGAGCAGCAACTGCTGCGCGGCCACGGCTACGACATGAACTGGGTGATCAGCCGTACCAGGGCGTCCGCGCCGCGCCAGGTGGCAAAGGTGGAAGACCCGCACAGCGGCCGCGTGCTGACGCTCTACTCCGCGCAGCCCGGCCTGCAGTTCTATTCGGGCAACTTCCTCGACGGCACCAGCGTGGGCAAGTCGGGCCGCATCTACCGCCAGGGCGATGCCTTCGTGCTGGAGCCGCAGATGTTCCCGGACACGCCCAACCATCCCGGCTTCGGTTCGGCGCGGCTGGCGCCGGGGCAGACTTACCACAATCACATCGTCTACCGCTTCGCGGTGGACGGAGATGCGGGCCACTAGGCGCCGCGTCGACGCGCATCCAGCGATTGCTGCGGGGCTTGCGCTTCGTCGTGCCCTGCCGGCGCCGCCGCGGACGGCTTGCTCGTCCGCGGCGGGGTTGGCTGCCGTGTGCCTCGCCTCAGCGCCCGATTTGCCGCAGCGGCTGGCCCGCCATCAGCTTGCGCTCGATCTGCTCCAGCGTGACGCCCTTGGTCTCCGGCACCAGCCAGATCGTGAACGCGATGAACACCACGTTGAAGGCGGCGTACAGCCAGAACGTCTCGGCCTGGCCGATGCCGTTGAGCAGCGGCAGGAATGACAGGCCCACCAGCCAGTTCGCCACCCAGTTGGTGAAGGTGGAGCAGCCGATGCCGAAGTCGCGGCCCTTGAGCGGCTGGATTTCCGAGCACAGCGTCCAGATCAGCGGGCCGGCCGACATCGCGAAGCCGACGATGAAGACCAGCAGCATGACCACGGTGAAGATCTGCTGGCCGTGGTCGTGGATGCCCAGGTGCATCATCGTGCCGACCACGCCGAGGCCGATCGCCATCACCACGAAGCCGATGTACAGGATCGGCTTGCGGCCCAGCTTGTCGACCAGGCCGATCGCGATGAAGGTGGCCAGCACGTTGACCAGGCCCACTATCGCGGTGAACCACATCTGTGACTCGGTGGCGTAGCCCATGTCCTGGAAGATGCGCGGCGCGTAGTACATCACCACGTTCATGCCGGTGAGCTGCTGCATCACCTGCAGCAGCACGCCCAGGCCCACCGAGCGGCGGAAGTTGCGATTCTGCTGGAAGAGATGCCAACCGCGTTGCGGTGTTTTCAGCTGCTCGCGAATCTCGCCGATCTCGCGGGCGATCGCGTCGTTGCTGCCGAGCAGCTTGCGCAGCACCTGCTCTGCCTCGGGCTGGCGGTCCTTCATCATCAGCCAGCGCGGGCTTTCCGGCAGGAAGCCCACGCCGAACAGGAACAGCGCGCCGGGGATCGCGATCACGCCCAGCATCCAGCGCCAGTTGCCCGAGTAGCTGAAGGCGGTATCGGAGAGGAAGGCGACCAGGATGCCGATGGTGATCATCAGCTGGTACAGCGAGATCATCGCTCCGCGGATCGATTCCGGCGCGATCTCGGCCAGGTACAGCGGCGCGGTGAAGCTGGCCAGGCCGATCGCCAGGCCCAGAACGAGGCGGCCCGCGATCAGCACGTGCGGCGTCCAGGCCAGGCCGCACAGCACCGAGCCGCCGACGAACAGCACGGCGCCGAGGATCAGCGTGCGCTTGCGGCCAAGCTGGCTGGATAGCCAGCCCGCCAGCAGCGCGCCCAGCGCGGCGCCCAGCATCATGATGCTGACGATCCAGCCGAGGGTGTCGTCGCCGATGCCGAAATCCTTCTGCAGGAATTGCTGCGCGCCGGAGATCACGCCGATGTCGAGGCCGAACATCAAGCCGGCCAGCGCGGCCAGGATGCAGGTGAACACGGCGGTGGCCTTGCCGTGTGTGGCGGCGGGTGGTGCAGTGGTAGCGCTCATGAGTCTCTCCCCGAGAAATGGCGTGCGTGCGGTGTTGCTGGATGGACAACCGGCATCTTGTTCGCGGCTGAAGCCGCTCCTACGACGTATCGGCTCGTAGGAGCGGCTTCAGCCGCGATGCGTTTCTCCGCGCCCTCCATGAGCATCGGCCGTATTCATGGAGTGTCGCCCGCAGGCGGCATGCCGGCAAAACGTGGTTCGGGCAGTCCGCGCGCCCCGACGTGCGCGGCGAACAGCGCACCGGCCAGCGGCTCGCGCGCCAGTGTGGCAGCGTCGAGGCCGTCACGGGCGCTGGTGACGTAAAGCGTGTCCAGTGCGGCGCCGCCGAAGGCGGGCCGGGTGGGCTGGCTGGCCGGCACCGGCACGATGCGGTCGATGCTGCCGTCGGCGCGGTAGCGCACCACGCGGCCCAGGCCCCATTGCGCGTTCCACAGCCCACCGTCGGCATCCACGCAGGAGCCGTCCGGCTCGCCCCGCGTATCGCGCAGGTCGGCGAACTGGCGCGTGGGTCCGGCTGTGTCGCCGTAGTCGCAGCAGCGGATCGTGCGCGTCAGCGAGTCGCAGTAGTACAGCGTGCCGCCGTCGGAGCTGAAGGCGAGGCTGTTGCTGATCGCCACGCCTTCCAGCGGCAGCTTTTCCAGCGTGAGGTCGGCATTCAAGCGCCAGAAGCCGCCGATGGGCTGCTTTGGGCCGCCGTCGGTGGGTTCATGCAAGGTGCCGAACACGAAGCGGCCCTGGCGGTCGCAGGCGCCGTCGTTGCAGCGCGTGGGCAACCCGGGCTCCACTTCGTGCAGTGTGCGCAGCGCGCCGTCGGCAAGGCGGAAGAACGCCAGCCGCGAGGCCAGCGCCAGCAGCAGCCAGCCATCCGCCTCGCACAGCGCGAAGGAGGCGAGGCGTTCGGGCAGCCGCCACTGCTTCGTCTCGCCACTGGAGGGTGTGTAGCGCCAGAGGGTCGAAGCGTGGATATCGGTCCAGTACAGCACCTGCGCGCGTTCGCACCAGACGATGCCCTCGCCCAGCACGTTGCCCGCTTCCACGATGGCCTGCATGGGAGCGGACGGCAGGCTCTTCATACCCAGCCGCCGTCCACGATGAAATCCTGCCCGGTGCACATGCGGCTGTCGTCGGCGGCGAGGAACAGCGCCATGCGTGCCAGGTCCTCGGCCATCAGGTAGCCGGGCAGGCACTGCACGCGTGCGATCTCGGCCTCGCCCTCGGCATCCAGCCACAGCGCGCGCTGCTTTTCGGTGATCACCCAGCCGGGCACCAGCGCGTTGATGCGGATGTGCTGCTGGCCCAGTTCGCGCGCCATGCCGTTGACGAAGCCGTGCACCGCGGCCTTGGCCATCGCGTACAGCGGATAGCCGGCGTTCTTCTTCATCCAGCCGGTGGAGCCGAGGCAGATGATCGAGCCGCCGCCGAGCCGTTGCATGTCGGGGATCACCGCCTGCGTGGCGAACACCTGGTGGCGCAGGTTCACCGCCACGTTGCGCTCGAACGCGGTGGCGTCCACGTCGGCCAGCGCGTGGCGCGCGTCGTTGGCGGCGTTGTTGACCAGCACCGCGATGGAGCCGAGGTGCCCGCGCGCGGTGGCGATGGCGGCGTGCAGCGCGTCGAGATCGGTGAGGTCGCAGCGCAGGAACAGCGGTGCATGCGCCACGCCTTCCAGTGTTTCAAGCAGCGACTTTGCGCCGGTTTCGTCCACGTCGAGAAAGACCACCTTCGCGCCCTGCCGCGCGAAGTGGCCGACGAAGGCGGCGCCGATGCCGGTGGCGCCGCCGGTGATCAGCACGCTGCGCCCGCGCAGGCTGGGATAGCTGGCGTAGATATCGGCCATCGCGCTCACCACTCCGCCACGCTGCCGTCGGCGTGGCGCCAGACCGGGTTGTGCCACTGGTGGCCCACCTTGGCGCGCTCGGCGACATAGGCCTCGTTCACCTCGATGCCCAGGCCCGGGCCCTTCGGCATGCCCACGTAGCCGTCGGCGTAGGCGAACACGTTGCGGTCGGTGATGTAGTCGAGCAGGTCGTTGCCGGCGTTGTAGTGGATGCCCAGGCTCTGTTCCTGGATGAAGGCGTTGTGGCACACCGCGTCCAGCTGCAGGTTCGCGGCCAGCGCGATCGGGCCGAGCGGGCAGTGCAGCGCCAGCGCCACGTCGTAGGCCTCGGCCATCGCGGCGATCTTGCGCGTCTCGGTGATGCCGCCGGCGTGCGAGGGATCGGGCTGGATGATGTCCACGCCACCGGTCTGCAGCACGCGCTTGAAGTCGTAGCGCGAGTACAGCCGCTCGCCCAGCGCGATCGGCGCGGGCGAGATCGCGGCGAGTTCGGGGATGCACTCCAGGTATTCGGAGAGCACCGGCTCCTCGATGAACATCAGCTTGAACGGCGCCAGTTCGCGCATCAGCACCTTGGCCATCGGCTTGTGCACGCGGCCATGGAAGTCCACGCCGATGCCGATGTGCGGGCCCACCGCGTCGCGGATCGCCTGCACGTTTTCCAGCACGCGCTCGACCTTGTCGTAGGTGTCGACGTACTGCATTTCCTCGGTGGCATTCATCTTCACCGCGGTGAAGCCGCGCGCCACCGCCTCCTGTGCCGCCTTGGCCGTATCGGCGGGACGATCGCCGCCGATCCACGAGTACACGCGGATGCGCTCGCGCACCGGGCCGCCGAGCAGCTCGTGCACCGGCTTGCCGAGATCCTTGCCCTTGATGTCCCACAGTGCCTGGTCGATGCCGGCGATCGCGCTCATCAGCACCGGGCCGCCGCGGTAGAAGCCGCCGCGGTAGAGCACGCTCCAATGGTCCTCGATGTGGCGCGGATCCTTGCCGACCAGGTAGTCGGCGAGTTCCTCCACGGCGGCGGCCACGGTATGCGCGCGGCCTTCCACCACCGGCTCGCCCCAGCCGCTGATGCCGGCGTCGGTGTCGATGCGCAGGAACAGCCAGCGCGGCGGCACCTTGTAGACGGTGAGCTTGGTGATCTTCATGCTGAGAGCCTGCTTATGGCATCCAAGTACCTCGCGCCGGATTCCGTTTGCGCGCAGACCAAGGAAGAACGAGGGAGTGGACGTCGGTCCACGACTGAGTGATGACGCAGGGATGCGGGCAAACAGAACCGGCCCGAAGGGTTGTCATCGGGTGGCCGCCATGCGGCAGCGCGCGACTTGGCCTGACAGCCAGTCAGGCCTGCGCCACGCACTACCACCTGACGGCCACCCGATGACAACGCGGGGTGCTTGGATGTCATAAGCAGGCTCTTGTTTCCAGGGAATGCCACGCCTGCGCGAAAGCGCGGGCGCGTTGTGCGGTGTCGTCGAGGGTGCGGCCCGGGGCGAACAGCGCCGAGCCGATGCCGAAACCGGCAGCGCCCGCGGCGACCCACGGCGCCATGTTGCCGGCTGCGATGCCGCCCACCGGCAGCACCGGCACTTCGCGCGGCAACACCGCGCGCCAGGCCTTGAGCACGGCCGGCGAAGATTGCTCGGCGGGGAACAGCTTCAGGCCGTCGGCGCCGGCGGCGAGTGCGGCGAAGGCTTCGGTGGGCGTGGCCACGCCGGGCACGCACAGCAGGCCGGCGGCCTTGGCGGCGCGGATCACCACGGTGTCGGCGTGCGGCATCACGATCAGGCGGCCGCCGGCGTTCGCCACGGCTTCGACCTGGGCCGGCGTCATCACTGTACCCGCGCCGACGAGAACATCCTTGCCCAGCGCCTCGGCGAGCAGGGCGATGCTGTCGAAGGGCTGCGGCGAGTTGAGCGGCACTTCCAGCACGCGGAAGCCGGCTTCGACGATGGCGCGGCCGGTGGCCACCGCCTCGCCGGGCGTGAGGCCGCGCAGTATCGCCACCAGCGGCAAGGGTTGGAGCCACGGCGTCAGCATGCGTGGAGTTTCCTGGAATGGATCAGGTCGGCCTGCGCCGCCAGTTGCCACAAGCCGTGCGCAGCGGCATCGGGGATGGGCGGTGGCAGCTCGATGTCGAACAGCGCGGCGGCGCGGCGATAGCGTTCGCACAAGGCGGCTTCGCCGATCAGCTGCATCGGCGTGCCGCGGCGGGCAAGGCCGTCGGCCAGCGCGGCACGGAACTCCTCGCCGACCAGCAGGCCGGAGAGATAGTCGGGTACGGACGCGGGCGCCAGCGCTCCGTCCAGCATCAGCGCGCGCGTGGAGAACAGGCGGCTGGGCGCACCGGCGGCACCGCTGTCGCGTGCGGCAGCAACGCCACGCGCGAAGGCCTCCGCATCGTCTGCGGCCTCGGCACCGGTGGCGCCGAGGATGGAATGCTGCCGCAGCACCGCGAACAGCTCGCCGGTCATGAGGGTGCGGAAGCCGGTTGCTGCGTCATCACGCACCACGGCCCACTTGCTGTGCGTACCGGGCAGGATGAAAGTGGAAGCTGCGGCCAGCTCCGGGTGCAGCGCCAGCGCGCCGACCAGCTGGGTTTCCTCGCCACGCATCACGTCGGGGCCGCGCGGGTCGCGCAGGCCGGGGACCAGATGGACGTCCATGCCATCGGCGGCGCGCACGATCCCGAGCGCGCCACCGAGTTGTGCGGCGTTCGCGGGAAGGTCGAGGTAAGGCATCTCGCGCCAGCCGTTGCGGCTGCCCACCATGCCGCAGGCCAGGCGCGGCAGTGCGGGCCAGCCTTCGGTGATGCCGGCCAGCGCGGCCTCGTAGCCGCCTTCCGGCAACTGGCGGATGCCCCAGGGGCGCGCTCGCGTTTCCTCGAGCCGGCCCGTGCCGTCGAAACGGAACGCGCGCAGGCTGCTGGTGCCCCAGTCGAGTGCGACCAGCCCGCTCATGCTTTGGGAGCCGACCGGCTCTTGGCATGGCGACGGATGTTGCTGCGCGAGTCGGCCACCGTCTTCTGCATCGCCTCGCGCGCCACTTCAGGCTGGCGGCGGCGGATCGCGTCCAGCACCTTCTTGTGGTGCGGCAGCGAGTACTTGAAATCGATGGCCTTGCGCGCGGACAGCTCGAGGTAGCTGCCCAGCGCCGTCTCGACCACCGAGAACAGCGAGACCATCAGTTCGTTGTGGGTGGCGTGCAGCACCGCCTCGTGGAAGGCCAGGTCCGCCACGGACCATTCCTCGCGATCCTTCGCCGCGGCCATCGCCTCGTAGGCGGCCTCGATGCGGGCGAGCTGCTCCGGGTCGCGCCGGCGCGCGGCGGCGGCGGCGGCGGCGGGCTCGATGATCTCGCGCATCTCCGCCAGCTTCTCGACGAAGTCGTCGGTGGGCATGGAAGCGCAGCGCCAGGCCAGCACGTCGGCGTCGAGCTGGTTCCAGTGGAGGGTGTCGCGCACGCGGGTACCGGTCTTCTGGCGCGACTCGATCAGGCCCTTGGCGGACAGCACCTTCATCGCCTCGCGCAAGGCGGTGCGGCTCACCTTCATGCGTTCGGCCAGCAGTTCCTCGCGCGGCAGGTTTTCGCCTGGCGCGATCTCGCCGCCGACGATCAGCCGGCCCAGTTCCTGCACCACCTGGCCATGCAGGTTGCGCACCACGACGGGTTTCACCATGCCGTTCTCCCTGCCGCGGCCGCGCTTTGCGGCCATGGATGTCATTTGTACTACATAATCCTACAGCAAGTCGTGAAGCCGCGTTAACCTTGGCCTGTCCTGGTCGGGACAGTGCGCCGGATCGGCAGGCACGAGTCGGCTGCACCGGCGCGCCGGCGCGAAATCTCGGGGATGCTGCTGCAGCTTACCTGCCTGGGGCGCCAGGTGTCTGGGCCCTATAGCCATCGTCCAGCGTGTGCAGGAAGGCGATGAGGTCGCGGATATCCTGCGCGGTGAGCGGGGCAGGGTCGCCCACGTGGCGGTTGAAGGGGGCGTCGGCGGTGTCCACGTTGGCCTGGTAGGCCGTGGGCAGGTCGTCATAGACCTGCAGCTTGCCATGTGCATCGCGCGGGTAGATTTTCTCCGGCGCGACGCTGCGCAGGTTGTAGAAGTCGAGCACCTGCGCCAGCGACCGGTAGACGCCGTTGTGGAAGAACACGGCGCGCCTGTCCACGTTGCGCAGGGTGGGCGTGAGGAACATGCCGCAATATTGCGTCTGCGCGGCGAGGTCCTTGCGGATCGGCCCGCAGAGGCCGAGGTCGTGGAAGCCTGGGTTGCGGTTGACCGCCAGCGCATGGTTGCGTGGCACGCCCAGCGCTTCGTACTGGGTGTCGGTGAACAGCGGCGGCAGGCCGTCGCGCGTGGGCTGGCTGAGGTGGCAGGCGGCGCAGTTGCCTTTCGCGGGGTCGTCGAACAGGCGCAGGCCGCGCATTTCGGCGGGCGTCAGGCGGGCCTGTCCCTGCAGCCAGGCATCGTACTTGCTGGTGAAGGGGTGGAAGGACGGGTCTTCGATCTCGAAGCGGCCGATGGCGAACATCGCCTCGTCGACGAGTTGCCGCGGATCGTTGACGATGCCCGTGCCGAACAACTGGACGAAGGTCGGGCGGTAGCGGCTGTGCACCAGTCTTGCGGCCACGTCGCCCATGCTGCGGTTGGCCATTTCCACCGGGTTGAGCAGGGGCAGGTAGGCCTGCCGTTGCAGCGAATCGGCGCGGCCGTCCCAGAACAGGCCACCCTGCGGCACCATCGCGGGTACGGCAGGCGCGGCATCGGCCTGCTTGGTGGCGTGCGGATCGCTGCGTGCGGAAACGGCCAGCGCATTGAGGTTGGGCGCCACGTCGTCGCCGGAGGTGTCCGGACCGATGCTGAAGGGGCGTTGCCGGTACAGGTAGGCCAGCGAAGGCGGCGGCCGGTAGCCGGCCTTGCGCAGATCCACGCCGCCCGGCTGCACGGTGAGCGTGTTGGGCGGGTTGTAGCTGTGTGCGGGGCTGTGGCAGGACGCGCAGGATTGCCTGCCCGAACCCGACAGCATGGGGTCGAAGAACAGTGCCTTGCCGAGTTGCGCGACGGCGCTCAGCGGTTGTGCCTTGGGCAGGCGCAGGTGGACGGGATGCGGGTTGTTGCCGTCGTCGTTGCCGGTGGCCCGGGCGAGGAGCGCGTAGCTGGCGAGGCAGCTGAGGGTGCAAGCCGTGCCGAGCAGGAATTTGGACAGGCGAGGCAGCTTTCGGTTTGCGTGGGAGACGATCTGGTCGGTTGGCATCTACAGGTTTGTGCAAGCGTTGCCGTAGGAATCCCTCTCCCGCTTGCGGACGCGGGGAAGGGCCATGGATGGCCCTGTCTTGAGGAGCGAGGAAGAGGGAGAGGGCGCTGCTTGCGACATCGTGAAAAGCCGAACCCTCTCCTCCAACCCCTCTCCCACAAGTGGGAGAGGGGAGTCAGGTCAGGAATGCCAGGACCAGCGCTTGCCCACCGGCAAGCCGGTGTCGGGGTCGAGGAACAGGCGCGGGGTCAGGTCGAAGGCGCGGCGGCGGAAATCGAACATGCCCATGATGCTGCCGGTGCTGGTGTCGTTCGAGCCCTGGCCGATGCGCTGGCCATGCAGCCAGTTGTCCTCGATGAAACGCACCACCGAGGCCTGGGTGATCTGCGTGTCGTCCACGTAGTTGCTGCGCGCCCACGGCGAGATCACCAGGAACGGGATGCGCGTGCCGGGGCCGCAGCGGCCGTTGACGGTGCCGCCGTTCACGCCTACGCCCGGCTTGGCGCCCTTGGCATTGCACACACCCGGTGCGTTGAGCTGGTCGGCGCCGACCACGGAGCCTTGCTGGCTGGTGGCGTCGAAGGACGAGGTGGTGGGCGCGGCGTAGCGGTGGTCGTACCAGCCGTCGGAGTCGTCGTAGGTGATGATGACGGCGGTGCTGTCCCAGTCGGGTTGCCGCTGCAGGAAGTTGAGCACCTTCACCACGAAGGTCTGCTCGTCCAGCGGATCGGAGTTGCCCGGATGCGCATCATTCACGGCGGGCGGCTTGATATAGCTCACCGACGGGAAGTTGCCGGCCGCCACCGCCTTGAAGAAGTCGTTGGCGTCGTACTCGTGGTGCACCGGCGTGGCGGTGGCGTCCTTGTCGTCGGTGCGGCCGATCTCGGCCAGCGAGGTCGGACGCGTGTGCGCCGGGTTGGACGTGCTGGCGTAGTACTGGAACCAGTTGTGGTGCGGCACGTAGTCGGCGATGGAGGCATCCAGCACGCCGGAATAGGTGCTGCGCGCGCAGCCGGTGCTGCCGTTCTCGTTGGTGGCGGCCAGGTCGAAGCCGCCCGTGAAGCCGCCCCAGCTGATATGTCCGGCGTTGAGCAGGTCGCCGATGTTCTTCGACGTCATCATCACCGTGCTGCTGGTGGACGAGCAGGCGTCGTAGGCCGGGTCGGTGTCGCCGATCAGGGTCAGGCCGCCCTGCGTGTCGGGGATGGTGGAGGCCGAACCCAGCACCACCCTGGCGCCGTTGTTGGTGCCCGACACCACGGCGATCGCGCCCGGCGTCGAGGGGCCGTAGGTGTCGGTATAGGCGTTGTCGTCCATCGCGAAGTTCTGCGCGTAGTTCCACATCGCGGTGACGGTGTTGCCGTCGTAATAGCCCATCACCAGGCCGTGCGTGCCGAACGCGCCGGTGGTGCTCACCGTGTTGTTGCCGGTGTAGGCGGGGAAGCGGTCAGCGGCGCCGTTGTCGTAGGCGAGCTGCTCGGGCGTGTAGCTGTGGTTCTGGCCTTCGGTGTTGGCCTGGGTACGGTCGAGGCGGAACGGGTTCACCGCGTTGACGCCATTGGCCAGGTTGGACTTGTTGGGATTGTCGTTGAGCAGCGCGGGCGTGAGCCCTTGCACCTGCGGCGTGAAGGGCCGCGCCTTGAACGCGGGTTCGCCGGCCGGATTCGCGGCCACCGGATAGGTGCCGAAGTAATGGTCGAACGAGCGGTTCTCGTCGAAGATCACCACCAGGTGCTTGATCGGCGTGGCGGTGGGGATTTCGTCCTGTGGCGAACGGTGCAGGCCGGGCCAGGGGGAATGCGGGAAATCGCCCGCATTCCGGTGTGGAGCGGGATCGACCTGCGCATGGGCGGCGAGCGCGAATCCCATGATGGCGATCGACGCAGGCAACAGTGCTTTGCGGAGCAAGCGGAGACTGGACATGCGGAAACTCCCGGAGTGGATGCAATGACACGGGGCGGATACGGCACCCCTGGTGTGGACTCCCCCTTGCAGCAGGCCCCGCGACACGTTGTCCGCGTCACCGGGGCATGTGCGGAATTGCAGCACTCTTGTATGAAGGTTCCGGGACAGCAAAAGCTTGTGGCGCCAGCCGGGCCATCGGTTACGCTTGCACCGGCGCCGCGCCAGAGGGGACGCGGCGGTTCATCGGACAAACGGGGAGGTAGCCATGGCGGGGATGTCGATATTCGGCGCGTTGGCGGGTGCGGGGCTGGTGATGGGTCTGTTGCTGATCGTGATCGGCGTGGTGGTTTCGGCGCTGGTATTGAGCCTTGCGTACCGGCTGGTGGTCGGGCACATGCCGTCCTTCGCCCGTGCCTTGGGCACGGTGCTGGCGTCATGGCTGGCTTCGCTGGTCGTGTCGCTGGTCCTGCATGGCGGCGCGGGCCATCTGCTGTCGTTCGTGGCGCAGTTCCTGGTGGGTGCGCTGGTCATCAACCTGCTGTTGCCGGGGCAGGACGGCAGCCAGGTCGGCTACGGCAAGGCCTGCCTGGTGCAGCTGGTGTACATGGTGATCTTCTTCGTGCTGGCGTTCGTGCTGGCGCTGGTGTTCGGCGGCATGATGCTGGGGATGCTGCATCACTGAAGCAGGTGCGCTGCGGAAGGCGGGCAAGCGCCCGCCTTCCTTCCCGCAGTGCAATCAGGTTCAGCCGCCTGGACGTCCGCAAGTGGCTGACTGGCCGGTATCTCGCAAAATCCTGCTGCTTCGGTTCGCACGGGCCGCGGCGTAGAATTTCCGCCTTTGAGTCGTGACGGACCCTTCCATGACCTCTCCGGCTGACAACCCGCCCGGCCACGTCGACGTGCGCACCGTGGGCAGCACCGACGCGCTGCCACTGTCTCCCGCCCTGGGCGCGACGCTGGATGCAGCGAAGATGCCGCGCCGCTCCACCCTGGTCGACCGTCGCGTGCTGCGCATCACCGCGGTATCGGTGGTGCTGGGCATCGGCGCGGCATTGATCGCGAAGATCCTCACCATGCTGATCGGCCTGATCACCAACCTGGTGTTCTACGGCCGCGTCTCCGCCGCGTTCTCCTCGCCCGCCGACGCGGTACCGCACCTGGGCTGGTGGGTGGTGCTGATCCCCGCGCTGGGCGGCGTGATCGTGGGCTTCATGGCGCGCTGGGGTTCGCGCGCGATCCGCGGCCACGGCATTCCCGAGGCGATGGAGCAGGTGCTGCTCAACGAATCGAAGATCCCACCGCGCATCACCTTCCTGAAACCGATTTCCTCGGCGATCGCGATTGGCACCGGCGGCCCGTTCGGTGCGGAAGGCCCGATCATCGCCACCGGTGGCGCGCTGGGCTCCTTCATCGGCCAGATCCTCAAGGTCACCGGCAGCGAGCGCAAGGTGCTGCTGGCGGCCGGCGCAGCGGCGGGCATGTCGGCGATCTTCTCCGCACCGATCGCCTCGGTGGTGCTGGCGGTGGAACTGCTGCTGTTCGAACTGCGCCCGCGCTCGCTGATCCCGGTGGCGCTGGCCTGCGTGGCCGCCACCGGCATGCGCTACGTGCTGATGGGCACCACGCCGGTGTTCCAGATGCCGGTGCTGGCCTCGCCCGGTGGCTGGGCGCTGGCCACCTACGTGGCGATCGGCGCGGTGGTCGGCCTGATCAGCGTGTGGACCACGCGCATCGTCTACGCCATCGAGGACTGGTTCGAGGAACTGCCGATCCACTGGATGTGGTGGCCGGCGATCGGCGGCGTGGTGGTGGGTGTGGTCGGCTATTTCGCACCGCTGACGCTGGGCGTGGGTTACAGCAACATCGAGGACATTCTCAATGGCCGGCTGACGCTGGCGGCGCTGTCCTTCCTGTGCGTGATGAAGTTCCTGTCCTGGTCGATCTCGCTGGGCAGCGGCACGTCCGGCGGCACGCTGGCGCCGCTGTTCACCATCGGCGGCGCGCTGGGCGCGGTGGCCGGCATCGGCATGGCCGCGCTGGCGCCGCACTTCGGCGTGGACCCGCGCATCGCCGCGCTGGTGGGCATGGCGGCGATCTTCGCCGGCGCCTCGCGCGCGCTGCTCACCGCGGTGGTGTTCGCGTTCGAGACCACCGCCCAGCCCGCCGGCCTGCTGCCGCTGCTGGGCGGCTGCACCGCGGCCTACCTGATCTCGGCGCTGATGATGCGCAACACCATCATGACCGAGAAGATCGCCCGCCGCGGCGTGCGCGTGCCGGCCGAGTACGCGGCCGACTATCTCGACCAGGTGATCGTGGGCGATGCCTGCGCCCGTGAGGTGGTGACGCTGAAAACCACTCAGGTGCTGGCCGAGGTGCGCCGCTGGCTCACCGACGGTACGCCGGAATCGCAGCATCAGGGTTTCCCGGTGGTGGACGAGCGCGGCCATGTGCAGGGCGTGCTGACCCGACGCACTCTGCTCGACCAACAGTGGCACTACACGTTGACCCTGGGCGAGCTGGTGACGCGGCCGCCGATCGCGGTGAACGAGGGCCATTCGCTGCGCGAGGCGGCCGACCACATGGTGGCCGAAAGCGTGGGCAGGCTGGTCGTGGTGAGCAAGGACGACCCGCACAAGCTGGTCGGCATCCTCACCCGCGGCGACATCCTCGCCGCGCACGGTCGGCGCCTGCGCGAGGCGCGCCATTCCGCGCGCTACCTGCGCTTCCGCGACGGCCTCAAGCCGCGTCCGGAAGATGCGCCGGCCAACACGCGCAAGGGCTCCGGCCACGTCGCGGAGTGATCCGCGCGGCATGGCGAAAAACGGCCCCATGCGGGCCGTTTTTCATCGGGCGATGCATCGGACAGCGTGTTCGATCTGGCTCAGATTTCCTGGTCGCCCACCAGCACCACGTCGGCCGGGCGTTGCGCGAACAGGCCCACGGTGACCACGCCGGCGAGCTGGTTGAGCTGCTGCTCCAACGCCACCGGATCGGCGATCCGCCAGCCGTGCACGTCGATGATCCAGTTGCCGTTGTCGGTGGTCACGCCGTCGCGCCACACCGGCTGGCCGCCCAGCTTCACGATCTCGCGGCTGACCAGGCTGCGCGCCATCGGGATCACCTCGATCGGCAGCGGGAACCTGCCCAGCACGTCCACGCGCTTGCTGGAGTCGATGATGCAGACGAACTGCCGCGCCGCCGCCGCCACGATCTTCTCGCGGGTGAGCGCGGCGCCGCCGCCCTTGATCAGGCGCCGGAACGGATCGCACTCGTCGGCGCCATCGATGTAGATCGTGAGCGGACCGGCGGCGTTGAGGTCGAGCACCTCGATGCCGTGCTTCTTCAGCTGCGCGGTGGACTGCTCGGAGCTGGATACCGCGCCCTTGATGCGGTCCTTCATGCCGGCCAGCGCGTCGATGAAATACGCCACCGTGCTGCCGGTGCCCACGCCCACGATGGCGCCGTCCTCGACATAGCGCAGCGCGGCTTCGCCGGCCAGCTTCTTCTCGTTCGCGTTGCTCATGGCCGTACCTGGTCTGGAAAGGGCGCCATGATCTCCGATTTGCGCATCCGTCGCACGTGGCGAATCGGCAGCGCATGCCGCGTGTTACGGTGAATGCCTGTCCGGAGCCGGGAACGACGCATCGTGTGGTTGAGAACGACACGACAACGCTGGCGCGCCAGCCTGCAGCGCGTGCAGAGGCTGCTGCACACGCCGTACTGGTTCCCGCACATCCCGCTGGCGCTGCTGCTGGGGCTGGGCGCGCTGGCACTGCTGCGGCTGGACCTGGGTGCAGACTGGCGGCACTACCTCGGGCGCCTCGCCGGTGGCCAGTTCGACTTCAAGCCCAGCGTGTTGCCGCCGCTGCTGATCGGGCTGGGCCTGCTGACCATGGCGATCGGCCTGCTGCTGCGCTCGCGGCTGGCCTGGACGATGGCGCTGCTGCTCGCCGCCACCGCCCTGGTGAACCTGCTGCTGGGCACGCACCATGCCCACGTGCTGTTCGCCTACTTCGTGCTGCTGCTGGCGGCGCTGCTGGCGGCGTGGCGGCATTTCGGCCGTTCCAGCGTGGCGGCCAGCACGCTGTTCGCGTTGACCTCGGTGGCGATGCTGCTGATCTACGCCACCTTCGGCAGCTACTACCTGGGCGCCGACTTCCGGCCGGCGATCACCGACCTCACCACCGCGCTGTACTACGCGATGGTCACCATGAGCACGGTGGGCTACGGCGACATCGTGCCGGCGACGCCCGAGGCCAAGCTGTTCGCGGTGTCGGTGATCGTGCTCGGCGTGGCGGTGTTCGCCACCTCGCTGACCGCGGTGATCGCGCCGATGGTCAGCCGCAGCCTGCAACGCATCGTCAACCGCAAGGGTTCGGGCATGAAACGGGAAAACCACTTCGTCGTGATCGGCAATTCCTCGCTGGCCATCAACACCTGGCGCGAACTGGCGCGGCGCGGCCGCCCGGTCACCCGCCTGCTGCGCGAGACGCCGGCGGAAGGCGAACTGGCCGGCGTGGACGTGGTGGTGGGCGACCCCAGCAACCTCGACGTGCTGCGCCAGGCCGGCGCCCACATGGCCGAGGCCGTGCTGGCGATGATGGCGGACGACTCCGAGAACGCCTTCGTGGTGCTCGCGGTGAAGGAACTCGCCGGCAGCGCACGCACCGTCGCCGCGGTGAACGACGCCAGCCACCTCGGGCGGGTCAGGCTGGTGCAGCCCGACGTGGTGATCGCGCCGCAGGTGCTGGGTGGCGAACTGATGGCGATGCTGCTGTCAGGGGAGGAAGTCACGGGTGACTTCGTGCTGCAGCGGGTGTTCCAGCAGGCGCCGGTGGCGCCGTCCAAGGGCTAAGCTCCCGGACTCCCCTCTCCCGCTTGCGGGAGAGGGGTTGGGGAGAGGGGCTTCTGCTTCTGCGCGTTCGCCAGCGACGAAGCGGTTTCGGGCACCGGCAGCGGCTCGAAACCGTTCTGATTCAGATGCAGGACGCGCAAAGTTGCAGCAAGCGACGAGTTGCGCGCGCGTGACGCCATCACTCCAGCGCGAGGATGTGCTCCCAGTGCTCCGCCTCCACCGGCTGTACCGACAGCCGGCTGCCCTTGCGCACCAGCACCATGCCGTCCAGCGCCGCATCGGTCTGCAGTTCCTTCAGCGTGATGGTGCGCTTGAGCTTCTTCACGAACTTCACGTCCACCAGCATCCAGCGCGGGTTGTCGCGCGAGCTGCCGGGGTCGAAGTACTTGCTCTTGGGGTCGAACTGGCTGGGGTCGGGGTAGGCACCGGTGGCTACGGTGGCGATGCCGACGATGCCGGGTTCGGCGCAGTTGGAGTGGTAGAAGAACACCTTGTCGCCCACGCGCATGCCGTCGCGCATGTAGTTGCGCGCCTGGTAGTTGCGCACGCCGTCCCAGGCTTCCTGCTTCTTGCGCTTGAGGTCGTCGATGGAGAAGGCGTCGGGTTCCGACTTCATCAGCCAGTAGTGGCGCTCGCGGGGGCTCATGCGTGGGCGGCTCCGTCTTGTCCGTTGCTGTTGCAGGCTATCAGTTCGCGGTCGGTGGCGATGTAGTCCAGCGGCACGTCCCAGGGTTCCACCTCGAGTTGCTCGACTTCCTGGAAGGCATAGGCGATGCCCACCAGCAGCGGTTCGGTGGGGCGGGACTGCTCCTTGAGGAAGGCGAAGCTGCGGTCGTACCAGCCGCCGCCATGGCCCAGCCGGTGGCCGCGGCGGTCGAAGGCCAGCAGCGGCATCAGCACCAGGTCGAGCTGGAACGGCGCGAACCACTCGCGCGGCGCCACCGGTTCGGGGATGCCGTAGCGGTTGGGCTGGATCGCGTCGCCCTCGCGCCATGGCGCGAAATGCAGCTGTTTTCCCTTGGCCAGGATCGGCAGCAGGAAGCGCTGGCCGCGCGTGGCCAGTGGCGGGATGACCAGGTTCAGCGGCAACTCGCCGCCGGTGGCCCAGTAGCCGGCCACGCGCAGGTCGGTGAGGTATTCGGGCAGCTGCTCCAGCGTGCGGCGCAGCCCTTGCGCGGCGGCCATGCGCGCCGGTGGCGGCAAGGCGCGGCGGCGTTCGGCCATCTGTTCGCGCAGGCTGTGGCGATGGGCGGTGGCGTCCACGGCGGGCTCTCCATCGAAAAACGCCCCGTCAGTCGTGCGACGGACGGGGCGCGGATAGGTGGCGTCAACCGCGATGCCGCTGCCCACCAAACGACCTTGATCCACGATGGATCAGGTGGGAGGGCGACATGGCCTCAAGGCTTTCCGCACGCGGCGGACATGCACAACGACCGATGAAAAGCCGACCCGGGGCCGTATTTAGGAACAAGGCAAATGTAAGAGTGTGCCGGCGCACACCGCAGAAAACGCCGAGGTCGATTCTAGGCTTTCGGCAGCAAATCCGCCACCGTTTCGCGGTGCTGCGTGTCGGCGTTTTCCAGCGCGATCTCCAGCCGCTGCCGCAGCGTGGCGAGACGGTTCGCGGCCTGCTGGTCGTGGCCGCCCTGCTGCTTGCGCAGCGCCAGCAGCTCGTGGGTCATGCTCACCGCGGCGAGCACGGCCAGCCGCTCGAAGCTGGGTGCTCGGGTGTTGGCACGCAATTCGCGCATCTTGCGGTCGAGCAGGGCGGCCGCCTCGATCAGGCCATCGCGCTCCTCCGGCGCACAGGCGATCAGGAATTCGCGGTCGATCAGTCGCAGCGCGACTGGCTCATTGCTCCCGGGTGTGCTCATCGGTTCAGCCATCGGTTCAGCCATTGCCTTCGAGCGACCTCAGTCGCTGGATCATCGCCTCGACCCGGCTGCGCGCCTGCTCGTTGCGCGCGAGCAGGTTGGCACGTTCACCCGACAACTGCTCCTGGCTGTGCCGCAGGCTGCGGTTTTCCTCGCTGAGCCGGCGCATGGCGTCGAGCAGGCGGTCGACCTGGCGGCCCAGTGCTTCCAGTTCTTGCTGGACGGCGTCGGGCGGAAGAGAGTCGGAAGAGTTCATGCGCGGAACTATAGCAGTACGGCAAGCGGGAACAGCGAGCGTTTCCGGCAGCAGGAAGCGGTGCCGGGACATGCCTGGCGTAGAATGGCGAGCCGTCCCAGAGGAACTCCCCATGCCGGCTACCGAACCGCTCAGTCATGACCAGCTGGATGCGCTGATCGTGCGCCTGCGCCTCGGCGTCGACGCCAGCGAACTGCATGGCTCGCTGTGCGGCTACCTCGCCGGCGGCGCCACGCCGCGTGGCGGCGATCTGCTGGCCGCGTTGCAACTGGAGGGAGCGGAGGAGGTCGCGCCCACGCCGGCCGACCAGGCCGTGCTGGAGGCCTTGCTCAGGCAGTGCCGCGATGCGCTGGCCGATCCCGAACTGGGTTTCGAGCCGCTGCTGCCGGACGGCGACCGTCCGCTGGACGAACGCGCCGAGGCAGTGGTGGACTGGTGCCGCGGCTTCCTCGGCGGCTTCGGCCTCGCCGGCACCGATGCGCATGCGAAGCTGTCTGACGACGCGCAGGAAGTGCTGCGCGATTTCGGCACCGTCGCCGCCTCGTCCTTCGACTTCGGCGATGCCGCCGAGGACGAGGATGCGCTGATCGAGGTACAGGAGTTCCTGCGCGTGGGCGCGCTGCTGCTGTACACCGAATCCGCCGGCCACGGCCAGCCCGGCAGCGATCGCCTGCATTGAACGCGCCGGTCGAACGCAGCGCGGTGCCGGCGATCACGGGCGACGAGTTCGGCCGCCGCCGCCGCCAGCTGATGCAGTTGGCCGGCGAGGACGCGGTGCTGCTGGTCGCTGCCGCGCCCGAGCGCACCCGCAATGCCGACGCCACCTGGCCGTACCGGCAGGATTCGGACTTCCATTACCTGGCCGGCTTTCCCGAGCCCGATGCCATGCTGGCCTTGCTGCCCGGCCGCCTGCACGGCGAGGCGGTGCTGTTCTGCCGCGAGCGCGACGCCGAGCAGGCGCGCTGGCACGGCCGCTCGATCGGCACCGAGCGCGCGGTGGCCGACTACGGCATGGACGATGCGTTCCCGATCGACGACATCGACGACATCCTGCCCGGCATGATCGAGGGCCGGGCACGCGTGTACTGCCACTTCGGCCGCGAGCCCGCGTTCGACGCGCAGTTGCTGGGCTGGATGCGCCGCCTGCGCCAGCTGCGCGGCGGCGGCGTGGTGCCGAAGGAGTTCGTGGCGCTGGGGCACCTCCTGCACGACCTGCGCCTGTACAAGTCGCGCGCCGAGCTGAAGCTGATGCGCGCGGCCGCCAGCATCGCCGCCCAGGCTCACCTTGCCGCATGGCGCAGCGCGCTGCCGGGCCGGCACGAGTACGAGGTGGAGGCCGAGCTGTTGCACGCGCTGCGCAGCCGTGGCGCGGTGCCCGCGTTCACGCCCATCGTCGCCGCCGGCGCGAACGCCTGCGTGATGCACTACCAGCACAACCGCGCCCGGCTCGACGACGGCGACCTGCTGCTGATCGACGCTGGCGCCGAGCTGGATTGCTACGCCTCCGACATCAGCCGCACCATCCCGATCAACGGCCGCTACACCCGCGAGCAGCGCGCGCTGTACGAGGTGGTGTTGGCCGCCCAGCTCGCCGCGATCGACGAGGTGCGGCCGGGTCAGCCGTTCGATGCCGCGCACCACGCCGCGGTGCGGGTGATCGCCGAGGGCCTGTGTGCGCTGGGGCTGATCCGCGGCGGTGCCGACCATGCGATCGCCGCAGGCAGCTACAAGCGCTACTTCCCCGGCAAGACCGGCCACTGGCTGGGCCTGGACGTGCACGACGCGGGCGACTACCGCATCGACGGCGTCTCGCGCTTACTGGAAACCGGCATGGTGGTGACGGTGGAGCCGGGCATCTACGTACCGCCCGACGAACATGGCGTGGACGAACGCTGGCGCGGCATCGGCATCCGCATCGAGGATGACGTGGCGGTGACCCGCGACGGCAACGAGGTGCTCAGTGCCGCCGTGCCGAAGGAAGTCGAGGCGATCGAGGCGTTGCTGGCCGGGCGTTGAGGCGGAAGCGGCCCTCCGTGGCCGCTCCGCGGGCCTCAGAACTTCCAGTCGAGGCTGATGCGCGCGGACTGGTCCTTGGTGTGCTGGCCGAACTGCCCCTGATAGCTGCCGTCCACCGACACACTCGGCGCAACGGTGAAGCTGAGGCCGGTGGTGAACACCCCCGCATTGCGCAGCACCGGCAGCCCGGCGATGGCGAAGCTGTCGCCGCCGCTTTCGAAGTGCATCGTGTCGACGGGCAGGGTGTCGCCCCAGGCATGCTGCCAGCCGAGGCTGGCGTGGGCATGCAGGCCGTGGTCCGGTGTGCCGAGGTCGAACGCGGCGCGCAGGCCCAGCGTGCCATAGCCGAGGGTGCTGTCCTGCGCAGCCACGTCCAGCGCCATCGGCGTGCCGTTCTCCTGCACGTCCGGCGTGCCCAGCCGTTCCACGGCCAGGTTCACGAACGGCGCCAGCGTGGTGCTGCCCTGCACGAACGGCAGGCTGGCATCGACATAGGCCTGCGCGGTGTGGGCGCGGTAGCTGCTGACGGCCGTGCCATCGAACGTGCCGAAGTCGACGGGACGGTTGGTGTCCACCTTCTGCCAGCCGTAGATCGCCGCGCCTTGCCACAGCAGCGCGCCGGTCTGCGTGCTGCCGTAGATGCCCAGGTGCTGGTCGATCACATGCGCGGACGAACCCAGCGCATCGACGCGCGCCGTGCCTTGCCCCGTGCCCATCACCGCGCCGACCCGCGCCGTGCCGCCTACCGGCATGTCCGCCCCGAACAGCAGGCCGCTGCCGTTGTCGTCCAGCGTCGAGGCGTTGCCGTCGCCGTCGTGGTTGCCCCAGTGGCCCCACGCGGCCGTCCATGCGGTGACGCCGTCGGCGTCGGTGACGTCCAGGCCGTCCGCGTCGTTGCTCTGGCCCGCGAGATGCTGGTTGATCGCGTCGCGCACGTAGTGGTCGTTGTCGGCGATGGCGGTGCGGGTGGAGGCGTGGATTTCGCCGGAGAGCTGGTCGAAGGCGCGGCGTGCGGTCGCCGCGTCCAGCACCACCAGCGCGTCATAGACCGGGTTGCCGAAACCCAGCGGGTCCGCCGCCGTTGCCACGGCCCGCTGGTTGGACGTCTGCACCACGCTGTTGAAATTGATGTCGTTGCGCTCCAGCGACAGCGTCACCGCGTTCGGAGCATAGGTCAGCACCGGGGCCAGGAAGGCGAGGTTGACGCTGGCGGAGGCGAACTGTCCGCTCACGCCACTGGCGGCGGTGAGGATGGTGTAGTCGGTGCGCGGCGCCCAGTTGCCGCTGTCGGCCAGCACCAGCGCGCTGCCGGCGAGCGTGGCCGTACCGCTGATGGCGAGCAGGCTGGTTTGGGCATCCGGCGTGGCTTCCACCTCCAGCACGCCCTGCGCGGTCTGCGTGTAGTTGCCATTGATCGTCAGCGTGCCGATGGAACCGCCGGCCCACACCGTGCCGTCGTTGCCGACGTTGCCGCCAATGGTGCCGTGGCCGCGCAGGGTGCCGCCGCTGCCCACCGCCACGTTGCCGCCGAGCACAGCCGATGGCGTGGCCGCGTCGCCCACTTCCAGCGTGCCGGCTTGCACCGTGGTGTTGCCGGTAAACGCGCCGCTGTTGCCGTCGAGGATCAGCGTGCCCGCACCGGCCTTGGCGAACCTGCCGCTGCCGCTGATCGCACTGCTGAAGGTGCCGTCATTGGCCTGGTCGAAGACCAGCGTGCCGTTGCTGATCGTGGTGCCGCCGGTGTAGGTGTTGACGCCGGAAAGGGTGAGCGTGCCACTGCCTTGCAGCGTCAGCGAGCCGGTGCCGGAGATGTTGCCGGCAACGGTGGTGCCGGCGGTGTTGTCGAACACCAGCGCAGCGTTGTTGGCGATGTTGCCCGTGCCCAGCGCGCCATCGGTGGTGCCATTGCCCACTTGCAGCGTGCCGTTGCTGATCGTGGTGCCGCCGGTGTAGGTGTTGATGCCGGTGAGGATGAGCGTGCCGCTGCCCCGCTGCGCCAGCGAGCCGGTACCGGAGATGTTGCCGGCGACGGTGGTGTCGGCGGTGTTGTCGAACGCCAGCGCGGCGTTGTTGGCGATGTTGCCCGTGCCCAGCGCGCCATCGGTGGTGCCATTGCCCACCTGCAGCGTGCCGCCGTTGATCGTCCATGCGGCGGTGGAGGTCGTGCCGCCGGTGACGATCCATGTGCTGGTACCGGTCTTGGCGAGGTTGGCGAAGCCGTAGTACTGCACCTTGCCGCTCTGGTAAGTGGGCAGCGTGGTCACGATCTGCGTCAGATCGAACGTGCCCGTCGTACCGTTGCCGCCCAGCGCCAGCGTGTCGCCGCCGTTGGTGCTGCCGCTGGTGGAGACCACATTGCCGGTGAAGCTGTAGCCGCTTTCGAGTGTCAGGGTGTTGCCGCCACCGGAGAGATCCACTGCATCGGCGCGCGTGCCGCCGGCACCCGACAGACCTCCGCTGATGGAGCCTGCGTTGGTGATCGAGCTGCCGCCGGTGGACACCACGCCAGCACCACCGTTGCCGCCGCCGCCGTGGCTGCCATTGGCGCCGGCGCTGCCGTTGCTGCCGCTGTAGCCCAGTGTTATGGGGTTGATGTAACCCACGCCGGCGCCGCCGCCGCTGGCGCCGCCACCCGCGCCGCCATTGCCGCCGGTGATGCTGCCCGTATTCGTCAACGTGAAGCGGCTGCCGTCGATCCCGACGCCACCGTTGCCGCCCGTGCCGCCCGTGCCGCCCGTGCCGCCGTTGCCGCCGTTGCCGCCCACGCCGTTGCTGATGATGATAGGCATAGGGAATGTGCTGCCGCCGTTGCCGCCCGCGCCGCCGTTGGCGCTGCCGCCTGCACCGCCATTGCCGCCGGCGATGCTGCCGGCATTCGTCAATGCGAAGCCGGTGCCGCTGACGCCCGTGCTGCCGTCGCCACCCGTGCCGCCCACGCCACCGTTGCTGCCATTGCCACCCGCGCCACCGTTGCCGTATGTACCACCACCTGTACCCCCCGAGCCGCCGCTGCCGCCCGCGCCGCCGTTGGCACCGCCGCCCGTGCCACCCAAGCCGCCCGCGACGGTGCCGCCCGCCGCTACGGTGAGGATCGCTCCGCTGTAGCCGGTGACGGCGACCCTGCCCGTGGCACCCGCACCTCCTGTGCCCCCCGCCGTGCCGGTGCCGCCCGTGCCACCGTTGGTGCCGCCTGCGCCGTAGGTTCCGGCTTGGCCGGCGGTGCCGTTGCTGCCGCTGCCCGTGCTGCCAGTATTGCCGGTGATGGATCCTGCGGTGGTGCCGTTGCCCACCTGCAGGCTGCTGCCCGACACGGCGAGCCAGTTCGGGCCGGTGCTGGTACCGGTGTAGGTCATCCGGTTGCTGCCCTGCAGGATCACGCTGCCACTGCCGCCGACATTGCCGGAGACGCTGAAGCTGGCCGTGCTGGTGTCCAGCGTTACATTCGAGCTGGAGCCCAGCACGATATTCGAGGAAAGGGTCAGGCCGCTGTCCTGGGCGGCGATGGTGGCCGAGCTGCCGCCGAGCAGTTGCAATGCGCCGTTGATGGTCGATCCCGCATACAGGTTCAGCGTGCTGCCCGTACCGTTGAACAGGATCGCCGCGGCGTATTGCCCCGCGCCGCCGCCGTTGAGGCCGCCGCTGATCGTGCCGTGGTTGTCGATCGTGTTGCCGCCGGCGGCGTAGATGCCCGCGCCGCCACCGCCGATGCGCTGCTGGCCGGTCCCGCCATTGCCGCCCTTGATGGTGCCCAGGTTGTCCAGCGTGCTGGATGCGCCCATCAGCAGGCCCGCACCGCCGCCGCCGCCGCCACCGCCGCTGGCGGGGTACGGGGCGGTTCCGCCCGCGCCACCGGCGCCGCCCGCGATCGTCGTGGTATTGGTCAGGCTGCCTGAAGCCGCGAGCAGCGCGCCGGCACCGCCGCCACCGCCACCGCCGCCGCCGCCGGCATTGCTGCCGCCGCCGCCGCCATTGGCGCCGATGCCGCCCGCGCCTCCGGTAATGCTGGCGGAAGTCGTGGCCGTGCCGTTGTACGTTGCACCGAGGCCGCCGCCGCCACCGCCACCTCCGCCATTGGTGCCGCCGCTGGAGCCGCCGCCGCCGCCGCCGCCAATGCCTGCCGTGCCCAGTCCACCACCGCCGCCGCCGCCGCCGCCCGAGTTCCAGGCGCCGTAACCGTAGCCGATGCCGCCGCCGCCGCCGCCGGAGGTGCTGGAGCCGCCACCCGTATTGCCGTCGCGGACGCCACCTTGGCCACCGCTGCCGTAGGCGCCGCCACCGGCGCCACCACTGCCGCTGCTGGTGGCGCCATTGCCACCGGCATTGCTGCCCGTGCTGCCCGTTCCGCCGGTGGCCCCCGAGGCACCGCCACCCGATGTGCCTGCCGTTTGCGCCATCGCATGCTGTGGCGTCGCACTCAGCGCCACGCCCAACGCCAGTGCGCAGGCCAGCGTCAGTGGACGCCTGCGCAGCGGTGATTCACCCGCTCCAGTGGCCCCGCCGTCGTGTGATTGCGCGAACTCGGAAGCGACCTGCAGCACGCGCAGCGCGCGGTTCCAGACCAGTCGATAAATACGGTTCATGTATGCCCCTGTGGCATTGCAGTGCAGTTGCGTGAAATGTCGTCGAGCTGTGTCAGACGATGCGCACGCCGCGCGGGTTGAGCTTGGGGTCGCGCCAGAAGGCGTCGTTCGCGAAGCGCTGGAACAGGTCCGGCGGCAGGATGGTGGCGCGTTCGTCGGCTTGCACGCGTGGCCGCACCACGTGCAGCCCCGGCGTGCCGGCCTTGGCGTCGAAGGCGGCCGCGTCGAAGTCGACGTGCTCGACGTCGTGTCGGAAGGCCGGCTCGCCCAGGAAGTCGTAGACGGCCTCGAGCGCCCTGGCCGGTTCGCGGGTGAGGGTTTCGTACTGCACCAGCAGCAGGCGATCGGCGTGGTCGCCGAAGTACGCCTCTTTCAGCGCGTCGTAGGCGTAGCCGAGCATGCCTTCGCCCCCGGCGATGCCGTTGGCACGCGTGTACACCGTGCCGCCGGCGGTGTAGTTGAAGATGGAGGAAGGCTGGAAGGCGTTCCTGCGGATCAGCCGTTCGAGGCTGTCCACGATCCACGGCACCTCGCGCACGCAGGCGATCACGCGGCTGTCGGGGAACAGCGTGGCCAGTGCCGGCAGGCGGGTGCACCAGGCGCGGCTGGTGTCGAACACCACTTCGGCCTGCGTGTCGGCGTAGTACTGCTCGAACAGGCCGCGCAGGACGCGCTGGCGCTGGGTGTCCTCGATGAACACCGAGAACTCGTTGCGCGCGCTCATCTCGCCGAGCAGGGCGCCGAACAGCCCGGCGAGCGGGCCGCTCATGCTGGCGTGGAAGCGCGGATTCTGGCGCAGCAATGCAGCCAGCAGAGTCGAGCCCGAGCGCGGCAGACCTGAGATGAAATGGATGCGCTGGAACACGGAGCCCCCTGCCGCATGTCGGATGGAATGGCAGCCCCGCTGGTCGCTGATCACGACAAGAGCGACCGAGCGCACATTATGTCGGAACGGGGAGCGGGTTGGCATCCCCGAAATCGGGGTTTTCCCCTTCCTTTGGGAGAGAGGGGGTGAGGGTCCGGCCGAAGCGTATTGCCGATGCCTTGCGTAAGTCGTCAACGTTCCGTTCCAACCGAACCCGCTCCCGCCCGTTGGGCGCCCTCTTCTGGAGGGAGAAGGAGTCGCTGGCTGGCCTGTCGCATCGGGCGGTTTGCACCAGCGGCGCGTCCAGCCGCAGCGCGGCACCTTGTCCGGGCTGGCTTCGATGGCGAGCTCGCCGTCCATGCGTGCAGCACGGTTGCGCAGGCTGGCCATGCCTGCGCCGGAGACGCGGTTGGCCGGGCCGAAGCCGCGGCCGTCGTCGCGCACTTCGGCTTGCAGCTGGCCATCGTTGCGCCGCTGCGAGGGGGACACGGGTATTGCCGGCGAATTGAAGCTGATGCGTGCGGCCGCCGGCATCGCCGCTCAGGCCCACCTTGCCGCATGGCGCAGCGCGCTGCCGGGGCGGTACGAGTACGAGGTGGAAGCCGAGCTGTTGCACGCGCTGCGCAGCCGTGGCGGTGTCGACCATGCGATCGCCGCAGGCAGCTACAAGCGCTACTTTCCTGGCAAGACCGGCCACTGGCTGGGCCTGGACGTGCACGACGCGGGCGACTACCGCATCGACGGCGTCTCGCGCTTACTGGAAACCGGCATGGTGGTGACGGTGGAGCCGGGCATCTACGTACCGCCCGACGAACATGGCGTGGACGAACGCTGGCGCGGCATCGGCATCCGCATCGAGGATGACGTGGCGGTGACCCGCGACGGCAACGAGGTGCTCAGTGCCGCCGTGCCGAAGGAAGTCGAGGCGATCGAGGCGTTGCTGGCCGGGCGTTGAGGCGGAAGCGGCCCTCCGTGGCCGCTCCGCGGGCCTCAGAACTTCCAGTCGAGGCTGATGCGCGCGGACTGGTCCTTGGTGTGCTGGCCGAACTGCCCCTGATAGCTGCCGTCCACCGACACACTCGGCGCAACGGTGAAGCTGAGGCCGGTGGTGAACACCCCCGCATTGCGCAGCACCGGCAGCCCGGCGATGGCGAAGCTGTCGCCGCCGCTTTCGAAGTGCATCGTGTCGACGGGCAGGGTGTCGCCCCAGGCATGCTGCCAGCCGAGGCTGGCGTGGGCATGCAGGCCGTGGTCCGGTGTGCCGAGGTCGAACGCGGCGCGCAGGCCCAGCGTGCCATAGCCGAGGGTGCTGTCCTGCGCAGCCACGTCCAGCGCCATCGGCGTGCCGTTCTCCTGCACGTCCGGCGTGCCCAGCCGTTCCACGGCCAGGTTCACGAACGGCGCCAGCGTGGTGCTGCCCTGCACGAACGGCAGGCTGGCATCGACATAGGCCTGCGCGGTGTGGGCGCGGTAGCTGCTGACGGCCGTGCCATCGAACGTGCCGAAGTCGACGGGACGGTTGGTGTCCACCTTCTGCCAGCCGTAGATCGCCGCGCCTTGCCACAGCAGCGCGCCGGTCTGCGTGCTGCCGTAGATGCCCAGGTGCTGGTCGATCACATGCGCGGACGAACCCAGCGCATCGACGCGCGCCGTGCCTTGCCCCGTGCCCATCACCGCGCCGACCCGCGCCGTGCCGCCTACCGGCATGTCCGCCCCGAACAGCAGGCCGCTGCCGTTGTCGTCCAGCGTCGAGGCGTTGCCGTCGCCGTCGTGGTTGCCCCAGTGGCCCCACGCGGCCGTCCATGCGGTGACGCCGTCGGCGTCGGTGACGTCCAGGCCGTCCGCGTCGTTGCTCTGGCCCGCGAGATGCTGGTTGATCGCGTCGCGCACGTAGTGGTCGTTGTCGGCGATGGCGGTGCGGGTGGAGGCGTGGATTTCGCCGGAGAGCTGGTCGAAGGCGCGGCGTGCGGTCGCCGCGTCCAGCACCACCAGCGCGTCATAGACCGGGTTGCCGAAACCCAGCGGGTCCGCCGCCGTTGCCACGGCCCGCTGGTTGGACGTCTGCACCACGCTGTTGAAATTGATGTCGTTGCGCTCCAGCGACAGCGTCACCGCGTTCGGAGCATAGGTCAGCACCGGGGCCAGGAAGGCGAAGTTGTCGCTGGCGGAGGCGAACCGGCCGCTGACGCCGCCGGCGGCAGTGAGCACGGTGTAGTTCGTGCGCGGTGCCCAGTTGCCGCTATCAGACAACACCAGCGCCGTGCCGGCCAGGCTGGCGGTGCCGCCGACGCTCAGCAGGCTGGCCTGGCCACCGGGCGTGGCTTCCACTTCGAACACGCCGTTGGCGGTTTGGGTGTAGTTGCCCTGGATCGTGAGCGTGCCGATGGAGCCGCCGGCCCACAGCGTGCCTTCGTTGCTGACGTTGCCGAGGATAGTGCCGTGGCCGCGCAGCATGCTGCCCACGGCGACGGCAACGTTGCCGCCCAGTGTGGTCGACGGTGCACTTGCGTCACCGACCTCGAGCGTGCCGGCCTGCACGGTGGTGGTGCCGGTGAAGGCACGGCTGTCGCCGTCCAGCACAAGCAGGCCACTGCCGGCCTTGGTGAAGCTTCCGTCACCGGAGATGGCGGCGACGAAGACGCCGTCGCTGGTCTGGTCCAGCACCAGCGCCGCGTTGTCGATGACGTTGCTGTTGCCGGGCAGGCTGGTCGTGCTCGCTACCAGGGTGCCGGCGCTGATCGTGGTGCCGCCGGTGTAGGTGTTGGCGCCGGTCAAGGTCAGCGTGCCGCTGCCCATCTGCGTCAACGTGCCGCTGCCGCTGACCACATTGGCGTAGCTCACCGCGTCGCTGTGGTCGAAGGCCAGCGTGCCGTTGTCGGCGACGTTGCCCGTGCCGATCGAACCCGCGGAGCCGCCATTGCCCACTTGCAAGGTACCGGCGTTGATCGTGGTGCCCGCCGCGTTCGACAGGGCGTTGTTGTCGATGACCCAGGTGCCGCTGCCGCTCTTGACCAGCGCACCGGCGAACGTGGTGGTGCCGGTCACCGCCTGCGAATACAGCTGCGGCGTGCTGTTGGCGCCGTCCAACGTCAGCGTGGCGGACGTGTTCGTGCCGATCGCGAGATCGCCCGCAATGCTGCCACCCGCGGTCAGCTCCACGGTGTTGGCCTGGCTCGGGTCCATCTGCACGTTGCCGGCGATGCGGCCGGCATTGCTCAGGCGCAGCGCGCCACCGCCGGACTCCGCGAGGATCGCGCAGTCGCCGTTCGTGTTGCAGTCGCCGGAAGCGGTACCGGTAGCCTCGATCAGCGAGCCCGCGCCGTTGGTGACTGTGCCGCCATGGCCGAGCATCACGCCATATACCGAACCTTCGATGCTGCCGCCAGCGCTGTTGGCGACGGTGCTGCTGGCTCCGGTGAGCAGCGCCCCCGCGAAGCCGCCCTGGATGCTGCCGCCGGCGTTGGTGATCGAGCCGCCGTCCTGCAGCAGTGCACCGATTGCCCCTCCCGTGATGCTGCCCGTGTTGTCGACGGTCGCCGTGCCTCTGGTCGAGACCACCGTGACAAGGCTGCCGGTATCGTCGAGCGTGCCCGCGTTGTCCAGGGTCGCGCCGTTGTTCAGCTCGATGAGGTTGGCCAGCGTTGTGCCGCTGACCACGCGCAACGTCGAGGCCAGGCCGGCGCTGTTGTCCACCACCACGGCGCCGGTGCCCGGCACGCCGCCCGGCACGATCTCCAACGTGCCGCCATCTACCGTCGTGGTGCCGCCGTAAGTGTTGGCGCCAGCCAGCACCAGGGTGCCGTAGTCGGTCTTGGTGAGTCCGTCCGTGCCGGCCAGCACGTTGTCGATCGTCGCTGTCACGCCGGTACTGTTGCTGTTGCCGTCACCCACGTTGACGACCGGCGCGACGCCGTTGCTGGCCACCAAGGTCAACGCGCCGCCGCTGAGCGTGTAACCGTTCACCGCAAACTGCAGGCCGGTGGCGCTGACGCCGCCGGCGCTGTCGTCCACCGACACTGCGCCCGCAGTGCCGCCGAAGATCGCGAAACCCGGCTGCGGCGACATCCGGCCATTCGGCACGATGCCCATTGCATCCGTCCACGCTTGCGAGATCGCGGACCATGTGCCGCTGCCGCCACCCATCTGCCTGGGGCTGGCTTGTCCGTTCGCGTTCCAGAAGTCCACCGTGTACCCGGTGGTGTCGATCAGGTTGATCTGTTTCTGCGTCGTCAGGTTCTGCAGGAACAGCGTCTGGCCGGACGGCGTGGCGCCCAGGGTCAGGCCGCCATTGGATTCGGTCAGCGTGCCGCTGTAGCTGAAGACGTTGTACAGGCCCGGACCCATGCCGACCCCATCGGTGACGTTGAGCGTGGCGCCGCTGAGGGTGAGGTTGCCCTTCACGGTCACGCTGTCGCCAGCGCCCGACTGCGCATACGGATTGCTGCCCGCACCCGGCGCGCCGACGGCAATGTCCATCGTGCTGCCCTGATCCAGTTGCAGGTTGCCGTTCACCGTCAGCGTGCCAAGGGTGAAGGCATTGCCGGGTGCCAGCGTGCCGCCGGACTGGATTTCCGTCGTGCTCGGATCGGTGGTGCCCACGCTGCCGAGGCCGGCCAGGGTTGCGCCCGGATCCACCGTCATATTGCCGCCCAGCGACGCGCCGTTGTTCGCCACATTGCCCACGATCAGCGTGCCGGATTGCACGATGGTGTCTCCGGCGAAGGCGCTGCTGTTGCCGTTGAGCACGAGACTGCCGGTTCCTTCCTGGATCAGTGTGCCGGTGCCTGAAATCACGCCGCCGAAGGTCGCCGCATCGCTACGGTCGAAGGCAAGGACTCCACTGTCTGTTACGTCGCCCGTGATCGAACCAGCCGCGCCGCCGTTGCCGATCTGCAGGGTGCCTGCACTGATCGTGGTATTGCCGGTGTAAGTATTGGCCCCAGTCAGGATCAGCGTGCCGTCGTCGATCTTCGTCAGACTGCCGTCACCGGAGATGACGCCGGCATAGGTGGCGGTGGTTCCACTGTTGGCGTCGCCGCTGCCCTGGTCGAACACGACCCCGGCCGTATCGCCCGTGCCGGGATTGAACGTGATGTTGCCGGCGAATGCCGTCGCATCGCCCTGCAACGTGCCATCCGCGATGTTCCAGTTCTGGGAGCTGCTGCCCGCGCCGACCAGTGTCCAGGTGCTGGCGCCTGTCTTGTCGTAGGCCTGGAAGCCGTAGTACTGCACCGTGCCGGTCCAGGACGTGGGCTGGGTGCCGACAATCTGCGTGAGGTCGAATGTGTCGTTGGCGCTGCCGCCAAGCGCGAGTGTGTCCCCACCATTCGTCGCGCCGCTGGTCGAGACCACATTGCCGGTGAAGCTGTAACCACTCTCCAGCGTCAGCGTGTTGCCGCCGCCGGAAAGGTCGACTGCATCAGCGGGCGCGCCCGTGCCTCCTTGCGACAAGCCACCGCTGACCAAGCCCGCGTTGATGATTGTGCTGGAGCCGGTGGACACGATGCCGGCACCGGCGTTGCCGGCACTGGGATCGGGAGACCTGTGGATGCCTGGAGGGCCGCTGCCGGTAACGCTGTCGGTAATACCGCTGCTGCCTACCCCTCCGACGATGCTGCCGTCGTTGGTCAGCGTGAGCGAACTTCCCATGACGCCGGCGCCGCCGTTGCCGCCGGCGCCGCCCAGTCCTCCGGAGGCGTAACCTCCATTGCCGGCTGCGCCGCCGGTAATGGTGCCGCTGTTGCTCAGCGTGAAGGCACTGCCGTCCATGCCGTTGCCGCCGTTGCCGCCATTGCCACCGAGGCTGACAACGCTGAGGCCGCTGGTATTGGCGCCCACCGCGCCAGCCGCGCCGTTGCCGCCCGTGATCGCGCCGGTGTTGGTCAACATCCCTGCGTTGCTACTGATACCCGCACCGCCAGCCCCACCTACGCCGGGGACCAGGGCCGAACCTGTAGAGCCGCCAGGGCCGCCCTCAATGCTGCCGCTATTGGTGAGTGTGGAAACGCCACTCACGCCGGCACCGCCGGCGCCACCGGTGCCGCCGGCGTTGACATCGCCCCCGGAGCCCCCACCAATGTGGCTCTCGTTGGTCAGATTGAAGGACGTACCGCCGACGCCGGCGCCACCGGTGCCTCCAAGACCATAGACACCGGCTATGGCCCCATCGCCGCCTTGGATGGTGCCCTGATTGGTTACCGTAAAGGAACTGCCGCCGACGCCTGCGCCGCCGTTGCCGCCGACGGCAACAAACCTGGAGCTGGCGCCGGTGGCCCCGCTTGCGCCCGAGCTGCCGTAGGGCTGGCCAAAACCGCCGTAGCCGCCCGCGCCGCCGGCACCGCCGGTGCCGGCGGTCGAACCGCCGCCAACACCGCCCTGGACCACGCCGTCATTGGTCAAGGTGAAGGCGCTTCCATCGATGCCCGCGCCACCGTTGCCGCCGTTGCCGCCATTGCCACCGTTGCCGCCTGCACCGCCTGCGCCGCCGTTGCCGCCGCTACTACCGGGGTTGTTTAGCGTACCTTGAATGCCTGCGCCGCCGCCGCCGCCCGTGCCCCCCGCGCCGCCTGCGCCACCTTCGCCGCCCCAGCCACCGTCGCCGCCGGTGATGATGCCGGTGGCGAGATTGGTCAGGCCAACAGCACCATTCGCAGTGACGCCCGCACCACCGTCGCCGCCCGCACCGCCGTTGCCACCCGCGCCGCCGGTACCGCCGCCGCCGCCACTGCCAGCGTTGGCGGCTGCAAACCGACCACCATAGCCATCGCCACCCATGCCACCCATACCGCCGTTGCCGCCGGCACCGCCGTTGCCGCCGTTGCCGCCTGTCGCGCCCGCAATGCTGCCGCTGTTGGTCAGCGTGGAATTGCCGGCATCGACGCCCGCGCCGCCATGGCCGCCCATGCCGCCCGCGCCGCCCATGCCGCCCGTACCGCCGGTGCCGCCGGTGCCACCGTCAAGAGCATAGGCACCTGATCCACCCGCACCTCCAACGCCGCCCGTGCTGGCATTACCGCCGCTACCACCGCTGCCACCGGAGGCGCCCGCCAAGCTGCTGTTGTTGGTCAGCGTGAAACCACTGCCGGCGACAGCCGCACCACCGTTGCCGGCCTGGCCAGCCCCGTTAGCGTTTGCGCCGCTGCCGCCGTCTCCACCGTTGCTGCCAGCGGAGCTGCCGCCTGCGCCGTTGTTCCCAACACCGCTGGAATTACCGCTGTCGGTGCCGTGCGCGCCGATGCCGCCGGAAATGTCATGGAAGTTGACCAGCGTAAACGAAGTGCCATCAAGCCCATACCCGCCGTTTCCTCCCGCCCCTGTGCCACCAGCCCCTCCGGCGATCGTGCCGTAATTGGCCGCGGTGAAATAACTGCCGCTGACGCCGCTCCCCCCCATTCCACCCAGACCCTGCAAGCCGGCGGAGCCATCGACTTGAAAAAAACTGCTAATGCCTTGTCCATTGGCGCCGGCCAGACCGCCGGCACCACCCATGCCGGCATTGCCACCCATGCCGCCTGCAACACTGCCGTGATTGGTCAAGGTGAAGCTGCTGCCGCTGACGCCATCGCCACCTTTTCCGCCGGCCCCACCGTCGCCGCCGTTACCGCCCGGGCCACCCGGCAAGCCTGTTTGCGCACCGCTGCCGCCGTTGCCGCCGGCCCCCCCGTCGCCGCCATTACCACCTGTACCGCCGGTGATCGCACCCTGACTGTCCAGGGTGAAATTGGTGCCGCTGACGCTGGTACCGCCATCGCCTCCGTCTCCGCCATTGCCACCATTGCCGCCGGCATAGCCGAGGGCTTTGTTGATGGGCGCCGGATAAACAATAAGCCCTCCAGCGTCGCCCGTACCGCCGGTGCCACCGATGCCGCCATCACCACCATTGCCGCCGGTGGCCACGCTGCCGGAATTCTCGAGCGTTATCGAATCCGGAGAGGCGGTCGTGCCGGTGGCGAGCAGCACTCCTGGCGCCGCGCTGCCTGTGCTGCCTGCGTTGCCTGCGCCGCCGGCACTGTACGAGCCGTTCGCGCCATCGGCGCCATTGCCGCCACTACCTGCTGTGGCGGCTGTCAGCTGCGCGGTGTTCGTGCCAATGCCGAGCGTCACGCCGTAGACCGCCAGCGGCATCGCATTCGGTCCCACGATCTGCAGCGAACCGGCGATGCTTGCATTGCTCAGCGGGGGCAGAGTGCCCGTTTCGGTAATGGTGGTGCCGGGCGCCAGCAGGATCGAGATCGTGCTGCCGGGATTCGCGTTGGCCTGGCCGATCGCCCAGCTCAGCGAGCCAATCGTGTTGCCGCTGCCATCGTCGGTGGCCAGGACGACGTTGTAGACGCCAGGGGCAGCCATGGCCGTTGCTGACAGCATACTGCTGCCTGCCGCGAGTGCCGTCAGCAACGCTGCCGCCAAAGGGCGGCGATGCAGCGGCGACGCTCCCATGCCATTTGCTCCGCTACCTTTGTTTCCGGCGCGGACCAGTTCGGAGGCGACCTGCAATACGCCCAGTATGCGATTCCAGACAAGGCTGTAGATGCGATTCATGGCTTGATCCCTGGGATGCGGCGCGGTGGTGTGCTGGTGATGGGGGCGCGATGGTGGTGCGCGTCAGACGATGCGCAGCCCCTCGGGCAGGCGCTGGGGATCGTTCCAGAAGGCGTCACCGGCGAAGCGCTGGAACAGGTCGGGCGGCAGCAGGGTCTTGCGCGGCTCGGCCTTCACCTTGCCGCGCACGGTGTGCAGGCCTGGGGTGCCGGCGCGGCGGTCGAACTCGGCCACGTCGTAGTCGACATGCTGGAAGTCGTGCGGGGCGCATGGCTCGCCGATGAAGTCGTAGATCGCCTCCAGCGCGCGCGCTGGCTGGCTGGTGAGAGTTTCGTACTGCACCAGCAGCAGGCGGTCGGCCTGCGTGCCGTAGCAGGCCTGCTTCAGCGCGTCATAGGCGAAGCCCACCATGCCGTCGGCACCAGCCACGCCGTTGGCGCGGGTGTAGACGGTGCCGCCTGACGTGTAGTTGAAGATCGAGGAGGGGCTGTAAAGGTTCTTCTGCACCAGCCGCTCGATGCTGTCGATGATCCACGGCAGCTCGCGCACGCAGGCGATGACTTTCGCCTCGGGGAACAGGTCGGCGATCGCAGGCATGCGCGCGCACCAGGCGCGGCTGGTGTCGAACACTACCTTCGTCGTGCTGTCGGCATAGAACTCGTCGAACAATGCACGCAGGATGCGCCGGCGCTTGGCATCGTCGAGGAAGACCGCGAACTCGTTGCGTTCGCTCATCTCGCCGAGCAGCGCGCCGAGCAGGCCGGCGAGCGGGCCGCTCATGCCGGCGTGGAAGCGCGGGTTCTGCTGCAGCAGCGCGGCGAGCAGAGTGGATCCCGAGCGCGGCAGGCCCGAGATGAAATGGATCGCGCGTGGCATGGCTTTCCCCCTGGATGACGCGCTCGATACTTGAGCGTCGCTTTGCGAGCGGCGTCACATTAATCAGGGGGTGAAGGATCTGGGTATCCCCGAAATCGGGGGTGGGATGGCGGTGGCCCCCGAAGTCGGGAGTCAGGGCGCGGGGCAATCCAGTTGCAGGGCGGCGCCCGCGCCGGGTGCCGCCTGGACGGCGAGCCTACCGCCAAGGCGGGCGGCGCGGCTGTGCAGGCTGGCAAGGCCGGCACCCCGAGAAGCAAGGTTGGCGGGATCGAAGCCGCGGCCATCGTCGCGGACTTCGGCATGCAACTGCTCGTGCGCGTGGCGCACGAGCAGGTCGACCCGGCAGGCGCCGCTGTGCTTGAGCACGTTGGTCAGCGCCTCTTGCAGGAAGCGCAGCAAGTCCAGGCTGCGGGCAGCGTCAAGGCGGCAGTCGTCCAGGCCGTCGAAGCGCCAGAAGCTGTCGATGCCGGCGGTTTCCAGCCGCTGGCTCCAGCGGTGGCGCAGCGGCGCCAGCAGGCCGGCGAGGTCGGTGTCCTGCTCGCGGGTGGTGGTGTCGATCACCAGGCGCAGGTCGTCGCGCAATTCCTTCAGCGTGGCGACGGTGCGGGTGGCCTCTGGCGAGGGCGGCGACTGCTCCAGCGAAGTGATGGCGCCCAGCAGGCTGCCGCCGAAGCCGTCGTGCAGGTCGCGCACCAGGTTGAGGCGCTCGCCGATGCGGGTATGGCTGAGCGCCAGCGTGTGTTCGCGCGACAGGGTCTCGGATAGCTGTGTGGTGGCCACATCCACTTCGTGGCGCAGTTCGGCGTTGAAGCCTTCCACGCGGCGCATCGCGGCGGAGAATCGCCAGGCGACGGCGAAACCCATGCCGACCAGGGTGAGCGGAGTGGTTGCCGCGCCGATGTCGTAGTCGCTGCTGGAGGCGATCTGCAAGTAGACCAGCAGGTCGGCCAGCGAAACCAGCGCGGGCACCAGCATGCAGGCGGCCATCACGCGCAGGTCGGCGCGCGGCGTGCGTATGGCATACCACAGGAAAAGCATGATGGCCGCGTAATTGGGCACGATCATGGGCAGCGCCCATACGTTACGCAGCGGCCCCATGACATGTGGCGCGAGCAGCGTCGCGAGCAGGCTGGCGGCGGAGTACAGCAGCAGTGCGGTTTCGGTACGTTGCCAGCGTTGTTCGCAGAAGCGCAGCTGGAAGATGCAGAACGTGCTGGTCGAAGCCACGTAAAGCGCGGCGTTCATGGACTCCCAGCCATCGGTGGTGGCGAACGGCCATGGGCTCAAGGTCACGAAGGTCCAGGCATAACCGGCGCCGAGCAAGGTGGTGAGGGCGTACCAGCCGAATACCGTCTCGCGTCGACGCAGCAGCCAGAACATCAGGAACAGCACGCCGAGCACCGCGCTTATCGCGAAGTTGAACAGGTGGATGTCGAAGCGCCAGAACATGCCTTTGCGATAGATCGCCTGCACGGTTTCGGGGTCGCCGATCCGCACCACACCGAGGCCTGGCTGATAGGCGGCTATCCCGGAGACGCGCACCAGCAGCGTGTTTTCTCCCGCGTGCAGCAGCGGCTGGTCGAGCACGAAGTACTGCGGCGTGATCCAGCGCCGCGACAGCGGTTCGACCAGGCTGGGGTCGCGGTGGAGCAGGCTGCCGTTGACCCAGACCTCGTCGGCCAGGCAGACATAATCCAGCAGCAGGCCGATGGGCGCATTCGGGTCGGCCTGGTTCCAGTGCAGCCGGTACCACACCACGCCATTGTGGCGCGGCCAGCGCTTGTCCCAGAAGTCCGTCAGCTTGACCGGCACCCAGCCGGCAACGGGTGGCGCGGTGGCGTCCCAGCCGGAGGGCGCGGCCTCGGCGTGCTGCAGTGTCTGGACCCGTGTTGTTGGCGACGCACCTGGATGTTGCCGCGCGCAGCCTGCCAGCAGCGCCAGAAGGGCTAGCAGCATGACGCACAAGCGTGCCGTCAACGCAGCAGCCCGCGCGACTTGGCCTCGAACACGGCGGCGGTCCGCGAACCGACCGCCAGCTTGCGGTAGATCGCCTTGGTGTAGCCCTCGATGGTGAAGCGGGACAGCGCGGTCAGTTCCGCGATCTCGCGGTTGCTGTAGCCGCGCGCGACCAGCCGCAGTATCTCGGTCTCGCGTTCGGACAGCGCGTGCCCCTCGTCGCTCGCGGCCGCGGCGGGTTGGGCGGCCGGCAGCAGGGTCAGGATGCGTCGCGCGACGAAGGGGTCGATGGGTGCGCCGCCGCGCTGGATGCTCTGCAATGCGAGTTGCAGTTCGACGTCATCGCGTTCCTTCAGCAGGTAGCCGGTCGCGCCGGCCTGCAGGGCGGCGAGCACGATTTCCTCGTTGCCCCAGGCGGATATCACCACGGTCGCCGCTTCTGGATGGCGATGGCGCAACCAGTGGATCAGATCGATGCCGCTGCCGTCCGGCAGGCCGATGTCGATCAGGGCGATGGCTGGCGTTCGTCCGGCGATGTGCGCCTTGGCTTCCGCGACGCTGCTGGCCACGGCGATGCGCGTGTCGCTGTCGGCGGCCGTGGCCAGCAGGCGCGCAAGACGCTGCTGGGTGGCGACATCGTCCTCCACGATCAATGCTGGGTCGAGTGCGACCGTCATATTCCGCATCCCCTGTCCGATGCACGCATTATGCGTTGGGCAGGGTGCAACTTCATGCGGCCTTCCGCGGCGTGGCGGATGGCTTCCCCATGATGTGCGGGAGATTACGGGAGATCAGCCGAGTTGTGCGAAGGCGTCGCGCGTGAGATTTTCCGGCACGCCGTCGGTGCAGACCACGTCGTCCTCGATGCGGATGCCGCCGTACTGGCGGAAGGCATCCACCGTGGCCCAGTCGATGTCGGCGGCGACCGGCTTGTCGCGCAGTTCGGCCAGCAGCATGTCGATGAAGTACAGGCCCGGCTCGATGGTCACGACCATGCCGGGTTCCAGCACGCGGGTCATGCGCAGATAGGGGTGGCCGGCGGGACGCGGGATGCTGCCGCCACGCTCGCTTTCCTGGAAGCCGGCCACGTCGTGCACCTGCAGGCCGATCGGGTGGCCGAGGCCGTGCGGGAAGAATGCCGAGGTGACACCGGATTCCACCGCACTCTCCGCGCTCAGGCGGATGAAACCGTGTTCGCGCAGCACGTCGGCGAGCACATGGTGGGCATGCAGGTGCAGTGCGGGATAACTCTGGGCCGCCCGCACCTTCGCCGCATAGCCCTGCTGGGCGGCGTCCATGCTGTCGATCAGCGCCTGGAACTCGGCGGCGCGCGGTGCCGCGTAGGTGCGGGTGATGTCGCTGGCGTAGCCCGCGCAGCTGGCGCCGGCGTCGATCAGGAAGGAGCGGTGCTCGGCGGGCGGCGTGCGGTCGAAGTTCGTGTAGTGCAGCACCGCGCCGTGCTCGTTGAGGCCCACGATGCTGGCATAGGGCAGCTCGGCGTCGATCTGTCGCGCCGCGGCGAGATAGGCCAGGTGGATGCCGAACTCGCTCTCGCCGGCGCGGAACGCGGCCGCGGCGGCGCGATGCGCGCGCGCGCCGATGCGGCTGGCCTCGCGCATCAGTGCCAGTTCGTACGGTGTCTTGTAGCTGCGGTGCCAGTGCAGATAGTCGAGGACGGCCTGCGGGTTGTTGACCTCCAGGCCATCGATGGCGGGGCAGGCCGGCGCGAGCACCGCGCTGCGGCCCTTTGGCAGCTGCGCCACGGCCTCCGCGGCGCTGCGCACGGTGACGATGTCGAAGTGTTCCACCCAGTAGCCGTGCGGCGCTTCCGGCACCACGTGCCAGTAATCGCGTGGCTGCACGAACACCAGCTTCGGCTTCGCGCCGGGCGTGTAGGCGATCCAGCTGGCGGGCGCGTCGGTCAGCGGCAACCAGGGCTTGAAGTGCGGGTTGGCGACGAACGGGTAGTCCTGGTCGTCGAGGAATTTGCCGGGTGGCGTGCCGGCGGCTACCAGCAGATGGTCGAAACCGCCCAGTGCCAGCGCCCGATCCGCGCGTTCGCGCAGGGTGGCGAGATGCGAAGGATAGAGCGTGGCTGGCAGGGCGTTCATGCGGGTTCCGGGCGGGGACGTCGGCCCGCCAGTGTAGCGCGTGGCGACCGGGCGGCCCGGCGGGGAATGCGCGTGGCGCTCAGGTCTGCCGCAACCAGCGCTCCAGCAGCTCGCCGTGGGCATGGCCGATCGCGATGATGCGGTAGCCGGCCCAGTACTGGCCGGGACTGGCCGCTGGTTCGTGCCACTGCTCCTGCAGGCCGAGTTCGATGCTGCCGCCGACGTCCGGCAGCGGCAGGCGCACCTGGTAGATGCCTTCGCTGCGCGGTTCGCGGCCGCCGATCAGCAGCAGGCCACTGGCCGACAGGTTGCACAGGTGGCCGAGCGGCTGCTCGGCGATGGTGTCGATCGCCACGATGCCGGCATCGACCGGCTTGCGTGGCGCACGGCGTTGCTCGCGCGTGCTCATGGACGGGCTCCGGGCGCAGGCGGCGCGTCGTTGTGCAGCAGGTTGCCGGTGAGTGCGTGCCAGGCGCGGTCGAGCAGGCCGTCGCGCTGCGGCGGCAGCTCGCGCACCTGGCCGGCGGCCATCGCGCGGGCCAGCTCGCGCAGGTTCAGCTCCTCGCCGCGCTGGCCACGACGGGTGACGAACAGGCTGTTGCCGGTGACCGGCGAGAACCAGGCCAGCTTGCGCCGGGTGATTTCGCCCGTGGCCGCGTCGGTGAACTCGAACCAGCTGCCATAGGGCAGCTGGCGCAGGCGATTGTGGATGCGCGCCTCCTGCGGACCCAGCGGTGGCTCGGTGTCGTCGGTCGCCGTCGCCGCCCTGGCATGCGGCGACTCGCCCAGCCGCTGGCGCTGCTTCAGCCGCAGCGCGAGATCGGTGGCGCTGGGCAGGTCGGGGGCGGGTGTCGCCGGGACGGGGGCGGCGGACGGAGCGGCCACGGTCGCCGCGGGTGCGGCAGCGGGAGCGGCGGGTCGGGTCTCCGTGGCGTGGGCGATGGCAGCCTGTGGTGCAGGCGCTGCGGTGGCAGGCGCTGCCGGTTCCACGGCGGCCGGTGCCGGAGGCATGGGCAGTGGCGTCACCGCGGCGGCAACCGGGGGAGCCGGTTCCTTGCCGATCAGGCGCAGTGCCACCTGGCTGGCTTCCTCGGCATGCATGCCGATCTGCTGCAGGCCGGCCTGCACCTCGCGGCGCAGCAGGTCGGTGTCGTCCACCGGCAGGCTGCCCAGCAGCTGGTCGGTGACGCGCAGGCGCTGCGCGAAAGCGGGGCTTTCCTCGCCGTGCTGCAACAGGGTGAGCGCCATCACGTCGGCCCAGGCGCGGTCGAGCAGGGCGCGCAGCAGGCCGCGCGGCGGATTCGCGGCGAAGCGCTCGGCCAGCAGCTCGCCAGCGCGATGACGGGCCAGGTCCAGCCGCTCGCGACCCTGCATCGCCTCGACGTGGCGGCGCTCGGCGGCCTGCGCGCGACGACTCAGCTGGCCGAGATGATGCTCGATGTCAGCCAGCAGGCTGGTGTAGAGACCGGCGCTGGGCGGCTCGTGCCGGGCGCGTTCGACCAGCTGGTTCAGCCGTGTGGTGAGCTGATGGTCGGCCTCGCCGTCAGGGCCGTCCAGCCAGTCGTTGGCGGCCTCGGCCACGGCACCGAGCAGGCGCCGCGCGGGATGTTCGCGCTGGTCGAAGAAGTCGCGGTCGGTGACGGCGAGACGCAGCATCGGCAACTGCAGGTCGTCAAGCACGGAGCGGGCGTGCGGGCCGTGGTGCAATTGCCGGCCGATCTGCTCGAACAGCATCGCCACCAGTTCCACCGTGTCGTCCTGCTCGGCACTGAGCCGCGTGGGCGCGGCACCTTCCGGCTTGTCGGCGTTGAGCTGCAGCAGCAGTTCGTCGCGCAGGCGCTGGGCGCTGCGCAGTTCGCGGCTGGCCTGGTCGGTGACCTGGGCCAGGTGCTGCTGCAGGGCGCCCAGCGCGGTCTGCAGTTCGTCCGGCGTGGCTGCCCGCCCCAGGGCGGCGGTGCCGCTCACGCCGACGCGGCGCTGGGCGAGCAGGTCGCGCAGGGTTTCCAGCACGGTGATCGGCGCCTGCGGCGCGCCGGCTGCCGCGGCGGCCTCGGGAGATGAGGCGGCGGCGGATGGCGTCTCGCCGGCAACAGCGGCGCGTGCGGCGGGTACGGCGCGCGGCGGTGCATATGGGCGCAACTGCGGCAGCAGGCCGTCGCCCAGCAATTGCGCGTTGACGACTTCGTAGAGCGGTCCTGCCGCCACGATCACCGCCTGCTCGAAACTTTGCAGCAGCAGCAGCTGGTGTTCGGGTGGCAGGTCCATGGTGGCGATGGCGGCGCGCATCGCTCCGGCCAGGCCGGCCGGTGCGATCGGCAGCGCCGCTCCTTCCAGCGGCGCGGCGCCGACCAGCACGGCGAAACGGTAGGCGAGTTCGGTCAGTGGCAGGCTGTGGTGTGCCTCGCCGCGCGAGGCGACCTTGTCCAGAGCGGCGGTCAGCTCGTGTTCGCCGCGTTCGAGCAGGCTCAGCGGCTGGTGCGCGAGCGATTCGTCCGCGGTTTCACCGGTCTCGCCCAGGCGCGCGAAGCCGTTGCGCAGATGGTCGGCGTAGGCCTGCATGAAGGCTGCGCGCTGCAGTTGCAGCAGCGCGCGGCTGTCGAAGCAGTGTTGCTGTTCGAGATGGCTGCGCGAGCGTTCGGCCTGCAGGTACAGCTCGTGGTCGAAGTGGTCCAGGCATCGCTGCAGCGCCGGCTCCAGCCATTGCGCGCACAACGGACCGATCACGCCGAGCAGGCGCTGCGTGCGCGCCGGCCAGCGGCCGCGTGTGCGGCCGGCCGTGGCGGTGTTCGAGTGCCGTTGCAGGTGCTCGGCATCCATGACGCGCTTCCGTCGATTCCCCTGGGAGAAAGTGTAGGCGGGTTGCGGCGGGGCCGCTACGGCCGGCGGCGCCGGTCAGTCGAGAAAGCTTGCGATCACGTCGTTGAGGAAACGCTGTCCCAGCGCGGTGGTACGCAGCCGCTGCGGATCGTCGAGCAGCCAGCCGCGGCGGCGCGCCTCGGCCAGCGGGGTGGCGATGCGTTCCGCCGGCAGGCCGGTACGGGTGCTGAAGTCGGCCAGCGGCACGCCGTCGATCAGGCGCAGCGCATTGAGCATGTATTCGAACGGCAGCTCGCCGGCGCCCACGATGTTGTCGCCGCCGATGCGCGCCGCGCCACCGGCGGCTTCCATCCAGGCCCGCGGATGGCGGGTCTTCCAGCGCCGGCGCACCTGGCCGGTGGCCGCGTCGCTGAGCTTGCCGTGGGCGCCGGCGCCGATGCCGAGGTAGTCGCCGAAGCGCCAGTAGTTGAGGTTGTGCGCGCAGCGCCGGTCCGCCTGCGCGTAGGCGGAAATCTCGTACTGGCCGTAGCCGGCTTCGGCCAGCCGTGCCTCGCAGGCTTCCTGCATCGCCCAGGCGTGGTCGTCGTCGGGCAGCGGCGGCGGGTTGGCGGCGAACGCGGTGTTCGGCTCCAGCGTGAGCTGGTAGTGCGAGATGTGCGCGGGCGACAGCGTGATGGCACGCTCGACGTCGGCCAGTGCACCGTCGAGATCCTGTGCCGGCAGCGCGTACATCAGGTCGAGGTTGATGTTGGCGTAGCCGGCGTCCTGCGCCGACTTCACCGCCGCCTCCGCCTCCGCGGCGGAATGGATGCGGCCAAGTCGTTGCAGCTTGTCGTCGTCGAAGCTCTGGATGCCGAAGGAGAGCCGATTCACGCCGGCGGCGAGGTAGTCGTCGAAGCGGCCGTGCTCGACGGTGCCCGGATTGGTCTCCAGGGTGACTTCGCAGTCGCTTGTGAATGGCAGCCGCGTGCGGGCGCCGTCGAGGAAGCGCGCGACCAGCTCTGGCGCGAACAGGCTGGGGGTGCCGCCGCCGAAGAACACGCTGACAATCCCGCGGCCGGGTACGGCGCTGCCGAAGTCGCGCAGGTCGGCGTCGAGGTCGGCCAGCAGCAGGTCCACGTACTCGGCGTAGGGCGGCGGCGCACCGCGCAGGCCATGCGAGTTGAAGTCGCAGTACGGGCACTTCTTCACGCACCACGGCATGTGGACGTAGAGCGCCAGCGGTGGTGCGACGAGGCTCATTCCGGATGCAGTTCGCGCAGTCGCTCGTGCAACAGGACCAGCGCCTGGCCACGGTGGCTGAGGCGGTTCTTCAGTGCGTCGTCCATCTCGGCCACGCTCTGCATGTAGCCGTCCGGCAGGAACACCGGGTTGTAGCCGAAGCCGCCGGTGCCGCGGCCTTCGGTGAGGATGCGCCCGTGCCAGCGGGCTTCCGCGATCAGCGGGGCAGGGTCCTCGGCATGGCACAGCAGCACCAGCACGCAGATGAAGAAGGCGCCGCGCCGTTCCTCCGGCACACCTTCCAGCGCGTGCAGCAGCTTGGCATTGTTGGCTGCGGCGTCGCCGTGGCCGCCGCTGTAGCGCGCCGAATAAAGGCCGGGCGCGCCGTCGAGATGGTCCACGCACAGGCCGGAGTCGTCGGCCAGCGCGGGCAGGCCGGTGGCGCGCGCGGCATGGCGTGCCTTGAGCAGCGCGTTCTCGACGAAGGTGAGGCCGGTTTCCTCGACGTCGTCCACGCCGAGGCTGGCCTGCGGCACGACCTCGTATCCGCTGTCGGCAAGCAGGGCGCCGAATTCCCTGAGCTTGCCGGGGTTGCCGCTGGCGAGAACTAGTTTCATGGCTTCAGTTGCAACAGGTCCCAGCGATTGCCGTAGATATCCTCGAAGACTGCAACGGTGCCGTAGTCTTCGTGGCGCGGAGCTTCGGCAAAACGCACGCCGCGCGCTTTCATCGCGGCGAAGTCATGGTCGAAGTCGTCGGTGTGGAGGAAGAATCCCACGCGCCCGCCGGTCTGGTTGCCGATGCGCGTGCCTTGGAGGTCATTCGCCGCCTGCGCCAGCAGGATGCCGGTTGCGGCACCGCGCGGCGCCACGAGTACCCAGCGCTTGCCGCTTCCGCGCGGCGAATCCTCGCGCAACTCGAAGCCGAGCACGCGGGTGTAGTACGCGATCGCTTCGTCGTAATTCGCCACGACGAGCGCGAAGCTGGCGATGTACTGGGCCATGGGTGCGTGACCGTGCGGGAGGTCAGAGCGCCAGCGCCGCGCGCTGCGCGGCGACCAGCTCGCCGATGCCTTTCTCGGCCAGCGCCAGCAGCGCGTCCATTTCGTCGCGACGGAAGGCGTGACCTTCGGCGGTGCCCTGCACCTCGATGAAGCCGCCACCGTCGTTCATCACCACGTTCATGTCGGTGTCGCAGTCCGAATCCTCGGCATAGTCCAGGTCGAGCACGGGTTCGCCCTTGTAGATGCCCACCGAGACCGCGGCTACCGCGCCCACGATCGGGCTGCGCTTGAGGTTCTCGCGCTGCATCAGCGCATTCACCGCGTCGACCAGGGCCACGTAGGCACCGGTGATCGCGGCGGTGCGGGTGCCGCCATCGGCCTGGATCACGTCGCAGTCCAGCGTGACCACGCGCTCGCCCAGCGCCTGGCGGTTGACGCAGGCGCGCAGGCTGCGGCCGATCAGGCGCTGGATCTCCATGGTGCGGCCGCCCTGGCCGCCGCGTGCGGCCTCGCGCTGCATGCGGGTGTGGGTGGCGCGCGGCAGCATGCCGTACTCGGCGGTGACCCAGCCCTCGCCCTTGCCGCGCAGCCACGGCGGCACGCGATCCTCGATGCTGGCGGTGCACAGCACGCGGGTGTCGCCGAAGCTCACCAGTACCGAGCCCTCGGCGTGGCGGGTGTAATGGCGTTCGATGGTGACGGCGCGCAACTGGTCGCTGGCGCGGCCGCTGGGGCGGCCGCCTGGATGGGATGGCTGGTTCATGGGAGCGGTTGGGCAAGGCTGGGTAGGAAAGTTTACCATTGCAACCTTTCCCGCCGTCCGCAGGCCGCCGATGATCCGCAGCATGACCGCCTATGCCTCCGCCGAAACCGGCGGCTCTGCCGGCACGCTGAGTTGCGAGCTGCGCACGGTCAATCATCGTTACCTGGAACTCTCCCCGCGCCTGCCGGACGAGCTGCGCAGCCTGGAGTCCCAGTTGCGCGAGCGCATCGCGGCACGGCTCTCGCGCGGCAAGGTGGACATCACCGTGCGCAGCAGCGAGTCGCGCAGCGAATCGCTGCAGGTCAACAACGCGCTGCTGTCCCGCCTGTCCGAATTGAACCTGGACATGCAGTCGCGATTTCCCGGCATGCAGCTGCAGTTCACCGAGCTGCTGCGTTTCCCGGGCGTGCTGCAGCAGGAAGCGGCCGATCCCGAGGCGCGGCAGGCCGCGCTGTTCGAGGTGCTGGACCGAGCGCTGGACGCGCTCACGGCCACCCGCGAACGTGAGGGCGCGAAGCTGGGTCAGATCCTGCGTGAGCGACTGGACGCGATCGAACGCATCGTGGCCCAGGTGCGCGAGTGGATGCCGGAGATCCGCGCTGCGTTGCGCACCCGGCTGGAGACGCGGCTGGCGGATCTCAGGCAGCCTGCCGACCCCGGCCGGCTGGAACAGGAGCTGGTGCTGCAGATCACCCGCAGCGACGTGGACGAGGAGCTGGACCGCCTCAGCACCCATATCGCCGAGACGCGTCGCGTGCTGGGCCTGCAGGAACCGGTGGGCCGCCGCCTCGACTTCCTGATGCAGGAGTTCAACCGCGAGGCGAACACGCTGGGTTCCAAGTCGGTGGATGCACGCAGCACCAATGCGGCGGTGGAGCTCAAGGTGCTGGTCGAGCAGATGCGCGAGCAGGTGCAGAACATTGAATGAGCGTGCCTGGCAAGTCCCGACCCCTCACCCCAACCCTCTCCCCAGAAGGGAGAGGGGGCGAACGCGCTGCGCAGCTCTATGAGTATTGAAGCAGGCACGCTGTTCGTGGTCGCCGCGCCCTCGGGCGCTGGCAAGTCCACCCTGGTCAACGCGCTGCTGGAGCGCGAGCCGGCGATCTCGCTGTCGGTGTCGCACACCACGCGGCCGCCGCGACCGGGCGAGCAGTACGGGCGGCATTACTACTTCGTGGAGCGGGCGGAATTCGAACGCGAGATCGCCGAGGGCATCTTTCTCGAGCACGCCGAGGTTCATGGCAACCTGTATGGCACCTCGCGCGACAAGGTCGGCACGTTGCTGGCGCAGGGGCGCGACGTGCTGCTGGAGATCGACTGGCAGGGCACGCAGCAGATCCGCGCGAGCAAGCCCGACTGCGTGAGCGTGTTCATCCTGCCGCCGTCGCGTGTCGAGCTGGAGCGCCGCCTGCGCGGCCGCGGCTCGGATGCGCCGGAGGTGATCGAGCGGCGCCTCGCCAATTCACGGGGCGAGATCGCCCATGCCCACGAGTTCGACTACATCATCGTCAACGACCGTTTCGAGGCAGCGCTGGACGAGTTGCAGGCCATCGTGCGCGCGGTGCGCCTGCGCAGTTCGCTGCAATGCCGCCGGCACGAAGCCTTGATCGCCGAGCTGCTGGCCTGAACGCCACACCGTGCCCGGAATGCTCCCCGGCTTGGCTGCCTTCCAACGCTCCGCTAACGTAGCCCGTCTATGAATGCCGCAGTCCCCTCCGACGACACGCTGATCCGCATCCGCGGCCTCACCACGGTGCTCAACGGCAAGAAGGTCTTCGACGCGCTGGATCTGGACATCCCGCGCGGCAAGGTCACCGCGATCATGGGGCCCAGCGGCACCGGCAAGACCACCCTGCTCAAGCACATCACCGGGCAGATGCGCGGCGATGCGGGCGAGGTCCGCGTGGACGGGCAGAACGTGCCGGAACTGGGCCGCGAAGCGCTGTACGCGCTGCGCGAGAAGATCGGCTACCTGTTCCAGAACTCGGCCCTGCTCACCGATTTTGACGTGTTCGAGAACGTGGCCTTCCCGCTGCGCCAGCACACCAGGTTGCCGGAAGTGCTGATCCGCAACCTGGTGCTGACCAAGCTGCAGGCGGTGGGCCTGCGCGGCGCGGCGCAGCTGATGCCCAGCGAGCTGTCCGGCGGCATGGCGCGGCGCGTGGCACTGGCGCGCGCGATCGTGTTCGACCCGATGCTGATCCTCTACGACGAGCCCTTCGTGGGCCTGGATCCGATCGCGCTGAACCAGGTGCTGAAGCTGATCCGCACGCTCAACGAGACGCTGGGCATCACCAGCGTGCTGGTAGCGCACGAGCTGGAGGCGATCAAGCAGGTCGCCGACCGCATCTACCTCATCGCGAACGGCAAGGTGGTGGCGCAGGGCGATCCGCGCACCATCGCGGACGACGGTTCGCCGTGGACGCGACAGTTCTTCGGCGGCGAGGCGGACGGTCCGGTGCCGTTCCAGTATCCGGCCGGCGACTACGCCGAGGCGCTGGGTTTCCCGCGGGGTGGCGCATGAACGCACGCATCGGGCGCGACAACGTGGTGACCCAGGCGCTGGGCCAGATCGGCGATTGCGGGCTGTTCCTGCTGCAGATCCTCGCGGCGGTCCCGCGCAGCCTGCGCCATGCGCGCGAGACGGTGCGCCAGCTGTGGTTCGTGGGCGCGATGAGCCTCACCATCATCATGGTCTGCGGCCTGTTCGTGGGCATGGTGCTGGCGCTGCAGCTCTACCACGTGCTGTCGATCTTCGGCGGCACCGCGGCCACCGGCACGGTGGTGGCGATCTCGATCTACCGCGAACTCGGCCCGGTGGTCACCGCGCTGCTGTTCGCCGGCCGCGCCGGCACCGCGATCACCGCCGAGATCGGCCTGATGCGCGCCACCGACCAGATCGCCGCGATGGAGCTGATGGCGGTCGATCCGCTGGCCTACGTGGCGGCGCCGCGCTTCCTGGCCGGGCTGATCGCGATGCCGCTGCTGTGCTGCGTGTTCTGCGCGCTGGGCATCTTCGGCGGCCACCTGGTCGGCGTGAGTTGGCTGGGCATCGACAACGGCACGTTCTGGTCGAACATGACCGCCACTGTCGACGTGTGGCAGGACATCGTCAGCGGCGTGATCTGGAAGAGCCTGGCGTTCGGCGCCGTGGTGGCGCTGATCGCGGTGTTCCAGGGCTATACCGCGCCACCCACCAGCGAGGGCGTGGCCTACGCCACCACCCGCACCGTGGTCGCCTCGTCCATCGCCATCCTGGCGCTGGACTTCGTGCTGACCGCGTTCCTGATGTGACGCCATGACGACGCGTGGAAGCATCGTAGTGCCCGCGGCACATGGATGTGCCGCCCGCGATCAAGCACGTGAGTGCTTGATCGCGGAGCCAAGCCCGGACATGCGCCGGGCTTGGCGACTCGAAAAGCCGCCAGGAAGGCGGATTTTCGAGATTCCAGAAAACCTTCGAGGATGTCGCCGTGAGCCAGAGAAAATCCTATGCCGTCGGCACCGGCCTGTTCATCGTGCTCGGCTTTGCCGCGCTGGCCTATCTCGCCACTCAGACCAGCTCGGTGGCGAACCGCCACCAGGGCGCCAGCTACACCGTCGACGCGCAGTTCGAGAACATCGGCCAGCTGAAGGAGCGTGCTCCGGTGAAGATCGCCGGCGTGCGCGTGGGCCAGGTGCAGTCGATCGCGCTGGAGTCGGGCAAGTCGGTGGCTGACGTGAAGCTGTCGATCGACAGGCGCTACGACACTATACCCGCCGATTCGGTGGCGACCGTATTCACCAGCGGCCTGCTCGGCGACCAGTACGTGGGCATCGAGTACGGCCACGCGAAGAAGTACGTCGCCGACGGCGGCAAGCTGGCATTGACCCGATCCAGCGAGCCGCTGGAGGAGATGCTGGGCAAGTTCTTCGGTGCCGGCGGCGCGGCCGACAACATCGGCGGCACCTACCAGGTGACCGCGCGCTTCAGCAACGTGGGCACGCTGTCGGCGGGCGCGCCGGTGAAGATGGCGGGCGTGGCGATCGGCCAGGTGGCTTCGGTGCAGGCCGACCCGGCCAAGCTGGACGCGCTGGTGACGCTGGCGATCGACAACAAGTACAACCAGATCCCTGACGATTCCTCCGCTGCGGTGTTCACCAGCGGTTTGATCGGCAGCCAGTACGTTGCGATCCAGCCCGGCGGTTCGCCGGACATGCTGAAGAACGGCGACGAGATGATCCTGACCCAGTCGGCGATGCAGCTGGAAGACCTGATCGGCAAGTTCCTGGTCAACGGTTCCGGTAGCAACGACAACAACAAGAAGGATTCCGGCTCGTCCACCACCCCCGCCGGCAAGCACTGAAGCCGGCGTCCCGCACAGTTTGCACAGGAGTTTCCGCATGATGCGTCATCTGGCTCTCGCCATCGCCCTGGCCTTCGGTGGCGCGCTCGTCGCGCCGGCCATGGCCCAGCAGTCTGCGGCCCAGCAGCCCGCCACCCAGCAGACCCCGGACCAGGTGGTGCAAGGCATCGCCAGGCAGCTCGACGCCGACGTGGCCGGGCACAAGGCCGAGCTGCAGAAGAACCGCGAGAAGCTGATCGGCATCATCAACCAGGTATTCCTGCCGCACTTCGACGTGGACTACGCGGCGATCCTGGTGCTTGGCCAGCATGCGCGGGAAGCCTCGCCCGAGCAGCGCGCGCAGTTTGCCAAGGCGTTCTACAACTCGATCACCCGCCGCTACGCCGAAGGTCTGCTCGACTACACCAACGGCGCGGTGAAGGTGCTGCCGTCCGCCGGCGACCTCAACGACAAGCGCACGGTGGTGCGCACCCAGGTGGCCACCGGCGACGGCAAGACCGTGTCGGTGGACTTCGCGTTCCGCAAGACCGCCAGCGGCGAATGGAAGGCCTACGACGTGATCATCGAAGGCATTTCCTACATCACCAACTACCGCAACCAGGTCGACGCGGAGATCCGCAAGGTGGGCCTCGATCAATTGATCAAGAACCTGCAGAGCCAGGGCGATCAGGCGCTGAAGGAGATGGAACAGGGCGGCAAGGCCAATGGCGGCTGAAAGCGGCTTCCGGCTGGACCGTAGTGAACCGGGCACGCTGGCCGTGTCCGGCACGCTGGGCTTCGCCACTGCGACTGAAGCATTGCGTGTCTTGAACGAGGCATTGCGGGCAGGCGGTCGCGCGCGGATCGATCTTGCCGGAGTGCGTTCCTGCGACAGCGCCGGGCTGGCCTGCGTGCTTGCCGTACTGGCCGCGGCGGGCGAACGCGGCCAGACCGTGAGCCTGCAGCATGTGCCGGACGGGCTGCGCACACTGGCCCGGGTCAGCGGCGTGGAGGCCTTGTTGCTGGCAGCCTGAAGCGGCAGGCATGGACACGCACACGAAAACGGGGCCAATGGCCCCGTTTTCGTGTGCGTAACGCGGGCGCCTCAATCCTTTGCCGGCGCCGGCTTCGACGTGGCGTGCTGCTGCTCCCATTGCTTCTGCTGCTCGAGCAGCTCGTCGGGGTCGAAGCCGGGCTGGTCGACACCCTGCATCTTCTCGATCACCTCGGCCGGCGGGTTGCCGTCGTACAGCATGTACAGCCGGCGCTGGCGATAGGCGTCGCGCAGGAAGGCGTAGGGGTCGTAGGCCGTCTGCAGGAAGCCTTCCGCATCGATCAGCTGCGAGCGCATCGATATCACGTACAGCACCTGCGGCAGGTAGTACTCGCCGAAGTTGAAGCCGTGGTTTTGCGCGATCAGGCTCAGCGGATCGAAGAAGTAGCCGTCCACCGGGTAGCGCCACATGTCGCGCACCGTGCTCGGGCCGAGCAGGGGCAGCATCACGAAGTCGCCATCGGGCACGCCCCAGCGCGCGAGGGTGATGCCGAAGTCCGTGGTTTGCAGCGGCAAGCCCATTTTGGTGGCAGGGTCGAACAGGCCCCCCACGCCGATGGTGAGATTGATGAAGAAGCGTCCGGTGTTGCCCAGCGCCTGTGAGGGTCGCGCCTGCAACAGGTTGTTGGCCACCGTGACCGGCAGCTCGATGTTGGTGAAGAAGTTGTTCACCGAGCGCCGCATGCCCGGCGTGGTCACCTTGCGATAACCCACGGCGGCGGGACGCAGCACCGCCTTGTCCAGGGTATCGTTGAACGCGTAGACCTTGCGGTTGACCTTCTGCAGCGGGTCGTCGGTGCGCGGCGGCGCGATGGCGCAACCCGCCAGCAGCACCGCGGCGAGCAGGGCCAGACCGCGGCGCGGCAGGAGGGATCGAAGCGGCGGAAACATCGGCATGGGGTCGCGGCCAGAGTGGGGACGTGGCTGGAGGCGCTGCAGCCTTAATAGTGTACTGTCTGGTTTTATATCCTGCACGCGTTTCGCTCCGCTTTCGCGTGCCGCTGGCGAAACCGCCCATGGTACGCGCGGCTCGCATTGCCAGGCCAGCGCCCGCTGCTCTACACTGGCAACCTGTATAAGTCTCTATTTCCCTGAGGATTTGGCATGGCACGCATTACCGTGGAGGACTGCCTCGAGGTGGTCGACAACCGATTCGAGCTGGTGTTGATGGCGACCAAGCGCGCCCGTCAGCTCGCCAAGGGTGCCGAACCGGCGGTCAACCCCGATAACGACAAGCCCTCCGTGCTGGCGCTGCGCGAGATCGCCGGTCGCCGCATCGACCAGGCCACCATCGACGAGATCGACAAGGCCGAGCGCGAGCGCGCCGAGCGCGAGGCGCTGGAATGGGCCGCCGCCGAGGTGGACGACGACCTGTCCAAGGTCGGCGACGATTGATGGAGGGCGGCTGTAGACCGCGCATGCATCGCATCGGGGCGGCCGATGCACTCGCACGCACGGCCGGCCGCGTTCCGCCAAGCTCCCTGACACCGTCGCCGGCGCGCTACCGTCGGCGGGTCCAGCCATGACCGCCGCCGGCACGCCCGTTGCCATCGATCCCGTCGCGCTGCCGCCCTACGTGCTGGCGCTGAAGGACCAGCTCGGCTATCTGCCGGCACCGCAACTCGAGCGCGTGCTGCGCGCATTCCAGGTCGGTGCGCAGGCGCACGAAGGCCAGACCCGCAAGAGCGGCGAGCCGTACATCACCCATCCGGTCGCCGTGGCCGGCATCCTCGCCGAACTGGGCATGGATGCCGAGACCATCATCGCGGCGATCCTGCACGACACTCTGGAAGACACCGCGCTCAGCCGCAGCGCGCTGGCCGGCGAGTTCGGCGAGACCGTGGCCGAACTGGTCGACGGCGTCACCAAGCTGGACAAGATGCGCTTCGGCAGCCGCCAGGAGGCCGATGCGGAAAGCTTCCGCAAGATGCTGCTGGCGATGGCGCGCGACCTGCGCGTGATCCTGATCAAGCTGGCCGACCGCTTGCACAACATGCGCACGCTGGGCGCGAAGGACGCGCCCTCGCGCCGCCGCATCGCGCGCGAGACGCTGGAGATCTACGCGCCGATCGCCCAGCGCCTGGGCATGAACAAGATCAAGGCCGAGCTGCAGGACCTCGGCTTCCGCGCGCTGCATCCGGACCGCTACCGCGTCATCAGCGAGCGCATCCGCGCCGCGCTGGGCAACCGCCGCGAGGCGATGGGCCGGATCGAGACCGCGCTGTCGCAGCGGCTGAACGCCGAGCACCTGCCGGCGCGCGTGGTGGGACGCATCAAGTCGCCGTGGAGCATCTATTCGAAGATGCACAGCGAGCACAAGAGCTTCACCCAGCTGATGGACGTGTACGGCTTCCGCGTGGTGGTCGAGAGCGCGATGAACTGCTACATGGCGCTGGGCGTGGTGCACGGCCTGTACAAGCCGGTAGACCGGCGCTTCAAGGACTTCATCGCGATCCCCAAGGCGAACGGCTACCAGTCGCTGCACACCGTGCTGCTGGGCCCGTTCGGCGCGCCGATCGAGGTGCAGATCCGCACCGCCGAGATGGATTCGGTGGCCGAGCGCGGCGTGGCCGCGCACTGGGCCTACAAGACCGACTCCGGCCCCGCGAACAGCGCGCAGGCGCGGGCGCGCGAGTGGCTGTCGACGCTGGCCGACAACCAGATCAACACCGCGTCCTCCGCCGAGTTCATCGAGAACGTCAAGATCGACCTGTTCCCCGACGAGGTCTACCTGTTCACTCCGCGCGGCGACATCCTGTCGTTGCCGCGCAACGCCACCGCGCTGGACTTCGCCTATGCCGTGCACACCGACGTGGGCGACCACGCGGTGGCCGCGCGCGTGGACAAGAAGCTGCTGCCGCTGCGCACGCGGCTGGAATCCGGCCAGCTGGTGGAGATCATCACCGCGCCGTCGGCGGTGCCGAATCCGGCGTGGCTGGAATCGGTGGTCACCGGCAAGGCGCGCACCGCGATCCGCCAGTACCTGAAGCACCTGCAGCACGAAGATGCGGTGGACTTCGGCCATCGCATGCTCGACCGCGCGCTGGACGCGCGCGGCAGCAGCCTCGATGCGATCCCGTCCGAGGTGCTGGACCGCTTCCTGCACGAGGCCAGGCTGAAGCGGCTGGAGGAACTCCTGGCCGAGATCGCGCTGGGCAACCGCATGCCCGACGTGGTGGCGCGCCATCTGCTGGCGCTGCGCGACGGCCAGTCCGACGACATTGCGCCGGGCACCAGCCCGGTGCACGAGAAGATCCGCATCACCGGCGCCGAGCGCGGCGTGCTCAGTTTCGCCAACTGCTGCCACCCGTTGCCGGGCGACGCGATCATCGGCTACCTGTCGCCGGGCAAGGGCATCGTGGTGCATCGCGAGGAATGCCCGAACGTGGTCGAACTGCGCAAGTCGCCCGAACGCTGCGTGGCGATCGAGTGGGACCACGACGTGCAGGGCGACTATCGCGCCGAGCTGCGCATCGAGGTGATCAACCGCCCCGGCGTGCTTGCCACCATCGCCGCGGCGATCGCGGCGGCCGATTCCAACATCGACAACGTGGAATACGCCGAGCGCGACCTCGCCGCCGCCACCCTGCTGTTCGCCATCGAGGTGAAGAACCGCAAGCACCTCGCCGACGTGATCCGCCGCGTGCGCCGCACCGGCGTGGTGAGCGGCGTCTATCGCTATCCGCTGTGATCCGAAAACCGTGACGCATTCCGCCACTGCCGTGCTGATTATTGACCTGCAGCCCGGCGTGCTGGAGGGGTGCTTCGATGTTGCCGGTGTGGTCGCCCGTGCGGGAGCGCTCGTGACGCGGGCGCGCCATCAAGGCGTGCCGGTGGTATGGGTGCAGCATGAAGAAGCGGAAATGCCACACGGCAGTGCAGCATGGCAACTCATGCCGGGCCTCGTGCCGGCGCCGGGCGAAGCGATGATCCGCAAGACCTGCTGCGACGCCTTTGTCGGCACGTCGTTGCACGATGTGCTCGATGGCCTCGATGCGAAGCGGTTGGTGATCGCCGGCGCGCAGAGCGATTACTGCATCCGTGCCACGGTGCAGCGCGCGGTGACCGAAGGCTATTCCATCGTGCTGGCCAGCGATGCACACACCACGGCCGATGCCAGCTTCGGGGACGTGGCGATCAGTGGCGAACAGATCGTGGCGCATACCAATCGCTCCATTGGCGGCCTGGCATGCCCGGGCGTCACCGTCGAGCTTGCCACGCACGATGCCGTGGTGTTCTGAGAGACTGCGGCAAAGAGGCCTGCTCGTTTAGACTGGCGGGCCTGAACACAGCTGCGAGGTTTCCGCCATGTCGTCCCGCCAGATCATTGCCGTCGCCCAGGCACCTGCCGCGATCGGTCCGTATTCGCAGGCCGTGCGTGCCGGCGACACCGTGTACTTCTCCGGACAGATCCCGCTAGATCCCGCCACCGGCAACCTGGTCGATGGTGATATCGGCGCACAGACGCGGCGTGTGTTCGACAACCTCGTGGCGGTGGCGCAGGCGGCCGGCGGTTCGCTGGCACAGGTGGTGCGCGTGGGCATCTACGTCACCGACCTGGCGAACTTCGCCGCGGTGAACGCGGTGATGGCCGAATACTTCCAGCAGCCGTACCCCGCGCGTTCCACCATCGAAGTCTCGGCGCTGCCCAAGGGCGCGCAGGTGGAAGTCGACGCGGTCATGGTGCTGGGCTGATCCGTTCCGTCTGGCGATGAGCGTCGCCGCTGCTGCCAGCGATGCGGGTATGCAGCCCGTGGCCGTGCTGCCGGGCGTGGGCCCGGCACTGCAGGCCATGCTGCAGAAGCTGGGCCTGGAGCGCGTGCAGGACCTGTGGTTCCACCTGCCGCTGCGCTACGAGGATCGCACCCGCGTCACCGCGATCGCTGACCTGCGTCCCGGCCAGAGCGCGCAGGTGGTGGGCACGGTCGAGGCGGTCGAGCGCGGCTTCCGCTATCGCCCGCAGCTGAAGGTGGCGGTCGCCGACGACTCGCGGCAGGGCCTGCAGCTGCGCTTCTTCCATTTCAACCGCGCGCAGGCCGAACAGCTCGTGCCGGGCACGCGCCTGCTGTGCTTCGGTGAGGTGCGCCAGGCGGCGCAAGGCCTGGAGATGGTGCATCCGCAGTATCGCCGGCTCGGTGCCGGCGAGGCGGTGATGGTGGAGGACCGGTTGAGTCCGGTCTATCCGACCACCGAAGGGCTGGGTCAGAAACGGTTGGCAGGCGTGATCGCCAAGGCATTGGCGCTGCTGCCGCCGGAGCCGGCGCTGGAGTTGATCCCTCCCGATCTGTGCGCGGCGCACGGCCTCGCCTCCTTGCGCGAGGCGCTGCTCACCGTGCACCGGCCTGCACCCGATGCGCGGCTGGATCTGCTGCTGCATGGCCGGCATCCCGCACAGCAGCGACTGGCCTTCGAGGAACTGCTTACCCAGCATCTCAGCCTGAAGCGGATGCGCGCGGCGATGCAACGGCGCAAGTCGCCGCAGCTTGCCGTCGTCGGCACGCTGCGGCGGCAGCTGATCGGATCGCTGCCGTTCTCGCTCACCGCCGCGCAGCGACGCGTGGACGAGGAGGTGCGGCGCGATCTCGCCGAGGCGAAACCGATGCTGCGCCTGGTGCAAGGTGACGTGGGTTCGGGCAAGACCGTGGTCGCCGCGCTGGCTGCGCTGGCCGCTGTGGAATCGGGTTATCAGGTGGCGCTGATGGCACCCACCGAACTGCTTGCCGAGCAGCACCTGCGCAACTTCCGCCACTGGCTGGCACCCTTGGGTGTGGGAGTGGAATGGCTGGCCGGCAAGCAGCAGGGCAAGGCACGGCAGGCGGCGATGCGTCGCGTGGCCGAGGGGGCGCCGGTCACGGTGGGCACCCATGCGCTGATGCAGGAAGACGTGGGCTTCGCGCGGCTGGGTCTGGTGATCGTGGACGAGCAGCATCGCTTCGGCGTGCAGCAGCGCCTGGCGCTGCACGACAAGGGCATGGACGCGGAGCGCGGCGAGGTGCCACACCAGCTGGTGCTCACCGCCACGCCGATTCCGCGCACGCTGGCAATGAGCGCCTATGCCGACCTCGACGTCTCCGCTATCGACGAGCTGCCGCCCGGACGCATGCCGGTGCAGACGGTGGCGGTGTCCAATGCGCGCCGAGCCGAGGTGATCGAGCGTATCCGCGTGGCTTGCGCCGAGGGACGCCAGGCCTACTGGGTATGCACGTTGATCGAGGAGTCCGAGCAGTTGCGTGCGCAGGCCGCCGAAGTGGCGCATGCGGAGCTTTCCGCCGCGCTCGCCGATTGCAGGGTGGGCCTGATCCACGGTCGCCTGAAGCCGAAGGAAAAGCAGGCGGTGATGGACGCGTTCAAGGCCGGCGAGCTGGCCGTGCTGGTCGCCACCACGGTGATCGAGGTGGGTGTGGACGTGCCCAATGCCAGCTTGATGGTGATCGAGAATTCGGAGCGCCTCGGGCTGGCCCAGCTGCACCAGTTGCGTGGGCGCGTGGGGCGCGGCGCGGTGGCGTCGAATTGCGTGCTGCTGTACCAGCCGCCGCTGGGCCAGCTCGCGCGCGAGCGGCTGGAAGTGATGCGCGAGACGAATGACGGTTTCCGCATTGCCGAAAAAGATCTGGAGCTGCGCGGGCCCGGCGAGGTGCTGGGCACCCGCCAGACCGGCCAGCTCAGCTTCCGCATCGCCGACCTTTCGCGCGACGCCCACCTGCTGCCCGCCGTGCAGCAGGTGGGTGAGCGTCTGCTGGCCGAGCACCCGCGCGAGTCGGATCGCCTGATCGCGCGCTGGATCGGTGGCGCGGCGCGCTATGCGCGCGCGTGAGCGCGCGGGTCGCGTCCTGCGTTAAGCTCGACTGTTCGCATCCCGAACAGACACCCATGAGCAGACCGCAACTCCTGATCGACACCGACCCCGGCGTGGATGACGCGCTGGCCATCATGATGGCCAGCGCGCATGCCGATATTGCGGCCCTGAGCGTGGCCGCCGGCAACGTGGGTCTGGGCCACACCGTGCGCAATGCGCGCATCTTGCGCGACCTGCTGGGTGCCGCGTTTCCGGTATTTGCCGGCTGCGCCACGCCGCTGGTGCGCGCACCCGACGAGGATGCCGCCTTCGTGCACGGCATGGACGGCCTCGGCGACATCGGTTTCCCCGAGCCGGGCGCGGTGGCCGATACCGAGGCTGCCGCACTGGCGCTGCTCCGGCTCACCCGCGAGCGTCCCGGCGAACTGACCCTGGTGGCGTTGGCGCCGCTGACCAACCTCGCGCTGGCGTTGCGGCTCGACCCCACGCTGCCGCAGCGGGTGAAGCGCCTGGTGGTGATGGGTGGCGCGGTGACCGGGCACGGCAACACCGGCCGCATCCCGGCCGAATTCAACGTGGGTTTCGACCCCGAGGCCGCGCACGTGGTGTTCGAGGCGTTTCCCAGTTTCGACCTGGTCGATTGGGAGGCCACCCTGCGCCACGGTTTCGATGACGCCGAATTCGATGCCTGGCTGGCGGCAGGCGACCGGCGGGCGGAGTTCTTCGGCCAGGTGTTCCGCACCGCGCGCGACTACAACGCGAAGCACGACCGTCACGGCGTGGTCGCGGCGGACGCGCTGGCGATGGCGGTGGCGATCGATCCCACCATCGTGATCCGCAGCGAGACCCGTGCGGTGGCGGTGGAGCTGGACGGCCGTCTCGCCCGTGGCGCCACCGTGGTGGACTGGGCGAACCGGCTGGGCCGGCCCGCGCAGGCGCGCATCGTGCTGGAGGTGGACCAGGCCCGGTTCGCGGCGATGGTGCGCAAGGCGCTGGGAGCGGCATGACGCGCATCGGTGTCCGCGGTTGACGCATCGCCGCATCGCCCGCTACACTTATCCTCTTTTCACGTTGCATTGAGCCCGTCATGAAGCCCGATATCCATCCGAATTACCGCCCGGTGGTGTTCCAGGATCTGTCGTCCGACTTCGCGTTCCTGACGCGTTCGACGATCACCGCCAAAGACACCATCAAGTGGCAGGATGGCAACGAGTACCCGCTGATCAAGGTGGATATCTCCAGCCATTCGCACCCGTTCTACACCGGCAAGCAGAAGACGCTGGACGTCGGCGGCCGCGTGGACAAGTTCCGCAAGCGTTACGCGCAGAAATAAGCGCACGCCGCCGCCGCGCTGCGGCGGCACGATGGACCCGTGCACGGGGCAGGCCAGGGGCCTGCCCCGTGTGTTTTTGCGCCCGCCATCCCTGGCAGGCGCCCTTCGGGCCATCGCTGCGCGATGTCAAAAATCGCTCCATACGATTTTTTGCGCCCGTCATCCTTGGCAGGCACCCCTCGGGCCATCGCTGCGCAATGTCAAAATCGCTCCGTGCGATTTTTTGCGCCCATCATTCTTGGCCGGTGCCCTTCGGGCCGTCGCTGGCGCGATGTCAAAAGTCGCTCCAGGCGATTTTTGAGTCCGCCCTACGACCATCCGCGAACGCATGTCCGACCGGTCGATGTGCGATAATGCTTGGATCGCATCGAGGCTTTCCCCGGCACGATGCCCGTTTCCCCTCGCCAGCCTGCTGCCTCGCGGCTCCGGTCGGCGACGACCCACGCTAAGGAGGTTCCCGTGTCCGATCCCAAGACTGTCAAGCTGGTGGACGAGTCGACTCAGCGCAGCAGCACCATGCCGCTGGTCGCCGGAACCCTTGGTCCGGCCTGCATCGACATCAGCACGCTGTACAAGGACACCGGCCACTTCACCTACGACGTGGGCTACGGCAGCACCGCCAGCACCAAGAGCGCGATCACCTATATCGACGGCGACAAGGGCGTGCTGCTGTATCGCGGCTACCCGATCGAGCAACTGGCCGAGAAGTCGAGCTTCCTCGAAGTGGCCTACCTGCTGCTCAACGGCGAGCTGCCGAAGAAGGACGAGTTCGCCACGTTCGAGCATGACGTCTCGCATCACACGATGATGCACGAGTCGCTGAAGAACTTCTTCCAGGGCTTCCATCACGACGCGCATCCGATGGCGATGCTGGCTGCCGCGGTGGCCTCGTTGTCGGCGTTCTACCACGACGATCTCGACGTCGAGAATCCGGCCGACCGCAAGCTTGCCGCGATCCGCCTGATCGCGAAGATGCCGACGATCGCCGCGGCCTGCTACCGCTACTCGATCGGCTGGCCGTTCCGCTATCCGCGCAACAACCTCGAGTACGTCGACCGCTTCCTGCACATGATGTTCGAGGTGCCGAGCGAGCCGCTGCAGATGAGCCCGGTGGCGGCGAAGGCGCTGGACCTGCTGTTCATCCTGCACGCCGACCACGAGCAGAATGCCTCCACCTCGACCGTGCGCCTGGTCGGTTCCACCGGCGCCAACCCGTACGCCTCGGTGGCCGCGGGCATCACCGCGCTGTGGGGCCCCGCGCACGGCGGCGCCAACGAGGCGGTGCTCAAGCAGCTGCAGGAGATCGGCACGCCGGACAACGTCGAGTCGGCAGTGAAGCGCGCCAAGGACAAGAACGACAGCTTCCGCCTGATGGGCTTCGGCCACCGCGTTTACAAGAACTTCGACCCGCGCGCGAAGATCATCCGCGAGATGTGTCACAAGGTGCTGGCCGAGCTGGGCGTCAGCGACCCGCTGCTGGACGTGGCGATGAAGCTGGAGGAGGCGGCGCTGAAGGACGACTACTTCGTCGAGCGCAAGCTGTACCCGAACGTGGATTTCTATTCCGGCATCATCTACAAGGCGCTCGGCATTCCCACCGAGATGTTCACCGTGATGTTCGCGATCGCCCGCACCGCGGGCTGGATCTCGCACTGGATCGAGCAGCACGAAACCCCCGGGGCGCGCATCGGCCGTCCGCGCCAGATCTACACCGGGCATGATGTGCGCGACTACGTGGCGTCGGCCAAGCGCTGATCCCGGTTCCACGGGCCGATACGCGACGCCCCGGCCATGCTGGGGCGTCGTCTTTTGCGGTCACCGTTCCTGGTGCCAGCCCTTTGGGCCATCGCTGGCGCGATGTCATGTCGCTCCGGGCGATTTTTTGCGCTTGCCATCCCTGGCAGGCGCCCTTCGGGCCATCGCTGGCGCGATGTCAAAAATCGCTCCGGGCGATTTTTTGCGGGGTGTGGGGCGGGATGAACCGTTTCAGCGCAGCGCGCCAGCCAGCATGCGCTCCAGGTCGTCCGCGCCCTCGTCCTCGGCGAGCAGGATTTCCAGTGCACTCAGCGTGGCGCGGCGCATCGGCTTCTCGTCGACGCGATCCAGCGGCGCCTGGCGCAGCGCGTCGCGCGGCAGCACGGTCAGGTCGAACGGCAGCGCGTCGGCGGCGAACAGCAACACCGGGAATTCGGCCTGCTCGTCACGGCTGGTGCGCAGGCGGCGCGTCTGTGCCTCGAACGGCACGCCGTGTTCGTGCAGGTAGCGGTGCACGGCGTCGGGGTCGTCGCTGAACACGTGCAGGCAGATCGCCGAGTGCACGTCGGCGGTGCCGTCCAGCACGGCACCGACCAGGCGCGGCTCGAAACGGTCGAGGAAACGCATGGCCTCCATCGCCGCCTCGCGGCGCGCGCGCAGCAGCTGCGGCTGGCTGTCGGCGAGGAATAGGCGCTGGTGCTCGCGCAGCGCCTGCTCGATCTCCTGGTTGCGCGGCAGCGCCTGGGTGTCGAGGATGCCCAGCCGCTCGGCGGCCTTGAGCTTGGCGCGGTGGAAGTCGCGGATGCCGTGCTCGCTCATCAGGCGGGCCGCCTCCTGAGCCACCCGCCGCCGGTTGCGTTGCTGGCGGTCGCTAGCATGGATGCGGTGATGTTCGCCTCGGGCCATGTCGGTTCCTCCGCCGCTCACGCGACCAGACTAGCGCAAGCGGCGGAATGCGGGAACCGTGGTCGAGAGCCGGGTGGCAAACCATCCGGGCCCGCAGGTATCAGAAGATGTTGTAGGGGTTCTGCTGATCCTGTTGTTGCGGGGTGGCCTGGCTGCGCAGGCGGTCCACGTCCTCGACCTTGAAGAACTCGTTCATGCTGTTCGGGTCGTCCGGCGTGGTCGGCAGGCCGCTGGAGCGATCGATCAGCATGGTGGCGATGCCCGGCGGCATCGGCAACGAATTCAGCGGCAGCCCCTTCAGCACCGTGCCCATGTAATCCATCCAGATCGGCAGCGCCGCCTTGGCGCCGAATTCGCCGCGCCCCAGCGAACCGTAGTTGTCGAAGCCCACCCATACCGCGGTGGAGATCCCGCCGTTGAAGCCCACGAACCAGGCATCGCGGTGATCGTTGGTGGAGCCGGTCTTGCCAGCGAGGTCGGCGCGATCCAGCGCCTTGGCTGCCGAGCCGGTGCCGCGCAGGATCACGTCCTTCATCAGCGAGGTGATCAGGAAGTCGGTGCGCGGGCCGAGCACGTGCGGTGCCAGCACCGGCGGGTGCGCGCCATTGCCATGGGCGTCAGCCGGCAGGGTCTCCACGCCGGAATCGTCGGCACTGGCAGCCTTGGCCGGCGTCGCGGTGCTGGAGGTTTCCGCAACAAGACTGTTGGCCGGGCGCTTGCTCATGTCCGCCGGGGGCGGCCCCGGCGGGGCGTTCTCGAGCAGGCGCTCCTGGCATTCGCGACAGGCGCGCGCGGGGTTGGCGACGTAGACCGGTTTGCCGCTGCGGTCGTCGATCTCGCTGATGAAGTACGGCGTCACCAGGTAGCCGCCGTTGGCGAACACCGCATAGCCGCGTGCCATGTTCATCGGCGACACCGAGGCGGTGCCCAATGCCATCGACAGGTTCGCCGGCAGCGCGTCGAGCGGGAAGCCGAAGCGGGTGATGAACTCGCGTGCGTAGCGCACGCCGATCGCGTCGAGCAGGCGGATCGAGACCAGGTTCTTGGACTGCACCAGCGCCTCGCGCAGGCGCATCGGGCCGGCGAACTTGTCGTCGTCGTTGTTCGGCGTCCACAGGCCGCCGGGACGCGAGGGGTCGGGCAGGGCGATCGGCGCGTCGTTGATGATCGAGGCGGGCGTGAAGCCGTGGTCGAACGCCGCCGAATAGAGGTAGGGCTTGAAGCTGGAACCGGGCTGGCGCGCCGCCATCACCGCGCGGTTGAACTTGCTGCGGGTGAAGTTGAAGCCGCCCACCAGCGATTCGACGGCACCGTCCTCCGGCCGGATCGAGGCCAGCGCGGCCTGTGCGGCAGGAATCTGCGCCAGCTGCCAGTTGCCCTTGTTGTCCTGCGACACGCGGATGATGTCGCCACGCTTGAGTACTGCATCCACCTGCTTCGGTGCGGGACCGGTGCGGCTGTCGTTGATGTAGGGGTGTGCCCAGTCCATCGCGGCAAGATCAAGATGGATGCTCTTGCCGTCGGCGAGGAAGACGCTGGCGGCGTCGGCCGAGCTGGCGGTGACCAGCCCCGGCGTGAGGCCGGAAATATCGGTATAGCCGGCGAGCGCACGCTCGTAGTCCGGCTGGCCGGCGTCAGCCGCCAGGTCCTGGTGCGCCTCCGGGCCGCGCCAGCCGTGGCGGCGGTCATAGGCGATCAGTCCCTTGCGCACCGCTTCCACCGCGGCCTGCTGCTGCGCGCTCTGCACCGTGGTCTTGACCACGTAGCCCTCGGTGAGCGCGTCGTTGCCGAGGCGATCCAACACCTGCCGGCGCACCATTTCGGCGAGATAGGGTGCGTCCACCTCGATCGGGGCCTCGTGCGGCGCGGCGTCGTTGCGCTCGGCTATGGCTTCCTTGTACTGCGCCTCGGTGATGTAGCGGTGCCGGAGCATCTCGCCCAGCACCCAGTTGCGTCGCGCCAGCAGGCGCGCCGGGCTGTTGATCGGATTCACCACCGAGGGCAGTTGGAAGGTGGAGGCGATCGCCGCGCACTGCGCGATGCTGAGCTGGTCCAGCGTCTTGCCGTAATAGTACGAGGCCGCCGCGGCCACGCCATAGGCGCGGTGGCCGAGGAACATCTTGTTGAGGTAGAGCTCCAGGATCTGGTCCTTGCTCAGCTCGTGCTCGATGCGCAGCGCGATGAAGATCTCGATGAGCTTGCGCGAGTACAGCTTCTCGGGGCTCAGGAAGAAGTTGCGCGCCACCTGCTGGGTGATGGTGGAGCCACCGGGGCCCTTGTCACCGCCGGTCACGATCACGTGCCAGCCGGCGCGCACGATGCCGTGCCAGTCGACACCGGGATGGTGGTAGAAGTCGGCATCCTCGGCCGACAGCACCGCGTGCTTGAGGTTGGCCGGTACGCCGGCGATCGCCACCGGGATGCGCCGGGTCTCGCCGAAGGAGGCGATCAGCTTGCCGTCAGCGCTTTCCACCCGCAGCGGCACCTGCATGTGGTAGTCCTTCAGCATCGCCACCGAGGGGATGCGTGGCGCCACCAGCCAGTACGCCACCCCGACTGCGAGGACCGCCAGCAGAAAACCGGAGAACGCCAGGATCAGTGCCCAGCGCAGCAGACGCTTGAGAATACGCATGTGTGGCGAATGGCCTGTGTCGAAACCCGGCAGAGTATAGAGGTTGTGCCGCAAACCACTTCGGAGGGGTACATCTTCGGAAACGCGACCGGAGCGACCGCAAGATCGTCCGTCCGTGCCGAAACGAGGCCCTCGTCACGCTGCGCAAAGACCGTGGCCCAAATGTGGGCGCCATCACGGGAAATACTTGAGAAAACCGCGGCAGGCCATTGCGGGAGCGTTAAATTTTCGATCTAATGCCAGCGCACATCAGCCGGAAATCCGGCGGTTGGCGCCCGGGGGCAAAGGGGGAACACCGTGGGGCTCTTCACACCCAAGAAGCCGGCACTGATCGGTGTCGACATCAGTTCGACCGCCGTCAAGCTGCTGCAGCTCAGCCAGGCGGGCGGGCGTTACCGCGTCGAGCATTACGCGGTGGAGCCGTTGCCGCCCAATGCCGTGGTCGAGAAGAACATTGTCGAGGTCGAGGCGGTGGGCGAGGCGATCCGTCGCGCGCTGGCGCGCTCCGGCTCCAGGCTCAAGCACGCATCCGCCGCGGTGGCCGGTTCGGCGGTGATCACGCGCATCATCCCGATGCCGAGCGAATTGAGCGAGGAGGATCTGGAGGGCCAGATCCAGGTCGAGGCCAACCAGTACATTCCCTACCCGATCGACGAGGTGAGCCTCGACTTCGAGGTACTTGGCCCGGTACGCGACAACCCCGAGATGAACAGCATCCTGCTCGCTGCCTCGCGCACCGAGAACGTGGACATGCGCGTGGCCGCGCTGGAGCTGGGCGGCCTCACCGCCAAGGTGGTCGACGTGGAGGCGTTCGCGATGGAGAACGCGTTCGCCCTGCTCACCGACCAGCTCAACGTCGGGCGTGACGCGCTGGTGGCGGTGGTCGACGTGGGCGCGACCATGACCACGCTGTCGGTGCTGCGCAACCAGCGCACGATCTACTCGCGCGAACAGGTATTCGGCGGCAAGCAGCTCACCGACGAGATCATGCGCCGCTACGGGCTCTCCTACGAGGAAGCCGGCCGCGCCAAGCGCAAGGGCGGCCTGCCCGAGTCGTACCAGAGCGAGGCGCTGGAGCCGTTCAAGGAATCGCTGGTGCAGCAGGTCAGCCGCCTGTTGCAGTTCTTCTTCGCCGGCAGCGAATACAGCAAGGTCGACCAGGTGGTCCTGGCCGGTGGCTGCGCCACCATCGACGGCATCGCCGCGATGCTCGAGGAGCACGTCGGCGTGCCCTGCGTGGTAGCCAACCCGCTGGCGCGCATGTCGATGTCGCCCAAGGTGCAGGGACAGTCGCTGTCCCAGGACGCGCCGGCACTGATGATCGCGGTCGGTCTCGCCCTGAGGAGCTTCGACTGATGGCCCACGTCAACCTCCTTCCCTGGCGTGCGGAGCGGCGCAAGCTGCGCGAACGCGAGTTCTACGGCCAGCTCGGCGCCGCCTTCGTGGCCGGGTTGGGTTTCGTGTTGCTGTGGGCGATCTGGATGGGTGCGCGCGTCGACAACCAGACTGACCGCAATGCCATCTTGCAGGGCGAGATCAAGCAGCTCGACGTGAAGATCGCCAAGATCAAGGATCTGGAGACGGTGCGCGAGCATCTCCTGGCACGCAAGCAGATCATCGAGCAGCTGCAGGCCGACCGCTCGAAAATGGTGCACCTGTTCGACGAGCTGGTGAAGACGATGCCTTCCAGCGTGCGCCTCACCGTGCTCAAGCAGGCCGGCGACACGATGTCGCTGGATGGCGTGGCGCAGTCCAACGCCAGCGTGGCCGAATACATGCGCAACATCGAGGCCTCGCCGTGGATGGGTCACGTGGACCTGCGCAAGACGGAGAACAGGCACGACGCCTCGCGCATGCCCTACGGCTTCGGCCTGAGCGTGAAGCTGAGCAAGCCGAAGCCGGACGAGACCGGCGCCGCTGGCGCACCGGCCGGTGCAAGCACGGTCGCGGCGCCGGCACATGCCGGCAGTGCGGCGAGCACGCCCATGCCGGCGGCTGCGCCCGACTCGACGACGCTGAAGCCGGCCATGGCGCATGCCGGCAGTCGTGAGCCTGCCAAGCCGCATGCAGCCGCCAAGGGAGGGGCCCAGTCATGAAACTCCTCGACGATCTGCGCGGCCTCGACCGCAACAACGTCGGCGGCTGGCCCCAGTCGGTCAAGATCTTCTTCACCGCACTGATGTTTCTGGTGGTGGTGCTGCTGGGCTGGTACTTCTACGTCAGCGGCCAGCAGGACGAACTGGCCTCGCTGGCGAACAAGGAAGGCCAGCTCCGGCAGGAGTTCACCACCAAGCAGGCCAAGGCAGTGAATCTCGATGCGCTGCAGCAGCAGCTCGACGAGATGAAGGACATGCTGCGCCAGTTGCTGCGCCAGCTGCCCAGCAGGACGGAGATGCCCGAGCTGCTGATCGACGTCTCGCAGACCGCGCTGTCGGCCGGCCTGCAGGTCGACTCCTTCGTGCCGCAGCCGGAGGTGCCAAAGGACTTCTACGCCGAGAAACCGATCCAGCTGAAGATGGTGGGCACCTATCACCAGTTCGGCACCTTCATCAGTGGCGTGGCCTCGCTGCCGCGCGTGGTGATCCTGACCATGCACGACGTCTCGCTCACGCCCGAGCATGCGGGCAAGGACGGTACCTCCACCGATGGCCAGCTGGTGCTGCAGGGCACGGTGAAGACCTACCGGTATCTGGATGAGGACGAGGCGGCGGCCGAGGCGAAAAGCTCGGCCAAGAAGGCGGGGAGGCACAAGTGATGAAGCTGCCCACTGCCATGAAGCCGTCGACGCTGTCGCGTATCGCCCTGCTGCTGGTCGCCGCACTGCTGCTGGGGGGCTGCACGCGCGGCACCTCGGACTTGCGCGAATGGATCGCCCAGCAGAAGGCGAAGAAGGGCGCACCGATTCCGCCGCTGCCGGTGATCAAGACCTTCGAGACCTTCACCTACGCCGACCAGGATCTGCGTGACCCGTTCGGCCCCAGTGCCGCGGAGCAGGAGACTGCGTCCAGCGGGCCGCGGCCGGACCAGAACCGGCCCAAGCAGCCGCTGGAAATGTTCGCGCTGGACAGCCTGAAGATGGTCGGTACGATCGGCACGGGTGCGAGCATCGAGGCGCTGATCAAGGATCCCAGCGGCGTGATCCATCCAGTGCACCGCGGTGAGTACATGGGCCAGAACTACGGCCGCATCACCGCCATCACTGACGACCACATCGATCTGACCGAACTGGTATCCAACGGCAATGGCGGCTGGATGGAACGTCCGGCCAGCATGGCACTCGGCGAGAAATAGGGGACACAGGGGCTGATGCAATGAGCAACCACATCCAATCCGTCCGGGGCCGGGTCATGCGCCACGCCATTCGTTGTCTCCTGTCGCTGCTGCTGCTCGCCGGTGCGGGCTTCGCCTCGGTCGCGCTGGCCGCGGGCGACAGCACGCTGAAGGACATCAGCTACACCACGCTGCCCGGCGGCAGCGTGCAACTGCACCTGAACTTCGCCGGCGCGGTGCCGCAGCCGCGCATCTTCACCACCGACAGCCCGGCGCGCATCGCGATCGACTTCGCCAACACGGGCACCACCGCCCAGCGTCACACCGACATCGGCCAAGGCGCCACCTCCGGCGTCTCGGCGGTGGCCGCCGGTGGCCGCACCCGGGTGATCGTGGAGCTGATGCGCCCGGTGTCGTACCAGTCGGCAGTCGAGGGCGACAGCCTGGTGCTCACCGTGGCCAGCGGCAGTGCGCCGCAGACGGCAGCTGCGCCGGCGCCGGTGCAGCGCAGCATCACCACCGCGGCGATCATCGACCCGTCCAAGCGCCTGCCGGCGACGGCCGCCGGCAGCATCAGCGTCACCAACATCGATTTCCGCCGCGGCGCGAACGGCCAGGGGCGTGTGCTGGTCAGCTTCAGCGGTCCCGGCGCGGATGCGCAGATGCGCACGATCGGCGACAAGGTCGAGGTCAGCATTCCGAACGCCAGCGTGCCGTCGAACCTCGCGCAGCGGCTGGACACGCTGGACTTCGCCACCCCGGTGCAGTCCATCACCACCCGTACCGGCGTCGCAGGCGGCGTGCAGATGACGATCGCCACCAAGGGCGTGGTGGACACCTCGGCCTGGCAGGAAGGCAACCAGTACGTGGTCGAAGTGGCGGCGAAGAAGGGCGAGAACGCGGCCCCCGGCAAGCTGGCGCTGGGTCAGCAGCCGGTCTACACCGGCAAGCGCGCGACCTTCAACTTCCAGGACATCCCGGTACGCTCGGTGCTGCAGCTGATTGCCGACACCTCGGGTCTCAACATCGTGGCTTCCGACAGCGTCAGCGGCAGCATCACGCTGCGCCTGGTGAACGTGCCATGGGATCAGGCGCTGGACGTGATCCTGCGCGCCAAGGGGCTGGACAAGCGCCGCGACGGCAACGTGATCTGGGTGGCGCCGCAGCAGGAACTGGCCAAGTACGAGGAAGATCTCGCCACGGCGCGCATGAAGGCCGAGGACAACGCGCCGCTGGTTACCACCTACATCCCGATCAGCTACGGCAAGGCGGCTGACATCGCCAAGCTGCTGACCACCGGCAGCATGCAGGGTGGCGGCGGCGCGGCCAATGGCGCCAGTGTGACGCGCGGCTTCCTGTCGGCGCGTGGCAGCGTCTCCTATGACGAACGCACCAATACCCTGCTGCTCAACGACACCGCTGAGAAGACCGAACAGATCCGTGATCTCGTGGCGGTGCTGGACAAGCCGGTGCAACAGGTGCTGATCGAGTCGCGTATCGTCATCGCCAACGACACCTTCACCCGCCAGCTTGGCGTGCAGTGGGGCGCGTATGGCCAGCAGACCAATCCCAGCGGCCAGGTGCTGCAAGTGGGAGGCGGGGCGGGTGGCACCACGTTGGGCTGGACCACGCCCGGCAGTACCACGGGTAGCACCACCGGTGGCGTATCCAGCAACCCGGGCCTCAACGTGAACCTGCCGGCATCGAGCTCGAACTCTCCTGCAGGTGCGCTGGGTTTCGCCATCCTCGGCAAGAACTACGCGCTGGATCTGGAACTGTCTGCGGCCCAGACCGAAGGCAACAGCGAGATCGTCGCCAGCCCGCGCGTGATTACCGCAAACCAGCAGGAGGCAGTGATCCGCCAGGGCCAGGAGATCGGTTACGTGACCTACTCGGGCGGCACGGGCGCCAGTGCGAGCACGGGCACGGCCTCGGTGCAGTTCAAGGATGCCGTGCTGCAGCTCAAGGTCACCCCGACCATCACGGCAGACAACCGCGTCTATCTCGCGATTACCGTCAACAAGGACTCGCTTGCCTCTTATCTCCAGACGCCACAGGGCCAGGTGCCGAACATCAACACCCAGTCGGTGAACACCAATGTGCTGGTGGACAATGGGCAGACCGTGGTGCTGGGTGGCATCTACGAGGTAGACAAGAACAATTCGGTCACCAAGGTGCCCGGCCTCGGCGACATTCCCGTCCTTGGCAGCCTGTTCCGCAGCACCAGCCGGAACAACAGCAAGGCGGAACTGCTGATCTTCGTGACGCCTCGCATCCTCAACGATTCGTTGCAGTAAGGCATCACATTCACACGACGCAAAGAGGCGGCTTCGGCCGCCTCTTTGCGTCGTGTGCCTGAATGCGCGGGCGCTGTCGACTAAACTTCCAGGCTCCGCCGCGGTCAACAGCGGCGACTTGCTGCCGGAATCCCATGATGGACATGCCTGAAACCCCGCCCCGCAGCCGTCTGCAGCAGGCCTTCGCGCGACTGCGCGACGAGTTGCAGGCCTGCATCATCGGTCAGCCGAAGCTGGTCGACTGCCTGCTGGTGGCACTGCTTGCCGATGGCCACCTGCTGGTGGAGGGTGCGCCGGGACTGGCCAAGACCACGGCGGTGAAGGAGCTGTCGGCGCGCATCGAGGCGGATTTCCACCGCGTGCAGTTCACTCCCGATCTGCTGCCGGCGGATCTCACCGGTACCGACGTGTTCCGGCCGCAGGCCGGCAGCTTCGAGTTCGAGCGCGGGCCCCTGTTCCACAACATCGTGCTGGCGGACGAGATCAATCGCGCGCCGGCCAAGGTGCAGTCGGCCCTGCTCGAGGCAATGGCCGAGCGCCAGATCACCGTGGGTCGCAGCACCTGGCCGTTGCCGGACCTGTTCATGGTGATGGCCACGCAGAATCCGATTGAGCAGGAAGGCACCTTTGCGCTGCCCGAGGCACAGTTGGATCGCTTCCTGTTGCACGTCACCATCGGTTATCCCGATGCAGTGGCGGAACTGGCGATCCTCAGGCTTGCCCGCGAACAGGCCAGCCACCGCGCGCACCCGGTGCCTGCGCCGGCCCCGCTGCTCAGCCAGGCCGACGTGTTCGCCGCGCGCGACGCTGCGATGGCCGTCCACATGGCGGGCGCGCTGGAGGAATACCTCGCCCAGCTGGTGCTGGCCACGCGCGACGCCGGCCGCTACGGACAGGAGCTGAAGCGCTGGATCGCCTGGGGCGCCAGCCCGCGCGCCACCATCGCGCTGGACCGTTGTGCCCGTGCGCAGGCCTGGCTGGCCGGCCGCGACTATGTGCTGCCCGAGGACGTGCACACGATCGTGCACGAGGTGCTGCGCCACCGCGTGCTGCTCAGCTACGAAGCCGAAGCCGAGGGCGTGCGCAGCGACCAGGTGATCGCCCGGCTGCTGGATCTCGTGCCGCTGCCGTGAGTGCCGTTGTGCCGAATCGCGTCGACGGCGATGGCCGGGCATGCGTCTCGCTGGCCGAGCTGATCGCACTGGGCGCCCGCGTCGGCCGCGCGAAGCTGGCGCCGACGGAAAGCCGCGCCGCGCGCAGCGGCCAGCAGTCCAGCCGCCTGTACGGCCGTGGCATGGACTATGCCGAATCGCGCGTCTACCAGGCCGGCGACGACGTGCGGCGGATGGACTGGCGGCTCACAGCGCGCAGCGGCAGGTTGCACACCAAACTCTTCCAGGAGGAGCGCGAAGGACGCCTGCTGGTCCTGCTGGACACGCATGCCAGCATGCGTTTCGGCACCCGCGTCCGCTTCAAGTCGGTGCAGGCTGCACGTGCCGCCGCCGTCGCCGCGTGGCTGGCCGTGCGCGCGGGTGAACGCGTGGGCATGATGGCCTTCGGCGCGCATGATCGCCTGCTGCGCCCGCAGGGCGCGGCGCGCGGTGCGCTCGCCGTGTGCGGCGCACTGGCGGAATGGGATGTGTTGCCGGCGATGGATGGTGCCGAACCGCTGTCCGCCGCCCTGTTGCGTGCGCGCCGTCTGCAACACGGCGCCAGTCGCGTGCTGCTGCTCAGCGACGGTTTCAGCGCGGACGCCGAAGCGCGGCAGCATCTGCTTGAACTGAAGGTGCGCGCCGAGGTCGGCGTGCTGGTGGTGGCCGACGCGCTGGAGCGCGCGCCGCCGCCGCCGGGCCGCTATCCGTTGGAACACGCCGGCGAGCGGCGCGACGTGGTGCTGCTGGGCGAGCGCCAGCGGCGCGAGTTCCAGCAGGCGCTGGGCAGCGGGCCGGCGAGGCTGGAAGCGTTGGCGCACGGTACCGGCCTGCGTTGCCGCGTGGTCGACACGCGCGACGATCCTCTCGCGGCGGTCGGCGAGTTGCTGGGCGTGGCGGGGATGCGTCGATGATGCCGCAGCCACCCGCATCGAATGGTCCGGTGCTGCGCGACATCCATCTGCCGCCCGCGCCCTCGTGGTGGCCGCTGGCGCCGGGCTGGTGGCTGCTGGCCGCGTTGCTGTTGCTGATGCTCGCCGCGGCAACGTGGTCCTGGCGGCGCCATCGCCTCCTGTTGAAGCAACGTCGCCTGCTGCTGGACGAACTGGAAAGACTGGCGGCATGCCATGTGCGTGACGGCGACGATGCCGCGTTGGCGGCTGCGCTCCATCAGCTGCTGCGCCGCGTGGCGCGCCGGCACGATGATGCCGCGACGAAGCAACGTGGCGCGAGTTGGCGGACGACGCTGGCGCGCGTACCGGTGGCGGCGCCGGTACTGGACCGCCTGATGGTGCTGGAGCAGGTGATCTATCGGCCGCAAGCGGAATTCGACGCACCCACCACATTGGCCGCGGCGCGCAGCTGGCTGCAGGCGGCCGCGAAGCCGCGCGCCTGGAAATCGGCCGCCATGGAACCGGGCCATGTTTGAGTTCGCCTGGCCCTGGCTGTTCCTGCTGCTGCCGCTGCCCTGGCTGCTGCGTCGTGCGCTGTCGCCCACCATGCCGGGGCAGGCGCTGCATCTGCCGCAGCCCGGCTTACGCCTCGCGGAAGCAGGCGGCAATGCGGCGCGCAGCTTCGCGCCCTGGCTGCTGGCGCTGTCCTGGTTGTGCCTGGTGGCCGCGGCGGCGCGTCCGCAGTGGGTGGGGCCGCCGCAGGCGCAGCAACGCAGCGGCCGCGCCCTGATGCTGGCGGTCGACCTCTCTGGCAGCATGCACACGCCGGACATGGAGCTGGCTGGCCAGCCGGTGAGCCGCTTCGGCGCGGTGAAGGCGATCGCCGGCAATTTCATCGATCGCCGCCGCGGCGACGAGATGGGCCTGATCCTGTTCGGCAGCCAGGCCTTCCTGGTGACGCCGCTGACCTACGATCTCGATGCAGTGCGCGCACAACTGCAGGGCGCAGCGGTGGGGCTGGCCGGCACCGAGACGGCGATCGGCGACGCCATCGCGATTGCGGTGAAGCGCTTGTCCGCGCTGCCCGAGCAGGCACGCGTGCTGGTGCTGCTCACCGATGGCGTCAACAACGCGGGCAGCATCACTCCACTGGAAGCGGCGCGCGCCGCGAAGGCGGCCGGCGTGCGCATCTACACCGTGGGCATTGGTGCCACCCGCATGCGCGTGCCGGGCTTCTTCGGCAGCCAGCTGATCAATCCCTCCGCCGATCTCGACGCGACGATGCTGACGAAGATCGCCGCCGAGACCGGCGGCCGCTTCTTCCGTGCCACCGACAGCGACCAGCTGGCCGATGCCTATCGCACCATCGATGCGCTGGAGCCGATGCCCCAGCACGGCCCCAGCCTGCGGCCGCGGCATGAGTGGTTCACCTGGCCGTTGGCGGCTGCACTGTTGCTGTGGCTGCTGGCCGGCCTGCCGCGCTGGCGCGCAAGGGAGATGCCGGCATGAGCGAGGCGCTGGCGCAGTTCCATTTCATCAGGCCCTGGTGGTTGTGCGCGCTCGTCGCGCTGCCATGGCTGCTGTGGCAGGCGGCGCGGCGCGGCCGCGGCCTGCAGGCACTGGCGCGGCTGGTCGATACGGAACTGCTGCCAGCGTTGCTGCAGGGTCGGGCGGCACGGCAGCGCCTGCCGCTGGGTCTGCTCGCGCTGGCCTGGTTGCTGGCGGTGCTGGCGCTGGCCGGCCCCGCCTGGAGCCGCGTCGAGCAGCCCTTGTACGCGCGCCGCGCCGCGCAAGTGGTGGCGATCTCGCTGTCACAGCGCATGCTGTCGCACGACGTGGCGCCCAGCCGCATCGACCGTGCGCGTTACAAGGCGCACGATCTGCTGATGGCCAATCGCGACGGTCTCAATGCGCTGGTCGGCTATGCCGGCGAAGCCTTCGTGGTGGCGCCGCTCACCTCCGACGTGCACAGCCTCGGCACGCTGCTCGACGCGATGGCGCCGGACACCATGCCGGTGGATGGCGACAACGCGGCGGCAGCCATCCAGCGTGGCGCCGCGTTGATCCGCGACGCCAAGGTCGGTGGCGGCTCGCTGGTGCTGATCACCGACACCGCCGACGCGGCGGCACAGGATGCGGCACGCAAGGCGCGCGCCGAAGGCGTGCGCGTCTCGGTGCTGGGTGTGGGTACGCCGCCGGGCGCGCCGGTGCCGCTGCCGGACGGCGGCTTCCTGCACGATGCGCAGGGCCACCTGCAACTGGCTGGTCGCGACGATGCGGCCCTGTCCGTGGTGGCCGCGGCAGGCGGTGGCCGCTATGCGCCGTCGAGCGCCGACGACAGTGACATCGCGGCAATGCGCGGCGAATTGCATGCGGGCTCCACGCAGGCGGTGCGGGGCCAGGTCGGCGACGAGTGGCAGGATCGCGGCCCCTGGTTGCTGCTGTTCCTGCTGCCACTGGCGGCATTGGCATTCCGCCGCGGCTGGCTATTGCTGGTGCCGCTGGTGTTGCTGCCGATGCTGCCAGGCACCGCGCAGGCGGCGAACTGGCGTGACCTGTGGCAGCGCCGCGACCAGCAGGCCGCCACGGCGCTCAGGCAGGGCGACGCGAAGCAGGCGATGCAACTGGCGCGGGACCCGGCGTTGCGCGGTGCGGCGGCCTACCGCGCGGGCGATTACGCCGCCGCCACGCAGGCCTTGCGCGAGGCGCAGGGTGCCGACGCGCCCTACAACCTCGGCAACGCACTGGCGCGCGAAGGCAAGTACCAGGATGCGATCCAGGCCTACGATCGCGCGCTCAGGCTCGACCCCGCGAACGCGGATGCGAAGGCGAACCGGCAGGCGGTCGAGGACTGGCTGCGCAAACAGCAGAAGCCTCCACAGAATCAGTCATCGCCGTCGCAGCAGCAACAACAGAAGCAGGGTGGCCAGTCCTCGTCGAACGGACAGGGCGGCAATAGCGGGCAGGGCAAGGATAGGCAGAACCAGAGCGAGCAGGACAAGAGCGGACAGGACAAGAGCAATGGCCAGTCCGGCCAATCGCCGCAGCAGGGCGACAGTTCGAAGCAGCAGGGCCGGCAGGATGCGTCGAGCGACGCCGGCAAGTCGCCGCAGGATGAGGCAAAGCAAGGCGGCCAGCCGTCGCCGGGCAACTCCGGTGCGCAACAGGACAACCAGCAGCCGACACCCGCACAGCAGGCTGCACAGCAGGCGCAGGCCGCGAAGGCGCAACAGGCGCTGAAGCAGCAGCTGGACAAGGAGCTGGGCGCGGCCGGCAAGCCAGCGACGAACCAGGTGCCCGCACATCAGCTCGGCGCGGGAGGTGCCGACGATCCGCAATCGAAACTGCCGGCCGACCTGCGCCAGGCCCTGCAGCGCGTACCCGACGACCCCGGCGCACTGCTGCGTCGCAAGTTCGAACTGGAATACCAGCGCCGCCACGGCGGCGTGGCCGACGAGGATGGGCCGTGATGCTCACACAGGCTTTGTTTATGCGGACATCCCTGACTGCGAAGATCAAACGGACGGCCATCCCTGGCTGTTTGTTTTTGTGCTCGTCCCTGATCGCGAAAAAATCGCCAGGAGCGATTTTTGACATCGCGTCAGCGATGGCCCGAAGGGCGACCGCCAGGGATGGCGGTCGCAAGATCAAGTGGGCGCCCATCCCTGGCCGCACTTTTCAAGGCTTTGTCCTGCTGTTGTGCCTGCTGCCGCTGCTGGCGCGTGCCACCGATGTGCAGGCCACACTGGATCGCAACACCATGCAACTGGGCGAGACGGTGACGCTGAACCTGCACATCGCAGATGGCAGCGGCAACCTGGCGATGCCCGACTTGAGTCCGCTGCAGCAGGACTTCGATATCCTCGGTCGCTCGCAGAGCAGCAATCTCAGCATCATCAACGGCAAGAGCAGTTCCGAGCTGGTCATCGGCGTGGTGCTGCGGCCGAAGCACGCGGGCACGATAACGATACCGTCGCTCGCGGTGGCCGGGGCGCGGACCACGCCGCTGCAACTGCAAGTCGATCCACCGAATCCGGCCGCGGCCGCAGCCATGCACCGGAGCGTGTTCATGGAGGCCGAGGTCACGCCGCAGCGCGCCTGGGTGGGGCAGCAGCTCAGCTATGTGGTGCGGCTCTACTACAGCGGCAACATCACCAGTGGCGCGCTGGACACGCCGCAGATCGATGGCGTGCAGCTCAGCCAGGTGGGCGGCGACCTGCGCTACGACGCGGTGCAGGGCGGACGCCAGTATCACGTGATCGAGCGGCGCTACGCGCTGGTGCCGCAGCATGCCGGCACGCTGGCGATTCCCGCACTGGGTTTCCAGGGCGAGGCGCTCGATCCGAGCGATCCCGACAGTTTCTTCGGCGCAGGCACGCCGGTGTCGGCCAGCGCCCCCGCGCTCACGGTGCAGGTGCAGGCCGCGCCAGCGGATTGGGGCAAGGCGGCATGGCTGCCGGCGCGCGCCCTCAGCCTCACGCTGACGGGCTGGCCCGATGCGAACGCCACGGTGCGCGTGGGCCAGCCGATCAACCTGACCATGAAGCTCAGCACCACCGGCTTGCCGTTCGAGACCTTGCCTCAGTTGAGCTTGCCCGCGCTGCAGGGTGCCACCGTGTATCCGGACCAGCCGGCCACCGCCACCACGAACGACGGGCCATGGCTGGTCGGCAGCCGCCAGCGCGGTTTCGCAGTGGTGCCCGAGCAGGCCGGCACACTCGCCCTGCCGGCCACCACGCTGCGCTGGTTCGACGTGACCTCCGGCCAGGAGCGCACTGCCGAGATTCCCGCGCACAGCGTCACCGTGCTGCCTGCGGCAGGCGCCGCCAACGCGCCGCCGGTGACCACCGCGCCTTCCGCCGCGTCGCCGGCACCGGCCGAGGCAGCTTCGGCGCCCGCGGTTGCGGCAGCGCCGGCGAGCGCGCAGTTGAAAGGCGCGCCATGGCGCTGGATCGCGCTGGCCAGCCTGCTGCTGTGGCTGCTCAGCGTGCTGGCGTGGTGGCTGTGGCGACAGCGCCCGGCGCGCAGTGCCGTGGCGGTTGCGGCGGCCAGCGCGACGGGCGATGGCACGCGCCGGCTGCGCCAGGCCTTCCTCGCCGCCGCACGCGGCAGCGATGCAGCGGCGCAGTTGCGCAGCCTGCTGGCCTGGGCACAGGCGGAGCGGCCGGCGATCCGGCACCCCGGCGCGCTGGTCGCTGCACTGGCGGACGAGGCGCAGCGGCGCGCACTCGCCGAGCTGCAGCGCCGTTGCTATCACGATGCCGCGGCGCCGATGGGTGGCGACGATCTTGCCGAAGTGTTCAAGCGCGGTTTCGCGTGGCGGGAAGCGGACAAGGCGGATGACGACACCTTGCCGCCGCTGTACCCGTTCAAAGTGAAGTGAGCGCGGTCTGGAACACGATGCGCATCGGTTCGCTGTAGCAGCACAGGACGAGGTCGAGTGCGGGATCGCCGCTCACTGCCTCGGACAGCGTGCCCAGTGCCACTTTGGCGGCCAGTGGCGCGGGATAGCCGTACGCGCCGCAGCTGATCGCTGGGAACGCGATGCTATGCAGGTCATGTTCGTGCGCTAGGTGCAGCGCGTTGCGGTGGCAACTCTCCAGCAGCGCCGCTTCGCCGCGGCCGCCGCCGTGCCAGACCGGGCCCACGGTGTGGATCACCCAGGATGCCGGCAGCGCGAAACCGGGCGTGATGCGTGCCTCCCCGGCAGGGCAGCGCACGCCGGGCGCGACCTGCGGCAGTACGTGGCAGGCGGCAAGCAGCGCCGGGCCCGCGGCACGGTGGATGGCGCCGTCGACCCCGCCGCCGCCGAGCAGGGTCTCGTTCGCCGCGTTGACGATGGCGTCGACGGTCAGCGTCGTGATGTCGGCGGTGATGACGGTGATCGGCATGGGATCCGCAATGGCGGCATGGGCGGCGGCAACATGATGAAGCGGCGATCGGGATATCGGAACAGGAACGGCCACTGATGCCACAGTTGGCCGGATGGCCTGACTAGACAGATGGCAATGGCACAAGGGTGCCGTCAATCCATGGCTGGACGACCGGGTGTCTGTGCGGCAGTCCGCCGTCCCTCCCGGGGAGGGACGGGGTTTTGTCCGATGGCCTCCCGCAAGGCATTCAGGATGACATATTGGCCGGGCTCGTCCTGCAACTCCTGTTCGCCCAGGGGGAAGCTCTGGTGGCCATCGCGGTGGACAAGCACGATCGTGCGGGCGCCGCGATCGAATTGCAGCTCGGCCGAGCTCAGGTCACTGGCGGGTGTCGTCGTGGTCGCCACGATTTTTCCACGGACAATCTGCTCGGAAACGATCAGGTGGCGGGGTTGATCGACACTGATGCGGTAGGTGGTCGTGGTGCCGGTGAACGAGAGCAGCATCATGAAAAGAAACGCGAGACCGGGGATAAGCAGCCACTTCCAGGCCCGGGCGCGGATGAACTGGATGGAGACCACCAGCAGGATGAGTGCAAGCAGCACCATCAGGAAACCGGCACTTTGCGGGCGCTGCTCTGCGACGAGATGGCCATTCGCATGGGTGATGATGGTGATGAGTTTCATCGACGAACCTCGTGGGACGGTTTCCAGCCCGCGGCAACGGGCAATGCCCGTTTCAGACGGGTCGCCGTGCCGAACGGACATGGTGTGCAACAAGGCCGTGTGGCCTGTCCGCACCCGGTGCATGCAACAACAAGGCGCGGAGGCGGTCAATCGGCATGGAGCATGCCCTTTCGGCTTATGCTTGACCCTGTGTGACATCGAGGTGGCGGCAAATCATGGCGAAAACGGAAGAGCTTTCCTTCGGCTACCTGCTGAACGACGTGACCCTGCTGTTCCGCAAGCATTTCGACCGGCGGGCGGTGAAGTTCGGCCTCACCCGTGCGCAGTGGCGCGCCACCAAGATGCTGTACCACCGCGAGGGCATGCGCCAGACCGAGCTGGCCGAGGCGCTGGAGATGGAGCCGATCGCGGTGGGGCGGGTGATTGATCGCCTGCAGGCGGCGGGCTTCGTGGAGCGCCGCCCCGATCCGCGCGACCGCCGCGCCTGGCGGCTGTATGTCACCGCGCAGGCACACGACGTGGTGGACGACATGGAGCAGATCGCGCGCGAGCTGCGCCGCGAAGTCACCCAGGGCATCGACTACGACGAGCTGAAGCAGGCGCTGGCGGTGATCGGCCGCATCAAGGAAAACCTGCAGGCGCTGGACGCGGCCGAGGTGCCGGTGACGCGCAAGGATTAGGACTCGCGCCCTAGCCGTATTCGTCGCGCTTGCCAAGTGCCGGGCGTAGCGGGTGTTGCAGTGTCCGGCAGGCGCAAAATGTGTCGTGACAATCAACGCATCGGCGCATGCATGCGTTCGATATCAACTTGGTTCCTGCTGTGCTTCGGTGTCGCGATGACGTGGCTCGTCAGTTGGCAGGAATGCCCGATTCGATACTGGAGTTCCCATGCCGCAGCGCATGTCCTGGAAGAAGCTTGTGGCGCTGCTGGTGGCGGTGGTGCTGGTCGCACTGTTCGTGCGTGGATGGTCGGACCGTGGCAAGGCTGATGCAGGCAAGTCGGCCACCGCGCAGGCGGTACCGGTGAAGGTGGCGGTGGCGCAGCGCGGCGATCTGGATCTTTCGCTGCAAGTGATCGGCAGTGTCGAGGCGTATTCCACCGTGACCGTGCAGGCGCGCGTCAGTGGCCAGCTGGAGTCGCTGGCGTTCGCTCCGGGCGGCCGGGTGAAGGCCGGACAGGTGATCGAGCAGATCGACCCCAGTCTGCTGCAGGCGCAACTGGATCAGGCGCGCGGCAACCTCGCCAAGGACCAGGCCCAGCTGGTGAATGCCGAACAGGTGCTGCGCCGCTACACGCCGATGCTGGCCAAGGGCTATGTCGCACAGACCGACTACGACACCTACAAGGCGAACGTGGGCATCTATGCCGCGTCGGTAAAGGCGGACAAGGCGGCGGTGGAGATGGCGCAGACCCAGCTCGGCTATGCACGGATCGTAGCGCCGGTGGATAGCATTGCCGGTGCGCCGCTGGTCTATCCCGGCGCGCAGGTGAGCGCCAACAGCACCAACTTGGTGGTGCTCAACCAGGTGCGGCCGATCTATCTCACCTTTTCCGTGCCCGAGGCCGCCCTGGCCGGTGTGAGAGCGGCCTATGCGCGCGACAAGGTGGAGGTCAGCGCAACCATCCCGGGTGCAAAAGGCGCGCCGCTCGAAGCCAGCCTGGATTTCATCAACAACACGGTGGATGCCACCACCGGCACGATCCAGCTGAAGGCGGTGTATCCGAACACGGACGACCGGCTGACCCCCGGCCAGTACGTGCAGGTGCAGCTGCCCACCACCCGCCTCGCCAACGTCGTGACCGTGCCCGTGGAAGCGCTGCAGAACTCGCCCAATGGCAGCTTCGTGTTCGTGGTCGGCGCGGATGGCAGCGTGCAGCAGCGCATGGTGACGACGGGGCAGACCAGCGGCGACCGGCTGGTGATCGAGAAGGGCCTGGCTGCCGGCGAACAGGTGGTCACGGATGGCCAGATGCTGTTGACCAATGGCACGCACGTGCAGGTGGTGAAGGGATGAGCGGGGCAATGTTCCGCCGCCGCCGCGCTTCGAGGACGATGACGGCAAGTCCGGCCCCTCTCCCCAACCCTCTCCCCGGAGGGGAGCGGGGGCAGGCGTGCTATGCGGATTCGCACCATGATGCGATTTGTGACCGGAACGTGCGTGACTTGCGGGAACGGCTGGTTTGGAAAGGAGGGCGGATCCTTTGAACCTCCCAGCCCTGTGCATCCGTCGACCGGTGATGACGGCGCTGCTGATGATCGCGCTGATCGTGTTCGGCGTGGTCGCCTATCCGAACCTGCCGGTGAACGAACTGCCGAACGTGGACTTCCCCACCATCTCGGTGAGCGCGAGCCTGCCCGGTGCCTCGCCCGAGACCATGGCCACCGCGGTGGCCACGCCGCTGGAGAACCAGTTCTCCACCATCGCCGGCATCGACCAGATGACCTCGACCAGCGCGCTCGGCTCGACCTCGATCACGCTGACCTTCGACCTCAGCCGCAACATCGACGGCGCCGCGCAGGACGTGCAGGCGGCGATCTCGGCGGCGCAGCGCCAGCTGCCCACCAACATGCCCACGCCGCCCACCTTCCGCAAGGTGAATCCGGCGGACAAGGCGATCCTCTACCTCACGCTCAGTTCCGACACGCTGCCGCTGTCCACCGTGGACGAGTACGGCGAGACGCAGCTGGCGCAGGAGCTGTCGATGATCAGCGGCGTGGCGCAGGTGAGCGTGTTCGGCTCGCAGAAATACGCCGTGCGCATCAGCGTCGACCCCAGCAAGCTGGCCGCCAACGGCATCGGCATCGACACGGTGGAGCAGGCGATCGCCAATGCCAACGTCAACCTCGCCACCGGTTCGCTCAACGGCAGCCGGCAGCTGCTGCAGGTGAATTCGGACGGCCAGCTGCAGCAGGCCGCACCGTACAACAAGGTGATCGTGGCGTACCGCAACGGCGCGCCGGTGCGCCTATCGCAGCTCGGCCATGCCGAGGACAGCGTGCAGAACGACCAGGTGGCGAGCTGGTTCAACGGCAAGCGCGCGGTGGTGCTGGCAATCGACCGCCAGCCCGGCTCCAACACCGTGGCCACGATCGACCGCATCCGTGCGGTGCTGCCGCAGTTCGAGGCCACGCTGCCACCCGGGATCAAGCTGGAGACGCTGTACGACCGCTCCGACTCGATCCGCGCCTCGGTGGACGACGTGCAGTTCACCCTGCTGCTGGCCGGCGTGCTGGTGATCCTGGTGATCTACCTGTTCCTGGGCAACGCCTCGGCCACGCTGATCCCCGCGTTGGCGCTGCCGGTGTCGGTGGTCGGCACCTTCGGCGTGATGTACGCGCTGGGCTACAGCCTGGACAACCTCTCGCTGCTAGCGCTGACCCTGGTGGTGGGTTTCGTGGTGGACGACGCGATCGTGATGCTGGAGAACATCGTGCGCCACGTCGAGACCGGCATGGACCCGTACGAAGCCTCGATCAAGGGTTCCGGCGAGATCGGCTTCACCATCTTCTCGATGACGCTGTCACTGGTGGCGGTGTTCCTGCCGGTGATGTTCATGGGCGGCATCGTGGGCCGGCTGTTCCACGAGTTCGCGGTGGTGATCTCGACCGCGATCCTGATCTCCGGCTTCGTCTCGATCACGCTGACGCCGATGCTGTGCAGCCGCTTCGTCAAGCATGCCGAGCACGAGCAGAAGTCGCGTGTGGCGCTGGCCTTCGACCGCGGCTTCAACCACGTGCGCGACGGTTACAACAGCTCGCTGGCATGGGCGGTGGCGCATCCGCGCACGGTGCTTGGCGTGTTCTTCGCCAGCCTCGTCGCCACCGCCGTGCTGTTCGTGGTGGTGAACAAGGACTTCATCCCCGCCGGCGACACCGGCCAGCTGAACGTCAACACCGAAGGCCCCGACGACATTTCCATCACCGGCATGAGTATCCGCCAGCAGAAGCTGGCGGAGATCGTGGGCCAGGACCCGAACATCGCCGCATACATGTCTTCGGTGGGCTCGGGCGGCTCGCGCACCACCACCAACAACGGCTCGATCTTCATGCGGCTGAAGCCCGCGGACGAGCGCAAGCTCGGTCCCGACCAGATCATCCAGGAACTGCGGGCGAAGTTCGCCAGGGTGCCGGGCATCCGCGCCTACATCCAGAACCCGCCGGCGATCCAGGTGGGCGGCCGCGCCTCCAAGGCGGAGTACCAGTACACCCTGCAGTCCACCGACCTCGACGCGCTGTATGCCGAATCGGGCAAGGTGCTCAACGCGTTCGCCAAATTGCCCGGTTTCCAGGACGTCACCAGCGACCTCGACCTCAACGGCCCGGCCATCGACGTGAAGGTGGACCGCGACAAGCTGGCGCCGCTGGGGCTCACCATGTACCAGGTGCAGACCGCGCTGGGCACGGCGTTCGGCGAAGGCCAGATCTCCACGATCTACGGCACCGCCACGCAGTACTGGGTGATCCTGCAGGTGCCGTACAAGCTGCAGAACGATCCGGACGTGCTGTCGCAGCTCTACGTCACCTCGGATACCGGTGCGCTGGTGCCGCTGAGCACCGTGGCCACCTTCACCCGCGAGGCGCAGCCGCTCACCGTGAACCACCAGGGCGAGCTGCCGGCGGTGACGATCTCGTTCAACCTCGCGCCGGGCGTGAGCCTCAGCCAGGCGGTGAACGAGATCGACGGCGCGATGCGCCAGCTCGACCTGCCCGCCTCGATCACCGGCAGCGTGCAGGGCACCGCGCAGGCCTTCGAGCAGTCGATGCAGGGCATGGGCATGCTGCTGGCGCTGGCGCTGTTCGTGATCTATCTGGTGCTGGGCATCCTGTACGAGAGCTTCATCCACCCGCTGACGATCCTCTCCGGCCTGCCCGCGGCAGGCGTGGGCGCGCTGCTCACGCTGATGATCTTCCACGCGCCGCTCGACCTGTTCTCCTTCGTCGGCATCGTGATGCTGATCGGCATCGTGAAGAAAAACGCGATCATGCTGATCGACTTCGCGCTGGAACGGCAGCGCGTGGAAGGCATGTCGCCCGCCGAAGCCATCGTGGAAGCCTGCCACGTGCGCTTCCGCCCGATCATGATGACCACCATGGCCGCGTTCGCCGGCACCTTGCCGATCGCGCTGGGCATGGGCGCGGGCGCTTCCTCGCGTCGCCCGCTGGGCCTGGCCGTGGTGGGCGGCCTGCTGGTGTCGCAGGTGCTCACCCTGTACCTGACGCCGGTGATCTACCTGTACATGGACAAGCTGCAGCAACGCTTCGGGCACAGGCGCAAGGCGGCGGTGGAAAGTTTGCCGACGCCATGACGAAAAGGCGGCCTCAAGGCCGCCTTTTCGTTTCCGCATCTGCCGCAGGCTTCAGTCTTCGGCGCCGTCACCTGCAAAGGCACCCGGCGCTGAGCCGAAGTCGCCGTCCGCCTCGGCCGCCATGTAGGTCCACGCCGCGTATACCGCCACGTTCTGCGCGAGTTCCCTGGGATCGATCTTGTCCAGCGTGTCGTTGCTGGTGTGGTGCCAGTCGAAGTACCAGGTGGCGTCCTGGTCCAGGGTCAGCGCGGCCATGCCCTTGGCGTGCATGGAGCCGAGATCGGAACCGCCGCCGCCGGGGCGCGTGGCGTCGTAGGCCACGCCCAGCGGTTTCAGCACGTCGGCGATCTGCTGGATCGCGTGCCGTGCCTCGGGCTTCACGCTGGCGCTCATCCGGTACACCTTGCCGGCGCCGAGGTCGGAGTCGGTGCCGAGCATGAAGTTCGCCACCTCCTTCGCGTGTTTGTCCGCGTAGGCGCGCGCGCCCCACAGGCCCATCTCCTCGTTGGCGAAGGCGATCACGCGGATGGTGCGGTCGGGGCGCTGCGGCAGGTCGTGGATCAGTTTGGCGGCGGCCATCGAGATGGCGATGCCGGCGCCGTCGTCGATCGCGCCGGTGCCAGGATCCCAGGAATCCAGGTGCCCGCCGATGGCGACGACCTGGTCCGGGTACTTCTTGCCGGTGATCTCGCCGATCACGTTGGCGCCGGTGTATTCGCCCACGATGCCGCAGTCGAGGTCGAGCTTCACCGTCACCGGCTTGCCATAGGCCAGCACGCGTTCGAGCTGGTCGGCGTCGGGATTGGAGAGCGCGGCGGCAGGGATGGCCTTGCCGCCGGGGCGGAAGCCGGTGACGCCGGTGTGGGCGATGCGTTCGTGCGCGTCGGTGCCGGCCGAGCGCAACAGGTAGCCGGCGGCGCCCTTGTCGGCGGCGACCACCGCGCCGGCCGTGCGCACGGCCGAGCCCATGCCGTAGTCGTGACCGTCCTGGTGCCGCTGCATGCGGTAGCCCACGTAGACGATCTTGCCCTTGATCGTGGCCGGATCGGCAGCCTTCAGTGCGGCCAGGCTGTCGAAGGCCACCACCTGCGCGGTGAGTCCGCCCTTGGGCGTGCCCGGCGAATAACCGAGCGCGGTGAGCACCAGCTGCTGCGGGAATGGCGCCACGATGGAGCCGCTTTCGTGGTGGCGTACCCACAGGGGATAGGTCGCCGGTTCGGTGTAGACCTTGTCGAAGCCCAGTGCCTTGAACTTCGCCACTGCCCAGTCGCGGGCGCGCTGGTCGTTCGGGCCGCCGGCCAGCCGCGGGCCGACCTCGGTGGTCAGCGACTTCACCACCTGGTACGCGGTGTCATCGTGCAGTGCCTTGTCGCGCAGTTGTTCGGCCGTCTTTACGGCCGTGGCGGGAATGCCGGTATCGGCGGCATTGGCGAAGCCTCCGGCCAGCAGCAGGCTGGTGGTGAGCAGGGCGAGGGCGGGACGGCGCATGCGTGACTCCTTGCGATGGAATCGCGATTATCGCGCCGATGCGGCGCCCCGCTTGGGCCGGAAGTCACGCCATGCAGAACGCGGAGGCGGCCCGGAGCCGCCCCCGCAGGCGAGGATCACTGCCTGTTCTTGAGCAGGTCGCGGATCTCGGTGAGCAGGGCCACGTCGGCCGGCGGCGCGGCAGGCGCCTCTTCCTTCTTCTTCTGCAGCCGGTTCATCAGCTTGATCACGATGAAGATCGCGAACGCGACGATGATGAAGGTGATGATGGTATTGATGAAGGTGCCGTAGTTGATCGCCACTTCGGCGATCTTGTGCTTGGGGTCGCTGTCGTCGGCGCCCTTGAGCACCCATTTCATCGCCGAGAAATCGATGCCGCCGGTCAGCATGCCGATCGGCGGCATGATCACGTCGCTGACCAGCGAGCTGACGATCTTGCCGAATGCGCCGCCGATCACGATACCGACGGCCATGTCCATCACGTTGCCGCGCATGGCGAACGCCTTGAACTCCTGCAGCATGCTCATTGGTGCTACTCCCCGATTGGTACGCCGGATGGCGGGGAGACTCTAGCGCAGCATGTGCCGTCGCGGCATGAATGGCGCAAACAGGATCCGGCGGAAGCTCAGGCGATCCGGCCATCCAGTTCGGCGTAGCCGGCCAGCTCGGCATGGAAGCGGTCGCCGCGCGCCAGCGCGGCCACACCGGCCGGGGTGCCGGTAAACACCAGATCGCCGGGCCGCAGCTCGAACAGCGCGGAAAGCTGCGACAGCAGGTGCGGCACGTCGTGGATCATGTCGCCCAGCCTGCCGTGCTGGCGCAGCGCGCCGTTCACGCTCAGCCGCAGCTCGGTGTCGGGGCCGGGCAGGGCGCCGGCCAGCGGGTGCAGCGCCGACACCGGAGCACTGTGGTCGAAGCCCTTGGCCACGTCCCAGGGGTGGCCCTTGGCCTTGGCCTGCGCCTGCAGGTCGCGGCGGGTGAGATCCAGCCCCACGCCCACGCCCCATACCAGCGCGGCGGCATGCTCCACCGGCACGTCGCGGCCGCCCGTACCCAGCGCCAGCACCATCTCCACTTCATGGTGCAGATCGTTCGTGATGGAGGGGTAGGGCACGTCGGCGCCATCGGCCACCACCGCGTCGGCCGGCTTGCAGAAGAACATCGGCCGGCCTGGCTCCACCGCGGCCCCCATTTCCTTCGCGTGGTCGGCGTAGTTGCGGCCGATGCAGAACACGCGGCGGATCGGGAAGCGCAGCCCGCTGCCGAGGATCGGCAGGCTGGGCACGGCAGGCGGGGTGATGACGTAGTCCATGCTGCCTAGCGTAGCGCTTCGCGGGCGCCGGATGACAGCTGTCACGCGCGATGCCTGATGCTTGCCCGTGTCGGGCGTGCCATGCCGAACCTACCGTATCCGGCATGAAGTCATCGAGGGGAGTGCGGTGAGCAACGCCGACTTGCTGAAGGAATTGCGCATCGAGCGTCACCAGCGTGAGGCGCATGACGGGCGCGCACCGCGCTGGCCATGGGTCGCCGGCGCCGTGGCGCTGTTGCTGGCGTTGACCGGCGCCGGTGCATGGTGGGCGATGAGTCATCGCGCCGTCATGGTGCAGACTGCCACGGCAGTGTCGCCTGCCAGCGATCCGGGTGCCGGTGCGGTGCTGCAGGCCACCGGCTACGTCACCGCGCGGCGGCAGGCCACGGTGTCGGCGCAGATCACCGGCACGCTCACCGCGGTGCTGATCGAGGAAGGCGATCACGTGAAAGAGGGCCAGGTGCTGGCCCGGCTGGACGACAGCGCCTACAAGGCCGCGCTGGACGCGGCGCGGACGCAGGCGGGCGCGGCGCATGCGCTGGTGGCGCAATACCGGGCCCAGCTGGCGCAGAACCTGCGCGATGCGACGCGCGAGGACGCACTGGCCACGCAGGGACTGGTCTCCAGGCAGGATGCCGAGCAGGCACGCACGCTGGCCGACAGCACGCGTGCCCAGCTCATCTCGCAACAGAAGACCGCCGCATCGGACGACGCCCAGGTCGTCGAGGCGCAGGTCAACTTCGACTACTGCGTGGTGCACGCGCCGTTCGACGGCGTCATCACCACCAAGGACGCGCAGGTGGGCGAAATCATCTCGCCGTTTTCCGCCGGCGGCGGCTTCACGCGCACCGGCATCGGCACCATCGTCGACATGGATTCGCTGGAAGTGGATGTCGACGTCAACGAGGCCTATATCGGCCGCGTGAAGCCGGACATGCCCGCCGAGGCGGTGCTCGATGCCTACCCGGACTGGAAGATCCCCGCCCACGTGATCGCCATCGTGCCCGCCGCCGACCGCGGCAAGGCCACGGTGAAGGTGCGCGTGGCGCTGGAGCAGAAGGACGCGCGCATCGTGCCCGACATGGGCGTGCGGGTGTCCTTCCTCGAACAGAAGGCGGCGAACGCGGCGCAGGCGCCGAAGGGCGTGCTGGTACCGGCGAAGGCGATCACGCAGCGCGATGGTCGCAGCGTGGTGTTCGTGGTCGCCGCCGGCAAGGCGCAGCTGCGCACGGTGCAGCCGGCGGCGCAGGATTACGGCGACATGAAGCTGGTGCCGGACGCGCTGCAGGCAGGCGACGCGGTGGTGCTGTCGCCGCCAGCCGCGCTGCGCGATGGTGCGGACGTCCAGACGGAAACATCGAAACCCTGAGAGGCGGGCGTAGGAGCGGCTTCAGCCGCGATTCCAGCACCATGCCTTTCGCGGCTGAAGCCGCTCCTACGCCGCCCATGCCAACCATGCGGGCACACACCGGAGACACACCATGGACACGTTGATCCAGATCCGCGACCTCTCCAAGGTCTACCAGCGCGGCAAGCAGAAGGTCGAGGTGCTGCACCACATCGACCTCGACATCGCCGAAGGCGACTTCCTCGCGCTGATGGGGCCGTCCGGTTCGGGCAAGACCACCCTGCTCAACCTGATCGGCGGCCTCGATTCGCCCACGGCCGGCAGCATCGGCGTGGCCGGTGCGCGCATCGACCAGTTTGGCGGCGGCGCGCTGGCGAGATGGCGCGCGGCCAATGTCGGCTTCGTGTTCCAGTTCTACAACCTGATGCCGATGCTGAGCGCGCAGAAGAACGTGGAACTGCCACTGTTGCTCACCAGGCTCTCGGGTGCGCAACGCAAGAAGAATGCGGCCATCGCGCTGCAGCTGGTGGGCCTGGCCGATCGCGCCTCGCACAAGCCCAGCGAACTGTCCGGTGGCCAGCAGCAGCGCGTGGCGATCGCCCGCGCGATCGTCTCCGATCCCACCCTGCTAGTCTGCGACGAACCCACCGGCGACCTCGACCGCCAGTCCGCCGAGGACGTACTCGGCCTGCTGCGCACGCTCAACCGCGAGCACGGCAAGACCATCGTGATGGTCACCCACGACCCCAAGGCCGCCGAGTACGCCAACCACACCCTGCATCTGGACAAGGGCACCCTGGTCGAGCAGATCGCAGCATGAGGACGGCGCCATGAAATATTTCCATCTCATCTGGGCCGCGCTGTTCCGGCGCAAGTCGCGCACCTTCCTCACCCTGGTGTCGATCATGGCCGCGTTCGTGCTGTTCGGCCTGCTCGATTCGGTGCGCCAGGCCTTCAACGCGGGCGACAGCGTGGCGGGCGCGGGCCGGCTGATCGTGAACTCGAGGATGTCGATGCAGCAGCCATTGCCCGAAAGCCTGGGTGCGCGCATCGCCGCGGTACCGGGCGTGTCGGCGGTGGCCTCGGCGAACTGGTTCGGTGGCGTCTACCAGGATCCGCGCAACCAGGTCATCAGCTTCGCGGTGAGCCCGGATTACTTCGACCTCTATCCGGAACTGGACCTGCCGGCCGACCAGCGCGCCAGCTGGGACAAGACGCGCACCGGCGCCGTGGTCGGCGCCGCGCTGGCCAGGAAGTTCGGCTGGAAGGTCGGCGACAAGATCCCGCTGCAGTCCACCATCTTCCCGTCCAGGTCCAGCGGAAGCAGCACCTGGACGTTCGACATCGTGGGCATCTTCCATGCGAAGAATCCCAGCGACGCCGGCCGCGAGCAGATGATGATGTTCCACTGGAAGTACTTCGACGAGAACAACGCCTTCGGCTCCGGCACGGTGCACTGGTACGTGGTGAAGGTGGCCGACCCGGCGCGGGCCGACGCGGTGGCCAAGGCGATCGACGCGATCTCGGCCAATTCCGACCACGAGACCCGCGCGCAGACCGAGCAGGCGTTCCAGGCCTCCTTCATCAAGCAGCTGGTGAACATCGGCCTGATCGTCAGCGCGATCATGGGCGCGGTGTTCTTCACCCTGCTGCTGCTGACCGGCAACACCATGATGCAGGCGGTGCGCGAGCGCACGTCGGAGCTGGCGGTGCTCAAGACGATCGGTTTTTCCAGCCGCAGCGTGCTGGCGATGGTGCTGGCCGAAGGCGTGTTGATGCTGCTGCTGGGCGGCGTGATCGGCCTGGCGCTGGTGTCGCTGATCATCCCCGGCATCGGCACCGCCAGCGGCGGCATGGTGCCGGTGCACGCGATGGCCGGCAGCACCTGGTCGGCCGGCGTGCTGCTGATGGTGCTGATCGGTGTGGTGGTGGGCCTGCCGCCCGCATGGCGTGCGATGCGCCTGAACATCGTCGACGCCCTGAGCGGGCGGTGAGGAGCGAGCCATGAAGAAATTCCTGATCAACCTCGGTCTGCTGCTGGTCGTCGTGGCGGCGCTGATGGCATGGACGGCGTTGCCGTGGTTAGGCGTCGCGGCGCTCGCCGTGGCGCTGGCACTGTGGATGGCGCTCACGCGCAGCGGTCGCCAGGCCGGCTCGGTGACCGCAGTGGGCGTCGGCACGCTGCGGCAACGGCTGGGCTCGTCGTCGGTGATCGTGATAGGCATCGCCGGCGTGGTCGGCGTGCTAGTGGCGCTGCTGGCGATGGGGCAGGGCTTCCAGGCCACGTTGCAGAGCGGCGGCCGCGACGATACCGCGATCGTGCTGCGCGGCGGTTCGGTGTCCGAGGCGCAGTCGGTGCTGACCCGCGACGACATCGATGCGATCGAGCAGGCGCCGGGCATCGCCCGCGGCGGCGACGGCAAGCCGCTGGCCTCGGCCGAGCTGGTGGTGACGGCCAGCCTGCACAAGAAGGGCTCCGACGACGATGCCAACGCGCAGCTGCGCGGCGTGGACGATACGGCCTGGGCCCTGCGACCGAAGCTGAAGATCATCGCCGGGCGCACGTTCAAGCCGGGCCTCAACGAACTGGTGGTGGGCCAGGGTGCGCAACGCGAATTCGCTGGCCTGGACGTGGGCGACGAAGTGAAGCTGGGCCGGCAGGGCTGGAAGGTGGTCGGCGTGTTCGCCAGCGGCGACGCCTACGATTCGGAGCTGTGGGCCGACCGCCAGGAAGTGGCCGCGGCCTACCGCCGCGGCAACAGTGCCGAATCGGTGCTGGTGAAGCTCACCGGCGCGGCAGCGTTCGAACCGTTCAAGGCGGCACTGGCGACCGATCCCAAGCTGAAGGTGGAGGCCGACACCACGCGCGCGTTCTTCGCCCGCCAGTCCGAAACCCTGGCCAAGACGATCCGCGTGGTAGGCATCACCGTGGGTGTGATCATGGCCATCGGTGCGGTATTCGGCGCGCTCAACTGCATGTTCGCCGCGGTAGCCTCGCGTGCTCGCGAGATCGCCACCCTGCGCGCCATCGGTTTTCGCAGCGTCCCGGTGGTGATGTCGGTGATGCTGGAGACCATGCTGCTGGCCCTCGCCGGCGGCCTGCTTGGCGCCTTGCTGGTGTGGCTGGTGTTCGATGGCTATACCGCCTCCACGCTCAACGGTTTCACCGACGTGATGTTCCAGTTCAAGGTCGGCCCCGCGCTGGTCTGGACGGGCCTGAAATGGGCGCTGGCGATCGGTTTCGTCGGCGGCCTGTTTCCCGCCGTGCGCGCCGCGCGCTTGCCGGTGACCACGGCGCTGCGCGAGCTGTGACCGGACGTCTACTGTAGGAGCGCACCCTGTGCGCGATTGCTCTGGTGCTTCGATCGAAGCGCAAGGCAATCGCGCACAGGGTGCGTTCCTACGGCATCACCGGCGGCACATAAGTCAGCGTCAGCCCCAGCAGCCACAGCAAACCCAGCACCAGCGGCACGTGCACCGCGAGTTGCATGAAGGTGTAGCCCACCACGTCGCGCGCCTTGAGGCCCAGCACACCGAGCAGGGGCAGCATCCAGAACGGGTTGATCAGGTTGGGCAGCGCCTCGGCGGCGTTGTACACCTGCACGGCCCAGCCGAGATGCACGTGCAGGTCGTTCGCCGCCTGCATCACGTAGGGCGCCTCCACCAGCCACTTGCCGCCACCGGAGGGCACGAAGAAGCCGAGGATGGCGGAGTACGCGCCCATCACCGCGGGGAAGCTGTCGGTGCTGGCCACGTGCACGAACAGCTGCGACAGCCGGTGCGCCAGCGTCACGCCGCCCGCGCCCTGCGCGTGGGTGAGCAGGGCGGCGATGCCGCCGTACAGCGGGAACTGGATCAGCACGCCCGCGGTGCTCGGCACCGAGCGCGCCACCGCGTCGAGGAAGCTGCGCGGGCGCCAGTGCAGCAGCAGGCCCACGGTGAGGAACAGGAAGTTGTAGGTGTTGAGGTTGGCGATCGCGCTCACCGCTTCCTTGGTGGCGAACTCGTGGCCCAGCCAGCCCAGCCCCAGCAGGCCGATCAGCACCGACAGCAGCGGGCTGTATTCCAGCCATTCGCCGGGGCGCTGGCGCGGCGGCAATTCCGGCACGGCGGCGGCTTCGGTCACGCCGAAATCGCGCGCGGTGCGCGCGTTGCTCCCCGACGGCGCGGTGAGCCAGCACACCAGCAGCGAGGCGGCGATCAGGCAGGCGGTGAGCGCGAAGGACTGCCACAGGAAGATGGTGCTGGTGAACGGCAGCACGCCGGTGATCGCGAGCAGGCCCGGCGGCATGCTGGCGGGGTTCGCCTGCAGCTGCGCCGCCGACGAGGACAGGCCCATCGCCCACACCGCGCCAAGGCCGAGGTACGCCGCCGCGCCGGCCGCACGATAGTCCATGCGCAGGTCTTCGCGCCGTGCCAATGCGCGCACCAGCAGGCCGCCGAACACCAGCGAGAAACCCCACGACAGCAGCGAGGCCAGCATGCTCACCAGCGCCACGTAGCAGATCGCACCGCGCCCGCTCTTCGGCACCCGCGCCAGCAGCTCGATGAAGCGCGCCACCACCGGCGCGGTGGCCACCACGTAGCCGCCGATCACCACGAAGGCCATCTGCATGGTGAACGGGATCAGGCTCCAGAAGCCGTCGCCGAACGCGTTGACGGTGGCCACCGGCGTGCTGCCGAAGGCCAGGGTGGCGAGCGCCACGATCACCACGCCCAGCGCCGCGAATACCCATGCATCGGGAAACCAGTGTTCCGACCACGCCGCGCTGCGCAGCGCCAGGCGTGCCAGCAGGCCTTCGTTCGTCGTGTTCATGCCGTTCCCCGTGCGATGTCCTTGGCATGGTGGCGCGGCGCATGCGGACGGGGCAAGCCGACCAAGGTCGAGGCGCCCTATCCGTAGGAGCGCACCCTGTGCGCGATGGCTTTTCGCTCTGATCGGAGTGCAGAGCCATCGCGCACAGGGTGCGCTCCTACGCTGGGCGCTTCTGGCGTGCCAGCGTGATTGCCGCCACGCCGAGCAGGATCACCGACATGCCGGCGAGCTCGAACGGCCCGATATGCTCGTCCGCCAGCAGCATGCCGAACAGCACCGCCACCGGCGGGTTCACGTAGGCGTAGCTGGTGGCGAGCACGGGGCGCGCGTGCTTGAGCACGTAGAGGTAGGCGCTGAAGCCGATCAGCGAGCCGACCACCACCAGATAGGCCAGCGCGAGGTTGGCGTGCAGCGCGGGATGCGCCGGCAACCGCTCGCCGCCGCCGAAGCCCATCAGCAGCAGCGACGCGCTGCCGCACAGCATCTGCGCGGCGGTGTTCATCGGCCCGGCTGGCATGTCCTGCTGCTTGCTCCACACCGAACCGAACGCCCACGCGGCCGCGGCCACCAGCAGTGCCACTGCGGCGACACGCGAGCCGGAGAGGTCGCTGCCGAGATTGAGCACGATCACGCCGGCAAAGCCGATCAGCAGGCCGAGCATCTCACGCCGGCTCGGCCGGTGTCCGTACCAGCTGCCGAACAGCGCGGCGAACAGTGGCATGCTGGCCACCGCCACCGCGGCGATGCCCGAACTCACGCGCTCTTCGGCGAAGCACACCAGGCCATTGCCGAGGCCAAGCAGCAGCACGCCGACGACCGCCGCATTGCGCCACTGCCGCCAGGTAGGCGGCGCCACGCCGCGCAGGCGCAGGTAGCCGAACAGCAATGCGCCGGCGATCAGGAAGCGCACGCCGGCGAGCAGGAACGGCGGCCAGCTTTCCAGCGCGAAACGGATGCCGAGATAGGTCGAGCCCCAGATCACGTACAGCGCCAGCAGCCCCAGCGGCACCAGCAGGCGCGTGCGGTCGACAGCGGCGTTCGCCGCGCCGTTGGCGGTGAGAGCGGTGGCATCGTTCATGACGGGGACTCGGCAGAGGAGCAGCGCGCGGCGCAGTCTACAGGCAACGGGGGAGCCATCCGGGACTTCGACCGGCGCCGCGCATCGCCGTGGGGGAACGGCGACAGCATGGATGATGAAGGAGGCAGCGGCCGCGCGGTAGCGAGTCTTCCGCAAGGCAGGCTTGAGGCGGCGTCAAGGCAATGGTCCGCAGGAGCGCACCCTGTGCGCGAATGGCGTTCCGATCGAGCCACGAGCATTCGCGCACAGGGTGCGCTCCTACAGGCGATTCCTAGCGTTTCGCATAGCGCCGTTCGCGCGCCAGCAGTGCGCGCTTGCGTTCCACGCCCCAGCGCCAGCCGCCGGGCGTGCCGTCCTCGCGCACCACGCGGTGGCAGGGCACGATCAGCGCGAGGCGGTTGTTGCCGCAGGCGTTGCCCACCGCGCGCGCGGCCTTCGGTGCGCCGATCGCGGCGGCCAGTTCGCCATAGCTGCGCGTCTCGCCGGCGGGAATGCGGGTCAGCGCGTCCCACACCCGCCACTGGAACGCGGTGGCGGCCACGTCCAGCGGCGGCAGCGCGGGTGCGTCGGCATCGCTCCAGCCCAGCTCGCTGGCGATGCGGGCGATCACCGCATCCAGCCATTCCTCGCGGCCCGCATCCACGCGTTCGCGTGTGGCCTGCGGGAATTCGGCGGTGAGTCGTGCTTCGAGTTCGGTGTCGTCCGCGCCCAGGGTCACCGCGCAGATGCCGCGTGCGGTAGCCGCCACCAGCAGCCGGCCCAGCGGCGTGGCGGTGGTGGTGTAGCGGATGCTGGCGCCGGCGCCGCCGGCGCGATAGCTGGCGGGGGTCATGCCGAGCAGGCGGTCGCTGTGCTCGTAGACGCGGCTGCCGGAGCCGAAGCCGGCCTCGTACACCGCATCGGTGACCGCTGCGCCGTCGCGCAACGCGGCCTTGAACTGGCCGAAGCGGCGGGCACGGTGGTATTCGGACGGGCTCATGCCGTAGCGGCGGCGGAACGCGCGCTGCAGGTGGCCGGGGCTCAGTTGCGCGAACTGCGCCAGCGCGTCGAGCGTGGGCGTCTCGTCGGCGCGCTCGATGCGGGCGCGCACGCGTTCGAGGGTTTCGGCGATGGGAGCAAAGTGCGTATTCATGGCGTTGTCCGATAGTGCATGGCGCCATGCTGTGCCGGTGCGGCGTCGTGCGCCATCCGGATCTTGCGTCAGTGCGCGACCGGCCCTTGGCGGATCACCACGAACTCGCCTTCCAGCACGTCCGCCGCCGGCTTGTTCGGCTTCGCGGCCCGGGTCAGCGGTGCACGCATCTGCTTCCACTGCCGCCACGCCAGCAGCAGGCCGCCGCCGAGCAGCAGCACGCCGGCCACGGCCAGCCCGAATACCAGCAACACACCGAGCATCGCGATGCCGAGCAGCAGCGACAGGGCGCGCACCAGCGGGTGGCGGGAACGGCGGGGCGAGGGCAGATGGAAGCGCATGTGTTAAAAATCCGTGTGCTAAAATCAAGGACTTACGTGTGCAACGATGAGGCCATCCGGCCTGCGAGACAAGTGCCGATGGATACTGTTTCTCCTACCACTCTGCTGTGCCGGCTGGACGAGATTCCCGACGGCGGCGCCACCGCAATCGAGGACGTGGCCGCGCTCGACGGCGAGAGCGTGATCGTCGCGCGTCGTGGCGGCGAGGTGCGGGCCTGGCTCAACGTCTGTCCGCATGCCGGCCGTCGGCTGGACTACGCGCCCGGCCGCTTCCTGCTCAAGGACGAACTGCTGATCTGCGCCGTGCACGGCGCCAGCTTCAACCGCAACGATGGCATCTGCGTGGCCGGCCCCTGCCGCGGCGAACACCTGCGTGCGCTGGCGCTGGAACTGCGTGGCGACGAGGTGTGGCTTGCCCCTTGCGATCGCCCTTGATCGCAGGATCAAGCAGGCTCTTGGCCGCCCTCTTCAGCGGAACAGCAGGTTGATCGACACCAGGGTAGCGATCAGCATGACCAGGGTCAGCGGCGCGCCCACCCGCAGGAAATCCCTGCCCTTGTAGCCGCCGGGGCCGGTGACCATCATCAGCGCGGGGTGGCCGGAGCTGAGCAGGAAGGTGTTGGATGACGACACCGCCACGATCAGCGCGTAGGCGGACGGGTTGCCGCCGGTGGCCACCGCCACGCTGATCGCGATCGGCACCATCATCACGGTGGCGCCCACGTTGGACATCACCTGCGAGAACAGCAGGGTGAGCACAGCCAGCGTGGCCTGCAGCACCCATGGCGAGGCGCTGCCCAGGTAGTGCAGCACGTACTGCGCCAGCCACGCCGCGGTGCCGGTGGAGTCCATCGACCAGCCCAGCGGGATCAGGCAGGCGGTGACGAAGATGGTCTTCCAGTTGACCGCCTTGTAGGCCTCGTCCATGTTCAGCACGCCCGAGAGCAGCATGCCGATCGCGCCGGTCATCATCGCCACCGAGAGATCGAGGTTGGTGAACAGCGCGAGGCACTTGGCCAGCACGAAGAAGCCCACCGCCTGCCAGATCTTGCCGGGGCGCTGCTCCTCCTTCGGGATGTCGGTGACGACGACCAGGTCCTTGTCCTCCGCCGCCAGCGAGAGGTCGCGCCAGGTGCTGTGCACCACCACGGTGTCGCCCGCGCGCAGCGTCACCGCGCGCACGTCGTCGCGCAGCACCTGGTCGCCGCGGTTCACCGCCAGCACCGAGATGCCGAAGCGCTTGCGCAGCCGCAGCTCGCCCACGGTGTGCTTGATGAAGCGCGACACCGGCGGAATCACCACTTCGGAAATGCCTGCGCGGGTGGGATTGAACAGCTCGCCCAGCTGGCGCATGCGGGTGGAGACGCGGCACAGCTGGTTGTTGGCGAAGCTGTTGAGCTGCTCGCGCGGCCCCAGCACGCCGAGCACCGAACCCACCCAGATCACGTGGTCGGCCGGCGGCGCCATGCGTGCCTCGTTGCCGCTCTTGATCGCCAGGATCAGCGGCGCGTCATGCAACTGCTCGGCCTCGCCGATGCTCATGCCCACCAGCGGGCTCTCGGCCGTAACGGTGAGCTCGGCGCTCTCGCCCACGATGCCGTAGGTGTCGGCGAAGTAGCTCTCGGTGCGGCCGGGCGTCACCTTCAGGCGCTCGTCTTCGTGGCCGGGCAGCAACTTGCGGCCGAAGAAGTAGAAGTAGCCGATGCCCACCGCGGCCAGCGCGAGGCCGGCCGGGGTCACGCTGAACAGGCCGAACTTCGGAATGGTGTGCGCGCCCGGCAGCAGGTTCGCGTTCGCGCTGGCGATCAGGTCGTTCAGCACGATCAGCGGCGAGTTCGCGATCAGCGTGGTGTTGGTGGCGGTGAGGATGCAGAACGCCATCGGCAGCAGCAGCCGCGAGATCGGCACGCCGGTGCGCGCGGACAGGCGGCTCGACACCGGGATCATCAGGGCGGCCAGCGCCTGGCTGGGGATCACCGCGCTGAACAGGCTGGCCATCAGGTTGATGACCACGCCGAGGCGCGACTCCATGCCGCGCGCCAGCCTCATCACGAGGTGCGCGGTGAGGTTGAGCACGCCGGCGCGGTCCAGCCCCTCGCCCATGATCATGATCGCGATGATCGCGATCACCGCGTTGCCGGCGAAGCCGTTGAACACGCGGTCGGAGGGGATTACCCCGGTGAGGCCGATCACCACCACCACCAGCAGCGCCACCATGTCGGCGCGGATCCACTCCAGCACCAGCATCAGCATGGTGAAGCCCACCAGCCCGAGCACCAGGATCATTTCGGGGGTGAGCGTGAGTGGCACTAGCGCGCTTCCCGGACGGGCGTCGGACGTGGGTGGATGCGGGGTGGCAGTGGCGAATTCACGCTGCGGCGCTCGTCCCTGGCAGGTTCGCGCAAGTATAAGCGGCGCGATGCAAGGGCTGGTGAACCGTGGGTGCCGCAGGCCATTTCCATAGGAGCGATTGTAGGAGCGGCTTCAGCCGCGACCTGCCGCACGAATCGCGGCTGAAGCCGCTCCTACGCTGCTGCCGGAGGTGTCAGGTGCGACGGTAGAGCAGATCCCACACCCCATGCCCCAGCTTCAGCCCGCGCCGCTCGAAGTGGGTCTCGATGCGCCATGCCGGCTTCTCGGCGTATTGGCCGGGCGCGACGGCGTTGCGCCAGCCGGGCGCCGCTTCCATCGTCTCCAGCATGTGCCCGGCATAGGGCTGCCAGTCGGTGGCCAGATGCAGCAGGCCGCCGGGAGCCATGCGCGAGGCGAGCAGGGCGACGAAGGCCGGCTGGATGATGCGGCGCTTGTTGTGGCGCTTCTTGTGCCAGGGGTCGGGAAACCAGATGCGCGCCTCGGCCAGGGTGCCCGGCGCGATCTCGTGCTCCAGCACCTCCACCGCGTCGTGCTTGTAGAGGCGCACGTTGCGCGCATCGCGCGCGGCCAGCGCATTCATCAGCCGGCCCACGCCGGGGCCGTGCACTTCGATGCCGAGATAGTCGCGCGCCGGATCGTGCTCGCTGGCCCAGGCCAGCGCCTCGCCGTTGCCGAAGCCGATCTCCAGCACCACCGGCGCCTGCCGGCCAAAGCGGGCGGCATAGTCCTGTGAGGTACCCGTGTAGTCGATGCCGTAGCGCGCCCAGTGCTCGTCGAAGGCGCGCTGCTGCGCCGGCGTCATGCGCCCTTCGCGCAACACGAAGCTGCGGATGCGGCGGAGGTGGTCGGGGGCGTCGTGGTCGGTCATGTGCGAGGTGTTTCTGGGTGAATACCCTCTCCCGCTTGCGGGAGAGGGTGCCCGACAGGGCGGGAGAGGGCGCGGGCGGAGCGAATGGTTGGTGACTTGCGCAAGACTTCAATAGCGCGTTTCAGCGATCCCTCTCCCCCGGCCCCTCTTCCTCGCTCCTCAAAGCAGGGCCGTCCATGGCCCTTCTCCGCGTCCGCAAGCGGGAGAGGGGCGTAGGGCGGTCAAGCTATGGTGCCGTCGATCGGGCTGGAAGCCGAGGCGTAGCGCTTGCGTGGGATGCGGCCGGCCTTGAACGCGGCGCGGCCGGCTTCGATCGCCAGCTTCATCGCATGCGCCATCAGCACCGGATCCCTGGCGCCGGCGATGGCGGTGTTCATCAGCACGCCGTCGCAGCCCAGCTCCATCGCCACCGCGGCATCGGAGGCGGTACCCACGCCGGCGTCGACGATGATCGGCACCCTGGCGTTCTCCACGATCTCCAGCAGGTTGTAACGGTTCTGGATGCCCAGGCCCGAGCCGATCGGCGCGGCCAGCGGCATCACCGCCACGCAGCCGATTTCCTCCAGCTTCTTCGCCAGGATCGGGTCGTCGGAGGTGTAGACCATCACGTCGAAGCCGTCGGCGACCAGGGTCTCGGCGGCCTTCAGCGTTTCCACCACGTCGGGGAACAGCGTGCGCTGGTCGCCCAGCACTTCCAGCTTCACCAGCTTGTGACCGTCCAGCAGTTCGCGCGCCAGTTTGCAGGTGCGCACCGCGTCGACCGCGTTATAGCAGCCGGCGGTGTTCGGCAGCAGGGTGAACTCGTCCGGCGGCAGCGCGTCGAGCAGGCTCGGTGCGTTCGCGTCCTGACCGATGTTCACGCGGCGGATCGCCACCGTGACGATCTCCGCGCCGGCGGCCTGCGAGGCCGCGCGGGTCTCGTCGAAGTCCTTGTACTTGCCGGTGCCGGTGAGCAGGCGCGAGGCATAGCTGGTGCCGGCGATGACCAGCGGATCGGTGACGTCGAGGGTCTTGAGGTTCATGGGGATGCCTTGCAGTGGCGGCGTCCGGCACGAACGTCGCGGGGATGCGGGAATCGGGCGCGCGGGCTCACCCGCCGCCGATGGCGTGGACGATTTCGAGCTGGTCGCCTTCGGCGAGCGTGTGGCTGGCGTGCTGGCTGCGCGGCACGATCTCGCGGTTCAATTCCACTGCCACGCGCCGACCGCCGTAGCCGGCTGTTTCCAGCAGCTGGGCGATGGTGGTGGAGGGAGCGCAATCGCGCGGCTGGCCGTTGAGCGTGATCTGCATGCGCCTATTGTAGCCGCTGGCATCGTTGGCGCCGAATCGGGATATCGGCACCTTGTCGCCACGCATGGCGGGCGACAAGGCGCCGGCATGGGACTCAGTGCTGATCGTCCCGGCGCGGGGGCGGTGCATTGTGCTCCAGCTCGACACGCCGCTGCTGGCCTTGGGCGGGGTGGGGCGCCTCGTAACGAGGTTGCGGCTGGTAGGCCGGCTGGGCGTATTCGCGCGGTGACTGCGGCTGGTAATACGACGGGCGTGGGGGCGCGGCTTCGCGCATCGGTTCCTGGCGTGGCTGCACATATTCCTGGGCAGGGGCGCGCTCGAAGCGGGGCGGTTGCGGCAGCGTGTTGGTCGGGCGTTCGCTGGGTTGCGGGTGCGACTCCTGCGGGCCGGCGATGTAGCTCACGCCCGGCCGCGGCGCCTGGCGCGATGCGGCCGGTTGCTCGCGGCGGATCGGTTCGACCATGGGCAGGGTGCGCCCGTCTGCTTGCGGGTGGGCGAAGCGGGCCGAGGGTAGTGCGCCTGCCTGCGCCGGCTCCATCTGGCGCAGGCCTGACTGGCCGCCCGGGACATTCGGCGTGCGCATCGTACGTGGCTGCGCCGGGATGGCGCGAGCCGCCTCGGCCGGTGCCGCGGCAGCCGGGCGTGGCGGTGCGCCGCGGGCGTTCAGCACGCGCACGTTGGCGAACGGCGTAGCCGTGCGTTGCGGCGTGCGCGCGTTTGCTGGGGCGAAGTTCGGGTGCATTGCAGGTAGTGCGGCTGGCGGCGGCGTGCGGGCCACCACATTGCGGCGGAAGCCGGCGGTCGGCAGCGGCCGCGCCTGCGGGCTGCGCGGCGGCGCCATGCCGTGCGGCTCGGGGCGCAGCGAGCTTGCGCCGCGGGCCAGCACCGGTGCGGCAGCGAGCTGGCGCGGATCGACGCGCAGCAGACCGCGCTGCACGCGCTGGCCGCCGGCGAAGGTCGTGCCGGACACCGCGGTGAAGCCGCGCGGTACGGTGCGGTTCGCGTAGCGCAGGTTCGGCGGCACGCGCCCGGCGCGGTAATCGCCGTACCGGCTGTTGATGTCGTTGATGACCACGCTGCGGTAGGCGGCGTTGCGCACGTGGATGTTGGCGATGTTGACGCGCTGGTAGTACGCGCGATCGCAGTGGTACCACGGGTTGTAGATCTCGCCCGGGCCCAGCGGAAACCAGCCCACCGGCGCGCCGATGCCGATCGACACGCCCCGGCCGCCGCCCACGAAGGCCACCAGCGCCGGCGCGTACACCGGGCGCACCGCCCGCGGCCCTGGGATCCAGCCCCAGGCACCGCGGATGTAGGCCCAGCGGCCGTAGTGGTAAGGCGCGAAGCCCCACGGCAGGTCGTCCACCCAGGTCCAGCCCCATGGCGCGATCCAGGCCCAGTGGCCGTTGCGGTACGGCGCCCAGCCCACCGGCACCTGGCTGGGATACCAGACCGCGCCGTAATCCGGCGAGTCCTGCCAGCTGCCGTACTCATCCAGGTCCTGGTAGCCGACCATGTCGGCGGAAACGTAGGGGTCCGCCGCGGATTGCGCGTAGCGCTGGTCGCGCTCGCTGCACCACGCGTCGAAGGCGTCGCCGCCGCCGATGTCGGTGATCACCAGCGCGCCCAGCGAGGCATCGTCGAACTGGTAGCTGCGCCCGGCGACCACGTCGCGCTGCGCGTTGTTCTCGCCGTACACCTCGGCCTGGCCATTGAACACGGTGACGCGGGTGCCGTTGCCGTCGTTGTCCACGTCCACGCGGAAGGTACCGGGCTGGCTGATCACCAGCGCCAGCGTGGGCGTGTCGATCTCGTAGCTCTGGCCCTGGTCGAGTTGGCGCACGCTGAGGTTCAGCGTGCCCTGGGTCAGCTCCACCTGGGCGAGGTTGTCGTTGAGGTTGAGCAGGCCGAAGTCGGTGTCGCCATCCATGCGCAGGCTGGCGCCGCCCAGTTCCAGCTCGGCGCGCGCGCCGTCGCCGGCGGAGAGGCGGTCACCGGTGATCAGCGGCCGGTTGAGATCGGCGCCGGCCCAGTCCTGGCTGCCGGCCGGCAGGAAGCCGAGGTCGCCGGCGATATAGGAGAGCCGTGCCACGCGATCCGGTGGCGCGCTGTCGTCGCTGCCGGTGGATTGCGCCTGGGCCAGCCCGGCCACCAGGCACAGGAGCAACACGGCCAGCGGCCGCCGCCAGGGGCGGCATCGCGAAACAAGCAGAGGGACAGGCACACGCATTTGGAGTCTCCCGGTTCCTGCGCAACGCAGACCGGCATGGCGTGATGCCGTGCCTGGCCTCAAGCGCGCTGCGCGACGCGCATTGACGCCCCGATTATGCCTACAGCAGGGATTAGGGCTGGCTTAGTTTTCGTGCCCGATGCGTCGAAGGTTCAGCGGGCGGATATCGATCGACCGGCGATGGTTCATGCTGGACTACGGTCCGGCGATTCCCACCGCGCCGTTTCCCGGGTTACCATCCGCGGACCGATGCGCGGGTGTAGCTCAATGGTAGAGCTGTAGCTTCCCAAGCTACTGACGAGGGTTCGATTCCCTTCACCCGCTCCACTTCCACGCACCGCATCGGATCCGACCCATCGCCACCCCAGCGAGCGCGACCACACCGATGACCGATCCGGCTATCCCGAGTCCGATCGTGCTGGGCTGGCGCGAACGGCTGGCGCTGCCGCAGCTGGGTATTGCCCAGCTCAAGGCCAAGCTCGATACCGGCGCACGCAGCAGCGCGTTGCACGTGGAGTCACTGGACAGCTTCCTGCGCGATGGCGCGGTATGGCTGCGCTTCACCGTGCGTACCGGGCGGCACCCGGCGGAGCGGTTGTGCTGCGAGGCGCCGGCGCTGGATCGGCGCGCGGTCACCGACACCGGCGGTCATCGCACCGAACGCTGGTTCATCCGCAGCGAGATCCTGCTCGCGGGTCAGCGCTTCGTGGCCGACATCAACCTGACCGATCGGCGACACATGCTGTTTCCCATGCTGCTCGGCCGCAGTGCCCTGCACGGGCGTTTCGCGGTCGATCCGGCACGTGCCTACACCCAGCCCCGGCTGCCGCTGGCAGCCATGGATCGCCCATGAAGATCGCCATCCTCTCGCGCAACGCACGGCTGTACTCGACCCAGCGACTGGTGGATGCGGCGCGCGCGCGCGGCCACGTGGTGCGCGTGCTCGACCCGCTGCGTTGCTACGTGCGCATTGCACCCGGCAGCGTGGCGATCCGCTACAAGGGCAAGCCGGTACGCGACCTCGACGCGGTGATCCCGCGCATCGGCACACAGAGCACGTTCTACGGCACCGCGGTGCTGCGCCAGCTGGAGACGATGGGGGTCTACACGCCCAATTCCTCCGACGCGGTGCTGCGCGCGCGCGACAAGCTGCGCAGCCTGCAGATCCTCGCCGCACAGGGCATCGCGATGCCGGTCACCGTGTTCGGCGACAACCCCGACGACACCGAGGACCTGCTGGCGATGCTGGGCGAGCCGCCACACGTGATCAAGCTCAACGAAGGCAGCCAGGGCACCGGCGTGGTGCTGGCGGAAAAACGCAGCGCCTCGCAGAGCGTGATCGAGGCCTTCCGCGGCCTCTACGCGAATTTCCTGGTGCAGGAATTCATCGCCGAAGCGAAGGGCTGCGATCTGCGCTGCTTCGTGGTCGGCGGCAAGGTGGTGGCGGCGATGCAGCGCGAAGCCAGCGCGGGCGATTTCCGCGCCAACCTGCATCGCGGCGGCAGCGCGGCGGCAGTGAAACTGAGTGCGGCGGAGAGACGCATTGCTGAGCGTGCCGCCGCCGCGATGGGGCTGGATATCGCCGGGGTCGACCTGTTGCGCTCCGACCGCGGCCCGCTGGTGCTGGAGGTGAACGCATCGCCGGGGCTGGAAGGCATCGAGGCGGCCACCGGCGTGGACGTGGCGGGTGCGATCATCGAGCTGCTGCAGGCGAGGGTGGGTGGCACGCAACGTGTCGCACGACGCGGCAAGACGAATGCGACATGAACGTCGCGCGCGGGGTTAACCGGGTCGTAACCCCCGAGCCTCTATAACCGATTCCGCTGTCGATTTGCCTGAAGCGTGCCGTGAGGTCCGATTACGGTGGATGGCGGTAACGGGACGAGCACCTGTGCCCGGATGCGGCGGCGATGAGTCGGCACATCCGGGTTTTCTTTTTGCGGCCACCATCCCTGGCGGCCGCCCTTCGGGCCATCGCTGGCGCGATGTCAAAAATCGTTCCGGACGATTTTTTGCGGCCAGCAACCTTGGCGGTCGTCCTTCGGGCCGTCGCTGGCGCGGTGTCAAAAATCGCTCTGGACGATATTTTTGCGGCCAGCAACCTTGGCGGTCGTCCTTCGGGCCGTCGTTGACACGATGTCGAAAATCGCCCCGGCGATTTTTTGCAGTCATCCGTTCAGGCCGTAGCCGGTTTGCCGCGAGTTTCGCAGGCCGCGAATGTTAAGCTTGCGACCGGGGCCGGCCCATGCCGCCGGCGGCATCGCGGAGCGGCGCATGCGCGTACTGGTAATCGAAGACAACAGCGATATCGCGACCAACATCGGCGACTATCTGGAAGATCGTGGCCATGTGGTGGACTTTGCCGGCGATGGCGTCACCGGCCTGCATCTGGCGGTGGTGCACGATTTCGACGTGATCGTGCTCGACCTCACCCTGCCCGGCATGGACGGCCTGGAAGTCGCGCGCAAGCTGCGTCACGAGGCGCACAAGCAGACCCCGATCCTGATGCTCACCGCACGCGACGCGCTGGAACAGAAGCTCACCGGCTTCGAATCCGGTGCCGACGACTACATGACCAAGCCGTTCGCGCTGCAGGAGCTGTCCGCGCGGCTGGAAGTGCTGGCGCGCCGCGGCAAGGGCCCGCAGAGCCGCGTGCTCAAGGTGGCCGACCTGACCTACAACCTCGACACGCTCACGGTGAGCCGCGCGGGCAAGGCGATCCAGCTCAACCCGATCGGCCTCAAGCTGCTGCAGGCGTTGATGGAAGCCAGCCCCTCGGTGGTGACGCGGCAGGACCTGGAGCAGAAGGTGTGGGGCGAGGAGCTGCCCGATTCCGATTCGCTGCGCGTGCACATCCACGGCCTGCGCGCTGCGATCGACAAGCCCTTCGACAAGCCGCTGATCCACACGCGGCACGGTATCGGCTACAGGATGGTCGAGCCGGATGCAATCCAGGCGTAAGCTCCGTTTTCGCCTCGTTCTCTCCTTCGCGCTGTTCGGCTTCGGCCTCAGCGTGCTGTTTGCTGTTGCCTCGTTGTACGTGCGCGCCAAGGTCGAGGACCAACTGGTGGTGTCCTCGTTGCAGCAGGATGCCGACAGCTACGCGCAACAGATGCACGAGTCTCCGGGACAGCCGTTTTATTCCAAGCTGATGACAGGTTGGGGTTGGAGCGACCGTACCATCTACAAGGCTCCGTTGGCTTGGCAGAATCTGTCCAGCGGTGTGCATGACGTTTACGAAACGGATGCGGACGGTCATCTGCGCCACTACAAGCTGGCAGTGAGTCGCCGCTTTGGCTTGATTGCTTTTGTCCGGTACGACGTCAGCCGCGACGATTTGGGCAAACGGCAGTTGTTCACGGCGCTGATCACGGTGGTATTGCTGCTCAGCATGCTCTCGCTGGCCATAGGTCTCTGGCTTTCACGCAAAGTGCTGAAGCCGGTGACTCAACTCGCGCAGCGCATCCGCGATTTCCGCAAGGCCGGCAAGGCCGAGCCGCTCGCCCAGCATTTCGCCGACGACGAAGTGGGCGAACTGGCACACGTGCTGGACGAATATGCGGCGCGACTCACTGCGATGGTAGAGCGCGACCGCGAGTTCAACTCCGACGTCAGCCACGAGTTGCGCACGCCGCTGGCGGTGATCTCCAGCACCACTGAGTTGCTGCAGGACTCGCCTGATCTCACCGACAAGCTGCGCGAACGCCTGAAGCGCATCGAGCGCGCCTCGCGCCAGGCCACCGAGCTGATCGAGGCTCTGCTGCTGCTGTCGCGCGCCGAGCGGCGCGGTCCCACCCGCGGCGAGACCACCGAGGTGGCCAAGGTCGCCGCCGACGTGATCGAGAGCCAGCGCCCGCAGGTGCGCGGCAAGCCGCTGGAGATCGAGCTGGCGGCGCTGGAGCCGGTCAGCGTCAACGCGCCGGCTTCGGTGCTGTCGGTGGCGCTCACCAACCTGATCGGCAACGCGATCAAGTACACGCTCGAAGGCACGGTGCGCGTCGAGGTGGGTGGTGGCCGCATCGAGGTGATCGACACCGGCCCCGGCATCAAGCCGGAGGATGCCGAGCGCCTGTTCCAGCGCGGCGTGCGTGGCGAAGGCGCCGGCGGCAGCGGCGCGGGTCTCGGCCTCGCCATCGTGCGCCGGTTGTGCGAGCTGTACGGCTGGGATGTGTCGATGCGCCCGCGCACCGACGCGAACGGCGCGATCGCCAGCATCGTGTTCGGCTGAGCATCCCGCGCGCGGAAGGAAATTGTAGGAGCGGCTTCAGCCGCGACCGTGGCGCGAGGAATCGCGGCTGAAGCCGCTCCTACGGCCGCTCCTGCGCGGCAATCAGCGCAGCCTCAATGCCAGCCACGACAGCAGCGCCAGCAGGTTGATGCCGAGGTGCGAGGCGGCGGGACCACCGATGGCGAGCACGAAAGCCTGGCTGCCGAAGTGCGCGGCCAGTCCCAGGTGCGGCGGCAGGTGCAGCGTGGCGAACACGTTGACGTAGCCGCCGCAGTGCAGCGCCCAGCTGAAGACCGGCGTGGCGATCAGCGGCAGCTGCAGCAGCTGCGCCCAGCCCGACCAGCGCACGCCGCGCTCGCTGTTCTCCAGCAACAGCGCGCCCGCCACCAGCACGAAGGCGTACAGCACAAGGCCGATCAGTGCGACCGCGCTGTCGTGCGCACGGAACGGCAGCAGGCGGTACAGCATCTGGATCATGCCGTAGCAGCCGCCGGCCACTTCGAGGATGCCGATCAGGCGGAACAGCAACAGGCGCATGGGGACTGGCTCCGGAAAAGGAGAGGCATTGTAGGCGAGGAGCTCAATCGAGCGCGTCGGCCAGCTCGTGCAGATCGGCGATGTGCTCGTCCCACCAGCGCGCCTCGGCCACGAACGGAAAGGCTGCGGGGAAGGCGGGATCGCGCCAACGCTGGGCGATCCAGCCGGCGTAGTGCAGCTGGCGCATCGCACGCAGCGCGGGTATCAGCGCGAGCTCCGCGAGATCGAAGTCGCGCAGCTGGGTGTAGCCGTCCAGCAGCGCGCGCATCGCCGCGTCGTCGCTGGCGAGCATCCACAGGTCCTGCATCGCCGGACCCATGCGTGCATCGTCGAGGTCGACGAAGTGCGGGCCGGCATCGGTCCACAGGATGTTGCCGGGGTGGCAATCGCCATGCAGGCGCAGGGTGCGCACGGGGCCCACGGCATCGAAGCGCGCGGCCACCGTCGCGTCGAGCCGTTGGGCGGCGTTGCGGTAGGCGGTGTGCAGATGTGCGGGCAGCAAGGACGAGGCCAGCACGGCCTGCATCGGCTGCATGATCAACGTGGTGCGGTCGAGCGTGCCACGGTGTGCGAACGGACGGCGTGCGCCCACCGCATGCAGGCGTGCGAGCAGGCGACCCAGCCATTCCAACTGTTCGCGCGATTCCAGTGCTGGCGCACGGCCACCGTGGCGCGGCGCCAGCGCGTAGCGGAAGCTGCCGTGCTGCAACAGGGTGCGGCCGTCGAACACGAGCGGCGCCACCATCGGCACTTCGTCGTCGGCCAGTTCCTGTGCGAAGGCGTGTTCCTCGAGGATCGCGGCATCGCTCCAGCGGCCGGGGCGGTAGAACTTCGCGATCACCGGCGGGGCGTCTTCGATACCCACCTGCCACACACGGTTCTCGTAGCTGTTGAGTGCGAGCAGACGGCCGTCCGGCCACAGGCCGCAGGCGCCCACGGCGTCGAGCACCAGGTCGGGGGTGAGGCCCGCGTAAGGTGTGTCGTTCAACGCGCTGCCACCATGTCGACCGGCACCACCGCCATCGTCAGTCGCGACACGCACACCAACCGTTGCCGTTCGTCCTCGATGCGGATCTCCCACACCTGGGTGCTGCGTCCCAGATGCAATGCCTTCGCGGTACCGGTGACCGTGCCATCGCGCACGCCGCGTATGTGGTTCGCGTTGATTTCCAGGCCCACGGCGCGGAACTTCGCGGGATCGAGCGTGAGCATTGCTGCAGTGCTGCCCAGTGTCTCGGCCAGCGCCACCGAGGCGCCACCGTGCAACAAGCCGTAGGGCTGGTGGGTGCGGCCGTCCACCGGCATGGTGCCGCGCAGCCAGTCCTCGCCGGCCTCGGTGATGCGGATGCCCAGCGCCTCCATCAGCGTGTTCGCGCTCCACGTATCGATGCGCGCCAGATCGGTGTCCTGCTGCCAGATGCCCATGGTCGGTCCTCGGAAACGGACATGCATTGTCGGCCGACCGCCATCGCGGCGACAATGTGCGCGTGTTCACCGTCACCCTGAAAAGCACCGGCCGTCGCTTCGACGTGGCCGCGGGCGAAACCGTGCTGGAAGCCGCGCAGCGTGCCGGCATCGCCTTGCCGTACTCGTGCCGTGCCGGCGTCTGCGGCAGCTGCAAGGCCACCCTGCTGGCCGGCCGTTGCGAGTACCCGCGCAACCCGCCGCTGGCGCTGGACGCCGACGAGCGTGCCCATCATGCCGTGCTGCTGTGCCAGGCGGTGCCGGCCAGCGACCTGCTGCTGGAAGCGCGCGAGGTGGCTTCGGTGGAAGATATCGCGCGCCGCCAGCTCACCGTGCGTGTGACCGAGAAGCGGGCGCTGGCGCCCGACGTGACCGGACTGCACCTGTTGCCAGCCGAGGGCCAGCCGCGCCTGCAATGGTTGCCGGGGCAGTATCTCGACGTGCTGCTGGACGAGGGTCGGCGCCGCCCGTTCTCGATCGCCAACGGGCCACAACCGGACGGCAGCATCGAACTGCACGTGCGCCATGTCGCTGGCGGCGGTTTCACCTCGCGGGTGGCCAACGAGCTTGCGGTGGGCGACACGCTGCGCATCGAGGGGCCACTAGGTACCTTCGTGGCGCGCGAGGACTCGGAACGACCGATGATCTTCATGGCCGGTGGCACCGGCATCGCCCCGGTGAAGGCGATCGTCGAACATTTCCTCGCGCTGGGCACGCGCCGCACGATGGATGTGTACTGGGGCGCACGCCGCGCCGCGGACCTGTATCTGCTGCCGCAGGTCGAACAATGGCAGCGGCGGGCGCCGCAGCTGCACTTCCACGCGGTACTGTCCGAGGCAGAGCAGGCCGCCGACGCGGGACTGCGCACGGGGCTGGTGCACGAGGCGGTGCTGGCCGATCACCCGGAGTTGTCGACGTACGACGTCTACATGAGCGGGCCGCCCGCAATGATCGACATCGCACGCCATCGCTTCGTGGCGGCGGGGTTGCCGGAGGAACGGCTCTACTACGACTCGTTCGATTACGCCCCGGACGTGCTGGCGCAGATCATCGCCGCCCGCGCGGGATTCCACCTGTAGGAGCGGCTTCAGCCGCGATTCCAACGCTGACGCTGATCGCGGCTGAAGCCGCTCCTACGCGTTCCTATTTGTTGCCATTGGCCACCGGCAGCTGTGCCTGTTGCCAGGACAGCACGCCGCCGCCCAGGGTGTAGACCTTCTGGAAGCCGGCCTTGACCAGGCGCTGCGAGGCCTTCACCGAGTTGCCGCGGCCGTCCTTGTCCATCACCACCACTGGCAGTTCCTTGGCCTTGGCCAGGTCCTTGTGCTCGGGATCGAACTGGCTCATCAGCACGTGGCGCGCGCCGGGCACGTGCATCTTCTCGAAGTCGGCGATCGCCGAAAGATCGATCAGCAGCGGGCTGTCGCGGTTGATCAGCTGGGTCAGGCCGGCCGGCGTCAGCTCCTTGCTCTTGCCGAGCAGGAGGCCGATCTGCACCACGATCAGCGCGACCAGCAGGATCGCGAACAGCGCAGCCAGCGCCGCATGGTTGCCGATGAACTGGGGCAGCTTGTGCAGGAAATCTTGCATGTCGTTTCCACGGGGCGCGACAGCCGCGCCGGTACGGTCAAACCGGCGATTATACGGGGATCTGGGACGTCGTTCAGTCCTGCCGGATGTCCGGCGGGCCGCTTTCCAGCCACCAGTGCTTGGTCTTCTCGTCGTAGCGCCAGACCTGGTGCTGGACGACACTGCGTTCCACCTGGGTGTGGATGTTGACGAAGCTGATCTGCGCCGTCTGCTGCACTTCGTCCTCGTTCAGCGGTGTCGGGCCGGCGCCTTCGTCGTAGTCGGTGACGCGCACCTGCTGGTAGCGCGCCAGGTCGAGGTTGGTGGGCGGATGCGCCTTGAGCACCTTGGGGTCGATGAACTGCAGCGCGCTCTGCAGGCCATCCCAGCGCACCGCGCCGCCATAGGCGTTGAGCGTGGCGGTCAGGTTGTCGTTGCGGGTATTTTGCGCACAGCCGGCCAGCAGCAGGGTGGCGTTGGCGGCGAGCAGGAGCAGGATGCGGCGCATGGCGGTTTGTCCCCCGGAGGTCCGTGTCATTCTGCGGCGGCGGACGCGCCGCTTCAATCGCGGGATCAGGCGGAGCGTGCCTTGGCCACGAAGCGGGCGGTCAGGATGGCGGCGGGCTTGCCGTCCGCGCCGGGCACGTTGCAGCTCACTTCGATGCGTGTCTTGCCGCGTGTCTGCAGGGTGTCGAAGAAACTGGCCCAGTCCGCGTCTTCGGCCAGCCGCGCCTCGGCGCGGAAATCCGCCCACACCGGCTGCAGGTAGCGCACGGTGGATTCGCCCACGAACACGTCGCAGTCTTGGCCACGCGCGCGCAGCGCCAGTTCCACCAGGCCCCAGCCGCACAGCGTCATCAGGCTTACCAGGCTGCCGCCGAACGCGCAGCCCTTGTCGTTGACGTTCGGCGCCAGCGGTGCGCCCAGGATGAGCAGGTCGTCGTCGTGGGACTGCAGCTCGAGATCCATCGCCCGCGCCAGCGGGATCTTGTCGCGGATGAAACGAACCAGGTCGCGGGCGGCATCGGGGCTTGGGTTCACGGGTGATCCATGGGGAGCGATGGCAGCCGCTAGACTGCAGGCTGGCCGGGTCGAAAAGATGTGGGGCGCTGGTGCCTTCCTCAAGAGCAAGCAAGCCGTCCGCGTTGCACGGCCGGGTGGTGGTGATCACCCGCCCTGCCGGCACCGCCACCGCACTGGCTCGACGCGTGCGCACGTGCGGCGGCGTGCCGCTGCTGCTGCCGGGCCTGTCGCTGCGCGGCACGGTGGACGAGGCGGGCATGTGCTCGGCGCTGCGCACCGCGCTGACGGATGCGCTGCTGGTGTTCACCAGTCCCGCCGCAGTGCGCTTTGCTGCGGCGCTGGTGCCCTTGCGCACGCGCGCCACCGTGTTGGCGGTGGGGCGGGGCACGGCGCAGGCGTTGCGCCGGCATGGCGTGTCCGCGCAGGCGCCGGGGCAGCAGGACAGTGAAGGCCTGCTCGACCTGCCGGCCGCGCAAGCCCTGCACGGCAAGCGCGTGGCCCTGATCGGCGCACCCGGTGGGCGCGGCATGTTGCGCGAGCAGCTGGCCGCACGTGGTGCACGGCTGCGTGAGCTGCAGGTATACCGACGCGTGCCGCCGCGGCTGGACCGCCGGCACGTCGAGGCTGTGCAGGCACTGCCGCGTTCGGCGCGAGTGCTGCTCTCCAGTGCCGAGGCGCTGCAGAACCTCGTGAACTCGCTGCCGGAACCGGCTCTCGCGCGCCTGCGTGCGGCGATGGCCGTGGTCAGCAGCGCGCGGCTGGCGCAGGCGGCCCGCGAGGCGGGTTTCACGCGTGTCGTGCAGGCCGGGTCGGCGTTGGCCACCGACCTGCTGAAGGCTGCCGCCCTGCGCTGATCGTTTCACGGCCTTGCAACGAACGCCCCGGGACTGCCTGCTAGCATGCCGGGCATGAACGAACACGAGCCTGAACCGTCCGCCACACCTGCCGCCACGCCGCGCGCCACGAAACCCGCATCACGCGATGCTGCGCCGCGCGGCGGCAGTGTTGCGCTGGCTCTGCTGCTGGCACTGCTGGCCTTGCTGGCGGCTGGCTACGTGGGCTGGCGCCAGTGGCAGCAGCGGCAGGGGCACGCCACCGATGCGCAGGCGCTGAATGCCTTGCAACAGCGCGTGGCCGCGTTGGAAACCACTTTGGCCAGTGTCAGCGGCGGCCACGCCAACCTCGCCCAGCGACTGGAGGCCGCCGACCAGCTCGACCGCACGCTGCAGGCCTCCCAGCAGTTGCAGGGCGACCGCCTGCGTCAGCTGGAGGGAGCGGTGGGCAAACTCTCCGAGAACACGCTCTCGGCGCATGATGCCACCTTGCTCGACCAGACCGAGTCGCTGTTGCGCATGGCCAAGGAGCGCTACGAGTTGTTCCACGACGCGCAGGGTGCGGCCGCTGCTTATGCACTGGCTGCGCAGACGCTGGCCGCGGTGAACGACAGCGCATTTGCGGGGCTGCGCCAGGGCGTCGAGACCGAGCGCCGCGCGCTGCTCGCCAGCCAGCCGACCGGCCAGGCCGAGGCGTTGGACAAGCTCACTGCGTTGCGCGGCGCGCTGCCCGCGTTGCCGCTGAAGCCGCTGGACGTGCCGGCGGGTGCATCGTCGAGTACGTGGTCGCGCATCGGTCGCGCGCTGGCCGGCGTGATCAGCGTGCAGCGCGACGACGGCTCGCCGCTGGCAGTGGCCGATGCGCGCTTCGCACGCGAGCTGGCGGCGCTGGATCTCGCGCAGGCACAGGCCGCGCTGCTGGCGCACGATCCCAAGGCCTGGGCCGCGGCCTTGCGGCGCGCCGACGCCGGGCTGGCCGGCCAGTTCGACGACCGCGCCGAATCCGTGCAGCAGGCGCGCGCCACGCTGAAACAGCTGGCCGACGCCTTGCCGAACAATACGCCAGTGCAACTCGGTGCCACGCTGACCGAGTTGCGCAACCTGCGCGCGGTGCACACGCTGTCGAACATTCCCGTATCGGCGGCCAGTACGGCGGTGCCGGGGCGCGCCGCGGGAGCCGCGCGATGAGTTTGTGGCGCTGGATCCTGCTGCTGGTGATCGTCGCCGCGCTGGCCGCGTTCGGCTGGCACTGGGTGGCGGTCGATCCCGGCTACGTGCTGGTGCGCATGCATGGCTGGCGCGTGCAGACCACGGTGGTCGCCGCCGTGGTCATCCTGCTCCTGGCCTGGGTCGTGCTCATCGCAGCATGGCGGCTGCTGCGCTGGCCGTTCGGCGCACTGTCGCGGCGGCATCGCCGGCTCAGCCGCAAGCGGCTGGCCGAGGGCCTGATCGCGCTGATGGAGGGCCGCCACGGCGATGCCGAGCGCGACCTCAACCGTGCCTCGCGGCTGGACGCGCTGCGAGGTGTCGCCCTGCTTGCCTCCGCCGAGGCCGCCTCGCGTCGCGGCGAACACGGCCGTGCGCTGGAGATCCTCGCCGAAGCCTCGCAGGCCGCGCCGCAGGCCGCCCGCGTGCTGCGCGCCCGCGTGCTGCGCCGTGACGGCAAGGCCGCCGAGGCGTTGGCCCTGCTCGTGCCCGATGCCGACAAGGCTGCACTGCCGCCGGGCGGCTGGCGCGAGCTGGCACTCTCCGCGCTGGCCGCAGGCGACACCCGCCGCGCGCTTGCCACCTTGGAACCACTGCAGAAAAGCGGCGCGCTCGGCACGCGTGGCTATACCGTGATCGAGGCGAAGGTGCTGGTTGCCGCCATCGACGCCGCGCCCGACGGCGCCGCGCTCAACACGTTGTGGTCGCAATTGCCCAAGGCCCAGCGCCGGGCCCCCGCCGCCATCGACGCCTACGCGCGTCGTGCCGCCGGTTTCGGCCTGGTGCTGCCCGCGATGGACGAGCTCGAATCCGCACTGCGCCGCGAATGGACGCCGGAACTGGTGGAGGCCTACGGCGTGCTCGCCGGCGGGGACCTCGACGCCCGCCTGCGCCGCGCCGAAGGCTGGCTCGACCAGCACCCCAACGACGCCGTGTTGTTGCTTGCGCTGGGCCGCATCTGCGTGCGCTCGAAACTTTGGGGCAAGGGCCGCCAGTACCTCGAGCGCTCGCTGGCACTCGAATCCGGCACTGGTGCCTGGGAAGCGCTTGGCAATGCCTGGCAGGGCCAGGGTGACGCCACCCAGGCGCAACGCTGCTACCGCAACGCCCTCGCCATGGCGCGTGGTGAGACCGTGCGCCAATCCCACGGCCAGACCAGCGGCGTGATCGATACCAGTGCCATCGCGGTGGAGGAGCGCGACGAGCATGGGGTGCCGCGGTTGCGAGGGTAGGTCTTCAGAGCCTGCCCGGCGAGGAACGCGTGCCGGGCCATGGACGGTCGCAGCGGCAAGTTGCGCGGCTGGATCTGCGGCTTCCCCGATCCGGGGCATGTCACCCCGGGGGCAGGGTTTTTCCTTGCACTTCCAAGCGTTTGGGTGCATAGAGGCCTCCGGGCTTCCCTCGACGTACCTTCCGTGTCCCGCCGGCCACGGCCCGGGCTGGCATCAACCGTCTGGAGTGACCATGGCTACCGCGATTCTGGAGAAGCTTGCTTCTGCCCCCCGTTACCCCACCCTGCGTGTCACCGAGAGTGCGGACGCCGCCGTGCACTGGTGCCACATGCACGCCGATCTGGCCACCTCTCCCGGTCGCGCCTGCTTCAAGCCGGCGCTGGTTGCCGACATCCTGCAGTACCAGAACGTCCTGGGCGACAGGTTGCGCCGGGAACGCATGTTTGGCGAAGCCGGGCTGCGGCATGTGGTGCTCGCTTCCGACTGCGATGCGTTCAATCTCGGTGGCGACCTCGAGTACTTTTGCAACGCGATCCGCCACCAGAACCGTCCCGCCCTGCTGACCTACGCCCGGCAGTGCGTGCGCGGCGTGCATGCTTTCCATGCCGGGCTCGATGCCGACGCACACAGCATCGCGCTGGTGCAGGGCGATGCCCTGGGCGGCGGCTTCGAAGTCGCGCTGAGCTGCCACACCATCGTGGCGGAAGAGGGCGTCGGCATGGGATTGCCGGAGGTGCTGTTCGACCTGTTCCCGGGGATGGGGGCCTATTCCTTCCTGTGCAAGCGCATCCCGCCCCACCGGGCCGAACAGCTGATGCTGAGCGGCGACATTCTGTCCAGCGAAGAGCTTTACAAGATGGGGCTGGTGGACGTGCTGGCCCCGCGCGGGCAGGGCGTGCAGGCGGTCGAGGAAGTCATCCGCGGCAATCGCCGCATCCCGCATGCGCGCATGGCGATGCATCGGGTCCGGGCGTTGGCGCAGCCGGTGACGCTGGAGGAGATGATGGCGATTACCGAGATCTGGGTGGATACCGCGTTGCAGCTCGGCGAAAAGTCGCTGCGGACGATGGAGCGGCTGGTGCGCGCGCAGTATCGCCGACACGGCGAGCAGACTGCCGTGCAGGCCTGATCATGGCGACTGTGGGCTGTCCTCGCGCGCGGGTATCCAGCTCCCGCGCGCTTGCAGCGCCTGTTCGCCGTCGTGCAGGCGCTGGGTCAGGCTTTCGCAATGGCGTCGCCAGTCGCGTTCCAGCTCGAAGGCGGTCATCCGCATCAGGGCGCCGCTCAAGCCGGCGCACTGCACCAGGCCGAGATTGCCGGCGATCCCCTTCATGGCATGGGCATGGTCGCGGAACCGTTCCCAGTCGCCCTCCGCTCCGGTCTGGCGCATCCTCGCCAGCGCCACCCGTGCGTCGGCAATGCACTGGCCGATGAAGTCGGCTTCGAATGCCTTGCCCATTCCTAGCGACGCGAGTTCGTCCAGCACCGACGGGTCCAGCACTTCCGCGGAAGAGGCATGCGCGACCGGTTGCGGGCTGTCCTGTTCCTCGCCGGTTCCGCCGGTCAGGATCGCCGCAATCGCATCGAGCAGTCTTCCGGCGGCAAAGGGTTTGGTTATGAACGCGCGTGCGCCGGCGTCACGGCAGGCCTGTGCCGACTCGGGAGTGGCATCGGCGCTGATGATCACCACCGGGGTGCGCGTGCGCGTGCCCGCTTCCATCACACGCAGCTGACGCAGCAGGTCGATGCCGCTCAGCGACGGCATGTGCAGATCCAGCAGTGCCAGCTCGAAGCCGCCTCCCGCCAACGCATCCAATGCGACTTCGCCGTCCTCCACCGTCATCACCCGGTGCCCTGCCTTCTGCAACACCCCCTGCAGGAGCAGCCGGTTGGCGGCATGGTCGTCGGCGACCAGGACGCGCGCCGACCTGATCCGGGCACGATGGCGCGAGAACGGATCGGCAAACGCAATGACGTTGTGCGCAGTCGGTGGTGCAGGTGGTATGCGTGCGTCCGCGGTTTGCGATTTGCCGCCGGTGGATGCGTGCGCGGGTTCGACGGCGGCATCGAACGGCAGCTCGACCCAGAACCGGCTGCCGACGTTCTCGTTGCTTTCGAACCCGATCGATCCCCCCATGGCCTCGGTCAGGCCCTTGGCGATCGTGGTCCCCAACCCGCTGCCTTGGTGCTTTCGGGCCAGGCTGTTGTCGGCCTGCTCGAATGCCTCGAACAGTCTTGCGCGCGCCGATGCGGGAATGCCGATGCCCGTATCCGAAACCGTGAAACGCAGGCGTACCCGTTCCGTGCCGATCCCGGCCGTTTTCGCCACGGTCATGCGGACTTCGCCCGACGCAGTGAACTTGATCGCGTTGCTCAGCAGGTTCACCAGCACCTGCTGCAGGTGCTGAGGGTCGCCACGCAGTTGCTCCGGCACTTCCGGCAATACCGTCACCGCGTAGTCCAGCCGCTTCGAACGCGCCTCGGGGCGCAGCATCAGGTTGATCTGCTCCAGCAAGGCATTCAGGTTGAAGCTTTCCTGCTTCAGCCGCAGCTTGCCGGCCTCGATCGCCGAGATGTCCAGCACGTCCTCCACCAGTGCCAGCAGCGAGCGGCTGGCGGCCTGGATGGTTTCCAGATAGCCGCGCTGCTCCGTGTCCAGCCGGGTGCTCGCCAGCAGCTCCGACATGCCCGACAGCCCGTTCAGCGGCGTGCGGAACTCGTGGCTCATGTTGGCGAGGAAGCGGCTCTTGGCCAGGTTGGCGCGGCGGGCCTCCTCGATCGCGGCGGTCAACGCCTTGAGCAAGGAAGCAAAGTACAACGGCACCGCGACCAGGCCCAGCAGCAATCCCCAGGACAGGTACCGGTTCTGCAGCCAGTAGGGCGTGAACGTCATCATCGCCGCGAACGACAGCGCGGCCAACGCCGTGGAGGCATACAGGTAGGGCGGTCCATAGCGCATGCCGTTGCCGATCGAAACCCACAGGTACGCCGCGTACAACGGCGAGGCCGACTCGCCTTGCAGGTACATCACCCCGCCGATCGCCGCGTAGTCGGCCAGCATCCCCAGCCAGCGCCTCACCTGCGATGGCTGCGGTGCGACGAGAATGGCGACAAGCAGGCCGATCGCCAGCGCCAGCTCGCCGAGCAGAATCAGCCAGGTCGAGAACAACCCCGGCGTGTGGTCTCCCCAGCCGACTTTCCAGCCAAGATAGAGGGAGAACAGCAGGGTGATCGCGATGCGCACGAACACTTGCGCATGCTCACTGTCCGCGCGTCCGCGCAGCCGCAGGCGTACCCAGGCCAGTGCCGGGCGCATGCAGTCAACGCCAGTTGCGATGAAGCCGGACATGGGAGTAGCGGTCGCAGATGCCGTATAGCCGCGGCAGATTGTCCATCAGGGCGCGCACGCAGGCCGGGTCCAGCATCACACCGCTCTGTGTGCCGATGAATTCGAGCGAACGCCCGATGCTCCAGGCCTCCTTGTACGGGCGTGGCGACAGCAATGCATCCAGCACGTCGGCCACGGTAGTCACCCGTGCCTCGATCGGAATCTCCTCGCCTGCCAGCCCGTCCGGGTAGCCCTTGCCATTCCAGTGCTCATGGTGGCGCAGTGCGATCTGCGCTCCCGCCTGGATGAAGCGGTTCTGGCTGTCCTGCAACAGCTCATAGCCGATGCGCGGGTGCTGTTGCATGTGCAAACGTTCCTCTGCGTTCAACGGACCCGGCTTCATCAGGACCGCATCGGGGATGGCGATCTTGCCGATGTCATGCAACGGCGCAGACAGCTCGATCGTGCGAACCTGCTCCTCCGGCAGTCCCAGGCCCTCCGCAATCAGTCCAGCCATATGCGCCATGCGCTCGAGGTAGGCGCTGGTGCCGGCATCGCGAAGCTCGATGGCCCGCGCAAGCCGTGACAGCGTTTCGCGCTCGCGTTCCTCGACTTCGTGCATGCTGGCCAGCAGCCGCTGCTCCAGCGACAGCGAACGTTGCTTGATCGACTCCGACTGCTGGCGCAGCTGCAGCAGGTTGCGGCAGCGCGCGCGCAACTCGCGCGGGTGGACCGGCTTGACCAGGAAGTCGATCACCCCGGCATCCAGTGCCGCCTGCCGTATCGGCTCGTCACCCACCACCGTAACCAGCACGATGGGCACATCCCGATTCCGCAGCGGCTTGCGAAAGGCCTTGGCCAGCTCCAGCCCGTCCATGTCCGGCATGCGGTAGTCCAGCAGCAGCAGATCGGGCCGATTGTCCTCGCACCAGTCCAGCGCCGCCTGGGGTACGCCGAAATCATGCACGACGAGCTGCGGCCCGATGCCCTGCACGATGTGCCGCAGCATCGTGCGTGCCGAAGGTTGGTCGTCGACGATCACGACGTCCATGCAATCCTCCTTTCAGTCAGAACGCAGGAAGGCGCGATTTGCCGCATCCTCCCCGCAATCCGGCGCCTTGGCAAGGGGCCAACCCGGGGATTTGGCCTGCCAAATGGCATGGTCGGAAATGGCGGGAGCGGAGCCCGCCTTCCAGTATCTGCCGCTTGCTGTTGCCTGGAATCGGCGCGGTCTACAAGGGCGTGAGATTCGCATATGCCGCCACCAGCCACTTGCTGCCCGCACCTTCGAAATTCACCTGCAGCCGGGTGTGCGCACCGCTGCCTTCGGCGCTGACCACCACGCCTTCGCCGAAGCTGGGGTGGCTGACGCGCTGGCCGAGCTTGACCGGCAGGTCTTCCTGCAGGGGTGCGTGGTCGATGTAGCGGCTGGCACCGGCGTAGAGCGGTCGACTCACCTGTACCCGGGGGCGCACCTCGTCGATCAGCTCGGCGGGCATCTCGGCGAGGAAGCGCGAGGGACGGGCCAGCATCTCGGTGCCGTGCATGCGGCGCGATTCGGCATAGCTGATGACGAGGCGCTCGCGCGCACGGGTGATGCCCACATAGGCGAGGCGACGCTCCTCTTCCAGCCGGCCCTCGTCCTCGGTGGAGCGCTGGCTGGGGAACAGACCCTCCTCCAACCCCACCAGGAACACCAGCGGAAACTCCAGGCCCTTGGCCGAATGCAGCGTCATCAGCTGCACGCAGTCGTCCCAGGCCTCGCCCTGGCCCTCGCCGGCTTCCAGCGCGGCGTGCGAGAGGAAGGCGGACAGTTCGTCCAGGCCGGCGTCGATGTCTTCCTGGGTGCGCTCGAAGCGGCTGGCCACGTTGACCAGCTCGTCGAGGTTCTCGATGCGCGCCTCGCCGTTGCCGCGGCTGTCCTTCTCGTAGTGGTCGCGCAGGCCGGTGTGGGTGAGCACGTGGTCGATCTGTTCGGCCAGGGGCAGTGCATTGCTTCCCTCTCCCTGCGGGAGTGGGGTTGGGGGAGGGGGTTCGGGCGGAGTTGAAGTGCTTGGCGAATCCGAACCCTCACCCCAACCCCTCTCCCGAGGGGAGAGGGGCTTGAAGTCGCGGCTCATCCCGTCGATCAGTGCGAGAAACCCCTTCACCGCATTCTTCGCACGCCCAGCCAGTTCGCCACCGGCCAGTTCGACGAGTGCGGCCTCCCACATCGACGTGGTGTCGTGGCGGGCGCGGCGGCGCAGTACGTCCAGCGTGCGGTCGCCGATGCCGCGTGGCGGCGTGTTCACCGCGCGCTCGAACGAAGCGTCGTCATGCCGGTTGGCAGTGAGGCGCAGGTAGGCCAGCGCGTCCTTGATTTCGGCACGTTCGAAGAAACGCTGGCCGCCGTAGACGCGGTAGGGGATGTTGCGCTGGGTGAGCTGTTCCTCGAAGTTGCGCGACTGCGCATTGGAGCGGTAGAGGATCGCGCAATCCTTGGCGCTGCCGTGTTCCGCGATGTACTCGCGGATGCGCTCGATCACGAAGCGGGCCTCGTCCTGCTCGTTGTAGGCGGCGTACAGCGCGATGCGTTCGCCTTCGCCGCCGGCCGTCCACAGGTTTTTGCCGAGGCGACCGCCGTTGCGCGCGATGACATGGTTGGCGGCCTTCAGGATGGTCGCGGTGGAGCGGTAGTTCTGCTCCAGCTTGATCGTGCGCGCGCCGGGGAAGTCCTTGAGGAACTGCTGCATGTTCTCCACCCGGGCACCGCGCCAGCCGTAGATCGACTGGTCGTCGTCGCCCACGGCGAAGACCTTGCTGACGTTGCCGGCGAGTACGCGGATCCACGCGTACTGCAGTGTGTTGGTGTCCTGGAACTCGTCGATCAGCAGGTGCCGCCAGCGGTTCTGGTAGTGCTCCAGCACGGCGGGATTCTTCAGCCACAGTTCGTGGGCGCGCAGCAGCAGTTCGGCGAAATCGACCAGGCCGGCGCGGCGGCAGGCATCTTCATAAGCTTGATAGATGCGCACCAGCGTCGCGGTAACGGGGTGGTCGCGGTGCTCGATGGTGTCGGGGCGCTTGCCCTCGTCCTTCCAGCCGTTGATGGTCCAGGTGGCCTGGCGTGGCGGGAACTTCGCTTCGTCCAGGCCGAGTCCCGCGATCACGCGCTTCACCAGCCGCTGCTGGTCGTCGGCGTCGAGGATCTGGAAACCTTCCGGCAAACCGGCCTCGCGCCAGTGGCGACGCAGCAGGCGATGCGCGATGCCGTGGAAGGTGCCCACGGTGAGGCCCTGGGTGCCGCCGGGAATCAGGCTGTCCAATCGCCCCCGCATCTCGCCCGCGGCCTTGTTGGTGAAGGTGACGGCGAGGATCGCCCATGGCGGCACGCGCTCCACCTGCATCAGCCAGCCGATGCGGTGGGTGAGCACGCGGGTCTTGCCGGAACCGGCGCCGGCGAGGACTAGGTAGTGGCCGGGCGGGGCGCAGACGGCTTCGCGCTGCGCGTCGTTGAGCGAATCGATCAGGTGCGAGACATCCATCGCACCCATTGTAGCGGGTGGCTGTCAGCCCTTCTTCAAGATGCCGCCCAGCGCCAGCAGTGCGCCCACCACGATACCGGCGATACCCAGCCACTGCGGGAAGGCCTTGTCGTGCGTGGCGGTGACCTTGGCCGAGCCGAGTTGCACCAGGGTGTCGGTCTGTTGATAGCTGCCGTGGCCGAAAACCACCCACAGGCCTGCGATGAGCAGGACAAGGCCGATGACGATCAGTGCGAAGCGCATGGGTTCTTCCGGCGATGGAACGGGCTTCGAGTATGCCGGGGCGGCCCGTGCAGATGAAGTGCAAAGCAGCCTGGGCAAGCGCCGGGGAGTGGAACGGCTCTTTTTGATCCTGTTCTGCGCTCAGGGATAAGTGCACAAATTGAAGAATGCGGTCATGGATGGCCCCCGTTTGATCTTCGCGTTCAAGGACAAACGCACAGATACAGCCATACCAAAAAAAATGGCCCCGAAGGCCAGGGGGTGCCTTCGGGGCCGGGGGAGGCGGAAACCCAGGGGAGAGGTTCCGCTTCCGGGTGGCTGTCCAGGGAGGTGATCAGCCATGGATGCCGTTGCGTGCATCCGATGATTGAGAACGCGCGAAAGCGGAAAAGTTCTACAGCCGGGGCAAAAAAAGTCAGATTCGATTCATTTCACGGAAAGGCAACAAATGGACGGCTAATGCGCCTCGTCCCAGTTCATCCCCACCCCGACTTCGACCAGCAGCGGCACAGCCAGCTCCACGGCGCCCTGCATGCGTTCGCGCACCGCCTCGCGCACCTCGTCAACAGCATCGACGCGCACCTCGAATACCAGCTCGTCGTGCACCTGCATCAGCATGTGGGCATCGTCGCGGTGCTTCAGCCAGGCGGCCACGGCGATCATCGCGCGCTTGATGATGTCGGCGGCACTGCCTTGCATCGGCGCATTCACCGCGGCGCGCTCGGCGCCGGCGCGATGGGCCTGGTTGCGGGACTGCAGGTTCTCCAGATACAGGCGGCGGCCGAAGATCGTCTCCACGTAGCCGTCGCGGTGCGCCTGCGCGCGGGTGGCCTCCATGAAGGCATGCACGCCGGGGTAGCGGGCGAAGTAACGCGCCATGTAGTCGCTGGCTTCGCCGCGGTCGATGCCGAGCTGGCGGGCGAGGCCGAAGGCGCTCATGCCGTACATCAGGCCGAAGTTGATCGCCTTGGCGGCGCGGCGTTGGTTGGCGGTCACATCCTCGGGTTTCAGGCCGAACACCTCGGCGGCGGTGGCGCGGTGCACGTCGCCACCTTCGTGGAAGGCCTTCAGCAGGCCTTCGTCGCCGGACAGGTGGGCCATGATGCGCAGCTCGATCTGCGAGTAGTCCGCCGCCATCACCTTCCAGCCGGGCGGCGCGATGAAGGCCTGGCGGATGCGGCGGCCTTCCTCGGTGCGCACCGGGATGTTCTGCAGGTTGGGATCGGTGGAGGAAATGCGGCCGGTGGCCACCGCGCCCTGGTGATAGCTGGTGTGCACGCGGCCGGTGCGCGGGTTCACCGTGCCGGCCAGCTTGTCGGTGTAGGTGGAACGCAGCTTGGCCAGGCCGCGGTAGTCGAGGATCAGCTTCGGCAGCGCATGCGCGTCGGCGATCGCCTCCAATGCCTCCTCGTTCGTCGAGGGCTGGCCGGTGGGCGTCTTGAGCCGGGCGGGCAGGCCCAGTTCGTCGAACAGGATCGCCTGCAGCTGCTTGGGCGAATCGAGGTTGAACTCGCGGCCGGCTTCCTTCCAGGCCTGCTGCTGCAGTTCCAGCATGCGCTTGCCGAGCTGCTGGCTCTGCCGGCGCAGTTCGTCCACGTCGATCAGCACGCCGCGCTGCTCCATGCCGGCCAGCACCGGCACCAGCGGGATCTCGATCTGCTCGTACACCTTGCGCAGGCTGGGCACGCTTTCCAGCTTCGGCCACAGCGCATGGTGCAGGCGCAGGGTGATGTCGGCGTCCTCGGCGGCGTAGCGGCAGGCGGTATCCAGGTCCACCTGCGAGAACGGGATCTGCCTGGCGCCCTTGCCGGCCACTTCCTCGTACTTCACGGTGTCGTAGCCAAGGTACTTCTTCGCCAGCGAATCCATGTCGTGGCGCGTGGCGGTGGCGTTCCACACGTAGGATTCCAGCATGGTGTCGTGGCGCACGCCCGCTACCGCGATGCCGTAGTGCGACAGGATGTTGATGTCGTATTTCGCGTGCTGGCCGAGCTTGGGCCGGCTCGCATCCTCGAACACGGGCTTCAGCGCGGCGAGCACCGCGTCGCGCGGCAGTTGCGCGGGCGCGCCGGGATAGTCGTGGGCCAACGGAATGTAGCAGGCGCGGCAGGGTTCCACCGCCAGCGACAGGCCCACGATGTCGGCCTGCATCGGGTCGATGCTGGTGGTCTCGGTGTCGAAGGCGATCAGCGGCGCGTCACGCAGCTTGTCCAGCCAGGTGTCGAGTTGCGGCTGCGTGGTGACGAGTTCGTATTCGCCCGGTGCGGCAAGGTTGAAGCCCCTCTCCCCTGGGGAGAGGGGGGAGAGTTTGGTGCTGCCGTGTGCTTCGACCGAACCCTCACCCCCGACCCCTCTCCCGGGGGGAGAAGGGAGCGAAGCATCGGCAGCATCGAGATCCTTCAACGCCGCCTTGAATTCGTAGCGCGTGTACAGCTCACGCAGCGCCGCCACATCGGCCTCGCGCAGCGCAAGATCGGCGGGGCCTTGCTCCAGTGCCACGTCGGTCTTGATCGTCACCAGCGCACGCGACAGCGGCAGTTGCGGCAGCACCTCACGCAGGCTCTCGCCGATCTTGCCGCCGACCTTGTCCGCGTTCGCGACCACCCCATCCAGCGAACCGTATTCGGCCAGCCATTTCGCGGCGGTCTTGGGGCCGCACTTGGGCACGCCGGGCACGTTGTCCACGGTGTCACCCACCAGGGTGAGGTAGTCGACGATGCGTTCGGGCGGCACGCCGAATTTCTCCTCGACGCCGGCGCGATCCATCGTGGTGTTGGTCATGGTATTGACCAGGGTTACGCCGGGGCCGACCAGCTGGGCCATGTCCTTGTCGCCGGTGGAGATCTCCACCTCGATGCCGGCGCGCTGCGCCTGCACGGCGAGCGTGCCGATCACGTCGTCGGCCTCCACGCCCGGCACGCGCAGGATCGGGAAACCCTGTGCACCCACGATCGCCAGCATCGGTTCGATCTGCGCGCGCAGGTCGTCCGGCATCGGCGGCCGGTTGGCCTTGTAGTGTTCGTACATGGCGTCGCGGAAGGTGGGGCCGGAAGCGTCGCTGACGAAAGCGACGTAGTCGGGCTTCGCCTTCAGCGTGGCGCGCAGCATGTTGACCACGCCGAACAGCGCGCCGGTGGGTTCGCCGTGTGCATTGGTCAGCGGCGGCAGCGCGTGGAAGGCGCGATACAGGTAGGAGGAACCGTCGATCAGGATGAGCTTGGGCATGCCCCATTCTTGCATGCGGCGCGCGATGGCGCGGTTCACGGGAAGGCAGCGGCTGCACTGCTATGCTTCGGCACCCCAACGAGGTCGCCGTCATGAAACCTGCCGCCTGCCTGCTTGCCCTCACTGCCTTCGTCGCGTTGCCGGTCTGCGCGCAGTCCACCAGCCAGCAGCAGCCCAAGTTCGCGCCGGTGCCGCCGCCGCCGGGCATGAACGATCCGGGCACGAAGGCGGTGGCGCCGCCTGACCAGCCCGCGCCCGCGAACACCAGCGGCAGCACTCCCGCCGAGGTCACCGCCACGCCCTTGCCCGGCAAGCCGATTCCGCTGCCCGCGATGCCGGGCGACAAGGGCGCGGCGCAGACCATCCAGCGCAATTCACCGGCAGACGATGTCACCGTGCACACCGAGGGCGACGCGGTGTACCAGGAATACCGCCGCGGCGGCCGCGTCTACATGGTGGTGGTCACCCAGAAGAACGGCCTGTCCTACACCTACATGGTGGATCGCAACGGCGTGATGAGCGCCACCGAGGGTGCACCGCCGGTGCGGCCGGTGATGTACAAGATCCTGGAGTGGGGCGGCAGCAAGCCCGCCGCGTCGGACAACGGCTCGCAGGACGACAACGGGCACTAGCGGGTTCAGGAACGCGCACGCGTGCCGCGCGGCGCCGCGGCCATCTCGCGCAGGCGGTTCCACACCAGTTCCGCCAGCGGCGACAGCGAGCGGTTGCGACGGCGCACGAGGGTGATCGCGCGCTTCACCACCGGAGTCAGCGGTCGCGTCACCAGTTGCGCCGACTCGGGCAGCGACAGGCCGGGCGTGACACTGCTGCCCAGTCCTGCCTCGACCATGCGGAAGGCGGTGTGGGTATGCCCGGTCTGCTGGGTCACGCGCACGTCGATGCGGTGCTTCTCGAACACCTGGTCGATCAGGCGACGGCTGCCGGAGGAATAGTCCAGCAGCACCAGCGGCTCGCCCTGCAGGCGCTTCCACGGCACGCGTTCCAGCCGCGCCAGCGGGTGGTCGTGGCGGCAGGCCAGTACGAAGGGATCGTGCATGATGGTCTCGCGCTCGAATTCGCCGCTCTCCGGCGGATCGATCGCCACGCCGAAATCCACTTCGCCGTTGCGCACGCTTTCCAGTACCTGGGTCTGGCTGCGGTCGATCAGCAGCAAGGTCAGCTCCGGCCAGTCGCGCGCGCATTCGGCGATGCAGCGTGGCATCAGCTCGGCCGATGGCGTTGGGCCGGCGGCCACGCGCACCGTGCCGCGGCGGCGTTCGCCTTCGGAATGCACGTGGGCCAGGACGCCCTCGAGTTCGTCCAGCACGCGCTCCGCCGCGTGCTGCAAGTAGCGGCCCGCCTCGGTGGGCACCACCTCGCGGGTGTTGCGATCGAACAGGCGCACGCCCAGTGCCGCTTCCAGTTCGGCGATATGCCTGCTCACCGCGGGCTGGGTGAGGTGCAACTGGCCAGCGGCGCGGCGGAAGTGGCGCGACCTGGCCACGGCGAGGAAGGCACGCAGCTGGCGCAGACTGATATTCATGCATAAATCTTATCAGCGAATCAGATAAAACGATTTGCCGGATCAATGCAGCGGCGTCGACAATGGCTGGAATCCCGCCATCCGGTGCCGCCATGCTTCGCCGCTTCCTGCCCGACCGCTTCACCTGTGCGCTGCTGCTGACCGTGCTGCTGGCCAGCGTGCTGCCTTGCCGCGGCAGCTGGGCCACGGTGTTCGGCTGGCTTACCGATGCGGCGATCGCACTGCTGTTCTTCCTGCACGGCGCCAAGCTGTCGCGACAGGCGGTGCTGGCGGGCATCACCCACTGGCGGCTGCACCTGGTCGTGCTGGCCAGCACCTTCGTGCTGTTCCCCCTGCTCGGCTGGGTGCTGCATCCGCTGCTGGCGCCGCTGGTGACGCCGGGGTTGTACCTCGGCGTGCTGTTCCTGTGCGCACTGCCATCCACGGTGCAGTCGTCGATCGCGTTCACCTCGATCGCGCGCGGCAACGTCTCCGCCGCGGTGTGTTCGGCTTCGGCGTCCAGCCTGCTTGGCATCTTCATCACGCCGCTGCTGGTGGGCGCGTTGCTGGAGTCGCACGGCGGGGGCGGCATGTCGTGGCATGCGGTGGGCGAGATCGTGCTGCAACTGCTGGTGCCGTTCGTGGCGGGCCAGGTGGCGCAGCGCTGGATCGGCGGCTGGGTGCAGCGGCATCGTCCGCTGGTCGGCCTGGTCGACCAGGGTTCGATCCTGCTGGTGGTGTACACCGCGTTCAGCGCCTCGGTGCTGCAAGGGCTGTGGCGGCAGGTGCCGCTGGCCGTGCTGGGCGGATTGCTGGTGGCGAATGCGGTGCTGCTGGCGCTGGCGCTGCTGGCGACGCGCTATGGCGCACGCGCGCTGGGCTTCGACAAGGAGGACGAGATCACCATCGTGTTCTGCGGCTCCAAGAAGAGCCTGGCCAGCGGCGTGCCGATGGCCAAGGTGCTGTTCGCCGGCCATCCGCTGGGCATGATCGTGCTGCCGATCATGCTGTTCCACCAGATGCAGCTGATGGTGTGCGCGGTGCTGGCGCGGCAGTACGCGCGGCGTGGCGCAGCGACAGTCGCGGGCGAAGGGGATACGGCACCGGCGGATTGAGTTGCGAACCTTCCCCCGGAGGCGGAGAAAAGCAAAGCAGTGGCGGAGTACCAGATTTATTTCCGCCACTTTCAGTGGCGGAAATGGCGCATCCCGGTGAATACCATTGCCATGCCGTGTTCGTCGGCGGCGGCGATCACCTCGGCGTCGCGCATCGAGCCGCCGGGCTGGATCACCGCGCCGATGCCCGCCGCCGCCGCCGCGTCGATACCGTCGCGGAACGGGAAGAAGGCGTCGCTCGCCATCACCGAGCCGCGCACTTCCAGTTTCTCGTCGGCGGCCTTGATGCCGGCGATCTTCGCGCTGTACACGCGGCTCATCTGGCCCGCGCCGATGCCGATGGTCTGGCGGTCCTTCGCATAGACGATGGCGTTGGACTTCACGAACTTCGCCACCTTCCACGCGAAGATCAGGTCGTCGACCTGCGCGGGCGTGGGTGCCACCCTGGTCACGATCTTGAGGTCGGCGGCCTTGACCATGCCGGTGTCGGCGGTCTGGATCAGCAGGCCCGAGCCGACGCGCTTGGACTGGTTGCCCGGGTGCGCGGCGACGAGGTCGGTGCCAGGCGGTAACGGGATCTCCAGCACGCGCACGTTGCCCTTCTTCGCGAACGCCTTCAGCGCTTCGTCGGCGTAGCCCGACGCCAGCACCACTTCGACGAACTGGCGCGACACGATGGCCTGCGCGGTGGCGCCGTCCACCTCGCGGTTGAACGCGATGATGCCGCCGAAGGCCGAGGTGGGGTCGGTCTGGTAGGCGAGGTCGTAGGCCTTGCCGATGCCGTCCAGGCTCACCGCCACGCCGCAGGGGTTGGCGTGCTTCACGATCACGCAGGCGGGCTTGGTGAAGCTGCGCACGCATTCCCATGCGGCATCGGCGTCGGCGATGTTGTTGAACGAGAGTTCCTTGCCCTGCAGCTGCCTGAACGTGGCCAGCGTGCCCGGGGCCGGATACAGGTCGCGGTAGAACGCTGCCTGCTGGTGCGGGTTCTCGCCGTAGCGCAGATCCATCAGCTTCACGAAGCGGCTGTTGACCTGGGCAGGGAAGGCGTCGTGGCCGGCGATGGCCTCGTGCGCCTCGTCGAGCTTCAGGCCGCTGAGGTAGTCGCTGATCGCACCGTCGTAGTTCGACACGTTGTCGAACGCCGCGACCGCAAGCTTGAAGCGCGTGGCGCGGCTGAGGCCGCCGTGCCGCTCGATCTCGGCCAGCGCGCCTTCGTACTGGCCGGGCGAGGTGAGCACGCCCACGTCGCTCCAGTTCTTTGCCGCCGAACGCAGCATCGCGGGACCGCCGATGTCGATGTTCTCGATGGCCTGTTCCAGCGTGCAGTCCGGCCTGGCAACGGTGGCCTCGAACGGATAGAGGTTGAGTACCAGCAGGTCGATGGGCTGGATGCCCAGCTCGGCCATCACCGCGTCGTCGGTGTCGCGCCGGCCGAGCAGTCCGCCGTGCACCTTGGGATGCAGGGTCTTCACGCGGCCGTCCATGATCTCGGGGAAGCCGGTGAGTTCGCTGACATCCTGGACTGCGATGCCGGCCTCGCGCAGCGCCTTGGCGCTGCCGCCGGTGGAAAGCAGCTCAACGCCTCGGGCGGCGAGGCGGCGACCCAGTTCGACCAGGCCGGTCTTGTCGGAAACGCTGAGCAGGGCGCGGCGGACGGGGACGACGGCAGGGGCGGACATGGCGGCTTCCAGGCGGGAAAGCTGCCGATTATAGCCGAGTCCGGGGCGCGGCCGCCGTTTGGACGGCCAAACGACGGAAAGAAACGATTACAGCAGGCCGTGTGCGGCCAGTTTCTTGCGCAGCGTGGCGCGGTTGATGCCCAGCGCCACGGCGGCGCGGCTCTGGTTGCCGTCATGGAATGCCAGCACTTCGCGCAGCAGCGGACCTTCCACTTCGTGGATCACCAGCGCGTGCAGGCCCTCGCCGCAATCCGCGTCGCCCAGGTCGGCGAGATAGCGGCGCACGGTGCGGCTGACGCATTCGCCCAGCGCACTCTGCGAAGCGACCGGACGGGTGGCCTCGGTGGCTGGCAATCTCACGGCATTCACTGACATTTCCCTCTGCGTGTCTTGCGCGGCTGCTTGGGCCGCTGCTTGTGATTGTCTTCCGCGACCGCAACGGCGGTCCTTCCGTGCATGCCGGTTTCGATGCGCGGAGGGGTGGAGTCTACCCGCGCGGGCCGCGAATTTTAAGTGCTGTGTATCTTCGAAAGATGCGATCAGGCACTTGCGTTGCCTGTCGCTCGCGGCACCGGGCGGGCTGCCGGGCTTTCGTTGCCCGCTACTCGAAGCCGAACTCGTAGGCGACGGCCTGGTCACCCGGGTCCTGCACTTCCAGCAGCAGTGCCGTGGTGGCACCCGGCGCAAGACCGCGGCGCAGGATGGCGTGGTCGTCGAGGTAGTCCGACGGCAGCAGGCGGCGCATCACCAGCCGGTGGCCCTGCGCATCCGACAGGGTGACCACCACCACCGGCCAGGGTTGCGCGAACGCGGCCTCGTTGCGCAGGCTGAGGCTGATCATCAAGGCGTGCGCGGCGTTGGGATGGCTCTCGACATTGCTGGCGAGCAGGCGCAGCTGCCGTGGCGCGGCGACCAGGGGAAGGCGGCAGCCGGGCGTGGCGCAGGCGCTGCGCAGCCAGCCGCCGACCAGCGAATCGCGAATCAGGCCGTCGCGACCGATCCATGCCAGCTGGAGCGCGAGCACCAGCGCCAGCATGGTGCAGACCAGCACCCAGGGCCAGCGTCGCGGCTGCGCGGTGTCGCGGCGCGGACGATGCTTGCGTTCCGTTCGTGGCGGCTTGCGCTTGCGCGCGTTTTTCGCGAAACGCGGCGTGAACACCAGCTGCGAGAAATCCTCTTCCACCACAGCGGGTGGCGCTGTCGGTTCCGCCACCGCAGCGGGCTCGGATGCCGGTGGTTGCGGGCGATACACCACCAGTTCGATGCGCGGTGGCACCAGTGCCTGCTCGTTTGCGGGCAGTTCCTGGAATGGTTCAGGCGGCAGCTGCTCGCTGAGCGTGGCGAGGCTGTCGAAGCCGGCGCCGCAATGCCCGCACATCACGTAGCCGTGCGCCTGCACCAGCGCTTGCGCGCCGAGCGAGAACACGGACAGGCATTCAGGGCATTGCGTGTACATGCGGGCCGCTGTGATCGACTGGCCGCAAGCTTAGCAGGCCGATACCGCTCAGCCGCGTCGCTTGCCGCTGATGCGCACCCAGCCGTCGCGCGTGTCCACGCGCAACGCGTCGAACCATTCCGCGTAGCGCGTCAGCAGCTCGTCCTGCTGACCGTCGAGGATGCCGGAGATCGCAAACGGCGCATCGGGCTTCGCGGCCGCGGCGAAGACGGGCGCCAGTTCACCCAGCGGACCGGCGAGGATGTTCGCCACGAAGATGTCGGCCGGATCGTTCTCGTGATCCCCGGGCAGGAACAACGCGAGGTGTTCGGCCACGCCGTTGCGCTCGGCATTGTCGCGCGAGGCGATCAGCGCCTGCGGGTCGTTGTCCACGCCGACGGCGTTCGCGGCGCCGAGCTTGAGCGCGGCGATGGCGAGGATGCCCGAACCGCAGCCGTAGTCGATCATCGATTTGCCGGCGAGCTCAAGCCCGTCCAGCCATTCCAGGCACAGCGCCGTGGTGGGATGGGTGCCGCTGCCGAAGGCGAGGCCGGGGTCGAGGCGCACCACCACCTGGTTGTCGTCCGTCGGCGGCTCGATGTTCCATGGGTAGATCCACAGTCGCCGCCCGAAGGCCATCGGCCGGTACTGGTCCATCCACACGCGTTCCCAGTCCTGGTCCTCCACAACGCGGAAATCCAGTTGTTCCGGTTCCAGCCACGGCAGCAGTTCGCCCAGCGCAGCGACGAGGCCGCGTCGGTCGGCGCGTTCGTCGAACAGCGCATTCAGCGTGATGGTGGGCCACAGCGGCAGCTCGCCCACGCCCGGCTCGAAGATCGCCTGCTCGTCCGGCGTCTCGGCGTCCGCGTCGCGCAGGGTGATCGACAGTGCGCCAAGGTCCTCCAGCGCCTCCTCCACGCGGGGCTGCTGTTCGAGGCGGGCGGTGAGGGAGAGTTCGAGGAAGGGCATGGCGTCGGCTTCACTCCCTCTCCCCTGCGGGGAGAGGGTTGGGGTGAGGGGTCGTTCTTGCGGTGAGGTGTGTTTTGAGCAGGCTTCGGTGGTGGCCGTCGCAAGCCCCGTCCCCTCACCTCAATCCTCTCCCCCGTAAACAAATTCTGTAAACGGGGGAGAGGAGGCGAACGCAAACGGCGCGGTACTCAATGACCTCCGGCCTTTTCCTTCTGCTCCGCCATCCGCTTCTCGAGGTAGTGGATGTTCTGGCCGCCGTGCTGGAAGCCCACGTCGGCCATGATGCGCTGCTGCAGCGGGATGTTGCACTTCACGCCTTCGATCACCGTTTCGGCCAGCGCGAGGCGCATGCGCGCGATCGCAGTGGCGCGATCGGGGCCGTACACGATCAGCTTGCCGATCATCGAGTCGTAGTTCGGCGGGATCTTGTAGCCGTCGTACAGGTGCGTATCCACGCGCACGCCGGGTCCGCCCGGCGCCTCGAAGCGCTTCACCGTGCCTGGGCAGGGCAGGAACGTGTCCGGGTCTTCGGCGTTGATGCGGCACTCGATGGCGTGGCCGTGGATCTGGATGTCTTCCTGCCTGATCGACAGCTTCTCGCCCCCGGCTATCAACAGCTGCTCGCGCACCAGGTCCACGCCGGTGATGAACTCGGTCACCGGGTGCTCGACCTGGATGCGCGTGTTCATCTCGATGAAGTAGAAGCGGCCGTTCTCGAACAGGAATTCGAAGGTGCCGGCGCCGCGGTAGCCGATGCGGATGCAGGCATCCACGCAGACCTTGCCGATTTCGGCGCGCAGCTCCGGCGTGATGCCGGGCGCGGGCGCTTCCTCCACCACCTTCTGGTGGCGGCGCTGCATCGAACAGTCGCGCTCGCCGAGGTGGATCGCGTTGCCCTGGCCGTCGGCCAGCACCTGGATCTCCACGTGGCGCGGGTTCTCCAGGAATTTCTCCATGTAGACCATGTCGTTGCCGAAGGCCGACTTGGCCTCCTGCTTGGTCATCACGATGGAGTTGCCCAGGTGCGCCTCGGTGCGCACCACGCGCATGCCGCGGCCGCCGCCGCCGCCGGCGGCCTTGATGATGACGGGGTAGCCAATCTCGCGCGCGATGCGCAGGTTCGTCTCGATGTCGTCGCCCAGCGGGCCGCCGGAGCCGGGCACGCAGGGCACGCCGGCGGCCTTCATCGCCTTGATCGCCTCCACCTTGTCGCCCATCAGGCGGATCACGTCCGCGGTGGGGCCGATGAAGACGAAGCCGGACTGCTCCACCTGCTCGGCGAAGTCGGCGCGCTCGGACAGAAAGCCGTAGCCCGGGTGGATCGCCTGGGCGTCGCTGATCTCCGCCGCGGCGATGATGCGCGGGATGTTGAGGTAGCTGTCGGCGGACGGCGCCGGGCCGATGCAGATCGCCTCGTCGGCGAGGCCGACGTGCTTGAGGTTGCGGTCGGCGGTGGAGTGCACCGCCACCGTCTTGATGCCAAGGCTGTGGCACGCGCGCAGCACGCGCAGCGCGATCTCGCCGCGGTTGGCTATGAGGACCTTCTCGAGCATCCGGGCGGCCTCAGGCAATCACGAACATCGGCTGGTCGAATTCGACCGGCTGGCTGTTCTCGACCAGGATCGCCTGGATGGTGCCGGCCACGTCGGCCTCGATCTGGTTGAACATCTTCATCGCCTCGATGACGCCCAGCGTCTCGCCGGCCTTCACCTGCTGGCCGACCTTGACGAAGGGCGGCGCGCCCGGCGAGGAGGAGGCATAGAAGGTGCCGACCATCGGCGCCTTCACCACGTGGCCGGCGGGCAGGGCGTCGGCGGCGGGCGCTTCGGCGACCGTGGCGGGAGCAGGTGCGGCGATGGTTGCCACTGGGGCGGGCGCCATGGCGACCGGCGCGGGCGCAGCCATGGCCACGCCGCCCTTGGGCACGCGCGACAGGCGCACCACTTCCTCGCCTTCCTTGATTTCCAGTTCGGCGAGGTTGGACTCCTCGAGCAGGTCGATCAGCTTCTTGATCTTGCGCAGATCCATGGGGTGGCCTTCATGTCATAGGCCGCCCGTGGGCGGCCGGGAAAGGGAAAGGGGGCAACTCAGCGTGGCGCCAGTCGCGCGATGGCGGCGTCCAGTGCCAGGCGGTAGCTGTCCGCGCCGAAGCCGCAGATCACGCCGACCGCGATGTCGGACAGGTACGAGTGGTGCCGGAACGGTTCGCGGGCGTGCACGTTGGACAGATGCACTTCGATCAGCGGGATCGCCACCGCCGCGAACGCATCGCGCAGCGCGATGCTGGTGTGGGTGAACGCGCCGGCATTGCACAGGATCATCGCCACCTGCTCGTCGCGCGCCTGCTGCACGCGGCCGATCAGCTCGTGCTCGGCGTTGGACTGGAACCAGGAGAGCTCGTGCCCGGCATCCTGCGCCTGCGCAGCCAGCCGGCCGTTGATGTCGGCCAGCGTGTCACGGCCGTAGATCGCCGGCTCCCGGGCACCCAGCAGGTTGAGGTTGGGCCCGTGCAGGACCAGGATCTTCGCCACACCATACCTTCGACAGCGTCCGGATGACCCGGAACGCGCGCAGTGTGCGCGCAGTTGCGGATGTTGTCCAGTTCGGCGCAGATCGGCGATGTTCCAAGGAGAAGCGCGTCACTCTCCGTGCGCCGACGTATGCGTGGGAGTAGAGCTCTTGCGACCGTCCCTGGTCGCGAAGAGCAAACGGGCGGCCATTCATGGCCGCACTTTTCACATATGCTCTTGCGATCATCCCTGATCGCGAAGATCAAACGGGCGGCCATCCGTGGCCGCACTTTTCATTTAAGCCATTGATCGAGCGTGGTGGCGTCCAGCGGGCCCCGATGTGTAGCGATCACGCGCCCATCGGCACCAATCAGCACGCTGTAAGGCAATACTTGGCTGCGATCGCCCCACAACAGCGAAGTACTGGGCGTCTCCATCCGGCCCAGCAAGATCGGGAAACGCACTGGATGATCAGCAAGAAAGGCACGAACGCGCGCCGGATCATCCATAGCAATACCCAGCACGATCGCGCCCTGATCGCCGAACTTGGCTTGGGTCCTGTCCAGTACCGGCAACTCATCCAGGCATGGTCCGCACCAGCTGGCCCAGAAATTCAGCAGCACCCGCCGCCCCCGATAGTCGGCCAGCCGGTGCACGTGTCCTTGCAGATCCGGCAGCGCCAGCACAGGGGCTGCCTCTCCTACCTGCGCCACCGTTGTCCCCGCTGGCACATGTGCCAACCGGCTCTCGTGCTGCAACCAGCCGCCCAACGCAGCGGCCAGTACGGCCACGCCAAGAATGACGAGATTGTCGCGACTCAGCATATGAACGCATTCCCCGGGTTGGCGAGCCTTACCGCCGGGCGGGTGTGTGCTCGGCTCACCGTGCCGCCGTCTCCAGGGCCTGCGTCACCATCGCCGTGGTGAGCACGGTAGGCAGCTGCCGTCCCGCACCGCCACCCTTCGGAAACACCACATACAGCGGTACGCCCGGCGAGTGGTACTGCTGCAGGAAGGCGGTGATCGCCGGATCCTCGTTCGTCCAGTCGCCTTTCATGTAGACCGCGCCCGTGTTCTTGAGCGCGGTGCGGAACGCCGCGCCGTCCAGCACGGTATGCTCGTTGGCCTTGCAGGTGATGCACCAGTCGGCCGTCATGTCGACGAATACCGGCGTGTTGGCGGCGCGCAGCTCGGCGAGCTTCGCGGCGCTGTAGGGCACGGTGCCTTCCTGCACCGTCGCGGCGTTCGCCGTGGCCGGCACCTGTGCCAGCAGGTACAGCGGTGCCAGCACGGCGAGAGCCAGCAGGGCGGTCAGTGCGTGGCGCAGCGGGCCGCGTCCGCGGCTGCGTTCGAACCACCACAGCGCCAGCGCAAGCAGCACCATTGCCACCAACAGCAGGCCCACCGCGTCGGCACCGCGCTGGTTGGCGAGCACCCAAGCCAGCCATGCCACGGTGAGGTACATCGGGAAGGCCAGCACCTGCTTCAGCGTCTCCATCCAGCGCCCCGGCTTCGGTAGCCAGCGCGCCAGCGCGGGGATGTAGGCGATGGCGAGGAAGGGCAGCGCCAGACCCACGCCCAGCACGATGAACACCAGCAGCGCGTCGAGGGCCGGTGCGGCGAATGCGTAGGCCAGCGCGCCACCCATGTACGGTGCGGTGCAGGGACTGGCCACCACCACGGCGAGCACGCCGGTGAAGAAGTCGCCTGCCGCGCCGCCGCGATTCACCAGCGCCGCCCCCGTATTGCCGAGCGAAGCGCCGAACTGCACCACGCCCGACATCGACAGTCCCAATGCGAAGATCACGCAGGCCAGCACTGCCACCAGCAGCGGTTGTTGCAGCTGCGTGCCCCAGCCCAGCGCGTGGCCGGCCGAGCGCAGCGCGAGGATGGCCAGGCCCAGCGCCACGAAGCTCGCCAGCACGCCGGCGGTATAGGCCAGCGCGTGGCGGCGTCGGCGCGCGGGGTTCTCGCCGCTTTCCAGCAGGCTCACGGCCTTGATCGACAGCACCGGCAGCACGCAGGGCATCAGGTTGAGAACCAGGCCGCCACCCAGCGCCAGCAGCAGCGCCGCGAACAGGCTGGTCTGCAGCGGACCGGGGGGCGAGGCCGCGGCGGTGTTCGAGGTGCCGCCATTGCCGGCGGTCGCTGGCGTGCCGGGCACGGTCACGCCATTCGCCACCGCGCCGCTGCGCAGATCCACGGTCACGTCGCGCTTCATCAGCGGATAGCACACGCCGCCGTCCTGGCAGCCGAGGAAGCTGGCTTCCAGCGTCAGCTGCCGGCGGTCTGCGGCGCCGCCTTCGATCGCCACCGGCAAATCAAGGCTGCCGAAATACACCGTCACCGCGCCGAGTTGCGCGTCCTGGTGCACCACGCCGCCGGTCGGCCACGCGGGCGCACCAAGCTTCAGCCCGTTGGCGTCCTTCAGGCGCAGCGCGATGTGGTCGCGGTAGACGTAGTAGTCCTTCGGCATCGTCCAGCGCAGCAGCAGATGCTGCGGATCCTGCGCCACCGCGGTGAAGCGGAAGGCCTGCTCCGGCGGCAGCGGCGAGGATTGCGTGCCGCCCAGCTGCTGCAGCGCCGCGGCCAGGGCGCCGCCCGCGACTGGCGGCGCCGCGCCTGTCGCCGTGGCGGCCGGCAGCGGCAGGTCGAGGTGTTCAGTGTGCGGCGGGTAGCAGATCTTCGGCTCCACCTCGTGGCAGCCCTGGTACTGCACGTCCATCTGCAGGCGCGTGGTGCCTGGCGCCACGGTGTAGGGGATGCTGGCGTCGACCGCGTGGTGGTAGGTCTCCACCGGACCGAGATACGGGTCGTCGTGTTTCTCGCCGGGTGGCAGTTGCGCCTCGCCCAGCGTCACGCCGGGGCCGGCGGTGAACTTCATGCGGCCGCGATAGAGGTAGTAGTCCGGTGCGATCGTCCAGTGCAGCTTGAGCGTGCCGGGCGTGCCCGCGTCCGCACTGAGCTTGTAGGCCTCGGTCACTGGCAGGATGTTGCCGTCCTGCGTCTGCGCGAACGCCGCGGGGGTCAATGCCGCCAGCAGGCCAAGCAGCAGGCCCGTCAGCAGGGTTCGATGGAAGATCTTCGACATCACGACTCCGGCGGTACGACCGCCCCATGCGGTGGCCACGAACAGTGCTTCATTATGACGACGGGATGCGCGCGAGGTTCAGTCCGTGGCGTTCGCCCGCACCCAGTCCAGATAGGCAGCATGGCCGCGTTCCGCCGGCAATGCGATCAGCTCGGGCACCTCGTACGGATGCAATTCCAGCAGACGCGCCTTGAGTGCTTCGAAACGGGCGGCGGTGGTCTTGATCAACAGCAGCTCCTCGCTGTCGGTGCTCACCTTGTCCTGCCAGCGGTAGGTGGAGAGCACGCCCGCTACGCGGTTGACGCAGGCGGCCAGCCGCTCGCCCACCAGGGTTTCGGCCAGCTGCTGTGCGCTGGCCGCGTCGGGGCAGGTGCACAGGCATAGCAGGATGGTGGGGTCGGGCATGGCGGCAATCGGTGTCGAAAGTCCTGTAGGCGCGAGGCTTCGAGATGCCTCTATGGCCTCAATGGCCGGCAATGGTCTGATCGATCCACGCCGCATAAAAACTCACCCGCGCCGCTGCAAAATGCTGCCCACAGACGCCCATGCGAAACGAGCCGTCTTGCATCTGCCGCACGATTTGCTGCACTTCACTGGCCGTACCATCGAGGCCGTGGGTGACGCCGGCCAGATAGGTACGGCCAGCCACATCGATGGTGACCGGGCCACCACTATCCCCGCCAGCCGTGGCACCGCCAAGTGCCGGCGCGCTGGCGCCGCAATCGAATATGTAGCGCACCCACGAGCCGTCGGCCTGGGTAAGGCGATTTTCCGCACGACGCAGTTGGGTCCGATGCGCTTCGCTGTCCGGCGCGCCGGTGAGGTCAGTGCCGGTAGCGCCCGCACCGTAGACTTTGGCCAGCAAACCGGGCTTGGCGTTGCCGCGGTCGATTGGCAGCGGCGCGACATCAGTTACTGGCTCGGCCAGTTCAAGCAGGGCGATGTCGTGCATCGTGCCCATCGCAGCACTGTATTGACGACTGAAGGTGGCGGGTTTGGCCGTTTTGACATGCTGGAACATCTGCTGCCACTGGCTGCGTGCGGCGGGGTAATCCGGATAAACGATGATGCGGCTCACCGTGCGGCGCTTCCCGTTGATCGTCACGAAATGCTCCTCCGGCATCTCCTGCATCATGCTCACTGCATGTGCAGCGGTGAGCACCCATCGCGGGGCGATCAGGGTGCCATGGCCTTCGTCAGGCAGGTCAGCCAAAGCAGGAATGGTTGACGGATTGACGCGATAGCGCGCATCGGGCTGGTTGTGACGGATCACGATGGCATGGGCGCTTGTGCTGAGCAGCAACAAGGGCAGGGCGAAGCGGAGCGTGATCTTCATGCGGTTCTTTCCCCTTGGGGATGGCGTTGAGCGAATCAGAGCCGGTTCGCAACGCGGGGCAGCTTAGTGCACGGACAGGCACCTGTCGGTCGGACGCAGTGCCGCATGGGCAGGCGACATCGGGTGGCTTTCGATGGCCGAGGGCTCTTGAAAGCTGCCCGGGTCCACCCCATTCGCTGTCCCAAGGGTCGAACCGGGTGATGTCGCACACGCCGCCACTTGCGGCGGGGGCTTGCATCGCTAGAATTGGCACTCATCTATGGCGAGTGCTAACAGCGGTCCCTCCGGCCGGCCTGTCAGTTCTCCAACCGCATTCCACCACCTAGCTTGGGAGCCACCCATGAGCAAACTGCGTCCGCTGCACGATCGCGTCATCGTCAAGCGCCTGGAAGAGGAGCGCGTCTCCGCCGGCGGCATCGTCATCCCCGACAGCGCCACCGAGAAGCCCACCCGCGGCAAGGTGATCGCCGCCGGTACCGGCCGCATCCTGGAAGACGGCAACGTCCGCCCGATGTCGCTGAAGGAAGGCGACGTGGTGCTGTTCGGCAAGTACGCCGGCCAGGAAATCAAGATCGACGGCGAAGAGCTGGTCTTCCTGAAGGAAGACGACATCGTGGCGGTGATCGAGGGCTGATCGACTGAGCGCGTAACACGCGCTCGCCGGCCGCCAGGGGCTTCCTCCGGCGACGCTTTCGAAACGACAAACCCCCTTACTTAATTTCAAAATTTTTCAAGGAAAAATTTTATGGCCGCTAAAGAAGTCCGCTTCGGCGAAGACGCCCGCTCGCGCATCCTGAAGGGCGTGAACACGCTCGCCAACGCCGTTAAGGTCACCCTGGGCCCGAAGGGCCGCAACGTCGTGCTGCAGAAGAGCTTCGGCGCCCCCACCGTCACCAAGGACGGCGTGTCCGTGGCGAAGGAGATCGAGCTGGCCGACGCCTACGAGAACATGGGCGCGCAGATCGTCAAGGAAGCCGCCTCCAAGACCTCCGACAATGCCGGTGACGGCACCACCACCGCCACCGTGCTGGCGCAGGCGTTCATCCGCGAGGGCATGAAGGCGGTCGCCGCCGGCATCAACCCGATGGACCTGAAGCGCGGCATCGACAAGGCCGTGGTCGCCGCCGTGGCCGAGCTGAAGAGCCTCAGCAAGCCCACCGCCGACGACAAGGCGATCGCCCAGGTCGGCACCATCTCCGCCAACTCCGACAGCGCGATCGGCGACATCATCGCCACCGCGATGAAGAAGGTCGGCAAGGAAGGCGTGATCACCGTCGAGGAAGGCTCGGGCCTGGACAACGAGCTGGACGTGGTCGAGGGCATGCAGTTCGACCGCGGCTACCTGTCGCCGTACTTCATCAACAACCAGCAGAGCCAGCAGGTCGAGCTGGAAGACCCGTTCATCCTGCTGTACGACAAGAAGATCTCCAACGTGCGCGAGCTGCTGCCCGTGCTCGAGGGCGTGGCCAAGGCCGGCAAGCCGCTGCTGATCGTCGCCGAGGAAGTGGAAGGCGAGGCGCTGGCCACCCTGGTGGTCAACACCATCCGCGGCATCGTCAAGGTCGCCGCCGTCAAGGCGCCGGGCTTCGGTGACCGTCGCAAGGCGATGCTGGAAGACATGGCCATCCTCACCAACGGCCAGGTGATCTCCGAGGAAGTGGGCCTGCAGCTCGAGAAGGCCACCGTGGCCGACCTGGGCCGCGCCAAGAAGATCGTGGTCACCAAGGAAAACAGCACCATCATCGATGGTGCCGGCGAAGCCGAGAAGATCCAGGCACGCATCAAGCAGATCAAGGCGCAGATCGAGGAGACCTCCTCCGACTACGACCGCGAGAAGCTGCAGGAGCGCGTGGCGAAGCTGGCCGGCGGCGTGGCGGTGATCAAGGTCGGTGCCGCCACCGAAGTCGAGATGAAGGAAAAGAAGGCCCGCGTCGAAGACGCCCTGCACGCCACCCGTGCGGCGGTCGAGGAAGGCGTGGTGCCGGGCGGCGGCGTGGCCCTGATCCGTTCGCTGAAGGCGGTCGAGAACCTGAAGGGCGACAACGAGGACCAGAACCTCGGCATCGCCATCACCCGCCGTGCGCTGGAAGCCCCGCTGCGCGAGATCGTGTTCAACGCCGGCGCCGAGCCGTCCGTGATCGTCAACCAGGTCAAGGAAGGCAAGGGCAACTACGGCTACAACGCCGCCACCGGCGAGTTCGGCGACATGATCGAGTTCGGCATCCTGGACCCGACCAAGGTCACCCGCTCGGCGCTGCAGTACGCCTCCTCAGTGGCCGGTCTCGCCATCACCACCGAAGCGATGGTGGCCGAGCTGCCGAAGAAGGAAGAGCACAACCACGGCGGCGCCCCCGGTGGCATGGGCGGCATGGGCGGCATGGATTTCTGATCCATTCCCCACCGCTGCACGCAAGACGAAAAACCCCGCTTCGGCGGGGTTTTTCATTGAAGCCGACTCCAGGGATTTGCAAGTTTTCGAGCGAAGAGCTCCTGGCGATGCCCAAGGCAAAGAGCCTGCCCCGGCCAGAACCGTTCTACGCGCTTGCCCGGATCGATGGCCCAGCATCCGGAGAGGGATGGATGCGCATACATCTCTCCGCCGTCTCCGAAGTTGATCGATGGCTCGTCGAACAGTGCATCGACATGGGGCGGCCCGGCTCGCGTCTTGCTCGGCCGAATACGGGTCAAGCCGTGGACATGGGTGCGGTGGGGTCAGTGAGTGAGTCGCGCGCCTTCGCCCGGTGTCGCCGGTGCGGGTGCCGCATGGACCACGGTAGTGGGCGCGGGTGTTCCGCCAATTACCTTCGCCAGAACCGCCTGCAGCTTGCGGTTCATGCGCAGCTGCTCGACGCTGCCCATGGACTGGTCGAGCTGGCGGGTGGCGGCGTCTTCGTCCGGCTGCGGGGCACCGGGGGCGCGGGTGAGCGCGGCGAGTTGCGGGCCGAGGAGCTCGGTAAGCGCGAAGTAGGGATCGTCGTGGATGCCGGCCGCGGCAAGCAGCTTGCCGGGCAGCAGCCATGCGGCCGTGTCCTCGTGCACGGGCTGGCCGGTGGTGGCATGGGGGTCGACCAGCAGCCAGGTGCCGGCTTGCGCGAGCATGTCGCCGCCGTTGACGAAGCCGTCGATGCGGTAGCTGTCGGTGAGCGCGGGCAGGTGGTCGCCGTAGAACAGCAGCAGGGCGGGGCGCTGGCGCTTGGCGAGCAGCGCGGCGAGACGGCCGAGTTCCTGGTCGGCGTGCTGCATGTGATAGAGGTAGGTCTGCAGCTCCAGCTTGTTCTTGCCTTCGATGCCGGCAGGCACCGCGATCGCGTCGCGCGCGGCGGTATCCTTCGGCACCACGTCGTAGGGGCCGTGCGCCTCGATGCTGATCGCGAAGATGAACTGCGGCGGCCCGCTGTCCTTGAGCTGGCGCATGATTTCGTCGGTCATCGCGCTGTCGGCCATGTACTTGCCGTCGTTCGGCGCATCAGGCGGGAACGCTGACTGCGACACGAAGCGCTGGAAGCCCAGCGTCTTGAACGCGATGTTGCGGTTCCAGAACGTGGGGTCGTTGCCGTGCACCGCCACAGTCGCGTAGCCGTGCTCGTCCAGTACCTGCACCAGGCTGGACATCGGCTTGCGGCCGATCTGCAGGTAGGGGAACTGCAGGTTGTCGAAGTAGCGCAGCGAGAGTCCGGAGAGCACCTCGAACTCGGTGCGGATGGTGCCGCCGCCGAAGGTGGGCACGTGCAATGCGCCACTGATGCCGTGCTGCGCCAGGCGGTGCAGGTTGGGCGTGAGATCGCTGTGCGCGTAGCCCTTCATGATGCTCGGGTCGAAGAACGACTCGCTCTGCACCACCACGATGTCGGGCAGCACACTGGCGTTCGGCATTGCGAGGTGCTGGCGCAGCGCGTCGGCGGATTGGCCGATCAGCTGCTCGGCGATAGTGCGGTCGGGCTTGGGTTTCTGCTGGCCGTATTGCAGGTGGAACATCACCAGCTCGCTGAGCAGGCCGGCATGCACGCGGGTGGATGCGGCCGACCATGGCTCCAGCCACAGCACGCGGCCGTTGTAGATCTTCGCCCAGCCGCTCCAGCCACCGAGCAGGCTGCCGAACAGCAGCAGCAGCACACCGCCGGCCGCGAGGCGCTTGCCACCGGTGCGGCGCGCGAACAGCGGCGGCTCCAGCCGCCACATCGCCAGCAGGATCAGCACCCCGGCGATCAGTGCCAGGTACGGCCACGGGCTGTGCGGGAGGTAGCCAGCCAGCAGGTGGAACCCGCCCTTGCGCAGCTGGCCCACCATGCGGAAGTCCGCCGGCAGCAGCGGTGTGCCCAGGTTCGCCGCCTTCAGCGCGCTGACACCGTAGATCAGCCCCTGCAGCAGGTAGGCCAGTCCGAACGACAGCAGCAGGCGGCGTGTCATCACCAGCAGCAGGCCCGCGAACAGCAGGCCGGGCCAGGCGTTGGCGATGGGGAAGCGCGGCTGGTCCAGCAGGCGCAGGGGCAGCACGCCCTTGCCGCCGTCGAGCAAGCCGGTGAGCAACACGAAGATCAGCGTCATCGCCAGGATCAGGGCGATGCGCGGTGCCGCGCGGCGAAGGTTGGGGACAGCGGATGGGGTCATGGCGAAACCGGGGACTCGGTTGTCATGGGATGGATTGAAGAGTGCGGCCATGGCTGGCCGCCTGTTTGATTCTTGCGAGCGTGAAGGATTGCCGGGGAACAGTAATCAGGATGACATGAATCGACTGTTCGCCGCGGGCGGGCGACAATCGTCGGGGACTCCCCCTGCAACGCACCAGCTCGGCCGGCGGTGTACCGGTCGTGCTGCCGGTCCGTCCCCCGGCTGCGGCACAATGGCCCGATGCCTGCCTTCGCCCATGAATCGCCCGCGCTGCGCGCCCTGATCGACGATCGCTATGCCGAGCTGGCCGCCTGCTGCCGTACGGCCGGCGTGCCCCTGCACGACGATGCCGGCGTGGCCGAGCGCATCCGCCGCACACTCGGGGCCAGCGACTTCGCGTTCGAGGCCTGGCGCGCCCAGCCGGCGCTGCTGTCGCCCGCGGGGCTGGAGCGGTTGCGCTCGAATGCCGATGCCGCCGCCCGCATCGACACGCTGAGGCTGCCCGGGGACGAGGTCCCGACGCTGGCCGCGCTGCGCCGCTTCCGCCACGCCGAGGCGCTGCGGCTGGTGTTCCGCGACGTCAACGGACTGGACGAGCTGCCGGAGACCCTGTCCGCCACCAGCGTGCTGTACGAGGTGCTGCTGGAAGCGGCGCTGGGCTGGTCCGAGCGCGCATTGGCCGCGCGCTACGGTCAGGCGCGCAGTCGCGAGGGCGAACGGCAGCGGCTGGTGGTGGTGGGCTTCGGCAAGCTGGGTGGCGCAGAGCTCAACTTCTCCTCCGACATCGATCTGGTGCTGGCCTACCCGCACGGCGGCGAGAGCGACGGCGCGCGCGTGCTCGACAACGGCGAGTACTTCGTGCGGCTGGGCCGGCAGCTGGTGCGCCTGCTCAACGAACCCACGGTGGACGGCATCTGCGCGCGCGTGGACCTGCGCCTGCGGCCGTTCGGCAACGCGGGGCGGCTCGCGCTGTCGTTCGCGGCGATGGAGCAGTACTACCAGCGCGAGGGCCGCGACTGGGAGCGCTATGCGTGGATCAAGGCGCGCCCGGTGGCCGGCGACCGCACTGCCGGCAAGCAGTTGCAGGAGCTGCTGCGGCCTTTCATCTATCGCAAATACCTCGACTACACCGCGTTCGCCGGCCTGCGCGAAATGAAGGCGCTGATCGACGCCGAGGTGGCGCGCAAGGATCTTTCCGACAACCTCAAGCTCGGCTCCGGCGGCATCCGCGAGATCGAGTTCATCGTGCAGCTCACCCAGCTGATCCGCGGCGGCCGCGAGCCGTCCATGCGTGTGCGCGGCCTGTTGCCCGCGCTGGCCGCCTGCGAGGCGCGCGGGCACATTCCCGCGGCACGCGCGAAGGCGCTGCGCGAGGCCTACGTGTTCCTGCGCCGGCTGGAGAATCGCGTGCAGATGCTGCGCGATGCGCAGACCCACGACATTCCCGCCGACGCGTTGAGCCGCGAGCGCATCGCGCGGGGACTGGACTGGCCGGCCTGGGAGCCGCTGGCCGAGGCGCTGGCGAAACATCGCGAGATCGTCGCCAGCGAATTCGCCGCCGTGCTGATGCCGCAGGGCGGACGCGGCGCCCGCGTGCCGGCGGCGGATGCGGCGCTGTGGCAGGCCGCCTGCGCCGAGACGCTGGATGCGGGCATGCTGGAGGCCAGCGGCTTCGTGCCGGGCGCGGACCTGGCCGATGTGCTGGCCAAGCTGCCGCAGGGGGGCGCAGTGCGTGCGATGTCGGCGCGTTCGCGCGAACGGCTGGATCACCTGATGCCGCAGCTGATCACGGCCGCGCGCGGCAGTGCGGCGCCGGTGCCATGCCTGCTGCGGTTGTGCCGGCTGACCCAGGCGGTGGCGCGGCGCTCGTCCTATCTCGCGCTGCTGGAGGAGCAGCCCGCCGCGCGCAAGCGGCTGGCCACGCTGTTCGCCGACAGCGCCCTGCTTGCCGGGCAGGTGATCGCGCAGCCGTTGCTGCTGGACGATGTGCTCGATCCGCGCATCGAGCAATTGCCGCTGAAGCGTGCCGACATCGCCGCCGAGATCGCCCGCGTGCTGGCCACGCTGGAGGAGCGCGAAGCCGAAGCCGAGCTGGAACGCATCAACGAGTTCCAGTCGTCCACCGCGTTCCGCCTCGGCCTTGCCTTCAACGACGGTCGGGCCGATGCAGCGGCCACCGCGCGCCGGCTCGCCGCGCTGGCCGAGTCGGTGGTGGGCGTGGTCACCGCGCTGGCCGAGCGCGAGCTGATCGCCCAGCATGGTCGCTTGCCGGGCGCGGGATCCGGCTTCGCGGTGCTGGGCTACGGCAGCCTCGGCGGCGAGGAACTGGGTTTCGCCTCCGACCTCGACCTGGTGTTCGTCTACGACGGCAGGCGCGCGCAGGCGATGAGCGACGGCGCGCGACCGATCGAGGGCGCGCGCTGGTACCAGCGCCTCGCCCAGCGCGTGATGAACTGGCTCACCGTGCCCACCCGCGCCGGCCGCCTGTACGAGGTGGACACGCGCCTGCGGCCGGATGGGTCCAAGGGCCTGCTCGTGGGCAGCCTCGACGCTTTCGTCGCCTACCAGCAGAGCCGCGCCTGGACCTGGGAACATCAGGCGCTGCTGCGCGCGCGCCCGGTGGCCGGCGATGCCGCGCTGGGCGCGGCGCTGGCGGCGGTACGCCGCGACATCCTCGGCGTATCACGCGAGCACACCGTGGTGATCGACGAAGTGAGCCAGATGCGCCGCCGCTGGCGCGCCGAGCGCGATCGCTCGGACGCGCAGAACATCGATCTCAAGCAGGGCCGCGGCGCGTTGCTCGACATCGAGTTCGCGCTGCAGGGGCTGGTGCTGGCGCATGCCGCGCGACATCCCGCCCTGCTTGGCGTCACGGCCAACGCGGCCCTGCTCACCGCCTGTCGCGACGCCGGCCTGCTCGACGCGGCGCAGTCCGCCGCACTGGCGGGCGCGCATGCAACCCTGCTGCAACGCTCGCTCGCCTGCACGCTGGACGCGCGTCCGCGCATCTCGCCGCGCGCCGCCGCGCTGGAAACGCTCTGCAACGAGGTCGCCGCGGTCACGCGGGCGCTGGGCTTCGCGTTCGACTGATCCGGCTGCGTCGCCCTGCGTGCTTCGAGGCCAAGGTGGCGGCGCGGTCGGGTCGATTGCGGACGGCGAAGCAGAACAGGGCAGGGCGTTGGCGGCCGGCAAGCCGCGCCGGCCGCCGCCCGTGATCGAGTGGTGCCGGGCTCAATGCACCAGTGCCGGTGCGGTCAGCGGCGTGTTCACGACGTACTCGATCGATTCACGGCTGTCCTTGCTGGATTCGTGGTAGCCGCCGCCATAGAACTTGCGCGCCCAGTCGCCATGGCGCTCGAGCTTGGTGGGCATGTGGTCGCTGCGCGTGATGATGTTGCAGGCATAGGGAGAGCTGACAAACGCGTCGAACATGTTCATGACGACACCTCCTCTCTGGATCCGCACCATGCGCTGATGGTGCGACGCTGGCCGCCAGCCTCCCGGGGGATGTGCGTCGATGGCCGGGCTGGCGTCCGAAACCCGTGACCTGTTTGCGCTGCCGTGCTTTCGACGCCATTGGACGCCAGGTCTGGGTACAGCAGCCGTGAACACCGGGCGATGCGGAAGTGAAGGTCTTGTTCTGCGAACGTCCGTTCAGTCTTTGGCCATGCGCCGCCGCAGTTCGGCCGCGATCATCGCGGTTTCGCGCAACGGTGGCTGGCGGGCGGTGGCGGCGTCATCGAGCCCGTGCAGCAGCCCGCGTTCGCGCAGGGCGTGATGGAAGCGCGCGAGCTTGTCCGGTAGCGGTGCGGCGACATGGGTATGCACGGCGCAACCCACCGCGCAGGCCTCGCTGAGCATGTTTACCGAGTCGGGCGTGACCACCAGCCGATCGGCCCAGCCCAGCACGCCGGGATAGGGATTGCGGCCATCGTCGGGACCGGACCATACCAGTCCCGGCACCGCGGCCAGCGCCTCGCGAAAGATCTCCAGCACTTCCGGCGGCGTGCGCCGTGAGGCCAGTGCGAGCAGGCTGCCACCTTCGTGGTCGTGACGGGCGAGCAGGCGCGCCGACAGTTCGTGTGCATAGTCTGCGTCCAGCGCCAGCTGCTTGCGTGGACCGCCGAGCAGCACGCCGACGCGCGGTTGCGGCAATTCCCCGAAGGCGGGGCAGGCGTCACGGCCGTCGGCCAGCCAGTCCTCGTCCACCGGGTTCAGCGAGCCCAGCGGGGTGAGCACGTTGGGGCCGGCGAGCTGGTCGTGGTGCGGCGCGATCACCGTGTCCCAGTACGCCGGAGCGATGCGCGGATCGAGGATCTGCACGGTGTGGCACTGTCCATGCGACAGGCGGCGCAGCATGCGGGTGAACAGCGCGGCGGCGCGCCCGCAGCCGATCGCCAGCCGCGGCCACGGCGATGCGAACTGGCGACGCTGGTCCGCCGGCAGCGTCAGCGCGCCGCCCAGCGCGAAGCGCGGCGCCAGCCACGACCACGGCGCACGCGGCTCCAGCAGCAGGTGACGCACCGGCAGGTCCATCATTTCGGCCAGCGCCAGCGCTTGCCGCTGGTTGCCAGCGGAGGCGTCGGTGATGGCCCAGCATTCTTCCCTCAGGCCGGGCATGCGGAGGGAGGCCGATGGATTGTTTCCCGTACGTACACGCTGCGTTGCTCCCGGCTGCGTTTCTGGCTTGGCGGCGTGTCTATACACTGACGGCCGGCACTGTTGCCGTCCAGCCGGCGCCTTGGAGAATACCGGCGATTGACCGTTTTTCCGAGGCGTCAGCGTGGGCTGCTCGTCGACTTTACTTGCCGGTGCGGCTGTCGCACGGCCGATCATCCATCCACTGCGGAGAATTTCCATGCGCGTGTTTCGTTGCCTCCTGCTCGCGGGCCTGCTCGGCGCCGCGGCCACCGTCCAGGCCGATCCGGTCACCTACAAGCTGGACCCGGGCCACACCATGGTGCTGTTCAGCTGGAACCACTTCGGTTATTCCAACCCCACCGCCGACCTGGGCCTGGGTGATGGCACGCTGGTGTTCGACCAGCAGAACCCGGCCAAGTCCTCGGTGGACGTGACGCTGCCGCTCGCCAAGCTCGACACCCATGTGCCGGCGCTGGACCAGCACCTCAAGGAGGCCGATTTCTTCAATGCCGCCAAGTACCCGGTGGTGACGTTCAAAAGCACCAGCGTCGAGCCGCTCGGGGGCAACCACTTCAAGGTCACGGGCAATCTCACCGTGCACGGCGTGACCAAGCCGGTGACGCTGGATGCCACGCTCAACAAGATCGGCCCGCACCCGATGACCAAGGCCCAGGCGATCGGCTTCGATGCCACCGGCACGCTGAAGCGCTCGGATTTCGGCGTGGGGGCCTATGTGCCGATGGTGAGCGACGAGATCACGATCCACATCACCACCGAAGGCGCGGTGCCGAAAGCGAAGTAAGCCGCGGTCCGCGGAACGAACAAGCCCACGCCGGCGACGGTGCGGGCTTGCTGTTGCGGGAAACCGGAGCCGGCGACGCGGCTGCGCCTGCCGGGCGCGTCCGCCGGCCACGAGCCAGCACTGCACTGTCCGGGCACGGCAGCCTGCTACCATTGGCAGCCTCGCATCCAGTCCGGAGCCATCCCCATGTCTGCCTCTGCCGCGGCTGTCGCGCCGATCCCGGCGAATGCCGAAAATCGTTATGAAGTGACGCGCGCCGACCTGCCGCTGTCCTGCCCGATGCCGGGGATGGCGCTGTGGAACTCGCACCCGAAGGTGTACCTGCCGATCGTCGACGACGGTGGCGAGTCGGTTTGTCCTTATTGCGGAGCACGTTACGTTCTGCGCGACTGATCCGGCCTGCCGTTCAGGGTGACGACGGCATTGTTCTTGCTTGGATTTCAGGATGAAACTCGTGCACCAGGATGCAGGCCCGCAGGCGGGAACCATGTCCGGCAGTGTCGATACCGCACCGCGACTGACCGTCGTCCAGCTGATCCCCGCGCTGCAGTCCGGCGGCGCGGAGCGTTCCGCGCTGGAGGTTGCCCGTGCGCTGGTGCAGGTCGGGCACCGCTCGGTGGTGATCTCGGCCGGCGGCCGGCTGGTGGAGCAGCTGGTGGCCGAGGGCAGCGAGCACATCACGCTGGACATCGGCCGCAAGTCGCTGGCCACCCTGCGGCGGCTCGGTGCCCTGCGCCGGCGCCTGCGCGAGCTCAAGCCCGACATCGTGCATGCGCGCTCGCGCCTGCCGGCATGGCTGGGCTGGTGGGCGCTGAAGGGCTTGAAGCCGCGGCCGCATTTCGTCACCACGGTGCACGGACTCAATTCGCCCGGCCGCTACAGTTCGATCCTGCTGCGCGGCGAGCGCGTGATCGTGGTCTCGCAGACCCTGCGCGACTACGTGCTGGGCCATTACCGCTGGCTGGAGCCGGGCCGGGTACGGGTGATTCCGCGCGGCATCGACCCCGCGGCCTTCCCCTACGGCCATCGCCCGGACGAGGCGTGGAAGCGGGCGTTCTTCGCTGAATATCCCGCGCTGGCCGGCGCGCCGCTGCTGACCCTGCCGGGTCGCGGCACCCGCCTCAAGGGGCATCATGACGCGATCGAGCTGCTGGCCGACCTGAAGCGTCGCGGCATCGACGCGCGGCTGCTGCTGCTGGGTGTGATCGAGGCAGGCCGCGAGGCGTACGTGGAAGAGCTGCGTGCGTTGATCCGCGAGCGCGGTGTGGAGGCGCAGGCAGTGCTGACACCGCCGCGCAGCGATGTGCGCGATGTCTATGCGATCTCCAGCCTGATCCTGCAACTGTCGAACAAGCCGGAATCCTTCGGTCGCACCGTGATCGAGGCTCTGTCGCTGTGCCGGCCGGTGCTGGGTTACGCGCATGGCGGCGTGGGTGAGCTGCTGGCCGAGCTGTATCCCGCCGGTCGCGTGCCGCCGGGCGACCGCGAGCGGCTGGTGGAGCGCGCCGCCGAACTGCTGCGCGTGGCGCCACCGATCCCGATGTTGCAGTCCTACCGGCTGGAGGACATGCAGCAGGCTGTGCTGGCGTTGTACGGGGATGTCGTGGCGGGCTGAGCCGCGCATCCCTAAAATGCGGGATCGTCGTCCTGCCGGTTCCCGCATGACCACCACGATCGATTCCCTCAAGGCCGCCCTGCGCTCGCCGCTGCTGCCGTTCTGGCTGGTGATCGCGCTGCTGCCGTTCGGGCGCAGCAGCGAGTTCGGCACCTTCCTCTGCCTGGTCGGGGTGATCCTGTTGTTCGTGCGCTCGCCGCAGGGCTGGCGCGAACAGCCTGGCGCGCGGCTGCTGCTGTGGCTGTTGGCGGCCTATATCGGCGCGGCCCTGGTCTCGGCTTTCGATTCGCTGGCGCCGGGCAAGAGCTGGAGCACGGTGGCCGCGCTGCTGCGCTATCTGCCACTGGGTCTGTACGCCTGTTTCGTGGTCCGCGGAGAGCGTCGTTTGCAGGCTTTGTACATGGCGGTGGCCTGCGTGCTGGCGTGGTGGGTGCTCGACGCGTGGACGCAGGCCCTCACCGGCTGGAGCCTGGGCGGACATGCCGAAGCCGAACGCATTTCCGGCATCTTCGGCGCGCGGAACCTCAAGCTCGGGCCCACGCTGGCGGTGCTGTCGCCGTTCGCGCTGTGGACGGCCCAGCGGCGCTGGGGCTGGCCGGGGCTGGTCGCAGCCTTTCTGCTGCTGCTGGGGCCGGTGTTGCTGGCCGGTTCGCGTGCGGCATGGTTGTGCTACGGGCTGGTGGCGCTGGCCTTTGCGTGGCGCGAGGCGCGCTCATGGCGCCGCTTCGTGCTGTACTGCGTGTTGGGGGCCATGGTGCTGGCGCTGGCCGGCGGCCTCGCGTGGCGTACCTCCACCCGTTTCGAGACGCGCATGGAGCGCACGCTGGATGCATTGCACGGCACGCATCGCGGCTTGGACGAGGCGCTGACCGGACGACTGGATATCTGGCACGACAGCCTGAAGATGATCGCCGCGCATCCGTTCAACGGCGTGGGCGTGCGCGCCTTCCGCTACGCCTACCCGCAGTTCGCGCCTGCGGACGACCACTTCATGGTGGCCGAGTCCTGCGGCGAGGGCGAGGGTGCCTGCCACGCGCACCAGATCGTGCTGGAGATCCTCACCGAGACCGGCGGCATCGGTCTTGCGCTATGGCTGGCCGCGGTAGTGCTGGCCTGGCGCAGCTGGCGACGCGTGGGTGCGGCGGCGCGCGAGCGGGCGTTCCCGGTCACGCTGGCGCTGGGCGCGATGCTGTTTCCGTTGAACACCCATCTGGCCTTCTACTCGGCGTGGTGGGGCTTGCTGTTCGCCTGGCTGCTGGGGCTGTGGTGCGCAAGTTTGTTTGTTGCCGGCGGCATAGCCGATGCCGGCCTCCCTGCCGGCAGAGCAGAGCCCGGCTTCCCTGCCGGACTCCTCAAAGAAGCACTTCCTGCGGAGCATTGCGATGGAGCGTGAGCCGCTGTCGGTGGTGGTGATCACCCTCAACAATGCGGCCACGCTGGATGCCTGCCTCTCTGGCGTGGATTGGGCCGACGAGATCGTGGTGCTGGATTCGGGTTCGACCGACGACACGCTGGCGATCGCGCAACGCCACGGCGCGCGCGTGGCCACGCATCCGTTCGACGAGTTCGGTCCGCAGAAGCAGCGCGCGATCGACATGGCCAGCCACGACTGGATCCTCAACCTCGATGCCGACGAGGTGCTTTCGCCGGCCAGCCGCGCGGTGATCGAGCGCGCGCTGACGCAACCGGGATACGCGGGCTTCCGCCTGCCGCGGCGCGAGCGCATGTTCTGGACCGTGCAGCACCCGTGGAGCTGGCGCAACGCGCACCTGCGCCTGTACGACCGCCGCCGCGGTCGCATGAACGACGTGGAAGTGCATTCGGCGATGGAAGTGGATGGCCCGGTGAAGACGCTGTGGCGTGCCGACTTCATCAACGACAGCGACCCCGACATCGCCAGCCGCATCGACCGCATCAACCGCTACAGCAGCGCACTGGTGGCGCACAAGCTGCGCCGTCGGCAGCGCTTCACCGGACTGCGCATGGTGGTCTATCCGCCCGTGTTCTTCCTGCGCCAATACCTCTTCAAGCGCTACTTCCTCAACGGCTGGGCCGGCTTCATCGCCAGCGTGGTCGGCGCCAACTACGTGTTCCTGAAGTACGCCAAGCTGCACGAGGCGCGGCGGCGGATACGTTGAGGAGTGCGGCCAAGGATGGCTGCCCGTGTGATTTTTGCGATCAGGGATGATCGCAAAGACCATGGCGGCGTGCTCAGTTCTGCAAGTCGCCCAGCTGGCGCACGAACTCGGCGGCGATCACCAACGTGCTGAAGTGCCGCAACGCGAAGTCGCGCGTGGCTGCAGCCATGGAGCGGCGCTTCGTATCGTTGCACAGCGAGAGGATGCCATCGCGCCAGGCCTCGGTGTCGCCGGGCGGCAACAGCAGGCCGGTGACGCCGGGCTGCAGGGTTTCCGGGATGCCGAAGGCATCGCTGCACAGCACCGGCACGTTGCAGGCCTGCGCCTCCACCGGCGTGCGGCCGAAGGCTTCCGTCGCGATCGAAGGGAAGGCCAGCATCGACAGCACGTTGTAGTACGGCGATGCGTCGGCAACCCAGCCGGGCTGGTGGTGGCGGGCGGGAAACGGCGAACTGGCGATGCTTTCGCGCAATTGCTGCGTATCGGTGCCGCTGCCCAGCCACAGGCAGTGCAGACGCGGCTCCTGCGCCATCGCTGCGTTGGCGGCGTCGAGCAGGGTGTAGATGCCCTTGCCGGCATGCAGGCGGCCAAAACAGCCCAGCACGATCGCGTTTTCGTCCAGCCCCAGCTGCTGCTGCAGCGTGGCGCGGCGCACCGGATCCGGTCGGCACAGTTCCATGTTCACCGGGTTGTACAGCACCTGTACGCGCCTGGCGGGCATGCCGTGCTCGATGCAGTCGCGGCGTGCGTATTGCGACACCGCAAAGAAGCGTTGCGCACAACGGGCCACCAGGCGCGCCGAGAGCCACTTCATCGGCTTGAGGCGATGGCGGAACAGCGCTACCGGGATGCCAAGCAGGCGACCGATCAGGATCAGCGGCCAGTATTCCTTGCCGAAATCGCCCACCAGCCAGTCCGGCTTCAGGCGGCGCGCGGCGGTGATGGTGGCGTGGTAGCCGCGCAGGTCGAACACGTTGCGGAAGCGGCCCGCATGCAGCTGCACCGTCGTGTCGGCCAGCGCCTGTGCCATGGGCGCGCCCAGGTGCACCACCGCCTCGACGGTATGGCCGGTGCCGGCCAGCGCCTGGGTCAGGGTGACGAAGTGGGTCTCTGCACCGCCATTCTCGCGGCTGGTGCCGATGAACAGGAATTTCATCCGTGGCGGTCCTCGTAGCCGGTGAGCGCACGCCAGGCGAACTGCGGCAGGATGTGGCTACGCGCCACCGCCACGCGCGGCAGCCGCCACAGGTCGCCGCCCGATCGCGCGCGGCCGCGTTGAACCGTGGTGGCCGCCGCGTAGCCGGCTTCCCGCGTGGCCGCGACCACGCGCTCGTCGTGGTCGCCGTAGGGGTAGCAGAACTGCGTCACCGGCGCGCCGAGCAGGTCTTCCAGCTCGGCCTTGTTGCCGGCGATCTCGTCGCGCAGTCGCGTGTCGTCGCACTGGCGGAGGCGGGGATGCGTGCGGGTGTGCGCGCCCACTTCCATACCGCCCGCGTGCCAGGCGCGCAGTTGTGCCGCGTCCATCATCGGCTTGCGCACGCCGAGCTTGGCATCGTCCCAGTCGTTGTAGCGGCCCAGCGCGCCGCTCACCGCGTAGCAGGTGGCGCTGAAGCCGTGGCGTTGCAGCACCGGCAGCGCGTTCGCCAGGTTGTCAGCGTAGCCGTCGTCCAGCGTGATCGCCACGATGCGGCCCTGGCGTTCGCCGCGCAGGTACGGCATCGCTGCGTCCATCGACAGGCCGGTGTAGCCGAGTCGACGCAACAGGGCCATCTGCCGAGCAAACGAACGCGGGTGCACATAGAGACTGCGCCAGCGTTTCAGCTCGCGCGGCACCGGTGCGATGTTGTGGTACATCAGGATGGGGATGGGCATGGCGCGCATGCTGCGAACGCCGCCTTTGCGCCAGCTTTCAGCGACGCTGGGCAAGTGCACCGGCTTGCAGCGCCGTTGAACAACCGTTCAGCGTGTCAGTACACGGGCGGCAGGCCGGGGGGGCGGGTCTTGAAGCGCTTGTGCACCCACAGGTACTGCTCGGGTGCCTCGCGCACCATCTGCTCGATGCAGGCGTTGATCCGTGCGGCGTCGTCCAGGGCGCCCGGTCCCGGGAAATCGTCCAGTGGCGCGCCGAGGCGCAGGGCATAACCCTTGCCATCGGGCAGGCGGCGGTGGAAGAACGGGATCACCGCCGCCCCGGACAGCCGCGCCAGATGATGGGTGGCAGTGATGGTGGCGGCAGGCACGCCGAAGAACGGCACGAACACATTGTCCTTGCTGCGCATGTCCTGGTCGGGCGCGTACCACAGCGTGCCGCCCGCGCGCAGGTATTTCACCGTGCCGCGGATGTCGTCCTTGTCGAACATCGCGTCGGCATAGCCGAGTCGGGCGCGCAGTACCACCCATTCGAACACCGCCGAATCCATCCTGCGGTACATGCCGGCGATGCGGATGCGTTGCGAGACCAGTCGCGCGCACAACTCAAGGTGCGAGAAGTGGCCGCCCACCAGCAGCACGCCGCGGCCCTGCGCACGGGCCGCTTCGAGATGCTCCAGCCCCTCGATGCTCACCGGTACGCGTTCGATGGCGCGATCCGAACCCAGCCAGCCCAGTGCGAACTCCATCAGCATCAGACCGATGTCGCGCAGGTGCGCGTCGACCAGCGCGGCCTGTGCCGGCGCGTCCAGCTCGGGAAAGCACAGCGCGATATTGGTCGCCGCCACTGGTCGCCGCGCGGACGGCACGCGTTGCACCAAGGCGCCCAGCGCACGGCCCAGCGCCATCAGTGCGCGATATGGCAGCAGCGCCACCAGCCGGATCATGCCCACGCCCAGCCACGCCAACCAGTGGCGTGGAGAGAGCAGGGAGCGGTGGAAGTCGGGGCGTGGGGTGCCGGGCATCCGCGGCATTGTAATGGACCTGTGCCATGGACGAGCCGGAGCCACATGCCGGCTCCCGTATACTCGGGCGCTGTTTCCGGAGCCCGCCGTTGCGTTATCTCTACACCCTCGCGATGTATCTGGTGACGCCGCTGATCGTGCTGCGACTGGCGCTGCGCGGTTTCCGCTCGCGGCCGTACTACTGGCGCTGGGCCGAGCGCTTCGGCTTCTTCAAGGCGCCGCCGGAGCTTTCCGGCAGCCTGTGGGTGCATGCGGTGTCGGTGGGCGAGGTGAACGCGGCCGAGCCGCTGATCAAGGCGCTCAAGCGCGACTATCCGGACGCGCCGCTGGTGGTGACCACGGTGACCCCCACCGGTACCGCGCGCGTGCAGCAGCTGTTCGGTGACAGCGTGTTCCACGTCTATCTGCCCTACGACCTGCCGTATGCGGTGAACCGCTTCCTCGCCGGGGTGCAGCCGCGGCTGGCGCTGATCGTGGAAACCGAGATCTGGCCGAACCTGTACTTCGCCTGCCGGCGCCGTGGCATCCCGCTGATGATCGTCAACGCGCGGCTGTCCGAGCGCTCGCTGCGCGGCTACCTGCCGCGGCCCTTGCGCGGGATGGTGCGCGCGGCGCTGGGTTGCGTGCGCCTGGTGGCCGCGCAGTCACGCGCCGATGCCGCGCGCTATCGCCTGATCGGCGCGCCGCCCGAGCGGATCATGGTCTGCGGCAACCTGAAGTACGACATGCCGGTACCGCAGGATGCACTGGAGACCGGTGCACGCCTGCGCGAACATTGGGGTGCGCGGCGGCCGGTGTGGATCGCGGCCAGCACCCACGAGGGCGAGGAGCAGGCCGTGCTGGAGGCGCACCTTTCGGTGCTCAAGCGCCTGCCCGATGCGCTGCTGCTGATCGCCCCGCGTCACCCGGAGCGCTTCCGGCCGGTGGAGCATGCCGTGCGCAGCCTGGGTTTCGCCACCGGCACCTATGGCGCCGACGGCATGCCTGGCCTGTCGAACCAGGTCTTCGTGATCGATGCGATGGGCCAGCTGATGCCGTTCTATGCCGCGGCGGGACTGGCCTTCGTGGGCGGCAGCCTGGTGCCGATCGGCGGCCACAACGTGCTGGAGCCGGCCGCTCTTTCCACGCCGGTGCTGGTGGGGCCGCACACCTTCAACTTCGAGGAGATCACCACCAGCCTGATCGAGCATGGCGGCGCGCTGCGTGTGGCGGACGGCGGATCACTGGGCGAGATGGTGCTGAGCCTGCTGCGCGACGGTGCACATCGGCGCGGGATGGGGCTGGCTGCGCAGCGGGTGTTCGAGCGCGAACGCGGCGCGGTGGGGCGCCTGATGCAGCTGATCGCCGCGCAATTGCAGGGGTGACGGCGTGCTGGAACGACGACGGCCGGGCATAGGCCCGGCCGTCGTCGTTCGTGCCCGTGGATGGCTTACTGCAGCAGGGCGTTGATCTCCTGCAGATCGTCGAGGCTGGCGGTGCCGGCGCTCTGCTTCAGCAGCAGGCGGTCCAGCACCAGCTGATGCCGCGCCTGCGAGTAGGTGCCTTCCGCCTGGGTCAGGGTCTGGATCGCCAGCAGCACGTTGATCATGGTCTGCGTGCCCACGTTGAAACCCGCGCGGGTGGCGTCCAGCGCCTTCTGCGCCGATTCCACCGCGGCCTTGCCCGACTGCACCTGGCTGATGCCGGCCAGCACCGAGCGGTAGTAGTTGAGCGTGCTCGCCTTCACCTGGCGGCGCTCGATTTCCATCGAGTCCTGCGCGGCGTCACGGTTGTAGATGGACTGGCGCACCTGCGAATGGACCAGCCCGCCGGAGAAGATCGGCACGTTGAGGGTGAGCCCCACCGTGGTCTGCGACGGCGTGTTGGAATGGATCGCCGCGTTCTCGTACCAGCTCGCGGTCTTGCCGTAGCTGACGTTGGCGGTGATCGTGGGCAGGTGGCCGGAACGCGCTGCGGTGACATTGGCATCGGCTGCCTGCACGTTCTGCTGTTGCGCGAGCAGGCTGGGGTTGTTGATCAGCGCCTGCTTGACCCAGGCATCCGGATCGGCCGGGTCGGGCGAATGCATCGGCAGCTCGTCGCGCAGTTTCTTCAGGTTGCCGGTGGGCTGGCCGGTGATCTGGCTCAGCGCCTCGCGGTCGTTGTCCAGGGTGTTTTGCGCGGCGATGGTCTGTGCCTTGGCCGCCTCGTAGTAGGACTTGGCCTGGAACTCCCCGGTGATCGCCGCGATGCCGACCTTGTACTGCTGCACGGCCTGGTCGTACTGCTCCTTGTAGGCATCCTCGTTGGCCTTGGCGTAGGTGAGCTGGTCCTCGTCGGTGAGCACGGTGAAGTACGCCGTGGCCACGCGCACGTAAAGGTCCTGCAGCGCGGCTTCGTAGGTTTCGTCCTGCGCGTTCGCCGAGGCATGCGCCGCCTTGAGGTTGGCGTACTTGCTGAAGTCGAACACGGTCTGGCTGAGGTTGGCGTTCAGGCTGCGCGTGCGGCTGTGGCCGAACGTGCTGCTGCTGATGAACTGGTTCGGGTCGTTCGGGTCTTGCACATAGCCATTGTTCCCGCCCGTGGTCTGGTTCAGCGACAGGCTGCCGCTGATCTGCGGCAGCAGCAACGCGCGCGCCTGGTTGACACCCTCGCCGGTAGCGAGGCGGGTGGCGTCGGCCTGGGCCAGCACCGGATCGTTGGCGCGCGCTTCGCGGTAGGCGTCGAGCAGGTCTTCGCCATGGCTGGGCAGCGAGACGGCGGCCAGGGTCAGTGCCAAGGTGAGCAGCTTCAAACGCATGGATTGCCTCGTGGGGTATCGGGACGGTGGGGCATTCAGAGCACGAAACGCGACGACGGCGCGGCGTGGGCGAGATAGGGCAGGTCGGTCTCGAACAGGCTTTCCTCACGGTAACGGCCCTCACCCTCGTGGGTGAGCAGCACCGCCTGCTGCGCGGGCGACTCACCGCGGATCATCAGCAGGCGACCGCCCGGCTTGAGCCAAGCCAGCCAGCGCGACGGCGTCTCGGCCACCGCGCCGGTGGCGACCACCGCGTCGAACAGGCCGTCCGGCTGCCAGCCGCGCACGGCTTCGCCGGTGTGGAGCCGCACGTTCGCCACACCGGCAGCCTGCAGGCGCTGGCCGGCGGTCGCGGTGAAGTCGGCATGGATGTCGACGCTGACCACTTCGGCCGACAGGCCGGCGAGGCAGGCGGTGAGGAAGCCCGAACCGGTGCCGATCTCCAGCACGCGATCACTCGCCAGCAGCTCGAGCGCCTGCAACATGCGACCTTCCAGCACCGGCTTCATCATCACTTCGCCGTGGCCCAGCGGCAGGCACAGGTCGGCGAAGGCAAGCTGGCGATGCTCGGGCGCCACGAAATCCTCGCGCCGCACGCGGCCGAGCATGTCCAGCACGCGGCCGTCCAGCACTTCCCATGGACGCACCTGGTTCTCGACCATGTTCGTCCGCGCCTGTTCGAAGTTCATCGCCATGTCTGCCAGGGTTCCGTGAGTGTCGAAAAAGACCTGAAAGGATAAGGGCTTGGCCTTGGCTCGACAATGACTAGACTGCGGCCCGCGCGGTGTGTCACGAAGTGCCGGAAGTCACCGCGATGCGCTGACGTAAGTCATGTCCCGCGGTATGTCCGCGGACACTTTCGCCGCCGCTTGGCTGGAAATAATTGAACCAGCGCGTATAATAAAGTCCGCATACCGTTTTGGGAAGGCTTCGACATGAGCAGCATCTCGCCGGTCAGATCGCAGGGGCCGGGACGACCGAAGGACCTCGAAAAACGCGCGGCGATCCTCGCCGCGGCCAAGGCGCTGTTCATCCGCAACGCCTTCGCCGGCACCAGCATGGACGCGATCGCCGCCGAGGCAGGCGTCTCCAAGCTCACCGTCTACAGCCATTTCGGCGACAAGGACAACCTGTTCCGCGAGGTGATCCGTGCGCGCATCGAGGACCTGCTGCCGGAAAACACCTACGACTACGACCCGCAGGCCCCCGTCGAACAGACCCTGCTGCGCGTGGCGCTGATCCATGCGCGGCTCGATTGCGACCCGGAAACTGTCGGCACCTTCCGCGCCATCCTCGGCGACTGCCGCCAGGGCAACCCGCGCTTCGGCCGGTTGCTGTGGGAGGAAGGCACCCTGCGCACGCACGGTCTGATGGAGCGCCTGCTGCAGCAGGCGGTCGACGCCGGCCAGCTCGCCATCGGCGACGTGCCGCGCGCCTGCGTGCAGTTCTTCGCATTGATCAAGGGCGACCTGTTCATGCGCCGCATGTTCGGCTGCGTGGACTGCGGCGAGAGCTATGCCGCCGAGATCGAGGCCACCGCCCGTGCCGGCGTGGCCACCTTCCTGCGCGCCTACGCGACGCCCTGAATACCTGCCGCACTCGCGGTGATCCCCGCTTCGTGCTTGAATAACCACTCCAGAAGCGGGGGTGCCGGCGCAACGGTCGGCTGAGAGAGTCCCTTCGAACCTGATCCGGTTAGCACCGGTGTAGGGAGCTTCGCCGCACGATGCTCCACCTGTCGTGCGTCCGGCGCCGTCGCTTCGTGCGCGAGTCCCTTCGCGAAGAACCGCACGTCCGTGTGCGGACTGTTCAAGAAAGCCACACCGGAACCCAGCCGATGAATGCCCAGCTCTCCGACCTCGCGCGCGCCGCGCAGGAACTCTCCGAAGCCGTGACCCGGCCGATTCCCGGGTCGCGCAAGATCCACGCAGCCGGCAGCCGCGCCGACCTGCGCGTGCCGCTGCGCGAAATCGCACAGGCCGACACGCCGGCGATGTTCGGCGTGGAGAAGAATCCTTCGATTACCGTCTACGACACCTCCGGCCCTTACACCGATCCGGATTACTCCGTGGATCTGGTCGCCGGCCTGCCGGCGCTGCGCGCGGTGTGGATCGCCGAGCGCGGCGACACCGAGGCACTGGACGGGCGCAGTTCCGAGTTCGGCCGCCGTCATGCGAATGCACCTGAACTGGCCGCGATCCGCTTCCCGCAGCTGCCCGTGCCGCGCCGCGCGAAGGCCGGCGCCAACGTCACCCAGATGCACTACGCGCGCAAAGGCATCGTAACGCCGGAGATGGAATACATCGCCATCCGCGAGAACCAGCGCATCGAGGCGCTGGGCGACAGTGCACTGCGCGTGCAGCATCCGGGGCAGTCGTTCGGCGCGGCGATCCCGCGCATCATCACGCCGGAATTCGTGCGCGACGAAGTGGCGCGCGGCCGCGCCATCATCCCCGCCAACATCAACCATCCGGAAAGCGAGCCGATGATCATCGGCCGCAACTTCCTCACCAAGATCAACGCGAATATCGGTAATTCCGCAGTCACTTCGTCGATCGCGGAAGAGGTCGAGAAGATGGTGTGGTCGATCCGCTGGGGCGGCGACACGGTGATGGACCTCTCCACCGGCAAGCACATCCACGAGACGCGCGAATGGATCCTGCGCAACTCGCCGGTGCCGATCGGCACGGTGCCGATCTACCAGGCGCTGGAGAAGGTCGGCGGCGTGGCCGAGGAGCTGACCTGGGAGCTGTTCCGCGACACCCTGATCGAGCAGGCCGAGCAGGGCGTGGATTACTTCACCATCCACGCCGGCGTACTGCTGCGTTTCGTGCCGCTCACCGCGAAGCGCGTCACCGGCATCGTCTCGCGCGGCGGCTCGATCATGGCGAAGTGGTGCCTGGCGCACCACAGGGAGAACTTCCTCTACACGCACTTCGAAGACATCTGCGAGATCATGAAGGCGTACGACGTATCCTTCAGCCTCGGCGACGGCCTGCGCCCCGGCTGCGTGGCCGACGCCAACGACGCCGCGCAGTTCGGCGAGCTGGACACGCTGGGCGAGCTGACGCAGATCGCGTGGAAGCACGACGTGCAGACCATGATCGAAGGCCCCGGCCATGTTCCGATGCAGCTGATCAAGGAGAACATGGACCGCCAGCTGGAGAAGTGCGGCGAGGCGCCGTTCTACACGCTGGGGCCGCTGACTACCGACATCGCGCCCGGCTACGACCACATCACCAGCGCGATCGGCGCGGCGATGATCGGCTGGTTCGGCACCGCGATGCTCTGCTACGTGACGCCGAAGGAGCACCTCGGCTTGCCGAACAAGCAGGACGTGCGCGACGGCATCATCGCCTACAAGATCGCCGCGCATGCGGCCGATCTCGCCAAGGGCCACCCGGGCGCGCAGGTGCGCGACAACGCGCTCAGCAAGGCGCGTTTCGAGTTCCGCTGGGAAGACCAGTTCAACCTCGGCCTCGATCCGGAAAAGGCCAAGGAATTCCACGACGAAACCCTGCCCAAGGACGCACACAAGAGCGCGCACTTCTGCTCGATGTGCGGCCCCAAGTTCTGCTCGATGAAGATCACCCAGGACGTGCGCGACTATGCCGCCGAGCACGGCACCGGCGAAGCCGAGGCGCTGGAGGAAGGCATGGCCGAGAAGGCCGCCGAGTTCCGCGCGCAGGGCGCCGAGGTGTATCGCAAGGCCTGATCGCGCGAGGGCTGGCGGAACCGACGGAGCCGGGTGATTCCTTCACCCGGCTTTTTCGTGCGTGCACCTAGGCTGGCGGGACTTTCGCGCGCCGCATCGATCCGGCAGGAGTCTCCACCATGTCCAAAGCCAAGCCCTTCGTCAGCGACATCGAGGCCATCCGCAAGCGCGCGCGCCAGGACATCGACAAGGGCGCGATGACCGCCGGCTACAAGGCCGACCGCGCCAGCGTGGTGAAGCTGCTCAACCACGCGCTGGCCACCGAGATCGTCTGCGTGCTGCGCTACAAGTACCACTACTACATGGCCTCGGGCATCCATTCGCAGGCGATCAAGCAGGAGTTCCTGCAGCATGCGAACGAGGAGCAGGGCCACGCAGACCTGATCGCCGAGCGCATCACCCAGCTCGACGGCAAGCCTGATTTCTCGCCCGAAGGGCTGGCCACGCGCAGCCATTCCGACTACGTGGAAGGCGAGGACATCGTCGACATGATCAAGGAGGACCTGGTGGCCGAGCGCATCGCCATCGACAGCTACCGCGAGATGATCGACTACGTGGGCAGCGCCGACCCCACCACCCGCCGCGTGCTGGAAAGCATCCTGGCGATGGAGGAGGAACACGCCGAGGACATGAACACCCTGCTGGAGCAGTTGGGCAAGAAGGGCGAGCCGGCCAAGCCGGCGCCCGTCCACGGCGGTCATGCGGGCGCGAAGAAAAACGGGCGCAAGCGCGGCTGAGATTCACCTGCGCTGTAGGAGCGCACCCTGTGCGCGAATGCTTTTGCCCCGATCGGCGCCAGAGCCGTTCGCGCACAGGGTGCGCTCCTACGCGCGAGCCATGCCCTGAGTGCCGATGGGTCCTGCGCCTGCCCGCAGCCGCTTCACCAGCCGGCCAGCACCAGCTTGCCGATGCTGGCGCCCGATTCCAGCCGGCGATGCGCCTCGCGCAGGTTGGCTGCGTTGATCGGATTCAGCGCCTCGTGCTGGATGCTCTTCAGTTCGCCGGTGTCGACCAGCTGCGCCACGCGTCCAAGGATGCGGCCCTGCTCGGCCATGTCCGGCGTCTTGAAGCGCGCTCGCGCGAACATGAATTCCCAATGGATGCCGATGCACTTGGCCTTGTACGGATCGCCGATATGCAACGCGCCCTTCGGTTCCACGATCAGGCCTACATGGCCCTGTGGCGCCAGCAGCGCGCCAAGATCGTCCCAGTAGCGGTCGGTGTCGGCGAGGTTGAGTGCGGCGTCGATCTGTTCGAAGCCCAGCGCGGCCAGTTGCGGCGCCAGCGGTTCACGGTGGTTGATGACATGCTGCGCGCCCATCGCGCGGCACCAGTCCATGGTCTCGGGACGCGAGGCGGTGGCGACCACGCTGAAGCCCGCGCGGCGCGCCAACTGGATCGCGATCGAGCCCACGCCACCCGCACCGGCGATCACCAGCAGCGACTTGCCATTGCCACCGTGCTCGCTGTCGAACGGCATGCGCTGGAACAGCAGCTCCCATGCGGTGATCGCCACCAGTGGCAGCGCGGCGGCTCCGGCGAAGTCCAGCGAATGTGGCATAGCCGCGGCGAGCCGCGCATCGACCAGCTGGAATTCGGCGTTGCTGCCTGGCCGGATGACGTCGCCGGCGTAGTACACGCGGTCGCCGGGCTTGAATCCCTGCACCCCGGCACCCGCGGCCTCGACCACGCCGGCCGCGTCGTAACCCAGCACCTTCGGCTGTGTTTCCACCTGCGGCTTGGGCGCGCGGATCTTGGTGTCGACCGGATTCACCGACACCGCTTCCACGCGCACCAGCAGGTCGTGCGCACCCGGCACGGGTTTCGACAATTCCACATCCACCAGTGATTCGGGGTCATCGATGGGCAGGTAGCGGGTGAGGGCGACGGCTTTCATGGCGTGGCTCCGTGGGAATGGGGGAAGGATAGGTTCATGCCTGTGTGCAGGGCGTGGCCGCCTGCGAAGCGCGATGGCCGCGCAGCGCCCAAGCCGCCAAGGCGATGCCGACGATGGTGGCCAAGGCCGCGATCCACGGCAGCGAGGTCAGGCCTGCGCCACGCGCCACCGCTTCGCTGCCCAGCCATGCACCCAGCGCGTTGGCGAGGTTGAACGCGCCGATGTTGAGGCTGGAGGCGAGGCTCGGGGCAGCGGAAGCGCGGCGCAGTATCCACATCTGCAGCGGCGCCACGGTGGCGAACATCGCCATGCCGAGCAGGCCGGTGGACAGCACCATGGTCCAGCGCATCTGCATGGCGAAGCCGAACACCAGCAGCACCACGGCGAGCGCGGCCAGCGTGCCGACCAGGGCGTTGGACAGGTTGCGGTCGGCGAACCTGCCGCCCAGTGGGTTGCCGATGGCCATGCCGAGGCCGAACACCAGCAGGATCGGCGACACCATCGCCTCGCCGAAGCCGGTGACGTGGGTGAGCAACGGCTGGATGAAGGTATAGACCACGAACACGCCGGCGAAGCCGAACACCGTGGTGGCAAGGCCGATCAGTACCGGCGCACCTGCGATGGCACGCAATTCCGTACCCAGCGATACCGGCGCAACCGCGTCGTGCGTGTTCGGCAACCATGCAGCCAGCGCCGCCATCGCCAGCACGCCGATGGCGGTGATCGCCCAGAACGCCGCATGCCAGCCGCAGTGCAGGCCCAGCCATGCGCATGCCGGCACGCCAACCAGCGTGGCCAGCGCGAGGCCGTTGAACATGGTGGCGATGGCCGAAGCCTTGCGCTGCTCCGGCACCAGCGAGATGGCCACCACCGAGCCCACGCCGAAGAAGCTGCCGTGTGCCAGCGATGCGAGCACGCGCGCAGCCATCAGCGCGGCGTAGCTGGTCGCCAATGCACAGGCGAGGTTGCCCAGGGTGAAGATGGCCATCAGCCCCAGCAGCACGACCTTGCGCGGCAGCTGGCGCGTGGCCAGCGTGATCGCGGGCGCGCCCACGAACACGCCGAAGGCATAGCCGGAGATCAACAGCCCTGCGCTGGCGATGCTCACGCCAAGGCTGGCGGATACCTGCTGCAGCAGGCCCATGATGATGAACTCGGTGGTGCCGATGCCGAAGGCGCCGATGGCCAGCGCGTACAGCGCCGGCGGTGTGCGGATGGGGGCCATGAGGATGATTCGGTGCGATGGAATGCGTCCAGCCTAGGCACTTGCACTGTCAGTAGAAACCACCAAGATGGCTATTCATTTTCAACATTTCATTGAAAATCATGGATCGTCTCGACGACCTCGCCCTGTTCCTGCGCGTGCTGGACCAGGGCTCGATCAGCGCCGCGGCGCGCAGCCTCGATCTTTCGGTGGCGGCGGCCAGCCAACGCCTGCAGCGACTGGAGCGCGGACTGGGCGTGCGGCTGTTGCAGCGGACCACGCGCCGCCTGCATCCCACGCCGGAGGGCCGCCTGCTGGCCGAGCAGGGGCGCGCGCTGGTGGAGGATCTGGACGCGCTGACCGCCGGCCTGCGCCAGAGCGCAGGCGACGTGGCCGGCACGCTGCGCGTGACCATGTCAGCCGCGTTTGCCCGCGAATACATCTCGGCGCTGCTGCCTGAATTCCTGGCGCGCCACCCGAAGCTGCGCCTGTTCGCCCACCTCAGCGACGAGATGGTGGACGTGGTGGGTGCCGGTTACGACCTTGCCATCCGCATCGGTGCCTTGAACGATTCCAGCCTCGTCGCGCGCAAGCTGGCCGCGAACCGGCGCGTGCTGTGTGCTTCGCCGGATTATCTGCGCCGGCACGGCCGCCCGCGCACGCTCGCCGACCTGGCGCGGCACGAATGCGTGTTGCTGTCCGGCCAGGACGTGTGGCGTTTCACCGATCGCCGCGGGCACGGGCATGCAGTGCGCGTGCAGGGGCGTTTCGAGACCACGCTGGGCGAAGCGGTGCGCGATGCGGCGCTGGCCGGGCAGGGCATCGCCGTGCATTCGCTGTGGCACGTGCACGAGGCGCTGGCCGCGGGCCGGCTGGAAGTGGTGCTGCCGGAATACATGCTGCCCGAAAGCGGTATCTGGGCAGTGACGCCACAGCGCCGGCTGGTGCCGCCGCGCGTGCGCGCCTTCGTGGATTTCCTGGTCGAGAAGCTGGGCGATCCGCCGCCGTGGGAACGCGGTGTGACCGGCGGTGCAGTCTCCGTGAAACGCAAGCCGCAAAAGCGCAGCGGGTGACGGCGCCCGGTTGTCAGGACACGGCGAGTCTTGCAGCAACGCGCCAATGCGTGGCCGAAGTCGCCTGCCAATCTGCTTCGTCCAGGCAGCGGGCGAACAGTTGCGCGGCTTCGCGCAGCGCCGTCACCGATAGGCGCGCATAGCCGAACATCAGGCCGGGCCTGGGGGGCGGCTGCTGGTAATGCATGGCCAGTGGATGCAGGCCAAGGCCATGCGCGCGGGCGCGGGCGATCAACGCCTCGGTGCCGGCGTGGTCGCAATCGCGCAACCAGACCAGCACGTACATGCCCGCGGGCGCGTCGACGATTTCCACGCGATCCCCGGCATGTTGCCGCAGGGCTTCGACCAGCGTTGTGTAGCGGGCCTTCAGTTCCCTGCGGGCAAGGCGCAGGTGGCGTTCAAAACCACCGCTCTCCATGAAGTGTGCCAACGCCGCCTGTTCGATCTCTGGGCAGGCGAAATCGTTGAGGTATTTCGCGGTGACGAGGTCGCGGCGCAATGCCGTCGGCAGCACCATGTAGCCCAGTCGCAGCGCGCCGAACAGGGTCTTGGAGAAGGTGCCGACGTAGATCACGCGATCGCCCTCGTCGAGCGAACGCAGCGCTGCCAGCGGTTGCGTGTCGAAGCGGAACTCGCCGTCGAAGTCGTCTTCCAGGATCCAGCAGCGGTTCTCCGCCGCGTATCTCAGCAGTTCCAGCCGGCGTGGCAGCGACATCGTGGCGCCGCTGGGGAACTGGTGCGATGGCGTCACGCAGATCAGCCGCGGCGCGACCGCCGGCAATTCGTCGCAAACCAATCCTTCGCCGTCGGTGCGCACGGCATGCAGTTGTGCACCGTGCGCAAGCAGCGCCTGGCGTACGCCGAAATAGTGGGGCTCTTCCAGTACGGCACTGTCGCCTTCGTCCAGCAGCACGCGTGCGGTCAGCGAGAACGCCTGCTGCGTGCCATTGACGACCAGGATATCCTCCGGCGCGGCCACCACGCCGCGTCGACGCACCAGGTAATCGCAGATCTGCTGGCGCAGGCCCAGCAGGCCCTGCGGGCTGGTTTCCTCCAGGTTGATGTGGGTGGCCGCACGCGCCAGTTCGCGCCCCCAGATGCCGTTCAGGGCAGGATTCACCAGCGGGTTGCAGTACTGCAGGTTGTAGCGCTTGTCGTAGTGCTGCTGTGCTGGCCGCAAATCGTCGATGTGCCGTATGCGGCGTGCGTAACGCGAAGGTGGTGTGATTGCCTGGCGCGGGAGCGTGGCCACGGGGGCCAGGTGCAGCGCTGACACGTAACTGCCGGCACCGGCGCGGCCCTGGATGAAGCCTTCGGCACGCAGACGTTCGTAGGCGGCCAGCACGGTGGTGCGGGACATTTCCAGTTCCTGTGCGAGCAGGCGAGTGGGCGGCAGGCGGGCTCCCGCTGCGAGGCGGCCGTCGAGGATCGCCCGCTTCAGTGCGCGGATGAGCTGCGTGTAATGCGGGCCCTTGCCGTCGAGTTCGAGGAACATGGCTGTCTTCCCGGGCGTTCGGTCGCGGACGTGGGATCGTTTGCGGGAGTATGCGCCGGTTTGGCAGGTGCTTCCAAAGCGCCTGGAGCAATGCAGGTCATGCGGTTTGCCGCCGCACTGGCGCGAGGCGGCAAACTGCGTTTCTGCGCGGCTGCATCACCAGTCGTAGGTGATGCCGAACGATACGTAGCGCGGGTTCTCCAGGCTGAACGGCAGCAGGTACCCGGGGTTATAGGAGCCCGCATTGCTGCCGTTGTTGTACTGACCGTAGAACTGCGTGACGTTCTGCTCGTTGAACACGTTGTGCACCTGCAACTGGAAGTCCAGCTTGTGCTGGGCCCAGGCAGGGCGATAGTCCACCTGCAGGTTCAACTGGTGCGTCCACGGCGTGAAGCCGGTGGAGCCGGGTGGCGTCGGCATGCCATTGCACCAGTGGTACGACGAGCCGTATGGCGAGCCGATGGCAGCCGGCGGATCGGACTGCTGGGGGCCGAAGAGACCCAGACAGGAAATCGGCGTGCCCGAGGCGATGCGGTAGGTACCGCCGACGCTCCATTCGGGCGTGATCGCGTACGAGCCGTAGAGCCTCAACTGATGCTTCTGGTCATTGGGCTGGTCTCCATTGGCGTACTGCATGATCTGCCAGAAATCCCACTGCTCGGTGATCGACTGCGAGCTGCCGCCCTGGCCGATGCTGGACTGCACCGGGCCCTCGGTATCGCCGTAGCTGCGCGAGAACACGTAGTCGACCTTGCCGAACCACTTGCCGTCGAACGGATGCTCCAGATAGAGCTCCAGCGAATAGTAATTGCGCTTGACCTTCGGAAAGCCGAGCGCTGCGTTCGACAGGGTTACCTTGCTGTAGCCGCCACTGCCGTTCGGGATCGTTATGGTGTTGGCGGCACCCGGATTGATCAGGATGCTGCCGAGGATGTCGCTCGGGTCGATGGTGACGCCCTGGGCCGCCGCCGCCGCTTCGATGATGTTGGCCTCGTAACTGCCGAAAGTGTCATCGATAGCACGACCAAGCTTGTTGACCGTGCCGGTGACGCCGTACACCCATGCCGGGTCGATCTGTTGCTGCATGCCCAGGACGAACTGATCCTGATACTCCGCCTTGAGGTTCTGGGCCGATACCAGCCTGGGATCGATCGGCGTTCCGTTTTCGCCGTTGACGTAGCTCACACCATTCGGCAGGTTCGTCGCGATCGGGGTCGGATTGATCGGCAGACCGGAACCGGTGATGCCCGAGTAGTTGTAGTACTGCTCCGTGTACGTCGGGGCGGAGGCCTCACGCAAGGCCACAGAAGTGGGCATGGCCAGGTAGTAGCGACCGGCGTTGCCGAACACCTTCATGGTGGAGTCGCCGAACACGTCCCAGCTGAAGCCGATGCGCGGCGCCCACTGTGGCTTGGTCAGGCGCAGATACGGTGCGCCCACCGAGTTGTAGTTGGTGAACTGGTCGTTGCGCAGGCCGAGGTTCAGCAGGAAGTTGGGCGTGACTTGCCAGTTGTCCTGGATGTACTGCGCACGTTGCGTCACCTGCACCGTCGCGCTTGTGGTGAATATGTACTTGTACGCATAGCAGCCGACCGGCTTGCCGCCAACGGTGCACGGCGAGCCCGCTCCCACATAGGCACCCGAGCCGCCCGGCGTCCCGATGATGTAGGCATCGGCCGAGCCGGTTTGGCCGTAGAACCAGGCGTAGCCTGGCCCGGTCATCGCAGTGCCATCGTCCTTGTCGATATCGGTGTCATTGTCGATACCGAACTGGATGTCGTGATCACCCAACTTCCAGTCGAGATCGAGGCGAAGGTTGCGCACCTCCGACTTGTGCTGCGGGTTGGCAATGCCGGTGTTGAGATTCTGGCTGTGTACCGGGCCATTGGGGGTGTACGCCGGATTCTCCAGCGAGATAAGGCCAATATACGGCGCCGTCGGATCGTAGCCCGGATATGCGGGCTGGGCGGTGTAGTACGAACCATCCATCTTGCCGAACATCAGGTTCAGCGTCAGGTTGTCGGTGATGTACGAGGTGTACTTGCCGATCCAGATCTTGAAGGCGTTCTTGGTACGCTGACCAAGGCTCTGGAAAGCGCCTGTCGTTTTCGTATTGTTGTCGTAGGCGTAGTACTCGCCGGGGTCGTATTCCGCCGCGTTGTAGATGCCCGTCAACGACAGGATATTGCTGGAGTTGATGTTCCAGTCCAGCTTGCCGTAGAACTTGGGGTTGCTGTCCTTGTAGTAGTACATGTTGCCGTCATTGACGTTACCCATCGTCTGGCCCTGTGTCTTGTCGGACTCGGCCGACAGGAACATGAACAGCGTGTCCTTGATCAGCGGGCCGCCGACGTAGGCGTCGTAGACCGTGTTCCAGCTGTTGTCGCGCTGGTTGTAGGACTCGAGATTGCCGTACTCTTCGCCGGGCTGGATGCTCAGCGGATTGTTCCAGTAGACGTTGTCGGCGCTGCTGCGCGCGAACGTCGGTTGCCACAGCACCTGACCGCCGAAGTGCCAGTCGTTGGTGCCGCTCTTGCCCACCTGGCTGATCACGCCGCCGGCCGAGCGGCCGTACTGGGCGCCGTAACCGCTGGTCAGCGTCTGCTGCTGGTCGATCGAGCCGTAGGGCAGCGTGATGCCACCGGTGTTGCTGAGCGGGTCGGTGGTGTTGAAGCCGTTGATGTAGTACGCGTTCTCGACGATGGATGAACCACCGAACGAGACCACTGGTTCACCGGTGGGGCCGCCGCCCAGCATGGACGCACCCGAGATGGTGCCCGGGGCCAGCAGGGCGATGGCCGCCGCATTGCGCGCCAGCGGCAACTGCGCCAATTGCTGCGAGGTGATGGTGAGATTCTGGTTGGTCGAGGTCACATCGATCGCGGGCAGCGCGTTCGCCGTCACGGACACCGTGCCCAGCGTGCTGGTGTCTTTGCCGCCTGGCTGCACGAAGTCGGCTTCCGACGCGCCGCCAGCAACAGGATTGACGTTGTTGTGCGATTGCACCACGGCACCGTTCTGGATCAGGTTGACCGTGTAGTCGCCGACCGGCACGGTCAGCGAGTAATGACCGGTATTGTCGACCGGCACGGTGCGGTTGAAACCCGCGCCGCCGGTGACCTGCACGGTGGCGCCGGACGAGGGCGCGCTGCCGAAGATGGTGCCGGTGGTGGCCTGCGCATGCGCGGGCACCAGTGCGGACAGGCCGTACAGACCCAGCACGGTGGCGATGGCCGCACTCAGCGTCGAACGCGGCACGATGCGGCGGGCAGAATGCCGATCGAATGGTTTGACATGGCTGTTGCTGGACATGCGGTTCCCCTCCGGGATCTGATTCGAGGTTGGGCTTGCTTTGTCGCGTGGATGGAGCAAGGTCGCGGCGATGGGGCGCCTAGCCGATCAGCGATTTCCTGCTGCAGAAATAGCCGTTGAGCACGGAGTGGAAGGCGACCATGCGTGTGGCGTGACCGGTTTCCCCGGCATGGCCGAGCAGGTGATAAAGCCGTACCAGGGCGTCGGCCCGCTGATGCAGGTCCAGCGAGCCGCCGACCAGGCCGACGTAGGACTGGAGCAATTGCATCGCGGCGGCCAGCAGGGTCTGATCGACGGAGGCGATGGAAGCCGTGCCGGTTGCGTCTTGCGGATCCGTGTGGGGCGGTGGTGGGGTGCTTGCCGCCCCCTCTCCCGGTTCGGGTGGCGAGGCTGACGCCGGCACCGCGTCTTCACGCGCGGGAATTTTCACCGGGCCCTCGCCGACGATCAGCCAGCGCAATGAAATGCCGAATGTCTGCGCCAGCACGATGCAGCGTTCGCGCGAGATGTCGCTGCGGCCGTGGCACCAGTTGCGCACGGCGCCTTCCGAGAAGCCGCAGTGCCGTGCGATGGCCGTGGCGCCACCGACCATGCGGCAAATGATTTGCATGCGCCCCGGCAAGTCGTTGATGGCAACGGACAGCGGTCGCGGGTCTGCGGTTGGCAGGCTTCCATCAGGGCTGGCGGCAGGGATCCCGGCGATTCGTCGCGACGGAAACGCGACAGGCAATGGATCGTTGCCGGAAATGCCGCTGGCACGGGTGTTCATGGCCAAGGCCAAACGGAAAGTGCGGGCCTCAAGAAACTGTGCGGTCGTCGTCATCGAACTGCTCCGCAGGCAACAAGCCGCCGCAACCGGAGCGGGTCCGGCCGGGCATGTGAAGAGTTGTTTGTTGAAACGCCAACGCTTCGTTACAAAAGCGTCTGGTCGGCAGAGTAGGCGAGCCGATATGGCAGGCGCGTAGCCAATTTTCTTCAATCGGCTAAGGCCAAGTTCGGTCGCGCATCGCTCGGCAACGAAAGCAGCAGGCCGGCCGTGAGCGCATGAAAAACGGCGCGCCGCCCAGGGCGACGCGCCGTTTCTTGCGGCCATCATCCATGCTGGCCGCTGTGCAGGTCATCGCCTGCGCGATGTCAGAAATCGCTCACGGCGATAATTGTCCGGCTCAGGTCTTGGAAATCCGCTTCAGGCCTTCGAAGCCTTGTAACGTTCGACGCCAGCGGCGATCTCGGCCTTCGCCGCGTCGGCGCCGACCCAGCCGTCGACCTTTACCCACTTGCCCTTCTCGAGGTCCTTGTAGTGCTCGAAGAAGTGGCCGATGCGCTCCAGCCAGTGCGGCGACACGCCCTTGATGTCGCTGATGTGCGCGTAGCCCGGGAACACCTTGGGCGACGGGATCACCAGCAGCTTCTCGTCGCTGCCGGCCTCGTCGGTCATCTTCAGCATGCCGACCGGATGGCAGCGGATCACCGAGCCCACGGTCAGCGGCAGCGGCAGGATCACCAGCGCGTCCAGCGGATCGCCGTCGCCGCCCAGCGTGCCCGGCACGTAGCCGTAGTTGCACGGGTAGCGCATCGGCGTGGACAGGATGCGGTCGACGAAGATCGCGCCCGAGTCCTTGTCCACCTCGTACTTGACCGGCTCGGCGTCCTTGGGGATTTCGATGATGACGTTGATTTCGTCCGGCACGTTGCGGCCGGCGGGAACCAGGTGCAGACCCATGGGGATGTCCTTGCGCGTGTTTCAGGGAGATGGAAAGCCCGCAAGGATACGCTACTGGCTGCTGCAATGCAGCGACGGAGCCTGAATGACAGGGCGGCCTGGCGTTGTTTCGCAGGAGTGTGCCCTGTGCGAGGGACCTTCAAGCCGGGCGCGCATCCATGTCGTCCAGGCACTGCCCGAACAGTTGCATGGCCTCGCGCAGGGTGGAGATCGGCAGGCCACAGTAGCCGAGCAACAGGCCGGGGCGTGCCGGCGGATTCAGGTAGAGCGGGGTTATCGAGTACAGGCCCAGGCCACGCCCGTGCGCGAGTTCGATCAAGGCCTCGGCACGCGCATGGTCGTACCCGCGCAGCCAGACCGCGACGTGCATGCCCGCGGGATGATCGGTGATCTCTACGCGCGCGCCCGCATGCTGGCGCAGGCCTTCGATCAATGCCTCGCGGCGCGCCTGCAGTTCCTTGCGCGCAAGGCGCAGATGCCGCTCGAAGCCGCCGTCCTCCATGAAATGCGCCAGCGCGGCCTGTTCGATGCCCGGACTGGCGATGTCGCTGAGGTACTTGGCGTTGATGAAATCCGCGACCAGCGCCACCGGCAGCACCACGTACGCCAGCCGCAGGGTGCCGAACAGCACCTTGGAGAAGGTGCCGACGTAGATCACGCGGTCGCCTTCGTCGAGCGAACGCAGGGCCGCCAGCGGACGGGCGTCGTAGCGGAACTCGCCGTCGTAGTCGTCCTCGAGGATCCAGCAATGGTGTTTCTCCGCATAGCGCAGCAGTTCCAGCCGGCGTGGCAGCGAGAGCACCGCGCCACTGGGGAACTGGTGCGAGGGCGTCACGCAGACCAGGCGCGGCGACACTTGCGGCAGTTCGGTGCAGACCAGTCCCTCGGCGTCGGCGCGCACGGGGCATATCCGTGCGCCGTGCGCGACCAGGGCCTGGTACAGGCTGAAATAGTGCGGCTCCTCCAGCACCACCGCGTCGCCCTCGTCCAGCAGCACGCGCGCAGTGAGGGCCACGGCCTGCTGGGTCCCGGCGACGACCATGACCTGGTCCGGCGAGGCGCGTATGCCGCGGCGGTGTGCGAGGTAGTCGCAGATCTGCTTGCGCAGGGCCGGCAGGCCCTGGATGTCGGCGATGTAGGGCGGGGTGTAGCTGGCAGCGCGTGCCAGTTCCCGTCCCCAGAGGCCGCTCAGGGCCGGGTTGATCTGCGAGTGGCCGTACTGCAATTCGTAGCGCAGTCCACGGTGCTTCGTGGCGATTCCCGGGGTGCGTACCTGCCGGGCGCGTTGTGCGTAGCGCGAGGGCGGCTCCACCGTCGGCTTGGCGGGAAGCAGCGGTGGATCGATTTGCAGCGGCGCCACGTAGCTGCCCGAGCCGGTATGCGCCTCGATGAAGCCCTCCGCGCGCAGTTGTTCGTAGGCGGCCAGCACGGTGGTGCGCGAGAGTTCCAGCTCGCGGGCGAATTCGCGCGTGGGCGGCAGGCGGGTGCCGGTCGCCAGCCGGCCGTCGAGGATCGCGCCCTTGAGCGCCCGGATCAGTTGCGCGTAGTGCGGGCCATGGCCGTCGAGTTCGAGGAACATGTCGGTGCCTTCGGAGACCGGCTTCGCAATAGAGCTGTGGCCATCGAAAAACTGCGTGCGCAGTATACGATCCGCCACGATGGAGCAATTCCGGGAAGTGGAAAATCGGGTGCCGGGTTGCGTGGGCATGGCGTATCCCGGAAACCGCTAGCTAGCCCGGAATGCCCAGCTGCCGCAGCAGGTCGCGCAGCGGGTCCAGCAGCGCACCGTAGCGGGCCGAGCGGGCGGTGTCCGATTGCAGTGGCTGGCGCACCTGGGCGGCGCTGGCCGTGCTGCGCACGGCTCGGGTGGTCTTGTGGAATGCCAGGCAAGCCGGTTCGAACGGCAGGTCGCAGAACGCCAGCAGTTCGCGGATCCTGCCTTCCGGGTCGGCCAGCATGTCCTCGTAGATGTGGTCGTGGTAGCGCTCAGGGAAACGCTGTTGCCAGAACCGGCTGATGCGGTCGTATCCGGCGTAGTAGTGCGCCATGGACTCGAAGTCGTAGGTGAAAGCGGCGCCGTCGCTGAACAGCTGGCGATAGCAGGCAAAGCAGGTTTCCAGCGGGTCGCGTCGGGTGTTCACCACGCGGGCGCCCGGCAGCATCGCCAGCACGGGGCCGACCAGCGACCAGTTGCCGAGGTTCTTGTCGGTGAACCGCGGCTTGTGCTTGCGCCAGTGCGTGGTGCGTTCCAGGTATTCGCAGCCCAGGCGATGCCAGTCTTCCGCCGTCGCCAGGGGCGCCCACTGGGCAAGCGTCTGTTGACGACGTTTGGACTCGCCGCCGATGACTGCAGCCAGATCCGGTATTTCGTTGGCGCCTTCCACCTGGGAATGGGAGGCGAGGATGTGCTCGGTGAGCGTCGATCCGGAGCGGGGCAGGCAGGCGATGAAGATGACCTCGCTGCCGAGCTTCGGATCCGCGGCAGGAGGCAGCGGCTGGGCGAAGGCTTCGATCAGGTTGTCGACCCGCTGCTGTTCGGCCGCGATGTCCCACGAGGTGAAGCGGCGCTTGATGGCATTCGCCGCTTGCAGCGTCTGGAAGGAGGCCGCCGGATCGTCCTGGTCCTCGAGTGATTTGGCCAACGCAAAACCCAGCCATACACGGTCGTCGGCGGAGAGGTTGGGACGCTCCAGCAATTGCCTGATGTGCCGGACCTCGGCGCTGTCGAGTTTCACCGTCTTGAGGTTGACCAGCGAGTACCAGGCCCTGGCATGGTTCGGATGGCTCTTCAGGACATCGCGGTAAAGCTGGACGGTTCCCGCAATGTCACCCAGGCCGTTCAGCACATTGGCCAGGGTCATGCGCGTCATGGTGTGCGAGGGATCAAGTGCCATCGCCCGCTCCAGTGCCGGACGCGCTTCCTCGGTATGGCGTGCGATGTGCAAGGCGCGCCCGAGGTTGTACCAGGGAGCGCTTGCATCGGGAGCCAACTCGCAAGCGCGACGCATGCTCGCAAAGGCGGCGTCGGGGTACTGGCACTGGAACAGCGCGCTGCCCAGGTTCATGTGTGCGTTGAAGTCGCCGGGCTTCAACTCGACTGCGCGGCGCAGATAGCCAACAGCCATGCCGGCGTTGCCGCGCACGAGCTGCACGACGCCCGAGAGCCGTTGCGCCTCGGCCGAATCCGGCGCGATGGCCACGGCCTGCTTCAAGATCTGTTCCGCGGTCGCCAGCTTTTGCGCTGCCATGGCCCGGGACGCGGCGGCCAACAGGTCATTCAATGGCCGGGTATCGCTGGAATCCATGGCGGGCTCCGTGGCCGAATCCCCAGGGGTCGGGTCAGGCCTGACGGCAATGGCCTTGGTCGGCAACAAGCAAATGGCAGATCAGCCGAAGCTGAAACTGTATACCTGCAAGCCTTTCGCGGGGATATGCAGTTTCAGCAGATGGCTGCCATCGGTGCCGCCGTCGAACAGGGTGTAGAGACGGCTGCCCTGCACCGTGACGGGGGGCTGCGGTTTGCCGTCGATCGTCACTTCCAGCGTGATGGGGCTGCTTGCGCTGGCGACCATGTAGAGCTTGGTGGCCTTGAACCGAAGTTCGATGTCGCCTTGGGCGCCCAGCAAACCCGCATATTCGTCGGTGGTTTCCCATAGGCCGTTCAACGCGTAGTGGTTGGGTGCCGGTTGCACGGGAGCGGCAAAATGACGCTTGCCGTTGTGGCCATCCTCGGAGCTGTCCAGGCCCGATTGGTCGAAACTGCCCAGATGCAGCTCGGGAGTGTCGTCGGCGCTGGGGGTGTAGCCGTTCGCGGCGGCGGTGTCGGGTAGCGCATCCAGCCCCAGCAACAGGCGGATGGCGTTCTCCATCCGCAGGTAGCCGCCTTCGCCGTACTGGTGGCCGATCAACTGGCCGTTCTGGCCGATCAGGTATTCGGCGGGCCAGTACTGGTTGTGCCAGCCGTTCCAGGTGGCGTGCTCGCTGTCCAGCGCCACAGGGAAGGTGATGCCCATGCGATGCACGGCGGCGGTGACGTTGGACGGGCTCTGCTCGAAATCGAATTCCGGCGAATGCACGCCGATCACCATCAGCCCTTTGTCCTTGTAGGTTTCGTACAGATGCTCGACGTGCGGCAACTCGCGCACGCAGTTGATGCAGGAATAGGCCCAGAAATCGACCAGCACCACCTTGCCGCGCAGGTTGGCCATGGTCAGCGGCGGCGAGTTGATCCAGCGGTCGATGCCGGTGAAGTCCGGCGCGGTCGCGGCCCGTGCCGCGACGATGCAGCAGGACAAAAGCAGCAGGAAAGCCAGCGAACGTGGTGGCAGCTTCATGGGGACACCTCCCGTTGCGGATGGTGCGTTGGGATCGCACGACGCGGCGAATGGCCGCGTCGGCGTGCCGTTGGATGCGGGGCGGCGCCGGTGGACACTGTGCCCCGCGAAGCGGCGCGCGGTGTCCGACCGGTCAATAGTCGTAGGTGATGCCGAACTGCACGTAGCGCGGAGCCTCCATGCCCGCTGGCAACAGATACGTCGGCAGTGGGGCTGCCGTAGTGCCATACAGCGAGTTGATCTGCGTGAGGTTCTGCTCGTTGAACACGTTGTGGATCTGCAGCTGGAAGTCCAGCTTGTGCTGAGCCCAGGCCGGACGGTAGTCCACCTGCAGGTCCAGCTGGTGCGTCCAGGGCGTGAAGCCGGTGGTGCCCGGCGGCGTCGGCACGCCGCCACACCAGTGGTATGCGCCACCGAACTGCGCATAGTTCTGGTAGTTGCTCTCGCCTGGGCCGTAGTAACCCAGGCAGGATTCCGGTGTGCCTGACGCAATGCGATAGATGCCGCCGACCATCCACTCCGGGGTGATCGCGTAGGAACCGTAAATCCGCAACTGGTGCTTCTGGTCGTTGGCCTGGTCGCCGTTGGCGTACTGCATGATCTGCCAGAAGTCCCACTGCTCGGTGGCGGACTGCGAACTGCCGCCCTGGCCGATGTTCGACTGCACCGGGCCCTCGGTGTCGCCGTAGCTGCGCGAGAACACGTAGTCGATCTTGCCGAACCACTTGCCGTCGAACGGATGCTCCAGGTACAGCTCCAATGAGTAGTAATCGCGCTTGGCCGGCGGGAAGTTGAAGGCCGCCCCCGGCATCTTGACCGTGCTGTAGCCACCGGTGCCGTTCGGGATGGTCAGGATGGCGGTGCTGCCCGGGTTGATCAGCACGCTGCCGCTGAGCAGGGACGGGTCGATGGTTACGCCCTGGGCCGCGGCCAGGGCGGTGATCTGCGGTTCGTAGGCCTGCGGATCGAAGTCGTCGATGACGCGGCCCAGCTTGTTTGCCGTACCGGTCACGCCGTACACCCACGCCGGATTGATCTGCTGCTGCATGCCCAGCACGAACTGATCCTGGTATTCCGGCTTGAGGGTTGCAGACGCCGCCGTCCTGGGATCGATCAATTGGCCGTTTTCGCCGTTGATGTAGTAGGTGTTGCCGCTGGTGGAGATGGAGCCGGGGATCGACTGGATCGGGGTCAGGCCGGTCGGCACGCCATCCGAATTCATGCCCGTGTAGCTGTAGAAGCTCTCCGAGTACAGCGGATAGCTGGCCTCGCGCAGGGCCACGGAGACCGGCATCGCCAGGTAGTAGCGGCCGGCGTTGCCGAACACCTTCATGCTGGAGTCGCCGAACACGTCCCAGCTGAAGCCGATGCGCGGCGCCCATTGCGGCTTGGTCAGGCGCAGGTAGGGCTCGCCCGCCGGGTTGTAGTTAGTGAAGTTGTCGTTGCGCAGGCCGATGTTCAGCAACAGGTTCGGCGTGACCTGCCAGTTGTCCTGGATGTATTGGGCGCGCTGCTGGATGCGCAGCGAGGACGTGAGCGTGGAGAACACGAACTTGTCCACGTAGTAGGTGCCGCCGTTCGGCACGGGGCCGATCGTGCCGGGAATGATGTCCTGCCCCGGGGTTCCGTTATTGCCATACTGCCAGGCATAGCCCGGACCGGTCATCTGCAGGCCATCCTCGAAATCGGCATCGTCGTCGTTGTCGATGCCGAACTGCAGGTCGTGGTTGCCCAGCTTCCAGTCGAGGTCGAGGCGCAGGTTGCGCACTTCCGACTTGTGCGACGCATTGTTGATTTGAGTGAAGAAGTTGCCGCTGTGGACCGGATTGCCGTTGGGCATGTACGCCGGGTTCTCCTGCGACGAGCTTATGATGTTCGCCACAGTCGAGTCGTAACCCGGATAAGGCGGCTGGTTGACGTAGTACTTGCCGTCCATCTTGCCGTACAGGAAGTTCAGCGTCAGGTTGTCGGTGATGTACGAGGTGTACTTGGCGATCCAGATGTTGAAGCTGTTCTTGGTTTCCTGGCCCAGGCTCTCGAACTGGCCGCGCTGGTTGGTGGTGTTGTCGTAGGCGTAGAACTCGGCCGGATCGTTGGTTTTCGAGTTGTAGATGTCGGTCAGCGACAGGATGTTGCTGTCGTTGATGTTCCAGTCCAGCTTGATGTAGTACTTGGGGTTGCTCGAATGCTGGTAGAACACGTTGCCCTGGTTGACGGTACCCACCGTCGTCGACTGCATCTTGTCGGCTTCGGCCGCCACGAACAGGAACAGCTTGTCCTTGATCAGCGGGCCGCCGAGGTAGGCGTCGTAGACCGTTTCCCAACTGCCGTCGCCTTTCCTGTACTGATAAAGCTGGCCGTCATTGCTGACGCACTGGCCGGTGCAACGCGGATTGCTGTAGTAGAAGTTGTCGAAGCTGCTCTGCGCGAACTCCGGCGACCACAGCACCTGACCGCCGAAGTGCCAGTCGTTGGTGCCGCTCTTGCCCACCTGGCTGATCACGCCGCCGGCCGAACGGCCGTACTGGGCGCCGTAGCCGCTGGTGAGGGTCTGCTGCTGGTCGATGGCGCCGTAGGGCAGGGCGATGCCGCCGGTGTTGCTGAGCGGGTCGGAGGTGTTGAAGCCGTTGATGTAGTAGGCGTTCTCCACGATGGACGAGCCGCCGAAAGAGATTGGCGACCCACCCGTGGGGCCGGGGCCGTTACCACCGCCCATACCCATGCTCATACCCATGAACATGGCCGCGCCCGGGACCGTGCCCGGTGCCAGCATGGCGATCGCTTCCGCGCTGCGCTGTATGGGCAACTGGGTCAGTTGCTTCGACGTGATGGTGAGGTTCTGGTTGGTGGAGGTCACGTCGATCGCAGGCAGCGCGTTCGCCGTCACGGTCACCGTGCTCAGGTTCTGCGCGTTGGTGCTGCTGCCGCCGGGCTGCACGAAGTCGGCCTCGGATGCACCGCCGGCGGCCGGATTGACGTTCTGGTGCGACTGCACCACGGCGCCGTTCTGGACCAGGCTGACCGTGTAGTTGCCCACTGGCACGGTCACCGAGTAGTGGCCGGTCTTGTCCACCGGAACGACGCGGTTGAAGCCGGCGCCGCCGGTGATCTGCACGGTGGCGCCGGAGGTGGGCGCGCTGCCGAAGATCGTGCCGGTGGTGGCCTGCGCATGCGCAGGCGCGAATGCGGTCGCGCCGTAGAGTCCCAGCATGGCGGCGATGGTCGCGCTCAATGCCGTGTGGTTCATCCGGTGCCCGTGGGGTTTGCGTTCGGTGCGCTGGCTGCTGTTGTGCATGTGACTCCCCTCGCGATGGGTGTTGGTTGCGGGGCTGCGCCCGGATGAATTGCGTCGCGTCCGCTGCTGCATGGAACGCTTCCCGGCGATGTCCGAAACGTTGCACGTGGTGTCGGTGAACAGCGTCTCCCGATCGTGCGGGGCGAGCGGACCGCACCGTCGCCGTGCTAGCCGATCAGTGATCTCCTGCTGCAGAAGTAGCCGCCCAGCGTCGAATGGAGCGCGACCAGGCGATCCGCATGATCGGTGCCACCCGCGCTGGCCAGCGCCTGATAGATCTGTGCCGCCGCGTCGGCGCGTTGCAACGGATTCAACGAGCCGCCAACCAGGACGATGTAGGACTGGAGCACGCGCAGTGCCGCGGCCAGCAAATCCGGATCGACCGTGGTGGCATGCGTTCCGGCATCGCCCGATGGATCGTCGTCGTCGGCAGGCGGATGCGCCGCGGCTTGTGCTGTCGACGCATGCAAGGCCGGTCCGCTTTCGTCCCGCATGCAACCCTCGCCGGTGACCAGCCAGCGCAGGGAAATGCCGAGCGTCCGCGCGATGATCACGCAGCGCTCGCGCGAGATGTCGCTGCGGCCGTGGCACCAGCTGTGCACGGCACCTCCCGAAAAGCCGCAGCGCTTGGCGAGGGCCGCGGCGCTGCCTGCGACGTGGATCAGCAGCTGCATGCGCGCAGGCAGGCCGTGCAGGTCGGCGACGACGGATGGCGTCTGCGGCGCAACCGTCATGGGCGCTGCGGGAACGTTCGTTCCCGGCGGATGCTCCACGAGCAGCGCGCTGTCATCGTCGTCGACAAGATTGCCGGCGCGGAAATCCCCGGCGATGGCCGGACGGACAGGCTGGGCACCGAGCTGGATGGCTGCTGTCGGCATCGAACTGCTCCGCGGCTGATCGAGCGATGGCATTCCACTTGGCGGCAGGTGGGGACTGCCGGGCACGTGCCAAACGGACGCAAGGGGGAATCGTCCGTTTGGATGTCAATGCTTCGTTATGAAAGCGTCTGAAAAACAGCGTAGGCGAGCAGAAAGTTTCGGTACATAGCCAATTCACGCGGAATGACCGAAGCCAATTCAGGATCGACGCACGTTGTGTGCCGATCGCCTTTTCGTGTCGATGCGATGTACGCGGGTATCGTTTCTCCGGCATGCCGTGGCTCCTCCGGCAGGCATGTGGATGAGGAAATCGGCTATGGAGAAAAAGCGCCGCCGCGTTTAGCCTGATGCCGCCGCGTGGCTTCACAACGGACGCGCGGGTGGCTTCGACGGATCGCCAGCCGCAACGGTCGTTTCCTTCCCCGGCATCGACGGACACGCGCATGCCGGCCACGACGTACCACCACCATCGAAGGTGCGTTCCGCCATGCCCGTGCTGTCGAAAGTCGCGGCGTCATCCATGGCCCGTGTCGCCGTCGCCCTGGTCGGCGGCGCGGTCTATGTGGGATCGCTGGACCTTGTCTATGCCTGCGGCTACTGGTGGTTGCTGCACGGCGTACCGCCCGGGCGCATCCTCCAGGTCATCGCCTCGGGCGTGCTGGGGAGGCGTTCCTTCGACGGCGGCATCGCCAGCGTATCGCTCGGGTTGCTCCTGCAGTACGCCATCTCGTTCGTGATGGTGGGCGCCTATTACGTCGTCAGCGGCTGGATGCCCGCGCTGATCCGCCGCGCCATATGGATTTACGGTGCCCTGTACGGCCTGTGGCTGTACGTGGCGATGAACGATGTCGTGGTGCCGCTGTCGGCTGCGGCGAAGGGCTCGACCATCCCGAGCTGGGTCGTGGGCAGCATCGTCGAGAGCGTCCTGTTGATCGGCGTGCCCATCGCCTGGATCGCACGCTGGGCGAGGAACCCGGGGGGATGAAGTGAGTATTCGCGAAGCCTTCGCACAGCTTCTGCTCATCGCCTTGCCGTGGGCGATCCTCGCGCTGCTGCATGGCAGGAGAACGCGCTGATGTTCGCCGCGCATTTCGCGGCCGGTCTCGCCATCGGCGCGCACGCGCGCCGCGCACCGATGGCCGCGCTGCTGGCGGGCGCCTTCCTGCCGGACATTGTCTGGATCGGCCTTGCCGTTGCCGGCATCGAGCCTTCCGCGCCGGCGGTCTTCTTCGATGGCTGGTCGCACTCGTTCGCCTCGGTCCTGGTCATGGCTGCGCTGTTCGCGCTGTGCTTTGCCCATGCGGGCATGCAGGCATGGTTGCCCGCCGGGCTTGCAGTGATGTCGCACGTGGTGCTGGACGCCATCGTCCATCCCGTGCCCATCGCGCTCTATCCGCATGCGTCGCTGCGCGTTCCATGGGATCTGTGGAGTTGGGGGGCGCAGCCGGCGGCGCTGGGTTTTTCGCACTACTGGTGGATCCAGCTTGCCGTGGTCGTCGCGCTGCTCGGCGTGTATGCGAGGGCATCGTTGCGATCCTCGTTTCCGCCCAATCTGGTGGCGGCGACCGTGCTGCTGGTGTTGGGCCTGCACATGGTCATCTGATTTTCCCGACAGACATGCAGCGGATACTGGGAGTCGTTGCGACGCGGTTGATCGCGGGTAGCGGGTCCATTTCGTCAAGGGGTGAGTGATGCTGGCCGGCGTGTATGCGCGGCTGGCCGCCCACTGTCGGCGCCGCAGATGGGCTTGTTCACGCTGCTGGTGCGGGTGCCCATCCTGTTGGCCGCTCCCAGCGCCAGCCAGTGGAGCGAATTTGTCATTTACTGCGCGTTGACCGCCGGCGGCTGGGTCGTGACGGATTCCTGCCGCGGCATATCGTGGCTCGCGGTGGGGCGGCGCCGATGCGGCGGCGCGTGCCTGACTGCGTCTGGTCACTTCCGGCCTGCTTCCTGAGGAACGACAGGCGCGGAGACGATGGATCAGGACGCAGCTAGTACGGCCGTTCGCGCAGCCACTTGGTGGCGATCCATTTCTCCCCGCGCAGTACCGGCAGGCCGGCGTGCAGCGAACTGGCGTCGCCGCCATCGTAGGCGAAATAGACGGCCGAACCGCGCAGCGCGGTGACGGTGAGGCCGACTGCGGGGAAAGCGGTACCGCCGCCGGCTTCGGGCGTGTTGAGGTAGATCACCACGCTGGCGATGCGCTGGCCGCCGCGTGCGGTGACCGTGGCGTAGCCGGGTTGGTCCGGATCGAACCAGTCGTAGTGCGGCTGGTATTCCTGGCCGGGCAGGTAGTGCAGGATCTGCAGGCCCTCGCCGTGGCTCACCGGGATGTCGAACAGGTCGGCAATGCGCTGTTCGAGTTGCGCCACCAGCGGCAGTTCCCCCGGCTTGAAGAACATGCCCACGCTGGTGCGCCGGTGATCCACCTGTTGCCCACCGGTCGCGTTCACGGTGAGCGCACGCCCAAGGCGGGGCGTGGCCAGCGCAATCAGTTCGTCGCATTCCTCACCTGACAGCAGACCGTCGAGTACACGCAACGCAGGCTTGTCCATGCTGAGTACAACCTTCACTTCGCGGTCGCCCGCTTTCGCCAGCGGTGCCTCTGGATGTTTCGTGCGGCGCACGAGCGCCGCATCGGCATCCACAAGCAGGTTGGCCGGCGGAAGCTTCAGTACCTCGGTCACGATGGCTCGGCTTCGCTGCGGATCGTAGCCATGCGCCCGCATCAGTTCGACCACGGTCTGCGGACTGTGCCCGGCGCGGCTGGTGGCGAGTATCCATTCGCGCAGTTCGAGGCTGATGGCGGTGCGTGCGTTCATGGTGCGATGGGGATCATGGGGTCGCCCAAGCTTACTTCACGGCGCTCGATGCGGGCCGGGCTTGTGCATGGTGGCGAGGGGGCTTCGCTGCCCTTCCTTGCCGCATTTGGCCGCGGCGGGACGCCTTTCCACGCTCCTGTCCTGTGAGGTTCGGCAGATCGGGGAACTGCAGTAACTCCATGTTGTGGTGCCGCCCCTCGAGTTGGCCGATCGCCTTGCCCGGTGCAACGTCGAGTGCAGCGAACGGCGATGTGGCGCCCTGCCGCCGATAGTCGAGCATGCTGCCGGTAGCATCGTGACGGCTTCCGTCCTTGGCGAGACACCTACTGCAATCCGCGCAGCGGCAGTGGCAGCGCACTTGGATAGGAAGACGTCGTATTCGCCACGGCCCAGTGAGTTGGACTGGGCGACTTTGCGTTGATTCCGCACGTGGATCATGACGATCACCCGGACGCTTCCCTGGTCAACGCGGAAAATGGGCTGCGAGGCTGCCGGTCCCGGTATATGCGATTGACGATCAGGCCGCCATCTAGAGTGATCGACGGCACCGTCGAAGTCGCCTCCGAAGGACACTGGAAGATGTTTACCCCCTGACCCGAACCGCAGTGGCCGGGCATCAGTCCGCATGCCTGCCGGTTTGCATGTCACGCTGCCCCGGAACGACGCGAGCGGGCACAAGGCCGGCTCGCGCGTGCTTCAGGGCCAGGCGGCTTACTTCAACTTGTCCCACAGGAAGTCGTACACCATCGCATGCATGTGCGCGGACTGTTTGTTGTCCGCGCCGGCGCCGTGGCCACCTTCGAGGTTCTCGTAGAACCACACGTCAGGGATGCCCATGCCTTCCATTTTCGCGGCCATCTTGCGCGCCTGCGCGGGGCCGACGCGGTCGTCGCTGGTGGTGGTGTAGAACAACACCGGCGGATAGCGGGTTTCCTTGTGCAGGTTCTGGTAGGGCGAGAAGGTCTTGATGAAGGCCCACTGCTTCGGATCGTCGGGGTTGCCGTATTCGGCGATCCACGAGGCGCCGGCGTCGAGGTGGGTGTAGCGCTTCATGTCGAGCAGCGGCACTTCGCAGGCGATCGCGCCGAACAGCTGTGGATACTGGGTGAGCATGTTGCCCATCAGCAGGCCGCCGTTGCTGCCACCCTCGGCGCCGAGATGCTTCGCGGAGGTGACGCCGCGTTTCACCAGGTCTTCGGCCACCGCGGCGAAGTCCTGGTAAGCCTTGGGCCGGTTGGCCTGCAGCGCGGCCTGGTGCCAGGCCGGGCCGTATTCGCCGCCGCCACGGATGTTGGCGACCACGTACACGCCGCCGCGATCCAGCCAGGCGCGGCCGATGCTGCCGCTGTAGAACGGCTGCAGCGAGACCTCGAAGCCGCCGTAGCCGTACAGCAGGGTGCGGTGGCTGCCGTCGAGCTTCAGGTCCTTCGGCGCGATCTCGAAATAGGGCACGCGGGTACCATCCTTCGAGGTGACGAAATGCTGGCTCACGCTGAACTTCGAGGCGTCGAAGAAGGCGGGCTGGTGCTTGACCGTCTCGGCCTTGCCCTCCCCCAGCACGCCACGCTCCAGCGTAGGCGGGGTGAGGAAGCCGGTGACGGTGAGCCAGTACTCGTCGCTATGGTCGGGGTCGGTATCGACCACCGCCACCGTGCTCATCGCCGGCGCGCCCGGCATGGCCTCGCGCCGCCAGTCGCCGGCGGTTGCGGGATTTTCGGGGGGCGTCAGCACTTCCAGCCGGCTCTTCACGTCATCCAGCACGTCGAGGATCAGGTGGTGCTGCGTCCACGCGTAGTTGGACAGCGCGGTGTGCGCGTCGGGCTTGAACAGCACGGTGAACACGCGCTTGCCGGCCATGAAGTCGTCGAACCTGGTGGCGATCAGCGCGCCATTGGGGTAAGTGGTGCCGCCCACCGTCCACGGCGAGCGCAGCGTCACCAGCAGCCACTCGCGGTGCGCATCGGCGCTGGCATCGCTGGGGATGTCGAGCTTCACCAGCTTGCCGTCCTTGCGCAGGAAGGTTTCGCTGTGGAAGAAGTCGGTGGCCACTTGCACGAAATCGCGCTCGAAGCCGGGCGTGCGGTCGTGGAAGGCGCTCACCGCGAGGTCGTCGGGCTTGCCCTCGTACACCGTGGTGGCGGCCGACAGCGGGGTGCCGCGCGTCCACTCCTTGGCGATGCGCGGGTAGCTGGACTTGGTCATCGAGCCGGGGCCGAAATCGGTGCCCACGTAGAGGTGGTCCTGGTCGATCCAGCCCACCTGGGTCTTGGCGATTGGCAGCTCGAAACCGCCTTTCACGAAGGACTTCGTGGGAATGTCGAACTCGCGCACCGCCACCGCGTCGCCGCCGTCGGGCGACAGCGAAAGCAGGCAGCGCGTGTAGGCGGGCTTCAGGCAATCCACGCCCTTGAACACCCAGCGCTTGCCCTCGGCCTTGTTCAGCGCGTCCACGTCCAGCACGGTTTCCCACTTCGGCTCGGCCTTGCGGTATTCGGCCAGAGTGGTGCGACGCCACAGACCGCGCGGATGCGCCTTGTCCTGCCAGAAGTTGTAGAGGTACTCGCCCATGCGGCTCACGTAGGGAATGCGCGCGTCGGAATCGAGCACCTCGAGGATCTGGTTGCGGGTGCGCTCGAATTCGGCGGAACTGGCGAAGGAGGCTTTCTCGGTGATCGCGTTCTGCTGCTTCACCCAGTCCATCGCGCGCGCGCCGTGGGTGGCTTCCAGCCACAGGTAGGGATCGTCGCTGGCGGCGGACTGGTCGGTGGTCGCGGCGTAAACGGTGTTCATGCCACCCAGTGTGACGCCCAGCGCGAGCGCCAGCCAGAGGGAAGTCTTGGAAGTCATGGATGCTCCTTGTCGGATGACCGTGTGTTGCGGCGAAAGCCTGAGTGTGATGGTGCGGCGCGGCGTATGCCTGTGGCTGAAGTCGGGTTCGCGGCTGAAGCCGCTCCTACAGGGGCAGGCACCGTAGGAGCGGCTTCAGCCGCGATGTGCCCGAAATGCGACAGGCCCCGCGAACGGGGCCTGTCGTCGTGCCGGATCCGATCAATGCAGCAGCGGGATGATCAGCAATGCCACGATGTTGATGATCTTGATCAGCGGGTTCACCGCGGGGCCGGCGGTGTCCTTGTAGGGGTCGCCCACGGTGTCGCCGGTGACGGCGGCCTTGTGCGCTTCCGAACCCTTGCCGCCGTGGTGGCCGTCCTCGATGTACTTCTTGGCGTTGTCCCAGGCGCCGCCGCCGGTGGTCATCGAGATCGCCACGAACAGGCCGGTGACAATGGTGCCGATCAGCACGCCGCCCAGCGCCTTCGGCCCCAGCAGCAGGCCGACCACGATCGGCACGATCACCGGCAGCAGCGAGGGCACGATCATCTCGCGGATCGCGGACTTGGTAAGCATGTCGACCGCGCGCGAATAGTCCGGCTTGGCGGTGCCCTGCATGATGCCGGCGATGTCGCGGAACTGGCGGCGAACTTCCTCCACCACCGCGCCTGCGGCGCGGCCCACCGCCTCCATCGCCATCGCGCCGAACAGGTACGGGATCAGGCCGCCGATCAGCAGGCCGATGATCACCATGTGGTCGGACAGGTCGAAGCTCAGCGTCTGCGCCACGCCGCCGCTGGCGGCGGCCTTCATCTGTGCGGCGATGTCGAGGTTGTGCGTGTAGTCGGCGAACAGCACGAGTGCGGCAAGGGCGGCCGAACCGATCGCGTAGCCCTTGGTCACCGCCTTGGTGGTGTTGCCCACCGCGTCCAGCGGGTCGGTGACGCCGCGCACCTCTGGCGGCAGGTCGGCCATCTCGGCGATGCCGCCGGCGTTGTCGGTGATCGGGCCGTAGGCGTCCAGCGCCACGATCATGCCGGCCATCGACAGCATCGCGGTCGCCGCGATCGCGATGCCATACAGGCCGCCCAGCGCGAACGCGCCCCAGATCGCCACGCAGATCGCCACCACCGGCAGGCCGGTGGCCTTCATCGAGATGCCCAGGCCCGCGATGATGTTGGTGCCGTGGCCGGTGGTGGAAGCCTGCGCGATGTGCTGCACCGGCTTGTAGTCGGTGCCGGTGTAGTACTCGGTGATCCACACGATCGCGCCGGTCAGCGCCAGGCCGATCAGCGAACAGAACCACAGGTTCATTGCGCCGCCATCGAAGCTCGCCATCATCTGCATGGTGATCGGGTAGAACGCGATCGCGGCCAGCACGCCCGACACGATCACGCCCTTGTACAGCGCGCCCATGATCGAGCCACCCGCGCCCACCCGCACGAACAGCGTGCCGATGATCGAGGCGATGATCGATACCGCGCCCAGCAGCAGCGGGTACAGCACCGCTTCGCTACCTGCGTTGCTCAGGGTGAGGCCGCCCAGCAGCATGGTGGCGATCACCGTCACCGCGTAGGTCTCGAACAGGTCGGCCGCCATGCCCGCGCAGTCGCCCACGTTGTCGCCCACGTTGTCGGCGATCACCGCGGGGTTGCGCGGATCGTCCTCGGGGATGCCGGCCTCGACCTTGCCCACCAGGTCGGCGCCCACGTCCGCGCCCTTGGTGAAGATGCCGCCGCCCAGCCGCGCGAAGATCGAGATCAGCGAGCTGCCGAAGGCCAGGCCCACCAGCGCGTGCAGCGCGTGCTCGCTGGTGATGCCGCTGCGGTTGAGGATCAGCCAGTAGCCGGCCACGCCCAGCAGCGCCAGGCCCACCACCAGCATGCCGGTGATCGCGCCGCCGCGGAACGCCACGTTCATTGCTGCCGAGAGACCCTGCCGTGCCGCCTCGGCGGTGCGCACGTTCGCGCGCACTGAGACGTTCATGCCGATGTAGCCGGCGGCGCCGGACAGCACCGCGCCGATCAAAAAGCCCACCGCGGTGGGCCAGGAGAGGAAGAAACCGATCAGCAGGAACAGCACCACGCCGACCAGGGCGATCGTGCCGTACTGGCGGTTGAGGTAGGCGCGTGCACCCTCCTGCACCGCCGCGGCGATCTCCTGCATCCGTGCGTTGCCCGGCGACTGCGCCAACACCCAGCGTGCCGACAATGCGCCATACAAAACTGCCACCACTGCACACGCGAGCACGATCCACCAGCCATACTGCTGCAGCATCGGAGCCTCCCCATGGGTTGTGGGCCGTCCGGAACGGGCGGTCACGGGGAGTATAGGCAGAGCCTGCCGCGTATCCTGTTGTGCGGCGCAACGTCCTGCAGGAACGCGAAGGCCACGCATCGCTGCGTGGCCTTCGTCGTCGTTGTATGGGTTCAGCGCGTGGCGATGTCTAGGATGATGCCGGTGGTGAGCGCGACCAGCAGGTAGTCGTTGTTCTCCGCGCGCACCCAGCCGTAGCCGCGCGGCGGCGGACGCAGGCGATAGTGGCCGTAGTCGTGCACCACGTAGATCGGGCCGCCGTAACGGTGGCCGCGTTCCCAGTGGCGATAGCGATCGTGGTGGCGGACGGCCGCATGGCGATGTTCGTCGCGGTGCCCGTGTCCCCGATGGTCCCGCTCGCCGTGGCGGTCGTGGCCGTGGTCACGGTCGGCCAGGGCCACGCCGCTGCCGGCGAGCAGGGGCAGGGCGAGCATCAGGCTGTGCAAGGTCTTCATCGCGGATTCTCCGGTCGCGCCGATGGCGGCTGGGGATGGAGCGTATGAAATTGCGTCTGAACGAATGATTATGTCGGCGACGCGTCGTCTTCCGGCAACAGTCGGCGGTTCGTCCTGGCGCATGCCGCGTGTCAGCAGTGACAACGAGGTCGGCACTGCGGTCGCGCGCGGCATAGTAGGCTGCGGGCATGAATCCCACCGACTTCGCGCCGCGCCGCGCCGCCTTCCGCAAGCTGCACGAAAGCGGCTGCTTCATGCTCCCCAATCCCTGGGACCCTGGTTCCGCCCGGGCCTTGCAGGGGCTCGGTTTCAAGGCGCTGGCGACCACCAGTTCGGGTTTCGCGTGGTCGCAGGCGCATGTCGACAACGCGATGGGCGTGGACGCGGTGCTGGCGCATTGCCGTGCGATCGTGGCGGCCACCGATCTGCCGGTGAACGCCGATTTCGAGGACGGGCATGCCCGCGACCTCAAGGAGCTGGCGGACAACGTGCGCCGTTGCGTCGACACCGGCGTGGCGGGCCTGTCGATCGAGGATTCGACCGGCGATGCCGGGCATCCGCTGTACGACCTGGACGAAGCCGTTGCGCGCATGCGCGCGGCGCGCGCGGCGATCGACGCCTCGGGCCAGGACGTGCTGCTGGTCGGACGCGCCGAATGCTTCCTGGTCGGCCATCCCGATCCGCTGGACGAATCGCTGAAGCGCCTGCAGGCCTATGCCGCAGCCGGCGCGGATTGCCTGTACGCTCCGGGCCTGCGCACCAGCGAGCAGATCGAGGCGGTGGTGCGCGGCGTCGCGCCGAAGCCGGTCAACGTGCTGGTCGGCTACGCCGCGCCGTTCACGCAGGTCGATCTCGCGAAACTCGGCGTGCGCCGGATCAGCGTGGGTAGCGCGCTGGCCGGGGCTGCCTGGGGTGGTTTCCTGCGTGCCGCGCGCGGCCTGGCCGACGGGCACTTCGATGGCTTTGCCGACAACGCCACGCACGCGCAGGCCAACGACCTGTTCTGAATGCCGTGCCCGGCGTCTGCCATGGCGGCATCCCGCGCGACCTCAGGGCTTGTCCGGCGACCACGCCGCCAGCTTCTTCGCCACCGGCAGATTCTTCAGCTGCACATAGGCCGGCAGGCCGTCCTTGCCGTTGGGCGGCGGGGCTTCGCCGGCGATCAGCGGCGCGAGGTGGCGGCGCGCGGCGGCGGTGATGCCGAAGCCGTCCTTGCGGATGAAGCCCCTGGGCAGCTTCTTCTCCCGGTTCGCTATTTTCGCCAGCGGCGCGGGTTCGATCTTCCAGCGATAGGGTGAGTCGGAGTTGCGCACGATCACCGGCATCACCGCGTTCATGCCCGCCAGCGCGCAGTCCACCGCGGCCTTGCCCACGGCGTAGGCCTGCTCGGCGTCCACCTTGGAGGCGAGGTGGCGGGCGGAGCGTTGCAGGTAGTCGGGCAGCGCCCAGTGCACCTTGTAGCCGAGCCTGCCCTTCACCAGCCCGGCCAGCGTGGGCGCCACACCGCCGAGCTGCACGTGGCCGAAGGCGTCGCGCGTGCCGGCGTCGGCGAGGAACTGCCCCGCCGCGTTGCGGATGCCCTCGGAGGCCACCACGGTGCACCAGCCCACGCGTTCCACCGTGGCCTTCACCTTGGCCAGGAACGCGGCTTCGTCGAACACGTTCTCGGGGAACAGGATCAGGTGCGGCGGCGCGTCCGCGCCTTCGCCGGCGAGGCCGGCCGCGGCGGCGATCCAGCCGGCATGGCGGCCCATCACCTCCAGGATGAACACCTTCGTGGAGGTGGACGCCATCGAGGCCACGTCGAGGCTGGCCTCCAGCGTGGAGACGGCGGTGTACTTCGCCACCGAGCCGAAACCGGGGCAGCAGTCGGTGACGGCGAGGTCGTTGTCCACCGTCTTGGGCACGCCGATGCAGCGGATGTCGTAGCCGAGCGCCTTGCCGATCTGCGAGAGCTTGAGCGCGGTGTCGGCCGAGTCGTTGCCGCCGTTGTAGAGGAACCAGCGGATGTCGTGGGCGCGGAACACCTCGATCAGCCGCTCGTACTCGGCGCGGTTCGCTTCCAGCGATTTCAGCTTGTAGCGACAGCTGCCGAACGCCCCGCCGGGGGTGTGGCGCAAGGCCGCGATCGCGGCCTTCGATTCCTTCGCGGTATCGATCAGTTCCTCGCGCAGCGCACCGAGGATGCCGTTGCGCGCGGCGTACACCGCGACGCCGCGGGCGCGCGCGGCCTCGATCACGCCGGCGGCGGTGGCGTTGATCACGGCGGTGACGCCGCCGGACTGGGCGTAGAGCAGGCGGCCGGACGTGGCGTTGCGGGTCGGCATGGCGATCTCCTGGCGTGAAGACCCAGTATCGCGCCAATGCGACGCATGTCGGTACTTCGGCACTGTTTTCCGTTTGACGACAACAGCCTTCAAACGCTACCGTGAAAGCCATTTCCCAGGGAATCGGCGGCCGTCCGCCGCCATTGCGGAGCGATATGCGACTCGTGCTACTCGGTGCGCCCGGTTCGGGCAAGGGCACCCAGGCCACCCGGCTGAAGAACGACCTGGGCGTGCCGCACATCTCCACCGGCGACATGCTGCGCGCGGCCGTGGCCGCAGGCACACCCACCGGACTCAAGGCCAAGGCCGTCATGGACGCCGGCAAGCTGGTCTCCGACGACATCCTGCTGGCCATGCTGGAAGAGCGCCTGGCCCAGGCCGACGCGAAAAGCGGCTTCATCCTCGACGGCTACCCGCGCAACCTCGCGCAGGCCGACGCGCTCGACCACCTGCTGGCCCGCATCGGCCAGCCGCTGGACGCGGTGGTGAAGCTGGAGGTGCCGAACGAGGTGATCATCAGCCGCTGCGAGATCCGCTACGCCGCCGAGCATCGCAAGGACGACGACCCGGCCGTGGTGCGCGACCGCCTCAAGGTCTACGCCGAGCAGACCGCCCCGGTGGCGGATTTCTATGCGAAGCGCGGCACGCTGCAGGTGGTCGACGGCGTGGGCGGCCTGGACGAAGTCACTGCCCGCGTGAAGCGCGCGCTCAAGGCCGAAGCGGCGGCCGCGAACGGCTGAGCCAGGACTTCCCCCTCTCCCGCTTGCGGGAGAGGGCTGGGGAGAGGGCGCTCTTGATTCGATTCGCCTTGCGTGAACTTTCCGCAAGCGCCGTATCCTCTCTCCCAACCCTCCCCCGGCGGGGTGGAGCCTTCCAAGGACTCTTCATGCGTCTGCACATCCTCGGCATCTGCGGCACCTTCATGGGCGGCGTGGCCGCGCTGGCGCGCGAGCTGGGGCACGAGGTCGAAGGTTCCGATGCCAACGTCTATCCGCCGATGAGCACCCAGCTCGAGGCGCTGGGCATCCGGCTGATGGACGGCTATGCGGCCGGACACCTGCAGCCTGCGCCCGACCTGGTGGTGGTGGGCAACGCGATGACGCGCGGCAATCCCGCCGTCGAATACATGCTCGACGAGCAGTTGCGCTACATCTCCGGCCCGCAGTGGTTGGGCGAGGCCGTGCTGGCCGGGCGCGAAGTGCTGGCTGTGGCCGGCACGCACGGCAAGACCACCACCACCAGCCTGCTGGCGCACCTGCTGGAAAGCGCAGGCATGTCGCCCGGCTTCCTGATCGGCGGCGTGCCGGGCAACTTCGGTGTTTCCGCGCGGCTGGGAGGCGCGTCGGGACACGCAAGCCCCGAACCCTCATCCGGCGCTGCGCGCCACCTTCTCCCGGGGGGAGAAGGGAAGGCCGTGCCGCCTGTGGCGGCGCCTTTTGTCATCGAGGCGGACGAGTACGACAGCGCGTTCTTCGACAAGCGCTCGAAGTTCGTGCACTACCGCCCACGCATCGCCATCCTCAACAACCTCGAATACGACCACGCGGACATTTTCCCCGACGTGGCGGCGATCCAGCGCCAGTTCCATCACCTGGTGCGCACCGTGCCGGGCAACGGCCGGCTGATCGTCAACGCCCACGACGAACGCCTCGCCGAAGTGCTGGCGATGGGTTGCTGGACGCCGGTGGAGAGCTTCGGCATCGGCCGCGGCGACTGGCAGGCCGAGCTGGTCGAAGCCGACGGCAGTGCGTTCAAGGTGACGCGCAAGGGCGAGCCGGTGGGCGAAGTGCATTGGCCACTGCTCGGCAACCACAGCGTGATGAACGCGCTGGCCGCGCTGGCCGCCGCCACGGCCGCAGGTGCCGATCCGCGCGCGCTGCTGCCTGCCTTCGCCAGTTTCGAGAGCGTGAAGCGGCGCATGGAACTGGTGGGCGAGCTGGATGGCGTGCGCGTCTACGACGACTTCGCCCATCACCCCACCGCGATCGCCACCACGCTGGCCGGCCTGCGCGCGAAGGTGGGCAAGGCGCGCATCCTGGTGGCGCTGGAACCGCGTTCCAATTCGATGCGGCTGGGCGCGCATGCCGAGGCGCTGGCGCCTTCGCTCGCCGACGCCGACGCCGTGGTGTTCCTGCATCGGCCCGAGCTGCCTTGGGACGCGCAGCGTGTCACCGGCGCCTTGCAAGGGCGCGGCAGCACGGCCGCCAGCGTCGACGCGCTGCTCGCGGCACTGCGTGCGCAGGTGCGGCCCGGCGACCATGTGGTGTTCATGTCCAACGGCGGCTTCGAGAGTGCGCCGCGCCGCTTCGCCGAGCTGCTGCGTTCCTGAGGGCCGCCCGGAGACCGCGGGGATTCATCCGGCCAGCGGGGCGTCGAAACATGGCGGACGGCGCAGGTACTCGCGTCGCGCCGAGCTCCGCACGCCCAGCCCGAAGCCCAGCGTGACCAGCACAGCAAGCCGCTGCCGATGGCGTGGCCCAGCGCGCCGAGCAGCCAGTAGCCGCCCCAGTACGCCGCGGCGGTGAAGTCGAGGTAGGCGCGCACCTTCATCCACGGGAACAGGTCGAAGGTCTGCGGCACGAAGCCGATGCGGTGCAGCCGCTCGCCGCCAGGCTCGGTCATCGGCTCGCCGAACAGCTCCACCGTGCCGGCGTCGATCGGCGAGAGGCCCAGCAGGCAGCGCAGCAGGGTGGTCTTGCCGGCGCCGTTGCGGCCGAGCAGGCCGATCACCCGTCCGGGTGGCACGTCCCAGTCGATGCCGCGTAGCACCTCGCGCTGCTTGAAGGACTTGCGCAGGCCGCGCACGCACAGCACGGGGGCGGCCTGCCTGTCGGCAAAGGTTGCTGTCGGCGCGGTAGCGATGATCGACATCCTTGCGCATGCTCCCCTGGATGGAACGTTAATGTGCCGTCGCGGTATGCGGTCGTCCAGCGGCGGCAGGTCATTGCGGCGCAATCTACTGGGCGGGCTGCGCGTGCCGGGCGGTACGCGTGGGCCGAGCCGCGCGATATCCTCCCGTGCTTACAGAACGTTTGGTTCTCCCGGGGATTTTCATGAGCAAGCTGTCGGGCAAGACCCTGTTCATCACCGGCGCCTCGCGCGGCATCGGCCTGGCGATCGCGCTGCGCGCCGCACGGGACGGAGCCAACATCGCGATCGTGGCCAAGAGCGGCGTGCCCAACCCCAGGCTGCCCGGCACCATCCACACTGCTGCGGCGGCAGTCGAGGAAGCGGGCGGACGCGCGTTGGCCATCAAGTGCGACATCCGCGAAGAGGCCGAGGTGCGTGCCGCGGCGGCACAGGCGGCCGAACACTTCGGCGGCATCGACATCGTGGTCAACAACGCCAGCGCGATCTGGCTGGCGGGGGTGGAAGGCACGCCGATGAAGCGCTTCGACCTGATGCAGCAGGTCAACACGCGCGGCACCTTCCTGGTCACGCAGAGTTGCCTGCCGTACCTGAAGCAGGCGGCAAATCCGCACGTGCTGATGCTGGCGCCGCCGCCCAGCCTCGATCCGAAATGGTTCGCGCCGCATACCGCCTACACCATCGCCAAGATGGGCATGAGCCTGTGCGTGCTGGGCATGAGCGCGGAGTTCGCGCCGCTGGGCATCGCGGTGAACGCATTGTGGCCGCGCACGGTGATCGCCACCGCGGCGATCGGCATGATCGACGGCGTGCGGCCCGAGCAGTGCCGCCGTCCGGAGATCGTGGCCGATGCCGCCCATGCCATGCTCGCCCGCCCCGCGCGGGAATGCACGGGCCGTTTCGCGATCGACGAGGATGTGCTGCGCGAAACGGGCATGCACGATTTCGAACGCTACGCGGTGCAGCCGGGCGCGCCGCTGCTGCCCGACCTGTTCCTGGATTGAACCGGCTCTAGGCCCCGCACAAGGCCTGCAGCCGGTCGGCCAGGCGCAGGCTCATCGCCACGATGGTGAAGGTGGGGAAGGCCCAGCCGCCGGTGGGGAAGACCGAGCTGCCGGCGACGTGCAGATTGTCCATGCCGTGCACGCGGCAGTCGCGGTCGACCACGCCGCGGCGCGGATCGTCGGCCATCCGCGTGGTGCCGAGGTGGTGCGCGGTGCCGCGTACCTGCGGCGTGCCGCTTTCGTCGCCCAGCCACGGTTCGGGCTCGAAGCGGCCGCCACAGGCGCGCGCCAGCTCTGCGCCAAACAGCTGGGCGGAAGTACGGAAGGTGTGGCGGTCCAGCTCGGTCAGGCGCCAGTCGATGCGCACCTTGCGCTGGTCCAGCGCATCGCGCTCCCGGGACAGGCTGATCCGGCTGTCCGGATTGGGCGCCTGCTCGAAATAGCCGACCAGGTCGACGTGGCTGGTGCGCACGGCGGGCTTGTCGGCCAGCTTGCGGCCCAGCGCATGGGCCACGTCGCCCATGCCGAAGCCCAGCTGCAGTGCGAGCTTGCCCAGCGAAGGGGCAGCGGGGGTACGCCGCCCGGGTGCCGGGGCCGCCTCGCTGCGCATGGCGGCGCACAGATGGGCCTCCAGGCGGGCGTTCTCGTCCATCGGCGGCTCGCGCAGTGCGGCGCGCAGGCTGCGCAGGGCGTGCAGGCCACGCGACACCCGCCCTTCCACCGCGAACGGATGTACGCGCGCATTGAGCATCCGGTGTGCGCGTTGCGCCTGCTCGGACAGGCCGATTTCCGGGAACGGCGGCGCCACGCCCTTGCCGCGCTGGCGATCGTAGGGGCGTGCGAGCCGATCGGCCTGGCGCGAATGGAGCGTGCCCAGCTTGCCGCTGGGGTGGTCCATGAAATAGCGGCCGACCAGGTCGTGGCGATTGCCCAGCCCGCCGGGCACGGTCGCATCGGACAGCAGCAGCAGCCGGGCGTTTTCGATGCCGCCGCAGGCCAGCACGTAATGCCGGGCACGCACCGTGCCGCGCCGTCCGGTAAGCGAGCCGATGCGAGCCTGGTGCACAGTCTTGCCGTCCGGCATGGCCTCGAGTTCCAGCAGGTTGGCATGCAGCAGGACGGTGAGGTTGCCGGCGCGTTCGAGTTCGGTGCGGTAGGCGCGGCCGAACAGCACCGGGCTGCGCACGAAGATCTGGTTGACCAGGGTGTCGGGAGCGAAGGGCAGCGGCGGCTGCGCGGGCGCGGTGAGGAAGCGGTCGCCATCGAGTGCATGGTCCTCGATGCCGCAGAACGTGCGCGCGCGCTGGTACCAGGGCGCCAGGTCCGCTGGCGAGAGCGGCCAGCCGCTGTGCGGCACCCAGTCGCGCGGGCTCATGTCCAGCGAGCTCAGCGGCATGCAGCCGCCGCCCCACAGGTTGCAGCTGCCGCCGAACACGCGCATGCGCGAGCTGACCGGATCGAATGGCGGCGAGCCGATCGAGTCGCCTTGGTACAGCGCCTGGCTGCGCAGTTCGCCGCCGGAGCCGCCGCCCTCGAGCAGGCAGACTCGCAGCGAGCTGCCGATGAACGTGCGCGCCATGGCGATCCCCGCCGCGCCGGCACCCACGATGCAGATGTCGGCATCCAGCTCCGTCGGCGCCGCGGCGTCGAGAAAATCGATGAACATGCCCTCGTATCCCTCCCGGCAAGCCCTTGGCGGACTGGAGTATAGGGACATGCCGGCCCCGGGCGGGATAGCCGTCCGCCGGGGAGGGCGCCGCTGCCCGTTACACTTCCCGCATGGCTGGACGTTCCTCCCGCGCCGAATTGCCGCTGTTCCCGCTGTCCACCGTGCTGTATCCCGGCGGGCGGCTGGAACTGCGCATCTTCGAGCCGCGCTATCTGGATCTGGTGCGCGAATGCGCGCGCGAGGACCGCGGCTTCGGCGTCTGCCTGATTCTGGCAGGGCGCGAGACGGGCGAGCCGGCCTTGCCGGCGGCGGTGGGCACGCTGGCGCGCATCGTGGATTTCCATCATAGCGCCGGCGGCCTGCTCGGCATCGTGGCCGAGGGTGGCCAGCGCTTCCGGGTGCGGCGCACGCGGGTGCGCGCGGACGGCCAGTTGCGTGGCGAGGTGGAGTGGTGGCCGGAGGAGCCGCCCGCGCCGGTGCCGGTCGAGCTTGCCTTGCTGCAGACCATTGCCGAGCGACTGGTCGAGGCGATGGCGCCGCAGTGGCGGCATGTGCCACGCGAATGCTACGACGATGCGCGCTGGCTGGGTTTCCGGCTCGCCGAACTGCTGCCGCTGAGCGGTGACGAACGCCAGCGTCTGCTGGAGCTGGCCGATCCGCTGCAACGCCTGGCCGAGCTGCGCGATATCCTGCCGCGCTTCCAGAAAGCCTGATTCCCGGCTGCCGCCATCGGTGGAGACATCCCGGGAGCGAGCTGCAAGCAAGGCTCGTGCCCGCCATCGGAGAGGGCGAAATTAAAGATCGCCGGTGCGTCACGGGCACCGCGGACGGATCTACAATCCGCGCCGAGTCATCATCCGGCATGAATCTGCCGCATGCATGTCGCCAAAGGGGGGGCGACGCGTGGCGATCAGGATCCGGGGGGAGGGACTGTGGATGCCACGGGCGCAAGGCCTTCGGGGTGCGTGATCTGGTTCGGGCAGCCGGAAGCCCGCGAATGCAGCGACTTGACCGAGGCCGGATGGCATGTCCGGACAGCCGGGGCAGATGCCGGCATCAGGGAGCACGAGAGAGGCAACGTGGTGCTGCTGGCGGATTTGCGCCGCGGTGATGCTCGTGTCCTGCAAGCGATGCGGCAGTTGATGGCGGATCGTCCCGAGTTGCCATGGATCGCACTGATTCCCCCCGGTGCGCCGGCGCAGCGTCCGCAGGTCAGGCGGATCCTGCAGGGCTGTCGCGATTTCTTCAGTGCGCCGCTGGACCTGCCGCGTTTGCTCGTCGCCTTGGAGCGCGCCAGTGGCATTCCTTCCCGCGCAGCCGTTGCTGCAGCCGATCTCCCCGAATTGGTGGGATGCAGTGCGGTGCTGGCGGTGGTGGCGGCGAGCTTGCGCAAATACGCGCCGATCGACCTGCCGGTGCTGATCACCGGCGAGACCGGTGTCGGCAAGGAGGTGGCCGCCCGCGTGCTGCACCGGCTTTCGGCCCGCGCCATGCAGCCGTTCGTGGCGATCAACTGCGGCGCGTTGCCGCTCAATCTGGTGCAGTCCGAGCTGTTCGGCCATGAGCGTGGCGCGTTCACCGACGCCACCGCGCGACGGATCGGGCACATCGAGAGTGCGGCGGGCGGCACCATCCTGCTGGACGAAGTCGGCGACCTGCCGCTGGACGTGCAGACCAACCTGCTGCGTTTCCTGCAGGAAGGGGTGCTGCAACGCGTGGGCAGCAGCCGGCCGATCGAGGTCGACGTACGCGTGATGGCTGCCACCCACCTGGACCTGGAGCACGCCGTGGCGGCAGGGCACTTCCGTGAGGATCTGTACTATCGGCTCAACGTGCTCAGGCTGCAGATACCGCCGCTGCGCGAACGCGGTGACGATGTGGAATTGCTGGCGCATCGTTTCCTCGAACGCTTTCGCGAACGGCAGGCCTGCACCGTTCACGGTTTCGAAAGCACGGCACTGCGCGCGATGCGCCAATACACCTGGCCGGGCAACGTGCGCGAGTTGCGGAACCGGGTGCAGCGCGCCGCGGTGATGGCGGAAGGTGCGCTGATCAGCACCGCGGACCTCGCCTTGCCGACTGATGCGCCGGTACGCGGTACTCCGGTCAGCGCCGGCCTGGGTGTCTCCCGCGCCTTGGCCGAGCGGGAGGCCGTCGCCGCCTGCCTGCGTGAGTGCCGCTTCAATATCAGCGAATGCGCGCGACGCCTGCGGATATCCCGGGTCACCGTGTACCGCCTGTGCAAGAAGCACCGACTGGAGTTGCAGGAATTGCGCGCGCACTAGCCGCACTGGTCCGGTGCCGGCGGACAGGTGGGGCGAATCGGCTTCCGCCCGCAGCTCCGCGCCGGATCGGCTACTGATTCGACGCCGGCCCATGGGATAATCGCGGCTTGACGCGCACCACCAGGCTGCGTGCGATCCCCGGCGTTCCGTGACGCGGCGGGCGAGCACGGGAACATGGCCGGGAGCGCAACCCGGAGTGCCCCATGCAGCAACACGAATCGACCCCGTCCTCCCGCCTGCTCGACCTCGGCCAGCGCTACTGGTTGCCGGTCTACAAGCCGCGCGAGCTGGTGCTCGACCACGGCAAGGGCGCACGGGTGTGGGACACGGAAGGACGCGACTACATCGACTTCGGTGCCGGCATCGCGGTGAACGCGCTGGGTCACCAGGACCCCGACCTGCTTGCCGCGCTCACCGCGCAGGCGCACAAGCTGTGGCACGCCAGCAACGTGTTCTACACCGAGCCGCCGCTGCGCCTTGCCGAGGAGCTGGTGAACGCGAGCGGTTTCGCCGAGCGCGTGTTCCTCTGCAACTCCGGCGCCGAGGCGAACGAGGCGGCGATCAAGCTGGTGCGCAAGTGGGCAGCGGCGCAGGGGCGCGCTGCGGACAAGCGCGTCATCGTCACCTTCAGGGGTTCGTTCCACGGCCGCACCCTGGCCACCGTCACCGCCACCGCCCAGCCGAAATACCAGGCCGGCTACGAGCCGCTGCCGGGAGGTTTCCGCTACCTCGATTTCAACGACGCCGCGGCGCTGGAAACCGCGTTTACCACCGGCGACATCGCCGCGGTGATGCTGGAGCCGGTGCAGGGCGAGGGCGGCGTGCTGCCGGCGGCGCCGGGCTTCCTCCAGCGCGTGCGCGAACTGTGCGACGCGCACGGCGCGCTGCTGGTGCTGGACGAGATCCAGTGCGGCATGGGCCGTACCGGCACGCTGTTCGCGCACGCGCATGACCACGTGAAGCCGGACATCGTGACCCTGGCCAAGGCGCTGGGTTGCGGCTTTCCCATCGGCGCTATGCTGGCTGGCCCGAAGGTGGCCGAGGTGATGCAGTACGGCGCGCACGGTACCACCTTCGGCGGCAATCCGATGGCCACCGCGGTGGCGCGCGTGGCATTGCGCAAGCTGGGCTCGACCGAGGTGTTGGCGAACGTGGCGCGCCAGGCGGATGCGCTGCGCGCGGGCCTGGCGCGCATCAACGACGAACTGCAGTTGTTCGACGAAGTGCGCGGCCGTGGCCTGATGATCGGCTCGGTGTTGAATGCGGCGAACAAGGGCAAGGCCGGCGAGATCCTCGACCAAGCCGCCGCACACGGCCTGCTGCTGCTGCAGGCCGGCCCGGACGTGCTGCGCTTCGTGCCGCCGCTGACGATCAGCGACGAGGAACTGGCGGAAGGACTCAAGCGCCTGCACGCGGCGCTGGGCGCCTTCGCGCAAGCCTGAATACCGAAGGAGATTGGCGATGAAATACCTGCACACCATGGTGCGCGTGCGCGACATTGATGCCTCGCTGCGCTTCTACTGCGAAGGCTTGGGGCTGCGCGAAGTGCGCCGCATGGAGAACGCCCAGGGCAAGTTCACCCTGGTCTTCCTCGCCGCGCCGGACAGCCCCGAGGCCGAAGTCGAGCTGACGTACAACTGGGGCTCCACCGAGGACTATGGCAGCGCGCGCAACTTTGGCCACCTCGCGTTCCGCGTGGAAGACATCTACGCCACCTGCCAGCGACTGCTGGACATGGGCTACACCATCCACCGCCCGCCGCGTGACGGCCACATGGCCTTCGTGCGCTCGCCCGACCTGATTTCCATCGAGCTGCTGCAGGACGGCCACCTGCCGTCGCAGGAGCCGTGGGCGTCGATGCCGAACACCGGCAGCTGGTAGGCGCTCAGTGTGGTGCGTGCATGCCGGCTGGCAGTGCGGCGCCACAGTGGTTGCAGTAGCGTGCTTCCGTCTCGTGGCCGTGCCAGCCACAGGCTTTGCAGCGCCGCTGAAGCTGTGCACGGTTCAGTGAGTTGGTGAACTCCGCCGCATAGATGCCGGTGGGTACGGCGATGATGCCGTAACCGATCAAGATCATGATGGTGGTGATGAACTGGCCCAGCGGCGTGCTCGGCGCGATGTCGCCGAAACCCACCGTGGCCATGGTCACGGCGGCCCAGTACATCGCGCGCGGGATGCTGGTGAAACCGTGGGCGGGGCCCTCCACCACATACATGATCGCGCCGAATACCGAGATCAGTATCAGCATGGTGGCAATGAACACGAAGATCTTGCGTCGGCTGCGCTTCAGTGCGTCGCCCATCTGTTCGGCCGCGCCCACGTAGCGGGCCAGCTTGAGCACGCGGAAGATGCGCAGGATGCGCAGCGCGCGGATGCCGATCAGTTGCTCGGTGCCGGTGAGCACCAGGCTCGTCAGCGAAGGCAGGATCGCCACCAGATCGATCAGACCATAGAAGCTGCGCGCGTAGCGCAGTGGGCGTGCCAGTACCGCGAGGCGCAGGATGTATTCGGCGGTGAACAGTGCGGTGAGCAGCCACTCCGCCACGCGCAACACTCCGCCGCAGCGTGCGTGCAGCGCCGCCACGCTGTCCAGCATGGTCACCAGCACGCTGATCACGATGGCGGCCATCAGCATGATGTCGAAGGCGCGCCCGGCGCGGGTGTCCGTGCCGAATACGATGTCGAAGGCGCGTCGCCGCCAGCCTTGCTGCGCTGCCGGTGACAGATGGCTGTCGCGCTCGTGTTGCCGGGTGATCGGCGCCGCCACGCGGCTATCCCGCGCGGGCTTCGGCCAGCGCCTCACGCGCCGCCTGCAGGGTGTCGGCGATGTCCTGGTCCGAATGCGCGCTGGACAGGAAGCCCGCTTCGAACGCGCTGGGTGCGAGGTACACGCCGCGCTTCAGCATGCCGTGGAAGAAGCGGTTGAACAGCGCCGTGTCCGCCGTGGTGGCCTGCGCATAGCTGGTGACTTTCTCCGCGCAGAAGAACAACCCGAACATGCCGCCCGCGCAGTTGGTGCTGAACGGTGCGCCCGCGCCATCGGCGACCGACTGGAAACCGTCGCAGAGCAGGCGTGTGCGCGTGGCCAGCGTGTCGTGGAAGCCCGGCGCCTGGATCAGCTCCAGCATCGCCAGGCCCGCCGCCATCGCCACCGGATTGCCGCTGAGCGTGCCGGCCTGGTAGATCGGGCCGGCCGGGGCGATCTGCTCCATCAGGTCGCGGCGGCCGCCATAGGCGCCCACCGGCATGCCGCCGCCGATGATCTTGCCGAAGGTGGTGAGGTCGGGCATCACGCCGTACAGCGCCTGCGCACCGCCCAGCGCCACGCGGAAACCGGTCATCACCTCGTCGAAGATCAGCAGCGCACCGTGCTGCGTGCACAGTTCGCGCAGGCCCTGCAGGTAGCCGTCCACCGGCGGGATACAGTTCATGTTGCCGGCGACTGGCTCAATGATCAGGCCGGCGATCTCGCTGCCCTGCTCGGCGAACAAGGCCTTGGCGGCATCGAGATCGTTGTAGGGTAGGGTGAGCGTGAGGTCGGCATTCGCCTTGGGCACGCCGGGCGAGGTGGGTACACCGAAGGTGAGCGCGCCGGAGCCAGCCTTCACCAGGAAGCTGTCGCCGTGGCCGTGGTAGCAACCCTCGAACTTCACGATCCTCGCGCGGCCGGTGGCGCCGCGGGCGAGGCGGATCGCCGACATGGTGGCCTCGGTGCCGGAGTTCACCATGCGCACCATTTCCATCGACGGCACCAGTTTCGCGATGGTCTCGGCCATCGTCACCTCGGCCGGGCAGGGGGTGCCGAAGGAGAGGCCGTCCTTCACCGCGCGCTCCACCGCCTCGCGCACGGCCGGGTGGTTGTGGCCCACGATCATCGGTCCCCACGAGCCCACATAGTCGATGTAGCGCATGCCTTCCACGTCCCAGAGATACGCACCGTCGGCGCGCGCGGTGAAGAACGGCTCACCGCCCACCGACTTGAACGCGCGCACCGGCGAGTTCACGCCGCCGGGAAGGAGTTGTCTGGCGCGCTGGAACAGTTCGTGGCTGGTGCTCATCGATGCTTTACTCAATCGGTGGGGTAGAGGCGGGCGAAGCGCTGTGCGGCGGCGCGTGCGTCGGGCGCGGCAAACACTGCCGAGATCACGGCAAGAAAGTCCGCGCCGGCTTCGACCAGGGGAAGGGCATTGTCCGGCGTGATGCCGCCGATCGCCACCCGCGGCACGCCCAGCGTGGCGCTCTGCCGCAGCAGCTCCAGCGGCGCGCGCACCGCCTGCGGCTTGGTGGGCGAGGGGAAGAACGCGCCGAACGCCACGTAGTCGGCCCCGGCGGCCGTGGCGGCACGGGCGCGTTCGAGCGAGTCGTAGCAGGACACGCCGATGATCGCGCCGGGACCCAGCGCCGCGCGGGCGGCGGCCACGTCGTCGTCGTCGCGGCCCAGGTGCACGCCGGCGGCGCCCACCGCGGCGGCCAGCGCGACGTCGTCGTTGACGATCAGCGGCACGGCGTGCGCATCGCACAGCTGCCTGAGCACGGAGGCTTCGGCGTGGCGCCGCGCGGCATCGGCGGTCTTGTCGCGGTACTGCAGGGCACGCGCGCCGCCGGCCAGCACCTGCGCGACGGCTTCAGGCAGGCCGGAGCGGGGGCCGTCGGTGATCGCGTACAGGCCGCGGCCGGTGAAGCGGGAATCGGTCATGGCACGAGGCTTCCGTGCGCCCGCAAGGGCGGAGGTGGACGCCGCGCGCTTTCGCAACGGCAGGCGAGTTGCGAGAATGCACTATTCACCCTCGAACAAAGAAGCCCGACGATGAGCCAGAGCTCCACCGAAAGCACCGCACTGCGCAAATGGATGTGCGTGGTCTGCGGTTACATCTACGACGAGGCGCTGGGCGTGCCGGAAGAGGGCATCGAACCCGGCACGCGCTGGGAAGACGTGCCCGAGGCCTGGACCTGTCCGGATTGCGGCGCCACCAAGAGCGACTTCGAGATGATCGAGGTCGACTGATCGCCGATCTCTGCCAGCGGCCGGCCCGTTTTCGCCACGTTTGCGCCTGCGAACGGGCCCGTCGATCCGCTGTGATGCTTCCACGCGTACCCCACGCGCGTGACGCCGGAAGCCTCACCATGCAGCAGTTCATTCCGTTCGAAGACGACTGGGACATGCTCGACGCGATCCGCCCCGAAGCATTGATCCCCTACCGCGTCGGCCTGGCGCTCGTTCCACCCGCCGACGTCACTCAGTCGACCGTACCCAGCCGGCCGTCGATCGCCAGCGTGTCGCCGTCGCGCACGCCGATCCGCGTGGCCGTACCCGCCGACAGCTCCAGTACGTAACGCGCAGGCCCCGCGCTGGGGTAGACCGGGCAGGGATCGGCCTTGCACGGCGGTACGTCCAGCTGCGTCGACACCAGCTTGCGTTCGGCATCGAAGTACAGGATGTCGAGCGGGATCAGGGTGTTCTTCATCCAGAATCCGCGCGGTGCGGTGTCGGGAAACACGAACAGCATGCCATGATCTGCCGCCAGCGAGGTGCGCATCATCAAGCCGTGCTCGCGCGCGGCTTCGTTGGTGGCCAGTTCCACCGAGAAGTGTTGGCCGTGCAGGGTCACGCTGAGGGGCGCGACATCCGTCGAGGCGGCACAGGCATGGCCGCCCAGCATCAGCAGCGCTGCGGCAAGCAGGGATTTCAGCATGGCGTGTTGCCTCGCGTGGCGTGTGGTCGGGCCAGTGTAGTCGGCGATCCCGTCGAAAATTTTGCGCATTGCCCCTTCCCAGTCGCGCTGCACGGCGCTATGATTCTCGCCCCTTCGACGAGCCACCCAGCTTCGAAGGGTTTGCCTCACGTTCCCGCAGAAAAATTCCTCTTCGAGACTGTTGACGGCCTGAAAGAACGATGTAGAATGGGCGGCTCACCGGGACGAAATGTCCCCTGGCGGAAGGTTCCGCGGTGAAGTGATCTTTGACAGTGTGCACAGGTGAATTGTGTGGA
>NZ_JBFOHK010000006.1:0-226203 GCF_040812335.1 Rhodanobacter lycopersici
CCGTTCAAAAACCCGCCGTGCTCGCATGGCCCATCTTGCCGGTGGGTAGGAGGTAGGAGCGGCTTCGGCCGCGATGCTTTTGGCAGGGTGTTCGAAAATCTGAAGAGCATCGCGGCTGAAGCCGCTCCTACATCAGGGCGGGTGCCTGCCCGACTGAACCTCAGGCTGTCTCCAGCGCCTTCGCCAGGCGCTTGGCCGACACCGGCTCCGCCGTCTTCAGCTCCTGCGCGAACAGTGACACCCGCCATTCCTCGATCAGCCAGCGCAGTTCGTCGAGGTTGCCGTCGCCGGCGGCGCGGTGTTTCAGGTATTCGCGCCAGTAGGGCAGCACCTGCAGCATGCGTTGCTGGTCCTTCGCCGGGTCCTGCCGTAGGCGTTCGCCGCGCAGGCGCATGGCCTTGAGGTAGCGCGGATAGTGCGCGAGCCGCGCCGGCGGCAGTTCGCGCAGAAAGCCGGGGGCGAGCAGGGCATCGAGCTGTTCGCGCAGGTCGTCGTAGCTGGCGCGCGCGAAGCCCAGCAGGGGCGGCTGTAGCCATGGCCTGAGTTCGGCCTGCGCCTCGATGACCGGTTCGGCCAGCTTCAGTCGTTCGACGGCGCAGGCGAACAGTTCGCGTGCGGCCTGCGTGCGCAGCGCCTCGAACGCGCCAGCACTGCGCGCGTCGAGGTCGAGGCGGGCGATGAGATCGTCGAAGCCGCCTTCGACCAGATCCTCGCGCAAGCCATCGACGCCACCCAACGAGGCGTATTTCAGTGCCAGCGGGTTGGCGATCGGCAGGCGGCGGCGCGCCTGCTTCAGGTCGCTGGCGAGCGTGTTGCGCAGCAGGCGTCGCACACCGTCGAGGTGGGCGGCGGCGGCTTCGTCGCGGCGTTCGAACACGCGCAGTGCCACCGCGTCGCCCAGGTCGACCAACGCGGGAAACGCCAGCAGATTGCCCTTGGAGCGCACTTCGTGGGGAATCTCCTCGAAGTCCCATGCGGTGACGTCCTCGCGGGTAAGTTCCACGTCGGTCTTGCGCGAAAATGCTTCGCGTGCACGGCCCTCCCACTCGGCGCGCAGTGCAGTGAGGTCGCGACCGGCGGCCAGGGTGCGGCCGCTGTCGTCGTGCAGGCGATAGCGCATCAGGAAATGCGGCGCCAGTTCCACGGCAGCGAACTCGGCGGCGTCGATGTCTACGCCGGTGGCGCGCTTGAGGAAGGCGGCCAGTGCCTGCGCCAGCGGCTCGTCGCGCGGCGCCTCGGCTTCGGCGAAGGCGCGCGCGAAGTCCGGCGCGGGCACGAAGTTGCGGCGCAGCGCCTTGGGCAGGCCGCGGATCAGTTCGGCGGCCTTGTCGGCGAGCAGGCCGGGCACCAGCCACTCGCAGCGCGCGGCGGGCAGGGCGTTGAGCATCGCCAGCGGCAGATGCAGGGTCACGCCGTCGGCCTCGTCGCCGGGCACAAAGCGGTATTCGAGGCGGTAACGTTGCGCGCCCGCCGCCGGCGCCCCGATGGCGGCCACCGGTACGATCTCAAGCGCGGCAGGGAAGGCCTTGGGATCGAGCCCTGCGCCACCCACCATCACGTCGTCCAGCGACCAGCGCAAGGCCGCCTGCTCGGCGGGGCGCGCATGGCGATACCACGCATCCAGCGCGCGGCTGGACGAGATGTCCACCGGCAGCTTGCCGCGGAAGAAATCAACCAATTCGTCCTCGTGGCGGATCAGGCCTTCGCGGCGCTGCTTCGCCTCGATGCCCTGGGCGTCTTCCAGCACGCGCTGGTTGGCGCGCACGAAGTCGGCGCGCGCCTCGATGTCGCCACGGGCCAGCGCTTCGCGCAGGAAGATCTCGTGCGCCAGCGCGGGGTCCTGTTTCTCGAACGTCACCGCGCGGCGCTCGACCAGGTTCAGGCCGAACAGGCTCACCTGCTCGTAGGCCACCACGCAGCCGCGCTTCTTCGACCAGTGCGCGTCGCGGCAACTGGATTTCAGCAGGTGCGCGGCCTGCTGCTCGATCCATGCCGGTTCGATGCGCGCGCACATCATCGCCCACACCTTGCCGCCCACGTCGAGGATCTGCGCGGCGAACACCCAGTTCGGCGGCACCTTCGCCAGCGCGGAGCCAGGGAACACCTGGAACTTGCGCTCGCGGGTGCCCTGGAAGATGCCGCGTTCGTCCTTGCGGCCTACTTGCGTGGGTAGGCCAGTGAGGAGGGAGCGGTGAACGTTTTCGAATTGGCGAGCAGCTTCGTTTTCACTCCCTCTTCCCTGCGGAGAGAGGGTTGGGGTGAGGGGGTGGGGCTTGCGTGCGCGTTCGTGCGATGTGCGCTTGTTCTACCCAACCTCACGCGAGCTGGGCCCCACACCCCAACCCTCTCCCCGGAGGGGAGAGGGAGAAGTCATTGTCCACCCCAGCTCCTGCACCACCAGCAGCAACTGCCGGTGCAACTCGCGCCACTCGCGCATACGCATGAAGCTGAGGAAGTGCCGCGAGCACCAGTCGCGCAGTTTCGATTGGGTGAGTTCCTCGTGCGCCGTGTGGTATTCGCGCCACAGGTTCAGCACGCCGATGAAATCGGACTTGGGATCGGCGAAGGCCGCATGCGCGGCGTCGGCCTGCTGGCGCGCGTCGGCGGGGCGCTCGCGCGGATCCTGGATGCTGAGGAAGGACACCACCGTCAGCAGTTCGCGCAGCGCACCGAGCCTGTCGCCCTCGACCAGCATGCGCGCCAGCTGCACGTCGATCGGCAGCTTCGCCAGCGTGCGGCCGATGGCAGTGAGCGCGCGCGCGTCGTCGATGGCGCCGATCTCGGCAAGGCGACGATAGCCATCGGCCACCACGCGCGGGTCGGGCGCGTCGAGGAAGGGGAAGTCGCCCACCTCGCCCAGCTTCAGCGCCAGCATGCGCAGGATCACGTTGGCCAGCGAGGAGCGCAGCAGTTCGGGGTCGGTGAAGGCATGGCGCGCGGCGAAATCCGCCTCGTCGTACAGGCGGTAGCAGATGCCCGGGCCCACGCGGCCGCAGCGGCCCTTGCGCTGGTCGGCGGCGGCCTGCGAGACGGGTTCGACGTGCAGGCGTTCGAGCTGGCTGCGCTGGCTGTAGCGCTTCACGCGCGCGCTGCCGGTATCGACCACGTAGCGGATGCGCGGCACGGTGAGCGAGGTTTCCGCCACGTTGGTCGCCAGCACCACGCGACGTTTCGGGCCGGGCTTGAACACGCGGTCCTGGTCGGTGGCGGAGAGTCGTGCGTACAGCGGGAGGATCTCGGTCTCGCGGTACTGGCGGCGCGACAGCAGCAGGTGCGCGTCGCGGATCTCGCGCTCGCCGGGCAGGAATACCAGCACGTCGCCCGGGCCGCCGCCGAGGCTGCGGTCGGCCATGATCTCGTCGAGCACGACGGCGATGTGTTCGGCACTGCCCTGTTGGATGTTCGAGCGTAGGAGCGCACCCTGTGCGCGATCGCTTTTTGCCGCTATGGCAGGAGAAGCATCGCGCACAGGGTGCGCTCCTACGGGCATGTCGACCGGTCGCCAGCGCAATTCCACCGGGTACGCGCGGCCTTCCACCGACACCACCGGCGCGCCGCCGAAGTGCTCGGCGAAGCGCGCCGTGTCGATGGTGGCGGAGGTGACGATGATCTTCAGCTCGGGCCGTTTCGCGGCGAGCCGCCTGAGGTAGCCGAGCAGGAAGTCGATGTTGAGGCTGCGCTCGTGCGCCTCGTCGATGATCAGGGTGTCGTAGGCCGACAGCCACGGATCGCCCTGGGTCTCGGCGAGCAGGATGCCGTCAGTCATGAACTTCACCAGCGTGCGCTCGCTCACCTGGTCGGTGAAGCGCACCTGGAAGCCCACCTGGTCGCCCAGTTGCGTGCCCAGTTCCTCCGCCACTCGGCGCGCCACCGAGCGCGCGGCGAGACGGCGCGGCTGGGTACAGCCGATCAATCCTGCCTCGCCGCGACCGGCCGCGAGGCAGAGCTTGGGAAGCTGCGTGGTCTTGCCCGAGCCGGTTTCGCCGGCGATCACCACCACCTGGTGCCCGCGGATCAGCTTGACGATTTCATCCGCGCGCGCGGCGATCGGCAGCGATTCGTCCAGGCGGATCGCTGGCTTGGACTCGATACGCGCGCGGCGCTTCGCCGCGGAGACCTCGATATCCACGGCCAGCGCGGTGAGCTTCTTCTCGTCGGGTCGTTGGGACAGTCCACGCCAGCGCCCCAGCAGGCGGCCGAAGTCGCGGCTGCAAACACCGTCCAGCGTCCGGCGCAGTTCGCGCAGGGAGTGGTCGGCGGCGGGCGCAGGGCGAGGGCGGTTCGTATCGTTCATGGGACCGCACATGATAGCGGCAGGCGCTCCCATCACCCGATAGCCTGTCGCTATCGCGGGCATCGCGAGGATTCATTTCACTGTCATGCGCAGGGTCGTTACTGTCGTTCCATCCCCAGACGCAACGAGGAATCTGCCATGCCCACGAACATCGGTATCGCCCGCAAGGATCGCGAAGCCATCGCCAGGCAGCTGTCGAAGCTGCTGGCCGACACCTATTCGCTGTACCTCAAGACCCACAGCTTCCACTGGAACGTCACCGGCCCGCAATTCAACAGCCTGCACGGGATGTTCGAGACCCAGTACAACGAGCTGTGGCTGGCCGTGGACGAGGTGGCCGAACGCATCCGCACGCTGGACATGTTCGCGCCCGGCTCCTACAGCCAGTTCGCCAGGCTCAGTTCGATCAAGGAAGAGTCCGGTGTGCCGGAGTGGAAGGTGATGGTGGGCCAGCTGATGGAAGGCCACGAGATCGCTGCACATACCGCGCGCGCTGCGATCAAGGTAGCCGGCAAGGCTGGCGACGAAGGCACCGCCGACATGCTCACCGGCCGCCTGAAGGCGCACGAAAAGACGGCGTGGATGCTGCGCTCGCTGCTGAAATAAACCCGTAGGAGCGGCTTCAGCCGCGATTTGCTCGGTCAGTCGCGGCTGAAGCCGCTCCTACAGGGGGGCGCTCAATTCTTGGGCGCAGGCCCCTTTACCGCGGTGACCAGGCCATCCGGCCGCACATACTTCGCGAAGGCCTGTTGCACCTCGGGCGCGGTCAGTTCCAGGTAGTGCTGGCCGGCGATGGTCATCGCATCCAGCGGCTTGCCCTGCTGCGCCAGCGTGAGCAGCTGGCCGCCGATCGCGCCGAAGCTGGATTCGCCCAGCGGGATGCGGCGCAGCAGGATGCCCTTGGCCTGCATGAGTTCGGTGTCGGTCACCGGCTGCTGCTGCATCTGCTTGAGGTCCTGCACGACCAGCGCGCTGGCTGCGCCCACCTTGTCCGGATCGCAGCCGAAGAACACCTTGTAGGTGCTGCGATGCCTGTCGGCGTCCAGGCCCACGCCCACGGTATAGACCAGGCCGTGTTTCTCGCGCAGGTCGCGGGTGAGCCGCGAGGCATAGAAGCCGCCGCCCAGCACCTGGTTGCCCAGGTTGATCGCGAAACGCGCCGGGTCGTCGTAGGTGACGGCTATGGTCTGCGCCATGTCCACGCTGTCCTGCACCGCGCTGGCATCGGGCACGTGCAGCTTGCCGGGCTGGTTCGCGGGCGTGGCGGCGTAGTCGGTGTCGGGCTTCGGTCCAGCGGCCTTCCAGCCGCCAAAGGCCTGTTCGATCACCTGCTTCGCCTGTGCGGGGTCGACCTTGCCCACGACCACGATCGTGGTCATGTCGGGACGGAAGGTCTGCGCGTAGTACTGCTTCGCCTTGTCCAGCGTCAGCGCCATCACGTCCTGCGGCGTGGCATGGCGCAGCTGCGGATCGCCGGCGGGCAGCAGCGCCTTGCTCAGGCCCAGCTCGAACAGGAAATCGGGCGATTGCAGCTCGCCGGCCACCATGCCGGCGGTCTGCTGTTGCACCACCGCGAAGGCCTGCGGCGGCAGTGCCGGGTGCAGCTCGTTGTCGGCGAGCAGGTTCACGCCTTCGGCGAAGTGCGCGGACGGCACCGCCAGCGAGAAGCTGCTGCCGGCGTCCTCGTGCGCGCTGATCGCATCCAGCGCCTGCTGGAACTGCAGGCGGTTCATGTGCTCGGTGCCGAACGGGAACAGGCCGTCCAGCACGTTGGCCACGCCTTCCTCGCCCTTGGGCGACTGCAGGTCCTCGTTGGTCTTGATGCGGCCGTAGAGCTCCACCGTGTCGCTGATCGATTCGGGTTGCACGATCAGCCTGAGGCCGTTCGGCAAGATGTACGACACGGGCTGGAGCGAGGACTTCGGAACGTCGAGCTTCGCGAACGCCTGCTCGGCCCAGGCCGGCAGCTGCACCGGCTTGTCGGGGCTGGACGCGAAGCTCTCGGCGCCGCCGAAGCCCTTGCCCGCCACCGGCTTGCCCGAGCTCTCGGGGGTGAGGATCGCGGTGATCGCATGGGCGGGGTCGAAGGTCCGTTTCGCCAGCGCGTTCACCGCCGCCGGCGTCACCGCTTCGACCGCCGCCTTGATCGCGTCCGGCGATGCGGCGCCCTGGAAGGCCAGTGCATGCGACCACGCGTTGGCGAGGCCGTCCACCGAGTTCTTCTTGAATTCGAGGTCCGCGATCGCCTTGCGCTTGGCCGCGTCCACCAGGGCCGGATCGACGCCCTTGGCCGCCGCCTCGGCGAGGATGGACTGCATCTTCGCGAGGATGGGTTGCGGGTTGCCGCCCTTGGGGAAGATGCCCACCGCCATGCCCACGCCGGCCTGCGGCATCGACTCGTCGAAGAAGCCGCCGAACAGCGCGGTGCCGTCGAAGCGCATGCCGGCCAGCGCGGCGCGCTGCGAGCCCAGCGCCTGGCTCAGCACCAGCGCGGTGGCGTAATCCTTAGAGGTGAGCCCCGGCATGCGGTAGCCCAGGTAGACCGAGCCGTAGGGGCTGTCGGTGGGCAGCTGCACCGTCTTCGCCTCGACCGGCCTGAACGCGAACGCCGGCCGTGCGGGCAGCGGCTTGCGCGCGATGCCGCCGAACTCGGCCTTCACCCTGGCCAGCGTGGCGGCGGGGTCGACGTCGCCCGCGATCACCAGGATCGCGTTGTTCGGCGCGTACCAGGTGTCATGGAAATTCTTCAGCATCGCCGCCGTGGTCTTGTCGAACGAGGGGCGCGTGCCCAGCGGCGTGTGCGCGTAGGGCGTGCCGGAGAACATCTGCTCCAGCAACTGCGTGTAGAACTTGAAGTCGGGGCTGGAGAGGTCGCGCGAGACTTCCTGCTCGATCGCGCCGCGCTCCTTGTCCCACTCCTTCGGGTCCATGTCCACGCCACGCATGCGCAGGCTCTGCACGTGCAGCGCCACGTCGAGATCCTGCGCGGGCGCCACGAAGTAGTACTGTGTCACGCCCTGCGTGGTGTCGGCGTCGAACGCGCCGCCCATGTTCGCCGCGATCGCTGCGAGCTGGTCCTTGCTGAGGCCCGGGCTGCCGCGGAACATCATGTGCTCCACCGCGTGCGCCGTACCAGGGAAGCCCGCAGGGACCTCGTCGGAACCGGCGAGGTAGTTCATTTCCGTGGTCACCACCGGCGCCAGCGTGTCGCGCACGATCACCACGCGCAGGCCGTTGTCGAGGGTGGCGCGGGTGACGTCGGCGTCGCGCGTGGCGGCCATCGCGCCACCCGCCGCCAGGGACAGGCCGATCGCCGCGGCCAGTCGCAGTGCTCGCATCTTCATCGTTCAGTCCTTGTGTCGTTTGCGAAGGCGGACGCGGACCTCGCGTCCCGGGGTTTGGATCGAAAGCGCTCCGCCAGCCGGCAGGCATGGTGGCGTAGGTAAATGCCGCTGCGCGAGTGCGGTCTGTTCGCGGATGATTGCCGCGGTGGTGATGAACGGCAGCTTGAGTCGCGTTGCAGTCGTGCGGTGGTCATGAATTGGAGCACTTATTTCAATCCGCGAGGAAAGGGTGCGGTCGCGCCAGCAAGCCCCGCCAGCCACGGCGGCCGAGCCATGCCACTACCAGTGCCAGCGCCACCCAGGCGGCCAGCAACCACGGCTCGACGAGGGTAGCGCCCCGCCACGGGTGCCTGCCCAGCGTGGCCATCGGAATGAAGGTGCTGAGGAAGAACAGCAGCACGAACGGGACATGGACCAGCCACTCGCCCCAGCTCGGCAGCTTGCGCCCGCCAAGCGCGCATAGCACCTGCGCCACCATCGCGCCGGCGGCGGCGAGCTGGGGCAGCGCTACCAGCAGCACGGCGAGGCCTTTCAGATGCATGGCGAGGGCGGCGATCAGCATGACGATGAGCAGCACGGCCTGCAGCGCAAACGGAATGGCGAATATCGAGCGCAACAGGTCGCGCCGCATGCCCTGCGCATCGCCCAGGCCCGGCAGCAGGGCCAGCAGCGGCAGCTCCGCGTTCGTGCGCTGCCAGCGCTGACGTACCAGCAGCGTGGTCATGGTGGCGAGCATCAGGCCGCCGAACAGGCTCAGCCAGCCCAGCAGGCCGAGTCCGGCGGATATCATCGCGATATGCGCGGTGTGGTCGCGATGCTCGCCCGCATGCATGATCGCCATCACCGGGATCGCCAGCAGTATCGGCAACAGTATTGGCGCCAGCGCGCGCAGATGGCCGGTCAGCGTCTTGGGCAGGTACCAGCCGCCCAGCGCGACCCGTAGCGTGTGCATCGGCGATTGCGGTCCGGTGCGGCGCAGATTCGCGCGCGGCTGCATCCAGTCCGGGCGCTGGCGGATCAGCTGTCCACTGTCGAGCTGCTGCAGGCCGTTCCAGTTGCCCATCGCACCTTGGCGGCGGAACTGCGTCACTATCGCGCTGCCGAAACCCAGCTCGTTGTCCGTATCGCTGCGCAGCAGATGACGCCAGCGCAGCACGTTCGCGACCAGCAGCACGATCAGAGCCAACGTGCCCCAGGCCGGCCAGCGCGGGTCGGACCACGGCGGCAGGTGGGCGGCGTAACGCAGGCCGACGCTCAGCGCGGGCAGGAAGCCCATCACCATCGCGCACCAGCGCGGCAGCAGCACGAAGGCGAGGCTGCCGGCCATCGCCAGCGCCACCAGCAGGGCCACGACCGGCGCGTTCGCGCCCAGCGCGCCCAGGACGAACACCGGCAGGGCGAGCATGAGCAGGCCGTACAGCAACACGCTGCAGGTCGCCGCGCGCTGCATGCCGGGCAGTCGCAGCTTGCGCGCGTCGATCGCCAGCAGCAGCGCGGTGCAGAGCCAGAATGCCCACGCGTAGGCCACGCCGAAGCAGTACGCGATCGTGCTGCCCAGCCACCAGCGGGGGCCGGGCATGAAATGGCCGACCGCGATCGCGCCCAGCATGCAGGCGGTCACGATCGCCAGCGACAGCCAGCGCAGCGGGCGGTGGGTCGAGCGCCACGGCACCAGCAACACGTCATTCAGGCGCATGTCTTGTCTCCCGTGCTGTTTGTCTCGCGGCACTTCATTCGGCGATTTCCACGAACAGATCTTCCAGTCCCAGCGCGTCGAGGCGGGCGCCGGCGAGCTTCGCCGCTTCCGGCCACTGCTCATGGGCGTCGCGCTCCACCACCAGGCTGAGGCTGCCGTCCTCGTGGCGGCGACGGCTCAGTGCCTGCGCGGGCGCGGCGGCGCTCTTCGCGGCGGGCAGCCACAGGCGCGCATAGCGCTCCTTGGTTTCGTCCACGCCGCAGCGCAGCAGCAGGCGGCCTTCGTGCAGGAAGGCGATCTCGGAAGCCACGCGTTCGAGGTCGGAAACGATGTGGGTGGAGAACAGCACCGTGGTGCCGCTCTCGCCCGCGCGCAGCGCCACTTCGCGCAGCAGCTCGCGGCGGGCGACCGGATCGAGCGCGGCGGCGGGTTCGTCCAGCACCAGCAGTTCCGGCTGTGAGGCGAGCGCGCGGATCAGGTCCACACGCTGGCGCTCGCCGGGCGAGAGCTTGGCCAGCAGCTTGTTCGGCTGGATGTTCCAGCGTTCCAGCGTCCTGTTCGCAAACTCGGTGTCCCAGCGCGGATAGAAGCGGCCCACGTAATCCAGCATCTGCTGCGCGGTGAGCCAGGCCAGCGCCTCGGGTTGCTGTGGCACGTAGGCGAGGCGGGCCTTGGCGTCGTCGCCAAGCTTCAGCGCCGGCTCGCCGAACACGAAGGCGCTGCCGGACAGCGGCTGCAGCAGGCCCAGCATGGCGCGGATCAGCGTGGATTTGCCCGCGCCGTTGCGCCCGATCAGGCCCAGCACGCTGCCCGGTTCCAGCGCGAGATCCACGCCGCGCAGCACGCTGCTGCCCTCGTAGCTGTGCGTGAGGCCGTGCACGGCAAGCGGCGCGGCGGCGTATGCGGTTTCCTTCAGTACGGCATTCATGGTCTTTCCCCAGTTCGATCCGTGGTGATGCGTTGAATGTCAGTCGTCCAGCAACCTGGTGAGCCGGCGCAGCACCGGTTCGGCAGGCAGTTCCAGCTCGCGTGCATGGCGGGCCAGTTCCAGCAGCTGCGGTTCCAGCAGTGCGAGGCGTTGGTTCTCGGTCTGGCTGGCGCGGCGCGTGGCGGCCACGGCCATGCCCTTGCCGCGCAGGCGCTCCAGCAGGCCTTCCGCCTCGGCCAGACCGTAGGCGCGCGATACCGTCATCGGGTTGATGGCGTGGAAGCCGGCCACGTCGCGCACGGAGGGCAGCAGGTCGCCCGTGCCGAGCTGGCCACTGGCGATCAGCCGGCGCAACTGCTCCACGATCTGCCGGTAGATCGGCTCGGGGGCGTTCGGTTGAATGGTGAGCAGGGAGGCATCCATGTGTATCAATACAACAATACACATGGGCCGGAGTCAAGCATGACCTGCGGCAGGGCGTCGTCGCCCATGCGGGGCCTGTGCGAGACTTGGGCCTTTGCCGGACGAGGAATTGCCCATGGTGACCCGCCGCCGCATGTTGCAGGGTGCTGGGACGCTGGCCCTGCTGGCGCCCTTCGCCAAGGGCTTTGGCAACGAGACTCCCCAGAACGTGGCGCAGGTCGCGCAGCAGGAACATGCCAAGCCCACGGGTGACGATTACGTTCCGGTCACCGATCCGCTGGTGAAGCAGAAGCTGGCGCAGTGGTCGGACTGGAAGTTCGGCATCATCCTGCACTGGGGCATCTACAGCGTGCTGGGCATCGTCGAGTCGTGGACGCTGTGCTCGGGGGACTGGATCAAGCGCCCGGGCGGCGTCGGCTACGTCGAGTGGAAGCAGCGCTACGAGCAGTTGCGCACGAAGTTCAATCCGGTGAAGTTCGATCCGGCGAAGTGGGCGCAGGCCGCGCACGCTGCCGGCATGCGCTACCTGGTGTTCACCACCAAGCACCACGACGGCTTCTGCATGTTCGACACGGCGCAGACCGGCTACCGCGTCACCGCGCCCGACGTGCCGTACCACGCCAGCCCGCGTGCCAACATCGCCAAGGCGGTGTTCGACGCGTTCCGCCGGCGCGATTTCGGCATCGGCGCGTATTTCTCCAAGGCCGACTGGCACCACCCGGACTACTGGTCGCCGCTGTGGGCCATGCCCACGCGCAACAACAATTACGACGTGGGCAAGTACCCGGAGATGTGGAAGCGCTTCGTCGATTTCACGCACGCGCAGATCAACGAACTCACCACGCAGTACGGCGGCCTCGACCTGATGTGGCTGGACGCCGGCTGGGTGAACGCGAACGGGCACCCCGACGCCAAGGCCTACAGTTCGGACGTGCCGTGGGCGCAGGACATCGACATGCCGGGGCTGGCCGCCATCGCACGCCGCAACCAGCCGGGCATCGTGCTGGTCGACCGCGACGTCAGCGGGCCTTATGAGAATTACCGCACGCCCGAGCAGGCCGTGCCCGACCAGCCGCTGCCGTATCCGTGGGAAACCTGCATGACGATGGGCGGCTCGTGGTCGTGGAACCCGCACGACAAGTACAAGTCCCCGCGCGAACTGGTGCATACCCTGGTTGGCATCGTCGCCAAGGGCGGCAACCTGCTGCTGGGCGTCGGCCCGCAGCCCGACGGCGAGTTGCCGGCGGGGGCGCTGGACCGGCTGCAGGCCATCGGTGCATGGATGCGGGTCAACGGTCCGGCGATCCACGGCAGCCGGGCCATCGCGCCCTACGGCGAAGACAAGTTCCGCTTCACGCGGGGGAGGGACGGCAGCGTCAACGCGATTTATCTTGTCGACGAGGGCGAGCAGGAGCCGCCGGCCAGCGTCACGTTGCGCTCGTTCAAGCCGGTGCAGGGCGCGAAGTTGCAAGTGCTGGGCGCGGGCGGCGAGCTGGCGTGGCGGCAGCGCGACGACGGCATCCACGTCGAATTGCCGGAAGCAGTACGCCGGCAACTGGCGGCTTCGCCGGCGTGGACGCTGCGCATTTCGGCCGTGCGCAGCTGATCCCTGGCGGGATTTTCCCTGATCGTGCGGCCGGGGAGGCCGGTCGCCCCGGTCCGGCCTGAGCTTGCGCTGACCGCCTTGACCGGCATTTATTGAGACTGCCGCCGTGCATTGGTTAAGCTCACGCGGCTTGGCCCGCGCCCGGAGCGGCGCCCACGGGGATTTTCTTGAGCGCCGATCCTTCCAACCTCCACCGCCGTCCTTCGCTGTTTGCCGCCGTCGTGCTGGCCCTGATGGTGGCCGCGCTGAACATCGGCCTGTGGTGGTGGAGCAACCGCCCGCACGGCCCCGAGGACTGGCATGGCCCGATCGGCGGTTTCGCGCTGGAGCCATACCAGCGCTATCAGGATCCGTTGAAGGACAAGTTCCCCAGCGACGAGCAGATCGACGGCGACCTGAAGCTGGTGCACCAGTACAGCCCCAACATCCGCACTTACTCGATGCTGCAGACTCCGCAGGTTCCGCGCCTGGCGGAGCGCGAGGGACTGAAGGTGCTGGCCGGTGCGTGGATCGACACGCGGCTGGACAACAACGACAAGGAGATCGACGCGCTGATCGCGCAGGCGCGGCGCTATCCCGGCACGATCACCCGCGTGCTGGTGGGCAACGAGGTGCTGTTCCGCAACAACGTCCCGCCCGAGCAGCTGATGGCCTACCTGGACCGGGTGCGCGCTGCGCTGCACCAGCCGGTATCGACGGCCGAGCCGGACTACATCTGGGAGAAGTATCCCGAGCTGGCGCAGCACGTGGATTTCATCACCGTGCACCTGTTCCCGTACTGGAACGGGATTCCGCGCAAGGACGCCATCGGCGCGGCGCTGGGCAGCTACGAGACGCTGCAGAAGCTGTTCCCGGACAAGCACATCGTGATCGGCGAGATCGGCTGGCCGTCCAACGGCGACCGCCACGAATACGCCTATCCGTCGGTGTCCGACGAGGCGATCTTCCTGCGCCAGTGGTTCAACGTGGCCAAGCAGCTGCATCTGGACTACTACGTGATGGAGGCGTTCGACCAGCCGTGGAAGGAGCAGCTCTCGGGCCGCACCGAGGCGTACTGGGGCATGTTCAACGCCGACCGCCAGCTGAAGTTCCCGTTCACCGGCCCGGTGACCGAGGACACCGCCTGGCCGTGGAAGGCGCTGGCGGCGAGCCTGCTGGCCCTGCTGCCGATGATCTGGTTCGCGCGGCGCTTTGCGCGCTTCAGGCTCACCGGGCGCTTCTTCTTCTGCGCGCTGATCCAGCTGGCCTGCGGGCTGATCGTGTGGTCGGCCACACTGCCGTTCCAGTTCTACCTGAGCTGGGTGGACTGGACGATGCTGGTGCTGCTGTTCCCGGCGCAGCTCGCGATCCTTGCCATCCTGCTGATCAACGGCTTCGAGTTCACCGAGGTGCTGTGGCGGCGCAGCTGGGTGCGCCACGCCGGCATGCTGCGGCCGGACATCCCCGAGAAGCAGCCGTTCGTGTCGATCCACCTGGCCTGCTACAACGAGCCGCCGGAGATGGTGATCGTCACGCTGGACTCGCTGGCCGAGCTCGACTACCAGAACTACGAGGTGCTGGTGATCGACAACAACACCAAGGACCCGGCGGTGTGGAAGCCGGTGCAGGAATACTGCGAGAAGCTGGGCAAGCGCTTCCGCTTCTTCCACCTGGAACCGTGGCCCGGCTTCAAGGCCGGCGCGCTGAACTTCGGCCTGAAGGAGACCGCGCCGGAGGCCGACGTGGTGGCGGTGATCGATGCCGACTACGTGGTGCGGCCGGACTGGCTGGCCACGCTCACCGGCCACTTCCACGACCCGAAGGTGGCCGTGGTGCAGTGCCCGCAGGCGCACCGCGACTTCGAGCACAACCGCTTCCGCCGCATGACCGCATGGGAGTACGACGGTTTCTTCCGCATCGGCATGCACCACAGGAACGAGCGCAACGCGATCATCCAGCACGGCACCATGACCATGGTGCGCCGCTCGGCACTGGAAGGTACCGGCGGCTGGTCGGAGTGGACGATCTGCGAGGACGCGGAACTCGGCCTGCGCCTGATGCATGCCGGCTACGAGCTGGTCTACGTCGACGAGCTGATGGGCAAGGGCCTCACCCCGGCGGACTTCAAGGCGTACAAGAGCCAGCGCTACCGCTGGGCGTTCGGCGCGATGCAGATCCTCAAGGGCCGATGGCACTGGATGACGCAGAAGGGCCCGCTCTCGGCCGGCCAGCGCTTCCATTTCCTCACCGGCTGGTTCAGCTGGTTCGCCGACGCGCTGCACCTGATCTTCACCCTGATGGCGCTGTTCTGGACCGCGGGCATGGTGGCGCTCCCGCAGTACTTCAGCCTGCCGATGCAGCTGTTCCTGATCCCGGTGATCGGTTTCTTCTTCGCCAAGGCGATCTTCGGCATCGTGCTGTACCGCGCCCGCGTGCCCTGCAGCTGGTACGACACCCTGATGGCCTCGCTGGCCAGCATGGGCCTCTCGCACGCGATCGCACGCGGCATCCTGCACGGCCTCACCCGCCAGAAGACCTCGTTCGTGGTGACGGCCAAGAGCCGGCGCATGGGCGGCAGCAGCTTCGCCGCCTTCGCGCCGGTACGCGAGGAGCTGCTGATGGCGATCGCCCTGATGCTGTGCGTCGTGGGCATGGCACTGAGCTACGGCACCCACTACATCGAGGGCATGCTGTGGATGTTCATCCTCGCCGCGCAGGCTATCCCCTACGTCTCGGCCGTGGTCGGCGCGTGGATCGCGCACAAGGCGGGGGACATGGCGGGCTGAAGCCGTGCGTGCCCCGTGTTGGAGCGGCTGTAGGAGCGGCTTCAGCCGCGATTGCCTCATGGTGAGGTGGTAGGAATCGCGGCTGAAGCCGCTCCTACGGGGCACGGCGTGGGCAAGGCCATGATTCGGCCCCGTTGCGCGCCCACCCTGTTCATATCCGCGCCGGGTGGCAGGCCCTATCATCCAAGCCTCCGTCCACTGGATCTCCCGCGTTGCTGACTCGCCTCCGCTTGATCTTCCAGGCCTGCTGGCCGTGGCTGCGCATCCCGTTCTGGATCGGCCTGGGCCTGCTGGTCGGCTTCGTGCTGCCGTACACGCTGGTGCTGAACAAGCGTGTGCAGGAACGCTTCAACGACCTGGTGTTCGCGGTGCCCACACGGGTGTTCGCGCGGCCGCTGCCGCTGGCCGCGGGCGAGCCGATGACGCCGGCGGCGCTGCAGCTCGAGCTCACCTTCGCCGGCTACAGCGACGACGGCCATGGCCAGGTGCCGGGCAGCTGGACGAAGCGCGGGGCCAGCTACACGATCTCCTCGCGCGGCTACGCCGGGCCGGAGGGTGGCGAACTGCCCAAGCGCATCGAGGTGACCCTGGGCAATGGTGCGGTTGCGTCGGTGCGCGATCTCGCCACCGGCAAGACGATCGACCTCACCCATCTCGATCCGGCGCGCATCGCCACCGTGTACGGCGCCGATCAGGTGGACCGGCGCATCGTGCGCCTGGCCGACCTGCCGCCGCTGCTGGTGAGCGGCCTGCAGGCGGTGGAAGACCGCACTTTCAAGCACAACATCGGCATCGATTTCGGTGGGATCCTGCGCGCGGCGTTCGCCAACCTGCGCGCCGGCCACACCGTGCAGGGCGCCTCCACGCTGACCCAGCAGCTGGTGCGCAACCTCTACCTCAGCCGCCAGCAGACTTTCACGCGCAAGATCAACGAGGCGCTGATGTCGTTGCTGCTGGAGCTGCACTACAGCAAGGACCGCATCCTCGAGGCCTACGTCAACGAGGTGTTCCTCGGCCAGCAGGGCGGCCAGGCGGTGCACGGTTTCGCGGCGGCTTCGGAGTTCTACTACGGCCGTCCGCTGCGCGACCTGCGCCCGCAGGAGATCGCGATGCTGGTGGGCCTGGTGAAGGGGCCGAGTTACTACGATCCGCGCCGCAATCCCGACCGCGCGCTGGCGCGCCGCAACCTGGTGCTGCAGGAATTCGCCGATACCGGCCTGCTCTCGCCCGAACAGGCCAAGGCAGCGCAGGCCACGTCGCTGGACGTGATCAAGAACGGCCAGCTGCCGCATGACCGCTTCCCCGCCTTCATGCAGCTGGTGCGCCAGCAGATCACCAGCGATTTCGACGAGGACACGCTGCGCGCGGGCAATCTGTCGATCTTCACCACGCTGGACCCGGCCGCGCAGCTCTACACCGAGCAGGCCATCACCACCACGATGAAGGAGCTGGGCAAGCGCGCCGACCCGGCGCAGGCGGCCGGCGTGGTCACCGATGCCCACGACGGCAGCGTGCTGGCCGTGGTGGGCAGCAAGATTCCCGGTGACCAGGGTTTCAACCGTGCGCTGGATTCGCAGCGGCCGATCGGTTCCACCATCAAGCCCTTCGTCTACCTGGTGGCGCTGGCCAATCCCTCGCGCTGGAACCTCGCCACCGCGCTGGATGACAGCCCGATCAGCATGCGCATGCAGAACGGTACGCTGTGGGAGCCGCACAACGACGACAACCAGAGCCACGGCATGGTGCCGATGGTGGACGCGCTGGCGCATTCCTGGAACCTCGCCAGCATCCGCCTCGGCCTTGCGGTGGGCCTGCCGCGCATCCGCGGGTTCCTGCAGTCCTTCGGGCTCACCGACGTCAACTCCGGTCCCTCGCTGCTGATCGGCGCGCTGGACCTGGCGCCGCTGCAGGTGGCGCAGATGTACGAATACATCGCCTCCGACGGCCATGCGCTGCCGCTCCTGGCCGTGCGCGGCGTGGTGGACGGCAACGGCCGCACCATCAAGCGCTACGAGGTGCAGACCGGCAAGGGTGAATACCAGGAGGCGGTGCGCCTGGTGACGTGGGCGATGCAGCAGGTGGCGCTGTACGGCACCGCGCATTCGCTAGGCGAATCCAGCCTGGCCTCGCTGCACGCCGCCGGCAAGACCGGCACCAGCAACGACCTGCGCGACAGCTGGTTCGCCGGCTTCACCGGCGAGCACCTCGCGGTGTTCTGGATCGGCCGCGACGACAACAAGCCCGCCCACCTGTTCGGCGCCACCGGTGCGCTGCGCATCTGGCGCAACCTGTTTGCCAAGCTGCCCACCAGGCCGCTGCCCACCACGCTGGGCGATGGCCTGCAGATGGCCTGGATCAATCCTGCCGACGGCAAGCCCACCGAGCCGCAGTGCTCGGGCGCGAAGCAGGTGCCGGTGGTGGCCGGTTCGCTGTCCAGCGACGTCGAAGGCTGCGGTTTCTGGCAGAGCCTGTTCGGTGGCGGCAACCCGGCAACCCCGCCTGCCGGCGACGCGGCCAATCCGGGCACGGCTCCCGCCGTTGCACAACCCATTTCCAGCGGAAACTGAGCATGTCCTTCGTTCGTCGATCCCTGTACGCGTGGCCCTTGCCGTTGGCGGCGATCTTGCTGACAGCCTGCACCACGCCGGCTCCGGTCGAGACACCGAGGCACCCCGCGCTGACGCCTGCTGCCATGGTCGCGGCGATCCGCGCCGCGGGCGAGCGCGAGCAATCCGTGATCGCGGTGCAGCCGCTGGCCGATCCCGGTATCAACGCATGGCAGGCGGCCGCCGAGGCCGACGTGCAGGCCGGCCATTACGATGCCGCCGCGGCCAAGCTCGACCAGGCGCTCAAGCGCAGTCCCGACTCGCCCGACCTGCTGCAGGATCGCGCCGAGGTGGCGGTGTACCAGCACGACTACGCGCAGGCGCAGAAGCTGGCCCAGCAGTCGTGGACGCTGGGTCCCAAGCTCGGCCCGCTGTGTGCGCGCAACTGGGAAACCATTGCCCAGCTGCGCCAGGAAGCGGGCGACGCCGCCGGTGCCACTACCGCGCAGAACTGGGTGGCGAAGTGCCACGTGCAGGGCATCAACCGATTCTGAGCCAGGGGCCGGTTGCGGAGCCATTGCAGGCCATGGCGATGGCCGTTCTTCCCGCGTGACGGCCGCCATTTCAATTTTCTGCCCCTCGGACGTCTAACTCCCTGAGACGGGTCGGAGTGCGTGGCTGCGGCTGCCGATGGTCCAGGTATCCCGGGGCCGTCGCTGCCGTCCATGGTGCCCGCAGCGGGGTGCCCGCGGGACACGCCGCCGACCCGACGGCTTGGAGTGGCATGCATGCCTTGCACTGCAAGCATGCGGGTCTGCGTCGGGAGGGCGCTTTTCCGGCAACCCGGCCGTGCCCCCGCGCCGCCGGGTTGCCGGAGGACTTCCGCCGCTTCGAGACTCCCGGCTTGCCGTTGCGCTGTGCTTCGGAACTGCGCCGCGATCCGCCACTCGCTGCGCAGCACGGTGGCAGGCGGGCCGCCATCGCCGGAACGTCCGCCGGTGGCGTCCTGCACCGCCCGCATGCGCGCCATCCGCGCGGTGAGGCCGGGGCGCCGCGCCGCTTCGCCAATCACCTGTCAGCATCCCGGTGCGGTTTCCTGCAGCACGACGAAACCGGGACCTTCCGAGATGTGGCGGGTTTCGCCGGGGCCTGCGGGCTCCTGCATGCGTCGCGCGGGACGCCAGGGGTGCGACGGCCGGTATGGACAGGCAGACGCTCTCGCCTGCGCGCGCCGCACATTTGCAGGCGCGGCTGCTGCGGCGATACTGGCAAGGATGATTGACCACGACGACATCGACGCCGCCGCGCTGCTCGGCCCCGCCGGCCCGTTCGCGCGCGAGCTGCCGAACTTCGCGCCGCGCGCCGCGCAGGAGGCGATGGCGACGGCGGTGGCGCAGGCCATCGCCGGTCGCGAGACGCTGATCGCCGAGGCCGGCACCGGCACCGGCAAGACCTATGCCTACCTGGTGCCCGCACTGCTTTCGGGCGAGCGGGTGATCGTCTCCACCGGCACCAAGGCGCTGCAGGACCAGCTGTATTTCCGCGACCTGCCGAAAGTGGTTTCCGTGCTCGGCGTGCGGCTGAAGACGGCACTGCTGAAGGGGCGTGCGAATTACCTCTGCCTGTACCGCCTCGACCAGACCGTGCGCGAGGGTGCGACGTTCGACAAGGCTCAGGCGGCGCAGCTGGCGACGATCCGTGCCTGGTCCGCACGCACGCGCCGCGGCGACCGCATGGAACTGGCCGAAGTGCCGGAGGAGTCGCCGCTGTGGCCGCGCGTCACCTCCACGCCGGAGAACTGCCTCGGCGTGGAATGTCCGTTCTACGACGACTGCCACGTGGTCAAGGCGCGCCGCGAGGCGCAGGAGGCGCAGCTGGTGGTGGTGAACCACCACTTGCTGTTCGCCGACCTCGCACTGAAGCAGGAAGGCTTCGGCGAGATCCTGCCCGGTGCGGCGGCCTTCGTCCTCGACGAGGCGCACCAGGTGCCCGAACTGGCCGGGCAGTTCTTCTCGCAGACCGTGAGCGCGCGCCAGCTTTCGGAACTGGCGCAGGACGCCTTGCGCGAATGCAGCGGCGTCACCGGCGCAATCGGCCTGCTGCTGGAGCCGGTGGAGGCGCTGCAGGATGCGCTGCGCCGCCTGCGCCTGGCGATGGACCCATTGCCGCCGCGCGGGGCGTTCGGTGCACTCGAAGCCGCGACCACCGTGCGCGAAGGTCTGCACGAAGTCGGCGAGCTGCTGGCCACGCTCGCCGACCTGCTGGCTTCGCAGGCCGAGCGTTCGCGCGGACTGGCCAGTGCGCACGAGCGCGCCGCATTGCTGGCCGAGCGGCTGGAGCGCGTCGTCGACCAGGGCTCCGAGCGCGACGTGCGCTGGTACGAGCTGTTTCCGCGCGGTTTCGCGCTGCACGCCACGCCACTCGACCTCGCCGCGCCGCTGCGCGCGATGCGCGAGCGCAGCGAGGCCGCGTGGGTGTTCACCTCGGCCACGCTGTCGGTGGCCGGGCAGTTCGACCACTTCGCGCGCCAGCTGGGTCTCGACGAACCGCAGACGCTGGCGCTGGAAAGCCCGTTCGACTACGCGCAACAGGCGTTGTGCTATCTGCCGGAAGGCCTGCCCGATCCAGCTGCGCGCGACTACACCGAACGCGTGCTCGATGCCGTGCTGCCGGTACTGCAGGCGTCGAACGGACGCGCCTTCCTGCTGTTCACCTCGCACCGCGCGCTGCGTCGCGCCGCCGAGCTGCTGGCAGCGCGCGCGCCCTGGCCGCTGTTCGTGCAGGGCACGGCGCCGCGCCACCAGTTGCTGGAGGAATTCCGTCATTCCGGCCACGGCGTGCTGCTGGGTGCGGCCAGTTTCTGGGAAGGCGTGGACGTGGTGGGCGACGCGCTCAGCGTGGTGGTGATCGACAAGCTGCCGTTCGCGGCACCTGACGACCCGGTGCTGGTGGCGCGGCTGGAGGCGCTGGAACAGCAGGGCATCAATCCTTTCATGGGCTGGCAGGTGCCGGCCGCGGCGATTGCGCTGAAACAGGGCGCGGGCCGGCTGATCCGCAGCGTCACCGACCGCGGCGTGCTGGTGCTGTGCGACCCGCGCATCTCCGCCAAGGGTTATGGCAGGCTGTTCCTCGCCAGCCTGCCGCCGATGCCGCGCACCCGTGCGCTGGCCGACGTGCGGGCGTTTTTCGCGCCGCCCGCCGATGACCGCGAGGAGTCAGCCGCATGAGCGCCGAACCCGAACTGCGCACCGATCCGGCGTTGCTGCCCGTGCTGGACGAATTGCGCGGGCGCGAGCCGATCTTCCACCGCCCGGAATTCGGCGCCGCACGCGCCGACCGTCTTGCGATGACAGTGGAGGATTTCTGGGAAGTGGGCGCTTCCGGCCGTCGCTACAGCCGTGACTACGTGCTCGACGTGCTGGACGAGCGTCAACGGAATCCGCAGCCGGATCCGTGGGAGACCAGCGAATTCCATTGCCGCCAGCTCGCCGACGCGGTCTATCTGCTCACCTACACCTTGCGCCAGGGCGAACGGGTGACGCGCCGTGCCACGATCTGGCAGCGCGATGCGGACGGCTGGAAGATCGTGTTCCACCAGGGCACCCTGGTGGCGGAAGCCTGAGCGGCGCGGCTTCCGGAACCCCTCATGCGCATCTTCTCCCATACCTGTTCCAACACCGAGATCGTCTGCGCGCTGGGTTGCGCGCAGATGCTGGTCGGCGTGGATGCGGATTCCGATTACCCGCCCGACGTCGTTGCCGGCCTGCCGAAGACGGGGCGCGACCTCGATCTCGACGTGGACGCGGTGCTCGGGCTCGAACCCGACCTGGTGCTGACCTCGCTGACCGTGCCTGGCCATGAGCACGTGGTGGCGGCACTGCGGGCGGCAGGGCTGCAGACCCTGGTGTGCGATCCGCAATCGCTGGACGACGTGTACGACGACATCTGCCGCATCGCCGCCGCGCTGGGTGTGCCTGGGCGTGGCGAGGCGCTGGTGGCGCAGATGGAGGCAGCGATGCCGCGTGTCGAGCCGCATGGACCGCGCCCCGCCGTGCTGGTCGAGTGGTGGCCGAAGCCGGTGATCGCCGCGGCGAAACGCTCCTGGGTCAACGACCTCATCGTGCGCGCGGGCGGACGCAACCCGTGGGGCGAGGCGGATGCCAGGAGCGTGCCGCTGACCCACGACGCGGCGGCCGCGGCCGCACCCGATATCGTGGCGATGAGCTGGTGCGGGGTGAAGGTGGAGAACTACCGCGCCGAAGTGGTACGCCGCCGCGAGGGGTGGGGCGAGGTACCCGCGGTCGTCGCGGGCCGCATCCACGCGATCAGCGAGGCCTTCCTCGGTCGCCCCGGGCCGCGGCTGGTGGAGGGTTACCGGCAGCTGCGCCGGGCCATCGCCGCCGCTGCGGGGTGAGTCGTGGACATTGCGCGGGGCACCGGCGCGTAGCACAGTGCCGCGCATGATCATCTCCTCGACGATGGACTACCGCGCGGCTGCCCGGCGCCGCTTGCCCCCCTTCCTGTTCCACTACATCGACGGCGGCGCCTACGACGAGCAGACCATGCGTCGCAACGTCGAGGACCTGCGCGGCCTCGCCCTGCGCCAGCGCGTGCTGAGGGAAGTCGGCGAAGTCGACCTCTCCACGCAGCTCTTCGGCGAAAAGCTGAGCCTGCCGCTGGCATTGGCGCCGGTGGGGCTCACCGGCATGTACGCCCGGCGCGGCGAGGTGCAGGCGGCGCGCGCGGCGGCGGAAAAGGGCGTGCCGCTCACCCTGTCCACGGTGTCGGTGTGCCCCATCGAGGAAGTGCAGAGCCAGCTGTCGCGGCCGATCTGGTTCCAGCTCTACGTGCTCAAGGATCGCGGTTTCATGAAGAACGCGCTGGAGCGCGCATGGGCTGCCGGCGTGCGCACCCTGGTGTTCACCGTGGACATGCCGGTGCCGGGCGCGCGCTATCGCGACAGGCATTCGGGCATGTCCGGCCCGCATGCGGCGCTGCGCCGCGTGTGGCAAGCCTGCCTGCATCCGCACTGGGCCTGGCACGTGGGGGTCTGCGGCCGTCCGCACGACCTCGGCAATGTGTCGGCCTACCTCGGCCACCGCATCGGGCTGGAGGATTACATCGGCTGGCTGGGCAACAACTTCGATCCCGCGATCGGCTGGCGGGACCTGCAGTGGATCCGCGACTACTGGAAGGGCGCGATGGTGCTCAAGGGCATCCTCGATCCCGCGGACGCCCTTGAGGCTGCGCGCTTTGGCGCCGACGGCATCGTGGTTTCCAACCATGGCGGGCGCCAGCTCGACGGCGTGCTGTCCTCCGCGCGCGCGTTGCCCGCCATCGCCGATGCGGTGAAAGGCAAACTCACCATCCTCGCCGACTCCGGCGTGCGCTCCGGCCTCGACGTGGTGCGCATGCTGGCGCTGGGCGCCGACGGCGTGCTGCTGGGCCGCCCCTTCGTCTACGCGCTGGCGGCGGCCGGCGGGCAGGGCGTGGCGCACCTGCTCGACCTCATCGCCGCCGAGATGCGTGTGGCGATGACGCTGACCGGGGCGAAGTCGATTGCGGAAATCACGCGGGACAGCTTGGCCGCGCAAGGCGTGCCCTGACCGCTGTTTCCCTGGCAATGCCACCGCGGCGGCCCGGGATGGGCCGCTGCCGCCTCCGGCAACGCCCGTCGCGATGATGGGATGGGCACTCCCTGGCCAGGCGAACGCAGATGATCTTTCCGGCATGCGGGTGGATGGTGGCAAGAGGCCGGGGCACGGCAGCCGGGACCAGGGCGTCGCCCGTGCCGCCAGCCGTTATCATGGCGCGGCCATGAACCTGCTCGCGATCGAAACCGCCACCGAAGCCTGCTCCGTTGCCCTGGTCCACGGTGACACCGTCATCGCACGCAGCGAACTGGCGCCGCGCCGCCACGCCGAGCGCGTGCTGCCGATGGCGGATGAACTGCTGGCCGAAGCGGGCCTTGGCCGCCACGCGCTGGATGGGATCGCGGTAGGACGCGGCCCCGGCGCGTTCACCGGCGTGCGCCTCGCGGTGTCGCTGGCGCAGGGCATGGCGCTGGCGCTGGACCTGCCCGTGGTCACCGTCTCCTCGCTGGCCGCACTGGCGCTGGAAGCGCCGGACGACGGCGAGGCCGACACCGCCATCCTCGCCGTGATCGACGCCCGCATGGGCGAGATCTACGCCGCCTGCTATCGCCACGATGGCGACGGTGGTCTGATCGCGCTCGACCACGAACGCGTCTGCACCGCCGACGCGCTGGGGCTGCCCGATGCCCGTGCCTGGCAAGTAGTGGGCAGCGGCTGGGCCACCTACGAAGCCGTTCTGCGCGAGCGCCTTGGTTGCGAGCCACGCTTCGCCGATGGTGCCCGCTACCCGCAAGCTGTGCACGTGGCCGAACTCGCCGCCCGCGAATTCATGGCCGGCCGGGCGCTGCCGCCCGAGCAGGCGCTGCCGGTGTACCTGCGCGACAAGGTGGCATTGACGCTGGTGGAGCAGGGGAAGGCTTGAAGCATCCGGCTGCTTCCGGTCCTCTGCGGGCCCCGAAGCGGCGAGAGGCAGTCTTCGCAGCTTCCCTGGCGAGGATGACCCCGCATTTCAAGGAGGGAACCCCGTGAAATGTCCTGCGGCGCTTCGGCGACCGTTTTCCAAAAGAGTCGCCATGCTCGGTCCGGCGCTGCTTCTGCTGCAGGCCTGTGCGCCACCCCCGCATCCGCCCCAAGCCCGGATCCGGAACGTCACGGACGATCCCACCGGGGTCGACTACGGCCCGCACTTCTCGCCGGATGGCCGGTTCCTGATCTTCGACCGCACGGCGCTGATCGGCGGCCGCCGCTGGACGACTTACATCGTTCCTTTTGAAGGCGGCACCCCAAAACCACTGTCCGCAGACGCGGTCCCTGTGCAACAAACCCGCACTCGTTGGTCACCGCGGGGCGATCTCATCGCCTTCACCGGGATCGGGCCAGGTGGTGTGGCAGCCACCTGGCTGATGGACAGAGACGGTTCCCATATACGCCGCGCACCGTCGCCAAAGTCAGGCAGCGCCTTTTATCCGAGCTGGTATCCGGACGGCCGGCATATTCTGGAGACGGTCTACGATGACAACACGCTGCGCTCGGTCGACCTCCGCACGGGGGCCGTGGTCGCAATCGACACGACGCCCGCCTTGATGGTTGGCATGGCCTCGGTGTCTCCCGATGGGAAATGGATTGCCGCCGCGGCGCAACCTCGCGAAGGGCGCCCTTACGATCAGCGGGCGAACCGGATCTGGCTCATCGGCGGCGACGGGCATGCGCATCCGTTGCTTGCCGATCCACATCAGGGCCGGGCGCCCGCCTGGTCGCCAGACGGGACCAGGATCGTTTTCGAGAGCAGCCAGGGCAGTCCCCGTCCGGCGTTCTACGCCATCTTCATGGCGAACGTCGACGGCAGTGGACTCAGGCAACTCACCCCGTTCGACCGGAACACCCAGCATCCGGTCTTTTCGCCGGACGGGAAGTGGATCGCGTTTTCGGAGCGTACGCCCAAGCTCTTCGGGGCATACGCGCAAAGTATCGCCGTGATGAGTGCGCCATGACGGATGCCGTTTTCACTTGCGGGAAATGTCGGCTCCCGACCCGAGGCGGGTGAACCGGCCTGTCGCTGTTCGCGTGAATGCGGAAAACATCGAAGCCGCCCAGTCAGCAACTGTGCCGCCACGCTGTGAGCGCCGCCGCAACCGATACGCCTGGTGTTGGGGCTGACCCTCGCCCACCCCTGCCGGGGCGTGGCTGATCAGGAGTGGGCCTGCTTCTGCTTCGGTAGCGGGTACGCGAGCTGCTGCTGCACGCGATCAAGATCGGCCGGCGTGTCCACGTCGGTCACGTCAAGCGACATGCGTTCGACGCGCAAATCCTGGCGGCGGAGCCAGGCTTGCGCGCCTTCCGCTCCGCGCCATGCGGCGAGTTCGGGGAAGCAATCGGCGGGAAACAGCACCGGCGGACCGGGCTCGCCGGCGTGATCGGCGGCGAAGACGCGGGTGGGGTCTTGCGCGTGGCGTTCGAACATCATTTCCAGCGCGCGCGCATCGAGCAATGGGTGATCGGCCAGGCACACGAGTGCCGCCGTGGCATCGGGAAAACGGTCGCGCACGGCGCGGATGCCGGCGCCCAGCGATGCGCCCAGGCCATCGCGCCAATCGGGATTCGGTACGCAGGTCGCGGGCAATCCGGCCAGCGCAGCGGCCACGGCGTCGGCGCCGGCACCGGTCATCACCAGCAGCGGACGGTGCAGGCGCAGCAGCGTCCGCGCCACGCGCCGGACCATGGGCTCGCCATCGATTTGCGCCAACTGCTTGAGCGCGCCGAAGCGGCGCCCTTCGCCGGCCGCCAGCAACACCACGACCGTTTCTTTGCTGCGGGGCGGTGTGGCGTTCATGCGTGGATGGTGCCGGCCTTCACCCGCAGCGGGCCGCCCGCGCGGGCGCGTTGCACCGCAAGGATCTCCGCGACGATCGCCAGCGCGATTTCCTCGGGCGTGTTCGCGCCGATATCCAGCCCGGCCGGCGCGTGCAGCGCCCATTCGGGCGCTTCCAGTTCGTCGAGCAGGCGCGCTGCCCGCTCGCGCGAACTCAGTGCGCCGACATACGCGAGCGGTACGTCTTCCAGCGCGCGCAGGTACGCCGTGTCCCGCGCCAGGCTGTGGGTCACCACCATCACCGAGGTCTGCAGATCGAATGCGACGGTCTCGCATAGACGGGCCGGTTCGGCGCAACAGGTTGCGGGCCTGGCTGGCAGGTCGGAAACGTCGAGCCGGCGCGGATCGTTGTCGACCAGGGTGGTCTGCCAGCCGAGCGCACCGGCCAGCCGCAGCAATGCACGCGAAGTCGCGTTGCTGCCGATCACCACCAGCGCGTGGGGCGGCTGCACCGGTTCGAGCAGCACTTCGTCGCGGCCATCCGTGCCCGGGACAGCGACCACCGTGGCGCGGTCCGGTCGTGGCCTGGCGAGCGCAGTGCGCAGCGCATCGCACGCGGGCGTGTCCACCTGCGTGCCATCGGCGAGCGCGCGCCGTGGTGCCATGGTCACGCCATCGTGCGCGAACCATGTCGCCAGCGTGGCCGGCCGTCGTTCGCGCAGACAGGCATCAAGCGGCGCCAGCCACGGCATCGCGCTGGTTCGTTCGATCGGTTCGATCAACACTTCGAGCTCACCGCCGCAGCCCATCTCCATCAGCACGTCCAGGCCAGATTCGGCGTTGTAGGTTACCTGCAAGGGTCTGCCATCGCGAATGACTGCGCGGGCGCGCTCGACGATGTCACGCTGCGGGCAGCCGCCGGAAAGTTCGCAGACCACGCGCCCATCGGCATGGACCAGCATCCGCGTGCCGGCGCGGCGGAAGGTCGAACCACGCGTGCGGATCAGCGTGGCCAGCGCGGCGGCCGGTGCGCCTTCGGGCAGGCCGTTGACCGCGTCGATCAATGTCCGCCACTCTGCTGCGCTGCTCATGGGCGATGGATCATGGGAACGTCATGCCCGGGCCAGCGCCGCCTTGACGCGCTCGGGCCGGAACGGCTTCTGGCGCAGGCGTATGCCGGTCGCGTCGTAGACCGCGTTGCTGATGACCGCCGCAGTGGGGCAGGTCGAAGGTTCGCCGCCGCCATTCGATGGGTATTGGGCGCTGTTGTTGACGAACACCATCTCGATGCTGTCGGGGATCTCGTTGAAGCGCAGGATCGGATAACTCGCCCAGTCGCGGCTGGTGACATGCGCGCGGTCGAAGGCGATTTCCTCGTGCAGCGTCCGGCTTATCGACTGGATCACGTTGCCCTCGATCTGGTTGCGCATGCCGTCGGGACTGATCACCAGCCCGCAGTCGTGCGCCACCACGACGCGCTTGACCCGGATTTCGCCGGTGTCGCGATCGACCACGACGTCCGCGATGGTGGCGACCCGGCTCCCGTCGCGGTTGACCCAGGCGATACCGCGGCCCGTGGCCTTGCCGCCCGGCTGTTTGCCCTGGAACGCCGGCCGGCTCTTCCAGCCGTACTGTCGGGCGGCTGCCTTCAAGACCGCAATCGCACGTGGCTCCTTGAGGTACTTCAGCCGGAACGCCAATGGATCCTGCTGCGCCGCCGCGGCCAGTTCATCGACGAAGGCCTCCATCGCGAAGGTGGTTTCGAACTGCCCGGGCGCGCGCATCCACGCGGTGATCAGGCCGACCCGGCCTTCGCCATGTGCGACGACATCCGCATGGTCGAACTGGTACTCATATTGGATCGCAGCGTCACCCAGGTGGATCTGGCCGACCGGCTTGCCGATCAGTTCGGAGGCCAGCAGGCGCGTATCGCTGAACGTCGGAACCCACATGTGATGGCGCCACGCAATGACGTTGCCGGTATGGTCCAGCGCGCCCTCGAGGTCCTGCACGATGGGCGGTTCCTTGGGATCCCAGCCGTGCGAATCCCAACGCATCCACTGCACGCGGACCGGGCGTCCGACAGCCCGCGACATGATCGCGGCGTCCGCCATCACGGGTTCGAGGCCGTTGCGGCCATACTGGCCGGAAGCCTCGACCCAGTTCACCTCGACGTTCTCGACCGGCAGGTCCAGCAGTTCGGCCATGTCGCGCCGCGCCTGGTGCGGCATCTGGGTGCCGGCCCAGAATTTCGCGTAACCGTTGCCGACATCGGCAATCGCGAGTTCCGGGCCGATCGATCCGTGGGTCTCGAACGGCGTGCTATAGGTCGCCTTCAGCGTCTTCGCGGCACCGCGCAGGGCTGCATCGACGTCGCCGCGCCTGGCCACGCTGGTGTCCTTGCCCGATGCATGCCGCAATGTTTCCCAGAGGTCGTCCATCGCCGGCAGGCCCTGCCAGTCCGACCACTTGGCCTGGCCATCCGTGGGGCCCTTGCGGACCCGCTTCGAGCCCAGTTTCTCGGCGGCCTTGATGGCGCTCCATTCGGTTTCCGCAACGACGCCAAGGAAATTGCGCTGGCGCACCACCGCAACGAATCCCGGGATGTCCCGCAGGCCGCTCTCGTCCACGCTCAGCAGGTCGGACCCGATGCCGTATGGCCGCACGACGCGCCCGTGCAGCATGTTCGGCACCTTGACGTCGTGCACGTAGGTGAACTCGCCCGTGACCTTGCCCGGAATATCCTTGCGCGGAACCGACGTGCCGACGATCGTGTACTTCGAAGGGTCCTTGAGCCTGGCATCCGGCGCCACCTTCATGCCGAACGTCTTGCCGGTCGCTCCGATCGTCACGTCGAGGCGTTTGCCGTCCACCAGCTCGCCGTAGGTGATGCTGCGGCTTGTAACACTGAGGCCCGGCGCACCCACGACGGAGACGACACCGTCGCGCACGGCGAGCTGCTCTACCGGCACGCGCAGGCGTTTGCCCGCCATCGACAACAGAACCTGGCGTCCCGCGGCCGCAGCATGGCGGATTTGCGGGCCGGCGTAACGGACCGCCATGCTGCCGTAAGTCGGCCCTTGGTCGACCGTGCTGGTCGTGGTGCCCATCACCACGAACAGCCGGTCGAACGGGAAATCGAGTTCCTCGGCCGCGATCTGCGCCAGCGCATTGGGCGAGCCGTTGCCTTGCTCGACCTTGCCCGTGAAGAGCGTGGCGGTGTTGTCGGGGTGGATCGCCAGCCACGCATCGAGTCTGGCCGGATCCACCGCCGGGAACGTCTGCGCCCCACCGCTGGCGCTGGCCGGAAGGCGCGTGGCGGGCTGCTGGGCGACCGCGGCCAGCGGCCCGAACAGGCTGAAGCCCAGCACGAGGCCGCCCGAGGTCTTGAGGAACTGGCGACGGCTGGCGCCGAAGTCGGAGATGTCGGAAGCTGCGGAGGCGGATTCAGGACGCGCATTCATGATGCCGGCCTCCAGTTCTTCGCGGCGCGTTCGACGGCGCGGACGATGCGCATGTGCGTGCCGCAACGGCACAGGTTGTTGTCCAGCGCCTGCTTGATGTCGTCCCGGCTCGGGTCCGGATGCGAATCGAGGAATGCCTGCGCGGTCATGATCATGCCGTTGATGCAGTAGCCGCACTGGACGGCCTGTTCGTCGATGAAGGCCTGCTGCAGCGGACCCGGCTTGTCCACGCTGCCGAGCCCTTCGAGCGTGGTGATCTCGCGACCCTCGGCGGCGGTGGCCGGAAGCACGCACGAACGCACGGCCGCACCGTCCAGGTGGATGGTGCAGGCGCCGCATTGCGAAAGACCGCAACCGAACTTGGGTCCATGCAAGCCCAGCTGGTCGCGCAACACATACAGCAGCATCGTGTCGGGCTCGGCCTCGATCGCGTGCTGCTTGCCATTTACCTTGAGGTGGATGGTTCTGGGCATGACACGCTTCCGTGGAACGATCGACAGATCACCGCGTAAAAATATCGCGCCCCATGCGTGAAACCCTGGTTACGTGACGGGCTCGCACGGTCTCCGGCCATGTTCCCCCGGGATCACTTTTCGCGGCGAGCGTCACGATGTTGAGGAATTTGGCGAGATCGTGCAGCACGCGCCGGCCACCTGCACTGGCGGACATGGTACCAATCCGTACGAACAGAACACGCAGCAATCCCCGGGCTTGGGCTTCAGCAATGCGCCGCAGCCCGTGCACTCGTAGAAGAAGATGCATGCATTGGTCGGCATGTTTTCGATCGCACTGTGCCCGCACGCGGGGCAGGTGATCTGACTGACAAGGTTGACACCACTATTCATGTGCGGCTGATCCGGATCGTGGCGCCGCACTCCGTGCGGGCAGCTTCGCGAGCATCGCACGCGCCGCCTGTGCAAACACTTTCCCGTCCAGGTACCGGTAGCCTGGATTGTCCAGCGTGGGCAACTGATGCATCAGCAACGCCGGCCGCGGCGGGGCGGCATCTCCCCAGGTTGCACCGGGGCCGTAGATGGTCCACACGTCCCAGGCATTGACGAGCTTGCCATGTCGCCGCAGATCCACCGCCGTCGCGTACAGATGGCCAAAGCCGCCGCCGGCGTTCCAGAAAAGATGAAGATGCGCGTTGCGCAACAGGCTTGCCGCCGGCGCGATGTCGCTCGCCTTGCCGCCGATCACGGGTTCGAAGACGATGAAGGTTTGCAAGCGGGGATCGGCGGTGGTGGCAAGCAGGTCCGCATTGACGTCCGCCAGGCCGCGCAGGCATACCGCGCAGGTCGGGTCGACCAGCAGCACCAGGCGCACGCTGCCCATGGACCGGTTGAACGCCAGTCGAAGCTGTTGGCCGCCGTCGTCCAGCATCGTGTAGCTGGCCGGCGATGCGGGGGCTGGCCTGCCTTCGCTTCGCTCCGAGCAGCCCGCGATGCCGATCAACGTCAACGCGAGCACAAGTCCGGTCACGAAAGTACGCATGTCGGCCTCCTAAGACCACGCTGCAATGGCCGGCACCAGCGCGACTACTGCCAGCGCGGCCACCAGTACGGCTGCGATCCAGGCGATCCAGCGCAAACCGCGCCGGTTCGCCACGTTGCAGCTGTCATCGGCACATGCCTTGGGTCGCCGGTAGGCCAGCCAAAATACCGCCGCGAGCAGAATGATCGAACCGGCAAGCAGAAACGGCTGCAGCGGGGCAAGACGCGCCAGCGCGACCGCGCCGCTGACGCCCAGCAAACCCACCGCCCACGGCGCGCCACAGCACGTGCCGAGTGCCGCAGCCATCGTGCCCAGACCGAGCGCGCCGCCAGCGGTGCCGAGTGCTCTTCGTCTTTCCCCCATCGACTGGTCCTCGCAAGCGAAAGCCGCGCTCGCTCCGGATTCAGTCCCGGCGAGAGCTTGTGCGCTAGTCTAGGGTCCGTAGTGCGGTACGGAGTCAAGCATGCCCACCTCGTACACGATCGGCACGCTCGCCAAGAGCGCGGGCATCAATGTCGAGACCATCCGTTACTACCAGCGGTGTGGCCTGGTGCCGGAATCGCCGCGCATCTACGGTTCGATCAGGCGTTATGGTCCTGAAGACCTGGACCGGCTGCGTTTCGTGAAGCGGGCGCAGAGGGTGGGCTTCACCTTGGCCGAAGTCGCCACGTTGCTGAAGTTGCGCGAGCGGGTGTGCTGCAGCGTGACGCGTACCCTGGCTGTGGCCAAGCTGGAAAAGATCGACGCACGCATCGATGAACTTCGGCAATTGCGCGGAGAGCTCGCGGGATGGATTGCGGACTGTGACGCCAATGCGGGCGGGGCGAGCTGCCCGGTGATCGAACACCTCGACGCGAGCGTTTGACGCTGCGCCTTTCCGCGGAGTTGGAATGCACATCCTGCTCCTGGTGGTTTCCGCTTCTTTGCGGGCACGGTTTCGCATGTGCCTTTGCGAAATGGCGGGAGGCTGTGCCTTGCCGATGCGCGGGGATCGCGGTCCAGGCTCAACAGGTTTGCGTTTGAGCCCTGTTGGATGACCGGGTCACGATGTCACAGCCGTCCGATCAGCAATTGCACCGCCAGGCTGCTGAGCGACACAGCCGCCCACACGCCCAGGCCCAGCAGGATCGGCCGCGGGCCGCTGGCGATCATCTTGCGCAGGTTGGCGGAGAGGCCGATCGCGGTAAGCGCCACGATGATCAGGAACTCGGCGAGGTCGTGCAGCGCGGGCAGCACGGCGGCGGGGAGCAGGCCAGCGGTGCGGACGGCCGAGGCCACCAGGAACCACAGGATGAACCACGGGAAGATGCGGCGCAGGCTGAAGTCGGCGGCGCCGTTCTTCTTCTCGCGCGCGGCCACCGCGAAGGCCAGGATCAGGCAGATCGGGATGATCAGGGTGGCGCGGGTGAGCTTGACGATGGTGGCGTAGTCGCCCGCCGCGCTGCTGTAGCTGTAGCCGGCCGCCACCACCGAGGAAGTGTCGTTGATCGCGGTGCCGGCCCACAGGCCGAAGCCGAGGTCGCTCAGGTGCAGCAGGTGGCCCAGCAGCGGGAACAGCAGCACTGCCACCACGTTGAACAGGAAGATCGTGGAGATCGCGAAGGCGGTGTCGTGCTCGTCGGGCCTGATGATGGGCGTGACCGCGGCGATCGCCGAACCGCCGCAGATCGCGGTGCCCACGCCGATCAGGATCTTCAGCTTGTCGTGCACGCCCAGCCAGCGGCCCAGCGCCCACGCGGTGGTGAAGGCCACGGTCAGCGTCACCAGGGTCACCGACAGCGATTCCAGTCCGGTCTTCGCCACCTGGGTGAGGCTGAGGCCGAAGCCCAGCGCGATGATCGACCACTGCAGCACCTGCTTGCCGGCGAAGGCGATGCCGGGCGTGAAACGCGTGTCGGGCGAGCACAGGTTGCGTACGGCGATGCCGAGCAGGATGCCGATCACCGGGCCGCCGATCAGCGGCATCAGCCGGCCCAGCCACCACGCGAGCAGCGCGATGGCGATGGCCAGCAGCAGGCCTGGTGCGCGGCTGCGCAGGGTGGGGCGGGCAAGGGTGGTGGCGAGTGGCGTGTTCATGCGGCGACGCGGTGCGGGAATACGCGCCATTGTCCTCGCCCTGTCCGATCAGAAAAACTTGGAAAATCTGATCGTTTGTATAAGATCGAGTGATGAACAACATCAGCCCGCGCCAGCTCGAGGTGTTCGTGCAGATCGCGCTGCTGGGCAGCGTGCGTGCCGCCGCCGAGCGCCTGTACCTGACCCAGCCGGCGGCCAGCATGGCGCTGGCCGAGCTGGAGCGTCAGCTCGACGCGCCGTTGTTCGCCCGCGAACGCGGCCGGCTGCGGCTCAACCCGCGTGGCCGCGAACTGCTGCCGCTGGCGCAGGAGCTGCTGGAGCGCCACGCCGAATTCGGCCGGCGCGGCCGTGAGGACGGTGCGGCGCTTGTGGGCGAATTGCGCATCGGCGCCAGCAACACGGTAGGCAACTATCGCGTGGGCGAGTTGCTGGGCGCATTCGTGCGGGCGCAGCCGCAGGTGGCGATCCGCCTGCGCGTGGCGAACACCGACGCGATTGCCGCGGCGATGCTCGACCACAGCCTCGATCTCGGCTGCGTGGAGGGGCCGGTGACCCACCCGCAGCTCGAAGTGCGGCCGTGGCGTGACGACACGCTGGTGGTGTGCGCACCGCCAGACCATCCGCTGGCGCGCAAGCGCGGCCTGAGGCCCGCCGACTTCGCCGGAGCGCGCTGGGTGATGCGCGAGCCGGGCTCGGCCACCCGCGCCACCAGCGAGCGCGTGCTGTCGCAGCTGCCGCCCGGCGAGACGGTACTGGAGCTGGACCAGATCGAGGCGATCAAGCAGGCGGTGATCGCGGGTCTCGGCATCGCCTGCCTGCCGCAGGTGGCAGTCACCGATGCACTCGCGACCGGCCGGTTGAAGGCGTTGAAGACGCCTTTCCTCGACCTCCGCCGCAAGCTGTCGATGCTGATCCATCGCCAGAAATACCGCGGCGCACTGCTGGATGCCTTCATCGAACAGGCCGGCCTCGGCCGCTGAGGTGATTCAATCCGCGAGTTGCGTCAGCAGCTCCGCGACCTGTTCGTGGGTGATGGCGCGCAGCAGGCGGGTGGCGTGACCGCGCAGCGCGGCGTGATCGAGCGCGGCGAGGCGGTCGCGTACCTGCAGCAGCTGGCTGGGATGCATGCTGAACTCGTTGAGGCCGAGCGCGAGCAGCAGCGCGGTGAAGTTCACGTCGCCGCCGATCTCGCCACACAGGCTCACCGGCTTCTTCGCCCGGCGGCCCGCGCCGATCACGTGCGAGAGCAGGCGCAGCATGGCTGGCTGCAGCGGGGTGTAGATGTTGTCCAGCGCGTCGTTGCCGCGGTCGGCGGCGAGCACGTACTGGGCGAGGTCGTTGGTGCCGATGGCGAGGAAGTCGGCGTGCTCGAGCAAGGCGCGCACGTTGATCGCGGCGGCGGGCACCTCGATCATCGCGCCCAGCGGCAGTTTCTCGGGGAGGTCGATGCTCTCGCGCTTCAGGTCCTGCCGCGCCAGCTTGAACAGCGTGCGCACCGCGATCAGCTCGTCGGGCTGGGTCACCATCGGCACCAGCACGCGCACCGGGCCGTAGCAGGCGGCGCGCAGGATCGCGCGGATCTGCGTGGTGAACACCGCCGGGTAGCGCAGCGACAGCCGCACGCCGCGAACGCCCAGCGCGGGGTTGTCCTCGCCGCGCAGCACCAGGCCCGCGGCGTCGGCCTTGTCGGCGCCGAGATCGAGCGTGCGGATGGTGACCGGCAGGCCGCCCATGCCCAGCACCAGGTCGCGGTAGGCGATGAACTGTTCGTCTTCCGAGGGCAGGCCCTTGTGGCGCAGGAACAGGAATTCGGTGCGGTACAGGCCCACGCCGTCGGCGCCGCGGGTACGCGCCAGCGCCACGTCGGCGGGGGTCTCCGCATTCGCCAGCAGGCGGATCTCCACGCCGTCGCGGGTGCGGGTCGGCGCGTTCGCCAGCATGGCGAGGCGCCGCCCTTCGGCGGCGGCCTCGCGCTGCCAGGCGCGATAGCGGGCGAGGTCCTGCGCGGTGGGGTGCACGATCGCCTCGCCATGTTCGGCGTCGAGCAGGATCAGGTCGTCGTCGTGCAGCAGCGCCAGCGCGTCGCGCGCGCCCACCAGCATCGGCAGGCCGAGGCTGCGGGCGAGGATCGCGCTGTGCGAGTACGCACTGCCGGAGCTGGTGACCACGCCAAGCAGGCCGTTGCCGGCGAGCTGGGCCATGTCGGCCGGCGCGATGGTGTCGGCGACCAGGATCTCTCCCACGCGTGCGGCCAGCTTGCGCTCCTCGACGCTGGTCTGGCGCTGCAGCGCGGAGATCACGCGGGCGATCACCTGGTCGATATCCTCCTTGCGGCTGCGCAGGTACGGATCGTCCATCGCCTCGAACACCGCGGCCAGCTTGTCGCGCTGTTTCTTCAGCGCGGCGCCGGCGCGGTAGTGGCCGATCTTCACCAGGTCGTCGAGGCCGCGCAGCAGCTCGGCGTCGTCCAGCAGCAGGCTGTGCGCGTCGATGAACTCGTTGACCTCGCGCGCCAGCGCGCCGTGCAGCTTGCCGCGCAGCTCGCGCAGCTCCTGGCGCGCGGTGTCCAGCGCGTAGTGCAGATGTTCGAGCTCGCCCTCGATTTCGTCTTCGGCCAGCGGGCGGGTATCCACCGTGTAGCGGCTGGGCTGCACCAGTCGCGCACGTCCAAGCGCCATGCCGCGTGATGCCAGGGTGCCGGGCAGGACGTGCCTCATGGGCAAGCTCCCGCCGAAGACATGGAGGGCAGGGGGCTGGAAACAGGAAACGCCGGCGGCGGGCGCGAGGCAAGCATCGCACTCGTGCGCGCTCCACCCTTCACCACTCCCGATTCCCTATGCCTGGTTCCCATATACCCTCATGCTCCCTCGTCGAACTTGTGCTCGAACAGCGCCACCACCGCGTCCAGTGCGGCCTGTTCGTCCGGTCCGGCAGCACGGATCGTCAGCGGCGTGCCGATGCCGGCGGCGAGCATCATCACGCCCATGATGCTCTGCGCATTCACCTCGCGCCCCTTGCTGGCCAGCAGCACGGTGGATTTGAATCCCTGCACCAGTTGCACCAGCTTGGCCGAGGCGCGGGCGTGCAAGCCAAGCTTGTTGGAAACGACGATTTCTTGTTCAAGCATGTTCAGAGTCAGGCATGGTCGATGAAGATTCCCCCGCGGCCGCCGCTCGCCGCGATCTCGGCCAGTTCGTCCAGTGGTTTTTCCGCATAGTTGAGCACGCGCAGCAGCATCGGCAGGTTGAGGCCGGAGACGCAGCGCAGGCGCACGCCCAGCGAGCTCAGCGAGAGGCCGATGTTGCACGGCGTGGCGCCGTAGAGGTCGGCCAGCACCAGCACGCCTTCGCCCTGGTCGAGCGCCCGCGCATGGCGGGCGGTGAGCGTGCGCATCACGTCCGGATCGGCTTGCGGCGGCACTTCCACCGCCTCCACCTGCAGCGGCAGCTTCGGCATCACGTGGTACGCGGCGGAGATCAGCGCCTGGCCGACCGCTTCGTGCGTCATCAGCAGCACACCCACACTCATGGTCGTGCATCCGGCTGCATGTATCGCGGCGTCATGGCTCAGTCCAGCTCGCGGTGGAAGGTAAGCACGCCCTCGCGCGTTTCGCGATAGTGTGCGGCGAGCTGCTCGACCAAGTACACCGAACGGTGCCGGCCGCCGGTGCAGCCGATCGCGACGGTGACGTAGCTGCGGTCGTCCTGCTCGAAGCGCGGCAGCCAGGTGTCCAGCCAGCGCGTGGTGTCGGCGAGGTATTCCGCGACCATCGGCTCGCCTTCCAGGTACTCGCGTACGGGACTGTCCTTGCCGGACAGCGGTCGCAACCGCGGTTGCCAGTGCGGGTTGGGCAGGCAGCGCGCGTCGAACACGAAATCCGAGTCCAGCGGCAGCCCGCGCTTGAACGCGAAGGACTGGAACATCAAGGTCATGCCTTCGGTGGCCTGCGCATAGCCGGTGGCGACCAGTCGACGCAGCTGGTGCACGTTGAGTTCGCTGGAATCGATCACCTTCTCGGCGATCGCCGCGAGTGGACGCAGCAGGCGGCGTTCCTCGGCGATCGCGTCGGCCAGCGACATGCCGCGCTTGGCGAGTGGGTGGCGGCGGCGGGTTTCCGAATAGCGCTTGATCAGCACCTCGTCGCGGCAATCGAGGAAGATCAGGTGCAACTGCACGCCGGCGGTGGCCAGTGCGGAGAGCACCGTGGGCAGGTGTTCGAAATCGGTGCCGCGGTTGCGCACGTCCGCCCCCACCGCGATGCGCCGGCGCCGGCCGGCGCCACGGCTCACCGCTTCCACCAGCTGCGGCAGCAGGGAGGGGGGCAGGTTGTCGACGCAGTAGAACTCCAGGTCCTCCAGCGCGCGCAATGCCACCGTCTTGCCACCGCCGGACATGCCGGTGAGCACGATCAGGTGGGTCTCGTGCGGGTTGGTGAACAGGTTGCCGGGCGCGGGGTTTTCGTCGTTCATGGTGTTCACCAGGGCGGCAGTCGGCGCAACTGGTGCGCCTGGCGGTCGATGAAGGTCTGCGCGGGGTCGATGCCCTTGCTCTTCAGCGCGTGGCTGCGCACCGCGGCCTCGACCAGCACGGCGATGTTGCGGCCCGGCGCCACCGGGATCGTGATCATCGGCACCTTGACGTCGAACACCTCGCGATGGCCGATGTCGCCGGTGAGGCGGGTCAGCGCGTCGATGTCCTCGCCCTCGCGCAGCGGCTTCAGGTGGATCACCAGGCGCAGGTATTTGGATGGCTTCACCGACATGTGGCCGAACATCTCGCGCACGTTGAGCACGCCGAGGCCGCGCACTTCCAGCAGGTCCTGCAGCAGCTCGGGACAGCTGCCGTCGATCACGTCCGGCGCGATCAGGGTGAATTCGGTGGCGTCGTCGGCGACCAGGCGATGGCCGCGGCTGATCAGTTCCAGCGCCAGCTCGCTCTTGCCGGAGCCGGCCTCGCCGGTGATCAGCACGCCGATCGAGAACACTTCCAGGAACACGCCGTGCAGGGTGGTCTTCGCCGCCAGCTGGCGTGCCAGGTGGTATTGCAGGAAGGTCAGCAGCTCGTGGCCGCGCTTGGCGCTGACCCACAGCGGGGTGTCGGTTTCCTCGGCCACCTCGCGCAGGTCGGAGGGGACCGGCTGGTCCTTGGTGACGATCAACGCCACCGGCCGGCTGGCCGCGATCTTGTGGATCACCTCCCAGCGCTGGCGCGAATCCAGCCCGTCGAGGAAGTTCAACTCCTCCGAACCGACGATCTGCACCTTGTTCGGGTAGATGACGTTGAGGTAGCCGATCAGCGAAGGGCGGCGCGCCTGCGCGGCGCCGGGCTCCAGCACGCGCGATTCGCCGCGCATGCCGGCCAGCCAACGCAGCGCCATGCGCTCGTTGACGCCATCGTAGAGTTGTCGTGCGGTGAGCCGGTCCAAGCCTTCGGTCCTTTGCGTCGCGCGCCGCTCGTGGGGCTCGCGGCAACGGGACCATTGTGCCAGCTTGGGCGGGGGGAATGTCTTCCGGAAGGCGCAGGCCGCCCGTGGGCGGGCGGCCTGCGGCAGGTGATCAGCCGTACTGGCGCTCCTCGCGCACGGCGCGCTGGTGCTTGTCGGCGATCTTCTCGCGATGGCGACGCAACTGGTTGACCAGCTTGTCGAACAGCATGTCGATGGAGGCGTACATGTCGGCCTCGGCGGCCTGCGCGTGCAGGGTGGCGCCGGTGACGCCGAGCGTGGCCTCCGCACGGTGCTGCAGCTTGTCCACCGAGAGCACCACGGCAAGGCTGATCAGTTTGTCATCGAGGCGATGGAGGCGGTCGAGCCTGGATTCGACGTGGTTGCGCAGCGCGGGGGTGACTTCGATCTGCTGGCCGCTGAGTTGGAATTGCATGGTACGCCTCCTCTGGTGGTGCAGTGCCGCGTTTCGCGGCGGGATGGACGCGCTGCGGGCGTGACTCGCGGCGCGTCGTCGATCATCCTTCGCTTTCAGACATGGGAGCGTTTTTCCGGCTGGCAAGTTCCCCGCTCAACCGATGCGCTGGCGCTCGCTGGAACTGGGGATGCGCAAACCCTCCCGGTATTTGGCCACGGTGCGACGGGCGACCTGGATGCCCTTGCCCTTCAGCTCCTCGGCCAGCGCCTGGTCGGAAAGCGGCTTGCGCGGGTCTTCCGCCTCGATCAGCTTGCGCAGCATGGCCTGGATCGCGGTGGCCGAGGCGCTGCCGCCATCCTCGGTCGACACGCCGCTGGAGAAGAAGTACTTCAACTCGAAGGTGCCGCGGGGCGTGTGCAGGTACTTGCGCGTGGTGACGCGCGAGATGGTGGATTCGTGCATGCCCACCTCCTCGGCCACTTCCCGCAGCACCAGCGGGTGCATAGCCTCGGGGCCGTAGTCGAGGAAGGCGCTCTGCCGCCGCACGATCGCGCCGGCCACCTTGAGCAGGGTTTCGGCACGCGACTCCAGGCTCTTCAGCAGCCAGCGCGCTTCCTGCAGCTGCCCCTTCATCCAGCTGGCGTCCTCGCCGCGGGCGCGGGCGATCAGGTTGCAATAGTGCTGGTTCAGGCCCAGCCGCGGCTGGGCCTCGGGGTTCAGGCGCACCTGCCAGCGGCTGCCGTCGCGCACGGCGTAGACATCCGGCGCCACGTATTCCACCGGGGTGGTGTCCAGCGCCGCCCCGGGGCGCGGGTCGAGGCTGCGGATCAGGGTGGCGGCGACGGCCACCTCGTCCTCGCCGGCGTGCAGCTTACGCGCCAGCTTCGCGATGTCGTTGCGCGCGAGCAGTTCCAGTTCGCTGTCGACGATGGCGAGCGCCAGCTCGCGCTGCGGGGTGGTGGCGTCGAACTGTTCCAGCTGGCTGCGCAGGCAGTCGCGCAGGTCCAGGCTGGCCACGCCCAGCGGGTCGAAGCCCTGCAGGCGGCGGCGTACGGCTTCGATCTCGTCGAGGTCGGCAGCCAGGTTTGCCGGCAGTGCCGTGCGCACCGCCTCGATGCCGTCGGCGAGGTAGCCGTCGGCGTTCAGCGCATCGATCAGCACGGTGGCGATCGCGGTCTGGCGCGGGTTGAAGCCGGCGAGGTTGAGCTGCCACAACAGGTGTTGCTGCAGGGTCTCGGGGGCGACATTCTGCGGTTCGAAATCCTCGTCGCCGCGCGTGGCGCCGCTGCTGCCGGTACCGTTGGAAAAGTCGATCGGGGTCTCGACGCTGCCACCACCGTCGTCGGCCCATTCGGCGACATCGTCGCCGTCGACAGCATGATCGGCGGCGGCCTCGGCGGGGCCGGGCGCCTGCAAGTAGTCGGCTTCCGGCGCGGCTTCGTCGGTGGCGGCCTCGTCCTCGTTCTCGTCGGCGAATTCCAGCAGCGGGTTGCCTTCGGCAAGCTGCCGCAACTCGGCCTCCAGCTCCAGTTGCGACAGCTGCAGCAGGCGGATGGCCAGTTGCAGCTGCGGCGTCAGGGTGAGCTGTTGATGGAGGCGGAATTGCAGTGCGGGTTTCATGCCGGCCTGTTGGATGGACTGGGCTCCATCCTACCGCAGCCGGCGGGGGCGGCCATAGCCGCCTGCGCCGCCATTACAGCCTGAATTCGCGACCCAGGTAGACCTCGCGCACCTTCTCGTCGGCGAGGATGTGGGCGGGCGTGCCGCGCGACAGCACCTCGCCGTCGCTGAGGATGTAGGCGCGGTCGCAGATGCCCAGTGTCTCGCGCACGTTGTGGTCGGTGATCAGCACGCCGATGCCGCGCTCCTTGAGGTGGCGCACGATGCGCTGGATCTCGCCCACCGAGATCGGATCGACGCCGGCGAAGGGTTCGTCCAGCAGCATGTAGCGTGGGTTGGCGGCCAGTGCGCGGGCGATTTCCACGCGGCGGCGTTCGCCGCCGGACAGGCTGATGCCCTTCTGGCCGGCGATATGGGCGATCTTCAGCTCGTCCAGCAGGCTTTCCAGCTCGGTATCGCGCTGCTGCGCGCCGAGGCCCTCGCGCAGTTCCAGCACGGCCATGATGTTGTCCGCCACGCTGAGCCGGCGGAACACCGAGGCCTCCTGCGGCAGGTAGCCGATGCCCAGGCGCGCGCGCAGGTGCATCGGCAGGCCGGTGATGTCCTGCTTGTCCAGCTTGATCGTGCCGGCGTCGGCCTCGATCAGGCCCACCACCATGTAGAAGCAGGTGGTCTTGCCGGCCCCGTTGGGGCCGAGCAGGCCCACCACCTCGCCTTCGCGGATGGAGAAGGCGAAATCGCGCACCACTTGGCGCGCCTTGAAACTCTTTTGCAAACCTTCGGCGGACAGCATCGATCAGTTGCCCTTTGCCGGTGCGGCGGGTTTTGCCGGTGCGGGCGCGGCGGGCTTCGCGGGCGCAACGGCCTTGGCGGGCAGCTTGCCGGCCACCGGCTCGTTGTCGGGTACCGGCAGGGCGGTGGGCGGCTTGGCGCACACGATCGGCGCGCCCGTGGTGTTCTTGGGCAGGATCACGCCGTGCACCAGGCCGTTGCTGGCGGTGTCGCCGGTGATGTAGTCGGTGTTCTGGTTGTAGGTGAGCTTGTCGCCATGGAATTCGCCGCGGCACTGCTGCACCACCACCGCATTGCCGGTGAGCACGGCGATGCTGTTGACGTTGTCGTAATCCAGGGTGGCGGCATCGCCGGTCACCAGGTTGTTGTTCTCGTCCAGTTCCTGGATGTGCGCCGGATGGCCGGGTGTGCCGGTGACCACGATACGCGATACCTGCTGGTCGCCGTCCAGGTAGATCTTGGCGATGTTGCCGGTGACCAGCATGGTGCCCTGGGTGATCTTGACGTTGCCGGTGAGCGTGGTGACCGTGTTCGGCGCGTTGTAGGCGTCGGTCTTGACGGACCAGGTGTTCATCAGCTGCTGTCGATCCGACTTCTTGGCGTTGGCCGCCAGCGGAACCAGGGCGAGCAGAGCCGCCGCGCAGGCTACGCCGAGCGCCTCACGATTTGCGTTGCGGACGCGGGCGTGGCGGGAAGGTGCCATGGCTTGCATCGAACAGCTCCAGATGGTTGTCGTTGAGGTTGGCTCGCATGCCGATGCCGTCCAGTGTACGTGCGCCCTGCACGGCGTGCGCCGCTTCCGCCGTCACCATGCGGTTTTCCTTCGGCCAGGCGGTGACTTCGGAGGTGTCGATGGTCACCTCGGCCTGCGGCTGGCCCTTGGCGTCGGTGAACGCGGGGCGCTGCATGTGCACCGGGCCCTGCAGCTTGATGAGGGTGCCGCTCTTGTCCACCCAGCCGTACAGCGAATGGCCGTGCCAGTCCGGTACGTCGGGCTTCCTGGCGGAGATATCGAACACCGGCGAGTTGATGTACAGCGTTTCGTCGCCGTCGCGGCGGTCCAGGTGCGGTGCCTGCATGCGGAAGGCCAGCTGGCCCTCGGGGTTGTAGGACCACATCCTGGAGTTGTAGAGGACATAGCCCGAGCGCGGCGGGCCAACGAAGTCGTTCGGTTTCGCCGCCGGTCCGGTCCACCACAGCAACAGCTGGGCGACGCCGGCGGCCAGCGCGACCAGCACGATCGCGCTGGCCAGCTTGCGGTCGCGGAACCAGCGGCGCAGGCGCAGGATCACTTCCAGCGCTCCCGTTCCGCGGCGTCCCGGCCCTGCGCGTGCAGGATCAGGTCGCAGACCTCGCGCGCCGCGCCCATGCCACCGGACAGGCGGGTCTGCCAGTGCGCGGCCTCGGCCACCCAGGGGTGGGCGTTGGCCACCGCCACGGCGAGGCCGGCGATGTGCATCGGGGGCAGGTCGGGCAGGTCGTCGCCGGTGAAGGCGGCCTGTTCGGGCGCGAGGTTCAGCGCCTCCAGCAGCGCCTCGAGGCAGGCGCGCTTGTCGCTCTGGCCCTGGTAGACGTGGGCGATGTCCAGTTCCTCGGCGCGCAGGGCCACCGGGTGGCTGATCCGCGCGGTGATGAAGGCCACCTGCACGCCATTCGCCTGCAGGCGCTTCAGGCCCAGGCCGTCATGCACATGGAACACCTTGGCCTCGTGGCCGTCTTCGCCGTACCAGAGGCGACCGTCGGTGAGCGTGCCGTCCACGTCGAATGCGGCAACGCGGATCTTCGCAGCGCGGGCAAGCAGTGCAGCGGGCAGGTCGGCCGGGTTCATGGTTCGGTTCGTGACGATGGTCGGAGTGGGAGATGCAACGCGCGATCAGACCACGCGTGCACGGAGCAGATCGTGAATGTTCAGCGCGCCGATCACGTGGCGTTCGGCGTCGACCACCAGCAGGGCGTGGATCTGGTGCTTCTCCATCAACTGGGCCGCTTCGGAGGCCAGCTTGTCGGGACCGATGGTCTTGGGGCCGCGGGTCATCAGTTCGGCCACGGTGGCGCCGCGCAGGTTCACGCCCTCGTCGTCCAGCGCGCGGCGCAGGTCGCCGTCGGTGAACACGCCCAGCAGGCGGTCCTCGGCGTCGACCACCGCGGTCATGCCCAGGTGCTTGCGGGTCATCTCCACCAGTGCGGCGGTGAGGCTGGCCTCGGGCGGCACGCGCGGCACGTTGTCGCCGCCGTGCATCACGTCGCTGATCCGCAGCAGCAGGCGGCGCCCCAGGCTGCCGGCCGGGTGCGAGCGGGCGAAGTCGTCCGAGGTGAAGCCGCGCGCCTCCAGCAGGGCGATCGCCAGCGCATCGCCCAGCACCAGCGCCGCGGTGGTGCTGGTGGTGGGAGCCAGGCCGAGCGGGCAGGCCTCATTGCTGATGCTGCCGTCCAGGTGCACGTCGGCCTGGCTGGCCAGCGAGGAGCCGGGCCTGCCGGTGAGCGCGATCAGCGGGATGCCCTGGCGCTTGATCATCGGCAGGATGAACAGCAGCTCGTCGGTTTCGCCGGAGTAGGACAGCGCCAGCACCACGTCGTCGGGCTGGATCATGCCCAGGTCGCCATGGCTGGCTTCGCCGGGATGCACGAAGAAGGCAGGGGTGCCGGTGGAGGCCAGGGTGGCGGCGATCTTGTGCGCCACGTGGCCGGACTTGCCCATGCCGGTGACCACCACGCGGCCGCGGCAGGCCAGGATCAGCCGGCAGGCCTCGACGAACGCGGCGTCGATGCGTGGCTCCAGCCCGGCGATCGCGGCTGCCTCGGTGGCGATCACTGCGCGGGCGCTGCGCACGATGGCTTCGGGCTGCGGTTCGATGGCGGCGTGCGGAGTGGGGCGTGGGTTCATGTCGGCTCGATGCGGGACGTCGGGATGCCCGTGGCAGGGGCGCTGGCGGCCAGGTTGCGGAGCACTGTCGTTTCTGCGACAGGGGATTTCCATTACCATGGCATATTCGCATTTTAACGTCACAAGCCGACGCGGTGCCGATTCCGGCCGCGCCCGCTGCCCCCTTTTCGTGGAAACCCGATGGACCCAGCACGCATCCAGACCCTGATCGAAACCGGCCTGCCCGGAGCGCAGGTCGAGGTCAGCGGCGACGATGGCGTGCATTTCGAGGCCACCGTGGTCGCCGGCCAGTTCGCCGGCAAGCTGCCACTGGCGCGGCACCGGCTGGTCTACGCCACGCTGGGCGAACTGATGGGCGGTGCGATCCACGCGCTGGCATTGAAGACGCTGACCCCCGAGGAAGCCGCGGTGCGCCGAGGGTGATGCCATGACATTTCCGGCATCCATGCCGGCTTTTTCTTGCGCTCAATGGCGGAGCGCACAAGTTTAGGAACATCGATGGCCAAGATCCTGATCAATGGCGGCGTGCCGCTCCAGGGCGAGGTGGGCATTTCCGGCGCCAAGAACGCCGTGCTGCCGATCCTCGCCGCCTGCCTGCTGGCCGATGCGCCGGTGAGCATCGGCAACGTGCCGCACCTGCACGACGTCACCACCTTCATCGAGCTGCTCGGCCAGATGGGCGTTCAGCTGGTGCTCGACGACCGCATGAAGATCCACGTCGACCCGCGCACCACCAGCACCTGCATCGCCCCGTACGACCTGGTGCGCACCATGCGTGCCTCGATCCTGGTGCTGGGCCCGCTGGTGGCGCGCTTCGGCCAGGCCGAGGTGTCGCTGCCCGGCGGCTGCGCGATCGGTTCGCGCCCGGTGGACCAGCACATCCGCGGCCTGCAGGCGCTGGGCGCCGAGATCACGGTGGAGAACGGCTACATCAAGGCGCGCGCCAAGCGGCTCAAGGGCGCGCGCATCGTGATGGACATGGTCACCGTCACCGGCACCGAGAACATCATGATGGCGGCCACCCTCGCCGAGGGCACCACGGTGATCGAGAATGCCGCGCAGGAACCCGAGGTGGTGGACCTGGCGCACTGCCTGATCGCGATGGGCGCGCGGATCGAGGGCGCGGGCACCTCGACCCTGGTGATCCACGGCGTGGACCGCCTGCACGGCACCGACTACAAGGTGCTGCCCGACCGCATCGAGACCGGCACCTTCCTGGTCGGCGCGGCGATGACCGGTGGCAAGGTGCGTGCCCGCGGCGCCCGTGCCAGCACGCTGGACGCGGTGCTGGCCAAGCTGGAGGAGGCCGGTGCGCGGATCTCCAGCGGCGACGACTGGATCGAGCTGGACATGGATGGGCGCCGGCCGAAGGCGGTCAACATCACCACCGCGCCGTACCCCGCGTTCCCCACCGACATGCAGGCCCAGTTCACCGCGCTCAATTGCGTGGCCGAGGGCACCGGCGTGATTACCGAAACCGTGTTCGAGAACCGCTTCATGCACGCCCACGAGCTGCAGCGCCTCGGTGCCGACATCCAGCTCGAAGGCAACACCGCGGTGATCAAGGGCGTGGACCATATGAGCGGCGCGCCGATCATGGCCACCGACCTGCGCGCCTCGGCCTGCCTGGTGCTGGCCGGCCTGGTGGCGCAGGGCGACACCACGGTGGACCGCGTCTACCACATCGACCGCGGCTACGAGAACATCGAGGAAAAGCTCGGCACGCTGGGCGCGCGGATCCGGCGCTTGCCCAACTGAGCGGCTCGCCGCAGACTGCCCCCCGTTGTGCAACGGAGGGCAGCGCATGGCGTACTGCTGGCAGCTCAAGGACATCCCCGAACTGCGCGACGTACGGGATCCCCGTGGCCGGAGGTTATGGCGCGAGGCGGTGACGCGCAGCACTACGCCGCGCCACATGCTGGGTCCGATGGCGCTGGTTTTTGTCGCCGTACTGTTGCTTGACAGCGTCCGCGCGTTGTTGCTGCCGACGATCCCGTCCTTGTGGGTGGCGGTGGTGGCTGTGGTCGGATTTGTATCGGACGCATGGATCAGGCAGCCCGCCACACGCCGCTGGCTGCGCGAGCATGCGCACGAACTGGATCGCTACATGCCGGCTTGATGCTCAGAGCCTGTTCCATGTCTCCACATGGCCCGCGTTGCCTTGCCGCGGTCGTCAGGTGGTAGGGCGCAGACCTGCCTGGCTGACAGAGCCTGCCCCCGCGAAGGCAGGGGTCAAGCCGCGCCCTGCCGATGGCGGCCACGGCAAGGCAACCCGAAGGGCCGGGTCTGTTTGCCCGACGCCGGCGTCATCACTCGGTCGTGGGCGGACACGTCCACTCCTCCGCTCCTCAAGGCCGAATCTATCCATGGACTCTCCCCGCGTACCCTCGTTCTTCCTTGGCCTGCGCGCAAACAGCTCCCGGCGCGGGCTGCGTGGAGACATGGAACAGGCTCCTACGGCTGGGTATAGCTCACCAGCTCAAGCGTGAGATTGCCGCCGTCCTTCTGGGCGATCTTGACCGGCACCGGATACTTCGCGGGCACGTACCACGCGTTGAATGCGCGATCCTGGTCGGTGCGGTCCACGCGCACGGCGTCGAAGGAGCCGGCGGGGACGCTGATCTTTTCGTTGGCACTGACCTTGAAGGTCTGCGTTTCGATGTTTTGCCTGCCGCCGACCGGGAAGGTGGCGCTCCTCGCGCCGTCGCGCAGTGCGACCCCCAGCGCCAGCGGCAAGGTGTTGCGTTCCACCATGCCTGCCTGCGCGGGATAGCTGTGGTGCTTGCCGTTGTCGTCCACCTGGACGGTGTTTCCCTGCACGGCGAGTTCGCGGTTCTTCGGCTTGAACGCGGAGGCCATCGCGTACTTGTACGAAATGGCCTGCGGCACTTTGCCGACCCACGCGAAGCGCGACACCTCCGACGTGCTGGCGCCCAGCGCCGCGGCCAGGCCGGAGGTGCCGACGATCTTGTCGGTGTACTCGTACTGGCCATTGCCTGCGGGCTTCAGCGTGAGCGTGGCGTCCCCCAGCGGCTGGCCGCCCTGCAACACGTGGTAGGTGGCGGTGAAGGACTGCGGCACGTTCGCGGCGAAAGCCGCGGCGGCGGACAGGGCGAGGGCCATGGCGAGGCCGGTGCGGAGGAGGAGGGTCTTCATCCCGCCAAATATATGCCGCTTGCCTGAATGACGGGCGACCTTGGGGGCTGTAAGGAGCGCACCCTGTGTGCGCATGCCTTTGGTTCCGGTCGAAGTGCCAGAGCATTCGCGCACAGGGTGCACTCCTACAGCAGCTGCGCCAGCGTGAGGGGCTTCGTCACGGGCCGGCCGTCGAACACCGCCTCGCCGTTCCAGCGCAGGCGACCGCTGGCGATCGCGCCGACCACGGCGGGCAGCAATTTGTGCTCTTCCGCCAGCAGGCGTTCCGCGAGCGAGGTTTCGGTGTCGTTTGCGCCGACCGGGATGCGCGCCTGCGCCACCACCGGGCCGCCGTCCAGCTCGGCGGTGACGTAGTGGACGCTGGCGCCGTGTTCGGCGTCGCCGGCTTCGAGGCAGCGGCGATGCGTGTGCAGGCCGGGATACCTGGGCAGCAGCGAGGGATGGATGTTGATGGCGCGGCCTTCCCACCCGGCCACCACGGCGCCGTCGATCACGCGCATGAAGCCAGCCAGCACCAGCAGCTCGGCGCCGCTGGCGGCGATGCGGGCGAACAGTTCGCGGTCGAACGCCGTGCGGTCGGGATAGCTCTTCGGATTCAGCGCCAGGGTGGGAATGCCTGCTTCTTCGGCCAGGCGCAGCGCACCGGCGGAGGCCTTGTCGCTGCCCACCAGCACGAACTCCACCGGCAGCTTGCCTGCATCACGCGCGGCAATCAGCGCGGCGAGGTTGCTGCCGCGGCCGGAGGCGAGTACGGCGATGCGCAAGGGAGGGGTCATGGGCAATGGAGTTGGCTCGTCATTCCGGCGAAGGCCGGAATCCAGTGAGATACGTCGTGCGAAGCACACGAAACGGATTTTGTGTGCTTCGCACGCATTCCCGGACTGGATGACCAGCCTGCGGCTGTTGAAAAGCGCCTCCGGCTTTCCCCGGAATGACGTTGCAGCAAGCGGATGGAAGTGGTCAGGTGGGCAGGCATCAGCCGATCTGGACGCGCTCGTCACCAGCAGCCTCGATCACTTCGCCGATCACGCGGCTGGCGAGGCCGTGCTTCGCCAGCAAGGCCGAAGCCACCGCCACTGCACCCTGCGGCAGGATCACGGTGAAGCCCACGCCGCAGTTGAAGGTGCGCCACATTTCCTCGCGCGCCACCTGGCCTTCGCGCTGCAGCCAGTCGAACACCGGCGGCAGCGTGAGCGTGGCGGCGTCCAGCGCGAGGCCGAGGCCGTCGGGTACCACGCGGATGATGTTTTCCTTGAGGCCGCCGCCGGTGATGTGGGCCATGCCGTGGACGGCAGGGCCCTGCGTGGCGATCAATTCCAGCATCGGCTTCACGTAGATCGTGGTGGGGGCCATCAGCGCATCGACCAGTTTCACGCCACCCACGTCGAGATCCAGCGGGCTGCCGGCGCGCTCGAGGATTTTCCGGACCAGCGAATAGCCGTTGGAGTGCGGGCCGCTGGAGGCCACGCCCAGCACCACGTCGCCGGCCACGATGCCGTCGCCGGAGAGCAGCTGCGACTTCTCCACCGCACCCACGGTGAAGCCGGCGAGGTCGTATTCGCCGGGCGGATACATGTCGGGCATCTCGGCGGTCTCGCCGCCGATCAGGGCGCAACCGGCCAGTTCACAGCCTCTGGCGATGCCGCCGACCACGGCAGCGGCGGTATCCACGTCCAGCTTGCCGGTGGCGAAGTAGTCGAGGAAGAACAGCGGCTCGGCGCCCTGTACCAGCACGTCGTTCACGCACATGCCCACCAGGTCGATGCCGATGGTGTCGTGGCGATTCAGCTGCTGGGCGAGCTTGAGCTTGGTGCCCACGCCATCGGTGCCGGAGACCAGCACTGGTTCCCGGTACTTGCCGCCGAGGTTGAACAGGCCGCCGAAGCCGCCCAGCCCACCCATCACCTCGGGACGGCTGGTACGCTTCACCAGCGGCTTGATGCGTTCGACCAGGGCATTGCCGGCGTCGATATCGACCCCGGCGGCACGGTAGGTGAGGGCGTCGGACATGGCGGGAACCGGCGATGGGAAACGCGCAATTCTACTGCATGCGGGGCGTCGCCGGTGGCCGAACGGGTGCGGCGGCGGCCGATTCCGTGGCCCGCGGCATGGACGTCGGGAGGGCGATTGGGCAGACTTCCACGGTATTCCCCGACTAGTGTCCCGCCGATGCGCCTGCCCCCGATGCGTCTGCTACGCCTGCTCTCCGTCGCCTTGCTGCTTGGCTTTGCCGCGCTGCCGGCATTGCGCGCGCAGGGCACCTCGCCGTATTCGGTGACGGTGCCGGTACCCGACACCAGCGACACCCAGCGCAGCGACGCGTTCGCCACCGCGCTCAGCCAGGTGCTGGCGCGGGTGGCTGGTGGACAGGACCTGCGCGGCAACGCGGGTTACGACGACGCGCTGAAGAATGCCGCCGCACTGGTGCGCCACTTCCAGTACGCGCGCGCCGCCACCGGCATGAGCCTCACCGTGGACTTCGAGCCCGGTGCGGTGCGCCACCTGGTGTCCACGCTGGGCGTGGTGGGCAGCTCGGTGGGCAGGCCGCCGGTGCTGCTGATGGTGCGCGGCAGCGACGGCCAGCTGCTGGACAAGGCAGCACTGGCCAGCCTCGCCGGCGCGGCGGCTGCGCGTGGCTACGACGTGGCCTATGTCGATCCCGCGAACGCGCCGGATCCGGCCAAGGTGGATGCCGCCGATCCCGCCACGCTGGTGGCGATCAACCAGCAGTACCGCACCGGCCTGGTGCTGCTGGGCAGCCTGCACAATGGCAGCGCCGACTGGACCCTGGTCTCCGGCGGCAAGGCACAGCGCTGGACCGACAAGGCCGCCACCGAGGACGCGCTGCTGGCCGATGCCGGCAACGGCACGGTCGACCGCATCGGCCAGCAGCTCAACGTGATCGGCGCCACGGTCAGCGACGAGAAACTGTGGGTGAGCGGGCTGGGCAGCGCGATGGACTACGCCAGCCTGCTCAACGTGCTGCGCTCCGATCCCTCGGTGCGCAGCGTCGCCACGCTGGGCGCGGAGAACGACGGCATGCTGTTCGAGGTCAAGTCGGCGATGCCGGCCGATGCGCTGGCCGCGAACCTCGCCGCCAGCGGGCGGTTGATCCGCGCACCTGCGCACCCGGGCACCGATGCGAGCCTGCGCTGGCTGCACTGATCTGTATTCTGTATGCGAGCCCCTCGCGCAAGACCGCACATCCGTGTGCGGACATGTGCGAATCCCTCGCAAAACCCCGCACATCCGTGTGCGGACTTGCCATAAAGAGCCGGCTTTCCACTGGGTGTCGCCATGATGACGCAGGAGAACCATCGTCGCTGGCAGATGCTGGCGATCGTCGCGGTCATCGCCTTCATGCTGTGGCGGCTGGGACCGATGCTGATGCCGTTCGTGGTGGCCGCGATGCTGGCCTACCTCGGCGACCCGCTGGCCGACCGGCTGGAACGCCTGCACATGGGCCGCACGCTGGCGGTGAGCATCGTGTTCCTGGTGCTGATGCTGGCATTGGGCGGCGCCTTGCTGCTGCTGATCCCGCTGATCTCGCACCAGATCGAGAACCTGATCCAGAACGTGCCGCGCTACGTGGACTGGGCCGAGCACACCGCCTGGCCGTGGCTGCAGGCGAAATTGCACCTCGATCCGCGCACCTTCGACAGCGACCGGTTGATCGCCACGCTCAAGGAACACATCGGCTCGGTCGGCGGCATCGCCGGCCAGGTGCTGGGCAAGGTCTCGCGCTCGGGTCTGGGCGTGGTGTTGTGGCTCACCAACCTGGTGCTGATCCCGGTGGTGGCGTTCTACCTGCTGCGCGACTGGGGCCGGCTGGTGGCGGCGATCGACCGCATGCTGCCGCGCTCGGTCGAACCCACCATCGCCCACCTCGCGCGTGAGTCGGATGCGGTGCTCGGCGCCTTCGTGCGCGGCCAGCTGCTGGTGATGCTGGCGCTGGGCGTGTACTACGGCGGCACGTTGTCGCTGGTCGCGGGGCTGTCGGTGGGCGCGCTGATCGGCATGATCGCGGGCCTGCTGAGCTTCGTGCCGTACCTGGGTTTCATCACCGGCTTCGGCGCCGCGATCATCGCCGCGCTGGTGCAGTACGGCGACTGGAAGCACGCGCTGACCGTCTGCGGCGTGTTCGTGGTGGGCCAGCTGCTGGAAGGCTACGTGCTGGTGCCCAAGCTGGTGGGCGAGAAGATCGGCCTGCACCCGGTGGCGGTGATCTTCGCGGTGCTGGCCGGCGGCGAGCTGTTCGGCTTCATCGGCGTGCTGCTGGCGCTGCCGGCCGCTTCGGTGGCGGTGGTGCTGCTGCGCTACCTGATGGAACGTTACCGTCACAGTGAGCTGTACACCGAGGAAGGCGAGGCCGATCCCGCCATCCATGAAGCGGTCACCGAAATCGATGTCGCGGTGAGTACCACTGCCGGCACGGTGGAGACCGAGACGGTGATCGAACCGCCGCCGCACGAACCGCCCGCGAAGCCATGATTCCGCAACTGCCGCTCACCCTGCGTTGGCCACGGCGCCAGCGCTTCGAACATTTCCACGCCGGCGCCAACGCCGCCGCGCTCGCTGCCGTCGAGGCGCTGGCGCGTGCGCCCGGCGCGCCGTGGCTGTACCTGCACGGTCCCGCGGGCAGCGGCAAGAGCCACCTGCTGATGGCGGCCTGCCAGGCCGCCGGCGAAGCCGGCCGCGGCGTGCAGTACCTGCCGCTGGCGCGGATCGCCGACTGCGGCGCCGCGATCCGCGGCGTGGCCGGTGGCGCGCTGCTGGCGCTGGACGACCTCGGTGCCATCGCTGGCGAGCGCGGGGCCGAACACGCGCTGTTCGACCTCTACAACCGCGCCAAGGCCGAAGGGACCGCCCTGCTGTTCGCCGCCGAAGCCGTGCCCCAGCAGCTTGGCCTGGTCCTGCCCGACCTGCGCTCGCGCCTCGGCGCCTGTACCCAGTTCGCGCTGAAGCCGCTGGACGATGCCGAGCGCCGCGAGGTGCTCAAGGCGCAGGCCGGCCTGCGCGGCATCGAGCTGGACGACTCCGTGCTGGACTGGCTGTTTGCCCGCCACACCCGCGACCTCGGCGCGCTGCTGGACCTGCTCGACAAGCTCGACCAGGCATCGCTGGCGGCACAGCGGCGGGTGACGATTCCGTTCCTGCGCGGCTTGCTGCGTGAATCCGGTCGCGCTGAGTCCTGACCGTGACACTGAACACGCTGGCTTGGTTGTTCACCGGCCGCGTACTGCTGCACAACCTCGAAGAGGCGCTCTGGCTGCCGACGTGGTCGATGCGGGCGATGCGCTGGTATCGTCCGGTGCGGGTGCCGGCGCCGGTGTTCCGCTTCGCCGCGGGTGCGCTGTCGCTAGCTTTCGTTGTTCTGACCCTGTCGGCCACGATGTCGCAGCCGGGTGGCGTGGCGGCGTATCTGATGGCGGGCTATGCGTTGGCCATGCTGCTGAACGTCCTGATGCCGCACGCGCTTGCCACTGTCGCTTTGCGCCGCTATATGCCAGGCACCGCCACGGCGCTGCTGCTGAACCTGCCGCTTGGGCTGTTGTACTTGCAGCAGGCGCTGGCGGAGCACGCCATCGAACCTCGGATGTTCCGCTGGGCAGGACCGCTGGTAGTCGTCGGCTTGCTGGTGGCAATGCCCGTACTGTTCGCGTTGGGACGTGTCGCGTGCCGGGCGAGGGCAGTCCCGCAGGACATGCGTTGAGTCAGGCCTTCAGCAAGTCCGGCGTGGCATGCGCGCCGATCGCATCGGTCATCGCCTTCGCCACGTTGAGGTTGCCGGCGATGAGGTTGCCGCTTGCGGGGATGCCGTCGCGGCCGGCGAAGTCGCCGTAGCGGCCGCCCGCCTCGTGCACCAGCAGCACGCCCGCGGCCATGTCCCAGGGCTTGAGGCCGATCTCGAAGTAGCCGTCGTAGCGGCCGGCAGCGGTATAGGCGAGGTCCAGCGCGGCGGAGCCGGAGCGGCGGATGTCCTCGGCCTGGCCGAGCAGGGCGCGGGTCATCGCCAGCTGTGCGTCCAGATGTGCGCGCTGACGATACGGGAAGCCGGTGGCGATCATCGCGCCGCCCAGGTTCTCGCGCTTGCTGACGCGGATGCGGCGGTCGTTGAGGTAGGCGCCGTCGCCCTTGCTGGCGGTGAACAGCTCGCCGCGCAGCGGGTCGAACACCACGCCGTAGACCGGCACGCCCTTGTCGAGCATGGCAATGGACACGCTGAAATGCGGGATGCCGCGCAGGTAGTTGTGGGTACCGTCCAGCGGGTCGATCACCCAGGTGAGCGGCCCCTTCTTGCCGATGGCGCCGCTTTCCTCGGCGAGGATGCCGTGGTCGGGGTAGGCGCGGCGCAGTTCCTTGACGATCTCGGCCTCGGCCAGCTTGTCGACCTCGGAGGCGAAGTCCATGCGCTGCTTCTCGACGACGGTGAGGCCGTCGATGCGGTTCATGTAGCGCAGGATCACGTTGCCGGCGGCGCGCGCGGCGCGCACCGCGATGGTGATGGCGGGTCGGGTCATGGCTTCGGCTGTCGAAAGAACGGGTTGCGGCCGGCGATTCTAGCAGAGGCGGATCGTGCACTGCGGGTGTTGCCGTATCCTAGGCGGTCTGCCCGCATCCGGCCGTGCCCATGAATCCGCTCGAACTCGCCCCGCTTTTCCGCTTCGTGCTGGTGCGCACCTCGCATCCCGGCAACATCGGCAGCGCGGCGCGGGCGATCCGCACGATGGGCCTCACGCGGATGGAACTGGTGGCGCCGCACCACTTTCCCGATCGCGAAGCAAACGCGCTGGCGGCAGGTGCGGACGATGTGCTGGCGGCTGCGGGCGTGCATGCGGAACTGGTGGACAGCCTCGCCGGCTGCAGTTTCGCGTTGGGCCTGTCGGCACGCCGGCGCGGGGTGAACCTGCCGGAGCTGACTCCGCGCGAAGGCGTGGCGCAGGCGCTGGCCGCCGCCGCGCGCGGCGGGCAGGTGGCGCTGGTGTTCGGCAACGAGCGCACCGGGCTGGAGAACGAGGAGCTGGCGCGCTGCCACGCGATGGTGCGCATCCCCAGCGTGGACGACTTCAGCTCGCTGAACCTGGCGCAGGCGGTGCAGGTGATGGCCTACGAGTTGCGCCTGGCCCTGCTCGGCGACGAATTGCCCGCGCCGCCGCCGGAACACGACGAGCCGCCGGCCGATGCGGCGCAGATGGAGCGCTTCTATGCGCATCTGGCGCAGACGCTGGATGACATCGATTTCCACAAGGGCCGCGAGCCGACCACGATCATGCTGAGGCTGCGCAGGCTGTTCCAGCGCGCGCAGCCCGACCAGCGCGAGCTGCGCGTGTTGCATGGGATACTGGCCGATGCGCAACGGATGGCGCAGCTGGCGGGCGGCAAGCGGTAGGAGCGGCTTCAGCCGCGACCGGCATTGCGATAATCATGCAGCAATCGCGGCTGAAGCCGCTCCTACGGCCGTGCGGAGGTCAGCCTTCCGCATCGTCCGCGTTGTCCTGCTTCGGCGTGCGGGTGACCAGCAGCTTGTCGATGCGCGCGCCGTCCAGGTCCACCACTTCGAAGCGGATGCCCTGCCAGGCGAACACCTCGCCGGTCTGCGGGATGTGGCCCAGCGCGGCCATCACCATGCCGGCCGCGGTGCGGAAGTCATGCTCGCTCTCGCCGGGCAGATGGTCGAGTTGCAGGAGCTCGCGCAGATCGTCGGTGGCCAGGCTGCCGTCGACCAGCCAGCTGCCGTCGGCGCGCTGGACGATGGGTGCTTCCGCGTCGGCATCGCCATGGCCGTGGCCGAGCTGGCTGGTGCCCACCACGGCGGCGAGCAGGTCGTTGACCGTGATCAGGCCCTCGATGTCACCGTACTCGTCCACCACCAGGGCCAGCGGGGTTTCCGCGTCGCGGAACTCCTCCAGCAGGTCGAGCGCGCGCGCGGTGGCGGGCACGTACAGCGGCTTGGCAAGGTGATCGAACAATTGCGGGCGGCCTTCGGCGAAGGACTGCAGCAGGCGCTTCACTTCGACCACGCCCACCACCTCGCTTTCGTCGCCGCGGTAGACCGGGTAGCGCGAGTACGGCGTCTGCCGCAGCACTTCCACGTTCTCTTCGCGCGGCGCGGCCATGTCCAGCCAGGCGATGCGCACGCGCGGCGTCATCACGCTGTCCACGCTGCGGTCGCCCAGGCGCAGCACGCGGTTGACCATGGCGTGTTCGTCCGCATCCAGCACGCCCTGTTCGGCGCTTTCGGCCACCAACAGACGGATCTCTTCCTCGGTGGCGGCGGCGTGGCCGTGGCTGCGCACGCCCAGCAGGCGCAGCAGCAGGTTGCTGGCGGCATTGAGCAACCACACGAACGGTGCAGTGGCGCGCGACAGCACCAGCATCGGGATCGCCACGATGCTGGAGAGCTTCTCCGGCGCGGACAGTGCGAGGCGCTTGGGCACCAGTTCGCCCACCACGATCTGGATGAAGGAGATCAGCACGAAGCCCAGCACCACGCCGACCACCCGCGCGTAGGGTTCCAGCCATGCGGCCCGGCCGCCGTGCAGCAGCATCGCGATGTGCGCGCCCAGCGCGTCGCCGGCCACCGCACCGGTGACCAGCATCAGCAGGGTGATGCCGACCTGGATGGTGGAGAGGAAATATTCCGGCTTCTCCGCATGTCGCAGCGCCACGGCGGCGCGCCGGCTGCTGCGCGCCATCTGCTTCAGGCGGCTCTTGCGCGAGGCGACCAGGGCCATTTCGGACAGCGCGAAGAAGCCGTTGCACAGGGCGAGCACGATGACGAGCGCGATTTCGGTCAGCATCGCGGGGACAGCGGGGAGGGGTGCATGGAACCGGAGTGTAGCGGCAGCGCCGCGTGACGCTCCATGGCCCGGTCCGGACGAGGCGGCGGCATCGTGCGCAACATCTGGTCGTACTGGCGGAGCGGCATTCCAGCCGGGTACGCGGTTGGCTGGGCCGACCGCCGCTTCGCGGGGCTGCGGCCATCTTCATGCTGCGATGCGGGGTAACTGTCCTGTAACATCGCCGCCATTCGACCCTCAGGCTGGCCCGCATGTTTTCACTGCAGACGATCTTCGGCAAAGGCGACAAGTTCTACGGCCTGCTGGAGCAGAGCGCCGAGGCGGCGCACGAGAGCGCCAAGGCGTTGCACGCACTGGTCACCCAGGCCGACCACGCGCCGGTGATGGCCGCGTTCGCCGCCACCCGTGCGCGCGAGAAGGCGTTGGCCGCGCAGATCAGCGAGGAGCTGGTGAACACCTTCGTCACCGCGCTGGATCGCGAAGACATCGAGGCGCTGAACTCGGCGCTGTACAAGATCCCCAAGTCGGTGGAGAAGTTCGCCGAGCGCTACGACATCGTGGCTGCGCGCCTGCAGGGCGTGGACTTCGGCCAGCGCGCGCTGGTGCTGGAGCGCTCCACCACGGTGGTGGCCGAGATGATCGGCGAGCTGCGCCGCGGCCTGCGCATCGACCCGGTGAAGAAACTGCAGGACCGCCTGCAGGCGCTGGAATCCGAAGGCGACCGCATGCTGCTGGCGCCGTACCGCACGCTCTACGTCGATGGCAACGACGCGATGAAGGCGATGCTGGCAAAGGATCTGTTCGAGCTGATCGAGAAGGCGATCGACAAGTGCCGCGACGTCGGCAACATCGTCTACTCGATCGTGCTGAAGAACTCATGAGCCTCGGACTGGTCGTGGTGGTGGTGGCGATCGCGCTCGCCTTCACCTACATCAACGGATTTCACGACACCGCCAACTCGATCGCCACGGTGGTGGCGACCAAGGTGCTCACGCCCGGCCAGGCGGTGCTGCTGGCCGCGGTGACCAACCTGATCGGCGCGCTGTGGGGTACTGCGGTGGCGGCCACCATCGCCGCCGGCATCGTCAACACCGGCGTGGTCGAGGCCGGGCCGCAACTGCTGATCTGTGCATTGCTGGCGGCGATCGTGTGGAACCTCATCACCTGGTGGCTGGGCCTGCCGTCCAGCTCCAGCCATGCCCTGGTGGGCGCGCTGGTGGGTGCGGCGATCGCCGAGACGGGCGGTCACTTCAACGCGGTGATCTGGGCGCAGGGCGGCGCGCACTGGTGGCTGGGCAAGGGCGTGATACCCAAGGTGGTGGTGCCGATGGTGCTGTCGCCGTTCGCGGGCCTGGTGATCGGCTTCCTGCTGATGGGCGGGCTGTACGCACTGCTGGCGTGGTTCTCGCGCCGCAGCGGCTGGTTGCATCTGCTCGGCCGCACGCCCTTCGTCAACGGCTTCTTCGGCAAGGCGCAGATCGCCTCGGCCAGCGCGATGGGTCTGGCGCATGGCATGAACGACGCACAGAAGAGCATGGGCATCATCGCGCTGGCGCTGGCCAGCGCCACCGCGGCGGGGCAGTTCGACCATCTGCCGGTGTGGCTGCATTTCCTGCGCATCCACGAATCCACCGCCGGCGGCTTCGCGGTGCCGGCGTGGGTGGCGGTGGTGTGCGCGCTGACCATGGCCGGCGGCACCGCCGGCGGCGGCTGGCGCATCATCAAGACGCTGGGCCACAAGATGGTGAAGCTGCACCCGATCAACGGCTTCGCCGCCGAAGGCAGCTCGGCCATCGTGATCCTGGCCGCCTCCGCGTTCGGTCTGCCGGTGTCCACCACCCACGTGGTGTCCTCGGCGATCATGGGCGTGGGTTCGGCCAAGCGTTCCAACGCCATCAGGTGGTCGGTGGTGGAGCGCATGGTATGGGCGTGGATCCTCACCCTGCCGATCACCGCGCTGATCGCGTGGTGCTTCGTCGAGGCGGCCCGCCTCTGGATTTGAGGCCTGGCACTTCCTGGAACTAGAACGCGTCGCTGCTACTGGCGACCAGCTGTTCGAGCTGGTCGCCGAGGCTGCCCAGCTCGATGATCACGCGATGCAGCTCGCTCTCGTCGAGCAGCTCGTACGGGCGGTTCTCGCACAGGTGCAGGTAGGGCGCGCCATCCAGGTCGGCCACGGCGAGAAAGCCGCAGCGCTGCGCCCAGTTGAAGCGCAGGCAGCGTTGCGGGTCGGTGCCCGCCAGCGGGCCGACCGGGGTGGAGATGCGCAGGTAGCGGCGGCCGGACTCCGCTTCCAGCTCGGCCAGGTAGATGCCCTGGTGGCGACCGTGCGGCAGGGTCAGGTCGAAGCTGATCAGGTAGGGATCGTTCTGGCGCAGCCCGTGCAGGCTGCCCAGGTGGGAACGCACGGCTTCGAAATGGTGCATGGGGCGCCCCGCGGCTGGCCAATGGCCCTGCTACTCTGACACGTCCGCCGCAAGCCTTGGTCAAGGCCCTGTTATCGCCATGCAAGACAGCCACGCCCGCGTCTACGCCGCCATCGCCGCGATCCCGCCCGGCCGCGTGGCCAGCTACGGCGCCATCGCCGCCCGAGCCGGCCTGCCGGGGCGGGCGAGACTGGTCGGCAGGCTGCTGGGCGAGGTGCCGGATGGCATGGAACTGCCCTGGTTCCGTGTGCTGCGTGCCTCGGGCGAGATCGCCCTGCCGAAAGGCAGCCGTGGCTTCCGCGAACAGGTGCGACGGCTGCGTGCCGAAGGCGTGGAAGTGAAAAATGGCCGCGTCGCGCTGTCCGCGTTCGGGCTGGACGCGAACCTCGACCGCGTGCTGTGGGGCGGCTTCTGACGAGATCAGCCTTGGCGCGTGCGCCACAGCACCAGGGATGACGTGATCCACAACACGACAGCCATCGTCAGTCCCACGCCCAAGAGACGCACCGCCACGTCGTGTATCAGCAGGCAGCCCAGCACGCCCAGCACGCTGACGGTGCCGGTGCCGTAATAGATCGGCGCGGCGAACACACGGGCCAGCGGCAGGAAGTGCGCGCCGACGATCAGCGCGACGGCCACAGGGATCCACAGTGGATATCCGAGGTAGGCCAGCACGTTCGCGCTCACGATGATCCCCACGATCTCCGCGGCAAAAACGACGAGGAACCGCCGGTGGGAGCGTTTGTCGGCGGCGGCTGCCGTTGGGCTGCGAACGCTGCGGATGCGGCGCGTCGCAAGGAAGCGAGCGATGCACACGCCGAGCAGGGCAACGCCAACGACAATCGCCGTGGGGAGCGCCCATGCCGGCGTGTTCTGCCAGTAGATCAGCGCCACCACGATCCACGCCGTACCGCCGACCGCCATGATGCTGGCGCCGACGAGCCGGCTGCGCAGGCGCGCCACGTTCGCCTCGTTCACGTTTTCAAACAGCATCGACATGGTGCGATCCTCGGCTGGCCCGACGCGAGCGGATGTGCCGCGGGCCGGGTGCGAGGATTTTGTGGGCACAGGACGCGGCACCGTCAGTGACGGCTGTCACCCACGTGTCGTGACTGAGAGCGGGGCGGACTGCCTGCTCAGGCCGCCCTGTCGGCCTTGCGGATGAAGTCGCGCACCTGCGGGTAGACGATCTCGCGCCAGCGCCGGCCGCTGAAGATGCCGTAGTGGCCGGCGCCTTCGATCACGCGGTGTGCGCGGCACTTCGCCGGGATGTTGCTGCACAGGTCGTGTGCGGCCTGGGTCTGGCCGAGGCCGGAGATGTCGTCCAGCTCGCCCTCGACGGTGAGCAGGGCACTGCGCGTGATCGCGGCGGGATTCACCCGCTCGCCACGCACATCCCACAGCCCGCGTGGCAACTGGAACTGCTGGAACACGCTGGCGATGGTGTCGAGGTAGAACTCCGCCGGCATGTCCAGCACGGCGTTGTACTCGTCGTAGAACTTGCGGTGCGACTCGGCATCGTCCAGGTCGCCGCGCAGCAGGTTCTGGTAGAAGTCCCAGTGCGACTGCAGATGGCGGCCGGGATTCATCGCGATGAAGCCGGCGTGCTGCAGGAAGCCGGGATACACCTCGCGGCCGCGGCCCGGGTAGTTCGGCGGCACGGTGTGGATCACGTTGCCCTTGAACCAGGACAGCGGCTGGGTGGTGGCGAGGTTGTTGACGCTGGTGGGGCTGCGCCGCGGGTCGATCGGGCCGCCCATCATGGTGAGGCTGCGCGGTGTGGTTTCGCCGCGCGCGGCCATCAGCGACACCGCCGCCAGCACCGGCACGGTGGGTTGGCATACCGAGACCACGTGCAGCGACTCTGCGCCGATGTGCCGGATGAAGCGCTCGATCAGCGCCACGTAGTCGTCCAACCCGAACGGGCCGGCCTCGGCCGGCACCATGCGCGCGTCCACCCAGTCGGTGATGTACACCTTGTGGTCGCGCAGCAGCGTGCGCACGGTGTCGCGCAACAGGGTGGCGTGATGGCCGGACAGCGGCGCCACCACCAGCACCACCGGGTCGGTCTTCATCGTCTCGATGGTGGCCTGGTCGTCGCTGAAGCGCTTGAAGCGCTTCAGCTGGCAGAACGGCGTGTCCAGCGCCACGCGTTCGATCACCGCGATCTCGTAGCCGTGCGCCTCGACCTGGTGGATGCCGAAGGCGGGCTTTTCGTAATCCTTGCCGAGGCGGTGGATCAGCTCGTAACCGGCGGCCAGCCGTTGCGTGCCGGGCCACGCGGCGAACGGGTTGTTCGCATCGTTGAGCATCTGCGCGCCGGCGTCGGCGAAATGGCTGAGCGGACCGAGGAAGGCACGTTGCCACTCGTGGATCTGATAGAGCATTGGGACGACCGGCGTTGGCGAAAAACACGCCATCTTAGCGCCGTTCGCGGTTTCTTGTGTTGCAATGCCGCAGGCGGGATCGCCAAGACGATCAAGGAGTTGAGTTGCGCCGCGCGGCATCGGCCGCCAGTCGCGCCCTGACGATGCCTGCCTGGTACGGCATCCCGCGCATGACCGCGTTGACGCCGTCCGGCGGCGCGCGTAGCGTCGCGCTCCGGCGTCGGGATTTTGTTGCGTAGCGCACCGGCAGGTGGCTCGCGGCTGCTTCGCACAGGGGGCGAATCGACATGGGCGCGGTGGACATCGATACGCAGACACGTCCGGAAATCCGGGCGCAGCGCCGGGTCGTGCTGGAGCGACGGACTGCCGCGGACCTGCCGTATCCGGACTTCGTGCGCGACTACATCGCGCGCAATCGCCCGGTGGTGGTGGAGAACACACTGCAGACCTGCCCGGCGCGGCAGCGGTGGACGCCGGAGTATTTCCGCGAACGCTTCGGCGCGAAACGCATCCAGGTCAGCCCCAGCGAGCAGATGGCGTTCGCCGACTTCATCGACGCGGTGCTGGCCTCGCGCGAGGATGCGCCCGGCCCCTACATGTACCGGCTGTTCATCGGCCCGCACCTGCCGGAGCTGCTGCCGGACCTTGAACCGCTGAACCCCTATGCGTTCCCGCGACGCCTGGCCAGTCCGCTGATGCCGCGGCAGTGGCGTCGGCCGGACGGCTATCTCAAGCTGCTGATCGGCGGCGTCGGCGGCCGCTTTCCGTTCCTGCACTACGACCTGGAGAACGCGCACGCGACGATCACCGAAATCTACGGCGACAAGGAGTTCATCCTGTATCCGCCGGAGGATGCCGCTTTCATGTATCCGAAGCCGGGCATGCCGAACCAGTCGACGATTCCGGACGTGCAGCGCGTCGACATGCAACGGTTCCCGCTCTATGCGCAGGCCACCCAGTACTACACCGTGCTGCATCCGGGCGACATGGTGTTCGTGCCCTCGCGCTGGTGGCATGGTGCACGGGCGCTGTCGCCGTCGATCTCGATCTGCCAGAACGTGCTCGATCGCTCGAACTGGGGCGGCTACGTCGACGAGCTGTGTTCCCGCAGCAGTGGCCTGCCGGAAGCCAAGCGTCATGCCAAGCGGGTGTACCTGACGGCGCTCGGCGGCGTGCTGTCGATGCTCGAACGGTGGCCGCGCTCCGGTGCGGGGCCGGCGGGGCGCATCACGCGATTGGCGCCGGCCAGCTACACCGAAGCCGGCGATTCCGCCACCTGGGCCGTCGCCGGCTGGAAGGCGCGCTGAGCGCAGTCGATCCGCTCAATCGATCCGGCGCAGCTCGGTATCCGCGGCGAGGTCGTGCAGGGCACGGCGGCGCGGGTCGAGCAGTGCCACGGCGAACCACAGCGCCCATGCGCCGAACACCGTCCACAGCGTGGCGCGCAGGCCGATCGTGGGTTCCAGCGCGAGCAGCAGCAGTGGCGCGGCGGCAACCAGCACGCGGATCCCGGCCTGCTGCAGGCTGATCGTGCCGCCGTCGTCGCGGCTCACCCGGATGCGCCACGGCCGCATGCCCAGCGTCTGCCCACCGCGTCGCCACGAGGCGACGAAGTAGGCGGCTACCACCGCGCCTTGCAGCACCTGGTACCAGAGCGGGATCACCGTGTGGGCGCCGGTCTCGATCAGGCGGCCGCCGGTGGCGAGCTGGCACAGCAGGCCCACCACCATCACGATCGCCACCACGATCAGCAGGTCGTACACCAGCGCGGTCAGGCGGCGCCACAGCGGACAGGGCAGGTGAGTGGTGACATTCATCGCTTGCGCTCGCGGCGCGCGATGCCCAGCATCGTGCGCATGAAGAAGGAAGGTTCCCTCAGTATCGCCGAAGCGGATGCCGCGAGCATCGACGCGTTCCTGGAGCGCGTGTGGTCCGAGGACGGCCTCGCCGATCGCACGCTGGAGGCCTACCGCCGCGACCTCGAGGCACTGGCGCGCTGGCTGGCCGGACGCGGCCGTTCGCTGCGCGACGCGCGGCGCGAAGACATTTCCGGATACCACGGCACGCAGCGCGCCGCGGTGCGCTCGATGGCGCGGCGGCAGTCGGCGTTCCGGCGCTACTACGCGCATCTCGCCCGCGAGCAGGCGGGTTTCGAGGATCCCACCCTGCTGATCGAGCGGCCGCGCATGCCGCGCAGCCTGCCCAAGGCGCTGGCCGAACGCGAGATCGAGGCGCTGCTGAACGCGCCGGACACCGACAGCACGCTGGGCCTGCGCGACCGCGCGATGCTGGAGCTGATGTACGCCTCGGGCCTGCGCGTGTCCGAGCTGGTGGAACTGCCGCTCGCCGCGCTCAATCTGCGCCAGGGTGTGCTGCGCGTCACCGGCAAGGGCGGCAAGGATCGGCTGGTGCCGGTCGGCGAACTGGCGCTGGGTTACATCGAGAGCTATCTCGCCGTTGCACGCCCCGTGCTGGCGAAAGGCCGCCAGCCTGCGGCGCTGTTCCTCAGCAAGCGCGGCGAGGGCATGACGCGGCAGATGTTCTGGACCCTGGTGAAGCGTCATGCGCTGAAGGTCGGCATCCAGGCCAGGCGCATCTCGCCGCACGTGCTGCGCCACTCCTTCGCCACCCATCTGCTCAACCACGGCGCCGACCTGCGCGCATTGCAGATGCTGCTGGGCCACAGCGCGCTCAGTACCACCCAGATCTACACCCTGGTCGCGAAGGAAGGCCTGAAGCGCCTGCATACACAGCACCATCCGCGTGGTTGAGGGCCGGATTCATAACCGATCCGGCCGGCTGTGCGAAAATCGGCACGAGGCCGATTCCCCAGGCCACCGAGGTGCATGATGTTGAAACAGCTGTTGCTGGCCGTGTGCGTCAGCGGATTCGCCCTGACCGCCTGTGCGGCCGACAACGCCACCGCGGCGGCCCCGGCAGCCGATGCGCCGGCATCCGCCGTGGTGCTCGGCAACGGCGTCGATGCCGCCGCGCTGAAACTGGTGCAGCAGTCGCTGACGAAGCTGGCGCCGGGCGTGGAAGTGGACGTGGTGAACCGTGCGCCGATGCCGGGCTTCTACCAGGTGATCGCCTCGGGCCAGCTGGTCTACGTGAGCACCGACGGCAAGTACCTGCTGAATGGCGACCTGGTCGACATGGGTGCGAAGAAGAGCCTGAACGACGTCGCCTGGGCGGCGTACCGCAAGGCCGAGCTGGCCAAGGTGCCGGCAAGCGCGCGCATCGAGTATGCCCCGCCAAACCCCAAGTACCGGGTCACCGTGTTCACCGACGTGTCCTGTCCGTATTGCAAGGTGCTGCACGAACATATGGCCGAGTTCAACAGGGAAGGCATCGCGGTGGACTACCTGGCGTGGCCGCGCGAGGGCGTGACCGACCTGCGCGGCCAGCCCACGCCGATCTACAAGGAAATGGTTTCGGTATGGTGTGCCGCCGACCGCAAGGCCGCCTTCACCGCCGCAAAGGAAGACCATGCGCCCAAGCAGGCCAGCTGTTCCAACCCGGTGCGCTACGAATACGAGCTGGGCCTGAAGCTGGGCGTCAACGGCACCCCGGCGATCTTCACTCCCAGCGGCCGCCAGGTGGGTGGCTACCTCACCCCGGCGCAGCTGTTGCAGGAGTTGCAGAAGGAAGGCTGAGCGGGGCGCGTTCGCAAGAGCCTGCGGTCATGGCACGCTCCAAGGCGCGTCCGCGGCTATGCCGTGCTGCAGCATCGGCCGGATGCATCGGCTAGAATGGCCGTTCCCATTGCTTGGCGCCGTTCCCCGCATGATCGCACTCGACGGGCAGAACGCCCTTTCGGCCTTCCGCCTCGAACGCCTCAACGCCCGCCTTGACGCCTTGCATCGCGGTATCCGCGTGCAGGCCGCCTGGTTCGTGTATTTCCTCGATGCCGCCGCCGCGCCGGAAGGCACGCTGCGCCAGCGCCTGCTGGAAGTGCTGGAGGCGAAGGACGCCGCGCCGGCGCCGGCCACGCTGTGGGTGGTGCCGCGGCTGGGCACGATCTCGCCGTGGTCGAGCAAGGCCACCGACATCCTGCATGGCGCCGGCTTCGATCTGCGCCGGGTGGAGCGCGGCACGGCCTGGCAGCTCGCCGGCATGCCCGCGGCCGGCACGCCCGGACACGCGGCGGTGCTGGCATTGCTGCACGATGCGATGACGCAGTCGGTGCTGGATTCGCTGGATGAGGCGCAAGGCCTGTTCCTCGCCGGCCAGCCAGGCGACCTGGTGTATATCGCGCTGGGCAGCGACGCCCGTGCCGCGCTCGCCAAAGCCAACGCAGAACTGGGTCTGGCGCTGGCCGACGACGAGATCGACTACCTCGCCGAGCGCTACGCCGAGCTGGGCCGCGATCCCACCGACGCCGAGCTCTTCATGTTCGCCCAGGCGAACTCCGAGCACTGCCGCCACAAGGTGTTCAACGCCAGCTGGACGGTGGACGGCGTGGAACAGGACAAGAGCCTGTTCGCGATGATCAAGAACACCCACCAGCACTCGCCCGCGCACACGCTGTCCGCCTACAAGGACAACGCCGCGGTGATCGAGGGCAGTGCGGGCAAGCGCTTCTTCGCCGATCAAGGCGGTGTGTGGCGTGCGCACGAGGAACAGATCGACTACGCGATCAAGGTGGAGACGCACAACCATCCCACCGCGATCGCGCCCTGGCCCGGCGCGGCCACCGGCGCCGGCGGCGAGATCCGCGACGAGGGGGCCACCGGCCGTGGCGCCAAGCCGAAGGCCGGGCTCACCGGCTTCTCCGTCTCCGACCTGCGCATTCCCGGTCATCCGCAGCCGTGGGAGGTGGAGCGCCCGCTGCCGCCGCGCATGGCCAGCGCGTTCGAGATCATGCGCGACGGCCCGCTCGGCGCCGCCGCGTTCAACAACGAATTCGGCCGCCCGTGCCTCGGCGGCTATTTCCGCAGCTACGAGCACGAGACCGGCGAAACCGGCCTGCGCCGCGGCTACGACAAGCCGATCATGCTGGCCGGCGGCCTCGCCAACATCCGCCATGACCACGTGCAGAAGCGCGCGGTGCAGCCCGGCCACGCGGTGATCGTGCTGGGCGGCCCGGCGATGCTGATCGGCCTGGGCGGTGGCGCGGCGTCCTCGGTGGCATCCGGCGCGTCGAGCGCGGAACTGGATTTCGCCTCGGTGCAGCGCGACAACGCCGAGATGGAGCGCCGCTGCCAGCAGGTGATCGACGCCTGCTGGGCGCGCGGCGAGGCCAACCCCATCGTCAGCATCCACGACGTAGGCGCGGGCGGTCTCTCCAACGCGATCCCGGAAATCCTCAACGACGCCGACGTGGGCGGCGAGATCGACCTTGCCAAGGTGCCCTGCGACGATCCATCGCTGTCGCCGATGCAGGTGTGGAGCAACGAGTCGCAGGAACGCTACGTGCTCGCCATCGCGCAGGAAAACCTGCCCGAGTTCGAGGCGTACTGCGCGCGCGAACGCTGCCCGTACGCCGTGGTCGGCACCGCCACCGAGGCACGCGTGCTGCGCGTCACCGACCCGCGCCGCGACCTCGTGGTGATCGACCTTCCCATGGACGTGCTGTTCGGCAAGCCGCCGCGCATGCATCGCGACGCGAAGCGCCTCAAGCCGCGCGTGGACCTGGTGCCCGACCTCACCGGCATCGGCATGGACGAGGCGCTGCTGCGCGTGTTGCGCCTGCCCACCGTGGGCAGCAAGAGCTTCCTGATCCACATCGGCGACCGCACCGTGGGCGGCCTCAACCATCGCGACCCGATGGTCGGCCCGTGGCAGGTGCCGGTGGCCGACTGCGCGGTGACCATGGCCGACTTCGACGGCTACCGCGGCGAGGCGATGGCGATGGCCGAGCGCGCCCCGGTGGCGCTGCTTTCCAGCGCCGATGCCGCGCGGCTGGCAGTGGGCGAGGCGATCACCAACCTTGCCGCCGCACCCATCGCTTCGCTGGGTGAGATCCGCCTGTCGGCGAACTGGATGGCCGCGGTGAACCATCCCGGCGAGGACGCCGCGCTGTTCGACGCAGTGAAGGCCGTGGGCATGGAACTGTGCCCGCAACTCGACATCTCCATCCCGGTCGGCAAGGACTCGCTGTCCATGCAGACCGTGTGGAAGGACGGCGACACCCCGCAGCGCACGGTGGCGCCGGTGTCGCTGGTGATCACCGGCTTCGCCCGCGTGGACGACGTGCGCCGCACGCTCACGCCGCAGCTGAAGCTCGATCGCGGCGACACCGACCTGTGGCTGCTCGACCTCGGCGCCGGTCGCGACCGCCTCGGCGCTTCCGCGCTGACCCAGGTATTCAACCGCGGCGGCGGCGTGCCGCCGGACCTGGACGACACCAGGCGCCTCAAGGCGCTGTTCGAGCTGGTGCAGGAGGCGAACCGCAGCGGCCTGCTGCTGGCCTACCACGACCGTTCCGACGGCGGCGTCATCGTCACCCTGCTGGAAATGGCCTTCGCCGGCCATTGCGGCCTGGAGATCCAGCTCGACGGCTGGGCCGACGCCGCGCTGCGCTCCCTGTTCAACGAGGAGCTGGGCGCCGTGCTGCAGGTGGCGGCGGCGAACCGCGAGGCCTTCGAGGCACTGCTGGTGAAACACGACCTCGCCGGCATGAGCTACCGCATCGGCCGGCCCAAGGAAAAGCTGGGCATCAAGCTCTACTCGGGCGGCGAGACGCTGTTCAAGTGGAACTGGAGCACGCTGTACCGCGCCTGGAACGAGACCAGCCACGCGATGCAGCAGCTGCGCGACAACCCGGCCAGCGCCGATGCCGAGCTGGCGTGGCGGCTGGACGACGCCGATCCGGGCCTCAGCCCGAAGCTCACGTTCGACCCGGCCGAGAACATCGCCGCGCGGCTGATCCACGCGGCCATCGCCGGCGGGGCCAAGCCGCGCGTGGCGATCCTGCGCGAGCAGGGCGTCAACGGCCAGGTGGAAATGGCCGCCGCGTTCGCGCGCGCCGGTTTCGAGGCAGTGGACGTGCACATGTCCGACCTCGCCAGCGGCCGGGTGAAGCTCGCCGACTTCCGCGGCTTCGCCGCCTGCGGCGGCTTCTCCTACGGCGACGTGCTGGGCGCCGGCCGCGGCTGGGCCACCTCGATCCTGTACAACGACTACCTGCGCGCCGAGTTCACCGCGTTCTTCGCAGACCCGACGAAGTTCGCGCTGGGCGTGTGCAACGGCTGCCAGATGATGAGCCAGCTCAAGGACATCATCCCCGGCGCGCAGCACTGGCCGAAGTTCCTGCGCAACACCTCCGAGCAGTACGAGGCGCGCGTGGCCACGCTGGAGGTGCTCGATTCGCCCAGCCTCTTCTTCAAGGGCATGACCGGCTCGCGCATCCCGGTGGCGGTGGCGCACGGCGAAGGGCGCGTGCATTTCCCGAACACCTGCAGCCCGTCCAAGGCGCAGGCGGCGCTGCGCTTCGTGGACAACCGCGGCAAGCCCACCGAGCACTTCCCGCTCAACCCGAACGGTTCGCCCGGCGGCCTCGCCGGATTCACCGCCGCCGACGGCCGCGTGACCATCCTGATGCCGCACCCGGAACGCGTGTTCCGCAGCGTGCAGATGAGCTGGGCGCCGGAAGCCTGGGGCGAGGACTCGCCCTGGCTGCGCATGTTCCGCAACGCCAGGGTGTGGTGCGGCTGAGCGTGCCTGTGCCGGGACGCCAGTGGCCGGTGTGGCTGCTGGCGCTTGCCTGGTTGCTGCTGCTGGCCTGCCTGCCGTGGTGGCTGGACCTGCCGCTGCTGCTGGCCTGCGCACTGGCGCTGCTGTGGCGCACCGGGCCGCTGCAGGGACAGGCCCGGCTGCTGCGACGCGGCCTGCGCTGGGGGCTGCCGGGCTTGCTGCTGGCGATCCTGCGCATGTCCGGCGCGGATGCACTGGCCTGGCTGTTGACCCTGCTGGCCGCGCTGGCCGGCTTCTCGCTGCTGATGCTGCTGGAGAACTGGCTGGATCGCGGCCGGCCGCGCGACCCGTCCCCTTCGGCCGCGGACGAATGGCCCGAACTGGCGCTGGCTCCGATCGGGCCAACCGCCGCGATCATCGAACTGCAGCCACCACAGTGGCGCCCGCTGGAAGAAGGCCTGGCCGATCCGCTGGGTGGCGAGCTGTGCTGGCATGACGATGCGCTGCAGCTGGCCGACGGCAGCCGGATCAATGGCGTGGAGCCGCGCGGCGACTTCGCCGCCGACGGCCGCTGGCTGGCGTTGCCGCTCGCGGGGCAGCGTGGCCTGCTGTTGCTGGATCGCCGGCATGATCGCCGGCATCGCCTGCGCGGCTGGCAGCTGGCCGGCTGGCACGAGGGTCAGCCATGGCTGAGCCGCGACGAAGAGCACACGCCACTGGCCATCATCCACGTGCTGGGGCGCGACGAGGGAGATTGAGCCGTCATCCCTGCTGCCCCCGATACGCGTTCCACGCACCTGTCTCACGCCCCCTGCCGCATACTCGTCACGTGAACACATCCTCTGCTTCCTCGCCATTGCCGCTCAGCGTGATCGTGGTGTCCGCCGACAGCGGCCAGGGCCTGCGCGACTGCGTGCGCCAGGTACTGGCCTGCACCACGCCGCTGGAGCTGCTGCTGATCGACAACGCCTCGGCCGACGGTGTGCCGCAGGCGCTGGCGCGCGCCCATGAGCACGAGCCGCGCTTCCACCTGCTGCAGAACCACGCCAACCTCGGTTTCGGCCCCGCGGTGAACCGCGCGGCGGCGCAGGCGACGGGCAGGATCCTGCTGGTGCTCAATCCCGACTGCCTGCTGGACCAGGCCAGCCTCGACCGCCTGCTTGCCGTGTTCGCGAGCGAGCGACAGGTCGGCCTGCTTGGTGCCGTGGTCTGCGATGCGCAGGGTGTGCCCGATCCGGCCTCGTACCGGCGCGATCCGCTGTTGCGCCGTGCCCTGGCCAGCCTCTCCGGCGGCCGCGGCGAGCGCGTCGAGGTCGGCGGGGCGATGCCGGACCACCTGGTCGAGGCCGAAGCGGTGTCTGGCGCCCTGATGCTGTTGCCGCGCCATCTGTTCGAGCGGCTGGGCGGTTTCGACGAGGGCTACTTCCTGCACTGCGAGGATCTGGACCTGTGCCGCCGCGTGCGCGATGCCGGTTGGCGCGTGCTGCTGGCCGGCGACGTGCGCGTGCTGCATGGCAAGGGTGGTTCAAGCCGGCATCGCCCGGTATTCGTGAGCCGGCACAAGCATCGCGGCATGTGGCGCTGGTTCCGCAAGTTCGATCCGGAAGCGCGCCGGCCGCTGGTGGCGGCCACGGTGTGGCTGGGCATCTGGATGCACTTCCTCGTGCAGATTCCCGGCCAGTTGCTGCGCAGGGCGCGAAACGCAGCCCGATGAGTCGGGCTGCGTTTGCGGACCAGGGATGGCCCGCCGCGCCAGGTGCGTCAGTACCCGGATGCGCCGACTCGAACAACCGCCAAGATGGCGGTTTTCGAGATCCACTACACAGGACTGAGAACATGAGAGAGTGCAAAGGTTTGTTGCGCTGCTCTTTTCGCTCGCTCCATTCTCCACTTCACTTCTCCCCATGAGCGCACGCACCACGACCCTTCCCACTCTCGGCCTGCTGGCGATGACCGCCGTGTGGGGTTCGACGTTCTTCATGATCAAGGACGTGGTGACGCGCATGCCGGTGGCGGATTTCCTCGCCGTGCGCTTCGCCATCGCCGCGCTGGCGATGCTGGCGCTGTTTCCACGCCACGTCTGGCGGCTGGGACGCCCGGGCATCATGCGTGGCCTCGCGCTGGGCGTGATCTACGGCATCGGGCAGCTGCTGCAGACCTGGGGACTGCAGCTCATCGCGCCCAGCGTCAGCGGTTTCGCCACCGGCATGTATGTGGTGTTCACGCCGATCCTGGCGACGCTGCTGCTGCGCCAGCGCATGCCCGGCGTGGTGTGGGTCGCGGTAGGCCTGTCCACGGCCGGCCTCGCGCTGCTTTCCCTCAACGGCGTGTCGGTGGATGCAGGCGTGTGGCTGACGCTGGCCTCGGCGGCACTCTACGCGCTGCACATCGTGCTGCTGGGGCAATGGTCGCGCCCGGGCGAAGCGTTCGGCCTGTCGGCGGTGCAGATGGTCGCCATCGCGCTGGTCTGCCTTGTCGCCACGCTGCCGCATGGCGGCCCGGTGACGCCGCCGGATCGTGCCGCCTGGCTGGCCGTGCTGTACATGGCGCTGATCGCCGGCGCCGGCGCCATGCTGATGCAGACCTGGGCGCAGGCGCACCTGCCGGCCACCCGCGCCGCGATCGTGATGACCACCGAGCCGGTGTTCGCCGCCGCGTTCGCGGTGGCCTTCGGCAGCGACGTGTTCGGCTGGCGCATGCTGGCCGGCGGCGCGCTGGTGCTGGGGGCGATGTACCTGGTGGAACTGGCGCCACGGCGCAAGCTCGTCGGCGCGTTGCCGGCCGAGGCCGTGCATCACGAAGTGTGAAACCTACGCCTCTCCCGCTTTCGGGAGAGGCTGCCCGCAGGGCTGGAGAGGGGCTTTTGGCTTTCTTGCCTTGCGAGTTCCAAAGCGGTTTCGAGCGCCTGCCGGCGCCCGAGTTACTTTTCTCTTGCGTGGCCACGCCCGCGCCTGGAGCGCGGGCGAACAGCGCAGCTGGCCCGAAGGGCGTAGGGCAGGATGCCCGGAGTCAGAGAAAAGTAACCAAAAGAGAAGGCCACCCCGATGCAGCGCTCTTCGGGCATCCTGCCCTCCGAGTCCGTGAGGCGGGGCCGGGCTTTTCGAGCGGGCATCCTGCCCGCGCGAAAAGGCGAGCCCATCCCTGGGCTCGCCCGCTGCGCGGCCTTTTCGTCCCCGCCTCACCGCCGCATAGGGGCCCCGAAGAGCAGCGCGCTCCTGCGCGCAGAAGCAACGGCCAAAGCAAAGCAGCACGAGGCGTCGGGCTTTTGTACCTCAGCTCACAGATACGGCGCGGCATGGCGGCGGCAGTGGGCGTGTCGCGAGATGTCTTTCCAATATCCTCGAAACAGCCTGCTTGTAATCCCGGCGGATTGAACCAGGCCATTTCTCTGGGTTACTTCTCTTGACCCTGGGCTTCCTGCCCTCCGCCCTGCGGGCCGGCTGCGCCGTTCGCCACCGCTCCTGGCGGTGGCGTGGGCCGGCAAAGAGAAGTGACTCGGGCGCCGGCAGGCGTCCGAAACCGCTCTGAAACTTGCAGCAGATGACCAGAATTGCTTTGTCACTTGCGCAAGCAGCACGCAAACCAGATCAGCCGAGCGCTCCGCGTCCAATCCTCAGTGAGTCCGGGCGTGCGCCGCCACTCTCCGCGTCTCGCGCGTCTGCAGCGCAACGCGCACCAGGTACACCACGATCGCCACGTTGCCGACCAGGGCCGCCAGCTTCAGCCAGCCGAAGCGGTGCAGGGTCTCGTAGAGCTCGATCGGGATCAGCGAGGCGGTGGCGATCACGGTGAACCACTCGGCCCAGTACTTGCCCAACAGCAGGCCCACGCCCTCGATGCCGAACAGCACGGCATAGCCCAGCGCCACCAGGCCCACCGCCACGAAACGGCTGGGGCCGAATTCCTGCAGCATCGAGACCATCTGCCAGCGCAAACCGTTGCTGTCGGACAGCGACAGGTGCTCCAGCCAGTGCACCAGTCGCTCGAAATTCTGTTCGCGATCGAGGTGGAACGCGACTGCGGCCACCAGCAGCAGGCACACGGTCTTGATGATCTCGTATGTCGCGATCACGCGCAGGCCGGCGCGGTGCGACGCCCGTGGCGCGGGGCGTGCGACGGCCTGGACGGCAACGATGTTCTCGATCTCGGACATGGGGTGTTCTGGCAAACGGTAAGACTATATGTTCCGGCCGCGACATGAACGACCAGTGCGCAAAGACATGGGGGCTCCCCGGAAAATCTCGAGACCTGCATCGCGGCCGCTGGCCGCCGCAGGGGCGCGAAAAACGCGCGGCCATGCCGGCCGGTGCCGGCATGGCCGCGGTCGCGGCACCGGGGGTCAGCAGCAGCGCCCGCCGCCGCCCTTGTAGCGGGCTTCCTGGCGCTCGCGGAAGAACTCGGCGTAGCTGGGCACCTTGCGTTCGGGGTGGTGCTCGCGCAGGTGTTTCACGTAGACCTCGTAGTCCGGCACGCCGCAGCATAGGCGGGCGGTTTGCACCGCCCGTTTCCGCAAGGTCTGCAGTCGTGCGTGAAGATCCATGGCGTCAGTGTGCCACGTCCGCCAGCGCCACGTAGGGTTCCTCGTTGGCAGTGGGGTGGTTGGTGCGCCAGGCCTTCACGAGAGCGTTCAGGCAGAACAGCGTCATCACCACCACCAGCGCCATGAAGATGGCGGTCATCGTCATGTCCACGCGGTTGTTGGTGATGATCTGCTGCATCGCCGCCGCGGTCTTGGCCGGCGCCAGCATCTGGCCGTTCGCCAGCGCGGCAGCGTACTTGTCCGCGGCGGCGGTGAAGCTGATCGGTCCGCTGAGCTTGTCCCAGCCTGCCGCCAGCGTGCACACGATCAGCCAGATCGCGGGGATGCCCGGCACCCACACGTAGCGCTCGCGCTTGAGCTTCACCACCACCACCGTGGCCAGCATCAGCGCGATCGCCGCCAGCATCTGGTTGGCGATGCCGAACAATGGCCACAGCGTGTTGATGCCGCCCAGCGGATCCACCGCGCCCTGGTACAGGAAGTAGCCCCACAACGCCACGCAGATCGCGGTGGCGAGCAGGTTGCCGGCCCACGACTCGGTGGCCTGCAGCGGCTTGTGGATGAGGCCGGCGATCTCCTGGATCATGAAGCGGCCCACGCGGGTGCCGGCATCCACCGTGGTGAGGATGAACAGCGCCTCGAACAGGATCGCGTAGTGGTACCAGAACGCCATCATGCCTTCGCCGGGCAGGATGTTGTGCAGCAGCTGGGCCATGCCCACCGCCAGCGTGGGCGCACCGCCCGCGCGGCTGAGGATGCTCTGCTCGCCCACGTCCTTCGCCGTGCGGACCAGCTCGTCCGGCGTCACCACGAAGCCCCACTGGCTGATCGTCTGCGCCGCGTGCTCCACGGTGGTGCCGATGATCGCGCCCGGCGCATTCATCGCGAAGTACACGCCCGGGTGCAGCGAGGCGGCGGCCACCAGCGCCATGATCGCCACGAAGGCCTCCATCAGCATGCCGCCGTAGCCGACCAGGCGGGCCTGGCCTTCGTTGGCCAGCAGCTTGGGCGTGGTACCCGAAGCGATGATCGAGTGCCAGCCGGACACCGCGCCGCAGGCGATGGTGATGAACAGGAACGGGAACAGGTTGCCCTGGAACACCGGGCCGCTGCCGTCGATGAACTTGGTCACTGCCGGCATCTGCAGCATCGGCGCGGCGAGGAAGATCGCCAGCGCCAGCAGGAAGATGGTGCCGATCTTGAGGAAGGTGGACAGATAGTCGCGTGGTGCCAGCAGCAGCCACACCGGCAGCACCGAGGCGCAGAAGCCGTAGCCGATCAGCCACCAGGCCAGCGCCTTGGCGTCGAGATCGAAGATCGGCGCCAGCGCGGCCGACTCGGCCACAAACCGGCCGGCCCAGATCGCCAGCAACAGCAGGATGAGGCCGATGATCGACACCTCCAGGATGCGCCCCGGGCGCAGCCAGCGCAGGTAGACACCCATCAGCAGCGCGATCGGGATCGTCATGGCCACGGTGAAGGTGCCCCACGGGCTGTGCGTGAGCGCCTTCACCACCACCAGCGCCAGCACCGCCAGCACGATCATCATCAGCACCAGCACGCCGATCATCGCCACGATGCCGGGCAACGGCCCCAGCTCCTCGCGCAGCATGTGGCCCAGCGAACGGCCGTCGCGGCGCAGCGACAGGCCGAGGATCATGAAGTCCTGCACCGCGCCGGCGAACACCACGCCGAACAGGATCCACAACGTGCCGGGCAAATAACCCATCTGCGCGGCCAGCACCGGGCCGACCAGCGGGCCGGCGCCGGCGATGGCGGCGAAGTGGTGGCCGAACACCACCCACTTGTCGGTGGGCACGTAGTCCAGGCCGTCGTTGCGCAACACCGAAGGCGGCGCGCGGCTGGGATCCAGCTGCAGCACCTGGTGCTCGACGAACTTGCCGTAGAAGCGGTAGCCGATCACGAATATCGCGATCGCCGCGGCGACCAGCCAGATCGCATTGATCGGCTCGCCGCGGCGCAGGGCCACGACGCCGAGGCACCAGGCGCCCACGATGGCGATGGCGACCCAGAGGATCTTCGCCGCCGGGCTGGGTTTGACGGTTGCGCTGTGCATGGGTCTCTCCCGGGAAGTCCATGCAAGGGTCTCGCCGGGCGTGGTGGGGGTCAATGCCGCGCGACTTAGCCTTTGGTCGAATGGGAATCCCGTGAAACCGCCTTCGCGGCGGCTTCACGAGTCGGCGCGCCCGGCGCGCGCCTGGACTCGCTTCCGCCGATCAGGCACTGCTTGCCTGTCGCGGCGAGCCTCTCCGGTCCGGCGTGGCGTGGCGCGTTCATGCACCGGCACACCAGCGTCATGTTCGCTCCACTAGAGTGGACGGGCAGCATTACTCCAGCCGAGGTTGCGATGATCCGCGAGATTCTGAAGATGGGCGACCCGCGCCTGCTGCGCGTGGCACCGCCGGTGCCCGACGCGATGATCGGCAGCACGGAACTCGACGCGCTGATCGCTGACATGTTCGACACCATGCACGATGCCGGTGGCGTGGGCCTCGCCGCGCCGCAGATCGGCATCGACCTGCAGCTGGTGATCTTCGGCTTCGAACATTCCGAGCGCTACCCCGACGCCCCCGAGGTGCCGCAGACCATCCTGCTCAACCCGGTCATCACCCCGCTCTCGCAGGACATGGAGGAGGGCTGGGAAGGTTGCCTCTCGGTGCCCGGCCTGCGTGGCGCAGTGAACCGCTACAGCCTGATCCGCTATCAGGGCATAGCCCCGCACGGCGCACTGATCGACCGTACTGCTGAAGGCTTCCATGCCCGCGTGGTACAGCACGAGTGCGACCACCTGATCGGCCGGCTGTACCCCTCGCGCATCACCGACTTCAGCAAGTTTGGTTTTACCGAGGTGCTGTTTCCGGGGCTGGAGCCGGCAGCCGAGTAGCCGGCGTCACGATGCGCAGGTGGCGATCCGCGGCGAGGGCACGCGACGGCGCAGGCCGCTGACCAGCGCAGCCAACCCGAAGCCCAGTGCCGCAAGGCAGGTACCGTCCCAGCCCGCGCGGGCCCAGGCCAGGCCGGCGAGTGCCGAGCCGAGCGCACCGCCCGTGAAAAACACGCCGGTATACAGGCCGTTGATGCGACCGCGCGCCTCCGGCCGCAACAGGTTGATCTCGCGCCGGCCCAGGGTCAGGTCGCCGATGGTGCCCGCGTCGAGCAGGACCGCCGCGACCACCAGTGTCGCCAGTGCAAGCATCGGCGACGCGAACAGCCTTGCGTCTCCGCCCAGCCACGCCAGAAGCGTCGCCAGCACCACGCAGGCGTGCGCCGCGAGCGTGGCGCCGCGGGCGTTGCCGGCGTCACCCAGCCGGCCGGCCAGCGGTGCGCTGATTGCGCCGCTCACTCCGGCCAGTGCGAACAGCGCGATGCCGTTCGCGTGCAACCCGAACGGCGCCGCCGCCAGGCGCAGCGCCACCATCCCCCAGAACGCGCTGAACGCGCCGAAGCACAGCGCCACCGACAGCGCGCGTTCGCGCAGCAGCGGTTCCGCGCGCCACAGTGCACCCAGCGAGGACAGCAGGACCGGATACGCCATGCGCTGCCGCGGCGGCAGGCCGGGCATCGAGCATGCCAGTGCGAACGACAGCACCACGATGGATGCCGCCAGCACGGCGTAGCTGGCGTGCCAGCCCAGGTAGCCGGCGATCACGCTGGCCAGCGGACGCGACAGCATGATGCCCAGCATCATGCCGCTGGTGATGTTGCCGATCACGCGACCGCGTTGCGCTTCCGGCGTCATCGCCGCCGCCATCGGTATCAACATCTGGATCACGGTGGCGCTGAAACCCGCCAGCAGGCTGGCGGCAAGGAAGGCTGGCGCCGATACCGGCAGTGCGGCGACCAGCAGGGCCAGCGCATTGATCGCCAGCGTGGTCAGCACCAGCCGGCGGTTTTCCACCAGATCGCACAGTGGCACCAGCAGGAACAGGCCGAGCGCGTAGCCGAGCAGGGCCAGCGTGGCTACCAGGCTCACCACTGCCACCGGCAGGCCCAGCGAACGGGCGATCACACCCACCAGCGGCTGCGCCACGTACAGGCTCTGCACGATCACGCCGGTGGCCAGCGCGAACAGCAGCACCGGCGCCTGCGCAGTGCGCACTTCCGCCGGCAGCGGCGCGTTCATCGCACCGCTTCCTGGTAGGCGGCGAGCAGGGCCGCGTCGTCGAACGAACCATGGTGATGGACCTGGCGCCAGGTGCCGCCGATGCGACGGAACAGCCGGCTGGTGCGGATCGCCGGTTCCAGCCGCAGGCCCTCTCGTTCCAGCGCGCCGCGCTCGCGGCCCACCGCCCAGAACACGTCGCCGGCCTCGTGCAAGGTGTAGTCGTGGAACTCCACGCGTACCCGCGCCTTGCCCGCGAAGATGCGCTGGTACACCGCGCGGATCGCCGGCCAGCCGCGCGCGATGCCGCCCAGCGGATTGCTCATCGCCGCATCGCCGCCGTCGTGCCAGTTGCGTCCCATGGCCTCGATGTCGCGGCCGTTGAAGGCCCGATAGAACGCGCTCAAGGCGGCCAGCGGCGAGGTGGGATCAAGGTCGGTTTCGTTGCCGTCGATGGCGGCGGGAAGCAGGGCGGACATGGGGCGTCTCCGGATGGGGGAAGGAGCGGCCGCCATTCTTCGCCCGGAGACGTTCCGGGAGAATAGGCGATAACATGGACTGACTATCACGGAAATAGGGAGAATGTCGTGGCCAGCCTGGACGATTACCGCGTCTTCGTCGCCATCGTGGAGCAGGGCAACCTCAGCGCGGCCGCGCGCCATCTGCACCGTTCGCTGCAGGCGGTGAGCCGTTCGCTGCAGGCGCTGGAGCGCGAGCTGGGCGTGGAGCTGATCCAGCGCACCACGCGCCGCGCACAACCCACCGCGGCGGGGCTGGCCTTCCATGCGCGCATCCGCACGGCGCTGGCCGACATCGACCTCGCCCGTTCCGAACTGGCCGAGCACGGTGCGCGCATCGACGGTGCGCTGCGCATCGGCGGTTCCACCCAGTTCAGCGCGCCTTACCTGGTGCCGCTGATCGCCGCTTTCATGGAGCGCTATCCCGACGTGACCGTGGAGCTGGTGGTGGCCGACCAGCATGTCGACCTGCAGCGCGAGAAGCTGGACGCCACCGTGCGGCTGGGCGAACTGGCGCCCAGCCGGTTGCATGCACGCCAGCTCGGCACGCTGCGCATGCTCACCGTGGGCGCGCCGGGTTACTTCGCGCGGCATGGTCGCCCGCGCACGCCGGCCGAGCTGGGCCGGCACGAGTGCATCCTGCGCCAGGGCAATGGCGCGAAGCAGCGCTGGGACTATGCCCGCGGCAATCGCCGCCAGTCGGTGGAAGTGCGCGGCCGCTTCCGCGCGGACAATGCCGCCGCCTGCAACGCTGCCGCGGCGGCCGGCTTGGGCATCGCGGCGACGGCGTTGTGGCAGGTGCGTCCGCTGCTCGACCAGGGGCGGCTGGAAACCGTGCTGGACGACTGGCAACTGCCCGGCCTGCCGCTGCACGTCGTGTGGCCGCCCGGCAAACAGCTGCCGGCCCGCACGCGCGCCTTCATCGATTTCGCGGCGGCGCGCTGGACGGCCGAGCCGCCGGGCTGAGACAGCGACTCCGGCCAGCTTGCCCATTGGCCGTCGTGCCGCCACCATCGCGGCTCTACACGACGACGGGACAGGGTGCATGCGCGAGGCGGTTCTGGCGACGGAAGTGAAGGCCGCGGGTTCCCGCAATCCCGGCATCGACGCATTGCGCGGGTTGGCGATCGTGCTGGTGGTGTTCAACCACCTCGGCATACGCATGCCACTGGAGAAGAGTGCGCTGGCCGCCGTGCTGCCGACGTGGCTGCTGAACCGGCTGAACTGGAACGGCTACGAGGCCGTGTACGTGTTCTTCGTGATCTCGGGCTTCCTGATCGCCGGCAATGCGCTGCGCCGCTGGGGCAGTCTTGCGGCGATCGATGCGCGCGCGTTCTACGCGCGGCGTTTCGCGCGCATCGTGCCCTGCCTGCTGGTCTTGCTGGTGGTGCTGAGCGTGCTGCACCTGCTCGGCGTGCAGGATTACGTGATCCATCGCGCCGGCCAGTCGCTGCCGCGCGCGCTGCTGTCGGCGCTGGGCTTGCATCTCAACTGGTATGAGGGGAAGACCGGCTACCTGCCGGGCAACTGGGATGTGCTGTGGTCGCTGTCGATCGAGGAGGCGTTCTACCTCGGCTTCCCGCTGGCCTGCCTGTTGCTGCGCCGGCGCGCGCTGCTGGTGCCGCCGCTGGTGCTGCTGGCGCTGTCGCTGCCATGGGCGCGCGCGGCACTGCACGGCAACGAGATCTGGCTGGAGAAGGCCTACCTGCCAGGCATGGCGGCGATCGCCACCGGCGTGCTCGGCGCACTGCTGGCTGATGTCTGCCTGCCGCCGCGGCGCACTGCCGTGATGCTGGGCTGGCTCGGTGCGGCGGGGCTGGGTGCGGTGCTGCTGGACGGCGGTGCGCTGTGGCACTTCCTGCGCGATGGCTACATGCTGGTGCTCACCTTGTCCACGCTGTGCCTGTTGCTGTGCTGCCGATGGCGCTCCACCCATGGCAGGGTGCCGCCATGGCGCGGTTTCGGCTGGCTGCGCGCATGGGGAAGGCTGAGCTACGAGATCTACCTGACCCACATGTTCGTGGTGTTCGCGGTGGTACGCGCATATCGAGCCTGGAGCGGTGATCCGGCATACGGCTGGCTGTGGTACCTGCCGGCGCTGGGGCTGTGCTGGCTGCTTGGAAGGATGGTGGAACGCCTGCTGTCCACGCCATGCGAGCGATGGCTGCGTGCACGCCTGACCGGAGCTGCGTGGCGTGAACACGCGGACGTGCAGCAGGACCGGATGGTGCGGCGGATGCCGTCTGCGGCGTGGAGCCCCGGGCGCGACTGAACGGCGCCTGGCCGTGCGGCCTCAAGCACGGGCTGCTTTTGCCGATGACGTGGCCACGACGTTGCACGAATTTCATCCTTGCACCGGTACGGTTGCGGGGCCCTTGAAAGCACGTGCATGCCTGTGCGCAGCAGGATGCCGCATAAACCTGGTGCCTGATCGATAGTTCCGGTGGACATGAGCCATTACAGCAAACCGCCATCCGGCAACAGCGTGGACTGGAATCATCCGGAGCTCCAGGTGCTGCTCAACAAGACCGAAGGGTGGAGCCTGGACAACCGCGGCGTGTACTCGCCCGTGGCCTGCGAGTTGCACGTCGGCTGGGGGGCCGGTGCAAGCCGGCACGCTACCCTGGTCTACGAACGCGAAGGCGTGATGGTGCTCGAGACGCGCTTCGTGATACCCAAGGGCGAGCACGTGCGGGTGGACCGCATCCAGGCCGGCGCGATGCGCTCGACCTGGGGCACGGTGATGGACGGACGCGAGGGTTTTCGCGCCGAGGATCGCGCCAATGGCGTCCACGTGCACTGGGTGCACGTGCGCTGAGGCGGATGGCGCGCCGTGCGATGGTGCGCACGGCCCGCGGGTTCCTTGCGGATCAGCCGCTGCCGAGTCCGAAGTTCCACACGGCCTGAAATGCCAGCATCAGAACGGCGATGGCCGCCACGCCGCGGCGTGCTGGGCGGCGCAGGTCGGGCGAGCTGGCGTACAGGGCGAGGCCGATGGCGATGGTGCCGGCTTCGAGCAGGAAATCCGCCCATGGCGTGGCGTAGAGGTGCAGGCCGACCATCGGGCCGTGTCGCCACAGCGGCAGGCGGCTGGTGAGGTAGTCGGCAGCGACATGCGACAGCACCAGCAGGCCGGCGCCCAATGCCAGGCCGATGCGACGGAAAACCAGGGCCGTGACGACAGCGATCGCCACGGCGGCCGCACATGCGCCAGGCAGGGTATGCGTATCCGGCCCGATGCCAAGCGACGGGACCAGGCTGCCGAGCACGTCGTGCAGGTCCGGCTCGATGGAGGCGAACAACAGCCATGCCATGGGCAGCGGCCGCAGCCAGCGGCGCGCACCCAGCGCGATGGCGTAGTGGCCCATGTACATCAGCGCGGCCGCCTGGCGAGATGGTGGTGGATCAGGCAGATGATCGCGCCAGGCACCGCGAAGCCCAGCAGCATCAGCCATTCGAAATGCCCCATGCCTGCCTCCCTGGTGACAGACGCTCAAGTGCCGGTTGGTCGAGGTTGGGTCGCTGCGCGATCTTCGCGCAGCGTGCGTCCGTAGGCATGCACCTCGTCCACCAGCACGCGCACGTGCCCGGGATCGACCTCGGGCGTGATGCCGTGGCCGAGATTGAACACGTGGCCGGGATGGTTGCCGTAGCTGTCCATCACGGCGCGCGCCTCGCGGCGGATCACCGCGGGGCTGGCATGCAGGATCGCGGGATCGAGGTTGCCCTGCAACGCCACCTTGCCGGCCACGGCGCGGCGGGCGTCGGCGAGGTCGACCGTCCAGTCCACGCCCAGCGCGGCGCAGCCGGTGTCGGCCATCGCGGCGAGGTGCGTGTTGGCGCCCTTGGAGAACAGGACCACCGGCAGCTCGCGTGCATGCGGGTCGGTTTTCAGCGCAGCGACGATTTGCGCCATGTAGCGCAGCGAGAATTCGCGGAACGGTGCGGGGCCGAGCAGGCCGCCCCAGGTGTCGAAGATCATCAGCGCTTGCGCGCCGGCTGCGGCCTGTGCGGCAAGATAGGCGGCCACGCTGTGCGCCAGCACGTCGAGCAGCCGGTGGGCCAGCGCGGGTTCGTTCCAGCACATCGCCTTGAGCCGCGCGAAATCGCGCGAGCCGCTCCCTTCCACCATGTAGCAGGCCAGCGTCCACGGGCTGCCGGCGAAGCCGATCAGCGGCACGCGGCCGTCGAGTTCCCGGCGGATCATGCGCACCGCGTCCATCACGTAGCGCAGCTCGCCGTCCATGTCGGGCACGGCCAGCCGCGCGATGTCGTCAGCCGAGCGCACCGGGCGTGCGAACTGCGGGCCTTCGCCCTGGGCGAAGGAGAGGCCCAGTCCCATCGCATCGGGGATGGTGAGGATGTCGGAGAACAGGATCGCCGCGTCGAGCTCGAAGCGGTCCAGCGGCTGCAGGGTCACCTCGCAGGCGAACTCCGGGTTCTGCGCCAGGCCCATGAAGCTGCCGGCGCGCTCGCGGGTGGCGCGGTACTCGGGCAGGTAGCGGCCGGCCTGGCGCATCACCCAGATCGGCGTGGTGTCGACGGGTTCGCGCCGCAGCGCGCGCAGGAAACGGTCGTTCTTCAGCGGTGCGTTCATCATCGTCCGTAGGGGCCTTCCAGGCCCTGCGCGAACATCACGCGGAAGCCGCGCTTGAGCTGGGCGTCGCGCGCCTTCTCGAAGGCGCTGATCGCCGCGTCGCGCTCCAGGAACTGCTCGCGGCGCAGCGTGGCCTTGCCGCCCTGGTGGCCCGTCTCGCGGTACAGCGTCCAGCCGCCGAGCAGATCCTGCTCCAGCACGATCTGGACGTAGCGTGGCGGCTCGGCGCTGCCGGGCAGGTTTTGCAGGTAGAGGCGCATGGCGTCCGTGGCGTCGAGCGTGAGCCGGGAGCCACAGTTTACAGGGCGTGCCACGGCTTTGTAGGAGCGGCTTCAGCCGCGACCCGTGGAGCGCCGCGCGGCTGAAGCCGCCCCTACGCGGTGGCCTCGCGCAGCACGGCCAGCACCTCCGCCTCGGCCACTCCCGCCACGATCTCGGCCTTGCCGATGCCGCGCCACAGGATCAACCGCAGCATGCCGGCGCTGTTCTTCTTGTCCAGCCGCATCAGGGCAAGCAGTTGCTCCGGGTCGAAGCCGGCGGGCACGGCGGTGGGCAGACCGATGGTTTCCAGCAGGCGCCGCAGGCGCGCGGTGTCGGCAGCCGCGCTCATGCCCAGGCGCTCGGACAGTTGAGCGGCGAGCAGCATGCCGACCGCCACGCCTTCGCCGTGCAGCAGGGTGGTGTAGTGGCCGGCGGTTTCCAGCGCATGGCCGAAGCTGTGGCCGAGGTTGAGCAGGGCGCGTTCGCCCTGTTCGGTCTCGTCGCGCGCCACCACGCCGGCCTTGTAGCGCACCTTGCGCGCGATCGCCTCGACCACGGCGTCGTCGTCGCGGGCGGCCAGTGCGTCGGCATGGGTTTCCAGCCAGGCGAAGAATGGCTCGTCGCCGATCGCCGCGCCCTTGATGACTTCGGCCAGGCCGGCGCGGTATTCGCGCACCGGCAGGGTGGCCAGCGTGTCGATGTCGGCCACCACCGCGCGTGGCTGGTGGAAGGCGCCCACCAGATTCTTGCCGGCGGGCAGGTTCACGCCAGTCTTGCCGCCCACCGAGGAATCCACCATTGCCAGCAGGGTGGTGGGCATCTGGATGAAATCGATGCCGCGCATCCAGCAGGCGGCGCTGAAGCCGGCCAGGTCGCCCACCACGCCACCGCCCAGCGCGATCACGCAGGCGTCGCGGGTGGCGCCGAGTCCGGCCAGTGCGGCCAGTGCGCGTTCCACGTTGGCGAAGCTCTTGTGCGCTTCGCCGTCCTCGATGAGGAAGCTGGACCACGAAAGGCCGTCGAGGCCGCGTGCCACGCGATCGAGGTAAAGCGGAGCCACCGTGGTGTTGCTGATGACCAGCACATGGCGGCCGCGCAGGCGTTCGCGCCAGCGTGCGGTGTCGGCCAGCAGGCCGCGGCCGATCCAGACCGGATAGCTGCGTGCGCCGAGGGCGACGTCGATGGTGGTGGGCGTGCTTGCGTTCATGCGGTGGGCGAGGGCGTGGGGAGAGGGAGTCGTTGCCAGTGGAGGTCGATCAGCGCGATGGCCTGGGCGCTGATCGCCGCGATGCCATGGGTGGCGGGCAGCGCGAGGTCGGCGGTCTCGCGGTACAGCGGCTCGCGGATGGCGGCCATCGCTTCCAGCCGTGCCCGACGGTCCACACCGGCCAGCAGCGGGCGCTTGGTGTCGTGGGCCAGCCGGTGCAGTTGTTGTCCGATATCCGCCTGCAGCCACAGCACGTAACCGCGTTCGCCCAGCATCGCGCGATTGTGCGTGGCGAGAACCGCCCCCGCGCCAGTGGCGAGCAAAACACCGTTGCACGCACTGAACTCGTCCAGCAGCGCACTCTCGCGCCGGCGGAAACCGGCTTCGCCCTCGATCTCGAACACCGTGCTCACGTCCGTGCCGGTGCGCCGCTCGATCTCGCGGTCGAGATCGACGAAACGCAGGCCATAATGCGCGGCGAGGTGCCGGCCAAGCGAGGTTTTGCCGGCGCCGGTCGGGCCAATCAGGAACAGGTTGCGCGACGGGTTCATCCCGTCACTTTAACAGCAGGTGTTTGGATGGCTGAACGAATCTTGCTGGCTGGTTGCGGTGACCTGGGCCTGCGCGTGGCCGCGCGCCTCCTGGTGCAGGGCGATGAGGTGTGGGCGCTGCGGCGGCGGCCGCCGCCGGAAGCTGTCCCCGGGCTGCGCTGGCTGGGGGCCGACCTCGCCGCACCGCACAGCCTGGGCAGTTTGCCGCCGGGCATCACGCGGGTGGTGTTCCTGCCGGCACCGGACGCGCGTGACAAGGCGGCGTACCGCAGCTTGTTCGTGGACGGTTTGCGCCATCTGCTGCAGGCGCTGGACGGCCGCGCGTTGCGGCAGGTGCTGCTGGTGTCGTCCAGCGCGGTCTACGGCGAGCACGACGGCGACTGGGTGGACGAAGACACGCCGCCGGCACCACCGGGGTTCAACGGTGAGTTGCTGCTCGAAGCCGAGCAGTGGCTGGCCGCGCAGGCCGTGCCGTCCACCGTGTTGCGCCTGGCCGGCCTGTACGGGCCGGGGCGCCTGCAACTGGTCGAGCGGCTGCGTGCCGGTGCGCAGCGCGTGCCGCGCGAGACGCCGCACTGGGCCAACCGCATCCACGCCGACGACGCGGCGGCGGCGATCGTGCACCTGCTGCGCCTGCCGGCGCCGCAGCCCGTGTACCTGGGCGTGGACGACACCCCGCTGCCGCTGGACGAGCTGTACGACTTCATCGCCCAGCTGGTCGATGCACCCTTGCCCGCCGAAGGTCCGGCGCCCACCGGCGTGGGCAGCAAGCGGCTGGGCAATGCCCGCCTGCGTGCGAGCGGCTGGGCACCCGAGTGGCCCGATGCACGCGACGGCTACGCGGCCTTGCTGGATACTTGAGCGGTCCGTCATTCCACCGAGGAGAGCCCGCATGGCCAGTTTCCCGATCCCGCACGGTATGGTCACCACCGGCAACGAACTGCACGGCTACCGCGTGGTGCGCACGCTGGGCATCGTGCGCGGTATCACGGTGCGTTCGCGCAGCGTGGTGGGCAACATCGGCGCTGCGCTGCAGACCCTGGTGGGCGGCAACATCACGATCTACACCGAGCTGTGCGAGAAGGCGCGCGAGGAGGCCTTCGAGCTGATGCTGCAACACGCCGGCGCGATGGGCGCGAACGCGGTGGTCGCGATGCGCTACGACGCCAACGACGTGGCCGAGGGGGTCACCGAGGTGCTGTCCTACGGTACGGCGGTACAGGTGGAGCCGGCCTAGGAACCCGGCAGGCTCCCTGGACCATGCCCGTAGGAGCGCACCCTGTGCGCGATTGGCTTTGCGCTTCGATCAAGGCGAAAGCATTCGCGCACAGGGTGCGCTCCTACGGGCGATCCGGGCTATGCGTGGGTGAGCCCGGTCATGTGGCGATCGTCGTCGTATTCCACGACGCTGTCGGCGAGCACGGGCAGGGTGGCCAGGGCATGGCGGCTGAGCCGCTCGTAGTGCTGCAGGAAGCGCTCCAGCGTCGCCGCGTCCATCGCCAGCGGTGCGTGCCGGGCCAGCAGCTCCTGCTCGGTTTCGCCGCGCCAGCGGCGCACCACGTCCCAGTTCGGCGCCTGCAGCACGATCAGCGCGTCGAACTTGCGCCACAGCGGCTGGTAGCCGCGCAACTGCTTGTTGACCCAGTGGCGCCAGTTGCCGTCGGCGTCTTCCTCGCGTTCCAGCCGGTTCACCGGGTCGTCCAGCGCCGCCTGCGCCTGCGGCCGGATGCCCAGCGCCCAGCCTTCCACGATCACCAGTTTCGGCGGGCGGGTGACGCGCGGCCAGCGCGAGGGTGGCATGCGCGTGTCGCGGCCCTTGTCGAAGCGCGGCCATGCCACCGGCAGTTTCTCCGAGGCCTGCGGCAGCGCGGCCAGCACCGAGAGCAGCAGCTCGATCTCGTGCGTGCCCGGCACGCCACGGGTGCGCAGCAGCGGGTGGATCTGCTGGGCCATCAGCTCGCGGTCGCTGCGCGAGTAATAGAAGTCGTCCAGCGACAGCACCTCGGTGGGCCAGCCGCGCGCTTCCGCCTGCGCCTTCATCTCGCGCGCCAGCGTGCTCTTGCCGCTGCCCTGCAGGCCGGACAGGCCGATGATGTAGGGCCGGCGCGAGCGGGCGATGCGCCCGGCGTACTGGTCCAGCAGGTGGCCGGCCAGCGAGGCGTTCGGTGCTGGCAGATGCGGCTTGGCGGCAGTCATCGGCGGCCTTCCGCTTCGGGCGGGTGCAGCCTGCTGCGGGCGCGGGTGGGGCGGGGGATTGCGGTAAGATGTGCCGGTTTCATCTGCGCCATGATGGCGCGAGCGCGCCACGATTCAAGGGAAAAGTTTCAAAGCCATGCTGAGCCCCGAGATTCTGCAGACTTTCCGGCAACTGCTGGAGGAGGCGAAGGCCTCCGGCGACCCCGAGCCGACCGCGATGAACCTGGCCACGGTGGACACCGATGGCCGCGTCGCCTCGCGCATCGTGCTGCTGAAGGGCGTGGACGAGCGCGGCCTGCGCTTCCACACCAACTACGACAGCGACAAGGGCAGCCAGCTGGCGGCGCATCCGCAGGTGGCGCTGTGCTTCCACTGGAAGCAGCTGCGCCACGGCGTGCAGGTGCGCGTGGAGGGCGTGGCGCGCAAGCTGCAGGCGGAGGAATCCGACGCCTACTTCGCCACTCGCCCGCGCGGCAGCCAGATCGGCGCCTGGGCCTCGCTGCAGTCGCAGACCCTGCCGGACCGCCACAGCTTCGACGAGCGCGTGGCGCGTTGCGAGCACGAGTTCGCAGGTCGCGAAGTGCCGCGTCCGCCGCACTGGGGCGGCTTCCTGGTCGAGCCGGACGTGGTCGAGTTCTGGTACGGCGCCGAGTTCCGCCTGCACGAACGCGTGCGCTGGAGCCGGCACGGCCAGACCTGGACCCACCGCCTGCTGTATCCATGAGGAAGTCCGTGCCATGAGCCGTTCCGTGCCCGCCGATCATGCCGGACAGCACGGTTTCACGGTGCATACGCGCGGCCGCGGCTTCACCGAGATCACCGACAAGGTCGCCGATGTGGTGGCCGCCAGCGGCGTGCAGCTTGGCATCGCCCACGTGTTCACCGCGCATACCAGCTGCTCGCTGCTGCTCAGCGAGAACGCCGACCCCACGGTGCGCGAAGACCTCGAACGCTGGCTGGCGCGCGCCGTGCCCGATGGCGACGCGATCTTCCGGCACGACGCCGAAGGTCCCGACGACATGCCCGCGCACGTGCGTGCCGTCCTCACCGGCGTGAGCCTGGTGGTGCCGGTGCATGGCGGCAAACCGCAGTTGGGCACCTGGCAGGGCCTGTTCCTGTGGGAGCACCGCCGCGACCCGCATCAGCGCAAGGTCACCGTGACCGTACTCGGGCATTGAGAGCCTGCCCCGTGCCTCTCCTTAGCCCGCGTTGCCTTGCCGTGGCCGTCAGGTGGTGGTGCGTGGTGCCGCGCCTGCCTGGCTGGCAAGTCAAGCCGCGCGCTGCCGCATGGCGGCCACGGCAAGGCAACCCGCAGGGCCGGGTCTGTTTGCGCGCATCCCTGTGTCATCACTCGGTCGTGGGCGGACGTCCACTCCTCGCTCCTCAAGGCCGAGTCCATCCATGGACTCTCCCCGCGTACCCTCGTTCTTCCTTGGCCTGCGTGCAAACAGCTTCCGGCGCGGGCTGCGGAGAGGCACGGGGCAGGCTCTGAACATGGCGGATGCCTTTCCGCGACGCATCGTCTGTCTCACCGAAGAACCCACCGAGGTGCTCTACGCGCTGGGCGAGCAGCAGCGCATCGTGGGCATCTCCGGCTTCACCGTGCGACCACCGCAAGCGCGCAGGGAAAAGCCCAGGGTCGCGGCGTTCACCAGCGCGAAGATCGGCGAGATCCTGAAGCTGGAGCCGGACCTGGCGATCGGTTTCTCCGACATGCAGGCCGATATCGCACGCGAGCTGGTCAAGGCCGGCGTCGAGGTGTGGATCAGCAACCACCGCAGCGTGGACGGCATCCTCGCCTACATCCGCCGGCTGGGCGCGATGGTCGGCGTGCACGAGAAGGCCGAGGCCTGCGCGCAGAGCGCCGAGCAGCACATCGCAAGCGTTCGTGCTGCTGCGGCACGGCTGCCGCGCCGGCCAAAGGTGTACTTCGAGGAATGGGACGAACCCATCATCACCGGCATCCGCTGGGTAGCCGAGCTGGTGCAGATCGCCGGTGGCGAGGATTGCTTCCCCGAACTGGCGCGCGAGCCGCTGGCGAAGCAGCGCATCCTCGCGAACGGCGACGAAGTGGTGCGGCGCGCGCCGGACATCATCCTCGGCTCATGGTGCGGCAAGCGCTTCCGTCCGGAGAAGGTGGCGGCGCGGCCGGGCTGGGAGGCGATACCCGCGGTGCGCGACGGCGAGCTGCACGAGATCAAGTCGCCGATCATTTTGCAGCCGGGGCCGGCGGCACTGTTCGACGGGCTGGACGCGATCCATCGCATTGTCGTGGCGTGGGCGCAGCGCTACGGCTGATCTGCATCAACCCGGTCTATCCAAGGTCAGTTATGCATGGAGGAATGGAAGTGGAAATTCTGTGCGATGCCGATATCGACCGCATTCCGATTATGGTGTTCATGGATGCCATATCCGATTACGTGATTGCTGATTTCGAAGGAAGGGCGGTATCCCCACCGAGGCAGACTGTCGGATTTCCTGCAGGCAGGATTGCTTTCACGACCGGCGGTCTTGGGCATGTGGCAGGCTTCAGGGTCTACGAATCGTTCAACTCAATCAGCCGTGCTGGCGAAGATCAAATTGTCGCTGTTTGGGACACCACGACCTGTTCACTTGAAGGCGTGTGCCTCGGGTCGCGGCTCGGTGCGATCAGAACAGGTGCGCTCGGTGGAATCGCTTTCGCTGCACTCACTCCGCCGTCCATATCAAGATGCGCGTTGATTGGAACTGGATTGCAGGCGGAGACGCAGTTGTTGGCGGTTCTCGCCCGGCGTCAGCTCGCAGAAGTTCGCGTATACAGCAGGAACAGGGCTCGCCGGGATGCATTTGTCGAACGGATGCAAGCGGTGGCGGGTTCAACCTGCATCGCTGCCTTCGACAGCGCTGAGGCAGCCGCAGAAGGCGTCGAGGCGGTGGTGCTGGCAACGAATTCCGAGACTCCAGTCATCGATCCCGCTGCGCTTGAGCAGGTCGATCACATTGCGACGGTCGGCCCCAAGTTCCGCGACGCACATGAGTTGCCTCTCCCGGCGGTGACTGGCCGGTTGATTGTTTCGGACAGCCCTCAGCAGATCCGGGCCCAGGGGCAGCGGCACATGCTCTTCGCCCACCCTGGGCAGGGTGAAGTACGACATTTGGGCGAGATACTGTCAAAAGGCCGGCCACCAGTACTCCACCGCTCCCTCTATCTTTCCGCTGGGCTTTCAGGCACGGAGGTGATTGCCTTGCATGCAGCACTTACGTATCGAAGCAATCACGTATGACGGATGATCGCATTGCGTTCGATGGCTGTATCCAGATGACCTTTGTAGGTAGTTGTTTTGGTACTCGCAACCAGTTGTAGTTGAGGTTCGATCGAAGCAGGACTGTCGCAGTGATCGCATACCCTCCCGCGCCCCTTTCCAGCGAGCGGGAAGGGGGCAAGGGAGGGCAGTGGCGCTCACCAGACCTGCACGCGATCCTTCGCGTCGCGCCACATCGGCTGGCCGGGCTTGACGTCGAACGCCTCGTAGAAGTCCGGGATGTTCGACAGCGGCCCGTTCACGCGCCACTTCGCCGGGGCATGCACGTCGCTGAGCAGGGCCCGGCGCAGCATGGCGTCGCGTTCCTCGAAGATCCACCCCAGCGCGTAACCGAGGAAGAAGCGTTGCAGCGGCGTGTAGCCGGCGATCTTCCCGCCTTTCTTGTATTCCCCGGTCTGCTTGAACGCATCGAGCCCGATCAGCACGCCACCCAGGTCGGCCATGTTCTCGCCGAGGCTGGCACTGCCGTTGATGTGCAGGCCGGGCAGCGGTTCGTAGGCATCGAACTGCTTCACCAGTACGCTGGCGCGCTGGTTGAACTTCTGCGCGTCCTCCTTCGTCCACCAGTCGGCGAGGTCGCCCTTGGCGTCGAACTGGCGGCCCTGGTCGTCGAAGCCGTGGGTGATCTCGTGGCCGATGGTCGAGGCGGCGGCGTAGCCGTACACGACGGCGTCATCGATCTCGTCATCCTTGAAACCCGGGATCATGAACTGCGCGGCCGGCAGCACGATCTCGTTGTTCGACGGGTTGTAGTAGGCGTTGTAGGTCTGCGGCGTCATGTCCCATTCGCTGCGGTCGACCGGCTTGCCGAACTTCGACACCTGGTCGTTGAAGGCCCAGCGTCGCGCGTTCATCTCGTTCTGCGCCCACGAATCGCGGCCGATCTGCAGCGCGGAGTAGTCCTTCCACTTGTCCGGGTAGCCCACCTTCTTGGTCACCGCGGCGAGCTTTTCCAGCGCCCTGGCCTTGGTGGCGGGGCTCATCCAGTCCAGTTTCCTGATGCGCTCGCCGTAGGCGGTGCGGACCGCCTCGACCAGGTCGTTGTAGCGCTGCTTGGTCTTCGCGGGGAAATAGTCCTGCACGTAGATGCGGCCGAGGATCATGCCGATGGCGCGGTTCTCCGCGCGCAGCGCGCGCTTCCAGCGCGGCTGCTGTTCCTGCTGACCGGTGAGCACGCGGCCGTAGAAGTCGAAGTGCTCGTCGTCGAAGGGCTTGCTGAGCGTGGCGGCGTAATCGTCGACAAGATGCACGCGCAGGTAGTCGCGCAGCACCGGCACCGGCGTCTGCGCGAGCAGTTTCTGCAGGCCGCCGAAGAACTCGGGCTGGCCGACGATGACGTAGGACGGATCCAGCTTCCACGCCTGCAGCTGCCGGTTCCACAAGATGCCCGGCGTGTACTTGCGGGTCAGCTCGGCGGGAGACATCTTGTTGTAGTTCTTCTGCGGATCGCGCAGGTCGGCCAGCGGGCGCGACACCTTGGCGAGCGCGGTCTCGAACGCCATCACCTTGTCGGCGCTGGCGCTCGCCGCGGCATCGTCCTCGCCCAGCAGCTTGAACATGTGCTGCAGATGCACGACGTAAGCCGCCCGCACCTTGGCCACGCCGGCCTCGGTGTTGAAGTAGTAGTCGCGGTCGGGCAGGCCGAGCCCGCCCTGGCTCAGGTGGACCGCCATCACGTCGCTCTGCTTCTCGTCCTGCTGCACGCCGAAGTCGAACAGCGCGTCGACGCCCAGCGGTTGCAGCGCGAAAGCTTCGTCGAGCGCACCCGGCGCGTCCTTGATGGCGTCGATGCGGTCGAGCTCCGGCTTCAGCGGCGCCAGGCCCTCGCGCTCGGCCAGGCCGGTGTCCGTCGCCGTGCTCCAGAAATCACCGATCTTCTGCTCGTCGCTGCCCGCTGCGGCATCCTTCTTCGCGGCGGCATCCTCGCTGATCTTGCGCAGCTTGCCGTACAGATCCTCCTGCACCAGCTTGCCGATGCCCCAGGTGGCTTCGGAGGCAGGGATGGGATGCTTCTTGAGCCATGCGCCGTTCGCGTAGCTGAAGAAATCGTCGCCGGGATTCACCGAGCTGTCGACGTTCGCGGCGACCACATCCGCCTTGGTCGCGGGAACCGTCGCTGCCGTCGCGGCGTGGGCCGGGGCGGTGGAGGCAATGGGCGCGGCAGTGTTCGATGCCTGCGGTGGCGTCGCGCTGTTGCAACCGCCGAGGGCGATGACGACGGACGCGGCCAGCAGGCAACAGGTCGGGCGGTGTGGGCTCGCTTTCATGCGCAGGGTTCCGGAAGAATGTCGGCGCATGCTAGCGGATCGGGGGGGCGGCCGGATCGGGCCGGTGGCGTGACTTTCGACGTGGGCCAGCGGCCTGGACGTCCTGCGGCGACATGCATCGCCCCTCGTTTGTGGGGATCAGCCCACCACCGCCAACTGCATCCCGAAGTCGAGCAGCGGCTGCGCCACCAGAATCCGCGCCAACAGCAACCCGATGATCACCACGGTCGGCGAGAAATCGATCATTCCCACCACCAGCCGCCCGCGCAGCGGTCGCATCAGCGGGTCGACGATGACGCCGAGCAGGCGCTGCAGCGGCTGGCGCTGGTCGGGGGCGAACATGCTCATCAGCGACCAGCCGAACACCAGCACCAGGTAGAACAGCAGCGCGAAGTCGAGCAGCTCGGCCAGCGACAGCACGACCAGGCCGAGGATGTGCGGCACCAGCCCCATCAGCGCGAACAGCACCAGCCGCTTCAGCAACATCGCCAGCCAGGCCACCAGCAGGGCGGCGAGGTTGATGCGGCGCCAGTTCGGCAGCACGCGGCGGATCGGCGCCAGCACCGGATTGGTGGTGCGGTAGATGAACTGGCTGAGCGGGTTGTGGAAATCCGCGCGGCAGGCTTCGGCGGCGAGGCGCAGCAGGAACAAGGTGGCGACGGCGTCGAAGGCCAGTTCGACCAGCAGCGCGATGGCGTTGAGGAGGTAGCTCACGAGTGCGATTCCTGATCCAGGGCGTCGGCCAGTTCGGCGCCGCGACGGGTGGCGGCGGCGATGGCGCGTGCGGTGATGCGCGGCAGGCCATCCGCGGCGAAGCTTTCCAGCGCGGCCTGGGTGGTGCCGTTCGGCGAGGTGACGCGTCGGCGCAGCTCGGCAGGATCCTCGCCGCTTCCCTCCAGCATGCGGCCGGCGCCGAGGCAGGTCTGCGCGGCCAGCGCACGGGCGGTCTCGCGCGGCAGGCCCTGCGCCACGGCGGCCTCCTCCAGCGCCTCGACCAGGGCGAAGAAGTAGGCCGGACCGGAGCCGGAGAGCGCGGTGACGGTGTCCATCAGCGCTTCGTCGGCGATCCAGCGGGTGATCCCGACGGCGTCCATGATGTGCTGTGCCTGCGCCCGTTGCGCGGGACTGACCCGGCCGTTCGCGCACAGGCCGGTGGCACCGGCGCCGATCAGCGCGGGGGTGTTCGGCATGCAGCGCACGATCGGCAGCGCGCCCAGCCAGCGTTCGAGCTGATCCAGCCGCACACCGGCGGCGATCGAGATCAGCAGCGGGCGCCGGCCCTGCAGCGCGATGCGCAGTTCGCCATGCACCTTGGGCATGGCCTGCGGCTTCACCGCCAGCACGATGACGTCGGCGTCGGCCACGGCCAGCCGGTTCTCGGCCCAGGTGGCCACGCCGAAGTCGCGGCCCAGCCGCTCGCGGGTTTCGGCCAACGGGTCGGCCACGCGGATGTCGGCGGGCGCCAGGCCGGTGGCCAGCAGGCCGCCGATCAGGCTGCGGGCCATGTTGCCGCCGCCGATGAAGGCGATGCGTGTCATGCGAAAACCCTGGATGATGGAGACGGCCGCATACCTTACCGGAGCCGGCGCCGACATGCGCCCTCAAACACGCTGCGCCCTGCGCCGAAGGCGTGCCCGAGCCCGCGCAGCGACTGCTTCGGGCATCCTTTGGTGACCGGGTGCGCAAACCGCCGCGAAAGCTGGCCGCGCGACCCGTGCCGCGAGTAGTATCGGCTCGCTGCAAGGGGGAGCCGGATGGCCGGGCCGCGTTCGCGCGTTGCGTCGCGTGCCGTGCCCGCACATCGCCTTTCCGCTGCAGCCATCGCCACAGCATCCTGACGACCGGTTGAGGGGAACCCCTGATGGACATCGCCGAACTGCTTGCCTTCTCGGTGAAGAACAAGGCATCGGACCTGCACCTTTCCGCCGGCCTGCCGCCGATGATCCGCGTGGACGGTGACGTGCGCCGCATCAACATCCCGGCGCTGGAGCACAAGCAGGTGCACGCACTGGTGTACGACATCATGTCGGACAAGCAGCGGCGCGATTACGAGGAATTCCTGGAGACCGACTTCTCGTTCGAGATCCCCGGGCTGGCGCGTTTCCGCGTCAATGCGTTCACCCAGAACCGCGGCTCCGGTGCGGTGTTCCGTACCATTCCCTCCGAGGTGCTCACGCTGGAGGACCTCGGCTGCCCGCGCATCTTCAAGGAACTGATCGAGCAGCCGCAGGGCCTGATCCTGGTGACCGGCCCCACCGGCTCGGGCAAGTCGACCACGCTGGCGGCGATGGTCGACCACATCAACAAGAACGAATACGGGCATATGCTCACGATCGAGGATCCGATCGAGTTCGTGCACACTTCGCAGAAGTGCCTGGTCAACCAGCGCGAAGTCCACCGCGACACGCACGGCTTCAACGAGGCGCTGCGCTCGGCGCTGCGCGAGGATCCGGATTTCATCCTGGTGGGCGAGTTGCGCGACCTGGAGACCATCCGCCTCGCGCTCACCGCCGCGGAAACCGGCCACCTGGTGTTTGCCACCGTGCATACCAGCTCGGCGGCCAAGACCATCGACCGCATCATCGACGTGTTCCCCGCGGGCGAAAAGCCGATGGTGCGCTCGATGCTGTCCGAGTCGCTGCGCGCGGTGATCTCGCAGTCGCTGCTGAAGAAGACCGGCGGCGGCCGCATCGCGGCGCACGAGATCATGGTGGCGGTGCCGGCCATCCGCAACCTGATCCGCGAGGACAAGGTGGCGCAGATGTATTCGGCGATCCAGACCGGCCAGCAGTTCGGCATGCAGACGCTGGACCAGTGCCTGCAGGACCTGGTCAAGCGCGGCCTGGTGTCGCGCCAGGAGGCGTCCGGCTACGCCAAGAACAAGGATCTGTTCCGGTAAGCGCCGGCAGGCATGACCGCGGCTTCGCGGCCGTTCCATTGATTTGCGTCTCCCGGAGGAGACAGGACCATGAGCGACTTCGACTTCACCTCCTTCCTCAAGCTGATGGTGCACAAGCAGGCTTCGGACCTGTTCATCACGGCTGGCGTGGCACCGTCGATGAAGGTGCAGGGGCGCATCGTGCCGATCACGCAGAGCCCGCTGTCCATCCAGCAGTCGCGCGACATGGTGCTCAACGTGATGACGCCCTCGCAGCGCGAGGAGTTCGAGAAGACCCACGAGTGCCAGTTCGCGATTTCCGCGCAGGGCGTGGGGCGTTTCCGCGTATCGTGCTTCTACCAGCGCAACTGCGTGGGCATGGTGCTGCGCCGGATCGAGTCGAAGATCCCCACCATCGAGGAACTGAACCTGCCACCGGTGATCAAGCAGCTGGCGATGACCAAGCGCGGCATCATCATCTTCGTGGGCGGCACCGGCACCGGCAAATCCACCTCGCTGGCGTCGATGATCGGCTACCGCAACCAGAACTCGACCGGGCACATCATCACCATCGAGGACCCGATCGAGTACGTGCACAAGCACGAAGGCTGCATCATCACCCAGCGCGAGCTGGGCATCGACACCGACAGCTGGGACAACGCGCTGAAGAACACCCTGCGCCAGGCGCCCGACGTGATCATGATCGGCGAGGTGCGCACGCGCGAGACGATGGAGCACGCGATCAACTTCTCCGAGACCGGCCACCTGTGCCTGTGCACGCTGCACGCGAACAACGCGAACCAGGCGATGGACCGCATCCTGCACTTCTTCGCGGAGGATCGCCGCCAGCAGTTGTTCATGGACCTGTCGTTGAACCTCAAGGGCGTGGTGGCGCAGCAGCTGATTCCCACCCCTGATGGCAAGGCGCGCCGCGTGGCGGTGGAGATCCTGCTGGGCACGCCGCTGGTGCAGGACTACATCCGCCAGGGCGAGATCCACAAGCTCAAGGACGTGATGAAGGAATCCAACCTGCTCGGCATGAAGACCTTCGACCAGAGCCTGGTCGAGCTGTACCACGCCGGCGAGATCAGCTACGAGGATGCGCTGCGCCATGCCGACAGCGCGAACGAGGTGCGCCTGCGCATCAAGCTGGCGCAGGGCGGCGACGCGCACACGCTGTCGCAGGGTCTGGAGGGCGTGGAGGTGGAGCAGGCCCGCGGTGGCGACAGTTTCGGTGGTGGCCTGTTGCACCGCTGAGCTGTGCCCCTCGGGAGGAGTCCGATGCTGCTGTAGGAGCGCACCCTGTGCGCGATGGCTCTGATGTCGATCGGCGCCAGAGCCATCGCGCACAGGGTGTGCTCCTACAAACCCGTAGAAACGAAGAGGGTGCCCGCGGGCACCCTCTTCGTTTCGGCATGTAACCGGGTTTATTTCAGCGTGGTCTGGCTGGTGATCACGATGCCGCTGTCGTCCACGTGCATCTCGGCGTCGATGCTGTCCACGCGTTGCGCCTGAGCCTCCATTGCGGCGAACTGCGCCTTGGAGCGGGCCGCGTCGGCGGCGGCCTGGGCTGCCTCGTCGGCCGGCGTGGTCTCCCCGTTGATCGTGGGTTCGTCGCTCTTGCTCATCTCGGCGGCTGCGGCGGCGAGGCTGTCGGATTTCATCTCCATGAATTTCAGCCAGTCCAGATACATCGCGCCGCTCAGGTGCATGCGCGCCATCTGGCCCGGTTCGCCGCTCGGGTCGTGCAGCGTGCCGGTGAGCCTGGCGTCCTCGCCGGCACCTATGCCCAGTGCGAGTGCCTTGTCGTCCGTGGCCAGCCATGCCGGCTCGCCGAGCATGGCGATCATGTCCTTGGGCAGCGCCACCGGCGCGCCGGTGGCGGCCGGTTTCAGCGTGGCCAGTGCCGGCACCATCATCTGGCCCGTGGCGAGCAGGCCGGCGGGGTCGCTGGTGCCCAGCACGATGCGGCCGGTGAAGTCGGGCAGGCTGCTGGTCTTGTCGGCACTCAGCGTGTCCAGGGCGATGCGCAGGCCCAGCAGGTTGCCGAACGGCGGGATCGCCGCCTTCGATGCCGTCTCGCCCAGCTTGGCGAAACCGTCGTTGAGATCGACCAGCATCGGGCAAGTGAACGGCTTGGCTGCCACCGCATCGGCCTGGGCCGACCAGAACTTGCGCAAGTCGGTTACCGGCAGCGCGATGCTGAGGTCGAACGGCGCCGTATTGCCGCCGCTGCCCAGCCCGGGCAGTTCCACCTTGAGACCGCTGAAGGCCTTGGCGATGTCGTCGGCCAGCGCCAGGTCGAAGCGACCGTCCTGGTGCTTCGCGTCCAGCCGGGTATAGCCGAAGCTCATCGACGGCACGCGCGCGGCGATGCGGCTGGCTTCGGGGGCGCAGCTGGGCGAGGCCTTCAGGAGGTTCGCCACCGGTTCGCCGGTCTTGGCAGACTCGGTGCTGGCGTGGGCCTTCTCGATCGCCGCGATCAGCGGATCGTTGCCGGAAACTACCAGCGGCAACGCACGGGTGAGGTCGAGCTGGCCGACCAGCCACTTCGCGTAGCCCTTGTCCCTGGCCAGCGCGGTGAGGCGGCCATCGTCCTGCAGGCTCTTGGCCGGGCGATCCAGGCCCAGCACCTGGCGCAGCAGCGGCATGGCGGCATCGGCGGGAAGGATCGCCGCCACCATCTGCTTGCCGGCCACGGCGAGAACCAGCTGGGTACCGGACGCGGCGAACACCTGCCGGCGGTAGCCCTGCGTGCCGATCGTGGCGGTATCGAGCTTCTTGCCGTAGGCGGTTTCCAGCCGGCCCACGAAGCCATCAAAAGCCTGGGGGTTGCTCAGCTCGATGCGCAGCACTGGCGCCATGCCTTCGCCGTAGAGCGCGAAACGGCCCTTGAGATCGAGGCCATTGGCCTGGGCGAAGCTTTCGATGGTCTTGCCCTTGAACTCGGCGGCGAAGGCGCGCACCAGGCGCGCGGCATCCGGATCGTTGACCTGTTCGCGCGCGGCGAAAGCCTCCATCTGGGCGACTTGCGACGGCAACTGCAGGTCGGCCTGGGCGAGCAGCGCCTGGCGCGTGTCGTCATCCAGCACGGCCAGGTTGGCGACCGCATACGGCGTATCCGCCGGCACGAAGGCCAGCGGCGCGTTCTTGTCCTTGTGCGAGCAGGCCGCCAGCGCGACGCAGGCCAGCCCCAGCGCGATGAAGCGCGTCCTCGATTGCATGGTGTTCCCCGGGTGGTGAATGCCGCAGCGCGCATTATGCCCGCTTTGCGGCTTGCTGCGATGCAAAATGGACGGCCATCTGCCGCCAGGATAGGGGGCGCTCAGCGCGCCAGCAGCTCGGCCAGCACGGCCATGCGCACGAACACGCCGTTGGCCACCTGTTCCAGGATGCGCGACTGCGCGCCGTCGGCCACTTCGTTGGCGATCTCGATGCCGCGGTTGAGCGGGCCCGGGTGCATCACCAGGCAGCCCTTGGCGGCGCGGGCGAGGCGGCGCGCGTCGAGGCCGTAATGGCGGAAATAGGCGCCCTCGTCGGGCAGGTCGGTGGCCGCCATGCGTTCTTTCTGCAGGCGCAGCATGATCGCCACGTCGGCACCCTCGATGGCGCTGTCGAAATCCTCGGTGTAGCGGCACTGCGGGAACTCGGAAGCCTCCGGCAGCAGCGCGGCGGGGCCGCAGAAGCGGATCTCGCCCACGCCCATCGCGCTGAGCGCATGTACGTCCGAGCGCGCCACGCGCGAGTGGCGGATGTCGCCGCAGATCGTCACCACCAGGTTCTCGAAATCCGGCCGGTGCTGGCGGATGGTCAGCGCGTCGAGCAGGCCCTGGGTGGGATGGGCGCGGTTGCCGTCGCCGGCATTGACCACCGACACGCCGCTCATGGCGTGGCGCACCAGTTCTTCCGGCGTGCCGGAAACCTTGTGGCGCACCACGATCGCGTCCAGGTGCATCGCCTCCAGCGTGTGCAGGGTGTCGTACAGCGCCTCGCCCTTGGCGGTGGAGGAGAAGCCGATGTCGAAGTTGATCACGTCGGCGCCCAGCCGGCGTGCGGCCAGCTCGAACGAGGTGCGGGTGCGCGTGGACGGCTCGAAGAACAGGTTGAGCACGGTGCGCCCGGCCAGCGTGTCCAGCTTGCGGGTGCCGTGCGCGCAGGCGTCGCGCAGCGCGATGGCGCGGTCGAGCAGGCGTTCGATGCTGGCGCGCGGCAGATGTTCCAGCGTGGTGAGGTGGCGCAGGCGTGGGCTCATGGCGTGTGTGCTGGAGAAGAGTCGGAAGGAAAGGGGGCCGCAGTCAGCCAGCGTTCGAGGATCACCGCGGCGGCCTCGGCATCGATGGTGGCGGCATCGCGGCGGCGCTTCAGGCCGGCGGCACGGGCGGCGGCGAAGCGGCGTGCGGCCTCCTGCGAGCTGTGGCGTTCGTCCACCAGCGTCACGGCGGTGTCGTAGCGCGACTTGAGCTGTTCCGCGAAGCGGCGGGCGCGGCGCGTGGCGGGCTGGTCGCCGCCGTCGAGGGTGAGCGGCAGGCCCACCACCAGGGTCTCGGGCAACCACTGTGCGCGCAGCGCATCCAATGCGGACCAGTCCGGTGCGCCGTCGCGCATCGCCACGGTACCCAGCGCGCGGGCACTGGCGGCGAGGCGATGGCCCACGGCGACGCCGATCAGCTTGCTGCCGACGTCGAAACCAAACGCGCAGCTCATGCGTGGCCCGCGTAGCCGGGCAGCTGCAGCGGATCGACGCCGACCAGGCCGGCAGCGGCGCTCCAGCGGTCCTCCAGGGGGGTGTCGAACACGACCCGCTCGCAGGCCTCGGCGGTGAGCCAGGCGTTCGCCATCAGCTCCTGCTCCAGCTGGCCGGCGTCCCACCCCGCGTAGCCCAGCACCATGGTCGCCTGGCGTGGGCCTTCGCCGGCGGCCATCGCCACCAGGATGTCGCGCGAGGTGGTCACCGACCATGAAGCGTTGATGCGGTAGCTGGACTCCCAGTGGCCGGGCTCGCGGTGCAGCACGAAGCCGCGCTCCTGTTGCACCGGACCGCCGATCAGCACCGGCGCGTCGGCCAGCTCGAGGTCGTTGCATTCCAGTTTCATCTGCGCCAGCACGTCGCCGAAGCGGTACTGCGAGAGCTGGTTCACCAGCAGGCCCACCGCGCCTTCCTCGTTGTGCTGGCAGAGCAGGGCCACGCCGCGCGAGAACGGCGGCTCGGCCAGGCCCGGCATGGCGATCAGGAAGTGGCCGGTGAGGGTGGGCGGTTCGGTGCGGCTCATGCGCACATTGTAAGCCCGCGGGTTGTTACTTGCTGGTCAGCACGCCGCCGGGCAGGAACTGCCAGGTGCGGGTGATATAGAGCTCATCCACCTTCGCCTCGGCGGGCAGCGGCGGGAACGGTGCGGCCAGCCGCACGATGCGTTCGGCAGCGGCGTCCAGCAGCGGCTGGCCCGAGCTGCGGATCACGTCGATGCTGTGGATGCTGCCGTCGCGGTTGATGCCCACGGTGAGCAGCAGGTCGCCGTGCAGTTCGCGCCGGCGCGCCTCTTCCGGGTAGTTGAGATTGCCCACCCGCTGCACGCGGTCGGACCAGCCGCGCATGTAGGCGGCGTAGACGTATTCGCGGGTGTTGGCCGAGATGTATTTCTTGCGCGGTCGCTTGGCGTAGGCCTCGGTCTGGTCGCGCAGCTCGGCAGCGAGCTGGGCCATCTCCTGCTGGCGGCGCAGGTCCTGGGCGTTGGGCGCATCCTGCGGCGGCACCTCGGTCTGCGCGGTGTCGCTGGCCACGCTGAAGCGGCTCTGGCCGCGGGTGGTGACCATGCGCTGCGGCGTGGCCTCGCGCGGCTGCGGCGTGGCGGCGGCGACGTTCTGCATCGCGGTGCCGGGATCGGGCTTGGGCAGGGCGCCGGAGAACGGCTGCGAGGGCCGCGCCGCATGGTTGCTCTGGCCGCCGCCGCGGTTGTTCGCCTGGGCCAGGAAGTCGGCCTGGTCCGGTGCTTCGCGGTTGGCCACGTTGACCAGGGTCACGTCCAGCGTGGGCAGGCTGGGCGTGGGTTTGGCAAAATGGAAGGTGATGCCCAGCAGCAGCACGCCGTGCAGCAGCAGCGAGAACAGCAGGGTCGCGCCGATCGGATCGGCGGCAGGGCGTGCGGCGGCGGAACTCACGGAGCGCGGCTTCCAACAGGGTGTTGCTCGATGGCGTCGAACAGCAGACCCGCGATGTTAAGACCGAACTGCGCATCCAGCTCGCGTGCGCAGGTCGGCGATGTGACGTTGATCTCGGTGAGCCAGTCCCCGATCACGTCCAGGCCGACGAAGCGCAGCCCGCGCCGGCGCAGCTCCGGCGCCACCTGGGCCGCGATCCAGCGGTCGCGTTCGCTGAGCGGTACGCCTTCGCCGCGGCCGCCGGCGGCGAGGTTGCCGCGGAATTCGTCGCCCTGCGGGATACGCGCCAGCGCGTAGGGCACCGGTTCGCCGTCGATCAGCAGGATGCGCTTGTCGCCCGCGCTGATCGCCGGGATGAACTTCTGCGCGATGGCGAACTGCCGCCCCTCGCCGTGCGGGCCGCCGGCCAGCAGGGTTTCCAGCATGGAGTTGAGGTTGCTGTCGCCGGCCTTGACCTTGAAGATGCCGCGCCCGCCCATGCCGTCCAGCGGCTTCAGCACCGCCTCGCCGCATTCGGCCACGAAGCGGCGCAGTTCGGCGGGATCGCGCGAGACCAGGGTGGGCGCGCAGCATTGCGGGAACTGCAGGGCGAACAGCTTTTCGTTGCAGTCGCGCAGTGACTGCGGGTCGTTCACCACGGTCACGCCAGCGCGCTGGGCGGCCTCCAGCACCATGGTGTCGTAGATGAACTGGGCGTCGACCGGCGGGTCCTTGCGCATCAGTACGATGTCCAGCTCGCGCAGGTCGCGCCACTGCGGGTCGCCCAGGCTGAACCAGTCATGCATGTCGTCGCGCACGGCGAGCGACCGCAGCCGCGCCCACGGCATGCCGTCGCGCAGTGCCAGGTCACCCTGCTCCATGTAGTGCAGGGTGTGGCCGCGACGCTGAGCCTCCAGCAACATGGCCAGGCTGGTGTCCTTGGCCGGCTTGATCGCGCCGATGGGGTCCATCAGCACCGCGACCGAAAGGGGCATCGTGATTCTCCACAGCAAGGTTTTGCGGCGCAGCGCGCCGACAACGGGAATGATGATGTTCGCCGACGCCGCCGGTCGCGACAAGCGCGTCCCCCGTCCGTGTGCCGCGCAGGGTTCAACGCTGCCGATGAAGGTCACATTGCGCGCTGACCGGGCGCTTTGTAACGCGAATGTTGCTTGACGCGATGGCAGGCAGGCAGTAAACAACGAAGCCTGAACATCCCGCCGCAGAGCGGGTGTTGCGGAGTCCGGTATCGGGTTGTCTTGTCATGTGCACCGGCGGCATGCTTGTTGCCTGTCTTGGTGGCTGTCCTGGACCCAACTTTGGGTGACAGGGGGGGAGTAATGAATCTGAACGCGAACGCGAATGGTCTGGCCGGCCTGCGGGTCATGGTGATTGATGACTCCAAGACTATCCGTCGCACGGCAGAGACCCTGCTGAAGAAGGAAGGTTGCGACGTATTGACCGCGGTGGACGGTTTCGAGGCGCTGGCCAAGATCGCCGACCAGAAACCCGCCATCATCTTCGTCGACATCATGATGCCGCGGCTGGACGGCTACCAGACCTGTGCGCTGATCAAGAACAACCCGCAGTTCCGGGCCACTCCGGTGATCATGCTCAGTTCCAAGGACGGCCTGTTCGACAAGGCGCGCGGCCGTGTCGTGGGCGCGGAGCAGTACCTCACCAAGCCATTCACGCGCGACGAGCTGCTCGGCGCCATCCATCACCATGTCAGTACGGTACCCAGCCGCTGACCGCAGATTCTCGGGGGAACCTGTGGCCGACATCCTCATCATCGACGACTCGCCGACCGACGTGCGCGTGCTCACCACGCTGCTCGAACGGGCGGGTCATCAGGTCGCCTCCGTCGGCAATGCCGAGGAGGGCATCGAGCGCGTGCGCAGCATGCCGCCCGCGCTGGTCATCATGGACGTCATCATGCCCGGCATGAACGGCTTCCAGGCCACCCGCACGCTTACCCGCGATCCGGCCACGTCCGAGGTGCCGATCGTGATGATCACCACCAAGGCGATGGAGACCGACCGCGTCTGGGGCCTGCGCCAGGGTGCACGCGCCTTCATCACCAAGCCGGTGAACGAAGGCGAATTGCTCGCCTGCATCAACCAGTTGTTGTCGAGCGCGGCATGAACGCACCGTCCGGCCTCACCCCGTTCGAGACCCTGGCCCGCTACGAGCGGCTGTCACTGGCGCATGCCTCGGATACCCGCGAGCGGATGGACGCGCCGGGCCTGTGGCGCGGCATCGGCTACCGCGTGGGGCCGCGCACCCTGGTCAGCGAGATCGGCGAGATCAACGAATTGCTGGCGATGCCGCCGCTCACCACGGTACCCGGCACCCGGCCGTGGCTGCTCGGCGTGGCGAACGTGCGCGGCAACCTGATGCCGGTGGTGGATTTCGGCCGCTTCCTGTTCGACGAGCGCACAACGCTGACCGATCGCGCGCGCCTGCTGGTGGTGCGCCAGGGCGGCGGTAGCGTGGCCCTGTTGGTGGATGAGGTGTTCGGTCAGCGCACGATGGACGAGGAACAGCGGGGTACGGTGGAACAGGAGGACGACCCGCGGCTGGCGCGCTTCGCCGAGCAGCGGGTGGGCGAGGGGGAACAGCAGATGGCGATATTCAGCATGAGCCGGTTGGTGCGGGCACCCGATTTCCGCCAGGCCGCGGCCTGATCCGCGGCGGCCGCATGCAGCAGGTCCGGTGCCATCAGGGGCCGGAAACTCCAAGGTGGCAGGTCTTTGGGTCCGTTCCCGTCCACGGTGACGAGGCTGATCCGGCGAAGTAGACGGATGAGGTGAACATGAGCACTACAGGGGGCGTCGGCAAGGAGCGTGGCAATACCGCACTCATTGTCCTGTTGCTGGTCGCGATCGGCTTTGCGGCACTGGATTTCTGGCAGCTCAACGTGAAGAACGGCGAGGACCGCCAGGCCGTCGCGCTGACCACGCAGATCCAGGTGCTGTCGCAGCAGACCGCGAAATTCGCGCTGGAGTCGTCCGACGGCAACGCCGATTCGTTCAAGGAGCTGGAAAGCACCCGCAACGCGATCGACTCGGCAGTGCGCCGCCTGGACAAGGGCGACCCGGCCACCGGCATGCATGCCTATGCCGACAACAACGCCTCGCCGGTCGGCCGCGCGACCAGTGCGCTGGACGGCGCCTGGAAGCAGCTGGACGGCGACATCGGCCAGATCCTCTCGAACAAGGCGGTGGTGCTCGACTCCGCCCAGCGCGCGGCCACCGTGTCGCAGCAGATGCCGCTGCTCAATTCCAGCATGGACCAGGTGGTCAACATCCTGCAGCAGCGCAACGGCAGTGCCGAGCAGATGCTGGGCACCTCGCGCCAGATGCTGTCGGCCGACCGCATCATCCGCCGCGTGCAGGAAGTGCTGCAGGGCGGCGACAACGCCCAGGCCGCCGCCGACGGCCTGCAGCGCGACGCCCAGCTGTACGGCAGCGTGCTGCAGGGCCTGAACGAGGGCAACGCGGGCAGCGGTGTCAAGCCGATCGGTGACGCAAACGCGCGCAAGATCCTCACCGGCATGCAAGACAGCTGGAACCAGTTGGGCGACCCGCTGGCCAAGCTGGTGGCCGCTTCGGGCAACCTCGCGGCGGTGAAGCAGGCCGGCAACAAGGCCTCGCTGGATTCGCAGTCGGTCCTGCTGCGCGCGAACGATCTCGCCGAGCAGGTCGGCAAGCTGCCGCTGCGCCGCCTGTTCCCTAACGTGTGGTGGGGCCTGCTGGCCGCGATCGGCGCGGTGGCCTTCGCCCTCTTGCTGGTGGTCAGCCTGGTGCGCGACCAGCGCCGCCGCTTCGCCGAGAGCACCTCGCTCAACCAGCGCAACCAGGAGGCGATCATGCGCCTGCTGGACGAGATGGGCGCGCTGGCCGAAGGCGACCTGACGGTGAAGACCACGGTGACCGAGGAGATCACCGGCGCGATCGCTGACTCGGTGAACTACGCCATCGACGAGCTGCGTACCCTGGTGACCACGATCAACGAGACCTCCGAACAGGTCTCCTCGTCGGCGCAGGAAACCCAGACCACCGCCCGCCACCTGGCCGACGCGGCCGAGCAGCAGGCGCAGCAGATCAGCACCGCGACCAGCGCGATCAACCAGATCGCCAGTTCGATGGACCACGTGTCGAAGAATTCCGCCGAGTCGGCCGACGTGGCCGAGCGCTCGGTGCAGATCGCCTCGCACGGCGCCGAGGTGGTGCGCGAGACGATCTCCGGCATGGACTCGATCCGCGACCAGATCCAGGAAACCTCCAAGCGCATCAAGCGGCTGGGCGAATCCTCGCAGGAGATCGGCTCCATCGTGGAACTGATCAACGACATCGCCGAGCAGACCAATATCCTGGCCTTGAACGCGGCGATCCAGGCGGCCTCGGCCGGCGAGGCGGGCCGCGGCTTCGCGGTGGTGGCGGACGAAGTGCAGCGACTGGCCGAACGCTCCACCAGCGCGACGAAGCGCATCGAGACGCTGGTGCAGACGATTCAGTCCGATACCAACGAAGCGGTGAACTCGATGGAGCAGACCACCGCCGAAGTGGTGGCCGGCGCACGCAAGGCGGAGGACGCCGGCAGCGCGCTGGGCGACATCGAGCGCGTCTCGCACGATCTGTCCGCGCTGATTCAGAACATCTCCAGCGCGGCGCGCCAGCAGTCGGCGGCGGCCACGGATATTTCACAATCGATGAACGCGATCCGGGAGATCACCTCGCAGACTTCGCAGGGTGCCAGCCGTACCGCCGATTCGATCGGTACCCTGGCGCAGCTGGCCAGCGACCTGCGGCGTTCGGTGGCGCACTTCAAGCTGCCGGGCTGACGGTGACCTACGGGCTGATGGCGATCCACATGACAGGGGGCAGTCTCGATGGTGGCGTGGCGATGCGTCGCGCAACCGCTGAGAGAGGCGCATGAGACTTCAAGACCACATTGATTTCACCACCTTGCAGTGGGTCCGCCCCGAGCTGGAGCAGACGCTGTCGGACGCCCGCGAGTCGCTGGAGTCCTACGTCGACAATCCGGCCCGCGACGACGCCATGCGCGCCTGCGCCAATGGTCTGCACCAGGTGCAGGGTACGCTGCGGATGGTCGAATTGCCCGGCCCGGCGATGGTTGCGACGGAGATGGAAGCGCTCGCCATCGCCCTGCTGGAGGACCATGTCGCGCAACGTGAGGAGGCCTATGCCACGCTGATGCGTGGCTTGATGCAGCTGCCCGACTACCTCGAGCGCATCGCCGGCGGCCATCGTGACGTGCCCGTGGTGCTGCTGCCGCTGCTGAACGACCTGCGTGCCAGCCGCGGCCTGGAGGCACTGCCCGAATCGGTGCTGTTCCGTCCCAACCTCGACGCATTCCTGCCCACCCAGGCGCCCGCCGCGATGAGCGAGGCGCAGGCCGAGGCACGCCGCGGCGAGCTGGTCGAGCTGCGCCTGCAGTTCCAGCAGCACATGCTCGCCTGGTTCCGCGGGCAGTCGCAGGCGCTGGCTGGCATGCGCAAGGCGCTGCTGGCGATCGCCGCGCGCTGCTACCACGTGCATGGGCGACGCCTGTGGTGGGTCACCGCCGGCGTGGTGGAGGGGCTCGAGCGCGGCATGCTCGGCGCACATGCCACCGAATTGCGTCAGTTGATCGGCAAGGCCGATCGCCACATCCGCCAGCTGATCGAACAGGGCGAAGACAGCCTGCGCGGCGGCGAGGCCGACGAGCTGTGCAACCGCCTGCTCTACATCGTGGCGCAGTCGCGCCAGCACAGCCCGCACATGGAGCTGCTGCGACGCACCTACAACCTGGACAACCTGCTGCCCGATGCCGACGAGCTGGAACATGCCCGCAGTTCGATGGCCGGGCACAACCGCGCCCTGCTCGACTCGGTGGCGCGTGCGCTGAAGGACGACTTGCTGCGCGTCAAGGAAGCGCTTGACCTGTTCCAGCGCCAGCCAGGTGCCGATCCGGCCTCGCTGGCGCCGCAATCCGAGCTGCTGGGACGCGTGGGCGACACCCTGGGCATGCTGGCGCTGTCCGTGCCGCGCCGGGTGGTCGAGGAACAGCGGCGCATGCTGGACGAGATCGTCAACAAGCTGCGCGCCGTCGACGAGGACGTCCTGCTCGACGTGGCTGGCGCGCTGTTGTACGTGGAAGCATCGCTGGACGACCACATCGAGAGTCTCGGCGCAGGCGAGGAACCGCACGAGGCGGCGACGGGGGCGGCGGCACCGGGCCTGCCGCGCAGCGAGGCACAGGGCATCCTCAGCACGGTGATGCTGGAGGCGATCCGCAACACCGAGAAGGTGAAGGAGGCCATCGTCGCCTTCGTCGAATCCGGCTGGGACCACGCCGGGCTGGCCGATGCGCCGGCCCAGATGGGCGAAGTCGCCGGCGCGGCGCGCATGCTGTCTGCCGAACGCCCGGCCGAGCTGGCCGAAGGCATCGGCCGCTTCATCCACAACGAACTGCTGGCCGACCGCCGGGTGCCGAGCAGCACGCAGATGGATCACCTGGCCGATGCGCTGGCCGCGCTGGAGTACTACCTGGAGGCGGCGCGCGAGCATCGCGGCGGCCTGGCGCACATCATCGACGTGGCCGAGCACAGCCTCGGCCAGCTCGGTTACTGGCCGCCGCCTGCCGAGCGGCCGCTGCCGGCGGCGTCGGCCGATGCGCCGGTGCACGAAGCACGGGGACGCGGCGACGAGACCCTGTCCGAGACGGTAAGCCTGTACCCCGGCAGCGATGCCAGCCACCTGTTCGTGGCGCCGGAGGCGCCGCGCGAGGTGCCGACCCACGATGTCGACGGCCTGCGCTACGCGCAGACCGAGCCCACTGCGCCGCCGGCCACCGCCGCCCCGGCCGGTGATGAAGCCGACTGGATCGAGATCGAGGAGGAGATCGAGGAACAGGTGCCGGCGCGCGGCGCGCTGGCCGGCGCGTTCCGTTTCGACCACCAGGCCGAGGGCATCGACGACGACATCCGCGAGATCTTCCTGGAAGAGATGCAGGAGGAGATCGACAACCTGCGAGGGGCCGAAGGCACCTGGCTGGTCGATCCCGCGCATCTCGACGCGCTGACCCCGATCCGTCGCTCCTTCCATACCCTCAAGGGTTCCGGCCGGCTGGTGGGTATCCCTGCGCTCGGCGAGTTCGCCTGGAGGGTGGAGGACATGCTCAACCGCGTGCTCGATCACTCGATCGAGCCGCACGAAGGCGTGCAGGCGCTGGTGCGCCATGCCATCGACGCGCTGCCGCAGCTGCTGGCCTCGCTCAAGGGCGAAGGCGCGCCGCATGCGCCGGTCGAGGCGATCATGCAGACCGCTGGCCGGCTTGCCGCCGGCGATGCAGCCGCGCGGGTCGAGGATCACGTCCCGGCTGCGCTGGAAACCGTGCGTCGCACCGTGCGCCGCCGCGTACCGCGGTTCGACGCCGCGGCCGCCGCGATCCCGGCGGCCGGCATCACCGATGCGCACAGCGTCGCCGCCCCGGAGCCGGCCGAGCCGCCGATGTCACTGGCCATCTCGCCGCTGCCGTCGGTCGATCCGGTGCTGCTGGAGATCCTGCGCAGCGAGGTCGCGCAGTACCTGCAGACCATCCGCACGGCAATCCAGCGCAACAGCGGCGAAATGCCGGTGGGCGAGGATCTGCTGCGCGCGGTGCACACGCTGCATGGCGCGATCGCGATGGTGGAGATCCCGCTGCTCACCCAGCTGCTGTCGCCGCTGGAGAGCCTGCTCAAGCGCGTGCGCCACACCGGGCAACCGTTGCCGGTGGAAGGTGTGCGCCTGCTCGACCGCTCGGCCGACGTGGTGGACCACACCATGGCCCAGTTCGATGTGGCCGTGCCGCAGTTGCCCAGCGTCGACCTGCTCACCACGCAACTGACCGAATTGCGCGACCGCTATCCGGAACCGCAGGTGGCACATGTTGGTGCCGAGACTCATGTGGAAGCTGCGCAGCCGCCGGCCGAGCCACCGGCGCAGGCCGTTGACGCGGCGCCGGAAGAAGCCACGGAGGACGAGCACGAAGCAACTGCTGTCCCGGGTGCCACGGAGCATGCGGTACCGCCTGCACTGTCGGAGGATGGTGCGAGCGACGACTACGCGGACGAGTTGATGGCCGCGCTCGGGGCGTTCGAGCCGGGGGCGTCGGCCAAGGCCGAGCGTGAGGCTGCCGAACGCGCCGAAGCCGAGCGCATCGAAGCCGAGCGCGCCGAGGCCGAGCGTCGTGCTCGCGAGGTCGCCGAACAGGAAGCCGCCGAACGTGCCGCAGCCGAGCTGGCGGCGCAGGAACAGGTCGAACGGGAGCGGCTGGAACAGGAGCGTGCCGAGCAGGCACGGCTGGCGCAGGAACGGGCCGCCCGCGAAGCCGCCGAGGCGCAGATGCGCGCAGCGGCGGAAAAGGCGGCCGCCGAACAGCGTGCCGCGGAAGCCGCGGCGGCAGAACAAGCCAGGCAGGCTGCGGAACGTGAGGCCGAAGCCGCCCGCCAGACCGCGGCCGAAGCCGCCCACGCCGCGCCCGTCGCCGATGCGGCGACCACGGATACGGGCCTGCCGATCGATGCCGACCTGCTCGAGATCTTCATCGAGGAGGCGCGCGAGATTCTCGATCATGCCGACGGCGTGCTGGCGCAATGGCATGCCGAGCCGGCCGCTGCCGGTCATCTGTCCGAGCTGCAGCGCGACCTGCATACGCTCAAGGGCGGTGCGCGCATCGCGGGCCTGATGTCCGTGGGCGATCTGGCCCACGCGATCGAGACGCTGCTGGAAAAGCCGGTGGCCGATGCCGCCCAGGCCATTCCGCTGATCGGCGTGCTGGAGACCGGTTTCGACCAGTTGCACACCATGGTGCAGCAGGTGTCGCAGGGGCAGGTGCCGGCGTATCCGCAGTCCGCGATCGACCACTTGCTGGCGCTGGCCGGCGAGCAGGAATTTGCCGACGATGCGACCCTGGCCGCCCGCGCCGCGCCGGCGCCGCAGCCGGCTCCCGCCGTGCCGTTGCCCGAACTGCTGCCGGTGGAACAGGGCGCCGACGCGCCTTCGGCGCAGGAGCAGATCCGCGTCCGCGCCGAACTGCTCGACAACCTGGTGAACCATGCCGGCGAGGTGGCGATCTACCGCTCGCGCCTGGAACAACAGGTGTCCGGTTACCGCTTCAACCTGGTCGAGCTGGACCAGACCGTGCAGCGCCTGCGCAGCCAGCTGCGCATGCTGGAAATCGAAACCGAGGCGCAGATCATCGCGCGCTTCCAGCGCGAGCATCGCGAGGCGGGCAGCTCCACCACGTTCGATCCGCTGGAGCTCGATCGCTTCTCGCAGTTGCAGCAGTACTCGCGTGCGCTGGCCGAGTCGGTGTCCGACCTGGTGTCGATCCAGGGCATGCTGGACGAATTGACCCGCCAGGCCGAGACCCTGCTGATCCAGCAGTCGCGCGTCAGCACCGAGTTGCAGGACGGCCTGCTGCGCACGCGCATGCTGCCGTTCGACACCATGGTGCCGAACCTGCGCCGCACCCTGCGCCAGGCCGCGCAGGAACAGGGCAAGCAGGCCCAGCTGTACGTGGATGGTGCCCACGGCGAAATGGACCGCAACCTGCTCGACCGTCTCAAGGCGCCGTTCGAGCACATGCTGCGCAACGCGGTGGCGCACGGCATCGAGTCGCCGAAGGAACGCCGCAAGGCCGGCAAGCCGGACGAGGGTGCGGTGCGCATCCGCGTGACGCGCGAGGCCACCGAGGTGGTGGTGCGCGTCAGCGACGACGGCCGCGGCCTCGACCGCGAGGCCGTCCGCAGGCGCGGTGTGGAGCGCGGCCTGATCCGCGCCGATGCGCGCCTGAGCGACGACCAGGTGCTCGCGCTGATCACCCAGCCGGGCTTCTCCACCGCGAGCCAGGTCACCCAGCTGGCCGGCCGCGGCGTGGGCATGGACGTGGTGGCGAACGAGATCAAGCAGCTCGGTGGTTCGCTGGCGATCGAGTCGCAGCCGGGGCAGGGCACCACCTTCGTGCTGCGCCTGCCGTTCACCCTCGCGGTGACCCAGGCGATCCTGGTGCGCACCGGCGAGAGCACGTTCGCGATTCCGATGACCTCGGTGCAGGGTGTGGCACGGATCAGCCCCGACGAGCTGACCGCCAAGCTGGTCGAGCATGAGCCCGTGTTCGGCTACAACGGCGAGCAGTACGGCATCCACGACCTGGCCGAGCTGCTCGGCCTGCCGCCCGGCGCGGTGCCGGAGGGCGAACAGCCGCCGCTGCTGCTCACCCGTGCCGGCGACCTGCGCGCGGCGATCCGCATCGACGCGGTGCTGGGTTCGCGCGAGATCGTGGTGAAGTCGGTCGGTCCGCAGGTGAGCTCGGTGCCGGGCGTGCTGGGTGCCACCATCATGGGCGACGGCTCGGTGCTGGTGATTCTCGACCTGGCACCGCTGGTCCGTCACGGCGTCGTGCGGCGCGAGCAGCGCCTGGCCGAAGGCCTCAGCGCAGTCGACCTGCCGCTGGTCGAGGAGCAGCGCACACGGCCGCTGGTGATGGTGGTGGACGACTCGATCACCATGCGCAAGGTCACCGGCCGCGTGCTGGAGCGTCACGAGTACGAGGTGAGCACCGCGAAGGATGGTGTCGACGCGCTGGAGAAGCTGCACGAGCGCGTGCCCGACCTGATGCTGCTGGACATCGAGATGCCGCGCATGGACGGCTACGAGTTGGCGACCCACATGAAGGCCGATCCGCGCCTGCGCGACGTGCCGATCATCATGATCACCTCGCGCACCGGCGAGAAGCACCGCCAGCGCGCCTTCGACATCGGCGTGGACCGCTACCTCGGCAAGCCGTACCAGGAAGCCGAGCTGCTGGGCCAGATCGGCGAGGTGCTGGAGCAGCACGCCGTGGCGCAGCTTGCGCGGGAGCCGGACCATGGTTGAAGCGCGGCCTTCGGTGGCGCTGCTGTTCGACGACGCCGAGCTGGGCGGCCATCTGCGCCAGGTGCTGCAGGAACATGGCGCGCATATCGTGCATGAAGGCACTGTCGCGGGCTTCGACGCCGCCTTGCAGCGGCAGCTCGATCCCGACGTGCTGGTGGTGAACCTGGACGACGAGGACGATGGGGCCTTCGACCGCCTCTACGAGATGATCGAGGGTGAGCGCCCGCGCCTGGTGTTCAACGACGCCCGCGCCAGCCGCGCACTGAGCGGCTGGGACCGTGCACGGTGGGCCCGCCATCTGGCGGTCAAGGTACTGGCCAACGGCGACGTGGATCCGCCGCGACCGCTGGATGCGCCGGCGGTGGAGACGATGCCGGTGCCTGTGGTTGCGGCAGCCGCCGAGCCAGCCACGACGGAAGGGGCCGGGTTCGCCGTGGCATCTGCGCCCGAGCCGGCGATGCCGGAGCCGGACGACCACGACGAACCGGATCTGGTCGGGTTCGATGACGACGATGGCGAACACGTGGCGCAGAGCCACGCCGCATCGGATGACCTCGAGGCGGAGCTGGCCGCGCTGCTTGCCGCCGACGGCCCGGTGCCGGAAGCGGACGCCGTGCCGGCTGCGCCGCGGCAGGAGTTGCCGTTGCACGATGGAGAATTCAGCCTCGCCGTGCCAGTGGACGAGCCGCCCGTATCGTCCGTCGAGGCACCGGCGCCGGCCGCGGCACCGAAGACGCCTGCGGCCCCCGACAGCTGGGCACTCGTCGATGACGATGCCGGCGAGCATGTCGACACTGCGCACGCCCAGGCTGCCGACTTTGGCATCGAGAAGCTGAGCGCCGCCGATTTCCTTGCGCCGGACGTCGAGCCGGCGGAACCCGAGTTCCAGCCGACGATGAGTCTGGAGCTGGTGTCGATGGAGGAAGCTGTGGCGCCGCAGGCCTGGGAGCCGACCGAGATGCTGCTGGATGATCTCGGCAGCGTGCCCAGCCGCGTGGTGCTGCTCGGTGCCGCCGTCGACGGCCTGGATTCGGTCTGCGATTTCCTGGCGACCTTGCCCGCCACGGCACGGCACACGATCCTGCTCACCCAGCACTTCGGCGGACAGCCGGCCGACTCCGTGCTGCAGCACCTGTCGACCCATTCCAGCCTGCCGGTGCGGCTGGCCGCGCACGGCAGCCGCGCGCGCAGCGGCGAAGTGCTGCTGGTGCCGACCGAAGGCCAGGTGCAGCTGCGCCGCGACGGCAGCGTCGAGGTGCGGAACACCGACAGCGCGCAGGAGCCGTCGATCGACGCCAGCTTCACCATGGCGGCGAACGTGTTCGGACGCGACGCCCTGGGTATCGTGTTTGCCGGCCGCTCCACCGACGCGGTGGCCGGCGCGCAGGCCATCTACGATCGCGGCGGCCAGGTGTGGGTGGAGGCCGCCGAAGGCGAGCATTTCGCCGACATGGTCAGTGGCATCTTCGCCGAACGGCTGGTGAGCTATTCCGGAACGCTGCACGAACTGGCGGCGCACCTGATCGAGGTTTATCCATGAGCGACGTGTTGCCCCGCGAAATCCGCTGTGTGCTGGTGCCGGCCGGCAGCCTGCGCATGCTGCTGCCCAATGCCACCGTGGCGGAAGTGATCACCCAGCCCGCCCACGAGACAGTGGATGGGGCGCCCGACTGGCTGCTTGGCCGCATCACCTGGCGCGGCTGGCGCGTGCCGCTGGTGTCGTTCGCACGGCTGGCCGGCGCGGGCGAAGGTGATGCCGAACTGACCGTGCGTGTGGCCGTGCTGAAGGCGCTGGGCGGGAATCCCAAGTTGCCTTTCATCGCCGTGCTCACGCAGGGTTTTCCGCGCCTGACCACGCTGAACGCCGAGCTGATCATTCCCACCCACGACGGCAATGTCTTGCCGCCCGGCGTGCGCGCCCAGGTGCTGGTGCGCGACGACGTGGCGGTGATCCCCGATCTGGAAGGCATCGAGGACGAACTGTTGCGACTGCTGGGCCTGGATGGGGAAACGCCGCTGGACGGCGCTGCCTGATGGAGCGTCGGCCGGCACGTCCCGGCAGCCTACTGTTTCTGCTGGCGGGCGTGATGTTCTTCGTTGCCGCGATGGTCGGCGGGCAACCCGCGTTTTACGGTGTTGCCGTGGCGTTCGTCGGCGTCGCCGCTGTCTTCTGGTCCCGCGGACGCGGCTACCGAAAGTAGCGGCGCTTCCTTCCGATCAGAAATCCCCGTGCAACGCCTGCAGCGCGGCCAGTGCCGCCAGTCCGGCGGTTTCGGTGCGCAGGATGCGCGGCCCCAGGCGCAGGCCGCGGAAACCGGCCTCGTGCAGCGCGACGGCGTCGCGTTCGCCCAGGCCACCCTCCGGGCCCACCACGAGCAGGGCGCCGGCGTCGCCGGGACGCAGTTGCCGTGCCGATGATTCCGCCTCGGGCAGCAGGGCCAGCCGCAGCGCACCGTCGTCGGCCAGCGCCGCCAGCCAGGCCGGCAGCGGCAGCGCGGGGAGAATCTCGGGCAGGCAGGCGCGGCCGCATTGTTCGCAGGCGCTGGCCGCCACCGCGCGCCAGTGCGCCAGGCGCTTTTCAGCGCGGGCGACGTCCAGCTTCACTTCCGCACGTTCCGTGAGCAACGGCACGATGCGCGCCGCGCCCAGTTCGGTGGCCTTCTGCACGATCAGGTCCATCTTCTCGCCGCGTGCCACGCCTTGCGCCAGGGTCAGCCGCAACGGGGATTCGCGGGTCACGACCTGGCGGTCCAACACATGTATCCGCACTTCGCGCCTGCCGACGGCGAGGATCGTGGCGGCGTAGTCGGCGCCGTCGCCGTTGAACAGGGTCAGCGGATCGGCCGCCGCGAGACGCAGCACGCGTGCCACGTGCTCGCCGGCCTGTGCCGGCAAGACCATTTCGGCACCGGCGGCGAGCGGCTGATCGACATGGATACGGATGGTGCGCATGCGGCGGCTTCACTGCAAAACGCAAGCATAATCGAGCCGTTCCGCAAGCTGAATGCCGGTGGGATGAAAGGCCGGCATTGCTTGCCCGCCACACGGCCCGGGCGCAGGATGGTGAAGTCGCAGAGCAGCAGGAGGTAATCGCCATGCTCAAGACAACCATGCTTTCACTGGCGGCGGCGGCCGGCCTCGGCCTCGGCGCGTTCGCGACGGCGCAGACGGTGCAGCCCGTCCCGCATGCCACGCCGACGGTTGCCGCCCAGCCGGCAAACCCGCAGCATCAGGTGATCAGGCCGGGCGACCGCGACTGCATCCGCGACACCGGCAGCCTGATTCCGGCGAAGAAGGGCCAGTGCCTGCAGGGTGTGTTCGGGCGCAGCTACAGCGCCAAGGAGCTGCGCGACACCGGCCAGCCGAAGGTGGGTGACGCGCTGCGCATGCTGGATCCGGCGATCCACTGATCGCCATCGTCGAGGCGCCGTGGCAGCTCAGTCGGCGACGGCGCGCGCGATGCCCGCCGTCGCCACCTCTACCAGGTGGTCGAGTTCCGCCTCGCTGGTCACGTAGGGCGGCATGAAATAGATCACGTTGCCCAGCGGGCGCAGCAGCGCCTCGTGCTGCAGGCCGTGCAGGTACACGCGCAGGCCGCGCCGCTCGCCTGCGGCGTAGGGGCGGCGCGTTGCCTTGTCGGCGACCAGTTCCACCGCGGCGATCATGCCGGTCTGGCGCACCTCGGCCACGTGCGGGTGGTCGCGCAGCGGCTCCAGCCGGCGGGCGAGGTGGGCGGCCAGCGCACGGTTGCGTTCCAGCACCGGTTCGTCGCGGAAGATCGCCAGCGTGGCCAGCGCCGCGCTGCAGGCCAACGGGTTGCCGGTGTAGCTGTGCGAGTGCAGGAAGGCCTTGCCGGCCCCGTATTCGGCGTAGAAGGCCTCGTACATCGCGTTCGTGGTGAGCACCGCCGACAGCGGCAGGGTGCCGCCGGTGAGGCCCTTGGAGAGGCACATGAAATCCGGCGAAACGCCGGCCCCTCGACCTGACCCGGGGCAGGCCTGTTCGCAGGCAAACAGCGTGCCGGTGCGGCCGAAGCCCACCGCGATCTCGTCGGCGATGAAATGTACGGCGTATTCGTCGCAGAGCCTGCGCAGACCCACGAGGTAGTCGGGGTGGTACATGCGCATGCCGCCCGCGCATTGCACCAGGGGTTCCACGATCACCGCGCAGGTTTCGTGCGCGTGGCGTTCCAGCAGCGCGCGCAGTTCGTCCAGCCGGCGTGCGGCCACTTGTGCGGGCGTTTCACCCGGCTCGCCCTCGTAGGCGTCGGGCGAGGGCGCCAGGATCGGCGTGAGCAGCAGCGGCGCATAGGTCTTGCGGTACAGCGCCACGTCGCTCACCGACAGCGCACCCAGGGTCTCGCCGTGGTAGCTGCCGGTGAGCGCGATGAAGCGGGTCTTCTCGCCGTGGCCCTGGTTGAGCCAGTAGTGGAAGCTCATCTTCAGCGCCACTTCGATCGCCGCCGAGCCGTTGTCGGCGAAGAACACTTTGTCCAGCCCGGGCGGCGTGATGCGCACCAGTTCCTCGGCCAGTTCGATCGCGGGCGGATGGGTGAAGCCGGCGAAGATCACGTGCTCCAGCGTGCGCGCCTGTTCCGCCAGCGCGGCGGCGATGCGCGGGTTGGCGTGGCCGAACAGGTTGGTCCACCACGAGCTGATGCCGTCGAGGTAGCGCCGTCCTTCGGCGTCGATCAGCCATGCGCCCTCGCCGCGCACGATCGGCAGCATGGGAATGGTCTCGTGGTCGTGCATCTGGGTGCAGGGATGCCAGATGTGCTTCAGGTCGCGTGCGGCGAGCGTGGCGTTGCGGTCGGCGGGGTTCGTCATCCGGTTATGATCGACGTGCCGTGGCGCGTGCTCAAGTGCACGCGCGAAACTTCCGGAAGACCTGCTTGAAACTCCTCGGGAAAATCCTTGCGGCCGTGGCCGCGTTGCTGCTGGCCGCCGCGGCCTTGCTGTGGTGGCTGCCCGCGCGCTGGGCGATGCCGCTGTTGCAGCCACGGTTGCACGGCCTGCGCCTGCAACAGCTGGGCGGCACCGTGTGGAACGGCAGCGCGGGCCAGGTGCTGTCGCCGGCAGGCAGCGAGCTGGGCCACGTGCAATGGCAGCTGTCGCATCGTGCGCTGTTCGGGCAGGCCGAGTTGCAGATCGATTTCGAGGGGCCGCAGTTCGGCCTGCGCGGGCACATGCGGCAGTTGCCGGCGGGCCAGTCGGAGTGGAGCGACCTGCATGCACAGGTGGATCTCGCGGCGCTGGATGATCCGCGCCTGCGTCTGCCGCTGGGCCAGCCTCGCGGCGAGCTGGCGTTGAATGCGCGGCATGTTTTGCTGCAAGGCGGCTGGCCGCTGGAACTCCAGGCCGACTGGCAATGGCGGCAGGCCGCGATGCATATGAAGAACGATGATGTGGCGCTGGGCGATTTGCATGGCACGCTCGCCGCGCAGGACGGCGTGATCCATGCACAATGGCAGGACGACGGCCAGGGGCCGCTGCGCACCACCGGCAAGCTGGACCTGAGCCTGCTGGGCTGGCGGCTCGAGGCCGCGTTGCAGCCGCGCCGGGATGATCGGCCGTTGCAACGCTGGATCGCCACGCTGGGCAACGCCGATGCCGACGGCATCCTCCACATCGCACGCAGCGGCGGCATGGCCGCCGCCATCACGGGGAAGACCGCACGATGAACGCCGAAACCGCCGCGCAGGCCCTGGCGGCCGCCCGCGAAGCCGCCGCCGCCGCCGCCGAGGTGATCCTGCATTACTGGAAGCGCGGCGTGGACGTGGAGATCAAGGGCGACGCCACGCCGGTGACGGTGGCCGATCGCGAAGCCGAGCAGGCGATCCGCAAGGTGCTGCGCGCGGCCTTGCCCGAGGCGGCTATCTACGGCGAGGAATATGGTCTTGAAGCCAGCGGCCTCGACGATGCGCGCGACGGCCTGCTGTGGCTGGTCGATCCGCTGGATGGCACCAAGAGCTTCGTGCGCCGCACGCCGTTCTTCTCCACCCAGATCGCGCTGATGGATCGCGGCGAGCTGGTGCTGGGCGTGTCCAGCGCGCCGGTGTACGGCGAGACGATGTGGGCCAGCGCGGGCAACGGCACGTGGTTCGAGGGCGAACGCGTGCGCGTGGCTGACACCGCGGATTTTTCGCAGGCCTCGATCTCCACCGGCAACGTGAAGACGCTCACCGGCGATGCGCGCTGGGCCGCGCTGGGCGCGATGATCCGCGACAGCAACCGCATCCGCGGCTACGGCGACTTCTGCCATTACCACCTGCTCGCGCGCGGTGCGCTGGACCTGGTGGTCGAGTCCGACGTGAACATCCTCGACATCGCCGCGCTGGCGGTGATCGTGCGCGAGGCCGGCGGTGTGTTCACCGATCTGGACGGCCAGGCGCCCACGCTGGAAACGTGCAGCGTGCTGGCCGGCACGCCGGCGATCCATGCTGAGGCGCTACAGAGGCTTTCCCTCGGCAACGCTGGAGCGGTATGACGATGAAATCCTCGATGATTTTTCTGATGGTTCTGCTGGGCGAAAGCCCAATGCTGCTTGCTGCATTGATCGGTAGCGTGGTGACCTTGGTGTTGTGGCGGCGAGCGCCACGGTCGGCCATGCTGGTGCTGATCGTGTGCATGGTGGAGTTGGCGACGGTGTTTTTCGGCGTCTGGATGCAAGGTTGGTGGTTTCCGGCGGCGGCAAGGGACGCGGGTAGGTTGACACCCCATCTCGCTCATCTCATGAGCATGTGGGGGGTATGCAGAAGCATGTGGCATGGTGCAGCGGTAGGCCTGTTGATCTGGGCGGCATTCGCCGGACGTCCGAAGGCATAAACCATCCCGCCACCCATGGGTTGAGCCCGCTACAATCGACCGATGCCCAAGTCGCCCATCATCCACGCCACGCGCGATGTCACCGACAGCCGCTTCCTGCGGCTCGAGCAGGTCGATCTGGAGTTCTCCAACGGCGAGCGCCGCACCTACGAGCGCATGAAGCCCGGCGGTCTCGGCGCAGTCATCATCGTGCCGATGCTGGATGCGGAAACCGTGCTGCTGGTGCGCGAGTACGGCGTGGGCCTCGAGCGCTACGAACTGGGCCTGCCCAAGGGTCGGCTCGATCCCGGCGAAACGGTGGAACAGGGCGCCGACCGCGAGCTGAAGGAAGAAGTGGGCTACGGCGCGCGCCGCCTGACGCCGCTGCACACGCTCTCGCTGTCGCCGTCCTACATGACCCACATGGCGCACGTGATGCTGGCGCAGGATCTCTACCCCGAGCGCCTCGAAGGTGACGAGCCCGAACCGCTGGAAGTGGTGCCGTGGAAGCTCGCCGAGCTGCACACGCTGGTGGCGCGCGACGATGTCACCGAGGGCCGTTCCATCGCCGCGCTGTTCATGGCGCGCGAATACCTTGCCGGAAGGATGCAACTGAAGTGAGCGTGCCGTTCCAACATCCCCAACTGCTGGCCATCGCCGCGCTGGCGCGTCGTGCGGGCGAAGCGATCCTCGAGGTCTACCGGCAGGACTTCGACGTCGAGCTGAAGGACGATCGTTCCCCGCTCACCGCCGCCGACCTTGCCGCGCAGCAGGTGATCGCCGAAGGCCTGGCGCGCATCGAGCCCGTGCTGCCGCTGGTGTCCGAGGAAGCCAGCCAGGCATCGTGGGAGCAGCGCCGCGCGTGGACGCGGCACTGGCTGGTCGATCCGCTGGACGGCACGCGCGAGTTCGTGAAGCGCAACGGCGAGTTCACCGTCAACATCGCGCTGATCGACCATCACGAGCCCGTGCTCGGTGTGGTGCTGGCACCGGTCACCGGTGACCTGTACGCCGCCGCGCGCGGCATCGGCGCGTGGTGGCAGGCGGCAGACGGCGGCGACTGGGAGCGCATCAGCACCCGCGCACTGGCGCAGCCGGCCATCGCCGCCGGCAGCCGTTCGCACGGCGGCGCGCAGGAGGACAACCTGCGCCGCCTGCTCGGCGAGGATTACTCGCTGCAGCCACTGGGCTCCTCGCTGAAGTTCTGCCTGCTCGCGCGCGGCGGCGCGGACGTCTACCTGCGCCGCGGCCCCACCAGCGAGTGGGATACCGCCGCCGCGCAATGCGTGCTGGAGGAAGCCGGCGGCGCCGTGCTCGACCTGCACGGCAAGCCGCTGCGCTACGACCGCGGTGAATCGCTGCTCAACCCCGAGTTCATCGCGGTGGGCGACGCCGGCCTCGACTGGCCCGCCAAGCTGCGCGACGCCGGCCTGCCATGAGCGAGGCTGGGCGCCATAGTCTCGACGACCTGTTGGCGATCATGGCGCGGCTGCGCGATCCCGCGCGTGGCTGCCCCTGGGATGTGCAGCAGGACTTCGCCAGCATCGCGCCCTACACCATCGAGGAAGCCTACGAGGTGGCCGACGCGATCGACCGCGGCGACTTCGACGACCTGCGCGAGGAACTCGGCGACCTGCTGCTGCAGGTGGTGTTCCACGCGCAGATGGCGGTCGAGCAGGGCCGTTTCGACTTCGCCGACGTGGTGCAGGCGATCAGTACCAAGATGGTCCGCCGCCACCCGCACGTATTCGGCGAGGTGCAGTACGAAAACCTCGACGCGCAGAAGCAGGCCTGGGAGGAGCTCAAGGCCGCCGAGCGCGCCGCCAGGGGCGAGGCACACGACGCTAGCGCACTGGCCGGCATCTCGCGCGGCCTGCCGGAGTGGAAGCGCGCCACCAAGCTGCAGCAGCGTGCCGCCACCGTGGGCTTCGACTGGCCGGACCATCGCCCGGTGCTGGACAAGCTGGCCGAGGAGATCGACGAGGTGCGCGCCGAGTTTGAGGCGGGTGCCGCCCCGGCGCGGCTGGAGGACGAGATCGGCGACGTGTTGTTCGTGGTGGCGAACCTGGCCCGCCACGCCGGGGTGGATTTCTCGCGCGCGCTGCGCCACGCCAACGCGAAGTTCGAGCGGCGCTTCCGCCGCATGGAGCAGCTGGCCACCGGGGAAGGCGGCACGCTTGCCGGACACGACCTCGCTGGGCAGGAAGCGCTGTGGCGACGCGCCAAGCTGGACGAATGCTGATTGCGTAGGAGCAGCCCGTAGGAGCGGCTTCAGCCGCGACCGTTTGCGGAAATCGCGGCTGAAGCCGCTCCTACGCCGCTCCTACCAGCCGTGGCATGCAACCTTTTGCCGGCGGGCCGCATCAGAACCCATCGACACCCACCCGAGGAGTTCCGTCATGCGCCGTACCGTCCTTGCCCTGCTGCTGCTCGCCCCGCTCTCCGCCTTCGCCGCCAACCGGTGCGAGTACCAGGCGCCGCGCAACCTGCAGATCGATCTTGCTGGCGTGCACGGCGTGCAGATCGAGGTCAACAGCTACGATCTGCACGTGAACGGCACGCCCGGCGCGAGGCAGCTGGTGGTGAACGGCCGCGCCTGCGCCTCGGAGCAGTCGCTGCTGGACAAACTGCAGATCACCCAGCGCCGCGAGGGGGATCAGCTCATCATCGAACTGGGCGGACAGAACACGTTCTCGTTCCACCTGTTCGGCAGCTCGTACACGGATCTGGAAGCCAACGTGCAATTGCCGCCGGAATTGCCGGTGACGGTGCGCGTGGGCTCCGGCGACGCCACCGTGGCCGGCCTGCAGCAGCTGCGCAGCATGGTGGGCTCGGGCGACCTGCATGTCAGCAGCATCAGCGGCGCCTTCAGCACCAGCGTGGGTTCGGGCGACGTCGACGCCAGCGACGTCGGCAGCCTGCAGGCCGGCTCGGTGGGTTCGGGCGACCTCAAGGCGCGCGGCGTGAAGGGCGATGCGAAGGTGGGCAGCATCGGCTCTGGTGACGTGACCCTGCGCAGCGTGGGCGGCAGCGTGCACGTGGACACGCTGGGTTCGGGCGACCTCGGCGCGCACGACGTGGGCGGCGATCTCAGCCTCGGCGCCAAGGGCAGCGGCGACGTCAGCCACAGCGGCGTGAAGGGCAAGGTCAGCGTGCCGCGCGACGACGACTGACCACGCCTTGCGTAGTATCTAGGGACTGAGGACACGAAGCCTCGCGATACTCGCCTGGCTTTTCTCTGGCTGTTGCTTCTGCGCGCTGGGAGCGCGCTGCTTTTCCGGGGCCCCTATGCGGCGGTGAGGCGTGGACGATCAGGCCGCGTAGCGGGCGTTGCCATGGAAGGCAACGCCTTTTCGACCGGACAGGAGTCCGGCCGAAAAGCCCGGCCACGCCTCACGGACTCGGAGGGCAGGACGCCCGGAGAGCGCTGCATCGGGGTGCCTTTTCTCTTTGGTTCCTTTCTCTTTGGGCAAGCAAAGAGAAAGGAACTCGGGCGCCGGCAGGCGTCCGAAATCGCTTTGTCGCTAGCGAAAATGCACAAGGTTCTGCGAGCGAAATAGCGGAAACGAGGAAGAGGGTATTCCTTACCCCAGCCACCGCCATGCCAGATAAACCAGCGGCGCACACACCAGCAAAAACGGCACCGACACGCGGTGGAACAGCCGCAAACCCTGCGGCTGCTTCGCCAGCCGCAGGGCGATCAGGTTCGCCAGCGAGCCGATCGCCAGCCCGAAGCCGCCCACGTTCACCGCCACCGCCAGCGCGACGGCATCACGGGCGCGATCCAGCAACAGCACCGTGGCCGGCACGTTGCTGATCAGCTGCGAGGCGACGATGCCGCTGGCATACAGCGTCAGCGGGCGGTCGAGCGCGAGCCGGTCGAGGCCGTGCCGCACCAGCGGCAGTTCGGCGAAATGACCGAGGCCGAGGAAGATCGCGGCAAAAGTGGCGAGCAGCAGCCAGTCGATGCGCGCCAGGCTGCGCCGTGCCAGCAGCGCGAATGCCAGCACCAGCAGCAGGGCGCCGGGCACGGCATGGCCGTATTCCATCGCCAGCACCATCGCCGCCAGCGCGGCGACCGAGCCCGCGGCCAGTGGCGCGGTTACCGCGTGGCCGTCCACCTGCGCGGCCTGCAGGGCCACCCGGCCCTTCGGCAACCAGGCCAGCGCGAGCAGGGCCACCAGCGTGAACATCACCGCCGCCGCCGGCAGCAGCGCCAGCGCGAAGTGCGGGAACGGCAGTCGCGCGTGCTGCCACAGCAGGAGGTTCTGCGGATTGCCGATCGGGCTCAGCGTGCTGCCCGCGTTCACCGCCAGCGCCTCCAGCACCGCCATGCGCGCCACCGGCAGGTTGGAGATCGTGCCGATCGCCAGCGTCAGCGGCACGATCAGGAACAGGCTCACGTCATTGGTCAGCACCATCGCCAGCAGCGCGGTGCCGGTCACCAGCAGCAGGCCCAGCCCGCGCAGCGTGTGCACGCGCGCCACCAGCGCGCCGGCCGCATGCTGCACGAGCCCGCTGTCGCGGATGCCCTGGATCGCCACCAGCAGGCCGAGCAGGCCGGCCAGCGTGGGGGTCTGCAGCCAGCGCCGGTAACTCGCCGCCGGTTGCGGATCGAGCAGCGCCAGCGCCAGCGCGAGCGCGGCGAACAGCAGCAACAGCCATTCGGCCTTGAGCCTGGCACGCCAGCCGGTGCGCAGGGACGCGGCTTCGCTCACCGTGGAGCATCCCGTCGCGAGGCGCGCTCCGCGAAGGGCAGACGGTTCACCACTCCGCGAGTCCTTCCAGCTCGTACAGCTTCCGCCAGCTCGGCCGTGCGCGCACCAGGTCGGCCAGCCGCTTCAGCGCGGGCCATCCGGTGGCGGGACGCGGCATGTTGCGCGACCAGCGCATCAGCATGGTCAGCAGCAGGTCGGCACCGGAGAAGTCGCGGCCCAGCAGATACGGTCCGTGCGCCGCGAGCTGGGTATCGAGCAGATCCCATACCGCGGCGATCTTCGCCTGCAATGCGGCACGGATTTCCGGCGTGTGCTCCGACACACCGAGTTCGGCGGGATAGAACCAGAAGCGATACGACGACATCAGCGTGTTGCTGAGATAGACCGTCCACTGCAGCCAGGCCTCGCGCTCCGGCGAGCCGGCAGGCGGAATCAGCTTCGCCTCCGGATGCCGCTCGGCCAGCATCTGCAGCAACGCCACCGATTCGGCGCGCGGCCGGTCGTCGATCACCAGCGTGGGCACCACGCCACGCGGGTTGAGCCTGAGGTATTCGGCGCTGTGCTGCGCGTCCTTGTCGAAATCGACCAGTCGCAGCTCATACGGCGCGCCGATCTCGAGCAATGCAAGGTGCACCACCATGCTGGCGGTGCCGGGGGAGTAGTAGAGGACGTACACGGGGCCTCCGCGTCGAGAGAATGAGCCTGCCGATGTTGACGGCTCGCTCACCCTTCCCGCAACAGGCGCATCGGCGAGGTGCGCGTCACCTTGCGCGTGCCCACCAGCCCCAGCAGCATCACCACGGAGGCACAGCCCAGCGCGCCCAGCGCCAGCGGCCAGATCGGCGGCGCGAAGCCATCGATGTGGAACACGCTGCGGCCCAGCCACAGACCCGCGACAGCCGAGCCCAGTGAAGCGGTAAGGCCGGCGATCAGGCCGAGCAGGGCGAACTCGCAGGCGGCGGCCACGCGCAGCTGCGCGCGGCGGGCGCCCAGCGTGCGCAGCAAGGCGGCCTCGTGGCGGCGCTCAGCGGCGCTGGCGGCCAGCGAGGCGGCCAGCACCAGCGCACCGGCGAGCAGGCTGAAGCCCAGGATCCAGCGCACCGCGCTGCCCACGTGGTCGACGATCTGGCGGATGCGGTCGAGCAGGTCGTCCACGTCCACCAGGCTGAGGTTGGCGTAGTCGTGCGAGAGCTGCGCCATCGCCTGCGCGCGGCCGCGCGGCAGGTGGAAGCTGGCCAGCCAGGTGTGCGGCAACGTGTCGGCGTGGGCGGGGTCGAGCAGCAGGAAGAAGTTGACCCGGAACGAACTCCAGTCGACCTGGCGGAAGCTGGTCACCTTCGCGTCGATGCGCCCTTCGCCCACGTCGAAGCTCATCGTGTCGCCCAGCTTCAGCGCGTACATGTCGCGCCACATGCGATCCACCGACACCTCAGCCTGCGCCGGCTGCTCCTCGAACCAGTGGCCGGCGATCACCTGGTTCGCGGGCGGCAGCGCAGCAGCCCATGACAGCCGCAGCTGGCGGTCGGCCCAGTCCTTCGCGCGCGGATCGGCGAAGCGCCGGCCGTCGATGGGGCGGCCGTTGATCCCGGTGAGCTTGCCCACCGCCAGCGGCATCATGTTGAGCTGGTCGGCGCCGATGCGCGCCAGCGCCTGCATGAAGCCCGTGCGCTGGTCGTCCTGCAGGTTCAACGCGAACCAGTTCGGCGTGTCGGCGGGCAGCTCCCTGCGCCAGCCGTCGAGCAGGGCGGGCGCCACCACCGACAACAGCAGCAGTGCGGTGAGGCCCAGACTCAGCGCGGTGGCCTGCACCACGCTGAGCCCGCGCCGGCGCGCCAGCGCGGCCAGGCCCAGCCGCAGGGCGGGATGCGCGCCCGGCGCCACGCGCCGCGCCAGCCACAACAGCAGTGTCGCCAGCAGGGCGGCCACCAGCGCCACGCCGGCGAGGCTGGCAGCGAGGATGCCGGCGAGTTTCAGCGAACCGCTCTGGCTCCAGATCAGCGCCAGCGCCACCAGCGCCGGCAGCAGGTACAAGGTGTCGAAGCGGCGCACGCGGCGCGCCAGGCTCTGGCGGAATACGGCAACGGGAGCGACCTCGGCCAGCCGCAGCAGCGGCGGCAGCGAGAAACCGGCCAGCACGGCCAGGCCCATCGCCGCGGCGCCCAGCGCGGGCAGCAGCGGCAGTTCGGTGGGAATGCCTCCGAACAAGGTGCTGGCGAACTGCCATGCCAGTTGCGCCGTGCCCAGCGTGAGCAACACGCCGGCGAGCGCCACCGGCACCGCCAGCGCGGCGAGCGTGAGCAGCAGCAGGCCGAGCACGCGTCGGCGCGGCGTACCCAGTGCGCGCAGCAACGCCACCTCGGGCGTCTTGCGTCGCGCGTAGCGTTGCGCGGACAGCGCGATCGCCACGCCGGCAAGCAGCGCGGCCAGCAGGGCGGTGAGATGCAGGAAGGCGCCCGCGCGGTCGAAGGCCGTGCGCATGCGCTCCTGGGTCTGTTCCGGGGTGACCAGTTCCGCCCCCTGGGGCAGGGTCTGCCGCTGCGCCCAGGCGCGCCAGCGGCTGACGGCCTTGGGCGCGCCGGCCAGCAGCAGGCGATGGTGAGCCCGGCTGCCGACGCCGAGCAGGCCGGCCTGTTCGGCATCGGCCAGGCTCATCAGCGCACGCGGCGCCAGCGTTACCAGTGCGCCACCGTCAGGTTGCTGCACCAGCTCCGCGGCGACGCGCAACTCCTTGCCGCCCAGCTGCAACGTGTCACCCACTTTGAGCGAAAGCGCCACCATGGCGCGATGGTCGAGATACACCGTGCCGGCAACGGGGCCGCGGCCATTGCGTTGCCGACCACCGGCATCGGCCAGCACCAGCTGGCCGCGCAACGGGTACGCGCCGTCGGTGGCTTGCACGTCGAGCAGCTGGCTGTGGCCGTTGGCGAACGCCACGCTGGGGAAGCCGGCGGCATGGCTGATGGCGAGGCCGTCGCGGCGTGCCTCGCCGGCGAAGACATCAGGCACGTCTTGCGGCGCGGAGACGCCGATGTCGCCGCCGATCAATTCCGCCGCGCTGGCGAGGATGCCGCGTTCCACCCGCGTGGCCAGCGTGGCCACCACGCCCAGCGCCAGCACCGCCAGCAGCAGGGAGCCGGCCAGGGTGCGCAGTTCGGGGAGGCGCCATTCGCGGCGCAGGTTGCGCAGGGCGAGGCGCAGGAGCTTCATGGCTGCGCTCCGGTGGATGTGGGCGCGACCGCTTTGTCTCCCTCTCCCCCAACAGCTTCATCGTTGGGGGAGAGGGTTGGGGTGAGGGGGGCTTTGGCTCTTTGCGTGTTATTGCAGGGTTCAAAGCGGTTTCGACCGCCTGGCGGCGGCCGAGTTACTTTCTCTTTGCGTGGCCAAAGAGAAAGTAACCAAAGAGAAAGGCCACCTCGCGGCGGCGCTTTCCGCCCATCCTTGGGCGGAAAGTCCGTGAGCCGTGGCCGGGCTTTTCGAGCGGGCTCCTGCCCGCGCGAAAAGGCGTTGCCATCCCTGGCAACGCCCGCTGCGCGGCCTTTTCGTCCACGTCTCACCGCCGCCGAGGGGCCCCGGAAAAGCAGGCGCGCATCGTGCGCGCCAGAGGCAACAGCAGAGCGCCGCGCGAGCGCGACGCTCTTGCTTTGGCCGTTGCCGTTGCTTCTGCGCGCAGGAGCGCGCTGCTCTTCCGGGGCCCCTATGGCGCGGCGGGTGGGCGGAGGAAAGCCCGCAGGGTGGCCGGCACGGATGCCGGCCAGTTTTTCGCCGGGACAGGAGTCCCGTCGAAAAACCCCGCAGCCCACCCGCGCACCCGCAGGGCAGGAGGCCCGGAGGGCGCGCCATCGGGGTGCCGTTTCTCTTTGGTTCCTTTCTCTTTGGGCAAGCAAAGAGAAAGGAACTCGGGCGCCGACAGGCGCACGAAACCGCTTTGAATCTTGTGAGCGCACAGAAGCAGAAGCAAAAGCCCCTCTCCCCCAACCCCTCTCCCGCAGGCGGGAGAGGGGAGCAATGTGGGGAGTCTCCCGCAAGCGGGCGAGGGGAGGAATGTGCGGGCTCATGCGCCCACCGCCGCGGCGTGCGCCAGCACGCGCCCCTCCTGCAACTCGATGCGCCGCTGGCAGCGCGCAGCGAGTTGCGCGTCGTGGGTCACCAGCACCAGGGTGGTGCGGTGGTCGCGGTTCAGCGCGAACAGCAGGTCGGCGACGTGGTGGCCGGTGCGCTGGTCGAGGTTGCCGGTGGGTTCGTCGGCGAACAGCAGGCGCGGGCCGTGCACGAAGGCGCGGGCAATCGCCACACGCTGCTGTTCGCCGCCGGAGAGTTGTGCGGGATAGTGCCGGCGCCGCGCGGTGAGGCCCACGGCTTCCAACGCTGCGCGGGCTTTCGTGCGCGCATGTGCATCGCCTTCCAGCTCCAGCGGCAGCATCACGTTTTCCTCGGCGCTGAGCGCGGGGAGCAGGTGGAAGGACTGGAACACGAAACCCACGAGGCGCCGGCGCAGGTCGGCGCGGGCTTCCTCGCCCAGCGTCTCCAGCGCATGGCCGTCGAGGCGGATGCCGCCGCTGCTGGGCGTGTCCAGCCCCGCGAGCAGACCGAGCAGGGTGGTCTTGCCCGAGCCGGAGGCGCCCACGATGGCGAAGCTTTCGCCCGCACCGACGCGCAGGCCCACGCGGTCGAGGATTTGCAGCCGACCCTCGGGGCCGTTCACCGACTTGCTAACATCGTGTGCTTCCAGGACAAGGTGAGGCGTGTCGCTCATGCGTCGTTTCCTGTGCTTGCTGCTGTGGCTTGCCGGTGCCGTCGTCGCGGTGCAGGCCGCGCCCGCGCGTACCGTACTGGTGCTGGGCGATTCGCTGTCCGCAGCGCACAACATTGCGACGGAGCAGGGCTGGGTGCATCTGCTGGAAGTCCGTCTTGGCAAGATGGTGCCGGCATGGGCCGTGGTCAATGCCAGCATCAGCGGCGAGACCTCGCTCTCAGGCCGCAACCGCCTGCCTGCCCTGCTCGCGACCTACCGGCCCGGCGTGGTGGTGATCGAACTGGGCGCGAACGACGGCCTGCAGGGCCTGCCGCTGAACCAGCTGCGCGACAACCTCATGGCGATGGTCTCCGCGGCCCAGGCCACGCATGCCAGGGTGCTGCTGCTGGGCATCGAGCTGCCGGTGAACTACGGGCCGCAGTATCGCGACGGCCTGCGCGCGGTCTATGCCGATCTGGCGAAACAGAAGCACGTGGCCCTGCTGCCGTTCCTGCTCGATGGCGTGGCGCTCGATCCGGCCCTGATGCAGGCGGATGGCCTGCATCCGCGCGCCGCCGGGGAGCCGAAAGTGCTGGAGAACGTGTGGCGCGTGCTGCAACCCTTGTTGCGTCCGTGAACTGAACGCTTCCATGCGGTTTTCACATCTTCATCACTCCATGCCCGGTTAGCTCTTCACATTTGTGAAGCTAAGCAGGAGGAGCGACATGAGCGGACATGACGAGCAGGCCGGCCTGATTCTGCTGGTGGAAGACAATCGCCAGATCGCCGAGACGGTGGGTGAATTCCTCGAGCGTTGCGGTTATTCGGTGGACTACGCGGCCGACGGCCCCAGCGGCCTGCACCTGGCGGTGACAAGCAGTTACGACGTGATCGTGCTGGACCTGATGCTGCCCGGCCTCGACGGCTTGGAGGTCTGCCGCAAGCTGCGCCGCGAGGCGAAGAAGGCCACCCCGGTGCTGATGCTCACCGCGCGCGACACCCTGGAGGACAAGCTGATCGGGCTGGAGGCCGGCGCCGACGACTACCTGGTGAAGCCGTTCGAGGTGCGCGAGCTGGAGGCGCGGCTGCGTGCGCTGATCCGCCGCGACCGCCGCCAGGTCTCGGCCGAGGTGCTCAACGTGGGCGACATGACGCTGGACACCGCCACGCTGCGGCTGACCCGCGCCGGGCAGGAACTCACCGTGTCGCCGATCGGCCTGAAGCTGCTGGCGATCCTGATGCGCGAGTCGCCGCGCGTGGTCAGCCGGCGCGACATCGAACGCGAGATATGGGGCGACATGCTGCCCGACTCCGACACACTGCGCTCGCACCTGTACAACCTGCGCCGCGTCATTGACAAACCCTTCCCGCGGCCCCTGCTACACACCATCCATTCGGCCGGCTACCGACTCGCGGACCTCGACGCGGAAGTGGCTTCTGCCGCTCACATGGCATGATGCGCGGACGGCAATGAAAGCAAAAGAAGTGCATGGCGCGGTGATGTTCCGTGCCGGCGCCTTCCGGCGCCGCATCGCCTGGGTGTTCGCCCTGCAGTGCGTGGCGGTGGCGATCGTCTGCGTGATGGGCGCGTACGACCAGGCACCGTTGCCGGCGGTGATCGCGGTGATCGTGATCGTCAGTGGCCTGGCCTGGCTGGCCACCAGCCGGGAGTGGCAGCCGGTGAGCACGCTGGCACGCTTGATCAGCGAGTGGCGCGACGGCCAGTCCGACCCGGCCGCGCTGCAGCCCGAGCGGTTGTCACGGCATACCGATGCCGATCTCGCTGTGCTGGCGCGCGGCCTGCACGGGTTCGCCTCGCGCATCGCCGACTACGGTCAGCGCGAACGCAACTTCACCCGCGACGCCAGCCACGAACTGCGTACGCCGCTCACGGTGATCCGCATGTCGGTGGACATGCTGACCGACGAAGGCAGTCTCAGCGACTCCGGGCGGCGTTCGGTGCGGCGCATCCACCGCGCCACGCGCGAGCTGGAGGCGCTGGTCGAGGTACTGCTGATCCTTGCGCGCGAATCCGATCCCGGCGGTACCGCCGAACAGTTCGTGGTGAACGATGTGTTGCGGCGCGAACTGGAAACGGCGCGCGACCTGATGGCGGGTACGCCGGTGGAGCTGCAGCTGGAGGAACCGGCGCACTTCGCGCTATGCGGCTCGGTACGTGCGTTCTCGGTGCTGTGCTGGCAGCTGATCCGTGACGCCTGCCAGCACGCGGATGCGGGCAGGGTGGTGGTCACCGTATTGCCCGATGCGATCACCGTGAGCCATGCGACGGGAAGTGTCGTCACGGCCCGCACCGGTGGCGAGCGGCTCAGCTTCGAGCTGGCGATCGCACAGCGCATCAGCGACCGCTTCGCGTGGCCGCTGGAATTGCACGCGCCGGGCAGGCCGGGCGTGGCTCGCGTGCGCTTCCCGGATACCTTGCCGGTGGCGGTCTGAGGCGCCGCGACGGGCAGCGAGCGAAGCTGTCGTAGGAGCGGCTTCAGCCGCGACCGAGTCCGCCGAAACACCGCATGCTTGCTGGAATGCGTGATTTCTTGGTGACGGAAGCGAGCGGACAAGCCATCGCGGCTGAAGCCGCTCCTACATACGGGTTGCCGCGGGCGCCGCTACGCTTCCAGCGCGGAATCCACTGCGAACGCGCAGCCGGTCTTCGCCTTGACCTCGTCCACCGTCACGCCGGGGTTGAGCTCGATCAGGGTGAGGCCCTTGCCCTTTTCGACCGCGAACACGCACAGCTCGGTGATGATCAAGTCCACGCATTCCTTGCCGGTGATCGGCAGCTCGCACTGGTCCTTGATCTTCGGCGAGCCGTCCTTCGCGCAGTGCTCCATCAGCACCACCACGCGGCGCACGCCGCTGACCAGGTCCATCGCGCCGCCCGGGCCCTTCACCATCTTGCCCGGCACCATCCAGTTGGCGAGGTCGCCGGTGGCGGAGACTTCCATGCCGCCCAGGATCGACAGGTCGATGTGGCCGCCGCGGATCATCGCGAACGATTCGGCGCTGGAGAAAAACGCCGAGCCGGGCAGGGTGGTGATGGTCTGCTTGCCGGCGTTGATCAGGTCGGGGTCGACCTGATCCTCGGTGGGGAACGGGCCGATGCCGAGCAGGCCGTTCTCCGACTGCAGCACCACGTCCATGCCGGCGGGGATGTAGTTCGCCACCAGGGTCGGGATGCCGATGCCGAGGTTGACGTAGAAACCGTCGCGCAGCTCCTTCGCGGCGCGCTGCGCCATCGCGGTGCGCGTGGGATTTTCCTTGCCGGTGTTCGCACCGGCGAGGGTACGGATCTCGATGCGCTTCTCGTACTTCGCACCCTGGATGATGCGGTCGACGTAGATGCCCGGCACGTGGATGTTGTTCGGATCCAGCGTGCCGACCTCGACCAGTTCCTCGACTTCGGCCACGCAGACCTTGCCGCAGGTGGCGATCATCGGGTTGAAGTTGCGCGCGGTCTCGCGGAAGACAAGGTTGCCGAGGCGGTCGCCCTTCCATGCCTTCACGATGGAGACGTCGGCGTGGATCGCTTCCTCCAGCACGTATTCCTTGCCGTCGAACACCTTGGTTTCCTTGCCCTCGGCCAGCTTGGTGCCGAATGCGGTGCGGGTGTAGAAGCCGGGGATGCCGGCGCCGCCGGCGCGCAGCTTCTCGGCCAGGGTGCCCTGCGGAGTGAGGTGCAGCTCCAGCTCGCCGGCCAGCACCTGGCGCTCGAACTCCTTGTTCTCGCCCACGTAGGAGGCGTACACGCGCTTTACCTGGTGGGTCTTGAGCAGCGGTCCCATGCCGAAATCATCCACGCCGGCGTTGTTGCCCACGATGGTCAACCCCTTGGTGCCGGCCTCCAGCAATGCGCCGATCAGGTTCTCGGGGATGCCGCACAGGCCGAAGCCGCCGGCCGCGATCGTCATGTTGTCGAACAGCAGGCCGTCGAGCGCCTTGGCAGCCGTTGCGTAGACCTTGTCCATTGCCTTGCCTTCATGCAGGGGAACCAGCTGCCAAGGATACGACGGATTGCCGCCGGGTCGTGCTGTACCAAGGTCGCAAGACCTTCCGCAGCGGTGTATCGCGGGCTTGACGCCAAATATTTACACGTGTAAACATAATTCCACTTACATGCGTAAACGGTGGTGCCATGGCAGTCAGCGAAGCCGAAGCGGTGGTAATGGAGGTGCTGTGGCGCGCGGCACCGCGCAGCGCCGAGGAGATCCTCGCCGAGGTCGGGCCGGCACAGGACTGGCAGGAGGGTACGGTCAAATCCCTGCTCAACCGCCTGCTGAAGAAGAAGGCGGTGAAGGCCGAGCGCGACGGCCGCCGCTATCTCTACACGCCGCTGCTGAGTCGCGAGAAGTACGTGTCGCAGGAGAGCAAGGGCCTGCTCGACCGACTGTTCGACGGCCGCGTGGCGCCGCTGGTGGCGCACTTCAGCGAGCAGCGCAAGCTGACCAAGAAAGATGTTGCCGAACTGCGCAAGCTGCTCAAGGAACTCGACGATGAATGACCTTCCATTGCCGGGCATTGAATCGTTGACGATGGCTTGGGCCGCACGCGGCTGGTTGGCGCTGCTGGCGTTCACCGCAGCGGTGCTGGTCGTCGCCGCATTGCGCAAGCCGTGCCGGCGCTGGTTCGGCGCAGAGCGCGCTTTCCAGCTGTGGCTGCTTCCGCCACTGGCCCTGCTGGCCAGCCAGTTGCCGCATGCCACCGCATCCCCAGTGCAGCTGCCGCCGCTGGTGTACACGATCACCTCGGCGCTTGGCGCAACGGCGCCGCATGCGGACGTCACTGCCAGTTTCGACTGGCGCGCTGCCGCGTTGCCGCTGTGGCTGACGGGCGTCGCCGTCGTGTTCGGGTTCGCCGTCATGGCGCAGCGCCGTTACCGCGAGCGCCTGCACGGCGCCACGCCGATGGCAGAAGTGTCGACATCCCGGCCGGTAGTGCGCGCAGCGAGCGCCGGCGTCGGCCCGGCCCTGGTCGGTGTGTGGCGCAGCCGCATCGTGTTGCCCGCAGATTTCCGCCAGCGCTACGACGCCACCGAGCAGGCGCTGATCCTTGCCCACGAGACCACGCACGCGCGCCGCGGCGATGGCTGGTGGTGCCTGCTCGCGCAAATGCTCGTCGCGCTGCTGTGGTGCCATCCGCTGGCGTGGTGGGCGCTCGCCGCGCTGCGCCATGACCAGGAGCTGGCCTGCGATGCCGCAGTGCTGCGCGAGCACGGCGCGCAGCGCCGCAGCTATGCGAATGCGATGTTGAAAACCCAGTCGGCTGCGCTCGCGTTGCCGGTGGGCTGCACGTGGTCCCCTCGTCACCCACTTACGGAGCGTATCGCCATGCTGAAATTGCCCGCACCAAATCGTCAGCGTCGCCACACCGGCATCATCGCCATCTGCGGACTGACGATGGCCGTGGCCGGTTCGGTCTATGCCGCCAGTACTCCGGTGAAAGGCGCAGGAGACAGTGCGAAAGCAGCCGCCGAGTACCAGTTGAACATGAACGTGGAGCAAAACGCGGACGACGGCCATGCCAGCCAACCCGAGGGCATGTCGGTGGAGCTGTGCATGGTGCCGGGCAAGACCGGCACGGTGGCCAATCGTGATCGTGGCTGGCAAATCGATGCCACGCCGTCGCCCGAAGGCAGCAATCGGCTTCGTATCGACGTGGCAGTGATGGTGGCTGGGAAGCTGGTGGCTAAGCACCGGATGGATGCCAAACTTGGCGAACTGGCGCATGTGACTGACAAAGGGCCGGATGGCGTCCACGACTACACCATCGAGGTGACCCCGTTGGCTGGCTGTCCGGCGCGCGTGGCCGCTGAAGCATCTCCGGCCAGGGTCACCGAGCACGCCAAGAATGCTTCAGTGCGCGTGGTGGCGGAGGCGCTGGCGGCCACGGCGGGCTGGACGCTCGTGAATCCGGATGCCTTGGGCAATGGCTCCGTCACGTTGTCGTTCAAGGACATGCCTGCAGGAACGGCCATGCAGCGACTGGCTGATCTCGCCGGCATGAAGCCGGTATTCGAGGGCAAGCAGGTGCGCTTCGAACCCAAGTGACGGAAACGGCTCGCTATACTTCCCCCGTTGTCCTCAGGGAAAGAGCCCCGTGAAGCCGCGTCGCCTGTTGCCTGTCCTTGCCGCCCTCGGAGTCGCTGCGATGAGCCACGCCGCCGTGCCGCCCGTGCTGGTGATCCACGGTGGCGCCGGGGTCATCAAGCGCGACCTCACCCCAGCGAAGGAGAAGGCAATACGCGCGGCGATGACGCAGGCGCTGCAGAGCGGCTACGCCGAACTGAAGGCCAGCAAGAGCGCGGTGGATGCGGTGAGCGCGGCGATCGTGGTGCTGGAGGACGACCCGAACTTCAATGCCGGCAAGGGCGCGGTGTTCACCCATGACGGCAGGAACGAACTGGATGCGGCGATCATGGACGGCGACAGTCGTCGCGCCGGTGCGGTGGCCGGCGTCGAGCGGATCAGGAATCCGATCCTGCTGGCGCGCGCGGTGATGGAGAAGACGCCCTACGTGATGCTCTCAGGGCAGGGCGCCGAAGCGTTCGCGCAGAGCATCGGCATGCCGCTGGTCGACCCTTCCTACTTCCGCACCGAGGAGCGCTGGCAGCAGCTGCAGAAGGCACTCAAGGAGGACGGCGCCGGCAAGTCGCACGAGGACGAGGAGACCGCGAAGCACTTCGGCACCGTGGGCGCGGTGGCGCTGGATTCGCAGGGCCATCTTGCCGCCGGCACGTCCACCGGCGGCATGACCGACAAGCGCTGGGGCCGCATCGGCGACTCGCCGATCATCGGCGCGGGCACCTATGCGAACAGCGACTGCGCGGTGTCCGGCACCGGCTGGGGCGAGTACTACATCCGCACCGTGGCGGCGCACGCGATCTGCATGCAGGTGAGCCAGATGCGCGTGCCGATCAAGCGCGCCGCGGCGGTGGTGATCAACCAGGAGATTCCCGCGCTGGGCGGCAACGGCGGTGCGATCGCGCTGGACGCGCACGGCAACATCGCGATCCCGTTCAACACCGATGGCATGTACCGCGGCTGGATCGACGCCAGCGGCGTGCCGCACGTGGCGATCTACGGCGACGAGGACGACGGCAGCTCGGCGCCGCCCGCACCCGCGCCAGCCGAAAGCACGGACGAATCCGCCGACCAGCCGTAGGAACGCATCCTGTGCGCGAATCGCTTTTGGTGGAAACCCGCGAGGGTTTTCGCGCGCAGGTCGCGCTCCTACAAAAGCTTGTGAAGCTGCGCTTCCGTGAGCTCGCCGCTGATACCTTGCCGTCGGCCGCCGGCGTGGATGATCTCGGTGCGCGGCGTCTCGCCACCCCAGTCCGGATCGATCAGGAAGTCCAGCCGCTCGGGCGAGGCTTCGGTATAGGCGCGGGCCGGATAGCCGTCCATTTGCATGGCCTTGAGGCGTGCGGTGATTTGTGTGCCTTGGGCGATGCTGTCGGTGGCCACCGTGACCAGTTCGATCTCGCGCGGGTGCGCGCGCTGCAGCTTTGCCAGCGCCTGCATGTTCGCCTCGCAGTAGGCGCAGTCGAGCGCCCACACGGCAAGGATGCGCACGCCGCGGGCAGGCGGCTTGAGCAAGGCGGGCACTTCGCCCGCGGACAGCGGCGTGAGCGCGCCGGCATGGGCGAGGACCGGCAATACCAGCGCGAGCAGGACGGCGAGCATCGCGCGACGCATCACGGGGCCTCGGCGGGGACCAGGCGGAAACCGCCGGCGGTGTTCCAGGCCACGAAGGCACGGCCCCGCCGGAGCAGCAGCTGCGGCGAGCCCGTCGCGATTGCAGACGTGGCGATGGCGCGGGGCTCGTCGAAATGCAGGCCGCCATCGGCGGAGCGACGCAGCATCAGCGCATAGCCCCGTGCGTTCACCTGGTTCCAGGTGAGCCACACCGTCTTGCCGTGCACGGCCACGTCGGCGTGGCTGGCGCCGGGGCCGCCGAGCTTCAGCACGTGCCGTGGCCGATGGCCGGGATCGAGCTGGCCGTACCAGACCGCGGGGCCGTGCTTCGCCTCGTACCACACGGCATGGCGCACGCCGTCGGCGCCGATCGCGAGTCCGGGGCCGTGGTGCGGGCAGGCGGCGATCTGCCAGTCGTCGAAGGTGGCACGCTCGGCACGGGGCGGCCGGCCGTTGGTGGGCAGCAAGGCGAAAGCGTGGTCGCGGATATTGTCGCCGTAGACACCGCGGAAGAATGCAGCCACTTCACCCTGCGGCGTGCGGGCGAGCGCGATGCGGCAGCATTCGCAGGAGTTGTCCATCACCTTGCGCTCGGGTACGAAGCTCCTGCCTTCGTCGTCCGACCAGCTGTAGTACACCGCGGCGCCGAGGTAGGGCTTGCCCCGTGCCTGCGCCGCTTCCATGTCGCGCTTGTCGATCCAGGCGATCACCACGCGGCCCCGGCCGTCCACCGCCAGCGCGTCGAAACGGTGGGTGATCTCGGCACGGTCGTGGTGCACGGTGATCGGTGTGGAGAAGTGCGCGCCATCGTCCAGCGAACGGGCGAAGCGCACGAAACCGGTCCAGGGTTTCGCCCGCGGCTGCGACCAGCTCACGTAGATCTCGCCCTTGGGGCCGAGCGCGATCTTCGGCCGGTTCTCGCCCTCGTCGTAGATCGGTTCGGCCATCGCGTTGACGTCCACCGGCGGGCTGAGCGTCTTGCCGAGATCGTCGGAATGGCGCAGCCGCACGTGGCCTTCCGCCGCGTCCACCACCCACAGCCGGCCGTGGGCATCGAAGGCGGCGCTGGCGCCCAGTTCGGGTTCACGGGGCATCTTCATGCCGGACATGTCGTGGGCGAAGGCGGCGGACGACAGCAGGCAGAGCAGGAGAAGGATAAGCGTGCGCATGAGGTGTTTGGTGGCGCCGGATCAGAGTTCCCAGTGCAGCTCGCCGAACCAGGTGCGGCCGGCATAGGGATGGTAGACCCAGTAGTGCTCGTTGGTGAGATTGTCCACGCCCAGCGACGCGGTCCATTGCGGCGCGAAACGCCAGCGCAGTTTGGCGTCGGCCACGGTGAAGCTGCTCACTGCACCGTAGGTGTTCACGAAGTCGCTGTCGTCCAGCGTGCCGTACTGGCGGCCGGAATGGCGCAGGCCCAGCGAGGCGTCCCAGCCCGGCACGAAGCGCCAGTCGGCGAACAGGCTGGCGCGCAGGCGCGGGATGCGCGGGAAATCCTTGCCGTCCGCCGTGGGAAACTGCAGGTCGCGCAGGGTGATCGCCTGGTTCCAGGCGGCGCTGGCGGTGAGGTCCACGGGGGCGCCGCCAATGTCGGTCAGCACCAGCTCGCCCTCGACGCCACGCGTGCGCACCTGGTCGATGTTCTGCACGTTGGTCACCGGCACCGGCAGGGTGATGTCGGTCTGCGAGTACAGCGTATCGGCTACGCGATCCTGGTACAGCGACACGCGCCAGTGCCCGTGCGGCAGCATGCGGATCAGGCTGAGGTCGGTGGACCAGTCGCGCTCCGGTTGCAGGTTGGGGTTGTTGTTGACGATCGCGTTGCCGGAGACCGAGCCCTGGAACAATTCCTCGACGGTGGGATAGCGCACCGCCTTGCCCCAGGAAAGGCGCAGTTGCCAGTCGTTCGCGAGGTCCCAGTTCAGCGCGGCCTTGGGCGAGAAGTCGCTGCGGCGGCGCGAGGGATAGTCCAGCGCGGTGCGGGCGGTCGCCAGCAGTCCGTCCCAGGCGCGCCATTGTTCCCAGCGTGCACCCGTGGTCAACGCCCAGGCTTCGGCGAAGCTCCACACGTCCTGCAGGTAGAACGCACTGGTCTGCGTGCGGCCGGCGTAGGCGCTGACCAGCGGACCGTCGGCGGGGCCCAGCCAGTCGCTGGCCGCATGCACGCGCGAATCGAGCCGGTAGCGGTCGAGATGGGCGCCGGCGTACAGCATGTTCTCGTCGCCCAGCGGGCCGGAACTGCGCAGGTCGAGCGTGCTCCAGCCGGAGCCGCCCATGTCGTTCACCGTGCCGGGGCCGCTCCATGCACTGGTGGCGGACGAGCCGGCCGCATCGTGCTCGAGGTTGTGCTGGTAGTCGTAGCGGCTGGCCACGGCGTCCCAGTGCCAGCCGTTGTCGAGGTGGCCGGCGAGTTCGGCGCCGTAGAGCACGTGGGTCTGGTCGAAGGCGCTGGGGGCGAGGCCGCTGGCGGGCAGGGTCCAGACCTGGCCGTTCGCCAGGATGGTGCCGCCGTACACCGGCTGCCCGGCGGCATCGCGGATCAGGCTGCGGGTGGCGTCGAAGGCCCGGTTGTGCCACCAGCCCAGCGTGAACAGGGCGTTGACCGCGGGGGTGATGTCCACGCCCACTTGCAGGTTGGCCTGGGTCTGCCGGGTGTGTTCGATGGTGTTGGCACCGTAGACCAGCCGCGGCGTGCCGTTGGGGTTGCGGTCCAGCGTGGCGTCGTTCACCGGTACGGCCGCGGCCGCGTTGCCGCCGGCACTGGCGGTGGCGTACTGCATCGGCTGGCCGTGGTTGTCGAGCTGGTTGAGCGAGAGCAACCAGCGCCAGCGGCCCTGTTTGTCGCCGAGCTGGGCGGCTAGGCGATGGCCGTCGTAATCGCCGCCGGCGCCGTAGTGGTCGCCATAGCCCTGGCTGAAATACTGGGCGTCGGCGCTGGCGACCAGCCGATCCGGCAGGCGGGTGTGGATCAGTACCGTGGTGCCCATCGAGTTGCCGGGGTAGAGCGCCGAGTAGGGGCCGTACAGCACGTCCACCGCGCCGATCTGTGCGGGCGCCACCATGCCCCAGCGCGGCGCGCCGTCCCAGCTGTTGCTCATCAGGTTGGAGAGCAGCAGGCCGTCGACGTAGAGCAGGCTGCGCGCATTCTGCAGCGTGCCGCTGTTGCGGCCGCTGATGGTGGCGTTGGGGTCGCCGATGTAGCGCTGGCGCACCTGCAGGTTGGGCGCATAGCGCAGCGCGTCGGCACTGTCGACCAGGTTCTGCTGCTGCAGGCGCTTGCGGTCGATGCGCACCGTCACGCTGGGCGTGTTCAGCACGGCGGTGTCGCTGGCGTGCACGTGCACCGGCGCCAGCGAAGTGGTTTGCGGCGGGTCATCGGCAAGTGCCGCGCCGCCGGTGGCGGCCAGCAGCAGTGCGATGGGGAAACGGATGTCCAAGCGACAACTCTTGACCATGGTCCAGGGTTGCAAGCTTAGCCGCCTTTCGCGACGGCGCCAGACGGCGCGTTGTCGCAGATGCCGCGGGTCAGCTCTCGCTGTCGGGCCGCTCGCGCACGGGATGCTTGCCCAGCTTGCGCTGCAGGGTGCGCCGGTGCATGCCAAGCCGGCGCGCGGTCTCGGAAATGTTGCCGTTGCACTCGGTGAGCACGCGCTGGATGTGCTCCCACTCCAGCCGGCGCAGCGCCAGCGGCGCCTCGGGAGCGTCGGGCAGATCCTCGTCCTCGCCTTCCGCGCCGTTGTCGCCGTCGAGCAGGGCGCGTACCACCGCATCGGCGTCCACCGGCTTGGCGAGGTAGTCGTGCGCGCCGCGCTTGATCGCTTCCACTGCGGTGGCGATCGAGGCGTAGCCGGTGAGCAGCAGCACGCGCATGTCCGGCACCAGGGTGTGCAGCTCGGGGATCAGCCGCAGGCCGTTCTCCTCGCCCAGCTTGAGGTCGAGCACGCAATAGCGCGGCTGATGGCGGCGCGCCAGCATGCGCGCGTCGCCGAGGTTGGTGGCCGAGATCACCTCGAAGCCGCGCGAGGTCAGCGCGCGGGTCAGCACGCGCACGAAGGTGGCGTCATCGTCCACCAGCAGCAGGGGGCGCGCGGTGGTGGGGTAGGGCTGCTCGTTCATTGAGGGGTATCCGATGGGGCGGCTGCGTACATTCTTGCCGCATGCGGCGGGACTTGCACGCACGGCGTGCCGCACCGGCGGTGCTCAGCGCCGCGAGATCACCGCCAGCGGCAGGCGCAGGCAGACCACGGCGCCGTCGTCGGTGTTGCGCGCCACCAGTTCGCCGCTGAGGCGCTCGGCGGTGGCCACGGCCAGGGTGAGGCCGATGCCCAGGCCGGTCTGCTTCTGCGAGTGGCCCAGCCGCGCGTTGCCCTCGGTACTGGCGAAGCCAGGGCCGCGGTCGATCACCAGGAATTGCAGCCAGTCGCCTTCGCGCTCCACCTGCAGCAGCACTTCGCGCGAGTCGCGCAGGGCGGAGGCATCGGCGGCGTTGTTGAGCAGGTTGAGCAGTGCGTGGCGCAGGCCAGGCGGCACATACAGCGCCAGCCGCGCGATGTCCTCGTCCAGTTGCAACTCCAGCTCGGCCTCGGGGCGCAGCAGCTGGAAACGCTCGGTGCAGCTGTGCAGGAACTGCGCCACGTCCAGCCGTTCGGGCTCCTGCGAGAGCTGGGCCTGGCCGAATGCCACCATCTCGCGCAAGATGTCGCGGCAGCGATCCACCTGGCCCTCGAGCAGGGAGAGATCCTCGGCCAGCTCGGTATCGCCGGCGTGTTCGCGGCGCAGCTCGGGCAGCAGGGTGCGCATGGTGGACAACGGTGTGTTGAGCTCGTGCGCGGCGCCCGCGGCCTGGGTGGCGATGGCGAGGATGCCCTCGTCGCGCAGCGCGCGCTCGTGCACGCGTTGCATCGCCAGCTGCTGCACGCGCAGCGCCCGCGCCAGCCGGTTGATGAAGAAACCCAGCAGCAGTGCGGTGATGACGAAGTTCACGCCCATGCCGATCACGTGCAGCGAGTAGCCATGGTCGCGCATGCCGTCCAGCACCGGCAGCGGCACGTACCAGCACATCAGCAGCAGGTAGGCGGTGCCGGCGATGGCGGCCACCACCAGGATGGCGCGGATCGACAGCGCGGCGGCGGTGAGTGCGATCGGCACCAGCAGCAGGGTGACGAAGGGATTGCTGGCGCCGCCGGTGAAGTACAGCAGCACGCCCAGCACCAGGGTGTCGATGCCGATATGGGCGATGGTTTCCCCTTCGCTCACCGGCCACGGGCGGCCCAGCCGCCAGGCCGCCAGCACCGAGAACACCGCGAGCAGGCCGATGCAGGCCAGCAGCGGCAGCAGCGGTATCGCCAGGTGCAGCCAGAACGCGCAGACCAGCACGGCCACGCTCTGTCCGCCGATCGCGCACAGGCGCAGCCAGGCCAGCGCGCGCGCCAGCGCGAACGGGCCGATGCGGTTCTTGATCGGGCGATGCGACATGCGGTCCGGCCCTGCCACGGCCCCGCCGCAGGCGGCGGGGCCGTGGGGTCAAGGCGTGTCGAACTCCTCGCTGCGCACGGCGGGCAGCGGCTCGCGGTTCGCCGCCACGTCGGCGTGGCTGGCCGACAGCTTCTTCATCAGCGGCAACACGGCCAGCGCGATCGCGGTGCAACCCACGCCGACCAAGCCGAGCTTGTTGAACAGGTTGGTATAGATGTCCAGCGACTGCACCGGGTTGGTGAGGCCTTCGGGAATGTGTGCGTAGTTGGCCACCACGCTGCCCAGGTATTGCGAAATGCCCGAAGCCACGAAGTAGGCGCCCATCATGAAGCCGCCCATGCGTTCCGGCACGTAGCGGGCGATCATCGCCAGGCCCAGGCCGGACACCAGCAGCTCGCCCAGCGAGTACAGGCCGTAGCCCCAGACCATGATCCACGAGGAAACCTGGCCGTTCACCGCCCAGCGGGCGCCGACGCCGTAGATGAAGAAGCCGGCGGCCACTGCCGCGAAGCCCCAGGCGAACTTGGCGGCGACGGAGATGTCCTTGCCGACGCGGCCGAGCCCGTTGTAGATGAACACCAGCACCGGGCTCAGCAGCACGATCCAGATCGCGTTGAGCGACTGGAACTGCTCGGGAATCCAGGTGAGGATGTGCCAGCCGAACAGGCTGAAATCCAGGTTCACGTTCTTCTGCGCGAACAGGTTCAGCGAGGTGGACATCTGCTGGTAGAAGATGAAGAAGAAGATGGTCTGCACCGTCAGCACCAGCGCCGCGATCAGGCCGGCGCGTTCGTCCCGGTGGCTGGAGCGGATCAGGTGGACGAAGATGCCGAGCACGACGACACCCGCGGCATACACGCAGATGCGCGCCACCATCTCGCTGTGCAGGATGAAGGCCGAGACGAACACCAGCGCCAGGCCGCTGCCGAGCACGCCGGCCAGCTTCTTCAGGTCGACCGGCGCATTGTCGGCCGGCGAGCCGATGTGCTTCAGCGTGCGGCTCATCAGCGCGTAGTTGACCAGGCCCAGCAGCAGGCCGACCGCGCAGGCGCCAAAGGCGGTGTGCCAGCCCCAGTCGTCGCTGACGTGGCTGCCCACGTAATCGCGGATCCACGGCGTGAGCAGCATCGAGATGGTCGAGCCGATGTTCACCGCCATGTAGTAGATGGTGAACGCGCTGTCGATCTTGGTGTCGTCGCCTTCGTAGATCTTGCGCACGAGGTTGCCGGCGTTCGGCTTGAACATGCCGTTGCCGACGATGATCACGCCCAGCGCGATGTACAGGAACGAAGCGTTGTCCGTGGGAATCCACAACAGCGCGTAACCCAGCATCAGCACGATCGCACCCATGCGCATGGTGCGGCGGGTGCCGATCAGCTTGTCGCCCACCCAGCCGCCGATCGCCGGCGTCACGTAGATCAGCGCGGCGGCCGCGCCCCAGATCAGGTTCGCCTTGGTGTCGACGAAGCCCAGCTTCTTCATCATGTAGGTGACCATCAGCACCTGCATGCCGTAGAAGCCGAAGCGCTCCCACATCTCGATCAGGAAGACGGTACTGAACGACCGTGTTTGCGAAACGGGTGGATTCTGGATTGCCATGCAACGATTCCGTGCTGAGGAGTACAACGGCCGCGCAAGCGCGGCCGGCGAGTTGCGGCGCTGAACGGCACCACAACCGACGAAGGGTAACCCATCCGTCATGCCGGCTTCGCTGCAGCGCAATATCCGGAGCGATGCTACGGGAGCGCACGGTAACCCTGTGGCATCATTGCGGTTTGGCTCCGCGTCGCGGGGCGCCATTCGCCGGAGACCCGCTCCCCATGCCAGGCCACGGATTCCGCGGCAACCCGCGCCAACTCTGGAACGCCTTCCGCTGGTCGATGCTAGGCCTGCGCGCGGGCTGGCGGCACGAGGCTTCGTTCCGGCTGGAGGCGATGCTGGCAGTGGTGCTGATCCCGCTGGGCCTCTGGCTGGGGCAGGGCGCGCTGGAGAAACTCGCCCTGGTGGGGCCCGCCTTTCTGGTGCTGTCGGCCGAGCTGCTCAACTCCGCGGTCGAGGCGGTGGTGGACAAGGTCAGCCCCGAATTCCACGAACTGGCCGGTCGCGCCAAGGACATGGGCTCGGCCGCGGTGTTCCTGCTGCTGGTGCTGATGGTGCTGAGCTGGGTGCTGGTGCTGGGCCTGCGCTGAACAGGCCCAGCGGCTGATTGCACAGCCTGCCCGGGGATGCTGCAATGGTTGCCTAACCGGAATGGAGCCCATGCCATGAAACTTCTGCGCAATCTCGTGCTGTTGCTGGTGGCCGTCGGCCTCACCGGCTGTGGCTACAACGCCATGCAGCGGCAGGACGAGGCGGTCAAGGCCGCATGGTCGGAGGTGCTCAACCAGTACCAGCGCCGCGCCGACCTGGTGCCGAACCTGGTCGCCACGGTCAAGGGCTATGCCCAGCACGAGGAGAAGGTGTTCACCGAGGTGGCCGACGCGCGTGCCAAGGTGGGCAGCATCCAGGTGACGCCGGAGCTGGCGAACGATCCGCAGGCGCTGGCGAAGTTCCAGGCCGCGCAGGGCCAGCTCGGCAACGCGCTGTCGCGCCTGATGGCGGTGAGCGAGAACTATCCCAACCTCAAGGCCGACGGCCTGTTCCAGAACCTGCAGGCGCAGCTGGAAGGTACCGAGAACCGTATCACCGTGGCGCGCCAGCGCTACGTGCAGGCGGTGCAGCAGTACAACGGGCTGATCCGCACCTTCCCGAACAACCTCACCGCCAAGATGTTCGGCTACACCGTGAAGCCGAACTTCAGCGTGCAGAACGAGCAGGCGATCTCCACCGCGCCGAAGGTCGATTTCGGCAACCCCGCTCCGGCGGCCGCCGCCTCGGCACATTGAGATGACGCTGCGCCACCCGCGGGTGCTGTGGGCATGGCTGCTGGCGGCAGCGTTGCTGCTGCCGCCCCTGCTGCACGCCGATGCCGCGGTGCCGAAGCTCGCGCGGCACGTCACCGATCTCACCGGTACGCTGAGCGCGCAGCAGGTGGACCAGCTTGACGCGCAACTGGTGGCGCTGGAGGAGGCCAAGGGCGCGCAACTGGTGGTGCTGATGGTGGGCAGCACCAAGCCACTAGACATCGACAGCTATTCCATCGACGTGGCGATGGCGAACAAGGTCGGCCGCAAGGGCACCGACGACGGTGTGCTGCTGCTGGTCGCGAAGGACGACCGCGCCGTGCGCATCGAGGTGGGCGCGGGGCTGGAAGGGGCGATTCCCGACGCAGCCGTGGCCCGCATCCTCCGCGAATACATCACGCCGAAGTTCCGCACCGGCGACTACTACGGCGGCATCCAGGACGCGGTCGGCGCGCTGACCCAGCTGATCGACGGCGAGCCCTTGCCGCCGCCCGTGCAGGGCGCACCGCATGAGCGGCGTGGCCTGGATCTCAACAGCCTGCTCGGCGTCGGATTCTTCGCGTGGATCTTCCTGCGCGGCATGCTGGGGCGTTCACATGCCTTCGTGCGCGCGCCGGTGGGCGGGTTGATCATCGGGGGCCTGTTCTGGCTGATGGCCTCCGTGGGGATGGGCATTTTCGGCGGCATCGTGGGTGGACTACTGATGCTGCTACCCGGTGGCGCAGGTCGCTCGATCGGCGGTGGTGGCTGGGGTGGTTTCGGCGGTTGGGGTGGTGGCGGTTTTGGTGGAGGCGGCGGTTTCGGCGGTGGCGGCGGTGGATTCAGTGGCGGCGGCGGCAGCTTCAATGGCGGCGGCGCCTCGGGGAGCTGGTGAGATGGACCGTCTGCAACGCTTGCTGATGAACCTGGGCGAAGGCTGGTTCCAGCTGCACCGGCGCTTTCCCGCCGGCTTGCTGAACGAGATCGCCGCAGCGGTGGCCGAGGGTGAACGCACGCATCGCGGCGAGGTACGCCTCGCCGTGGAATCCCGCCTGTCGCCGCTGGCCGTACTGGCGGGGCTGGACGCGCCGACACGTGCCCGCCAGTTGTTCGGCCAGCTCGGCATCTGGGATACCGAGCACAACAACGGCGTGCTGATTTACGTGCTGCTGGCGGAGCACCGCATCGAAGTCGTCGCCGATCGCGGCATTGCCCGCCATGTAGTGCCCGAAGAGTGGGCGGCCGTCTGCGCCCACATGCGTGAAGCCTACGCGCGTGGCCAATGGCACGAAGGCAGCCTGCGCGGCATCGAAGCAGTGCATACGTTGCTCGAACGTCACTTCCCTGCCGATGGCGCGTCACGGCAGGACGAGTTGCCGGACCGGCCGGTCTTGCTGTAGCGATCACCGGGCACCGGCAACTCCCCGGATATTGCGGGTCATGCCGCGTGAATGCGCGGCCTTGTTTCTGCGCGGCCATAAAAAAACCGCCGGGAAGCCCGGCGGTTTCTTGGAGATGACACGGGTACTACCCGTGTCGATTCCCCGTGGCATCAATAGTCATAGGTGATGCCGAACCGCACGTAGCGCGGGTCCTGCGAACTGATCGGACGCAGATAGCTGCTGGAGGCCGAGATCGCGTAGGTCTGCGTGGTCTTCTGCGAATTGAACACGTTGTAGACCATCACGTTGAAAGCCAGCTTCTTGCCAGCCCACTCCGGGCGATACTCGGCGCTGAGATCCAGGCGATAGGTCCACGGGTTGTTGCTGGTGCCCGGGGGCCACGGCTTGCCGTTGCAGAAGTGGTAGTACGGGCCGTAACCCAGGCCCGGGTTGGGCTGGGCGCCCGGGTAGTAACCCAGGCAGGTCTGCGGCGAGCCGGACAGGATCGAGGCATTGGCCGAGACCAGCCATTCCGGCGCGATCTGGTACGAGCCATAGGCCTTGAACTGGTGCTTGTGGTTGTTCGCCAGGTAGCCGTTGGCGTAGTCCATGACCTGGGCGTAGTCCCAGTCCACCGTGGCCGACACGTCTTCCTGGCCGATGTCAGTGCGCACCTGGCCTTCGCTGTTGCCGTAGTTGCGCGAGAACAGGTAGTCGAAGCGGGCGAACCACTTGCCGTCGAACGGATGCTCCAGATACATGTTCAGGCCGTAGTAGTGGCGCTTCATGGTGGTGTTGAAGCCGAAGTCCTTTTTCCAGTCCATCGGGACCTGGTAGTAGCCACCCCCCAGTTTGGCGACGTAGTAGGTCGCGTTCTTGCCCGGGTTCATCAGGTAGCTGCCCGGCATGACGCTGGCGTCATAGGTCGTCGGGTCGATACCCATCTTGTTCATCTTGTTGATGATCGAGTTCTTGTCGCCGATGTCGTCGATCGCGTTGCGCAGGTTGCGATAGGTGGCCTTGGCGCCGTACATCCACGAGTCGCCCAGCTTCTTGTCGAAACCGAGGATGTACTCGTCCTGATATTCCGACTTCAGGTCCTTGGTCGCGGCCACCATGGGATCGCGCGGCTGGCCGTATTCGCCGTTGGCGGACAGCGGCATGTCCGGGCCGCGGCTGGTGTCGATCGGACTCAGGCCGGTCGGGATGCCGTTCGCGTCGATGCCGGTGTAGGTGTAGTAGGTACGGGTGTACAGCGAGCTACCCGCAGAACGCAGCGCCACGCTGGTCGGCAGGGCCAGATAGTAACGTCCCGCGTTACCGTAGACCTTGAAGCTGGCATCGCCATTGACATCCCAGCTGAAGCCCAGGCGCGGCGCCCACTGCGGCTTGGTGAGGCGCAGGAAGGGCTGGCCGGCAGCGTTGTAGTTGGTGAACTGGTCGTTGCGCAGACCGAGCTTCAGCAGCAAGCGGTCGTTGACCTGCCAATCGTCCTGGATGTACTGCGCACGCTGCGCCACGCGCACCGAAGCGTTGTCGTGATACTCGTACCTGGCCACGTAGTAGCCGGTTTCACCGCCTGCGTAACCGGCGGTGGGGGCCACCCAAGGCGAGTTGCGCCAGTCCGCGCCCGGCAGCGCCGAGCCGGGGCCGCCCAGGATGTACAGGTCGGGATCCGGATCACCATCGGAATTGGTCACCGGCTCGTTGTATTCCCAGCCGTAACCAACGCCTGCCGAGGGGAACATCGTGCCGCCTTCGATGTTCTTCATGTCCATGTTGTCGATACCCGCGGTGAGCGTGTGATCGCCGATGTGGTAGCTGAGGTCGAGGCGCAGGTTGGTGCTGACGGAACGATGACCCGGCAGGTTGATCGTGCTGACGGTCTGGTTGTTGGTGATGACACGACCGTCCGTGATGTCCGGGTTTTCGTAGGTCGGGTTGTAGATGTACGGGTAGGTGGGGTCGTACCCGGGCGTGTCGCTGTAGTACGTGCTCTTCATCTTGCCGTACATGGCCGACACGGTGAGATCGTCGGTGATGTAGCTGGTGAACTTGCTCGAGAACAGCTGCGCGGCATTCTTGGTGTGGGTGTCGTAGCTGTTAAAGCCACCTTCCTGCAACGTGTCGTAGTCGAACTCGTTCATCGTGCCCTGGTAGGACGACTTGGTGGAGGCACCCGTCACTTCCAGGATGTTGCTGTCGTTGATGTTCCAGTCCAGCTTGGCGTACCACTTCGGATTGTCGTAGCGGTAGTGGGTGTCGTAGGGCGCGGCATTCGCACCCACGGACTGGCCCTGCCTGCGCTGCGCCTCGACGGAGGTGAACAGGAACAGCTTGTCCTTGATCAGCGGGCCGCCGACGTAGGCATCGACCGTGGTGGTCCAGCTCTTGTTGTCGTTGCGGTACTGCCGCATGTCGCCTTGCGAGCCGTCCTTCTTGACGTAGTAGTAGTTCTTCGGATCGCTCTGGAGGCCGGTCGGCGTCCACTCGACCAGGCCACCGAAGTGCCAGTCGTTGGTGCCGCGCTTGCCGACCTGGCTGATCACGCCGCCGTCGGAACGACCGTAGGCCGCGCCGTAGCCGCCGCTGAGGATTTCCTGCTGGTCGATCGAGCCGTACGGCAGCGAGATGCCGCCGAAGCCGCTAAGCGGGTCGGTGGTGTTGAAACCGTTGATGTAGTAGGCGTTCTCGGTGACCGAGGAGCCGCCGAAGGAAACCAGCGAGCCGCCCATGGGGCCGGCGAAGTAGGAGCTGCCCTGGACGACGCCAGGAGCCAGCAGGGCGATCGCTTCAGCATTGCGCGCCAGCGGCAGCGTGGCCAACTGCTGAGAGGTGATCACGGTGCGCGAATCGACGCTGGTGACGTCAATGGACGGCAAGGAATTGGCCGTGACGGTCACGGAGGACAGGTTGCGGGCGTTCGTCTCGGTCGCTACGAAGGAAACTTCCGTACCCGCGCCAACGCGCAGAGTCACGTCCGAGCGCGAATCGATGGTCTGGCCGGCGTGCTTCAGGGTGACGGTGTACGTGCCCAGCGGCAGCGAGTTCGCGTTGTAACGACCAGATGCGTCGACAGTGGCTTCGCGGGTGAAGCCCGTTGCGTTCTGGATGACGACCGTGTCGGCACTGCCTGCCGGCGTCTGGCCAAAGATGCTGCCCGTAGTGGCTTGGCCGAAGGCCAAGCCGCTGAAACCCATGCCCAAAGCCAGGGCGAGGGCGGTTCGGCGGTAGGTAGGCCCACGTCGAATGTGGTTGTTGACCATCTTCAATCTCCCCAAATGGTTGTGCAAAAAAAGCTGACGAAGCGGCCATTTGCTTGAAAAACAAAGGCCTATGAAGCACGCGGAGGTCATCCAAACTTTCTTGCAACCAGTGAACGCCTGATTCCGGAGGCGCCTTTCAGGCGATGCTGACGTCGCAAGAAATTATGAAGCTATAGCAATAAAGTACGACGGTCAACAATTTCATAACGCATTTCTCGCAAAAAAAAACGAACCCTTGCGGATTCGCCATGAGAGGCCTGCTCCAGGAATGAGAGGTCAGAGCGGCGTGGCGCCCTTAGCTGATGTACTTGGCCGGGAAGTCCTGCATGTGGTTCATGCGTTCCACATTGCTGGCTTCGTTGTAGAAGCCTTGGCCTTCGCCGGATTGCTCAATTCGCAAGGCTTATGCGCAGTGTCCAGGGCGACACGCATGGTCCTGGCCCGGGTGAATGGCACACGCTCGTCGGCATCGCAGTGGATCAGCAATACGGGTGCGTCGATCTGGTCGGCCAGTCTGTCGGGTGAGTTGGCTGCCAGCGCGGCATCGTCCTTGCCGATCGCGGCGGTGAGGCGGTTCTTGCCGAAGGTATCCGGGCCGATGCTGCCCTTCTTGTGCATCATCGCCAGGCCGCAGCCGCCGGATGGGGGCTGCTCCCGCTACACTGATGGCCTTGCCTGTCCTGACTCCGCATCGCATGACGCAACCTCTCGTCGTCGACATCGACCCCGTCGCCTTCCATCTCGGCCCGGTGCAGGTGCACTGGTACGGGCTGATGTACCTGGTGGGCTTCTTCAGCGCCGCGGTGCTGGGTGAGTACCGGCGCCGGCGCGGTCGCCTGCCGGTGACGCGCGACGCGCTGGGCGACCTGTTCTTCTACGGCATGATGGGCGTGATCGTGGGCGGCCGGATCGGCTACATGCTGTTCTATTACGCCGGAGGCCTGCGCTGGATCTGGACCGATCCGCTGGCATTGTTCCGGGTGTGGGACGGCGGCATGAGCTTCCATGGCGGCCTGCTCGGCGTGCTGGTGGCGGGGTTGTGGTGGTCGCGCCGGCACCGGCTGCATTTCTTCGACACGGTGGATTTCGTGGCGCCGCTGGTGCCGATCGGTCTGGGCCTGGGGCGGCTCGGCAACTTCATCAACGGCGAGCTGTGGGGCAAGCCCACGCAGCTGCCGTGGGGCATGGTCTTCCCGCATGCCCATGGCGAGGACGTGACCTACGCGACAGCACACCCGGCCTGGCTGGCGCAGTTGCAGCAATGGGGCGGGCTGGTACGCCAGCCCTCGCAGCTGTACGAACTGGCGCTGGAAGGCGTGGTGATGTTCGCCGTGCTGTGGCTGGTTTCGATGAAGCCGCGGCCGCGCTACCTCGTCTCCGGCCTGTTCGCGCTGATGTACGGCTGCTTCCGCTTCGCGGTGGAATTCGTGCGCCTGCCCGACATCCAGCTGGGCTATCTCGCCTTTGGCTGGCTCACGATGGGGCAGATCCTGTCGCTGCCGCTGATCGCCGTGGGACTGTGGCTGCTGTGGCTGTCGCGCAAGGCGCCCACGCTGCGGCTGTACGAAGTGGCGATGCCGGCGAAGGAGGGCAAATGAAGGCCTATCTCGACCTGCTGCGCCACGTGCTGGAACACGGCACGGAGAAAGCCGACCGCACCGGCACCGGCACGCGCAGCGTGTTCGGCTGGCAGATGCGCTTCGACCTCGACGACGGCTTTCCACTGGTCACCACCAAGAAGCTGCACCTGAAGTCCATCATCCACGAGTTGATCTGGTTCCTGCAGGGCGACACCAATATCGCCTACCTCAAGGAACACGGCGTCAGCATCTGGGACGAATGGGCCGACGAGCGCGGCAACCTGGGCCCGGTCTACGGCAAGCAGTGGCGCGCGTGGCCCACTGCCGACGGCGGCGCGGTGGATCAGATCCGCTGGGTGGTGGACGAGATCAGGCGCAACCCCGATTCGCGTCGCCTGATCGTCAGCGCCTGGAACGTGGGCGAGCTGCCGAAGATGGCCTTGATGCCCTGCCACTCGCTGTTCCAGTTCTACGTGGCGGACGGCAGGCTCAGCTGCCAGCTCTACCAGCGCTCCGGCGACATCTTCCTCGGCGTGCCGTTCAACATCGCGAGCTACGCGCTGCTCACCCACATGGTGGCCCAGGTCTGCGGGCTGGGCGTGGGCGATTTCGTGCACACGCTGGGTGATGCGCACCTGTACAGCAACCACGTGGAACAGGCGCGCCTGCAACTGACGCGCGAGCCGCGACCGTTGCCGCGGCTGGTGCTGAACCCCGGGGTGCGTGCGCTGGAGGATTTCCGCTATGGGGACGTCGCCATCGAAGGCTATGCCCCGCATCCGGCGATCAAGGCGCCGGTGGCGGTGTAGCGACGGCCTTGCAGCCGGTCACGCAGCGGAACCAGGCTGCCTCGTGCGGATAGTCCAGCGTCATGACGAAGTGCTGGAAGATGTTGGCGCCGGCAGAGCCCGACACGATGCGATCCATGTACTGAGATATGCCCTTGATGCCGAAGTTGCGATCGGGGCGCTCGGTGAACCAGACCGGGCCGACACGCCAGCCGGCAATCTCGACATCCGGCACTTCGATCAGGCGTGTGGCCCGCTTTGGGCCGAGTAGATCGTCACCATCGGCAACCACGCGCCACTCCGGGTGCGCCTTGTGCCAACGTTCCAGCACGCTAGTGGTGATGTAGCTGGTGACGCCTTCGCCATTGACCGTGGGCGTGCCGCTGGCTTTTTCCCCCGCGACGGTGGGGCGTGCGGTGGCACCAGTGTCCAGCAACAAGGGAATGGTCTGTCCGTCGACCTTGATCTCGATGGCGGCAAGGCCGTCGCCCAGGCTGCCATCAGCTTTATGGGGAAAGCCAAGAGGTGCCTTGTGTGCGTCGGGTGCTGGATGCCAATCCGAGCCCTCCATCCGCAGCCGATGGTTTGGGTAGTCGAAGGTCCACGTGCGCCTCGGGAGGTAACCGGCACCCAGCGTATCGAAGGGGCCGACCCAAGCGGCCTGACCGCAAGCCGGCGCAATGAGTGGCGGTAGCGACTGGCCAGTCTTGAAGCGGGGCAGCGTGGCCACCTCACCGCCACCGTCGGGGCATGGTTTCGTGGACAAATGAAGGCGTTTGGCGGTGCTTGCTAGGAGTACATACATGCCACCGCCGCCACTGCCGCCGGTATCCACCACCAGCTTCAGCTTTTGTCCATCCATCGTCTCCGGCACCGCATAAAAGTGCCCCGCCTCGTACACGGTAGGCAGCAGCTGCGCCGTGGCGGGTGCGATGCTTGCCGGGGCGGAAGCCAGCACGGCGGCCAGCAGGCCCATGACGATCGCCATGCTCGTTGTCTCTCCGAATCGCTACAATGGGCGGCCAGAGTGGGCCGGCCAACCTGGCCGCTGCATGTGCCGTTCGATCTATAACACCTTTTCTGGAGCACCGATGGCCATTTCGTTGATCGCCGCGTTGGACGAGAATTTCGCCATCGGCCGCAAGGGACACCTGCCCTGGCACCTGCCGGACGACCTGCGCTGGTTCAAGCAGCTCACCATCGGCAAGTACGTGCTGATGGGCTACAACACCGCGGTGTCGATCGGCCGCGCGCTGCCGGATCGCACCAACCTGGTGTTGTCGCGCCGGCATGAGGCACCGTTTCCCGGCCAGGTCACCGTGCGCTCGATCGACGAGGCGCAGGCGCGTTGCGACCACACCGGCCTGATGGTGATCGGCGGTGGCCAGGTGTTCCGCGAGGCATTGCCGGTGGCGCGCCGGCTGTACCTGACCTGGGTCAGCGCGGCGGTCGAAGGTGCCGATACCTTCTTCCCCGGTGTGCACTTCAGTGACTGGACCGAGGTCTCGCGCGTGCACCACAAGAGGGACGCCGAGCACGCCCACGACTTCGACATGGTCGAATACGTCCGCAGCAATTGAGTCGGCTCGTGAGTGGCGCGCCGCTGCATGTGCTGGCCGGTGTGCTGCGCGATCGCGAAGGACGCGTGTTGCTGGCCGAGCGTCCCGCCGGCAAGCATCTGGCGGGCCTGTGGGAATTTCCCGGTGGCAAGCGCGAACCCGGAGAGACACCGCTGGCGGCGCTGGCGCGCGAGCTGGACGAGGAACTGGGTATCGCGTTGCTCGAAGCCGAGCCCCTGATCCGAGTACCGTGGCGCTATCACGAACGCGAGCTGCTGCTGGACGCATGGTGCGTGACACGGTGGCGCGGCGAGCCGCGTCCGCTGGAAGGGCAGGGGCTGCGCTGGTGCCTGCCGATGCAGGCGGATCCGGCGACGCTGACGCCGGCCGACCGTGCGATCCTGCAGGCGTTGCGTCTGCCGCGGCATTACCTCATCACGCCGGCCGAAGCATTGCCGGTGGAGCGCGGGGCGTGGTTCGAGCGGATCGGTCGCGCCATCGAAGCGGGTGAGCGGCTGCTGCAATTGCGCCTGCCGCATTGGCCGCGCGAGGAAGTGCGGGAGTTCGCCGCGTCATTGCTGCCGCTGGCGCGCCACCACGGCGCCCAGCTTCTGCTCAACGCGGATATCGAGGGTGCACGGTTGCTTGGCATCGGCGTGCATCTGACCGGCGCCCAACTGGCCACGCCCGGTACGCGGCCGCTCCCGCTGCAACAGGCCGTCGGTGCCAGTTGCCACGATGCCGCGCAGCTGATGCAGGCGCTGCGGCTGGAGGCGGACTTCGCCACGTTGTCGCCGGTGATGGCTACCGCCAGCCACCCGCAAGCGCAGCCATTGGGTTGGGCAGGTTTCCAGGCACTGGCCGAGGCGGCCGCGATGCCGGTCTACGCACAGGGTGGCACGGCGCCCGCCCGACTGGCGCAGGCGCGCGCGGCAGGCGCGCAAGGCGTGGCGGGGATACGCGGTTTCTGGCCTGCCGCCTGATTCAGTCGGCGTCGTCGTCCTGCAGCGATTTCAGCAGCTGGAACAGCTCACGATAGGCACGCGGCGGCTTGTTCGGCGCAGCCTGCTCGACGCGCACCTGACGGATCAGCGCGCGCAGGTGCTGACGGTCGACGCCCGGGGACCGCTCGATCAGTTCGGAGGCCGCGCTGTCGCCGTCCTCGCCCAGCAGGCGTTCGCGCAGCGCTTCCAGCCGGTGCATCGCGGCGGTCTCCTGGCGCTGGCGATCGCGGTTCTCGCCCAGCGCCGCACGCACCGCATCGAATGCCGCACTGTCGTGGCGGCGCATCAGCTTGGCGAGGAAGGCCAGCTGGCGCTTGCGTGCGATGTGCGAGTTGATGCGGCGCACGTTGGCGATCTCGTCGCGTACGTCGTCGGGCAGCTCCAGCTTCGCCAGTCTGGCCGGCGGCAGTTCGACCAGCTGGTTGGCCAGCTCCAGCACGGCCAGCGCATCACGGCGCTGCTGGGTGCGGGTGGGGCCGTAGTCGTGGCCGGGATCGTCGGTGTAGTTGCGGTTCATCGGTTTTCCAGCAGGCCGGGTTCGGCCCGTTCCAGCGCGAAGCGGGGTACGCACATGCCATCCAGGATCACGCTTTCGGCGAACATCGCCGCGGGGCGCACCCACAGGCCGCGTTCGCCGTACAGCGCCTGGTATACCACCAGCGGTTCTTCCGTTTCGCTGTGGCGGGCAGTGCCCAGCACGCGGTAGCGCTGGCCCTTGTAGTGGCGGTAGAGGCCGGGGACGACCGACATGCGCGTGGCTCCGCGGGGCGTTGCAGGAGAGCCGGGGCATCCCCATCTGGAGACGGCACGGCGCGGATCGTGCATTCTACCCGTTTGGGTACTGCCCGTTGACCTGCCTGGAATCTCCCGTGAGCGACATCGCCGCCGCCACCGACCGCAGCCTCGCGGATCTGGATCGCCTCGCCGAGCTGGCCGAGGACGTGATCCGCCGCGCCCATGCGGCCGGCGCCAGCGCCGCCGAGGTGGCCGCCAGCATCGACACCGGCCTCAACGTGAACGTGCGGTTGGGCGAGGTGGAAACGGTGGAGCACACCCGCGACCGCGGCTTCGGGCTCACCGTGTATTTCGGCCAGCGCAAGGGCTCGGCCAGCACGGCCGACCTGAACCCCGATTCGATCCAGGCCACGCTGGACCAGGCCTGCGCCATCGCCCGGTTCACCGAGGAAGATCCCGCCGCGGGGCTGGGCGATGCCGCACGCATGGCAAAGGATTTCCCCGACCTCGACCTGTGGCATCCCTGGGCCATCGACACCGCGGGCGCGATCGAACTGGGCCGGCAGATCGAGGATGCCGGCCGTGCGCACGCGGGCATCAGCAACTCCGACGGCGCCGGCGTGCAGGCGGGCGAGAGCCTGTCGGTGTACGCGAACTCGCACGGCTTTGTGGGGCGCGAGCGCGGCACGCGGCATTCGCTGTCGCTGTCGCTGATCGCGGGCGAAGGCGAGCGCATGCAGCGCGACTACTGGTACGACAGCGTGCGCGGCGCCGGCGATTTCATGAGTGCCCGGGCGCTGGGCGACAAGGCCGCCGAACGCACCCTGGCGCGGCTGGACGCGCGCGGCCTGTCCACCCGTGAATGCCCGGTGCTGTTCGCGCCGGAAATCGCGCGGGGGCTGATCGGCCACCTGCTCGGCGCGGTGAGCGGCGGCGCGCTGTACCGTCGCGCCAGTTTCCTGCTCGACCATGCCGGCAAGGCGATCATGCCGGCATGGCTGCACGTCGACGAGCGGCCGCACCTCAAGCGCGGCCACGGCTCGGGCAACTTCGATGCGGAAGGCGTGGCCACCGTCGACAGCGCACTGGTGGAAGGGGGCGTGCTGGCGCGCTATGTGCTGGGCAGCTATTCGGCGCGCAAGCTGGGTCTGGCCTCCACCGGCAATGCCGGTGGCATCCACAACCTGCAGGTGGCGCCCGGCGCAGCCGACGGCGAGCTCAGCGATTTCGCCGGCATGCTGCGCCGGCTGGGCACAGGCTTGCTGGTCACCGAGGTGATGGGGCAGGGCGTGAACACCATCACCGGCGACTATTCGCGCGGCGCGGCCGGTTTCTGGGTGGAGAACGGCGTCATTACCCATCCGGTCGAGGAAATCACCATCGCCGCGAACCTGCGCGACATGTACGCCGGGATCATCGCCATCGGCGCGGACGTCGATCCGCGCTCGCACATCCTCTGCGGCTCGATCCTGGTGGAACGCATGACAGTGGCGGGCGAATGATTCCTGCGGCATGCTGTGCGGGCGTTTGACCCGTCCGCGCAAGGCCGGTTGTCTGCGGCGCGCGGCTCACTCACTGGGGAGGATTGCTCATGAGTACACCGTCTGACCAGATGCCACCGTCGCCGCCAGCCAGCACCGAGGCGAGCAGCGACGACCGCAACGTGGCCATGCTCACCCACCTGTCGGGTTTCATCTTCAGCGTGATCGTGCCGCTGATCGTGTGGCTGATGCACAAGGACCGCGCCGACAAGGCCTATCTCGTGAAGGAGGCCAAGGAAGCGCTGAACTTCCAGCTCACCGTGCTGATCGGCTACGTGATTTGCTGGATTCTCACCGTTATCGTGATCGGCGCCCTGCTCACGCCGCTGCTGTGGCTGCTCAACCTGGTGTTTTGCATCATCGCCGCGGTCAAGGTCAGCTCGGACGGCAGTTACCGCTATCCGTTCGCCCTGCGGCTGGTGAACTGAGCCCCGGTTTCATCGGGAAAGAAAAAGCCCGCATCGCGGGCTTTTTCTTTTTGCGACGATCTGCCTCGGCGGTTGCCCATCGCCCGCCGCTGACGCGATGCCGGAAATCGGTCGCGACGGTTTTTCAGCGATGCCGCTGCGCGGCGTAGCGGGCCAGCTCGGCCAGCAGCTCGCCACGTGGTCCCAGCGGCGCGATGGCATCGAGCGCGGTCGCGGTGAGTTCGGCCAGCCGCGCGCGCGAGGCATCGAGGCCGATGATCGAGGGGAAGGTGGGCTTGTCGGCGGCGGCGTCCTTGCCGGCCGTCTTGCCGATCACGGCGGATTCGCCTTCCACGTCGAGAATGTCGTCGCGCACCTGGAAGGCCAGTCCCACGGCGGCGGCATAGCGATCCAGCGCGGCCAGCACGCCGTCGTCCCCACCGGCGGCCAACGCACCCAGTTGCACTGCGGCACGGATCAGCGCACCGGTCTTGCAGGCGTGCATGTGTTCCAGTTCGGGCAGCGTGAGCTTGCGGCCCACTGCGGCGAGATCCAGCGCCTGGCCGCCGGCCATGCCGTCGGCGCCGCAGGCGCGACCCAGCACGTGCAGCATGCGCATGCCAGTGGTCGCATCGGGCGCGGCGCCGGGTGCAGCCAGCAGCTCGAAGGCCAGCGCCTGCAGTGCGTCGCCGGCGAGTATCGCCATCGCCTCGCCGAACACGATGTGGCAGGTGGGGCGGCCGCGGCGCAATGCATCGTCGTCCATCGCAGGCAGGTCGTCGTGCACCAGCGAATAGGCGTGGATCAGTTCCACCACGCAAGCGGCGGCGTCGAGCGAGGTGTCATCGCGGCCCAGTGCATGGGCGGCGGCGTAGACCAGCAGCGGACGCAGGCGCTTGCCGCCGCCCAGCACGGCGTAGCGCATCGCGCGATGCAGCTCCACGGGCGATTGCTCGGCGTTCGGCAGGCAGGCATCCAGCGCCTGTTCGGCGCGGCGGATCAGCGCTTGCAGTGCGGGCCCCAGTTCAGTGTTCGGGTTCAAACGGTTCGGCGTTGTCGGGGGCTTCGGGGTCGAGCAGCAGGCGCACGCGCAGCTCGGCCTGCTCCAGCGCCTGCTGGCAGTGGCGGTACAGGCCGATGCCGCGCTCGAAGGAGGCCAGCGACTCGTCCAGGCTCAGTTCGCCGCCTTCCATCTTGGCCACCAGCTGCTCGAGTTCGTCCAGCGAGTGTTCGAAGTCGGCAGCGGGGGGAGTCTTGGCGGTGGAAGCGGTCTTGGCCATGGCCCGCAACGCTAGCGCAGCAGCCTGCGGGAATCAATGCGACAGGGCATTGCCGAACTGATCAGGGCGCGGTCCTGGGGGACTGGCGTCACGGGCCGGGTCGCCAGCGGGGCTGGCTGCCCGCGCTTTCGAACAGTTGCCGGCCGCGTGTACTGGCCCAGCGGTCGGCCACGGCGACCAGTTGCCCGTCCTCGTAGAGCAGGGGGCAGGCAGTGCGCTGCCATGGCGGCAAGGCAACCTGCTGGAACAGGTCGCGCAATTCGCGGGTATGGGCGTCACCGGCCGGCTTGATGCGCTCGCCACCCCGGCGCAACCGCACTGTCAGCGGCACGGACAGGCGCGCGGTCGCGTCACGCAGGGCAAGCCCGCCGCCGCCGGGCAATGCAAGCGGCTCGCCACGCCAGCCCGCTTCCTGCCAGGCCGGATCAACGGGGGACGGCAGCGCGCGCGCCCACAGGCGCCTCTTCCAGATGTGCAGTTCCGTGTCGGCCCAACGGATGCACGGCGACCGGTCCGGGCGGGTCATGCACTGGCGTTCGATCTGCGCGCGTTGCGCGGTGGTGGGAGCGGTCAAGCCGCGCGCGTGCAGCCAATGGTCGAGCAGGGGTTCGCGCAAGGCCGGGGCGAGCGCCAGCCAGCTGGTGGCGTCGAGGCTGCCGTCGGTGTCGTCGTGCAGTGTCGCGAAGGCGGCCAGCCATTGTGTGCGCAGGGCGCCGGCGGCGGCGCGGCTGAGCGTGGCGCTGTGCAGGATCGAATCCACCGCCTGTGGCCAGTGCGCGGCGAGACGCGGCAGGATCTCGTGGCGCAGCCGGTTGCGCGCAGGCCGGGTGTCGGCGTTCGAGGGATCTTCAATACAGCGCAGCTGGTGCATGGCGATGTAGTCGCGCAGTTGCGCGCGCGCGACGTCGTTGAGCAGCGGCCGCCACAGCTCGCCGCGACCCAGCGGCCGATGTTCGCGCATGCCGCCCAGCCCTTCCGGGCCGGCGCCGCGCAGCAGCTTCAGCAGCACCGTCTCGGCCTGGTCGTCGCGGTGGTGGGCCAGCAACAGGATCTCGCCTTGATGCAGATGTGCCGCAAAGGCAGCGTAGCGGGCATGCCGCGCGGCGGCCTCCAGGCCTTCGCCGCGATGCGTCTCGACCTGCGCGCGCACGACTTCGCAGGCCAGGTCGAGACCGGCACAGAACCGGCGGCAATGCTCCGCCCATGCCGCGCTGTCTGCGTGCAGGCCGTGGTCGACATGCAGGGCGCGCAAGCCGCGGCCACGTGCTGCAGGCAGCTGTGCCAGCGCATGCAGCAGGGCAGTGGAGTCGGGACCGCCGCTATAGGCGACGCACAACGGCGCCGTCGGTGCCTGTACCAGCGCGGCCGCGAGCCGGGTCGACAGCGGATGGCTCACTTCTTGCCGCTGCGCAGGCGCAGGTACAGGTGCTTGCCGTTGCCGATGTGGCGTTCCTCGGTCTCGAACAGGCCGATGCCGTTCACCAGAGTGCTGAGTCGGGCATAGCCGTAGTTGCGCGGATCGAAATCGGGCGACTGCTTGTTGACGATGCTGCCTACCGCACCCAGTCCGGCCCAGCCGTTGTCGTCGGAGGCGGCCTCGATGGCGTTGCGCAGCAGGTTCATCAGCTGGCTGTCGCCGCGCAGCTCCTTGGCGGTGCGCCGCTTCACGCTCGTGCTGGTCTCGGTCGCGGTGGTTGGCGCCAGCACCTCGGTGTAGATGAACTTGTCGCAGGCGGTGCGGAACGGCTCGGGCGTCTTGCGTTCGCCGAAGCCGTACACGGTGAGCCCTGACTCGCGGATGCGCGAGGCGAGCCGGGTGAAGTCGCTGTCGCTGGAGACGATGCAGAAGCCGTCGAAGCGCCCGGCATAGAGCAGGTCCATCGCGTCGATGATCATCGCCGAGTCGGTGGCGTTCTTGCCAACGGTGTAGCGGAACTGCTGGATCGGCTGGATCGAATGGCGCAGCAGCACTTCCTTCCAGCCGTTGAGGTCGGGCTTGGTCCAGTCGCCATAGATGCGCTTCACGTGCGCGGTGCCGTACTTGGCCACCTCGGCGAGCAGGCCCTCGACGATGGCCGGGCGGGCGTTGTCGGCGTCGATCAGTACGGCGAGCTTGTCGTGGGCCATGGCGGATTTCCAAGGCAGCGGGTGGTGACGGGGATGGTAGCGCGTCACTGTGCCGGGACGCTCAGTGCAGCAAACCGTCCTTGCGCAGGTGGGTGCGTAGCAGATCCATGTCGTAGCTACTCCACTTGTCCACTAGCCGTCCCCGCCGGAATACGTAGAAGGTGGGCATGTCCCAGTCGTCCAGCATCGACCACTCGCTGTCCTGCCAGGCGACATGAATGGGTTGGTCGGGGAAGCGGCGATTCCATTCGGCAGCGGCCGCGAAAGGAGTGTTCTGGCTCGCCAGCCAGATGGCATGCCTGGCGAACAGCGGGCGCAACTGGGGATCCGCCGAAATGTCCCGCGCGGAGTCTTCGGAGAAATGGCAGGCGGCGACCACCACGATCCGCCATGGAGCGGACAGGTCGATGGCTTGCCGCACCATGGTCCGGCCCGCGGCATCTACCAGCAAGGCGGTGGGCTGTCCCGGCGACAGCGTGGGTGTCGACGCCATGGCCGGCATGGCGTCGACGCCCATGCCTGGATGGCGCTGCGCCAGCGTCGAGGCCTCGACCAGTTGGCGACTGGCGACCAGTGCCCGGTAGAGGCCGGTGTAGACCCGGTCGTCGGTCATGCGGCGGCGCTGCAGTTCTGCCAGGTCAGCCTGCAAGTCGGCGATGTGCGCGGCGTTCGGCTGCCAGGACGTCGCGTATTCGGCCGCCCGCTGCAGCAGGCGCAGATCGGGTTCGCTGGTCCCGCGCAGGCTGCCGGAGCGCTGCAGGCCGGAGAACAGGCGATCGTAGTGCTGGCCGATTTCGGCACGTTGTTCGGCGTCGGGCATGGCGGGATCGGGCTCCAGCAGCATCAGTGCATCGAAGCGCTGTTCGATCGCGCTTTCCGGGCAGGTGTCGATGTTGCAGTCCCGCGCCTTGGCGTCCGCGGCTCGCTCGGTTTCGCGGCGTGCGCGCTCGGCAGGCGTGAGGCCGAGTCCCCGGGCAAACGCCTGGGCATCGAACAGCGTCAGCAGGCGGACGGCCTGTTCGTGGGTCAGCTCGTTGTCGATATCGTCGAGGGGAACCGTGCCCAAACCATGGCTGCCCCACTTCAGTTCGCCGAGGAACCGCTTGCGGCCACCCGGAGACAACGGCGCCAGGGGCGTGTCTGCGATGGGGGTATCGTGCAGGTAGCGATTGAGCTCGGCTTGCGAGCGGATCGCTGCCGCCGGAGTTGAAGCAAGGACCGCCGCGGCAGGCGCAAGCCAGGCGGCGGCGAAGAGAGGCATGAGACGGTTCAAGGGGGCGGTTCCTCGCGTTGAAGTCTCCGGCGAGGAGTCTAGCGCAGGTGGCTGCGGCGCCACTTGGGGGCGTGGGAGTGCGTTGCCGGGGGCTATTCCTGGAACGCGCCGTAGTTGCGCAGGCGCTGGTAGCGCTGTTCCAGCAGGTCCACCGTTGGCATCGCCTGCAGCTCGTCGAGCTGGTTCATCAGCACGGCCTTGAGGCGGATCGCCATCGAGCGCGGGTTGCGATGGGCGCCGCCCAGCGGTTCGCGGATCAGCTTGTCGATCAGGCCGAGTTCCAGCAGGCGCGGTGCGGTGAGGCCCAGCGCCTCGGCGGCGTCCTTGGCGCGTTCGGCGCTGCGCCAGAGGATGGTGGCGCAGCCTTCCGGGGTGATCACGGAATAGGTCGAATACTGCAGCATGTTGGTGCGGTCGCCCACACCTATCGCCAGCGCGCCGCCGGAGCCGCCTTCGCCGATCACAGTGCAGATGATCGGCGTCTTGAGGTCAGCCATTTCCAGCAGGTTGCGCGCGATCGCCTCGCTCTGGCCGCGTTCCTCGGCGCCGATGCCGGGGTAGGCGCCCATGGTGTCGATCAGGGTGAGCACGGGCAGGCCGAAGCGCTCGGCCATCTTCATCAGGCGCAGCGCCTTGCGGTAGCCCTCGGGGCGCGGCATGCCGAAGTTGCGCCTGAGCTTGCCCTTGGTGTCGCGCGCTTTCTGGTGGCCGATGATCATCACCGGCCGGCCGTTGATGCGGCCCGGGCCGCCCACGATGGCGCCGTCGTCGGCGTACATGCGGTCGCCGGCCAGCTCGTGGAACTCTTCGCACATCACGCCGATGTAATCCAGCGTGTACGGCCGTGCGGGATGGCGCGACAGCTGGGCGACCTGCCATGAGCTGAGGTTCTTGAAGATGTCGTTGGTCTTGAGCTTGAGCTTCTCGCGCAGCCGGCCGACTTCATCGTCGATGTCGAGCGCCTGGCCGTTGCTGGTGTGGCGCAGTTCCTCGATCTTTGCCTCGAGCTCGGCAATGGGTTGTTCGAATTCGAGGAAGTTGGGATTCATTCGCCGGGGTTCGTGGCACGGAAGCGAGGCAGTATACCGGGCGCGCAAAAAACGGGGGAACGGGGGCGTATGGGTATCCCGGCACTTCGGGTGGAGCGAGGCTGCGGCACATGGACGTGCCGCCCGTGCGCAGGCGCTTCAGCGCCTGCGCAGCGGAGGCAGGGTCGGCTACGCCTTCCTGCCGACTCGAAAGCCGCCAGGAAGGCGGCTTTCGAGATCAACAAAAGCTCCGGCTCTGGTGCTGCGTGTCGCACGAAAGCCTCAAGACTCCCCCTTCACCATCCGCAATCGCGCCGCCTGCACCCCCGGTAAAGCCCGCACCGCGCGCAACAGCTCGGGAATGGCTTCCACCCGCCACTCCTCGCCCAGCTCCAGATCGGCCTGCGCGATGGCGTTGTGGTAGCCGTGCAGGCTGACGCTGGTACGGCCGCCGCGGTAGCCGGCCAGGGCATGGCGCAGCTGCTCGGGAAAACCGGGGGCGATGCCGTTGAGTTTCACCTGCAGCAGGCGCGCGTGGCGCCGGCAGGCATCGGCCAGGGTGGTGGCGCTGCGGGCACGGATCTGGAAGCCGCCGCCGGAGAATTCGTCGATGCGCAGGCCGCCCTCGACGATCAGCATTTCGTCGCGCACCAAGAGCGGCGCCACCTGCTGGTACAGCTCGCCGAAGAAGCTCACCTCGATCGCACCGGTGCCGTCTTCCAGCCGCACGAAGGCGTCGCTGTCGCCGCGCTTGCGCACGGCCACCACCATGCCGGCCGCCGTCCACGGCGTGTCGGGGCCGCGGCGGAAGCGGTTGCCATCGTCGCCGTCGCTCTTGCGCGGCCTGGGTGGCTGGTAGCGGTCGACAATTTCGCCCAGTGGGCAGGTGGCGAGCTGGGCGAGCTCCTCACGCCAAGGGTCGACGGGGTGGCCGGAGAGGTAGTGGCCCAGCGTGTCGCGCTCGCCCTGCAGCTTCTGCTCCAGCGGCCAGTCGGGTGCGGTGGGCAGTTCGATCTGCACCACAGGCGCGGCCGTGCCCATCGCGGCGCCGAACATGTCGTTCTGGCCGGACTGGCGGTCGCGCAGGTGCTGCTCGGCGGCCTTGATCGCATCAGGCAATTGCAGCATCAGGCTGGCGCGGTTGGGTGCCAGCGCGTCGAGCGAGCCCGAGAGGATCAGCGCTTCGAGCACGCGCCGGTTGAGCTTGGTTGGGTCCACGCGACGGCAGAAGTCGGCGAGATCCTTGTACGCACCTCCACGCTGGCGCTCCAAGACGATGGACTCGCAGGCGCCCTGGCCCACGCCCTTGATCGCGCCGAGGCCGTAGCGGATTTCCTTCGGCTTGGTCGCCACGAACATGTAGTCCGAGGCATTCACGTCCGGCGCGAGCACGTCGAGGCCGATCGCCTTGGACTCGTCGATGAAGGTCACCGCCTTGTCGGTGTTGTCCATGTCCGACGAGATCGTCGCGGCCATGAACTCGGCGGGGTAGTGCGCCTTCAGCCAGGCGGTCTGGTAGGAGACCAGCGCATAGGCGGCGGCGTGCGACTTGTTGAAGCCGTAGCCGGCGAACTTCTCCATCACGTCGAAGATTTCGTCGGCCTTGTCGCCGCCCACACCGTCCTTTGCCGCGCCCTCGCGGAACTTGGCGCGCTCCTTCGCCATCTCCTCGACTTTCTTCTTGCCCATCGCGCGGCGCAGCAGGTCGGCGCCGCCGAGCGTGTAGCCGCCCACGATCTGCGCCATCTGCATCACCTGCTCCTGGTAGACCATGATGCCGTAGGTCTCTTTCAGGACAGGCTCGACGCGCGGGTCGGGGTAGATCACTTCCTCGCGGCCGTGCTTGCGTGCCACGAAATTGGGAATCAGGTCCATCGGGCCCGGGCGGTACAGCGCGCCCAGCGCGATGAGGTCGTCGAAGCGGTCGGGTTTGGCGTCCTTCAGCATGCGCTGCATGCCCGAGGATTCGAACTGGAAGATCGCGACGGTCTTGGCCTTGGCGAAGACCTCGGCGTAGGTGGTGGCGTCGTCCAGCGGCAGTTTGGCGATGTCCAGCGGCTCTTCGCCGCTTTGCGCGCGGCGGGCATTGATCGCCTTCACCGCCCAGTCGATGATGGTGAGCGTGCGCAGGCCGAGGAAGTCGAACTTCACCAGGCCCACCGCTTCCACGTCATCCTTGTCGTACTGGGTGACCACGCCGCCGCCGCCGGCTTCGCAATACAGCGGCGCATATTCGGTGAGTGTCTTCTGGCCGATCACCACGCCGCCGGCGTGCTTGCCGACGTTGCGGGTGAGGCTTTCCAGCTTCAGCGCGAGGTCGATCAGCGGCCGCGCCTCGTCCTCGTCCTGCTCGTACAGCTCGCAGAATTCCTTGACGACGCGCTCGGGTTCCTTCTTCGATTTTTCCGTGCGGCCCAGCGCGTCGGACAGCGTGAGGTCGAGCGGTCGCGGCGGGATCAGTTTGGCGATCTTGTCCACCGCGCCGTAGCCCATGCCAAGCACGCGGCCGGAGTCGCGCAGCACCGCCTTCGCCGCCATCGAGCCGTAGGTGATGATCTGGCTGACGTGGTCGCGGCCGTACTTGCGCGCCACGTAGTCGATCACCTCGTCGCGGCGATCCATGCAGAAGTCGATGTCGAAGTCGGGCATCGACACGCGTTCGGGATTGAGGAAGCGCTCGAACAGCAGGTTGAACTGCAGCGGGTCGAGGTCGGTGATCTTCAATACCCAGGCGACCAGCGAACCGGCGCCCGAACCGCGGCCAGGCCCCACGGGAATGCCGTTCTGTTTGCCCCAGTTGATGAAGTCCGCCACGATCAGGAAGTAGCCGGGGAAGCCCATCTTGATGATGACGTCCAGCTCGCGTTCCAGCCGTGCTTCGTAATCGGCGAGGCTGTAGCCCTCGGCCAGCGGTGCGTCGGCGAGGCGCTCCCTCAGACCCTGCCGCGACAGTTCGCGGATGTGGCTGTCGAGGTCGTAGCCCTCGGGTACCGGAAAGTCGGGCAGGAAATACTCGCCGAACTTCAGTTCGAGGTTGCAGCGCTTGGCCAGCTCGGCGGTGTTTTCCAGCGCTTCGGGAATGTCCGCGAACAGCGCCGCCATTTCCCCGGGGGATTTCAGGTACTGCTGGTCGCTGTAGTCGCGCGGCCGCTTGGGGTCGGCCAGCACGCGGCCCTGGTGGATGCACACGCGCGCCTCGTGCGCCTCGAAGTCGTCGCGCTTGAGGAAGCGCACGTCGTTGCTGGCGACGACGGGCAGTTCGAGTTCGGCGGCCAGCGCCAGCGCGGCCGAATTCCAGGTTTCCTCGCCTTCGCGGCCGCAGCGGACGAGTTCGAGATAAAGGCGGTCAGGGAACAGCTTTGCCAGTGGTCGCAGCTTCGCCAGCGCGGCATCGTGGCCCTGCGAGAGCGCTACGCGCGCCGTTTCGCTTTCGCGGCCGAGCAGGGCGATCAGGCCATCCGTCGCGGCGGCGGTAAGCCAGCCCGCTTCCACCAAGGCGCGGCCACCGTGCTGGCCTTCCTGCCATGCGCGCGAGACGAGCCGCGACAGGTTGAGGTAACCCTCGCGGTGCTGGCACAGCAGGGTGAGCCGCCACGGGCGCGGGTCGTCCGGCGCGCTGATCCACAGGTCGCCGCCGCAGATCGGCTTGATGCCTGCCGCGCTGCAGGCCTTGTAGAACTTCACCAGCGCGAACATGTTGCATTCGTCGGTGAGGGCCACGGCCGGCATTCCCGCCTGCGCGGAAGCGGCGACCATCGCCTTGATGCGGATGGTCGAATCGACCAGCGAATATTCGCTGTGCAAGTGGGTATGGACGAAGCGTGCGGACATGCGGACTCACCGGGTGAGTCCAGGAAGGCTAACCGTGGCGAGGCCCACTCACAAGCTTGACAGCGCGACCGCCAAGTCGCGTGGGCGCGCCCGCGACGCGAGTGATCGTGCAGCGGTGAAGCTGACGGCGGTCGGCTTCAGCTCACGCGGAAGCGCTCGTCTTCGTCGGGCTTCACGTAGTGCTCAAGGCCATTCACCAGCAGGGGCTGGTGGTTGTAGTCGGAGTGCGGCAGGCCCGGCTTGGCGCTTGCGGCAGCGGTGACCTGGCTGGTGGGCAGCGGGACACTGGGCGGCGGCAAGTCGCCGGGGGGGCGATTGGTCGGAAGCATCATGGCACGACTCCTGCGGTTCGTTGGCGCGGGCGGTCATGCGGTGACGATGCCTGCCACCGGCATGGCCGGTGCGTCCATGCGGGCGATGATCCCGATCACTATGATGCGTCCGATCAAGGCAGGGTTGCAGGCGATTTTCTGCACGTTTCGGCGTGTCTGCCGTGGTCTCGCGTTCGTGCAGGGACGCCTGCGAGGCCGTCAGAACAATACGCCCTGGTCAAGCCATTGGCGTACCGGCGCGAAGCTGCGCCGGTGCTGCACGCAGGGCCCGAGCCGTTGCAGCGCAGCCAGGTGGGCGGGCGTGGGGTAACCCTTGTGCACCGCGAAGCCGTAGCCGGGATGGGTGACGTCGAGTGCCACCATCAACCGGTCGCGGGTCACCTTGGCGAGGATGGAGGCGGCGCTGATCGCCGGCTCCAGCGCGTCGCCGCCCACGATGGCCCGGCCGGAGCAGGGCAGATCCTTCGGCAGCTTGTTGCCGTCCACCAGCGCCTCCTGTGCGGCGGGCGCGAGGCCGGCCACGGCGCGACTCATTCCGGCCATGGTGGCCTGGAAGATGTTGAGGCGGTCGATCTCCCCGGCCTCCACTATCACCACGCAATGCGTCAGCGCGCGTTCGATGATTTGCGGGTACAGCGCCTCGCGCCGCTTCTCACTGAGTTTCTTGGAGTCGTCCAGGCCGGCGATGGGGCGTATGGGGTCGAGGATCACCGCGGCCACCACCACGGGGCCGGCCAGCGGGCCGCGGCCGGCCTCGTCCACCCCCGCTCTTAAAAAAACCGTGTTGACCGAAGTCGGGGTATTCATGCTCACCAAAATGTCGATAAGTGCAGACCCGCACGGCACGTTCGCCTCCTCTCCCCTCCGGGGAGAGGATTGAGGAGAGGGGCCGGGCTTGCGATGGATTGGATCAGAGCGTGCTTTGACCCAACCCGATTGCAACGTGTCCCTCACCCCAGCTCTCTCCCCGGAGGGGAGAGGGAGAAAATCATGCGCCTCCTCTTTCTTCCGAGGAGAAGGAGAAAAGCTATGCCTCTCCCCCCAAGGAAGGGGGAGATGATTCGTGCTGCATCAGCTCCCCGATCGCCCCAGCCGCCGCATCCGCCGCGCTGCCATCCAGATCCGCACGCAAGGCTCGATGCAACTGCTCGAACGCCGCCACGATGGCGCCGCGGCGCTCGCTGTCGTTGAACAGCGCCAGGGTCGCGTCCGCGAGTTTTGCGGCGGTGCAGTCGTCCTGCATCAGCTCGGGCACCAGCATCACACGCTCGCCCATGCCGCAGGCACGGGCGAGGATGTTCGGCAGCGCGTAGACGTCGGTCTTCAGCATGCGCAGCAGTTTCGCGACGCGGTAACTGGCGGGTGAGACGCGGTAGCCCACCACCATCGGCCGCTTGGCCAGCATCGCCTCCAATGTGGCGGTGCCGGAGGCCAGCAGCACCACGTCGGCGGCCTGCATGGCCTCGTGGGCATGGCCGTACAGCAGCAGCGGCGCGACGGCATCCTGCGGAAACCTGGCGAGCAGGGCGCGCAACTGTTCCAGCATGCGCGGGTTGGCGGCGGGAACCACCACGCGCAGACCGGGCAGGGCGCTGGCGACGCGGCGCGCGGCGTCGAGGAAGGGCTCGCCCAGCCGGGCCAGCTCGCTGACGCGGCTGCCCGGCAGCACGGCCAGCACCGGTGCGTCCTGCGGCAGCTGCAGTGCTTCGCGGGCGGCGGCGCGGTCGGACACCAGCGGGAAGCGGTCGGCCAGCGGATGGCCAGTGAAGCGCGCATCGACGCCGTGTCGCGCGTAGATCGCCGGCTCCATCGGGAACAGGCACAGCACGCGGTCGGCCGAGCGACCGATCTTTTCGGCGCGGTGCTCGCGCCAGGCCCACACCGAAGGGCTGACGTAGTGCACGGTGCGCAGGCCGGCCTGTTTGAGCCGCTGCTCCACGCCAAGATTGAAATCCGGTGCGTCGATGCCGATCACCGCGGCCGGTTTCGCGGCGAGCAGGCGCGCGACCAGTTCCTTGCGCAGCCTGAGCAGGCGCGGCAGGTGCGACACCACCTCGGCAAAGCCGAACAACGACAGCTCGCGGATGTCGTACCAGGACTCGAAGCCTTGCGCCTGCATGCGCCTGCCGCCGATGCCGACGAAGCGCGCATCCGGATAGCGCTTGCGCAGCGCGACGAGCAGGTCGGCGCCGAGCTGGTCGCCGGAGTCTTCGCCGGCGAGGAGGGCGATGAGGGGGGATTCGGTCGACGCGACGCTGCTCATGCGCGCAAGTGTAGTGCCTGGCTTATGAACTTGCGGGCGAGCGAAACGCTTTGCCCGATCCCGAGCCATGGCTCGACGAGCCAGAGCGCGTGCCTGATTTGCCGATATGCGGGACGCATATCGGCGACGCTTATCGAGCGAGCGCCCTCTCGCTGCGGTCGATGAAGTCGAGCATCGCGCGCACGTCGGCGCTGTCCTGTGCCAGCTGGGCAAGCTGCTCGCGGGCCTCGGGCAGCGACAGGCCGGCCATGTACAGGGTGCGGTAGGCGCGCTTGATCGCGGCGATGCGCGGGCTTTCGAAGCCGCGGCGCTTCAGGCCTTCGCTGTTGATGCCGCGTGGGCGGCCGTGCTGTTCGTTCGCCATCATCAGGAACGGCGGCACGTCGGAGCCGACCAGGCAGCCCATCGCGATGAAGGCGTGCGCGCCCACCTTGCCGAACTGGTGCACGCCGGCGTAGCCGGAGATGATGACCCAGTCGCCGATTTCCACGTGTCCGGCCAGCGCCGAGTAGTTGGAGAACACCACGTGGTTGCCGATCTGGCAGTCATGCGCGATGTGCACATAGGCCAGCAGCCAGTTGTCGTCACCGATGCGGGTGACGCCACCGCCGTCGCCGGTACCACGGTTGATGGTGACGAACTCGCGGATCAGGTTGCGGTCGCCGATCACCAGTTCGGTGCGCTCGCCGCGCCACTTCTTGTCCTGCGGATCGCCGCCGATGGAGGCGAATTGGGCGATGCGGTTGTCGCGGCCGATCCGGGTCGGTCCCTCGATCACCACGTGCGGGCCAATCACCGTGCCGTCGCCGATTTCCACGTCGGCCCCCACCACGCTGTAAGCGCCGATGCTGACGTTGGCGCCGATCTTCGCCGTCGGGTCGATCTGCGCAGTGGCGTGGATCATTTGTCCGACCTCGCCGCGCACATCAGCTCGCAGCTGGCCACTTCCTTGCCGTCCACCAGCGTGCGCGCGGCGAACAGGCCCATGCCGCGCATCACGCGCTTCACCGACACCTCCAGCCGCAGCTGGTCGCCCGGCACCACTGGCGCGTTGAAGCGCGCGTTGTCCACCTTGACCAGGTAGAACAGCGGGCTGGCGTTGTTGCCCTTCATGCGGTTGCTGAGCTGGGTGAGCAGGCCGGCGGCCTGCGCCATCGCCTCCACGATCAGCACGCCCGGCATCACCGGGTGGCCCGGAAAGTGGCCGTTGAAGAACGGCTCGTTGATGGTGACGTTCTTCAGCGCCACCACGCTCTGGTCGGGCACGATCTCGATCACCCGGTCGACCAGCAGGAACGGATAGCGGTGCGGCAGCAGCTGCTGGATCTGTTCCACGTTCACCGGCAGGGTCACGGTCGCGGCGTTGTCACTCATCGTTCTTGTCCTTCTCCAGCGCCGCGAGACGGCGCGCGAAATCATCCAGGTGCTTGAAGCGGGCGGCACTCTTGCGCCACTGGCGGTTGTCCTGCAGCGGGGTGCCGGAGGAATACTCGCCCGGCTCGCGTATCGAGTGCGTGACCAGGCTCTTGGCGGTAATGGTAACCCGGTCGGCGAGTTCCAGATGGCCCAGCACGCCGGCATTGCCGCCGATCATGCAGTAGCGGCCGATCTTCGCGCTGCCCGCCACTGCGGCGCAGCCGGCCATGGCGGTGTGCGCGCCCACGTGCACGTTGTGCGCGATCTGGATCTGGTTGTCCAGCCGCACATCCTCTTCCAGCACGGTGTCGTCAAGCGCGCCGCGGTCGATGGTGGTATTCGCGCCGATCTCGCAGTCGTCGCCGATGCGCACGCCGCCGAGCTGAGGGATCTTCACCCAATGGTCGCGCTCGAAGGCGAGGCCGAAGCCATCCGAACCGATCACCGCACCAGGGTGCACCAGTACGCGCTTGCCCAGGGTGACCCGCGCCACCAGGGTGACCCGCGCCACCAGGCGCGACTGCGCACCCACCGTGCAGTCCTCGCCCACGATGCAGTGCGGACCGAGCACGGCGCCCTCGCCGATCACCGCGCCGGCGGCGACCACGCAGCAGGGGCCGATGCTGGCGCCTGCGCCGACCGTCGCGGTGCCGTCCACCACGGCGGAGGGATGGGTGCCGGGCGCAGCGGCGGGCAGGCGTTCGAACAGCGCGGCGACTTTCGCGTAGGCCACGTAGGGATCGGCGGCGACGAGGGCGTCGACCGGACAATCGGCGAGGTGTTCCTCGCGCAGGATCACCGCACCGGCGCCGGTGGCGGCCAGTTGCGCGGCATACTTGCCGTTGGAAAGGAAGGTCAGCTGGCCGGCGCCGGCATTGGCGAGCGTGGCGACACCCTCGATGCGGCGACTGCCCTCGCCACGCAGGCGCAGGTCGAAGCGTTCGGCCAGTTCGGCGAGAGTGTGGCTGAGTTGCTGGCTCAAGGGGTGCTCCTCGGGGGACGGCCATTGTATCGGCCATGCGCCAAAACGCGAAAAGCGCGGCTTGCCGCGCTTTTCGCCGTGCGACAAGTTCCCCTTCGATCAGAACGTGGAGCCGAAGGTGAACTGGATGCGCTCCTCGTAGTAGCCGTCGCCCGGCTGGGTGCGGAACGGCAGCGCGAAGTTGATGATCATCGGGCCCATCGGCGACTGCCAGTGCAGCGACAGGCCGGTGGAGGCGCGCAGCGTCTTGGGAGTGAAGCTGTCCCAGTTCGCGTAAGCGTTGCCCGTGTCCACGAACCAGGAGACGCGCGCGGTGTTGACGTCCTTGAGGAAGGGCAGTGGCAGGTACAGCTCGGCCGTGCCCAGCACCTTGAGCGCGCCGCCGATCGGCTGGGCGTAGTTGTAGTAGCTGTTGTTGCAGTAGCTGCCGCTGTTCGGGGCAACCGTGCCGGTGCCGCCGCAGAGGCGCGGACCCAGGGTGTTGTCCTGGAAGCCGCGCACGTCGGTCACGCCGCCGGAGTAGAAGTTCTCCCAGAACGGGAAATCATTGCGCATGTCGGTGATGACGTGGTTGGGGTCGGCCGCGAGGCTGGCCTTCTGCAGCGCCTCGAGCTGATCATCGCTGATGCCGTTCTGGCCGTAGGTCTGGCCGTACTGGACCACGCCGTTGAGGTAGAGCACGAAGCCGTGGCCGATCGGCCAGTAATGGTTCGCCTGGGTGGTCAGTTTCCAGTACTTCACGGTGGAACTGGGCAGCGCCACTTCGGAGCTCACTGACAACTGGCCGCCGCGGGTGGGCGCCCAGTAGCCGTTGCGGGTGTCCATGCTCCAGCCGAAGGTGCCGATCACCGAGTGGACGGTGTCGTGGCCGATTTCGTCCTGGTAGTCGATCAGCTGCTGCGGCGTGTAGCCGGGGATGGAGTTGACCTTGTTGCTGCTGAGGCCGATGCCGGCGCGCAGGCTCTGGAAGTCGGTGATCGGGATGCCGAGGTAGGTGGAGAACGCGCGCTGGCTGGTGGAGTAGTCGGCGAACTCGCCGTTGTCCACGTCGTTGTAGTCGGTCTTGGAGTAGGTGAGGTTGTAACCGATGCCTACGCCGTTGTCGGTGAGGTAGGGGTTGTAGTAGGTGGCGTTGTAGCGGGTGTAGTAGGCGCTGCGTTCGCCGCCCACCGACACCGTGTCGCCGCTGCCGAACAGGTTGCGCTCCGACACCGAGGCGGACAGGATGATCCCCGAGTACTGCGAGTAGCCCACGCCGAACTGCAGGCTGCCGGCGGATTGTTCCTCGACCTTCACGGTGACGTCCACCTGGTCGTCGGAGCCCGGCACCCGCTTCTTGTCGATGTCGACCTTCTTGAAGTAGCCCAGCTGCTGCAGGCGGATCTTGGAGCGGTCGATCAGCGCCTGCGAGTACCAGGAACCCTCGAGCTGGCGCATCTCGCGCCGCATCACGTTGTCCTCGGTGAGCGTGTTGCCCTGGAAGATCACCCGACGCACATACACGCGCTGGCCCGGCTCGATGTATAGCGTGAGGTCGACCGTGCGCTTTTCCTTGTCCAGTTTCGGATACGGCGTGACCTTGGCGTAGGCATAGCCGATATTGGCCAGCAGCGCCTTGATCGCCTTGGTGCTGGCTTCGATCGCGCCGCGGTTGAACACCTCGCCGGGCTTGACGAACACCAGCTGGCGCAGCGTGGCTTCCGGCAGCACCAGGGTGCCGAGCAGCTTCACGTCGGCAATCTTGTAGACCTCGCCTTCCTTCACGTCGGCGGCGATGTACATCGACTGCTTGTCCGGCGCGATCGTCACCTGGGTGGAATCGATGCCGAAGTCGGCGTAACCGCGGTTCATGTAGTAGGACTGCAGCTTTTCCAGGTCGCCCTTGAGCTTGTCCTGCGAATACTGGTCGTTTTTCGAATACCACGACATCCAGTTCGGCGTACCCAGCTCGAAATCGTCGCGGATCGCCTTGTCGGTGAATGCGTGGTTGCCGGCGATGCTGATCTCCTTGATCTTCGCCACCTGGCCTTCGCGGATCTCGATGTCGATCGCCACGCGGTTGCGTTCCAGCTTCACCACGTGCGGGATCACCGTGACGCTGTACTTGCCGCGGTTGTAGTACTGGCGGATCAGTTCCTGCTGCACGTTGTCCAGCGCCAGCCGGTCGAAGGTCTCGCCCTCGGCCAGGCCGATCGACTTCAGGCCCTTCATCAGATCGTCGGTCTTGATGTCCTTGTTGCCGCGGATGGTGAGCTTGGCGATCGAGGGGCGTTCCACCACCTTGATCACCAGGATGTTGCCGTCGCGCTCCATTTCCACGTCGCTGAAGAACTTGGTCTGGTACAGCGCGCGGATCGCCCGTTGCGCCATGGCGTCGGTCATGCGGTCGCCGCGGCTGACCGGCAGGTAGTTGAACACCGTGCCGGCGGAGATGCGGGTGAGGCCGTCGATGCGGATGTCCGAGATCACGAACGGATCGAAGGCGAACGCCTTGGCGGAGAGGGAGGCAAGCAGGAGCAGGGCGGCGATACGCTTCATCGTCGGTTCCGGTGGATGGTTTCGATCAGGCCGCCGGCCCGATCAAGGCACGCGACAGGGCAAGCCCCTGCCGCGAGAAAGAGCAGGTGCCCGCAAGGGGCACCGGATGCAGCAAGCCACCGCGCGACAGCGCGGCCGGCACGAACATTTGCGGCGTCGACGAACCGTGGGTGCGGATCATCGACGTCACGACAGCAACAGGCGATGGATGTCGTTGTAGAACACCAGGCCCATCAGGCTGAACAGCAGCACCAGCCCGATGTACTGGCCGATCGCCATGGCCTGTTCACTGAGCGGGCTGCCCTTGAGCAACTCGATAAGGTAATACAGCAGGTGGCCGCCATCCAAGACGGGGATGGGCAGCAGGTTCAGCACCGCCAGGCTCAACGAGACCATGGCGAGGAACTGCAGGAACCAGGCCAGGCCCATGTGGGCGGTGGCATTGGCCATCTGCGCGATGCCGATCACGCTGGACAGGTTCTTGGGCGAGGCCTCGCCGCCCAGCATCTTGCCGACCATACTGAAGGTCTGCGTGAAGTTGCGCCAGGTGCCCTTCAGTGCGGCACCGAACGCGCGCAGCGGGCCGTAGCGCAGCGTGGCGGCTTCCATCGGCGGCGCGCCGATGCCGATCATCCAGTCGGTAGGCTGGCCCTGCAGGGACTCGCGCTTCGCCACGACTTCCAGCGGGATCGTCCGGCCGTTGCGCTCGACCACGATCGCCAGCTTCGGCGACGCGGCCGCGCTCTGCTGCACCAGCTTGCCGAGCGTCTCGAAGTCCGGAGCCGGCTTGCCGTCCACGCTGAGGATGCGGTCGCCGCCCTGCATGCCGGCCAGCGCGGCGGGTTGGCCGTCCAGCACGGTGGCGGCCACGGGGGGCGCAGGCGCTGCTTGCAAACCCAGGGTGACGAGGTACTGATCGATGGTCTGGCCGGGCGGCAGCTGGTCCAGCGGCAGCAGCACCTGCCGCTGCGCACCGTCGGGATCGCGTACGGTCAACGGCAGCGGGGTGCGACCCAGCAGGGCATTGCCGATCGCATCCAGCGAATCGCCCATGGTGCTCACTTTATGGCCGTCGATGCTGAGGATGCGGTCGCCCGGCTGGATCCCCGCCACCGCCGCCATGCTCTGCGGCCTGGCGGTGACGATCGGTGCCGCGTCGGGCCGGCCCAGCATGAACATCAGCCACAGCGCGATCACGGTGAAGATCAGGTTGAAGCCCGGTCCGGCCAGCACGATCAGGATGCGCTTCCACACCGGCTGAACGGTGAACTCCTGGCCCTGCAGCTGCGGCGGCACCACGCCTTCGCGCGCGTCCAGCATCTTCACGTAGCCGCCCAGCGGGATCGCGGCGATCCAGTATTCGGTGCCGTCGCGGCCGATGCGTTTCCACACCGCCTTGCCGAAGCCCACCGAGAAGCGCAGCACCTTGACGCCGCACCGGCGCGCGACCCAGTAGTGGCCGAACTCATGGAAGGTCACCAGCACGCCGAGCGTGACCAGCAACCAGAACACCGAGCCGAAAAAGGAAGTCATCAAACGCCGTGGCAGGAATCTATCGGTGACAGGATATCAGCAAGCGCGTCGCAGCTGACGCCGGGCCGCAGCCCGCGCCTCGCTGTCGCGCGCGACCAGAGACTCCACATCGACCACGGCTTGCGGCGGCAGTTCCGCAAGCACGCCTTCCACCACCTCGGCGATCGCCAGGAAGGGCACGGTGCCGGCCAGGAAGGCTTCCACCGCCACCTCGTTCGCCGCATTCAGGATCGCGGGTGCGTCGCCGCCCGCGCGCAGCGCCTGGAAGGCGAGGGCGAGGCAGCGGAAGGTGTCCAGGTCCGGCGCCTCGAACTGCAGCGCGCCGGCAGTGGCGAGGTCCAGCGGCGTCACGCCCGCTTCGACGCGTTCCGGCCAGGCCAGCGCATGGGCGATCGCGGTGCGCATGTCGGGGTTGCCGAGCTGGGCCAGCACCGAGCCGTCCACGTATTCCACCAGCGAGTGCACCAGGCTCTGCGGGTGCACCAGCACCTCGATCGCGTCGGCCGGCGCGCCGAACAGGTGGTGCGCCTCGATCACCTCCAGGCCCTTGTTCATCAAGGTGGCCGAATCCACCGAGATCTTGCGGCCCATCGACCACTTGGGATGCTTGCAGGCCTGGTCGGGCGTCACCGCCGCCAGGTCGGCGCGCGTGCGGCCGCGGAACGGGCCGCCGGAGGCGGTGAGGATCAGCCGGCGCACGCCGCTGGCACGCAGGCCAGGGCGGCCGCCGGGCAGGCACTGGAAGATCGCGTTGTGTTCGGAGTCGACCGGTACCAGTTCGCCACCGCCGACGCGCAGCGCCTCCAGCAGCAATGGACCGGCCAGCACGATGGATTCCTTGTTCGCCAGCAGCAGGCGCTTGCCGGCGCGTGCGGTGGCGAGGGTGGAAGCCAGTCCTGCGGCGCCGACGATGGCGGCCACCACGGTGTCGCACAGGTTGCCGGCCACGGCCGTGGTCAATGCATCGTGGTCGCTGGCCACTTCGCAGCGCACGCCTGCGACGGCGAGTCGGCGTGCCAGCTCGCCTTCCAGCGCGGGATCGGCGATCACCGCCAGTTCGGGACGGAAACGTTCGCACAGTCCGGCCAGCGCGCCCACGTTGCGATGCGCGCTCAGCACGCTGGCGCGGAAGCGGTCCGGATGCCGCGCGATCACGTCCAGCGTGCTGGCGCCGATCGAGCCGGTGGCGCCGAGAACCGCAACCTTGTTCATGGCCGCCGCCTCATCTCACAACCCCAGCAGCCGCAGGCCCAGGGCGAACACCGGCAGCGCCGCGAACACGCTGTCCAGCCGGTCCAGCAGGCCGCCGTGGCCGGGGAAGATGGTGCCCGAATCCTTGATGCCGGCATGGCGCTTCATCAGGCTTTCCAGCAGGTCGCCCACGATAGAGACGCTCACCGCGAACAAGGCCAGCACGCCAAGGCCGAGCAGCGCCGTGCCGCGCACGGCCAGCAGCCAGCCGCCGGCCAGCGCCACCAGCATGCCGGCGGCCAGCGCGCCATAAGCGCCGGCCCAGGTCTTGCCGGGGCTGATCTGCGGGGCCAGCTTGCGCCTGCCGAAGGTGCGGCCGCTGAAATATGCGCCGATGTCGGCGGCCCACACGATCACCAGCGCCAGCAGCATCCACCAGTGGCCATGCGGCTCGCGGCCGTGCAGGTCGATCAGCGCGATCCACGCGGGGAACATCACGAAGGCGCCGGCCGCAAGCTTCAATGCGCGGTTTTCCGGCGTCGGCGCGGCGCCGAAGGCGAAATGGCGCAGCCATGCGCAGGCCGCCAGCCACCAGGCCACGCCCAGTACCAGCAGCAACGGCGTCAGCATGCCGGCGTGCATCGTCCACAGCAGCACGAACAGCACGGCGGCAAACGCGAGCAGGGCGATGCGCGGGGCCGGCTTCTGCACGCCAGCGAGGCGGGCCCATTCCTCCAGCGCGCCCAGGAACACCACGGCGCCGGCCAGGGCGAGCCACGGCGTGGGTAGCAGCAGGATGATGGCGATCGCCAGCGGCGCGAGCAGCAAAGCGGTGAGGACGCGCTGTTGCAACATGCTTACCCCTTGTCCGTGGCGACCTGATCGCCGGTGCGGCCGTAGCGGCGTTCGCGCCGGCCGTAGTCCTCGATGGCCCGGTGCAGGCTGGCCTGGTCGAAGTCCGGCCACAGGGTATCGGTGAAATGCAGTTCGGCATAGGCCGCCTGCCACAACAGGAAGTTGCTGAGCCGGCATTCGCCGCCGGTGCGGATGAACAGGTCCAGCGGCGGCAGCTCGGCCAGACACATCCGGGAACCCAGTACGGCCTCGTCGATCGCCTCGGCGCGCAGTTCGCCGCGTCCCACCGCGGCGGCAGCGTCGCGCGCGGCCTGCACGATGTCCCAGCGGCCGCCGTAGTTCACGGCAATGTTGAGGTGCAGTTTGCGGTTGCCGGTGGTGCGTGTCATCGCGGCCTGCATGCGCTCGCGCAGCGGCTGGTCGAACGCGGCAAGGTCACCCACGAAGCGCAGCCGCACGCCCTGGGCGTGCAGTTCATCGGTTTCCTTGTCCAGCGCCCGCACGAACAGTGTCATCAGCGCACCGACTTCTTCCTCGGGACGCCGCCAGTTCTCGCTGGAGAAGGCGAACAGGGTCAGTGCCTCGACACCTTCGCGTAGGCAGCCTTCCACCACCTCGCGCACCGCCTTGCGGCCAGCGTTGTGGCCGAAGCTGCGCGGCCGGTGGCGCGCCTTCGCCCAGCGGCCGTTGCCGTCCATCACGATGGCGATGTGGCGGGGTATGGCGGGTCTGGAGGTCATGGCTTGGCTTGGGCCGGTCCTTCCCCGGTCGGGAAAAAGCTGCCCCGGAGGGGCGGGTGGTCACGGCGTTGTTGCAAGCGGGCCCCTCTCCCTCGGGCCTCTCCCCGGTGAGAAAGGAAAACGCATGGTGCCGTGCAGGTCCGCGGCGTCAGGTGTGTCCCGGCGCCGCGATCTGGCCGAAGCCTTGCGTCACATGGACATCAGCTCGTCTTCCTTGGCTTTCACCACGCCGTCGACATCCTTCACGAAGCGGTCGGTGAGCTTCTGGATCTCGTCGTCGGCGCGGCGCTCCTCGTCCTCGCTGATCTGCTTGTCCTTGAGCAGGTCCTTCACCTTCTGGATCGCGTCGCGGCGCACGTTGCGGATCGCGATCTTCGCGCTCTCGCCCTCGTGCGACACGTGCTTGGCCAGCTCGCGGCGACGCTCCTCGGTGAGCGGCGGCATGTTGAGGCGGATCACGGTGCCGGCGGTGGTGGGCGTGATGCCGATGTCCGAGGCCAGGATGGCCTTCTCGACCGGGCCGACCAGGCTCTTGTCGAACGGCGTGATGATGATCGAGCGCGAGTCGCCCAGGGCGACCGAGGCCACCTGGTTCAACGGCATTTCCGAGCCGTAGGCAGGCACCTTGATGCCGTCCACCAGCGCGGTGCTGGCGCGGCCAGTGCGCAGGCGGGTGAGTTCGTGCCTGAGCGCGTCGATGCTCTTGCCCATGCGGGTCTGGGCATCGGTCTTGATGTCGTTGATCATGGGCGTTTCCCGGTGGAACTGGACAGCCGGCGAGTATAGCAGCGCAAGCCGCCGCGGCCGGGCGTGGGCGGTGGCCGGCCGCGGGATGGTCAGTTGCGGACCAGAGTGCCCACCGGTTCGCCGCGCATGATGCGCATCAGGTTGCCCGGCACCGTCATGTCGTAGATGCGCAGCGGCATGTCGTGGTCGCGGCACAGCGCGATCGCGGCGGTGTCCATCACCTTGAGGTTGCGCTGGATCACCTCGTCGTAGCTCAGCTCGTCGTAGCGCGTGGCATCTGGGTGGCGGGCAGGGTCGGCGGTGTAGACGCCGTCGACCTTGGTGGCCTTGAGCAGGAGGTCCGCACCGATCTCCACCGCGCGCAGGGCGGCGGCCGAGTCGGTGGTGAAGAACGGGTTGCCGGTGCCGGCCGCGAACAGCGCGATGCGGCCCTTCTCGATGTGGCGGATCGCGCGGCGGCGGATGAAGTCCTCGGCCACGTCGTGGATCTGGATCGCGCTCATCACGCGGGCGTAGCCGCCGCGCTTCTCGATCGCGTCGGCCATCGCCAGCGCGTTCATCACGGTGGCCAGCATGCCCATGTGGTCGCCGGTGACGCGGTCCATGCCGGAGGCGGCCAGGCCCTCGCCGCGGAAGATGTTGCCGCCGCCGATCACCACACCGACTTCCACGTCAGCCTTGCGCACCGCGATGATCTCGTCGGCCAGCCGGCCGATCACCTTCGGGTCGATGCCGTAGTCGGCCTCGCCCATCAGCGCTTCGCCGGAGAGCTTGAGCAGGATGCGGCGGTACTGGGGCTGGTCGCTCATGGAATCTCCGGATTGTGTTGGCGCAAACCGGCGCATTGTAGCGATTGCAGCTTCCTGCGGCGAGTTTGCGCAAATGCCGGGCACGAAAAAGGCGGAGCCGGGACGGCTCCGCCTTTTTCGTGCCGATGACTGGATCAGGCGAGGTTCTTCGCCGCGAATTCCCAGTTGACCAGGTTCCAGAACGCTTCCAGGTACTTCGGGCGGGCGTTGCGGTAGTCGATGTAGTAGGCGTGTTCCCACACGTCCACGGTGAGCAGCGGCTTGTCGCTGCCGGTGATCGGCGTGGCCGCGTTGGAGGTGTTGACGATGCCCAGCGCGCCATCCGGTCGCTGCACCAGCCAGGTCCAGCCCGAGCCGAAGTTGCCGGCGGCGGACTTGGTGAACTCCTCCTTGAACTTCTCGAACGAGCCGAACGCCTTGTCGATCGCGTCGGCCAGCTTGCCGGTGGGCTCCTTGCCGCCCTTCGGGCTCAGCGAGTTCCAGTAGAAGGTGTGGTTCCAGATCTGCGCGGCGTTGTTGAACACGCCGCCGGAGGACTTCCTGATGATGTCTTCCAGGGCGGCGCCCTCAAACTCGGTACCCTTGATCAGGTTGTTGAGATTGGTCACATAGGCCTGGTGGTGCTTGCCGTAGTGGTACTCCAGCGTCTCGGCGGAGATGTGCGGTTCGAGCGCGTTCTTTTCGTAGGGCAGCGGGGGGAGTTCGATCGCCATGAGTGGCTCCTTGAGGGTGGCTGGGAGAAGAGGCGCGGCGGCATCGGTTGCCGTTGAACGGCTGATACAATACCGGTTCGCCTGCATTGTAAAGATGAAGTATCCAGCCATGGACGTAAACGAGCGAATCAAGTCGCTGCTCGCCGCGCACCCGATCGTGCTCTTCATGAAGGGCACGCCGGAGTTCCCGATGTGCGGTTTTTCCAGCCGCGCCGCGCAGGCGCTGCAGCAGGCCGGCGCGCCGTTCCATGCAGTGAACGTGCTGGCCGATCCGGAGATCCGCGCCGCGCTGCCGCACTACGCGAACTGGCCGACCTTCCCGCAGCTGTTCATCGAGGGCGAGCTGATCGGCGGCTGCGACATCGTGGTGGACCTGCAGGCTTCCGGCGAGTTGGCGCGCATGGCCGGCGACGTGACCGGGGCGGCGCAGGAATGACGCTGCCGACCGCGCGTCTTCCCGCGGGCTGGACGCCTGCATGCGATACGCTGGCCAGTCGCGTGGTGCTGGTCACCGGCGCGTATGGCGGCCTGGGCGGTGCGGTGGCGCGTGCGGCGGCACGCGCCGGCGCCACCGTGGTGGTCAGCGGCAAGCGCAAGCGCCAGCTGGAGCAGTTGTACGATGCGATGCTGGCCGAGGGTCTCGCCGAGCCGGTGATCCATCCACTCGACATGGAAACCGCCACGCCGCGCGAATACGCCGCGCTGGCCGATGGGCTGCGCCACGATTTCGGCCGGCTGGATGGCATCGTGCACTGCGCTGCCAGTTTCGCCGGGCTCACGCCGATCGCCATGCACAAGCCCGACGACTGGCTGCGCGCGATGCACGTCAACGTCAATGCGCCGTTCGCACTGACCCAGGCCTGCCTGCCGCTGCTGCAGGAGGCAGCCGACAGCGCGGTGGTCTTCGTGCTGGACGATCCGGCACGGCTGGCGCGTGCGCACTGGGGGGCGTATGGCGCCTCGAAGGCGGCGCTGGAGCGTTTCACAGCCATCCTGCACGAGGAAACCGACGAGAGCCCGCTGCGCGTGCACGCGCTGCTGCCCGCGCCGATGCGCACCCGGCTGCGCCGGCAGGCTTATTTCGGCGAGGACACCATGCGGCACCCGTTGCCGGATGCGGCGGCGGAAGCCGTGGTCTGGCTGCTCGGCGCGCAGGGGATGGCCGCGCGCGGCCGCGTGCTCGATCTGCGGGAGGCGGCATGACGAGCTGCCACCGCCGGACAGGGGCGCACTGATGGAAACGCAGATGACCACCTTGGCGGCGGGAATCATGCTGTTCCTGATCATGGACCCGCTGGGCAACATCCCGATCTTCCTCAGCCTGCTCAAGGACGTGCCACCCAGGCGCCGCCGCCGCGTGATGGTGCGCGAACTGCTGATCGCGCTGGGCGTGCTGCTGGGCTTCCTGATAGGCGGGCAGGGGTTGTTGAACCTGCTGCAGCTGAAGTCCGATTCGATCAGCATCGCCGGCGGCATCGTGCTGTTCCTGATCGGCATCCGCATGGTGTTCCCGCCGGCGGACGGCGGCGGCATCTTCGGCAAGTCCGGCGGCGGCGAACCCTTCATCGTGCCGATGGCGATCCCCGGCGTGGCCGGTCCCTCGGCGATGGCGGCGCTGCTGCTGCTCACCAACACCCAGCCGGGGCGCACTGCCGACTGGGCGATCGCACTGATCGGCGCCTGGCTGGCCACGGCGGTGATCCTGCTGTGCTCCACCTATCTGTTCCGCTGGCTGGGCGAGAGCATGCTGACCGCGCTGGAACGCGTGATGGGCATGCTGCTGATCGCCCTGTCCGTGCAGATGTTCTTGGGCGGCGTGGCAGCCTATCTGCACCTGCGGCTCTGACCAGTTGGGCTGCCGATCGCGACAGAGAACTTCTTGCCGCGTCCGCTACTGGTGGGCACGAGTGGTGGGCATGCCCGGCTTGCAGCGAGTGGCTGTCAAACGGCGGGATCGTGCGATGCATTCCGGCGGATCGCCCGCTGCAGGCGACGGCCAATCGCGCCATCGTGCGACATGGTCCTGCGGGATTTTGATTTGCCAATGGCTGGTGCCATGTGTCCGGTGCGGTGCACCAGGTCGATGACACTTGCGTGCGGGTGATGGCAATTGTAAAAATGCTGTCAGACAAGCTCGCCAAAATGCTAACATTGGCGTAGGGATTCCACGGGCGAATCCAGAGGTTTGGCGGTCGAGGCGGGATTTTCCCCACAAGGCCGCAAGGGCAATAGCCACATTCATCCACCTGACCTGACGGTCGGGTTTTTTTGCGCCCGAAGAAATCGTTTTTTCTTGCATGAACAGCAAGAAATTGGTGGATGCGATGAGGCCCTGCAGTGACTGACGTGCTTCCCCGCGGAGTGCGTGCGTGTGATCCGCATGGATTGCATGACCAAGCGGGGAGCGCCAGCAGGGGACCGCGAGGATCGGCATGGCGGCCTTCGCGTTGCCGTTTGGTTCCTCCGGGTCTGCAGGTCGAATCCGAATGAAAATCCAACCATGGGGTTCTGACGTAATGAAACGAAATCATCTTTCCCTGGCCATTGCGCTCGCCTGTTGCATGGCCTCGGGCCTGGCGCTGGCACAGACCACGGCAAGCCAGGCCGGCACGGGCACGACCAACCCGCCCAAGCAGCAGCGCACCAGCGTATCGAGCACGTCGAACACCACGACCTCGAACGATACGCGCCGTGTACAACAGCTCTCCGGGGTCACGGTGCAGGCCCAGAGCCTCGCACTGGGCGGCGGCCTGATGGAGGTGCAGACCGCGCCGAAGGCGGTCTCCACGATCACCCGTGACGCGATCGTCAAGGCGGCACCGGGCGGTACCTTCGTGCAGGTGATCGACAGCATTCCTGGGGTGAACGCGTCCACCGACGACTACACCGGCCTGGCCAACGGCAACTACCAGATCCGCGGTTTCACCAGCGACGAAATCGGCACCACCGTGAACGGCGCGCCGGTCAATGACAGTGGCAACTACAAGGTTTATTCGACCGAGTACGGCGATGCCGAGAACTATGGCGACATCACCGTGCTGCAGGGGTACCCCGACGTGGATACCCCGATCTCCGGCGCGGCCGGCGGTTCGATCGCCTGGGCCACCATCGATCCGTCGCATACCGCGGGCGTGGACTTCAGCCAGACTCTCGGCAGCAACGACTACCGCCGTACCTTCCTGCGCTTCAATACCGGCGATACGGGTCCGGTGCGTTCATGGCTGTCGTATTCGAACAACACGGCCGACTTCTGGCGCGGTCCCGGCAATTCGAACGTGACCAAGGTGGACGGCAAGTCGTTGTGGACGATCGACGACGACAACTCCATCTCGGCCTCGTTCCAGTACAACCGCGAGCGCGGTTATTCCTACGACAGCCTGACCAAGGCCCAGGCCCAGCAGAACTACTTCCAGAGCTATGACCCGCAGCTGACCAGCCCGACCGACAAGAACTACTGGATGCTGCACACCAATCCGTTCGTCAGCTGGATGGCCAGCATGGACGGGGAGTTCAAGCTCAGCGACAACCTGCATCTCTCGGTCGTGCCGTACTTCTGGTACGGCAATGGCGGCGGCGGCGGCGGCTACATCTTCACCGAATCGACCAAGATCCAGAACAGCCTCGGCTATGCCGATGCCGACGTGAACAACGACGGCAAGATCGGCGGCTCGGCCCTGGCCTACGATGTTTCCCAGACCTTCACCTTCCGTCCCGGCATCATCGCCAAGCTGAATCAGGACTTCGGCGAGAACGACAGCCTGGAATACGGCTTCTGGTACGAGCGTCCGCGCCAGCAGCAGCAGGAGGTGTTCACGCCGACCGCCGACGGCGTGCCTTCCGATTTCTGGGGCACCACGGATCTGATCCGTTATTCCAATGGCGTGGTGCAGCGGCTCTACCGCGAATACACCGTCTCCGATACGCGCAAGGTCTTCGCCACCAATACCTGGACCCCGAACGACCAGTGGACCATCACCGCCGGCGCCGCTTACCTGTGGGAGCAGCGTCGTGGCTACGACTTCGAGAACTGGGGCAGCGAGGACAGCAACCCCGAGTACGCGCAGTACGGCGGCTATTTCGGCAAGACCTACCACAAGGTCAGCCCGACGGTCGGCGTCAAGTATCAGATCGACGACCGCAACCAGCTGTATCTCGGTGCCGGCCAGACCTTCCGTGCGCCCATCAATGGCGCGCTGCTGCAGAACGCGGCGGTGGCGGAGAACCCCAAGAATGCGGCCAACGCCGCCGCGGGCGCCTACAACAACAAGCCCGAGACGGCCACCACGCTGGATCTGGGCTGGCGCTACTACGGCGACCGGTTCTCGGGCAACGTGGATGCATACGAATCGCATCTGAACAACAAGCAGGTGTCCGGCTATGACGAGAACACCAACGAGACGGTCTACCTCACCCTGCCCAAGATGAAGATGCGCGGTCTGAGCGCGGAGGGCAGCTACAAGCTCACCGACGACTGGACGGTGTATGCCAACTACTCCTACCAGAAGGCAACCCTGGAAGCTGACCTCGACAGCTTTGGCGACGGTATCTACAACACCAAGGGCAAGACCTTCCTCAACACGCCGAAGAATTCCGGCTATATCCGCCTCGGTTATGACCATGGCATGTTCTGGGCCAACCTGGATGCCAAGTACCGCGGCCCCATCTGGGGCGACTGGTCCAACACCGAGAAGGTGGGCGGCTACACGGTGCTCAACTTCAGCTCGGGCGTACGCCTGCCGGACTTCGCCAGCTGGCTCCGGAAGCCGTATATCAAGCTCAACATCTTCAACCTGGCCGATCGCCATGCGCTGACCAACGCCAACAACATCGGCGCCTTCCTGGCCAGCAACCCGGACAAGATCAAGGACCAGGACGGCAACACGCTGTACGCTTCCGCGCCGTACTACTCGCTGCTCGAGGACCGCACCTACATGATCACGTTCGGCGCCTCGTTCTTCTGACAAGCGAACCAGGACGCCGCGAAAGCGGTGTTCCCGAAGCCGCCTCCCCCGGGAGGCGGCTTTTTTTTGGCCCCGTGTCGCCGCAAGGGCGGCTTTCCTTGCGATCCCGCCTCGCGAATCGCAAGTGAATGCGTCATTTACGCTAAAAAGTTACGATTCTGTAATATGATGCGACTACATTCGTCGTGATGGGTCCGGGCCGGCCGCCGCGCCGCGCACTCCGGGATCATCAAGTTATTCCAGTGGAATCAGTTTCTTAGAACGGCAAGAGGGGTGGCCCCTCTGCGCTGGTCCAGTGCTTTTCTTGCGAATCTCTCAGGGGTCGAATCTCGATGAACAACAGTTTGCGCACCAAGCTCCTGCCAGTGGCCATCGCCACGTTGCTGGCCGCCGCGCCCGTGCTGGCCCAGGACACCTCCTCCTCGATCAGCGGCCGCGTGCTCGACGCCAGCGGTCAGCCGGTCACCGGCGCTACCGTGCAGATCGTGCATGAGCCGTCGGGCACTACCAAGATCACCACCACCGATACCAACGGCCGCTATACGGCGCAGGGTCTGCGCGTGGGCGGTCCGTTCGACGTTACCGTGTCCAAGGCCGGCATGGCCCAGAGCGAGCAGAAGAACGTCTATCTGCAATTGGCGCAGGACACCGCGGTCAACCTGACCATGGGCGCGGAGCAGATCAAGGAGGCGAAGAACCTCAGTGGCGTCACCGTGTCGGCCAGCGCCCTGGCGCAGACCTTCACGCCAGACAACAAGGGCATGTCCACCAACGTCTCGCAGCGCGAGCTGCAGGCGGCGCCTTCGCCGGGCCGCTCGATCGCCGACATCGCCCGCCTCGATCCGCGCGTGAGCATCTCGGACCGCGGCGAAGGCGCGATCTCCACGATGGGCATGAACAACCGCTACAACGCGATCACCGTGGACGGCGCCGGCGTGGGCGATCCGTTCGGCCTGAATTCCAACGGCATGCCGTACATCGGCTCGCCGATCTCGGCCGACACCATCGAGGAGTACAACATCTCCACGGCGAACTTCGACGTCGCCTCCGATACCGTCGGCGCCAACATCAATGCGGTCACCAAGAGCGGCACCAACGACTTCCACGGCTCGGTGTATTACGCCTACCGCAATGCGGACAAGCTGGTCGGCACTGCGGGCTGGCTGGACAAGGGGCAGCCGGGTTACGACTACGCCGGCTACAACCATGACTGGACCGCGGGCGCCACGCTGGGCGGCCCCATCGTCAAGGACAAGCTGTTCTTCTTCGTCAACTACGAGAAGGAGAAGACCGTCGGCCTGGGCGCCGACTCGGCCAACGGCCTCGACTCCACGCTTGGCAATGGCGCGTCCACTTCCAACAAGGTGTCGCCGGGCGACCTGCAGCGCATCATCAACGCCGCCAACGCGCTGGGCCTGAAGCCGGGCAACTTCAGCGGCGGCAATGTGGACCTGCTCGACGAGCGCTACCTGGCCAAGCTGGACTGGAACATCACCAACGATCACCGCGCCAGCTTCAGCTACCAGCGCACCAAGGAGGTCCAGCCCATCGTGCAGGGCAATTCCAGCAACTCGATCGGCTTGACCAGCTACTGGTACACCAAGAACAGCGACACCAAGAATGCGGTGCTGCAGTTCTTCGACGACTGGAGCCAGGATTTCTCCACCGAAACCAAGCTCGGCTATCGCCAGTTCTCGCAGGTGCGCACCGTGGCCGAGCAGCAGCCGCAGGTGTTCGTCGATGTGGGCTTCAGCACGAACCCGAAGACCGGCAAGCAGACCGGTTCCACCCCCTACGTCGACCTGGGCGAGGACCAGTACAGCCATTACAACGTGCTGAACATCAAGACCTGGAGCCTGTTCGAGGCGGCCACATGGTACCTGGGTGACCACACCCTGAAGGGTGGCGTCGACTTCCAGCAGAACAAGATCTACAACCTGTTCGGCCGCACCGAGTTCGGTGCATACACTTTCTTCGGCATCGACAATTTCGAGAAAGGCATCTACGACTCGTACAACATCTACCAGCCTTCGCCGGGCTATACGCTCAACGACGTGGCGGCGCAGTGGACGTTGCGCCAGACCAGCCTGTTCCTGCAGGACACCTGGCAGGTGAACAACAACCTGTCGGTGCAGTACGGCATCCGCGTCGACCAGGCCAACACGAGCGACCGCCCGGTCTACAACCCGGCGGTAACCAAGACGTTCGGCATCGATGCGAATGGCCAGGTCGTGGCCAACTACCAGCCGGGTAGCAACGTCACCCCGCTGCGCAACGACAACACCATCGACGGCTTGCGCATCATCGAGCCGCGCCTGTCGTTCAACTACGCATTCGACACCCAGCTGATGACCCAGTTGCGCGGTGGCTTCGGCCTGTTCCAGTCCAACCCGCCGACGGTGTGGATGACCAATCCGTTCCAGAACAACGGCGTCACCACCACCGTGTATCAGGTGTACAACGACTACGGCGACCAGCCGGGACAGGGCAACAGCCTGCCGGTGTTCAGCCCGAATCCGTTCGGCCAGAACCTGCCGCCGCCGACGAGCAGCCAGATGGGTGTGGACACCATCGACCGGAACTTCAAGCTGCCTTCCGTGTGGAAGTACAGCCTGGCGCTCGATCGCGAGCTGCCGTGGTGGGGTACCGTGTTCTCGGCCGAGTACCAGTACATCAAGGTGCGTGACGGTATCTGGTATCAGATGCTCAACCTCGGCTCGCCCACGGGCACGATGCCCGATGGCCGCAACCAGTACTGGAAGACGCCGGGCGAGGCCGGTGCCAGCGCCGATGCGCGGGCCAACGCGAGCAAGAACTTCACCTACAACTCCACCTATCTCACCAATACCCACAAGGGCCATGCCGACGCACTGACCCTGTCGTTGAAGAAGCCGTTCTCCGACAACTGGTTCGGCAGCCTGGGCGTGACCTTTGGCGATTCCACCGAGGTCAACCCCGGCACCTCCAGCCAGGCCAGCTCGAACCTGTCCAACAGCGCCTGGGTGAACCCGAACGACGAGACGGTGTCGCGTTCCAATCGCGCGGTGCGTCAGCGGGTCAACGCGTCGATCACGTGGCAGCACCGCTTCTTCGGCGACTATGTCACCAGCATCAGCGCGTTCTACGATGGTCATACCGGCCAGCCGTACAGCTGGACCTTCGGCAACGACGCCAACGGCGACGGCTTCGGCCAGGGTACCGATCTGGTCTATATCCCGCGCAACGGCGAAGTGACCCTGCTGCAACCGAACGGCCAGCCGGCCACGGCTGCGCAGATCCAGCAGTTCTACAGCTTCATCCAGAGCGACAAGTACCTGAGCAAGCATCAGGGCCAGATTGCCAACCGCAACGCCGCCACCGCTGCGTGGGTCAACGATCTGGACCTGAGCTTCCGCCAGGAAATACCGGGCATCTTCAAGGGCAACAAGGGCGAGGTCCGCCTGGACGTCTACAACGTGCTGAACCTGGTCAACAAGCGCTGGGGGCAGGAGCGCGACCTCGGCTTCTACCAGACGCGCAACCTGGCCGACTATGCCGGTGTGGGTGTCGACGGCAAGTACATCTACAAGCTCTACACGGACAAGTACGGCAACTACCAGCCGGAACAGCTGACGGTATACGACGCCGGCACCTACACCAAGACCAACGTGGTGTCGCGCTGGTCGGCGATGCTGACGGTCCGCTATACGTTCTGACCAGGTTGCACCCTGGTGCGTCACCGAAAGCCGGCGCCCGCAAGGACGCCGGCTTTTTTCGCACGCACATCGCGCCACCGCTTCGTCTTGACGGCGCCGCGGTCGAGGCAGGAAGCTTCGGTGTTGCCGCATCCGCGCGGGCGTGTGCCCACGGGACAGTGGCGTGGAGATACTGATGAATGATGCAGGTGCCGGCGTTGCCGGCAGCAACGCCACCGTGAGCGCGCGCATTTCGCCCGCCGGTGGCCTGGACATACTTTCCCGTCACGAGGTGGCGCGCCTGCGCGGCGCCAGCGACTCGGGCCTGCATGCGCTGCTGCGCCGCTGCGCGCTGGCGGTGCTCACCTCGGGTGCGATCAGCGACGATCCGCGGGCGATCCTTGAGCAGTACCCGGACTTCGACATCCAGGTGCTGCAGCAGGACCGCGGCATCAAGATCGAGCTGACCAAGGCGCCGGCGCAGGCCTTCGTGGACGGCCAGATCATCCGCGGCATCAACGAGCTGCTGGTGGCGGTGGTGCGCGACATCGTCTACGTGTCCACCCAGCTGGAGCAGATCGGCGGCGACCTCGAACCGTCCGACGCGCTGACCCAGGTGGTCTTCGAGATCCTGCGCAACGCGCGCATCCTCAAGCCTTTCATCGACCCGAACCTGGTGGTGTGCTGGGGCGGCCATTCGATCTCGCGCGAGGAGTACGACTACACCAAGGCGGTGGGTTACCAGCTCGGCCTGCGCGGCATGGACATCTGCACCGGCTGCGGCCCGGGCGCGATGAAGGGGCCGATGAAGGGCGCCACGATTGCGCATGCCAAGCAGCGGCGCCGTAACAACCGCTACATCGGCATCACCGAACCGGGCATCATCGCGGCCGAGTCGCCGAATCCGATCGTCAACCAGCTGGTCATCATGCCGGACATCGAGAAGCGCCTCGAGGCCTTCGTCCGCATGGGCCACGGCATCATCGTGTTCCCCGGCGGCGTGGGCACGGCGGAGGAGATCCTCTACCTGCTGGGTATCCTGCTGCACCCGGACAACGCGGGCGCGCCGTTCCCGCTGATCCTCACCGGGCCGAAGCAGTCGGCACCGTACTTCGAGCAAATCGACAAGTTTCTGCGGCTCGTGCTGGGCGACACGGTGGCGCAGCACTACCAGATCATCGTGGACGACCCCACCGCGGTGGCGAAAGCGATGGCCAAGGGCATCGACAAGGTGCGCAACAACCGCCTGGACACGAAGGATGCGTTCTTCTTCAACTGGGCGCTGCGCATCCCGCTGGAATTCCAGACCCCGTTCCGCCCCACCCATGAAGCGATGCGCGGCCTGCAGCTCCGCCACGGTCGCCCGCTGCACGATCTGGCGGCGGACCTGCGTCGCGCGTTTTCCGGCATCGTGGCCGGCAATGTGAAGGAGGAGGGCGTGCAGGCGATCGAGCAGAACGGCCCGTTCGACATCGATGGCGACCGCGACATCATGCAGGCGCTGGACAAGCTGCTGCGGGCCTTCGTGGAACAGCACCGCATGAAGCTGCCCGGTGGCGCGGCCTACGTGCCCTGCTATCGCGTGATCACCGGCTGAAAGAAAGCGCCGGATACGATCCGGCAACTTGACAGCCCGGCGTCCAATCTACAAACTACGCAGCTCCCGCCCGAATAGCTCAGCTGGTTAGAGCACTTGACTGTTAATCAGGGGGTCGTTGGTTCGAGTCCAACTTCGGGCGCCAGACAGATGAAAAGGCCGGCAGCAATGCCGGCCTTTTCGCATGTGTGCCACCCAGGCCCACAATCACTGCGCTGCGGCGCAACTGGCGGCCTGTTCGGCGCTGGCCTTGGCGCCACGGATGCGGCCGGAATTCGAGATCACCACCACCAGCGTCTGGTCCGGCTGGCCGCGGCGGCAGATACGCAAGGTGTTGGTCATGCCACTGGCGCTGCCGTCGTTCTGGAAGCGCACGAACCGGCGTCCGCTGTCGCCGAGAATGGTGACGCCCGTGTAACCGGGCCCGGTGCGCAGTGGCGCGGCATCAGGTTGACCCTTGCGAGCCGTATCGTGACCGATCAGCCAGCCGGATTCCCAACGTGTCTCGCCGCTGCACTGCGCACCATCGCGGCTGGGGCAGAGCAGGGTTGGCCTGCCGCTGAAAGCCGCGGTGCTGCGCGTGTGCTGCAGGGCGGCGATGAATTCCGTCTGCGCCAGTTGCACCTGGTTGCGCCGGAACAGCTGCGTCAACGACGGCGTGGCGATGGCGGCCAGCACGCCGAGAATCGCCACCAGCATGATCTGCTCGATCAGCGTGACGCCAGACTGTCTTTCACGGAAGCCGCAAGCCTGCCGCATCGCCATGATGCGCTCCTGCACGGGCGGGAGGGTCATGCTAGGAAGGCCGGTCCGTGCGGCCAGCCGGTCGCCGGAGGGCCGCGGCGTCGGCTTCTGCTGACAGGGCTTGTCAGCAGCGGCGATTTAATATGCGGGCATCTGCCCGCATATCGTCCGCCATGACCGATAGATTCGAACTCGTCGCGCCCTACCAGCCTGCCGGCGACCAGCCCGAGGCCATCCGCCGTCTGAGCGAAGGCTTCGAGGCGGGCCTGGCCGCGCAGACCCTGCTGGGCGTGACCGGTTCGGGCAAGACCTACACCATTGCCAACGTGATCCAGCAGGTGCAGCGGCCCACCATCGTGATGGCGCCGAACAAGACGCTGGCGGCGCAGTTGTATGGCGAGTTCCGCGAATTCTTTCCGAACAACGCGGTGGAGTACTTCGTCAGCTACTACGACTACTACCAGCCGGAAGCCTACGTGGTGGCGTCGGACACCTTCATCGAGAAGGATGCTTCGATCAACGAGCACATCGAGCAGATGCGGCTGGCGGCGACCAAGGCGCTGCTGTCGCGGCGCGACGCGATCATCGTGGCCACGGTGTCGGCGATCTACGGCCTCGGCAATCCCGAGGATTACCTGTCGCTGCGGCTGATCCTGGCCAAGGGCGAGCGCATCGAGCAGCGCCAGCTGATCCGCCAGCTCACCGAGCTGCAGTACACCCGCAACGAGATGGAGCTGCGCCGCGGCACCTACCGCGTGCGCGGCGAGATCATCGACGTGTTTCCCGCCGAATCGGAAACCGAGGCGCTGCGCATCGAGCTGTTCGACGGCGAGGTGGAAGGGCTTTCGCTGTTCGACCCGCTCACCGGCGAGACGATCCGCAAGGTGCCGCGCTACACGGTTTACCCGCGCACGCATTACGCCTCCACGCGCGAGAGCGTGCTCAACGCGATCGACACCATCAAGGACGAGCTGAAGGAGCGTTTGGAGGTGCTGTACCGCGACAACAAGCTGGTCGAGGCGCAACGGCTGGACCAGCGCACCCGCTACGACGTGGAGATGATGGCCGAGGTGGGCTACTGCCAGGGTATCGAGAACTACTCGCGCCACCTTTCCCGGCGCGCACCCGGCGAGCCGCCACCGACCCTGTTCGATTACCTGCCGGCCGACGGCCTGCTGGTGGTGGACGAGTCGCACGTCACCGTGCCGCAGATCGGTGCGATGTACAAGGGCGACCGTTCGCGCAAGGAGACCCTGGTGGAATTCGGCTTCCGCCTGCCGTCCGCGCTGGACAACCGCCCATTGCGCTTCGAGGAGTGGGAAGCGCGCGTGCCGCGCGCGATCTACGTCTCCGCCACGCCGCGCGAGTACGAACTGCAGAAATCCGGCGATGCCATCGTCGAGTTGGTGGTGCGTCCCACCGGCCTGGTCGATCCCGAGGTGGAAGTGCGCCCGGTGCGCACCCAGGTGGACGATCTGCTGGGCGAGGCGAACAAGCGCATCGCGATGGGCGACCGCGTGCTGGTCACCACGCTGACCAAGCGCATGGCTGAGAACCTCACCGAATACCTCTCCGAGCACGGCGTGAAGGTGCGCTACCTGCACTCGGACATCGAGACGGTAGAGCGCAGCGAGATCATCCGCGACCTGCGCCTCGGCGAGTTTGACGTGCTGGTGGGCATCAACCTGCTGCGCGAGGGCCTGGACATGCCGGAGGTGTCGCTGGTGGCGGTACTCGACGCCGACAAGGAAGGCTTCCTGCGTTCCACCGGCTCGCTGATCCAGACCATCGGCCGCGCCGCCCGCAACGTGCGCGGCAAGGCCATCCTCTACGCCGACGAGGTGACCCGTTCGATGCAGGCGGCGATGGACGAGACCAGCCGCCGCCGCGAGAAGCAGCTGGCCTACAACGAGGCGCACGGCATCACCCCGAAGACGGTGCAGCGGCGCATCGCCGACATCATGGAAGGCGCGCGCAGCGAGGCGCCGGCACGCGGCCGCGGCAGCAAGGGCCGGCAGCGCGCCGTGGCCGAGGCGGCGGCCAGCTACGAGGCGATGGACCCGGCCAAGGCCGCCGCCGCGATCAGGAAACTGGAAGCGCAGATGTACAGGCACGCCCAGAACCTGGAGTTCGAGGACGCGGCGAAGCTGCGCGACCAGATCCACAAGCTGCGCGAGCAGATCCTGCGCTGACCTGGCCCCGGCCGGCCGAACTTGTGGACAGCCGGGGAGTCGCCTATACTGCGCGGCTCGCGCGGCCTGCCGCCACGCGAATCGGGCGGTTAGCTCAGCGGTAGAGCACTACCTTGACATGGTAGGGGTCACAAGTTCGATCCTTGTACCGCCCACCACCTTCGAACCAGCAACGGCGCGGCTTTCGGGCTTTGCGCCGTTTCTGTTTCCGGCGTCGACTGACCCCGCACTGACCCCGCGGAGCCAAGGCACGTCTTTCGCGAGATCAGTCAGCCATGCATCGAGCGCCTTGCGGGCCTTTCCGAGGTAGGCCGGGTCGTACTTGGCATAACCCCCCGTTGTGGCTGCCGCCTCGCCCCTCTTGTGGCCGATCAGCCCTGAAACTTCCCAGCCGGGCACGCCGCGGCGCCGCAATTCCGAGGCGACCGTGTGCCGCAGCACCTTGGGAGCAAACCACGTAGGCAGCTCCGCAGCCTTCCTGATCTTCCTCCATGTCGTTCTGATCGACCCTACAGGGCGCCCGCACCAGTTGACATAATGCGAAGCTGCGCTGCATGTCTTGAGGTGCGCTGCCAGCACGCGGGTGAGGGGTACCACTGGGCGGTACTTCTTCGTCTGGCGGCGCCCGGCCGGGTTCAAGTGGATTAGCTTGTCGTCCCACTGCACCTGGAAGGGCTGGAGATCCAGTGCTGCATCCCCGCGGCACCCTGTGCAAAGCCGGATCAGGGTGTACGTCCGCATGTGTTTCGGCATGGGGGTGTTCAGCAGCGTGACGAGTTGAGCGCGGCTGGCATGGTGCGGGTAAGCCTCACCACCCTGCGGCAGTTGCACGAACGGAACCTGACGCACCTCGCCGCGCTTCCATGACCGGTTGAGCGCAGTCTGACCCACGCCGATGACGCGCCGCACGTAGCCGTCGCTGTAGCCCTTGCTGGACAGCCAAGTTGTGAAGTCTTCTTGTGCGCCGGCGGTGAGATCGGTAATCGTCCTGGTGTCGCCCCAATACTCGCGCCAGAGCGTAATGGAGCGCTTGGCTGTGTCGCGGCTTGGCAAGAACTGCCCGCGTTGCAGCCAGTACCGGTCGATGCACGCCACGATCGGCATGTCGGACGGGTCCGCATCGCGAATATCGGCCAGCTCGAGGATCAGCTCTCTTGCTTTCCGCTGGGCATCTTCAAGGCTGCTACAGCCCGTAGCGCGGCAGACTTTTCGTCCGCGCTCCCGCCACTCGAGGTAGAGCTTGGTCGTACCCTTGCGTGCGACGATGGCGTACTCGTCGGTGATGCGATAGATGACGCGGGACATGTACACACCTTCAGGCAGGCTAACAAATGAGTTTCGGTGAAGCGTGTGGACTGGCCGATCTTGATGCTCTCCAGCCGTCCTTGCCTTCGCCAGCGTCGAAGGGTGATGACCGATTTGCCAAGGTATTCGGCGGCTTCGGTCTCGGTGTACAGGCGGGGGAGGGGGGTGGCATTCATCACGATCTCCACTTGAGGTGTGGAGATCGTGCTACACACATCCCGGTCGGTAGGGCGCAAAACCCCTCATTGAATGGGCCGTATGTCGACCATGTGGGCCGTTTAGCCTCTGGTGCGCTTCCGGTGCCAACCTTGTGAAGGTGGCTGCATCACTTTCCGTGTTGATGAATCAGCCATGGAGAGTTCAGATTGTCAGAGGTTTCCAATCCAGCACACTTTATTGAATGCGCGAGTCCCGTAGATGGGCGTGCGAGAGGGCGCTTGCTTAACGTATTTTTGTTTCGCACCGACAAGCGCGGTGATGGCCTCTGCGAAGGTGACGTATTCATGGCTTGTCATCTGGCGGAGCCGTGTTGGAGGTTACGACCAGCGTAAGCTGGCCGCGGGGCGCCAAGGCTTCGCAAGCGATGCGGAACTCATCCGTGGTGCCATAGAGGCATAGGTAGACGAGTTGACGCTCCAGTGCTTCACGGTCACCTGGTATGAGCTGCAATTTCGGTCGGTCGGTTTCGTTCATGGCTTTCGGCGTGCGGCTGCATCAGCGACTGCGCCAACGATGCAATGCCTGGAGGGATCTCTCGCCGAGTTCCATGGCCACGATCCCCAGTATCCAGAGAACTCCTGCGATTAGCAGGGTGGCGATACCACCAGCGAAGCTCATGTCCGCCAGTAGCATGCCGCCATAGTCGAACCAATGGCGTGGCGACAGTTCAGGAGTGAACCCTTGGACCGCCCATTCGACCCAGGCAAACAGGCCTACGAGCATGCACAGGAGAGGTACGCCAAGGGTCAGGCGAAGCCAGGCGGGAGCTTGGTTGGTCAGGTCGTTGTTCGACACGGGTGACTCCTCATGCAATGGGGACGGAACAGGGAAGTCGTTGGTTTCAGCGATTGAGCTGGCGGCGGCATGACTTGATGAGGATGCCCCCCAGCGTCATCGCGACGAGGCCAAGGCCCCAGAGCACCGCTACGGTAGACCCGAGAAGAATCAGGCCAAGGAAAATCAGTGCACATGTCGTCCCTACCCGATTGAGCCAAAGGATCGGTGCAAGCTCGGGTGGTTTGCCGGCGATGGCCCAGACGATCCAATCGGCCAGGAAAAGAAATACGGCCAGGACAGGTAGACCGATGAACAAGCGCAGTTCGCTGGAGGATTGAGTGTCTTCGATGCCGTCGTCCATTTCGTCGCCGGCTTCGGAAGGTTGATCATGGGACATGGATGTGATCTCGGTGGTGGACGAAGTGTTCGCCATGCACTTCAACGTTGCGGGTTTCCCAGCGGCCTGGGGTGTGGAAGCTACGAAAGCACTAAAGCCGAATTGCGCAAGCCCGCGGACGCCGCTTCAACAGGCGGCGCTATGGGGTTGGCGTACGAAGACAGGACGAACGTATTTCCTGGGCTCGCAGGGTCTGCGTCCGCGCGGGACGCCGGGACATATCAGCAGGTCACGAGTCTGTCCGGGGCGGACAAAGATGTGAGATCCCCCGTCCGGGGCGGACAGTGATAGCGCCTACCGTGTCCGGCACGAACGCTGGCGGGTATCAGGGAGGCGGGGGCGCAATCGGGCTTCCGTGGTAGGCCGGTATCCACTCCGCAATCTGGAACTCCTCATGCGCCAACGGGGCGTTGACGTCGTTCCACTTTTCGGACACGTTGAAACTAGAGACGGGTCAGCCTTCCTGCCGATGTCGATTTGCTCACCCGCATGCGGCGGCACGTCTTCGTGATCCGGTTGGAGATCGGCAAGCATGCCTGAAGGCAGCGAAGTCCCCCCGCCTTCCTCACGCGACCGACATATCCCGCGGAAGCTCATAGGTGTCCGTACGCCGGATCAAACGTACCACTGGACCGAGGCTCGATGAGCAGGTGGATGCAGCATGATCAGCGAGCTGACTGGGCGCGCGAGAAGATAGGTGCGCAAGTGGTGTGCGCGGGTCTACTTGCGCACCTATCTATGTAGATAATAGGTGCGCAAGTAGAGCCACAACAGGCCAGAGGTGCTGTCGGTAGAGAGGTGCTTCCAGTAGGGCTTGCGCGTACGACCGATCATGGTATCGAGGTGGTAAGCCATCCCGGAGGATGTGGAATTCGCCATGACCACCACCGTCACCAATCCTTTTCCTGGCGTCTACAAGGCCGCGTACCTCGAAGAACTGGGTGTCACCGTCGAGGAGTTCGCGCGCGACCCGGAAGCCGCACTCAATCGCGTTGGCCAGTACGACGCTTGTGCCCTGATACAAGCCGGGCTCCGCCCGCTGATGCCCTTGCAGGTACGCCTGCGTCAGGCGTTGGAGAAGCAGTGGGAAGCAGAAGGTACGCCGGTCGCACGAAATCCGCCGCCAAGTCCGATCCTTGCCAAGCATCGCCAGGCTCGGGCGACTCTCATCGCATAAGCCATCCCGTCATCGTACGGTCGATGATGGCTGCAGGATGCGGCATGGCAGTTGGACGGCGACGTTGACAGTCCGGAAGTTTCTAGCGGACGCAACGCCATGGGTCGTACGACGGAAAAATAATTCGGGCGTACGACCGAAAGAAATTCAAACGCGCAGAAGCTTTTTTGGATCGTACGATCCAAAATTTTCTGCTCTGGGGAATGTCAATCGGCTGGTATGCCGCACCGGAGGCTGCGCCGTCGACGGTCGATGGAGTGACTCTTGCGCATGGCAAATCGGAAGTCAAGCGCCGCCCTGCACTTTTACGTCGATCGGAAAAGAGAACGTCCCAGTTGCAGGTTGGCGAGCCGCTGACTCCATGGCAAGAGGGTGCTTGCGTGATCGAGCGAATGTGTTGGGGTAAGGGCAGTCCACACCCATGGGGTCGTTATGTGTAACTGCCGCTTGGCATTCAGCAACACGGCTACCGAGTTGTTCGAGGCATTGAACTGGGTGCATCGCACGGGATGGCCCACACGGGAGATGGATGCCATCACCGCGATGCGGAGCTTCGATACCTGTAAAGCCCGTAGGGGCCCATTTACGGAATTCGAAGATCTCGCGCTTTGCCTTTGGGCAGTTTTCGGCGACCTGTATGGCGACGAGGTTGCGGGTCACTTGGCCGTGATCTTCCTCGTCTCGCTGGAGGATCGCCTCTGCCATGGCGACGACGAGGCGCGCAGGAGGCTTGAGCCATGGGGCGAAGGGCGCCAGCTTTGACGATAGGTCGTACGACGTAAATTTTCCCTGCAGCACCTGTTTGCGGGTGGGTGCACTTTCACGAGGAGACACGGCTATGAAGCACGGGTTGGTTCGTTTGACAGTATCCGCGCTGATGCCGGTGTGGCTGCTTGGATGCAACGCGAACGGCGTCGCGCCGCGGGGCGCCACGCCGTCGGCCGGTACCATATCGATGACCACAGTGGCTCCTGACCAGACGCGTATCTGCGAAGTGAACAAGTGGCAAAAGGACGTCACTGCGGCGGCCTGCACGGCCGGCCAGAAGGTGGTGTTCCTGCCGGACAGTTGGGGCAACGAGCAGCTCCCCATCCTGTTCGCGGCGGTCAATTGCGACCTGCGCTATGCCGTGGCGCTCACCAACGGTGGTGTGACCTGCATCTATGCCGGGCCGCTGGCGCCGGAACACCACGATGCCTCCCCGGCACCGACGGCTTCTACGGCGCCGCATCCGGCCCCGTTGCATTGATCGGAGGTGTCGCATGGAAGGCACGATCAGCAGTTTCCTGCCCAGCAAGGGCTACGGCTTCCTGCGTGGCGACGATGGACGGGATTATTTCCTTCATTGCAACGACATCGCCGAAGCGCAGGCCGTCGTCGAAGGCCAGCGCGTGGCCTTCGAGGAATCGACCACGCCCAAGGGATATCGCGCACGCTGCGTGCGCCCGGTGGCGCTGACCGGCGCGGCACGCTACGTCTTACCCGGGGGGGTGTTGACGTCGCGCAGCGCGACCATCAAGGGCTGGGAGGTGCTGGTACGGAGCCACTGGTTGGTGGCTGGCTCATCGCGTGATTCGCCCGAGGCGGCCATGCGCATGCTTCGAGACCGAGCGCATCGCATTGGGGCCACGGCGGTGCTGGAGGTCGAATACAGCAAGACGCGAGGGTCGGAGCCGGGTACCGGGCACGGCACGCATTACTTCACCATCCATCATTTCGATGGGCGTCCGGTGGTGATTGGCAAGCCCAGCGTCCATGGCACCCATCCCCTGGGCGCGTTGATGGGCTTGGATGGGCAGGCGGCGAAGCTCAAGAGGGAGCTGGTGGGCAAGACGCGGCAGTCTCGGGTTACTGCAACGCTTGTCGCTGCCTGCATGCTTGCGGTGGCCGGTTCCATGGGCCTTGTGGTGGGCGGCATCATTGGTTTGTTTGTGTTCTTGTTCGCGGCCATTGTTTCCATAATGGCCTGGTCGGCGATCGCCAAGGATCACGACAGTTGGCTCGCATTGGACGACTAGCTGGTTGCTGAAAAACGCCCATTTGGGGTGCTCGTAGCATTGGCTGGAATCGGCCCATGATGATCGAGCCGAGATGGAGAGGCGCCGTCTCGATCTCCGATGCATTTTCGTCGGTTCTGCCACCTTCCGCCGTGCTTCCATGCTGGTTTTCCAGACGGCAGGCGCAACTGCCCAAGGCTCTCATCAACACCAAGTTGTAGCCGGTCATCGCCAGCATGAAAACCTGATCCACTTTCACTGCGCCGTGCACCATCATTTGGCGGATCGGGTCGGTGATTTGACCATCGTGCTGACGCTTGGCCACGAGTAATCGTGTCGCAAAAACCTGCTCGTTGACACACGGGTCTACGCAGCGTTAGTTCTAAAAAGCACCGTGCGCACCGCGCGGTCTCAGGGGACAATACGATGCGTGCACGTTGGCAAGGGAGCTGCCTGGGGGCAGTGAAAGTGCTGTTTGACTGGCGTCCTGGTCAGTCGGTAGCCCCTGACGGAAGACCTGCAAGGTCAGCCCAAGACGATGTGCTATCGCCGCTCGGCGAACCAGTGGATTCGCCTGCCGAAGCAGGCTCGATGGTGGAAACACGGCGCAGTTGGCGCCCGGGAATGCGTCACGCAGCGCGGTACCAATCCACGACAGCAGGCAGGCCAAGATGGAACCTCGCCCTTATCGCATTGATTGCAGGGTGTGCGCTCTCTTCGATGGTTCTGGGCGATGACGCCAAGCCAGACGTTACCAACCTCGCTGGCTCCACTGTCACCGCGTGGGTCCTGGATGATGGTGGTGGCTTCCCCATCAATTACGACGAAATTGGCTCCGGCAGCGGCTATTTTGTGACCGCGGTTGGCCCCCGTGGTGGTGGTTCGGTCCATACCTCGACCAACACACAATCCACGGCCAACCTGAACAACGACAAGAATCCGAAGACCGGTTGCGATCACAGTGATACGACGAGCGCGGTCGCCGATGGCGACCCCATCGACACCAGTTCGGGCAGCAAGATCGAGGAAGTCACCGACTTCGCACTGCCTGGCGAGATGGGTCTGAGGTTTGTCCGCTATTACAACTCCCGCTATACCTGCGCCGGCAGCGCGACCTGCATGGAGAGCATGGGCGCCTGGACCACCAATCTCGATTATCGGCTGTTCCTGAGCTGCACCCAGCCGCCAGCCACGACCAACACCACGAATGCCATGTCGCCGGACCAATTGCCCGGTGGCGGCATGCCTACACCTTGCGGGCCGGCCAACTACTACCGGCCGGATGGCTCTGTGCTGACCTTCACGTCGACCTCGGCCTTCTATGGCATGCCTGGCACCACCGAGGACCTGCCCGGGCCCTTCAATGGTGCGGGGACGGCCACGCTGACCAACAACGGCAACGGTACCTACACCGTCCACGATGAAGACGCCCGCGATCTGACCTTCAATGCACAGGGCACTCTCCTGTCGATCACGGATGCGTCCGGCATCGGCTGGACGCTGACCTATCCCGATGCGAACACCGTGGTGGTCACGCATACCAACGGCCAGTCGTTCACGCTGCATCGGAGCAGCTCGCCCACCACGTACGGCACCGCCAAGCAGATCAACGTCACCGATCCGGCGGGCAACGTCTATGTCTACCAGTCCACTACCGGCGTGCTCGATTCCACGATCGAGCCGGTGAGCCAGATCGGCGTCATCGATTCGGTGACGCTGCCCGGCTCGCCCAGCACGGTTGTCGGTTACCAATATTTCCCGGACAACACCACGCCGGGCACGGGCACCTATGCCCAGCTCGAGGAAGTCGACTACAACGGCGTCGCCCACGACGTCACCACGTACGACAGTGCCGGCCGCGCCAACATGAGCAGCCTGGCCGACGGCAACGAGAAGACCTCGATCGTCTACGGTTCGACCAGCACGGGGCCGACGGCCACCGTCACCAATCCGCTGGGCCACGTCTCGGTATACCAGTTCAACAGCAGTGGATTGCTGGTGTCGGTGACGGGCGATGCGTCCACGCACTGCGCCGCGACGTTTGCCCAGGACAGCTACGACGCCAACGGCAACATGCTGTCGTCCACGGACAACAACGGCAACGTCACGGCCTACACCTACGACGCGGCGGGCCTGCTGCAGCAGAAGATCGAAGCCCGGGGCAGCGCCGTGCAACGCACCACGGACATCGTGTGGGACTCGACCCCCGGCACCGTCCGGCCCTTGTCGGCCACCGTCGAAGGCTATGCGAAGACGGCCTACGCCTACGACGCGCACGGCCGCTTGGCCTCGGTGACCATCACCAACCTGTCCGGCAACGGCACCGCGAACCAGGCGTTGGCCACCACCTATACCAACACCCTGTACGGCAATGGCCTGGTGCAGACCCGGACCGTGGTGCACCCTTCGCCGAACAACAGCAATACGGACGTCTACACGTACGATGCGCAGGGCCATCTGACCTCGGTGGCCAATGGGCTGGGTCAGACGACCACGTACAGCAACTACACCGCCTTGGGCAAATCCCAGAAGATCATCGGCCCGAACGGCGACGAGACCGACTTCACCTACGACGCACGCGATCGGATACAGACCAGGACCACCCATCCCAACGGTGGCACCGCCACCTGGACCTATGGCTACGACGGGTTCGGTCTGCTGGCAAGCCAAACGGAACCGGACGGAGTCGAGACCCAGTGGAACCGCGATGCGGACATGCGCGTTCGCACGATCACCCATACGGAAAAGGACGGCACGTCCACCGAGACGATCGGCTACGACGCCAACGGCGACGTGACCAGCCAAGTCATTACCCGTGGCAGTGTCACGGCGCTTTCCGAGAGCATGCGCTACGACGAACTGGGCCGTCTGCTCGAAAAGGACGGCGCCAATGGCCAGAAGCAGACCTACCAGTACGACCTCGACGGCAATGTGTCCTCGGTGACCAACGCGCTCGGTCACACGGTCGCCTACCAATACGACGCGCTCAATCGCGTGAAAACGGTCACGGAGTCGGGCGGAGCCAGCCTGGGCGTACCCACCCTTGGTCTGCCTGCCAGCAGCAACAACGGCAGCTATACCGTGAGCTGGAGCGCCATGAGCGACACCACCAGCTACACCCTGCAGGAACAGGTCAATGGCGGCGGCTGGAACACGATCTACACCGGCGGCAACACGTCCATGGCCATCAGCGGCAAGGGCGACGGCAGCTATGGGTACCAGGTGCAGGCCTGCAATGCCGGCGCTTGCGGCAGCTGGAGTGCCACGGCGACGATCAGCGTGCTGTTCCCGCCGCCGGCACCGGCCAGCCTGAGTGTTCCGGCCACCAGCAGCGGCTCGGTCGCGGTCAGTTGGCCGGCCGCCAGCACGGCCAGCAGCTACATCCTGCAACAAGCGCTCAATGGCGGTGCCTGGAGCCAGATCTATAGCGGTGCGGCCCTCGCGTATACCCAGAAAGAAACGACAAGCGGCAGCTATGCCTTCCGGGTCCAGGCCTGCAATGCCGGCGGCTGCAGCAGTGCGTACACGACGAGCACCAGCGTGACGGTCACGATCCCGCCCAGCACGGCACCGAGTCTCAGCGTGCCGGCCACCAACGGTAGCGGCAGCTACACGGTGAGCTGGGGGGCTGTGAGCGGCGCCACCAGCTACACCCTCCAGAAGCAGACCAATGGCGGCGGCTGGAGCACGGTGTACAGCGGCGGCGGTACCAGCACCGTACCCAGCGGCAACGCCTGGGGCGCGACCTATGGGTTCAAGGTGCAAGCGTGCAATGCCGGCGGGTGCGGCCCATGGAGCGCCGTCGGGACGGTGGTGCTGGTACCGGCGCCGCCAGGCAGTATCTCGGGCCCTGGCCAGGTGCCGTCCCCCGGCGCCGCGGAGATTTCCTGGGCCGCATCAAGTGGAGCCACCAGCTATACCTTACAGCGCACCAACCTCGCATCGGGCGGACCATCGACGATCTACAGCGGCTCGGCAACGAGCTACATCAACAGCGGCCTGCCACCAGGCGAGTACGACTATGCCGTGAATGCCTGCAACGCAGCGGGATGCTCGGGCTGGACACAGCCGACCACCGTCAAGGTGTACGTGAACTGCCCCGCCGGCGCCGCGGCAGCCACGGCGGGTGCCATGGAACCCCTCGTGATCAAGTGTCCTTCCGACACCGCGTCGGCGGCAGTCAAGGCAGGTACGCCATGATCCGGCCGGCCATGGTGAGCGCAAGTGGACAGGGGGCATCCCGAACGATGCGGGATGCGCGCAAGGGTCTGCGGGATATGATCATGAACAAGGCAGTGCGTGGCGCGATGCTCGAGAGGCGGGTTCTGGCCAAGGTCGTGGCCGTGCTGTGCGCTTGCGGGAGCGCCGGCATCGTCCTGCCGGCGATGGCCTCGACCACGGTCACGACGTATACCTACGACGCCGGCGACCATGTCACCACGGTGACCGACCCGCGCGGTCTCATCACCGTCTACAACTATGACGGCCTGGGTCAGCTGTGGGGCGTGTCCAGCCCGGATACCGGCACCACCACGGCCAGCTACGACGCATATGGGCGGCGCAGCAGCCTGACCCGCGCCAACAATGTGACGACCACCTACGGCTACGACGCCCTCAACCGGCTTACGACCATCAGCGCCGGCGGGCAGACCCAGACCTTCGCCTACGACAGCTGTACGCACGGCGTGGGTCGCCTGTGCACCGTCAGCGACGCCGCCGGCTCCACGGCCTACAGCTACACCCCGGAAGGGTGGATTGCGGGGCGCGGCTTCTCGATCGCCGGCACCGCCTATTCGCTGGGCTACGGCTACGACGCCATGGGCCATCTCGCCACCGTGACCTATCCCGACGGCGATCAGGCGGCCTACAGCTACAGCGACGGCGTGGTGTCCGGCCTCACGTTCACGATCGGCGGCACGCCGCTCACCGCGGCGAGCGGCGTCACCTGGCAGCCGATGAATGCCGCGCTGGCCAGCTGGACCTCGGGCAACGGCCTGGCGAACACGCTGAGCTACGACGCCGACGGCCGCCTCACGGCGATCAACACGCCGGGCGTGGAAAGCCTGGGCTTCAGCTACGACACGGCCAACCGCATGGCCGGGATCGACAATGCGCTCGATGGCACGATGAGCCAGGACTTCGACTACGACGACCAGTCGCGGCTGGTGGCGGCGTACTCGGGGAGTGTGGTGGCCAGCTACGGCTACGATGCCGACGGCAACCGCATCACCAGCGTGCAGGGCGGGACCAGCAACAGCACGGGCTACAGTGCCACCAGCAACCGGATCGTGAGCACCACCGGGACCAATCCCCAGACCTATGGCTACGACGCACTGGGCAATATCACCACGCTGGGTGGTGTCACGGTCTACCAGTACGACGCCTTCAACCGGATGAGCGCGGCGGGCGGGATGAGCTACTACGTGAACCCGGAAGGGCAGCGGCTGCGCAAGTCGGGGAGCCTGGGGACGACCTACTTCGCACCGGATGCCAGTGGCCCGCTGCTGGCGGAGAACGACAGCGGCGCGTGGATCGACTACCTGTGGCTGGGTGGCCGGCTGATCGGGCGGGAGGTGAACGGTCAGCTGGAGGCGATCGGCGACGACCAGGTGGGCCGGCCGCAGGTGGTGACGAATGCATCGCAGGTGGTGGTGTGGAGCGCGCAGAACTGGCCGTTCACGCAGGCCGTGACGGTGTCGAACTCGGCGCCGTTGAACCTGGGCTTCCCGGGGCAGTACTACGATGTGGAGACGGGGCTGTGGAACAACGGGTTCCGGGATTACGACTCGACGCTGGGGCGGTATGTGGAGAGTGATCCGCTGGGGTTGAATGGCGGGGTCAATACCTATGCCTATGTGGGTGGGAATCCGCTGACGAACATCGATCCCTATGGGTTGTGGACGTTACAGCTGGGATTCTCGCTTCAATACAGCTTAACGATTCCTGGTACGAGCATTGGAATTTCAGGAATGATAGGAATTGGAGCGGCATTTGACAGCCACGGTCAGATCGCGCCTTATTTCTACGTACCTAACGGGCCAGGAGGTAGCATTGGCACAAATGGAGGGTCTGCGGGCGTTCAAGTTGAGGTGTCGAATGCTGATACCGTATACGACCTCGCCGGTCCATTTACAAATATTGCAGCCTCTGGTGGCGATGGGATGGGTGGAAGCCTTGATGGATTTTGGGGGAAAGATCACACTGGGTGCCAAAATGTAATTGGCGGTGGTTTAACTCTTGGCGGTGGTGTTGGCGCAAATGCATTCATGGGTCCAACCACAACAACTTTGGGTCCAGTAGGCCATTTATGGTGAACGTCAATAAGCTATTAACGATCATCAAGTGGTTTTTGGTGTCCATATGGGCAATAGCTGGTTATTTACATATGCACTATTACAGTATATTCACAAAATATGGAAGCGATAAAGCAACTTTGACGCATCCGATTGAAATTAACGATCACGGGTCATTAGTATATGTTACATCATATCAAGATCATCTCTTAACTTATTTAATATATATATCCGTGGCTTGTTTCATTGTCGCCGTAGTAATGGATTTATATCAACGCAAACATTTCCAGCGTCGCGGAGAGCAATAGTTTCCCAAATGGAAGATCTGATTTTTCCTCTCGAAAATGGTGGTTCACTTTCCGCCACGTAGCGAGCGGAAATGGTGTCAGAGACAATTCCGCCATGGGCCATCTCGCCACCGTGACCTATCCCGACGGCAACCAGGCGGTCTACAGCTACAGCAACGGCGTGGTGTCCGGCCTCACGTTCACGATCGGCGGCACGCCGCTCACCGCGGCGAGCGGCGTCACCTGGCAGCCCATGAATGCCGCGCTGGCCAGCTGGACCTCGAGCAACGGCCTGGTGACCTGCCCCCAGCGTGGTTCCTTCCTTCACTCCGGCGAGGGTCAACCGATCCAGCGCTCCGTCGCGTTCCCCAGTGCCGTTGGCATGGCGGACATCCACCCCGATCACCAGGCCATGGCGGTTCTCCATCAGGCTGTTGGCCAGGTAGCTGAGCTTCGTCTCTTAGCCTTTGCTCTTGCGGATCAGTCGGGCATCCGGATCGGTGGTTGAGCATGCGTGTCGTTGCGGCGCTTTTCGCCGTGGAAGTCGTCATCGTTTACAGCAGAAGTGCTTCAGATCAGTCCAAAAATTCTGTGCATGTCGTTGACGCTGGACCATTGGATCTACGGGCATGGCTACGCGCTGGACTACTCACGCCCCGGCAAACCAACCAAATGGATGTCGCTCTCACGATCAGGTCCACGAAGGCGGGCAGAGGAGCCGGAAATTGCCTTGGTTCTGGGAACGGGTATTCGTGGAATACGCCCTTATCGAATGAAGTCGAGAATGCTCGAAGCGATTTCGCCTGCGCTGGCACGGTTGGTGACCAGACTGATGTGGTTGTTCCGCACGCTCATCCAGCGACTGGCGTCGTTCAACGAAGCCTGCCGCCGATGCAGTCCGTGGATGGCATTCCAGTATCTCCCGGTCTTTTCGTCGCTCATGAGCAGCTTCCGCAGCCAGGAATTGACCAGTTGCTCGGGGGCGCAGCTGATGACCAGTCGTGGACATTGCGTGGCAGCCTCGGACGCCGTGATGATCCGGCGCATACCGTCGAGCAACCTGAACTCTTCGATGGAACCGCTCAAGGAGCGCACCAGCCACCCGGGTGTGCGCTTTATCCGCGCGAAGGTCTCCGGTGGCAGTTCCTTGGCCGTGTGAAAGAAGATGGGACCGTCAATCTTCAGCAGCGCGCACAGCTGCATGAAGCGGCCTACCAAGGGCATGATCCGAAATGACCGGTCGATGAGTTCGTGGTCGAACTCGGACGTCGGATCAATCTGGACAATGGCGCGGACCATGGCTGGTGCCTGGGCCGCATGCAGCGCTGCAATCAGTCCGCCGTACGAATGTCCGACCACCACCACGGGCTGTTGGATGCCAAGTGTTGAAAGCAGCGCGAGCAACTGTTGTGTCAAGGCTGTCGGTGTCAGCGGCGCAGTGCTGCGGCTGTCGCCAATACCGGCGCGGTCGTAGGAAAGCACGCGCACGTGCGGCGACAGTGCTTCCTCCAGCCACACTGCATATGACAACGAGGCACTCCAACCGTTTTCGAAGACCACGACATGCTCGGCGTTCGCCGGGCCGGTCAGTTGATAGTGCAGCACGCCACCTGGAACAGCTGCATCGCCTTCCTGTCTAGGAGGCCGGTGGTCATTCGATATCTGCGGCATGTGGGTCATGTCGTTGAAACTCCGGTGCCCCAGCAGAAGTTCGGGCCGACGATCACTTGCCCGGATTGGTAGTTGAACCCGCCCATGCGGTCATTCCTGAGCAGCAGCGGGCTGTCCAGGTCCACGAAATCGCAGAATTGCGCCAGCACGTGCGCCGGGGCCATCGATAACGAGGTGCCACCCATGCAGCCCACCATGAGGCCGAGGTTCTTCGCCCGCGCCGCTTTGGCCAGCGTCAGCCCCTCGGTCAGGCCGCCGCATTTGTCGAGCTTGATGTTGATCATCTGATAGCGACGGGAGGCCTCCTCCAGTTCCCCTAGGTGCAGACAGGATTCGTCGGCGCACAAGGGCAGCGGCGCCTTGTAGCCCTCGAGCGCCGCATCCTCGCCGCGTGGCAGGGGTTGCTCGATGAAGATTACGCCCAGCTTTTGCATGGGTGCCATGACTTCTTTCAATTGCTCGAAGCTCCAGCCCTGGTTGGCGTCCACCGTCAGGCGCGCGTCGGGACGGCGCTTGCGGATGGCCTCGATTCGTTCCACCGGTCGGTTGCTATCGAGCTTGACCTTCAGAAGAGGGTGGGGTGCCCTGGCCGCTTTTTCGGCCATCTCCTCCGGCTCACGCTCGATGCCGATGGTGTAAACGGTTTCCATCGGTGTGGCGGCTACACCCGCCAGGGCCCAGGCCGACTTACCCGAAAGCCTGGATTCCAGATCCCACATGGCCATGTCGATGCAATGGCGGGCGCCGCCCGGTTTCAAAAGGTTCTGCAGGCCTTCACGGTTGATCCCGCCCTGGATCTCCGCCCGCACGCTTTCCAGTTGTGCGACGACCGCCGGAAGCTGATCGTCGGTGTAGTAAACGCCCAGCGCCTCGCCGCGCCCCACGTTTCCGTCCTCGGCCAGCTCAGCCACGACGCAGTCGAATCCCTCGAAGGTACGCCCGGCGATATGGAACGGCTGGAGCAGGGCCCATCGTTCGACATGGAAGCTGAGGACTTTTTTCATGAGATTGGGGGCCACCGTTGAGGTCCGCTGTTAGGGTACGTCGCTGCCGTGGATTGAGGAATTTTGCAGCTCGCTCCATCCATCACTTGCTTTTGCGATCGATGTTCGTATACGTTAAACGAACGTCGTTCGTATATCAACGCCCGCCACAGGAGCGAAGGACATGAAGAAAACCCCAGTTGCCCTCCCTGACAAGTCCGACGCAACGACCGCAGTACCCGGCCGAAAGCCCATGTTTCAGAAGGAGCAGGTCGTCAGGGCCGCGCTGGATCTCGTGGAACGTGACGGCCACGAGGCCTTGTCGATGCGGGCCATCGCTGCGGAACTGGGCACCGGCGTGGCAACGCTCTACAACTATTTCGGCTCACTGGCCGAGCTCAACGATGCGTTGGCAATCACCTTGCTCGACGAGATCCCGCTGGTGGATGCGAATGACGTCCAGGAAACCCGCCGTCAGCTCATGGAGTTGGTGATTGCGTACGCGAACGTGGTGGAGCGCCATCCGAACTTCGTGCAGATGGTGGGTGCGCTTGCCGACAAGAAGATCATGCGCATATTTGATTCGACGCTGCAGGCCATGCTCGATGCGGGCGTCGATGTCGAACGCGCCACCGTCACCTGGTCCGTCTTGAGCGGTCTGGCGGTATCCCATGCAGCTTCAGGTCGCAGGGTCGATCGCACCAGACAAAGCGACATTCGCACGAAGTTCAAGGATCTCAACGCACTGCAGGTGGCGGTCAAGACCGGGGTCTTCAAGCTCAGTCACGATGAGTGGTTTCGCCAGATTCTGGATCTGACGATCGATCGAATGCTGCCAGAACTCAAGGCCAAAACCCCCAAGACCGCAAAGGCGAAGACCCCTTGAAACTCAGTGAATACGCGGCGCATGACGCCACCGGCCTGATGGAGCTGGTCAAGCGCGGCGAAACGTCACCCGCCGAGTTGCAGCAGTGCGCCATGCAGGCCATTGCGCAGCTGAATCCATCGCTGAACTTCATGTCGGGCCCGGCCGCCGTGGGCGAACACGGCAGCGGCCCGTTTGCCGGACTGCCCTTCCTTTTCAAGGAAAGCCATGGCTGCAAGGGACAGCCCATGATGCAGGGATCGCGATTGACCGCCGACCTCAGCGCGTCCGCCGATTCCGAGTTCGTCGCCAGGCTCAAGCGCGCCGGCGTAGCCCCGCTGGGTGCGACGACGGCGCCCGAGTTCGGGCTCTATTGCTCCACCGAATCCACACTGCACGGCGCCACGCGCAATCCATGGAATCTGGGCCATTCAGTGGGGGGCTCCAGCGGTGGGTCTTCCGCCGTTGTGGCTGCAGGCGTGGTTCCCGTCGCGAGCTCCAGCGACAGCGGCGGGTCGATCCGCGGCCCTGCGCATTGCACCGGCACCTTTGGGCTCAAGCCCAGCCGCGCGCGCAACCTCCTCGATGGCAAGACCGATGGCGGGCTGTTCCCGTTCATCAGCTACCACGTAACCACGCGGAGCGTACGCGATTCCGCAGCTTTTCTTGACGTTCTGCAGGGCGCTTCGCTTGGATCGCGCTACTCGGTGGCTCGTCCCGATCGTCCTTTCCCTCAGGAAGTGGGCGCCGACCCGGGCAAGCTGCGCATCGGCATCCTTCGCTCCTCCCCGCTGCTTACACGCCTTCATCCGGACTGCCAGACCGCCATCGATATGGCCGGCAAGCTTTGCGCAGATCTCGGCCATTCGGTCGAGGAGGGTTCTCCCGATTTGGACTGGAAGGTGCTCATGGGAGCGTTTCTTCCGGCGATGATGTCGGTGCTGCCTCACAGCATTGCAGCCCTGGAATCCCTCACGGGCCGCACGGCGGGAGTCGACACGCTCGAGCCGATGACGCTCCGCGCGCTCGACTACGCAAGGACTTTGACCGTCCCTGATCTGTTCAAGGCCGACGCGGTTTTTCAGATTGCACGGCAGGCAGTAGATCGCTTTTTCCTGGATTTCGACGCATGGATCACTCCCGCCGGCGTTTCACCTGCGCCGCGGATCGGGGAGTTCGATCCGGCCGCGAGCAAGGAAGGAGTCATCGAATACGCGCACCGCACCTTTGCGGATTACGCCGCGTTCACTCCCTTGTTGAATGTCACCGGCCATCCGGCGGCCTCGGTGCCTCTGCATCACGGTGCGGTGAGCGATCTTCCTGTTGGCGTACAGATCGTCACGCGTCTCGGCGACGAGGCAACGCTGTTGCGCCTGGCCTCGCAGTGGGAAGCAGCGATGCCCTGGCGCAACAGGCATCCGTCGCATTCCATCTTCAAAGGCTGATCTGGCTACGCGCTCGAATCTTGGTCATTCACAAGCGGCAAGGAGGAGGGGGAGAACCATGTATCAACGATCAGTTGTCAGAGATACCCGTTCACCGGCGACGTCAGAGCAGGTCTTGTCAAAGGCACCATCGGTGCGCGGCACTGACGTGCGGTATTTCCGTTCTTGTCCGGGACTCGAGTTGCGTCAATGAACGCCTTCGCCTCCGTCTTGGACAACATTTTCGATCCGCTTGATTCCGGAAGTGCCCCCGGCGGTTCCGTTGCCGTGGAAATCGATGGCAACGTCGTCTACAGCCGCGGTTTTGGCCTGGCATCGATGGAATCAGGTCTGGCCAATACCCCGCGGACCCGCGGTCGCATCGGATCGACCACCAAGCCATTCACCTGCCTGTCGGCGATGCTCCTGGCCGAAGACGGCCTCCTTGATGTGGATGCACCGTTGCGGCGGTGGATTCCAGAACTGCATCCGGAACTGCCGCCGGTTACGGTGCGGCAGGTCATGAACCATACCGCCGGCCTGCGCTGCTGGGTCGATCTGCTGATGATCACCAGTGGCATGTTGGCGAATTTCCCCGAGTCAGAGGTGTTGCCGTTGATCGCGCGGCAGCGTGGGGCGCAGTTCGAACCGGGCAGTCGTTTTCTCTACAGCAACACCGGAGCGCGGCTGCTGTCGTTGCTGATCGAGCGGGTCAGCGGCAAGTCTTATGAAGCATTCTTGCGCGAGCGCATCTTTGCTCCGTTGGGGATGTGGGACACCTGTCTGCCGTCCAGCGAGTACGAGATGCTGCCGGCGCTGGCCTGCCCCCACATCGCCACTGGACAGGGTTTCCGCCGCGGCATGATGCCGAGCACCGTACTCGGCGAAGGTGGACTCATTTCCACCGTGCACGACCTGATGCGCTGGACGGCGTTTTTGCGCCATCCGCATATCGGCAATGCCGCGACCTGGCGCGAGATGCTCACGCCGGCGCACTTTCCGCAGGGTAAGGATGGCAGCTACGCGCTGGGCCTCGTGGACGAGTTGCATCGCGGTACGCGGGTGCTGCATCACGCCGGCGCGGTCGTTGGCGCCAACTCGCAAATGCTGGTGGTGCCGGAACACAAGCTGGGTCTGGCGATTCTGGTCAACCGTTCGGACATCAGTGCCACTGAACTGGGCTGGAAAGTACTTGATGCCTTGCTTGGCGAAAAGCTGATGCCAGCCGCGCCGACTGCCACCGGAGCGACCGCTGCGGCAGCCGGGTTCTATGTCCATGCCGAGAGCGGTCGCACGATGGCCCTGGAGGTCGTCAACGAGCGCCTGTGCTTCGATCACCAAAGCCAGTATGCGCCGCTCACCGTCGATGGCGATGCCTTCGTGCTGAACCAGGTCGGCTTCAAGACGACCCGCCTGAAAGTGGTGGGCGAAGGGAGTGATGCAGTCGTGCTGCTTGAGCAACCTGACAGCGCCTTGCAATTCGATCGAAAGAATCCCGTGGACAGCCTGCCTTACCTACAACGCATGAGCGGACGCTATTCCAGCGTCGAGACGGACACGGAAGTCCGCATTCATGCCGAAGGTCCGGCGCAATTCGAGATGCGTGGTCCTTATGGCCGCAGCCTGTGGCGGCTGGAGGCGCTGGATGTCGGCGCACAGGAGCACGAAGAGCTTCCCGAATTCTGGCTGCTGCGGCCGTTGGATCCGGCGCCGGTGCGCTGGGTCGCCATGCGCCTGATCGTGCGCGGCGGAGCAGTCCAGGCACTGGAAATCAACACGCCCCGTACTTGGGCATTGCACTTTGACCGGATCTGATCCCATGCCAATTCAAGCTGTCAGAAATCTGTTGGGGAATGCCGCAGGGTCGAGGTCGCTTTCCGTCTCGCCAGAGTGGAAGGTGCTGGGCGGATTCGGCGTGATCATGATGCTCAGCGGTGGCGCGCTGTGGGCTTCGACGCTGGGGATCTTCCTGGCGCCTCTCGAGCGCGATCTGGGCTGGAGCCAGACGCAGATCTATCTCGGCGTGACCATCTGCTATTTGACGACCCCAGTCTTCGCCCTGCTGGTGGGATGGCTGCTGGATCGCGGGCATGCCCGGCGCATCATCATCGGAGCCGTGCTGATGGAAGCGCTGGTCTTCCTGGGCATGAGCCGGATGGGGCACGGCATAGGCATCTACTACGCACTGTGCATCCTCATGTTCGGCACCGTGCTGGGCGTGACACCGGTGCCCTTGACCAAGGTGATCAACAGCTGGTTCGTCGACAAGCGGGGCATGGCGCTCGGCGTTCTTTTCTCGCTCAACTATGCCGGGGCCATGGTGGCACCGCTGGCTGCGCTGTCGATGATTGGCCAACTTGGCTGGCGCCACACCTATGCAGCATTCGGCGCCTTGGTGTTGATCCTTGCCATGGGCGCCGCGCTGCTCTGGGTACGCGTCAATCCGGAACAGACGCTGCCCGTGGCGGAGATCGTGCCGCACAAGCCGGTGGCAGGACAGCGCAGGGCGCTGTTGGAGGCGATCCGGCAGAAGGAATTCCTGATCGTCGCGGTCTGGCTGGTGCTCTACGGTTATTCATTCAACAGCATCAGTTTTCATCTGGTGCCGATGCTGGAGGAATATGGTCTGTCCGCGGCCAAGGCTGCCGTGGCGCAAGGGCTTGTCGGCTTGGGCGGACTGAGTGGCAATCTGCTGGCCGGCGTCCTGCTCGACCGCATCCGGGCCTCGCGACTGGCGACACTTTTTGCTCTGTTTCCTCTGGCCGGAATAGTCATGCTGGCCCTCTGGCCCAGCCAGGCCAGTGGCTACGTTATGGCAGTCAGCCTCGGACTCGCGGTCGGCAGCGAAGGCACGATTCTCATGTACCTGGGCGGGCGCCTTTTCGCTCCGGCGATCCTGGGCACCGTCATGGCATTGCTGGTCATCGTCGTCACCATCGGCGCGGCGTCGGGACCTGCGGTCGCCGCGCTGCTGCACGACCACTTCGGCAGTTACCACCAGCTACTCGCATTGAATGCCCTGACCTTCCTTGTCAGCGCACTGATGCCGTTCGGCCTCAAGGCCTATCGCTATTAGATCGTCCTGGCCATGGGGATCCCAGAAATCATGTCAGCACAAACCTTCACGCCCGGTGCCAGGCTTGGCCAGTTGGCTGCGGAAAATCCGGATGAACCCGCACTCCTTGTCCAGCAGATCGACGGAACCACGTCCACCCTGACCCGCAAGGAGCTTGACGCGTGGTCGAACCGATTGGCACATCGGTTGGCGCATGACGGCGTGGGCCCGCGGACGTTTGTCGCCATCCATGTTCCCAACAGCCTCGAGCATGTCGTCGCCACCCTTGCGGCATACAAGCTCGGCGCATGCCCGATGCCGATCAGCCACCGCATGCCGGAGGCCGAGCGCGATGCACTGCTGGCGCTGGCGGCGCCGGCCACCATCATCAGCGATGCTGGCGAACTCGCCGGCATCAGTCGCCGCGACATGCATTCACTGGGCGGCTATCCGGATCAGCCACCGAGGGATGCCGTACCGCAGCCTTACAAGGCCATTGCGTCGGGCGGCTCCACCGGCAAACCCAAGCTCATCGTCTCGCCCGGCGCGTTCTGCTATCCGGCCGCTCAGCATCCTTTCGCCCTAGTGCTTGGTTTCAACGCCGGCGATCGCCTGTATTTGCCGGGACCGCTTTATCACAACCAGGCCTTTCTCTTCGCTCAAGTCGCCTTGTTTGCGGGCGGTAGCGTGATCCTCAACGAAAAGTTCGATGCCGATCAGGCGCTGGCCACAATCCATCGTTACCGACCCACCGTGCTCAGCCTGGTGCCGACCATGATGTCGCGCATGCTGCGCGCGCCGGGCTTGGCGAATGCCGATCTGAGCAGTGTTCGATCGATGTGGCACCTGGCTGCGCCCTGTCCAGAGTGGGTGAAGCGAGGCTGGATCGACTTGCTGGGCGCGAGCCGGGTCAACGAGCTGTGGGCCGCCACCGAACTTTCCGGCGTCACCATCATCCATGGCGAGCAATGGCTTCAGCATCCCGGTAGCGTCGGCCGCGGTTGGAATACCGAGATCCGGATTCTCGATGCCGAGCGCCACCCGTTGCCGCCGGGCGAAGTCGGCGAAGTGTTCAGCCGGTTCGCGGGCGGTCCGGCGCAGTACCGATATCTCGGCGCCCCGGCTCTGGAAACCGTCGAGGACGATTTCACCAGCGTTGGCGACCTGGGCTATCTCGACGCCGAAGGCTACCTGTATCTCGCCGATCGCCGGGTCGACCTGATCATCACCGGCGGTGCCAACGTGGTCCCCGCGGAAGTGGAGTCGGTGCTGACACAGCATCCCGCGGTACGTGACGCCGCCGTGATCGGCCTCAAGGACGACGACTTGGGACGTCGCGTACATGCCCTTGTCGAACTCGCCGTCGGCATCGACGTGTCCGTCCTGTCGGAACTGGACCTGCACATGCGCAAGCTGCTGGCCGGCTACAAGGTTCCGCGCAGCTACGAAGTCATTCCCGCGTTGCCGCGCGACGAGGCCGGAAAAATCCGCAAAAGCGTGCTGCGCGACGAACGGGGCGGCTGATCCCGGGTTATCGGGGTGGACTGATGGGCTGCACGTTCAATCGGAGATTTCAGTGATCGACAAGAAGTGGATGGGTTACGAACTTCCGGTGTCAACGCTTCCCTTGGAGCGTGGACGCTTGCGCGCCTTCGCGCGAGCCGTTGGAGAACCGGACCCTGTTTATGTCGACGTGGAAGCCGCCCGTGCCGCGGGCTATCCGGATCTTCCCGCGCCCCCCACGTTCCTGTTCGCCGCGGAACTGGACAGCGGCACCCAGATGGCCATGGCCGAAGCGATGGGGATTTCCCTGGCCAAGCTTCTGCATGGCGAACAGGGCTTCACGTATCACCGACCCGCCTGCGCCGGAGACACGGTCACCGTGCGAACGCGGATATCGGAGATTTACGACAAGAAGGGTGGAGCCTTGGAGTTCGTGGTGACGCTTTCGGAGGTCCGCAATCAGCACGACGACCTGGTCGCCGAATTGCGCAACGTACTTGTGTGCCGGCATTGAACAGTATTGATGGAGATCGTCTCATGACGTCCTTTGATCCAGCCGGCGTCACGATCGGCGAACAGTTGCCGGCACTCGCGCTCGAGCCGGTGAATCGAACCATGCTGACTCTGTTCGGGTGCGCATCGGGTGATCTCAATCCTGTCCACCTCGACATTGACGTCGCGCGCAGGCTGGGGATGCCGGACGTTTTTGCCCAGGGCATGTTGGGTGCGGCGTGGCTTGGCCGCCTGCTGACGAACTGGGCGCCGCAGTCCCGCTTGCGCCGCCTCGACGTGCGCTTCCAGGGCATCACGCATCTGGGGAACGCCATCACCTGCCGCGGCGAAGTCGTGGACATCTGCGACGTGGACGGGGAGCGCTGTGCTCGCGTGCAGGTGAGCAATTCCAATCAGTTCGGGCAGTTGAAGATCGTCGGCGAAGCCCTGGTCTCGCTTGCCTGAAGCGTATTCACGTTCGGGAAGGAACAAGCACATGTCAAAGAAACTGGAAGGAAAAGTCGCCCTGGTCACGGGGTCGGGGCGTGGCATCGGTCGCTCGATTGCACTCAAGCTCGCCAGTGATGGTGCGCGCGTGGTGATCAACGACCTGGACGCGGGGCCGGCGGAGGAAGTGCTTACAGAGATCCGTGCAGCGGGCGGCGAGGCCGAGGTCTGCCTCGGCAGTGTGAGCACGCCGGATTTCGCCGAGCGGTTCATCGGCACTGCCGTCGACAAATTCAAAGGCCTGGACATCATCGTCAACAACGCCGGCTACACCTGGGACACGGTGATCCAGAAGATGACCGACGAGCAGTGGTTCGCCATGCTCGACGTCCATCTCACCGCGCCGTTCCGCATTCTGCGCGCGGCGCAGCCGGTCATCCGCGCACTGTCCAAGGCCGACGGCGACGCCGGGCGGCGCTGCATGCGCAAGATCGTGAACATTTCTTCGGTCGCGGGTCTCTTCGGCAACGCCGGGCAGGCCAACTACTCCACTGCCAAGGCCGGCATCGTCGGCATGACCATGACGCTGGCCAAGGAGTGGGGACGCCTCAACACCACCGTGAACTGCGTCGCCTATGGGGTCATCAAGACGCGCCTGACGGTCGCCACCTCCGACGCCGATGCCACTGCAAGCATTGACGGACGCGAGATCAAGGTCGGCATCAATCCGGACCTCGTGGCGATGATGGAGCGCAGCATCCCGCTGGGCCGTGCCGGCACACCGGAGGAAGCGGCCGGTGCGGTGTACCTGTTCTGCATTCCGGAGAGCGACTACATCAGCGGCCAGACGCTGATGTGCACCGGTGGGCTGACCGGCATATGAACCCGAATGGACGGTCAAGGGCATGCCGTTGCCCGGGTGTTTGCTTACTCCGCAGCAGGAACAGACGATGAGCCAGAACGTGGTGGTCGCGGGCGTCGGGATGATCCCTTTCAACAAGCCCGGTGCGAGCCTGTCTTACGACGAAATGGGGGCGGAGGCTGCGCGCCTGGCGCTGCGCGATGCGGGCCTCGACTACGCCGACGTCCAGCAGGCTGCGGTGGGTTATGTCTACGGTGATTCCACCTGCGGGCAGACGGCGCTGTACCGGATCGGCATGAGCGGCATTCCGGTGCTCAACGTCAACAACAACTGCGCCACCGGATCATCCGCGTTGTTCCTGGTGCGGCAGCTGGTCGCCTCCGGCGCCATCGACTGCGCGCTGGCACTGGGCTTCGAGCAGATGCAGCCGGGTGCGCTGAAGTCGCAGTGGGATGACCGCGTATCGGCGTTCCGCCGATTCGACGCGTTGTGCGACGAGATCAATCCCTATCCCGAGATTCCGCTGGCGCTGCGCTACTTCGGCGGCGCGGGCAGGGAATACATGGACACCTATGGCACCAGCCCGGAGCTGTTCGCCAAGGTGCGCGCCAAGGCCAGTCGCCACGCCGAGCACAACCCGCTGGCCATCTTCCGGAAGGTGGTGACCGAAGAGGAAGTACTGCAGTCGCCGATGGTGTTTCCGGCCGCCAGGCTGACCCGCCTGATGGCTTGTGCGCCCACCTGCGGCGCTGCGGCGGCCGTGCTGGTGTCGGAGAGCTTCGCTCGCAAGCGGGGGCTTGACGCGTGCGTGTCAATCGTGGGGCAGGCCATGACCACCGATACGTCCAACAGCTTCGACGAGCACAGCATGATGAAGTTGGTCGGAGCGGATATGGCCCGCGCCGCCGCTGACCGCGTCTATGCCGAGGCCGGCATCGGCCCCGAAGACGTGGATGTGGTGGAGCTGCATGACTGCTTCGCGCAGAACGAGGTCTTGAGCTACGAGGCGCTACGGCTGTGTCCGGCGGGCGGGGCCGAGAAGTTTGTCGCCGACGGCGACAACACCTACGGCGGGAAATACGTCACCAACCCTTCCGGAGGGTTGCTATCCAAGGGGCATCCCCTGGGCGCCACCGGGCTGGCGCAGTGCGCCGAACTTGTCACCCAGTTGCGTGGTGGCGCCGGTGTGCGGCAGGTCGAAGGTGCGCGCGTCGCGTTGCAGCACAACCTCGGTCTGGGCGGCGCCTGCGTGGTGACGCTGTACAGGAGAGCCAAGTAGCCAGGAGTACCGCATCGCAACCACAGCACTGCCTGCTGACCAACGATGCACTTATCAATTTCAGCGTGGGGAGCGTACTCGAAATGAACACACGAGAGAGGGGATTCAGCATGGCAAGTCAAAAAGCAGCGGGCGGACTGGGTTCGCTACACGTTCGCAGTCGTATCGGTATCGCCGTTGCCCTGGCATTGGCGTATCCGCTGTGCGCCACCGCGCAGCCCCGGGACAACACCGGCGGCCAACCCGCGCCTGTCAGCACCAGCAATGCCAGTGCGCCGCAACTAAAGAACGCATCCGGCACGAGCCATGCACAGGGAGCGGCAGTCAGCAACTCGTCCCTCCAGCTTCCCACTGTCATCGTCACTGCGAATAAGCGCAGCGAGTCGTTGCAGAATGTGCCCATGGCCGTATCGGTGCTGAGCAGCACGCAGCTCGATCGTGAGAACGCTGTAAGTTTCGCCGACTATGCTACCCAGGTACCGGGACTCAACATGATCTCGTCCGGTGAAGGGCAGACCCAACTGGTGATGCGTGGCATCACCTCCGGTACCAGCCAGAACAATGCGACGGTGGGTACGTATATCGACGACGCGCCGTTCGGGTCGAGCACCATCTATGCCTTCGGCAGCCTGCTCACCCCGGACATCGATCCCAGCGACCTGCAGCGCATCGAGGTGCTGAATGGCCCGCAAGGCACGCTGTACGGATCGAATACCCTGGGCGGTCTGATCAAGTTCGTCACCACCCCGCCGGATACGACACAGGCCAGTGGCAGTGTAGGAGTCAACAGCAGCAGCGTCGCGGGCGGTGGCACCGGGTTCGGCACGCACGCCATGTTCAACATTCCGCTGGTCGCCGATACGTTGGCGCTGCGCGCCAGCTTGTACGACCGCACCGATCCCGGCTACATCAACAACGTCACGACCGGGCAGAAGCAAGTGAACGAAGCCAAGGTGAGCGGTGCGCGTGCGCAGTTGTTATGGACACCCAGTGACAAGGTGTCGGTTCGCTTCTCGGCCCTGGCCCAGAATCTCAGCAGCGATGGTCTGGGAAACGGTGGCGTGGATGTCGATCCGGCCACACTGCAGCCCATTTACGGTGCCAATGATCAGGCCCGGGCGGCAGACACGGGCATGTTCAAGCTCAAGTACCGGCTCTACGACTTGTCGGTGAATGCGGATTTCGGCTGGGCCAAGCTCGTCTCGACCACCAGCTACAGCACGCAGCGTGCGAACTTGAACAGGGACGACTCGGCGCTCTATGGACCGGAGCTGGATCCGCTCTTCGGCCTGACCGGTGTCGGCTACCCGTTGTCGGTTCCCCTCGCACTGAACAAGGTGACCCAGGAAATTCGCCTGCAATCGCCGGAGGATCAAACGTGGGAGTGGCGCGTGGGCCTGTTCTACACGCATGAACACAGCACCAGCACGCAGGATCTCTTGACCACCGATTACGCGACGGGCAGTCCCATCCCGTTGCCGACACTGCTCGATGCGACCATCGGACCGGCGATTTTTAGCGAGTGGGCGGGATACGGTGATCTCACTTGGCATGCCACCTCCCAACTGAGCGTCCTGGTTGGCGCCCGCTACAGCAGTGACAGCACCAGCTACACGCAAACGGGAAGCGGGTTGCTCCTCGGCGGTTCGAGCAGTTTCACCACGCATGGCAGCGACCATCCGGTGACCTATCTGTTCGGCCCCAGCTACAAGTTCAACGATGACCTGATGGCCTATGTGCGCGTTGCCTCGGGTTTTCGTCCGGGCGGCCCGAACATCGGTGTACCGCCGGGCCTGGGCGCGCCGCTGACCTTCGGTCCGGACAAGTTGGTGAACTACGAGCTTGGATTGAAGTCGCTGCTGCTCGACAACCGCATGAGCGTCAACGCCGATGTGTTCTACATCAACTGGACCTCGATGCAGCTGACGACCGCGCGCGACGGACTCAGCTTCCTGGGCAATGGCGGCAAGGCCACCAGCAAAGGTGCCGAGATCAGTTGGCGCTACACCCCGCTGGCTGGACTCGTGCTCTGGGCGAACGGCACGTACACGGATGCCCAGTTGGCAGCGAACACTCCTCCTGGCAGTATCGTCGGTTACAAGGGCGATCCCTTGCCTTACGTGCCGAAGCGCAGTGCGAACGTCGGTGCGGATTATGACTTTCCGCTTGGCAAGAGCGGCTGGTCGGGCTTCGTGGGCGGCAGTATCAGTTACATAGGCGCACGCGATGCCGACTTCAATACGGTGCCCGCCCCTCGCATCCGCCTCCCGGGCTACAACAGCATCGATCTGCACGCAGGCGTCAATTACGGCGACTGGACCCTCAATGTCTTCGTCAAGAACCTGGCGAACAAGCAGGGCATCAGTTCGATCAGCCCGGAGACGATAAACCCTGTTGGCGGACCCTTCGAAGCCACGTACCAGACGCCACGCACGGTCGGCGTGTCTGCCAGCGTCTTTTTCTAAGTCATTCCATTGAAACGCCGGACGTCTGACGGCGCTAGCTTCACCGCTGGCGCCGTCATGACATCCGCGAGCGGACCAGGCAGCACGCCCGCGGCTCGTACTCCACGGAGACATTGCATGATTCCCCGCACCCTGTTCAGTCCCGAGCACGAAGTCTTCCGGACGCAAGTCCGCCGCTTCATGGCGCAAGAGGTGACGCCCTACCGCGAGCGCTGGGAAGAACAGCAGCATGTGGACCGCTCCATCTGGGCCCGCGCCGGCGAACTGGGCTTCCTGTGCACGGCGATTCCCGCAGAGTACGGCGGCATGGGTGGCGACCGCCTGCATTCGACGATCATGATCGAGGAGGCAGCATATGCCGCCGAGAGCAGTCTTGGCTTTGCGCTGCATTCGGACATCGTCGCGTCCTATGTCCTCAACTTCGGCACCGAGTCGCAGAAGCGCCACTGGCTGCCGAAGCTGGCGATCGGCGAAACCATCGGCGCCATTGCGATGACCGAGCCGGGCACGGGTTCGGACCTGCAGGCAGTGAAGACCACGGCAGTCGTCGACGGCGACGACTACATCATCAACGGCAGCAAGATCTTCATCACCAATGGCTACCTCAGCGACCTCGTGATCGTGGTGGCGAAGACCGGCAGCAGCGGGAACGGTGCACAGGACATCTCGCTGCTCTTGGTTGAGGCGAACCGCGCCGGCTTCAGCAAGGGCAAGCCGCTCAAGAAGATTGGCATGAAAGGGCAGGACACCTGCGAACTGTTTTTTGAGGACATGCGTGTGCCGCGCTCGAACCTGCTGGGTGAAGTCGAGGGCCAAGGCTTCCGCATGTTGATGAAGGAGTTGGCCTGGGAGCGGATGATCGTCGCCATCCTCTCGCAGTCCGCTGCCGAGTTGAGCTGGCAGCTCGCCAAGAACTATACGGACCAGCGCAAGGTCTTCGGCAAACCAGTGGGGAGCTACCAGTACAACCGCTTCAAGCTCGCCGAAATGCGTACCGAGATCGCGATCGGTCGCGTGTTCGTCGACCGCTGTCTCGAGCTTGTGCTCGGCGACCAGCTCGGTGAGGACGTTGCCGCTGCGGCCAAGCTCTGGGTCACCGAAATGCAGGGCCGTGTCACCGACGAGTGCCTGCAACTGCACGGTGGTTACGGATACATGCTTGAATATCCGATTGCCCGCATTTACACCGATATGCGCGCGCAGCGCATCTATGCCGGCACCAACGAAATCATGCGCGAGGTCGTGGCCCGCTCCATGTAACACCGTGGTCCGCAGTGGGCTCACCGTATGTTGCTATCCATTTAACTCAGCGTGAGGTGAATCCCAGGCCTGCCGGGGAACGCACCAAGGCTCGACCTATTTAGACGCTTCAATGACGCCACACTGGAAGGGTTCTGAGACATATCGTTGCTTCACAAAACATAGTGACGTTTGGATATCTCGTGTCAAATTGATGGTCGCGCGCAGCAAGAACCATTTTTATGAGTGATTGTTCATAAGCTTCCACATAAGCGCTCGTCCACACGCGCTGGTACATGCTTTGCGTGCAGCGCATGCATGAACACACCGCGACGTCGCCATGCGCGAAACATTTTGTTTTGTTCGGTCGCCATCGCCTTGGCCGCACCCCACAACGCCTTGGCGGCATCCGCAACCCTGCCGACGGGCGGTGTCGTGCGGTCGGGGCAGGCGAGCATTGCAGCATCCGGGTCGGGCGCGCTCACCATCAGCCAGTCTTCCAAGGCCGCCATCATCGACTGGTCGGGCTTCTCGCTCGGCCAAGGCGGCGCGGTACAGTTCAACAACGGCTCGGGCGCGACTCTGAACCGGGTGCTGTCGGGCGGGCCGATCTCCAGCATCAACGGCCTGCTGTCCGCCACGGGTTCGGTCTATCTAATCAACCTGTCGGGAGTGATCATTGGCAAGAACGAGGTGGTGAAGGTCGGTGGAACCTTCGCGGCCTCGACGCTGGACGTCGACGATTCGGCTTTCCTGAACGGCGGCTCGTTGACCTTCTCGGGCCCATCGAAGGCGTCGGTGGTCAACCTCGGCAAGGTCGAGGCGCTGGGTGGCGACGTGGTGCTGGCCGCAGCGGTGGTGAAGAACGCTGGCTTCCTGCAGGCACCCAACGGCGACGTGGGTCTGCTCGCGGGCTACACAGTCACGATGAAGGACTTGGCCGACAAGGACGGCTTGTTCACGGTCGATTTCGGCGGAGCAGGGGCCTCGGTCATCAACCAGGGCGTGATCTCGGCGGCGGCGGAGCTGCGCGCCAACGGCGGGAATATCTACGCGCTGGCCGGCGACACCGCGTCGGTGATCAAGGCGACGCAGGTCTCGAACCAGGGTGGGAAGATCTTCCTGACCGCACCGGGCGGAGCGGTGAACGTGGCCCCCGGCGTGACGCCGGACGCCTTCGGGACCGGCTTCGGCAGCGGCGGCCACATTCTCGTCGACAGCGCGAACACCAGCTTCCACGGCACGGCGCTGGCCAAGGGCGGTGCGCTGGGCGGTGATGGCGGCTTGATCGAAACCTCGGGCGACGTGCTCGACTTCTCCGGTGCGAAGGCCGATATCACGGCGGCGCACGGTGCGACCGGTACCTGGTTGCTCGATCCGTACGACCTAACGGTGGACACCACGGGCGCCCAGGCGCTCGAGAACGGGCTTCTCACCAACAACGTCACGCTCCAGACCACCGCGTCATCGGCCACCACCGGCTACGGGACGGTCAACGCGTCGGGTTTGCTCACGCTAGTGAAGCTTGGCAGTGAGGGGATAATGAGGATGGAACGGATGAGATGACGATACTGCATTTCGTGAGCAGCGCTCATGGGTAGTCGATCGTAACGAGTTTCGGTGTGCTCCCGGGCACAGCCTTTGTTGTATACGCATAAAAATACTGCAGCACCCGATCTTGGGTTCCCACATCGATAGCCGTGACTCTGACATGGGCACCAGTCAGGCTTGCCATCCCGTCGCCATGCTCGGCCCCACACCGCAAGCTCATCTTGTTCTCGGCGACGGCCGAGGACGTGATGGTGCATGTCGGGTCGACAATCCTCCCCTCAAATCGGATTTTCGAGAAGCCATCAGGCATGTCTGCCGCATTGGAAGCCACGCAAACGCTGCAAAGCAGCCAGTAGGCGGATGCTTGCAGGATGCACAATCGTTTAGAGAAACAGAGCACGAATATGCTGGCCGTCAGGAATGGAATATCGCGAAGATCTATAGCCGTTCTGGGAATAATGGTTAATTGGAATCAGCAGATGACCTGAGATTCCCCATTGACGTAGGGGCGGGTGGTCACCGTATCTCTTGAATATCTTGTCCCTCTGGGGACTTGTCACCAGCAAGTCACCTCCGCGAAGAGCAAGTGTCAGGGCTCCTGATTCAACCCTGTTAAGGCGGTCAATCGAGCAGCTCACTCGGAGTCATGCGCTATAAGAACGAATTCGATGTGGCGGACCTACTAATAAGATTTGGGAGGTTGTTTTATCCATGTCGACGATTTTTCGCTCGGTCTCTGGCGTGCATTGCACCTGATGCTCTTGGAAGCAGAAAGCGTGCCACTGAATAGCCGGTGGTATGAGTCGGCTGTCTCGCGCCCGGCACACCCCATGCGCTGATGAAGGCCGTGAGCACGGTTTAATCGGAACTTTGTGTCGTGACGGAAAGCGTTGCGATGCTTCGCTTGTGCGCAAGTCCACGGTTCTGATCACCGATTGATGCCTGTGGAAAACACGGGCTTGAGCGGAGACGATTCTCGTGGCTCGGTTCTTGCTCGCCAACAGTTTATGAAACAAATAGTCGCAGTGGCGTCCTCTCGCTATCATTAGTGAGACGAAATGACGTTTCATGCGAAAAAACGTCTTAAATTGCATGCAAAATGACTCTTGACGGTTGTTTTCACGCTGATCAAAAATAGATTGAAGCCAATGCCATGGCGCGTACCACATATCGGGCTCCAATGGTGCGTGTTGGATGTTTATCGGGCTGTGCCGAGCGCTCCTTTTCTGTCCGTAGATTCCAAGAGATGCACGGGCATGTTTCACGCTGTATAGCTGCGCAGGATTGAGTTTCAGCTCAACATCGAGACGCGTTTTATGTAAATGAATGGCGTGGCATGGTCAGGACAAGCCGTGCGCGAATGCAGGAGATGACTGGATGGAGCGGCAGTTTCACTTCATCTCGGGCCTGCCCAGGTCTGGGTCCACGCTACTTTCGGCGATTCTGAGCCAGAACCCGCGCTTCCATGCGGGTATGAGCGGTCCGATCGGCGGCGCGTTCAACACCATGCTCGGAGAGCTCAGCGGACGTAACGAATATTCAGTATTCGTCTCCGATGAACAGCGTCGCCGACTCCTCAAAGGCCTGTTCGACAGTTACTACGGTTCCGAATACAGCGCCGACGTGGTGTTCGACACCAATCGAGCCTGGTGCGCCAAGATGGGCCAGCTCAAAGAGCTGTTTCCGCAAGGCAAGGTGATCGCCTGCGTACGGCATGTGTCGTGGATCATCGACAGCATCGAACAACTGATTCGCACGAACGCCTTCCAGCCTTCCTCCATCTTCAGCTACCAACCCGGCGGCACGGTGTATTCGCGCGCCGAAGGGCTGGCCAATGGTGAGGGCATGGTCGGCTACGCGTACAATGCACTGAAAGAAGCGTTCTACGGCGACCAGACCGACAGCCTGATGTTGTTGCGTTACGAAACGCTGGTCAGCAGTCCTGTCCGCGCGATTGCTGCTGTTTATCGCTTCATCGACGAAGCGCCCTATGCGCACGATTTCGAAAACATTCGCTACCAGGCGGATGAGTTCGACCTGCGCGCGGGCACGCCTGGGCTGCATACGGTGCGCAAAAAGATTGTCGCGCGCGAACGCACCAGCGTGCTGCCGCCAGATGTGTTCCGCCGCTTCGAGAACGACATGTTCTGGCTCGATCCTGCGCTCAATCCGCGCGGCGTGTGGGTGGTTTGAGCGCAGTGCATCCGCGCCGCGTCTTTCGCTTTTCCTGAACGACACTGGCCGCCCATTGCGTGTACGCATGGGCGGCCGATCGACAACTAGCAGGCTGTCGAGAAACCTCAGCGCGCCGCCGCGGTCATAGACGCTCTCAATCACTGACCGCCTGATCCGATGCGCAGCCCCGACGTCCAGCAGCTTGGCATGTTTTCGTATGTATCGG
>NZ_JBFOHK010000007.1:0-36141 GCF_040812335.1 Rhodanobacter lycopersici
ACCGATACATACGAAAACATGCCAAGCTGCTGGACGTCGGGGCTGCGCATCGGATCAGGCGGTCAGTGATTGAGAGCGTCTATGACCGCGGCGGCGCGCTGAGGTTTCTCGACAGCCTGCTAGGAGCTTGGTCTAGCTGACCCATTACCTCGCCAAGTCGGATGGCACCGTTCTTGCCGGTGCATCATAGCCAGCCATTAATGGCTATTCGACTGGAGGAAAAAAAAGCATGAGTGAGGGCTTCTATCCACCCACATCCTCAGTATCACTCATCGAACCGAAGTTAAAAGCAAAAGCATACCGAAAGCAGCTTTACGCATTTTTCGATGTGTTCTTTTTTGACAAATACCCCGTGAAGTCGGAGGTCGCCAGCTACGCCGCCGGCGACCTCATGATTGCCACAACCAAATCGAGTCCAGCGCATTATATTCGCGATGAATTCGTCGTCGAGCGAAGTAACGTCAGCAGTTTCACATCGATTCAATACATCATGAAAGGCGCCATTCGTGCGGACTTCGGCCACAAAACTGCCGATCTATCGAGTGGGGATATTTTCATCATCGATCTATCCATGAATTGCGAATTGTGGGTTGAGGATTGCGAATGCATCCACTTCCTTATTCCCCGATCGTATCTGCACAACATAGTTCGATCAGTCCATGGACGCACGATTTCCAAGGGTTTCCTGGTGGCTCGCATGCTTGGAGAGCACCTCATGCGATGCGCCGAACTACTACGCAATGGAGATTTCGATGAAGCCCCTCAAGCCATGCACTTGGGGGTAGATCTAATGACGCAATGCTTGATAGATAGTTCGTCGTCAAAGGTGACGAGCGAGTCTCAAGATGTTTTAAGGCAGAATATTCTGGAGTACATCGATGAGCATCTGGTTCATCCTGATCTGGATACCTGCCTGATCATCACGAAATTCGGCATTTCCCGTCCCAAGCTTTATCGCTTTTTCGCTGAATTCGGTGGAGTTCAGCATTTCATTCGCGATAAGCGTCTCGATGCCGCACTGCGTGACATCTGCCAACAGCCCATGTTGAGCATTTCCGAAACGGCACGTCGGTACGGCTTTTCCAACGATCGTCAATTCCAGAGAGCCTTTCGATCCCGGTTCAGCATCACTGCGCGGGACGCGCGGATGGGCTGGGGAATCAAACGCCTCAATCACCGACGCCGATCATAAGCGTCAATTCGTTCCAATGAATGTGCGCAGCATGCCTGTCATGGTCGATAATTTGATATCGGACTCAACAGATTTGCAACGATGGAAGCGAATTCCCGACTAAAAAGGCCATTTTAGGATGTCTTGAAATGTGACGCAGGTCTCACTACGGAGCTTTGGCACAATATTTTGGCTTGACTTGCCCCCGAAAGATCCTGGCACGCAAAGCTGAATGAGGTCCATCGCCCCCTAAATGCAAGCACGAGATTGCTGAACGCATGCTCGACCTCAACGAGGCCTGCGAGCGCTGAGCCCGCCGCATTACGGGGTGATCTCGTGCGCTTCCCGATGCTTCCGACGACGTGGAACCTGTCGGCGCGGCTTACCGACCATCTGTCGCACCAGCTCGCGCCGAGCCGGCGCGCTCACCACTTTTTCCACAAGGCGCCTCATTCTCAAGCACCTGCTCGGGCAGCGGCTTCTTCAATCACGCGCTCGGTCTCCAGCTCCTTCGGTCGCCTGGCATCTGGCACGCTCATGCCGCCGAACTTGCTGCGCCACAGGTAGTAGGAGGCCCTCGCCGAAACCGTACTGCCGGCACACCTTCTTCACCAGCATGCCGATTTCCGTCTCACGCAGGAAGCCGATGGTCTGGTCGCTTCTCACGTCCAATCTCCTTCGGATGGGGGATTGAACTCCAAACCGCCTTACTGGGGGACGTCGCCCGCCGAGTACCGCCAACAAGTCGCCAGCGGTTCTATTTTTGAAGTGTCTACTTGACGGGAAGCTTACGCCGGGTCCGCGATGGACCGCGCGGACCCGATGAGTACACCCATGCCCGTCCGATCCGGCATCGGCAACTCCAGACTGCAGCTTTGGCAAACACTGCGGGAAGTGCGAAACCCAGCCTTCCCTAGGGTGGTCCAGCGCTAAGCGAAGTGTTCTACAACCGGCAGTGTCGACATGGACTCTTCGGCGGCCTCGCCCCTTGATGTCCCAGGTGACCAACTCGAGAAGCCGCGCCTAATCTCTACGGAAGTTGGCAGCTATCAGATGGCCGCCGCATGATCAATGAAAGCTATCGATCAGTGAGCGAAGCGTCGCTTCTCAACAGCCTGCCACGAGGCGTCTACTCATGGTGCTCAGGCGTTCGATCAAGAATCCCCGCCACGCGGTCATGCAAAAAGACACGGTTCCTGCCGCTTGTTTTAGCAGAATAGAGTGCGATGTCGGCTCGGGCAAACCAGTCCCACAAACCCTCTTTGAGCAGGCGCCCGGCAACTCCAAAGCTTGCGGTGACTTCGTGATCGGCCGGAAGATATTGATAGCGCTTTTTTTGCAGTTGTCGACGCAATCTTTCAACCAGGAAGAACACTGCCTCTTTGTCGCAGTCTGGCAGCAACGCAACAAATTCCTCACCACCAATGCGTCCAACGATATCGATGGAGCGCAACGAATTCTGCAGCAATCTGGCAAATTCCTTCAAAATACTATCACCCACCGGATGGCCATACCGGTCGTTGATCGCCTTGAAATGATCGATGTCGCATACAACCAAATTGATCGAATCGTCACCGGCGTTCTGATGCAACAATTCCTTTGCTTGTCGTTCGAACCCTCTGCGATTGAGTAGATCGGTTAGCGCATCGTGATCGCGATCTACCTTCAGGGCATCGATGACATCAACCAATGCCGCAGTCAGCAGCACAAATGCGAGAATAGCTACGAACAGCGCCATGGTTACCTGGAACGTAATCCAGTAAGGGGATTGGGCAAATGCCGCCCTGGTCGATGCGTGGAGCTTTACGGTAACTAACGTACGAGGAAAGAAGTGAAGCGAAAATACCAGCACTACCCACCAAACCAGGCGATCGATGGATCGACCATGGCGCAGACTCCTAAGTCTTATGGCAACCATAAGAAAGAGTGCGCCAAATCCGAAATTCAGAATGAAAATACGAACAATTAACGAGCGATCGATATAGTAAAAAATATAGATCACCACCATAATAAAACCAGCTGTCAGGATATGTGTAAAAGACCCCAACCTTTGTCCAGATCTTTGCAATAATCCTTCGCATAAACTCTGCGCGCCAAGAGTGTACAACGCGGCAGACAAGATAATGTTTTTGCCAATATCTTGGGGAATGAGAAGAACCTGCAAGGTTGCCGCCAAGCCGAACCCAAAGAATGCGAGAGCCACTAGCCAAAGATATCGGCGACTTTCGGATATATGGCAGCATACGATGAAAAAAGAGACCCCGAAGATCATCGAAATGATCGGACCGATAAGCGAAAGCGGTAAATCTGTATTCATTAATAGGTGACATTCATGCCATCGAGCGACGGGATCATGCTGAATTAACAGGTTGTTGAGAAACCCTGTTTTGCAGGCTGCTCTGCAGTGTCTATTGATCGTGCAGCACTTGCTGCAGCAAGTTTCACGCCATCACTACCCATCTCATACAACACTCATCTTGCAGGGGAGATCCGGTCCCACCGGTAACGACATCCGCATCCCATCAGCTGGAAAATGCTGCTCGTCCTCTGGCACCCGTCTCGCTCTGGCGAGTACGACTCAGAAGCAGCCCAGAATCAGGGGCTCTCTTGTTAGCATGGCGCCCGCTCCAGTAGGCATGTTCCATTGGGAGTCGAACGATGTCATGCCGGTGACGACGGATACATCCACGCCGCCGTTCGCATTGTATTGAGAAGAGGACTGTGTACCTGTTCCACCACCGGCCGTCCAACCGGTCAAATCTCCGGTTTCAAAACCCCCATTGGTGATGATGGCTGTCTGTGCATGTACCACGGAGATGCCGCCAGGCACTAGCGTTGCGGTCAATGCCCGCGGCGCCAGTGCGAACATGAGCCTAGGCGTGGTGGCTTGTGCGGAGGGCGTGCGAGAAGACTTGCATCCTGAGGACTTGCGTACACCCTTGGCGATTTCAAGAGCAAAGACCAGCATGTTCAACGCATTGCTTAACACAAGGCTGAAGATGTTCCGATTCATAAGTTCCCTGAGGAAGGCTTGTCGTACTGAGAACGGGCCGTCACATGCACCCATGCACGCGATGAGCACATCTACATCCGCAGAGGGGGCCAGCAACCATCGTGCCGACCGAATAAGCGATGGCAATACAAGAAGATCAAGTTGATGTAGTCCGCAGAAATCAACCTTTGATCGGACTTGCGTCACAGATTGACCACAAGTCGCCCGCGCCGTGAAATAAACTGACGGGTGACGACGACACGTACCGACTTCAGGACCATCATCCCAATGATCGCGACGTCGCCATGATGCAGAGAGCGTTGTGGCATCGCATGCGCACGCTACATATGCATCAATTTCTCCAATGCTTGAACAAAAAAACCCCTCCGAAGAGGGGCTCATTCCATCTGTGCTTCCTAGGGCTGTGGGATGGGCGCCATCACGGCGATTGGGGCTTACAAGAGGAGTACCATGCGAACACCAAGCGCGACTACCGTTGTAGGTAGCCTCGCATGGGCGCAGTAAGCCTTCAGCAAACACCGTGCCAAGGCGTAACCTTCCGTCAGAACGCCACGCGCACGCCGGCCGTGACACCGTAAGCCGAGCGCTGCGTGCCCAGCTCATCGGTCAGGCCACCGTAAAGATAGGTGGCATGGGTCAGGCGAAGCGTGCCGTTCGCCTGGAGCTGCACGAAGCCACGACCGATATCGGGCGCCTGGGTTTCGAACGAAGCCCCCTGCAACGTGGCCTGCACTGCCGGCGACAACAGGCCGCGGCTGTCCTCGCCCACCGCGGCGCTCACGCGATAGGTGGCGTCGCTCAACAACGGGTCTTGCTGCTTCGAACCCATGTTCACGCCCAGCATCGCGCGCGTTCCGTTCGCCGAAAAACTCGATACCTGCAAGCTCGCCGGCGAATTGTCCATTTCGTTCATGGCACCGCGATCGATCTTCTGCCACGTCACACTGGCATACGGTTCGATCCGCGTGTCACCCAGGTTCATCGGCATGCGCACTGTCACATTCGCCATGGTGTTGCTGCCGCCGCTCCGGCTGTAGAGATTTCCGGCCACCCCGGCGGGGTCCGGACGACGGGTGATCCAGGTATCGCGGCCAAGCGCCACCATGTCATCCACCAGCACCGAGCCCACGGCCTGCTGACCGTAGATCATGCCGTCGTTGCCGCGGATCGATCCTTGTGCAAGACCAGCGTCGACGTCAGTGTCGTGATTGGAAGCGGCGATACCCAGCACGGTGCCGTTGCTGGCGTAGAGATCCACGCCCGCCGTGGTCTGGTTGGTACCGGTCTGGAAGCCGGAAGCCTGCGCATCGCCGCTCCAGCGGTTGCCATCGTGTGTGACGTTCACCCAGGCAAGATGCCCATCCTGCCCGCCGGCGACATCGCTGTCGTCGGTGGTCAGGTGGCCCATCGCGTCGCTCTGCATCGCCAGACCGGCCGCGCGGCCAGCCGCCGCTTCGTCCGCATAGAGTTCGCCGGACAGATTGGTCAGCACGCCGCCGAGCTGGTCGGCTTTGGCGCCCGCCAGCGCATACAGCAACTGACTCTGGCCCGCGCTTGCGATGCCGTCGGCCTGCAGATTGAGCGCATTGTCCAGCGCGCCGGCGACGCTCAACGCATTGCGGTTGGCACCGGAATGAGCGATCAGATCCGCATAGGAGTCCGGCACCACGCCCAGCTCGATGCTGTGGTTGTTGTCGACGTTGTAGAACGCCACCATCCGGGTGTCCGGCGCCAGGCCAGTGGGCTGCGTCAGCGCGTTGAACTGGCCAACGATGCCGCCTTGCGCCATGACGATCTGATACACGTCGCCGATCTGCGGTGTATAGGTGTTGGACGCATTGCCGGTGATGCCGCGCAGCAGCGGCGTGAGCGTACCGTTGGCCACGAATTGGCTGTTGGCGCCAGTGATGACCAGGCGCGAATAGTTGCCCGCACCGGTGCCGGTGCCCAGTCCATCGATGTCTTCTTCGTAGGTGCTGCCGGCCTGCATGGTGACCGTGCCCGTTACCGTCAACGTACCCGGCGAATTGCCCGGTGCCAGACGTCCGCTCACGTTGATGGGGCCTTCGATCAGGCCGATACCACGCAGCTCGCCTGGCGCATCCACCGTCACATTGCTGACCAGGTCGCCGTTCGCACGCAGCATGCCTTCCTGCACACAGGTACCGCCCGACAGCACTTCGGCGCCGGTAAAATTCAACGTACCTGCACCACCCTTGACGAAGCAGCCGCTGCCAGCGGTTTGCTGGATGGTGCCGGCCATCAAGGTGGTGGTGCCCGCGTCGACGTTGATGCCGGCATTACCGCTCGCCACCACGTTCTGGTTGTTATTCAGGCTTGCCGTGGTCTGCAGCGTGCCGCCGTTCAACAGAATGGTACCGGTACCGAGCGAGGAGCCAGTGTCGATCTGCACCACGCCGCCGTCGATCAACGTACCGCCCGAGAACGTGTTGTCGCCGCTGACGATCAGCGTGCCATCGCCCGACTTCACCAGGCCACCCGTACCGCTGATGGCGCCGCTGTCCTGCACGGTCACGCCAGTGAGCGTGTTGAAGTTTGCGCCACCGTCATCAATGACCAGGTTGCGCGACGTGTTCATCGACTGCGTGGCGGTCAAGGTACCACCGTTGAACGTGATCGGTGCGCCGGTCGCACCGAGGTTCGCATCGCTGCTCACCACCAGGTTGCCGCCGTTCAGCGTGGTGCCGCCAGCGTACGTGTTGGTACCGCTCAGCACTTCGGTACCGCCATTCATGCTGACGCCGCCGTTGCCGCCGATGGTGCCGCTGAAATTGCCGTTGGCGTTGGTCAGCGTCAAACCGTTGTTGCCCAGGTTCACCGCACCGTTGCCGGTCAGGCTGCCGATCGACTGTGCCCCGTTGGCGCCACTGATGTCGAACGTGCCGCTGTTGTTGATGCTCGACGCACTGGCATCCGAACCGTTGCCGGTGACCGCCAGCGTGGCGCCAGCGTAGATGTCGGTCGCGCCGGTGTCGGTGCTGACGCCGGTGAGCTGCAACGTGCCCGCGCCGACGTTCACGCCGCCGGTGGTGGTGTCCGCGCCCAGCACCAGCGTACCCGTGCCTTCCTTGTTGATCGGGCCCGTACCGGTGATCGTGCCGGCGGTGTCGGTCAGCGTCGTGCTGGCATCAACATCGAAGTTCGCCCCGCCGCCGCTCGTGGTGATGTTACGCGTGCTGGTGAACGTCGCCGTGCTTTCCAGCGCGCCACCATTGAAGTTCAGTGCACCGCCGGCATCGCCCAGGTTCGCATCGCTGCTCACCACCAAGGTGCCGCCGTTGAAGGTGGTGCCGCCCAGGTAGGTATTGGTGCCGGACAGCTCTTCTGCACCACTGCTCAGCGTCACCCCGCCGTTGCCGCCGATCGTGCCGCTGTAGATGCCGCTGGCATTGGTCAGCGTCAGGCCGTTATTGCCCAACGCCACCGTGCCATTGCCGGCCAGATTGGTGATCGACTGCGAGGTGTTCGCACCACTGATATCGAAAGTACCGTCGTTGTTGATGCTCGACGCGCTGGCATCCGAACCGTTGCCCGTAATCGCCAGCGTGGCGCCGGCGTAGATGTCGGTCGCACCGGTGTCGGTGCTGACGCCCGTGAGCTGCAACGTACCTGCGCCGACGTTCACGCCGCCGGTGGCGGTGTCCGCGCCCAGCACCAGCGTACCCGCGCCTTCCTTGTTGATCGGGCCGCTGCCGGTGATCGTGCCGACCGTGTCAGTCAGCGTCGTGCCGTCATCAACATCGAAGTTCGCCCCACCACCGCTCGTGGTGATGTTACGCGTGCTGGTGAACGTCGCCGTGCTCTCCAGCGCGCCGCCATTGAAGTTGAGTGCGCCATTGGCATCGCCCAGGTTCGCATCGCTGCTCACCGCCAAGGTGCCGCCGTTGAAGGTGGTGCCGCCCAAGTAGGTATTGGTGCCGGCCAGTTCTTCCACGCCACCACTCATCGTCACGCCGCCGTTGCCGACGATCGTGCCGCTGTAGAGATCGTTGGCGTTGGTCAGCGTCAGGCCGTTGTTGCCCAGGTTCACCGTGCCGGTGCCGGTGATGCCGACGATCGACTGCGCACCGTTGGCGCCGCTGATGTCCAACGTGCCGTCGTTGATCACGTCGGACGCGTCCGCCATCGAACCGTTGCCGGTCAACGCCAGGGTCGCACCGCCGGCGATACCGGTAACGCCCGTGTCGGTGCTGACACCGGTCAGCTGCAGTGTACCTGCATAGACATTCTCGCCGCCGGTCGCGTTATCGCTACCCAGGACCAGGGTGCCGGTGTCTTCCTTGTTGATCGAGCCGGTGCCGGTGATCGTGCCGGCGGTGTCGGTCAGCGTCGTGCCATCAGCGACATCGAAGTACGCCCCGCCGTCGCTCACGGTGATGTTGCGCGTGCTGGTGAACGTGGCCGTGCTTGCCAGTGTGCCACCGTTGAAGGTCAGCGCACCGGAAGCATCACCCAGGTTCGCATCGCTGCCCACCATCAAGGTGCCGCCGTTGAGCGTCGTGCCGCCCAGGTAGGTATTGGCGCCGGCCAATTCTTCCACGCCGCCACCCATCGTCACGCCACCGTTGCCGGCGATCGTACCGCTGTAGAGATCGTTGGCGTTGGTCAGCGTCAGACCGTCGTTGCCCAGGTTCACTGTGCCGGTGCCGGTGATGCCGACGATCGATTGCGCACCGTTGGCGCCACTGATATCGAACGTGCCGTCGTTGTTGATGCTCGACGCGCTGGCATCCGAACCGTTGCCCGTAATCGCCAGTGTGGCGCCGGCGTAGATGTCGGTCGCGCCGGTGTCGGTGCTGACGCCCGTGAGCTGCAACGTGCCGGCACCCGCGTTCAGTCCGCCGGTGGAGTTATCGGCACCCAGGACCAGAGTGCCAGTGCCTTCCTTGTTGATCGGGCCCGTACCGGTGATCGTGCCGGCGGTGTCGGTCAGCGTCGTGCCGGCATCGGTGTTGAAGTTCGCCCCACCGCCGCTCGTGGTGATGTTACGCGTACTGGTGAACGTCGCCGTGCTTTCCAGCGCGCCGCCGTTGAAGTTCAGTGCACCGGAGGCATCGCCCAGGTTCGCGTCGCTGTTCACCATCAAGGTGCCGCCGTTGAGCGTCGTGCCTCCGGTGTAAGTGTTGGTGTCCGAGAGCTCTTCGACGCCACCACTCATCGTCACGCCGCCGTTGCCGGCGATCGTGCCGCTGAACGCTTCGTCGTTGGCGTTGGTCAACGTGAGGCCATTGCTGCCCAAATCGACCGTACCCGCACCGGAGATACCCGTGATCGACTGCGAACCATTCGCACCGCTGATGTCGAACGTACCGTTGTCGATGACGTCGCTCGAATCGGCGATGCTGCCGTTGCCGCTCACCGCCAGCGTGGCACCGCTATCGATGCTGGTGGCGCCGGTGTACGCATTGGCGCCGGACAAGGTCTCCGTGCCGCCGCTTACCGTCACGCCGCCGCTGCCGCCAATGTTGCCGCTGAACGCCCCACTCGCGTTAGTCAGGGTCAGGCCATTGTTGCCCAACGTCACCGTACCGCTGCCGCTCAAGGTGGTAATCGACTCCGCAGCATTGGCGCCGCTGATGTCGAACGTGCCGTTGTCCGTCACGCCGCTCGAATCGGCGATGCTGCCGTTGCCGTTCAGTGCCAACGTCGCGCCGGTGTCGATCGCCGTCGCACCTGTATAGGTATTGACGCTCGTCAGCGACAGTGTCCCGGTACCCGCAACCGCCAAACCACCCGACCCGCTGGTACCCGTCGATTGCGTCACCACACCGGAAGTTTCGTAGCCCAGCGTGCCGTCATTGACGATGCTGCTGGTACCGCTCAAGGTATTGGCCGAAGCCAGAATCAGCGTGGCGCCGCTGTCGATCGTGGTGACACCGGTGTAGCTGTCATTGCCGGTCAGGGTTTCGATGCCACCGTCCAACGTAAGGCCGCCGTTACCGCCGATGCTGCCGCTGAACGTGCCACTGGCGTCGGTCAACGTCAGATCGTTGTTGCCCAAGTTGACGGTACCGCTGCCACTCAGAGTGGTGATCGACTGCGCACCGTTGGCGCCGCTGATGTCGAACGTGCCGTTGTCAGCGACACCGCTCGAATCGACGATGCTACCGTTGCCGCTCACCGCCAGCGTCGCACCGCTGGCGACGCTGGTGGCGCCGGTGTACGTGTTGGCACCAGACAGGGTCTCCGTGCCACGGCTTACCGTCACGCCGCCGCTACCGCCGATGCTGCCGCTGAACGTGCCACTGGCGTCGGTCAGCGTCAGGCCGTTGCTACCCAGATTAACGGTACCGCTGCCACTCAAGGTGGTGATCGACTGTGCACCGTTGGCGCCGCTGATGTCGAACGTGCCGTCGTCCGTCACGCCGCTCGAATCGGCGATGCTACCGTTGCCGCTCACCGCCAGCGTCGCACCGCTGGTGACGCTGGTGGCGCCGGTGTACGTGTTGGCACCAGACAGGGTCTCCGTGCCACTGCTTACCGTCACACCGCCGCTACCGCCGATGCTGCCGCTGAACGTGCCACTGGCGTCGGTCAGCGTCAGGCCGTTGCTACCCAGATTGACGGTACCGCTGCCACTCAAGGTGGTGATCGACTGTGCACCGTTCGCACCACTGACATCGAACGTGCCGTTGTCGGCAACGCCGGACGAAGCGCTGATCGAACCGTTGCCGCTCACCGCCAACGTAGCGCCGCTGTCGATGGTGGTGACGCCGGTGTAGCTGTTATTGCCGGTCAGTGTTTCGTAGCCTCCGCCTACCGTCACACCGCCGCTGCCGCCGATGCTGCCGCTGAACGTGCCACTGGCATCGGTCAGCGTCAGGCCGTTGCCGCCCAACGCCACCGTGCCGCCACCACTCAAGGCGGTGATCGACTGCGTACCATTGGCGCCGCTGATGTCGAACGTGCCGTTGTCCGTCACGCCGCTCGAATCGGCGATGCTGCCGTTGCCGCTCAGCGCCAGCGTCGCGCCGTTGGCGATGGTGATGGCGCCGGTGTCGGTGCTGGCGCCGGTCAACTCCAGCGTGCCCGCGTAGACGTTCTCGCCGCCGCTGGCATTGTCGCTGCCCAGCACCAGGGTGCCCGCGCCGTATTTGTCGATCGATCCGGTGCCGGTGATGCTGCCGGCGGTATCCGTCAGCGTGGTGCCGGTATCGGTGTTGAAGTTGGCGCTGCCGGTCGTGGTGATGTTGCGCGTGCTGGTAAACGAAGCCGTGTTCTCCAGCTCGCCGCCGTTGAAGGTCAATGCGCCGCTGGCATCGCCCAGGTTCGCGTCGCTGCTCACCACCAGGTCGCCGCCGTCGAACGTGGTGCCGCCGGTGTAGGTGTTGCTGCCGGACAGCACTTGCATGCCGCCACTCATCGTCACACCGCCACTGCCACCGATCGTGCCGCTGAAGTTGTCGTTGGCGTTGGTGAACGTCAGGCCGTTGCCACCCAGGTTGACGGTGCCGGTGCCGGACAGTCCGACGATCGACTGCGCGCCATTCGCGCCGCTGATGTCGAACGTGCCGTTGTCGATGACGTCCGTGGCATCGGCGATCGATCCGCCGCCGGTCAGCGCCAGCGTCGCGCCGTTGGCGATGGTGCTCAAGCCGGTGTCGGTGCTGGCGCCCGTCAACTCCAGCGTACCCGCGTAGACATTCTCGCCGCCGCTGGCATTGTCGCTGCCCAGCACCAGGGTGCCCGCGCCGTACTTGTCGATCGATCCGCTGCCGGTGATGCTGCCGGCGGTATCCGTCAGCGTGGTGCCGGCATCGGTGTTGAAGTTGGCGCTGCCGGTCGTGGTGATGTCGCGCGTGCTGGTGAACGAGGCCGTGTTCTCCAGCTCGCCGCCGTTGAAGGTCAACGCGCCGCTGGCATCGCCAAGGTTCGCGTCGCTGCTCACCATCAGGTCGCCACCATTGGTGAGCGTGGTGCCACCGGTATAGGTGTTGACGCCCGACAATTCCTCGGTGCCGCCGCTGATCGTCACGCCGCCGTTGCCGTTGATCGTGCCGCTGAAATTATCGACGCTGGCGTTGGTGAAGGTCAGGCCGTTGCTGCCCAGATTCACCGTGCCGCTGCCGGACAGTCCGGTGATTGACTCCGCACCATTCGCACCGCTGATATCGAACGTGCCGTCGTCCGTCACGCCGCTCGAATCGGCGATGCTGCCGTCGCCGTTCAGTGCCAGCGTGGCGCCGCTGCCAATAATCGTCGCACCTGTATAGGTATTGACGCTCGTCAGCGACAACGTCCCGCTGCCGATGACCGCCAAACCACCCGAACCGCTGGTACCCGTCGATTGCGTCACCAGACCGGAAATTTCGTAACCCAGCGTGCCGTCATTGACGATGCTGCTGGTGCCGCTCAAGGTATTGGCCGAAGCCACAACCAACGTAGCGCCGCTGTCGATGGTGGTGACGCCGGTGTAGCTGTTATTGCCGGTCAGTGTTTCGTAGCCTCCGCCTACCGTCACACCGCCGCTGCCGCCGATGCTGCCGCTGAACGTGCCACTGGCATCGGTCAGCGTCAGGCCGTTGCCGCCCAACGCCACCGTGCCGCCACCACTCAAGGCGGTGATCGACTGCGTACCATTGGCGCCGCTGATGTCGAACGTGCCGTTGTCCGTCACGCCGCTCGAATCGGCGATGCTGCCGTTGCCGCTCAGCGCCAGCGTCGCGCCGTTGGCGATGGTGATGGCGCCGGTGTCGGTGCTGGCGCCGGTCAACTCCAGCGTGCCCGCGTAGACGTTCTCGCCGCCGCTGGCATTGTCGCTGCCCAGCACCAGGGTGCCCGCGCCGTATTTGTCGATCGATCCGGTGCCGGTGATGCTGCCGGCGGTATCCGTCAGCGTGGTGCCGGTATCGGTGTTGAAGTTGGCGCTGCCGGTCGTGGTGATGTTGCGCGTGCTGGTAAACGAAGCCGTGTTCTCCAGCTCGCCGCCGTTGAAGGTCAATGCGCCGCTGGCATCGCCCAGGTTCGCGTCGCTGCTCACCACCAGGTCGCCGCCGTCGAACGTGGTGCCGCCGGTGTAGGTGTTGCTGCCGGACAGCACTTGCATGCCGCCACTCATCGTCACACCGCCACTGCCACCGATCGTGCCGCTGAAGTTGTCGTTGGCGTTGGTGAACGTCAGGCCGTTGCCACCCAGGTTGACGGTGCCGGTGCCGGACAGTCCGACGATCGACTGCGCGCCATTCGCGCCGCTGATGTCGAACGTGCCGTTGTCGATGACGTCCGTGGCATCGGCGATCGATCCGCCGCCGGTCAGCGCCAGCGTCGCGCCGTTGGCGATGGTGCTCAAGCCGGTGTCGGTGCTGGCGCCCGTCAACTCCAGCGTACCCGCGTAGACATTCTCGCCGCCGCTGGCATTGTCGCTGCCCAGCACCAGGGTGCCCGCGCCGTACTTGTCGATCGATCCGCTGCCGGTGATGCTGCCGGCGGTATCCGTCAGCGTGGTGCCGGCATCGGTGTTGAAGTTGGCGCTGCCGGTCGTGGTGATGTCGCGCGTGCTGGTGAACGAGGCCGTGTTCTCCAGCTCGCCGCCGTTGAAGGTCAACGCGCCGCTGGCATCGCCAAGGTTCGCGTCGCTGCTCACCATCAGGTCGCCACCATTGGTGAGCGTGGTGCCACCGGTATAGGTGTTGACGCCCGACAATTCCTCGGTGCCGCCGCTGATCGTCACGCCGCCGTTGCCGTTGATCGTGCCGCTGAAATTATCGACGCTGGCGTTGGTGAAGGTCAGGCCGTTGCTGCCCAGATTCACCGTGCCGCTGCCGGACAGTCCGGTGATTGACTCCGCACCATTCGCACCGCTGATATCGAACGTGCCGTCGTCCGTCACGCCGCTCGAATCGGCGATGCTGCCGTCGCCGTTCAGTGCCAGCGTGGCGCCGTTGGCGATGCTGGTGGCGCCGGTGTAGGTGCTTGTTCCTGCTATCTGCAGGACGCCTGCGTTGACGTTGACATTGCCCGTGGTGTCTACCGCGCCCAGGACCAGGGTACCGCCGCCGGTCTGGTTGAGATCCCCCTCGCCGGTGATGGTGCCATTCGTATCCGTGAACGTGGTGCCGGTATCGGGGTCGAAGTTAGACACACTCTCGGTGACGATGTTGCGCGTGCTGGTGAAGCTCGCGGTGGTTTCCAGTTCCGAGTTGCCGAACGTCAGCGTGCCGCTGGCAGCGCCCAGATTGTCATCCGCGCTGACGATCAACTGGCCGCCCTGGATATCGGTGCCGCCGGTGTAGGTGTTGGCGCCGCTCAGCGTTTCCTGGCCATAGCCGAGCTCGAACACACCGTTGCCCGAGATGATGCCCGCAAACGTGTTGCCGCCGGCATTGGTAAGCACGAGCGTGTTATTGCCCAGCACCACCGAGCCGCTCCCCTGCAGCGTGCTGATGCTTTCCGAGCCGCTGGCGCTGCTGATGTCGAACGTGCCGTTATCGACTACGCCTGGGGACACTGCGCTATCAGAGAGTTGACCGCCGAGCTCCAGTGTCGCGCCGCTATCGATGGTCGTAGCACCCGAGTAGGTGTTGGTACCGCTTAGTTCTTGGGTACCGCCTGATATTTCCACGCCACCGGTGCCGCTGATGGTGCCGGAGAAATTGTTCTGGCCACCGGCATCGTTGCCATTGTTGTCGCCGCCGTCGGTAATGATCAGCCCGCGGCCGCCGAGGTTGACCGTACCCGAGCCCGACAGAGAATTGATGGATTCGTTGCCGCTGGCATTGCTGATGTCGAACGTGCCGTTGGCCTCGACATAACCCGAGTCGCTGATGGAGCCGCTGCCAGTGAGCGCCAGCGTCGCGCCGCTCTCGATGAGCGTTTCAGCGTTAAAGGTGTTGGTGCCGCTTAGTTCTTGAGCACCCTTCTCTATAAGCAGGCTGGCCTCACCGTACATGCTGCCGGAGAAGTTGCTGCCGTTGCCATTGGTGATGAACACCGCCCATTTGCCGAGATTGACCTCACCGCTGCCCGACAGATTGGCGATGCTTTCGTTGCGGCCGCCGTTGCTGATGTCCAGCACGCCATTGTCGATGACACCGCTCGACGTGGTGATGCTGCTGCCAGTGCCGCTCAGCGCCAGGGTGGCACCGTTGGCGATACTGGTCGCGCCAGTGTAGGTGTTGGCGCCGGTGAGCGTTTCGGTACCGCCCTGCACGTTCAGCCCACCGGAGCCCTCGATGGTACCGGCGTACGTACCGCTGGTGCTGGAAAGATCCAGGTTGTTGCTGCCCAAATTGACCACGGCACCGCTGTTAGTGCCCGCCAACGAAGTGATCGTTTCATCCTGGCTGGCGCCGCTGATGTCGAACGTACCGTTGTCAGTCACGCCGCCGGAGGAGGCGATGCTGCCGTTGCCGGCCAGTGCGAGGGTGGCGCCACTATCGATGGTGGTGGCCCCGGTGTAGGTGTTGGCGCCGGACAGGGTTTCCGTGCCACCGCCACCGCCTACCGTCAAGCCACCGCTGCCGGCGGTGTAGCCGATGTTGCCACTGAACGTGCCGCTGGCATCGGTCAGCGTCAGACTGTTGTTGCCCAAGACCACAATGCCGCCGCCACTCAATGTCTTGATTGACTGAGCCCCGCTTGCACCATTGATAGAGAAAAAGCCGTTGGTGTCGACACCGCTTGAATCGGCGATGCTGCCGTTGCCGCTCACCGATAGTGTCCAGCCCCCGTCAATGATGGTGGCTCCAGTGTATGTATTGATGCCGGACAAGACTTCATCCGCACTACCAACCGTGAGGCCACCACTACCTTCGATACTGCCGCTAAACGCTCCACCGCCCACTGTCAGAGTGTTGTTACCCAGGTTAACGCTGCCGCTACCGGCGAGTTGTGCGACCGTTTGTGCGCCGTTTGCGCCGCTGATATCGAAAGTGCCGTTGTCGATTACGCCGGACGAAGTGCTGATCGAACCGTTGCCGGTCAGCGCCAGGGTGGCATCGTTGGCGATACTGGTCGCGCCAGTGTAGGCATTGGCACCGGTGAGCGTCTCGATACCGCCCTGCACGTTCAGCCCACCGGAGCCCTGGATGGTGCCGGCGTACGTATCGTTGGCGCTGAAAAGATCCAGGTTGTTGCTGCCCAGGTTGACGACGGCCCCGCTGTTGGTGCCCGCCAACGAAATAATCGTTTCATCCTGGCTGGCAGTGCTGATGTCGAACGTGCCGTTGTTGGTGAGACCGGAAGACGACGCGATCGAACCTGCGTCCGAGAGATTGAGCGTCGCACCGCTATTGATGGTCGTGCTGCCGGTATAGGTATTGGCACCCGAGAGCGTCAACGCACCACCGGAACCGCTGTTGGCAATCGTGAGACTGCCCGGTGTGCCCGTCGTGTCGTCGGCAATCGGATTGGAAATGGTCGCGCTCTGCCCGGCCAGATCCACCGTGCCGTTGTTGCCGGTGATCGTGAAGTTGTAGGGCGTCAGGTCGGTGCCATCAAGCACCAACGTACCGCCGTCGAACACCGGCGACAGGGTGGCAGGATCGGCAGCGAGACCCGCCGCGTCGTCGGTCGCGTTGATGTTGGTGGTGGTCGGTGTCGTAGGCGCACCAGAGCCAGGATTGGGGGTGATCGGATTGAACGGCACGCCTTCGTCGTAGGTCGTACCTGGCGCCTGATCAACAAAAAGGATGGGGCTATTGTATGTGTCGCTCAGATTGAAGGACGCAAAGCCGAGCACGTACGTACCGGTCTCATTCACGGTGTAAGTGGCGATTTCCCAACCGGTAGCGCCGTAGCTGTTGGTGGAATAGTCACCCGTACCGGGATTCGTCGCACCCAGCAGAGCGTATTGGGCGGTCTGGTTGTTGATTGTGGCCAGATCGCTGGGGTCAGACGTGTTTACCAGCGAGGTGATCGAGCCGTCGTTGTAAGGAGTGTAGTCAGTGGAGATGTATTGCCAGGCCATAGTGAATGACTCACCCGCGGTAAGGGTGAGGGTCTGCGTGATCCACGCCGCATCGGTGGTCTGGGCATTGTTATCGCTGGCGCCGAGCTCGGTATTTATCGCTTGTACGCTGGCAGTGGATAGGCCCAAGGCACTCGCAGCATTGTTCGCAAAACTGTTGCCTGACGCCGAAGAATCAGCCTGCAGTGAGGCCATGTCGGTTCCGTACGGATTGACCGTCCATGAGTGTTGTCCAGGACTTGGGCCAGCAGCTGAGGAATCGAACGAAGTCATGCCGGTGACGACGGACACACCCACGCCGTTCGAACTATAGGCGGAAGAGGACTGCGTGCCCGTTCCACCACCGGCCGTCCAGCCGGTCAAGTCGCCGGTTTCAAAACCCGGGTTGGTGATGGTGGCCGTCTGTGCATGCGCCACAGAGATACCGGCAACCGCCAATGTTGCGGTCAATGCTCGCGGCGCCAGAGCAAACATGAGCCTAGGCGTGACGGCTTGCGTGCCTGCCGCGCGGGAGGACTTGCGCCCGGAAGACTTATGTGCGCCCTTGGCGATCTCCGGCGCAACGATCAGCATGTTCAACGCCTTGCTGAAGACAAGGCTAAAGATGTTCCGATTCATAAGTCCCCTGAGGAAAGTTTGTCGTACTGAGAACGGGCCGTCACGCCCGTACGCACTCATGCATGCGATGAGTGCATCTGCATCCGCGGAGGGGGCTAGCAACCACTATGCCATCCAAATAAGTGATGACAATGCAAGAGAATTCAGGTGATGCAATTCACAATATTCAAAGTGTGTTTGGACTTACGTCACAAATCGACCACAAATTGCGTGCATCGTGAAATAAACTGACGGGTGACGACGATGCGTACCGGCCCAGGATCATCACCCCAATGGCTGGACAACGTCTTGATGCGAGGAACGTGGTTGCAACGCGTGCGCGCGCTACATGTGCATCGATTTCTTCAACGCTTGAGCAAAAAAAAGCCCTTCCGAAGAAGGGCTTATTCCATCTGAGTTTCCTAGGGCAGGGGATAGGCGCCATCACGGCGATAGGGGCTTACAAGGGGAATTACCATGTGAGCACCATGCGCGGCTACCGATGCGGGCAACCCAGCATGGGCTCAACATAGTGGGAGCAACCATCGTGCCAAGGAAGAATTGCCATCCTATGGCATCAAATTTTGCTCCATCGCGCAAAGGGCGACCGATGCAGCGAACAGTGGCTCACGCCGGAACGCGGGAGGTTGTATCAGAAGGTCCAAGTCAACCGCCCCCGAACGTCGTTGTCACGGATGCCACCCCCAAACTGGCCGCCATAGCTGGCACCGAGTGCCAGCCCATGTTTCAGCGCCACGCTAAGCCCGACATCCGCGACAGCCGAATCATGCGCCAAGGGCAAACCTGCCGAAGTGAAGGCATTTCCTTCCTGATAAGTGAAATCGCCTTTCGGCACAAGCTTTCCGTAGATGTGTTGCCAGCCAAGAGAGCCATCAACGGTCCACGTTACGCCGCCCGCGTGGAACACCGACAATGCATGTACGCCTAGCGTAGAAAGCGCGTTATTCAATGCAGTCGAGTTGCCATCAAGTGCCGCCACTGATCCAGCTTCCTTGAACGCGTAACTGCGGGTATTAATGTATGCGGCGGCAGCAAATGGCGTAAGCGATATGGCCCCAAGCCTGGATAGATAACCTACCTCGCCAAAAAGCTGCCCCGTGTTGGCTTTATATCTACCAACGTTGTCGGCCAAGAAATTGCCGAAGTCCACCGGACGGTTTGTATTGAATGTCTGCCACGCGTAGGTCGCTCCGGTCTGTACGTAGATGCTCCCATATCGACTGCCACCGTAGAGCCCCAGATCGTAGCTGTCGCTCCTCGCGCTATCCCTCATGGCATTGATGTTGATATTGGACTGCTCGTACCCACCGAGCATGCCCACGTGCCAATTATCGGAGATACGAGTATCCGCACCGACCATAACGCCGCTAACGGAATCATCCAGCCGGCTCGCATTACCGTTGCCATCTTGATGCCCGGAGCCATCGAGAACTCGCTCCCAGGCAACCACACCGTCGGTGGCACAGGTGTCGAGAGAGGCGTGAGTCTGATTGTTTGGTCCAGCGATATCGTCCCCGTTGCAGAGCGTCTGTTGCAGGCGATCGCTTACAGCGTCACGCGTCAGGTGGCTTTGTTCGACAAGCACACTATGCGCGGAAGCATACAGTTCACCAGACAGCTGATTGAATGCCGCACGTGCCGCAGCATCATTGGGGAGTGCTGCCACCGCATTGCGCAGGCTGCTATCCGACGGCAACGCATTGAGGCTTGTAGCTGTCTGGAGCTCATTCGATGTCTGGGCAGCATCAGCAAAAGAACGCACCTGGTCGGCAGACAGGTAGACATGATTCGCGTCATAGCTGGCCAAGAGTTGATAAAACGCGGAGATCTGGTTATTGGCCAAGACGTAGGTTCCAGTAACGCCACCTGCCGCCGTGAGCACCATGTAGCTTGGATTTTCCGCGTAGTTCCAGCCCTGCGTATTCGTCAAGCTGAGCACCGCTCCTTGAGACAGGTTGGCTTTACCGTCAACCGAGACGAACGGAGTCGAACTTGCACCCGACGATACAGATATCTGCAACTTCGCCCCATTGGCTTGAGAGTAGTCGCCATGATCGGTCAACGTGCCCACGCCATGATCGCCAGGTGCCACCACTGCACCGCTTTGCGCCACCAGGCCTGCAACGGATCCCGTACCACTCAACGTGCCGGCAGAACCTACAACCACGGAAGAGTTTGCCAACGCACCATCAATGCCCAAGCTTCCCATCACCGTTGTTTGGCCTGAGTAGGTATTGATCCCTGTCAACGTCTCCGATCCACCATCAATGGATAGACCACCGCTCCCGACAATGACGCCCGAGTAAGTGCCACTGGCCTCCGTCAATGCCAACGATTGCGTGCCCAGATTTACTACGCCACTGCCGGCAAGTCCGGTAATCGATTGCGAGCGCGTCGCTGTGCTGATGTCGAACGTACCGTCGTTGTTGATGCTCGACGCGCCCGCATCCGAACCGCCGCCTGTGATCGCCAACGTGGCGCCGGCAGCGATATTGCTCGCCCCCGTATCCGTGCTTACGCCGGTCAGTTGCAGCGTGCCCGCACCAACGTTCACGCCGCCGGTGGTGTCATCCGCGCCCAGCACAAGCGTACCCGTGCCCTCCTTGTTGATCGGGCCGGTGCCGGCGATCGTGCCGGCCGTATCGATGAGCGTCGTGCCCGCATCGGTGTAGAAGGTCGCGTCACCGGCGAGGTTGATGTTGCGCGATGTAGTGAACGAGGCGGCGTTCTCCAACACGCCACCATTGAAGGTCAGCGCACCTGAGGCATCGCCAAGATTCGCATCGCTGCTCACCAGCAAGGTGCCGCCGTTGAGCAAGGTGCCGCCGCCGTAGGTATTGTCTGCAGTTAGCACCAATGTTCCAGCGCCATTCTTGGCCAACGCACCCTGGCCAGACAGCACGCCATTCCATGTGGCACCGATGCCGTTCGTATCGATGGTCGATGTAGTTCCATTCACCAGATTGGCGTTCACGCTGGTGTTCAACGCCGAACCAATCACCTGGATCGAACCACCACCCAGATTGAAGGCGTAGTGGCCACCAAAATTGTTGTAGTCACCGAGTAGCGAATTGCCACCGATTTGAAGCGTGCCCCCGGAGAGGTTGTAGGTACCATCGCCGCTTCCGGCAAGGTAAAGCCGCGACGTGCCATCGACGGCAAGCGTGCCTCCCGTCTGGTTGACCACGCCGGTACCAGCCAGCGCACCCGATGTGCCCATCGACAGCCAGTCGCCGATGATCATGGCGCTGCTCTGGGCGACATCCACGATCGCGTTGCCACTGATAGCAAGCGTGCCATGACTGGCGGGATTGCTGCTGGTATTGCGCCCGATATCGAAGAAGCCGCTACTAAACGCCAAGGTTCCACCGGAAATGTTGTAGCTTCCCGTACCCCCCTGGCTGCCGATGTTGAGCGACGCACAATGCGCGAGATCACCGCAACCATCATCAACAATGACCGTGCCACCGGTCTGCGTCACCGTGCCAGTACCGCCCCAATCGCCTACCTGCAGGCCAGTTCCAAAGGTGATCGTGCCGCCACTGACAGTGAGTGCGCCAACATTCGGCGTGCTGCCTGTCGTGCCCGTTCCGACCGAGAGATAGTCAATCGCGGAATTGCCGGACGTTTGTGCGAGCGTTCCGTCCATGACGTAGGATTCGCCATGCTCAATCGTCGCGCCGTCGATGGTCAACGTGCCGCTGCCGACTTTCGAGAAGGTGCCGTAAGCAGCATCCCAGCCATCACCCGTATTGATGATGGTCCCCGAAAAGCTGGTGTTGGCGTTGTTGCCACCAACGAGCAGCGCATTCGTTCCGTTGAGGATCGTGCCATTGCCCGAAAGACTTCCCACCGCCACATCGGCCGGTCCGCTGCCGGAGCCAGCCGTGACGACTGAAATGTCGAACGTGCCGTTGTCGATCAGGTTGGTGCTGGATGCCAGACTGCCCTGCCCAGACAACGCCAGGGTACCGCCTGCGATCGTGGTGTCACCGGTATAGGTATTGGCACCAGTCAGCGTGAGCGTTCCGGCACCGGCCTTGGTGAGATTGCCACCGCCCGACAAAACGCCGGACCACGTCGCACCGAAACCTTGTGTGTCGAAGGTAAATGTTGTCCCGGCAAGCAGCGTGGCATTGACACTGGATGAAAGGTTGCTGCCTTGAACGCCAAGCGTTGCGTTGCCCAGCTCAAACGCTCCGGGTCCGGAGATGCCGTTGGTACCTCCTACGAGCAGGGTTCCACCCAGCAATTCATACGACCCATTGCCCGCACCAAAGCTTAGCTTTGCACCATCAGTAAGCGATAACGTGCCCCCTGTTTGGTGAATGTCGCCGGTTGATCCGGCCACCGAAGCGACCAGAAGCTGGGTAGCGATGTTGGCGGTACCGCCACTGATGACGAAATTGCCCGTACCGCCGGCGGCGCTGCCGAAAATCATTTCATCCGATCCGCCCACGTCGTTGACATTCAACGTGCCCGCGGAAAGCACATAGCTGCCAGTACCGCCGCCGTTCGCGCCACCAGTATCGTTCACATTGCTGCCGAACTGGATGGCATTGGCAACGTCCAGGGTGACTACGGAGCCGCTACCGTCCTGGACGATGGAACCGGTCGATTTGGCATCGCCGACAAACAATTGGTTGTTGCCCTGAGCGCCGGGCATCATCGCGAATTGCGCATTACCGGAGATGGTCAACGATCCCGTCGCGGTCGCGCCACTACCATTGTTGTCACTGGTACCCGAACCGATATATGCGGTCATGCCGCCTTGTGCGGCATCCATGACCGCGTTGCCGCTGAGCACATACGCGCCGTTTCCCCCAAGCGCGCCGACATTCAAGGCACCGCCTGACTGGAATTCCACCTCACCGCCCGACTGGTTGAATGTACCGCTGACACCAGTGCCCTCGCCGACAGCGATGGTGCCGTAGTTAGGTGTACCGACCGTTTCCGGAACGAATTGGATAACACCCGACGTCATGTTGAGAGCACCGCTGCCGCCGGAGGTGTTATTCGCTCCGCCACCCACCCAGATATGGCCAATCGAGGTGGCGGTGGCGGGGCTGCCGTTCGCAATATTGAAAGTGATCGAGCCACCGCTCAGATTGAGCACACCGCTGCCACCGTTACCGATTTCGATGCGCGATACGGTGCTCTCATTCGTCGTGTTCAAGACCAGGTTGCTGCCCGCACCAAGATCCAGCGTGCCGGCGCTGCCATTGCCCACCAACACCGCATCGCTCGTCGTAAGCGAGCCAAGGGCGAGCGTTTGACCATTGCTGACGACAAGATCATTGGCCAGCACGGGAAGAGGCGACAAAGCCATAAGCATGATGCAGAGCATCACATGATGATCGAGTGTTTTCCGCTTCAAATTTTTGGCTCGCGCCCGCTCTTCTTCTGTTTTCAAGACGCGATAAATCATGCAATTTCCTTTCATCGGAAAGATTAGGTGACATGATTTAATGCAAAATATGTGCCAACGTACGAGTGGACACCTATGCGTAGCAACTCAATAAGCAACCGCCTATAAAACTGGCCCTATAGCTGCACACGATCGTCGTTTGACACGTGATATTTATGCGTCACTAGGTTTCGTGAAGCGACGATATGTCTCATGATTTCCGTTGCAGTGCCCCTGTAATGACCCAATGAATCCCTGCTCAGTGCCACCGCACAGAGGGGCACACCATGAGCATCGTGATGGACGAAGAAATCAAGCGTCGTACGACTCGGCGGCGATGCGTCGGTTCGTGGGCGTCGGCCTTGGCCAGGCAAGGCGCGCCGGACGAAACGACGGCATGCAAGTATCGGTACCTTCATGGAGCAGCACGGCCCGGCCCGCTAGTTGTTCGCCACGGTGAGCGAGCACCTGAAGCGGCACAGCATGACGCCGTCACAAGGTACCACCGTGGACGCGACGATCATCGCGGCGCCACTCTCGACGAAGAACAAAACAAGACGCGCGCCGCCGCGATGCACCCCACGAAGAAGGGCCAGCAGCGGCATTCGGGATGAGGGCGCACATCGGTATGGATGACACGCGAACCTGGCGCATACCGCGGCGAGCACGGCGGCGAACGTGGCGGCCGCGACCTCGGCGACGACACGGGAACCAGTCGCACGGCACCTTCCTAGTGAGCACGGGATATTCGATTGAAACGGAATGTCGCACTGCACAGATCGGGGCACATCAACCACCACAGGAAAGAACATGTGCGCGGGACAAATCGTCGGATTGAACGTGCGAATGTACCCAAATACACGAGAGCCAATATCACGTTCACCAGCGAAATGGGCGCCATACGCACCGATGCCCCAAGCGATCAGGGTCGAATGAACTCTACGCCATCCATCGTGAGACGAAATGTCGCAACCGCGAGCTGCCTCACGCTCCATCCATCGAACATGGCGCTTTGGCACGAATATTGATTGCCACACCGGCAGCAGGCACAGAATCACACGAACCCCGTGCGGACTGAGCTGTCGTTCGCCGTATGGATGAGCCAAATGTGCCGATCATCAGAGCGGACAAATATCGAATTCAGAGACGCGGAAAATTCGACGTTCAAAAAGAGGTGCGCATTGGACATGGAGCTTATGTTGGCCTTGATGGGAAAAGATTCAACAAATCGCCAACTTACTCGCGCATGCGAGAGCGATCGCAAAAACGCCGTTCACCGCTCTATCTACAGGCTGATCTGCGTAGCCAACTTCGATCACTTCATCAATACGTACGACACGGCGTTCGCCCGGTCACTGATGTACGATATAAAAAGTCGGCTTAGACACCTAGAGATACATGAATTTGCCAACGTATCCATAGACAGTTGCAACGAACGGTTATATTTACGCGTATCTTTTACCGACGAATACAATATCGACGAGCACCTCTTCGATGAAATGATTGCGATGACCGTTTCATCGAGACCCTTTGTCATCAATGGCCAAGATGTTATTGCGGACATTGCCATACATCGCATCGAGCCACGTTTCGAAAGTATTCGTCCACCATATGTGGCACTCGAAAACATGGAGATATAAGAGTTCAAAGTCACGGAAAATAAAAGGACGCACTAGAAGCGCGACCTGAGCCGTGAATGTGCATCAAACAATGCCAGATGCCTCTCGCCCGGTCCACACGCTTTATGCCCAACAGGCACCTGGGGAGTAGAAATTTCAGCGTGGTGGCTGCGGCACTCGGACGATGTCATGCCGCCGAAAGTGTTGCGATGCTGATACTCGTTGCAGCCGACCTGGAGCCGCCACGCGGCATCGCAGCCGTCTGCGAGCCGCGCTGAAGTGCCTCATGCACGGCAGGCCCGGTTGAGGCGCTTGATGGAGGCGTCATCCCCGGACCGCTGGACAGGGTGTGTCGAATGACTACCCGCCCTGCTTGGCATCGAGCACTGCCTCATCAGGCCGCGCCGCCCACAGGCCGTTGGCGTGGTCGAACGTGTCATGGTCACATCAACGACAACGACGCCCTTGCCATCATCTGGCTCCGTTCGTGCAAGGATCTGCAACCGGCATTGGAATGCTGCGCCAGACTTCCACAACGGCTATCTGTTGCAACAGATCCTGAAGCAGTGATGTAAGGATCACCCCGGCTTCTTCAGCAAAAGAACTAAGTAATCAGCTGGATCTTGAAAACCGTGCTACCGAGCGCGCGGGTCTGCCTTGCCCCTCCTCCTTCGCCCGAATAATGACGTTCAGTCATTACTCTCCGATTGGCAAGCTTATTGCTTATACCGGACTGAGAACGCGAAGGCACTACCGTTGACAGCTGCCTGTGTATGCCCAGGCGTATTGGCCCACTGAGAGACAAGTCTTATGGAAAATATTCGGGAGTGCGTTATTGCAGGCGGCCCGCAGCATGGCCAAGTGCATCAAGTGCAGTGGAATGCAAGGGAGTGCTTCCCTGCAACCATCACCTCCCTGGATGGCCTGCCGTGTACGGCAGCAGCACGGAGGAATGGCGGTAATCGCTTCATCTTTCTCCACCCCCACGCCACAGGCGCGCAGTTTTTGACTCTACTGCAGTCATGGAATGACGGGGTGGAATGAAGTGTCGTATTCAGCCGTTCGTCGGCACGACACTTGGAGACAGGTACATGCGCGAATCCGACGGATGATTGCGTGAGTCCTGATGAAGGCATCCATCTGCCACCTGCCGCCGCCCAGCGCTCGCCTACATGCACGACTCTTGCCCATAGCTTCCTTCGATGACCGATTCCCTAGCATTCGAGGTCTCGTCCGACGAGTCGCCGCAGTCTTTATGGCTGAAGCAACTTGATATGACCACGACGCCCGGTGATCTAGAACACTTGGTCGTCGACTTCGTCAAGGGCTATGTCGAATGCGCGGAAGCAAAAGTGTTGTGGAACCTCGACGATAAGTTGCAGCAAGAGAACGAAGATCTGAAAGATTCATGGCTTGATGACGCCGTCGTTACCGGCACTACTAGACATGCCTCGACCCGTCATGAAGTGGTACTTCGCCTGTGTGAGAATCCCCGCCCAGTGCTGCTCCTGCTAACACTGCAGGATGGTTGCGATCCTGAGCCATTTATTACGGCGTTGCAGCCAATGCTTCATCTGGCAGGCAGCCATCTAGGCGCGTTGTTGAAGCAGATCGATATGAAACGATCGCCGCAATTACTTGAACGCTCCGGACACTTGCATCAAGCGCTCTTTGCCATCGCCGAGCTGGCGGCCTCCAGTCTGAGCGTGCCCGACATACTGCGGGACGTTCACACCGTCGTCCAGACACTGATGTATGCCGAAAATTTCTTCGTTGCACTGTACGATGACGGCGACAACACCGTCCGATATATCTATTACGTGGACAACGTGGATACAGCCAGTCCCACGAACGGTGACGAAATCCCTCTCACCGCCATTGAACATTCTCTTGCTTGGCATGTGATCAGCTCTGGAAAGTCTTTTCTAGGGACGACCGCAGAGGTGCGAGAGCAGCTATCCGAACCACATACCGTCATCGGGACCGACAGCATCGACTGGCTCGGCGTCCCGATGCGACAAGGTACGCAGGTACGCGGCGTCGTGGCGGTACAGAGCTATCGGATAGACAAGGGATTTTCGGAGGACGACCAGGCGCTACTGGAGCTTATCGGTGGCCATATCCTTGTCGCACTGGAGCGAAAACTGGCCAAGCAGGTTTTAGAGAAGCAGGTTTTGCTACGGACATTGGAATTGACCGAGACGGTGCATGAGCTGCAGCGGCAGGTCAACCAGCGAAAGCGCGCCGAGCTGTTTCAGACAGCTCTCTTCCAGATTACCCAGCTCGCGACGGCCGATATCGAGATTGGCGCGTTCTACCAACGTGTCCATGCCGCGATGGGGCTACTTCTGGAGGTCAAGAATTTCGCTATTGTGCTGGCCTCTTGGGATGGGATGAGCTTGAGACCCGTCTATGATGTGAACGAATTCGGGGAATCCTTGCCCTCAAAGTCGACGAGACGGGATCTGCATAGGCACGTGTTTATGCAAGGCAGGCCAATGACGGGTGATGCTGGAACCATACGGCAGCTTATCGAAGCAGGCGAGATTGGCGACTGGACTGGCAGCAGTGTGCCCAGCAGTTGGTTGGTAGTCCCGCTGGTCACCGGTGGAAAAACGCTTGGGCTGATTTCCCTGCTGAGCTACCGCGCGGCGATCACCTACACCGAGGCTGATCTGGATCTCTTGAACTTCGTCGCTTCCCAGATCGCTATCAGCCTCGACCGGCGACGGACCTCCGAATCCCTGCGTCGCCTCGTGCAGGAACGTACACGGGATCTGTGCCGGGAAATCCTGGGGAAGCAGCATGCCCAAGAGCAGCTAAGCCATCTGGTCATGCACGATGCACTCACCGACCTGCCCAATCGCCGCTGCCTGCATGATCGAGTCTGTCGCGTGCAGCAAGCCACCCTGCTTGAGCCCGACCGAAGTTATGCCTTGCTCTATCTGGATGTGGATCGCTTCAAGAGCATCAATGATAGTCGTGGGCATCTGGCTGGCGACGAGGTGCTGCGAGAGATGGCTGGTCGACTGGCCGGATGTATTCGCCAACCCAACTTGGTAGCCCGGTTGTCCGGTGACGAATTTGCTGTGCTGCTGGAAAATGTCGGAACTTCGGCAGAGGTGATGCAAATGGCCCAGCGGCTAATGGATGTCCTTGATGAACCACTGCAGATTGCAGGGCGGGAGCTCAAAGTATCGGCCAGCATGGGTATCGTGATTTGCGATGGCCATTATCGGACAGTGGATCAGGTGTTGCTTGATGCAGATCTCGCTCTATACCGCGCCAAGCGGCTTGGTCGCGGGCGTTTCGAACTTTTCAACGAGACCTTGGCCAAAGAGCTAATCAACAACCTGGTATTGGAAGACGATCTGCGTCACGCCCTGCAACAGAATCAGTTTGAGCCATACTTTCAGCCAATTTGCAGTCTTGAAAGCGGCCTAGTGGTTGGCTACGAGGCGCTCATACGGTGGCACCATCCTTCACGCGGGCTGCTGGAACCTTCGGAATTTCTCGAGGCCGCCAAGGACTGCAAGCTGATCGAGGATATTGACTGGAAAATGTTCGAACTCAGTTTCATGGCATTCGCACAGCATGCCCCGGAGGGCATCTACCTCACCATCAACGTCCCGGCCGTGCATCTGAACCGCGAGGATTTCGACACCAAGCTTGTTTCACTACTCGAACGCAATGGACTTCCCCCAGGGAGGATTGTCATGGAAATCACGGAAGATAGCGTACTGGACAATCCAGAATCGGCCCGACTCATGATGCTACGGTTACGCGACTATGGCATAGGTTCGGCACTTGATGATTTCGGCACTGGCTATTCATCTTTGCGTTATCTGCATACATTGCCTCTGTGCATGTTAAAGATCGACCGCAACTTTGTGAATGAACTTGAAAAATCCCCCGAGATCGACAGCTCGACCGTCGTGTCGGCTATTCTGGCTCTCGCCAAGACCCTGGGTATTGAGGTCATCGCCGAAGGGATTGAGACGCAAGAGCACCGCGACAAGCTGATTGCGATGGGATGCCGGTGGGGGCAAGGCTATTTGTTCGGCTACCCGGCTCCGATTTCGTACGGAACGTCGCTTCTCTCGGTATCGACAAATGCTTGCCCTTCTTCCGCGAGGTGAGCGTCCGTATGTATAAGATTGATGGTGATGACCTGAAACTGGCCACAGCAGGCGCTGCTCGAACGCTCTCGTTTGTTTCATCGTGCCAATACCGAATGTTGTGACTCATTCATGAGTGTCCATGTCATGGCCAGTACGATTCGCCAATTCAAAACCCAATGGGTGTTCGGCCACCTCACCACGGCATGGCGGCGTGAGATCATCGCGTTCTGGCTGCGGGAAGGGGCGTTGACCAGCCCGGACGAAGCATGGCGACGATCGTTTGAAGTGGCATGCGTGCTTCAGGATGGAGAACTCGGGAGCATCGCCGGCGTTTGTACCGTGGCGATCCACATCGATGGCGATGGCCGTTCATACGGCTTCGTACGCATGTTCATCGGTTCGGACAGCCGGCGAGTGGGCCTGAATGTCCAGTTGATGAAGCGCATGATCGAAGGCTTCGAGGCACTGGCGCATGAACCAGGCGGCCCTCGCCGCCTGGTCATGACCATCGAGAATCGCAAGCTCGAGCGACGTGCCGCGCAGGGCATTCTTGCCAGACTGGGCTTCGTGCATGACGGCATGGCACCCAGTGGCGAACTCATCATGCAGCGCACGCTCATCGCATAGCGTGTGCTGATCACTGCGGTGCCCTGACGGCGCCGGATCCCGGTGTGTCTTGGGCAGGCTCGATCGCCCCAGCTTTCGCTGGGGCGATCCGTGTTGCGAGCTTAGAATGCCTTGGCAAAGCCCACGCTCAGTGCGTTGTCGCTGAGATGGCTGGCGAACTGGCCCTGGTAATCCAGGTACAGGCTCCACGAGGCGCCCGCCTGTGCGGTGATACGCGCCCCCACCGTGGCCATGCCGCGACCCAGCGCAGCGCCCGGCAGCAGGAACATCGTGCCATCCTGGCTGCTCGCCTGCACCACCGGGTTGCTGCCACGCGTGTCGTAGCGATAGCCGACGTTGAACTGCGGCAGGTAGCGGATGCCTTGCGCCACGAACGCGTGGGAGAACGACACCTGCGCATACGGCTGCACGGTGGTGTACGTGCCAGACGCACCGTCCAGGGCGAACGCGCCGGCCAACGGGTTGCTGCCCGGTATCGTCTCGCTGAAGCTGCCGAGCGTCTGGTGCTGGTACAACGCGCCCACCGCCGGCGTCACCTGCCACTGTGCCGCGACGAGCGGCCACGCAGCCTGCACCGCCGCCGCCGTGGTGTTGCCGTCCGGGCCGGCCACGCCGTGGCCGATGCCGGTCTGGCGATACACCTGATAGCTGCTGTGCGTCTCGTCGAGCGTGCCCGACAGCACCACCGGACCGGCATCGGCATCGGCATACACACCGCCGTGCACGCTGTCGATGCTGCCGTTGCCACCGTTGCGGTCGTTGCCGTTGATGCGGTCGTAGCCCGCTTCCACGCCTAGGCGCACCCCCTCCGTCACGGCATGATCCAAGCCGCCCTGCAAGCCGAACACGCTGCTGTTGAGGCCGTTGCTGCCCGTCAGCGCATCGCTGCTGCCGCTGTACTGCATCCACAGGTCACTGTGGCAGAACGACGCCACCGTGTTGGCGTGCGCGGCGTCCGTGCCGTTGCAAGCCGCATCGCCCGAACGCAGCGTGGCACCGAGCACGGTGGCCAGGGATTGCTGCCCGACCAGGTTCTGGCTGCGCATCAGGTTGGCGTATAGCGCGCTGTCGTGCGGCGCGACCACCGCCGGGCCAAGCACCAGATCCGCCTCCGTCGCGCTGTAGCTCAGCGCCGGATCGTTGATCGTCGGCACCGCACCGCTGGACGTGGTGGTGGCGAACTGGCCCGTCAACGCATGGGCCTTCACCAGCGCGTAGGTCCCCGCGTCGTACGTACCCGGGGCGTAGATGAGGTTCAGCGCACCGGCCAGACTGGCGTTGCCGTTCACCACCAGCGCCGACGCCTGCGTCGGCGTCACGTCGATCTGCAACGCCCCATCCGCGTTCTGCGTGTAGGTGCCGTTGATGGTCAGCACACCGACCGAACCGCCCGGCCACACCATGCCGTCACTGGTCACGTCGCCACTGATGGTGCCGTGGCCGCGCAGCGTGCCGCCTGCATCGACCGTCACGTCGCCCTGCAGTGACGCGGTGGTGTGCGAAACGTCACCCACTTCCAGCGTGCCCGACTGCACGGTGGTGCCGCCGGTGTAGGTGTTCACGCCGTCGAGGATCACCGTGCCGCTGCCTGCCTGCGTGAAGCTGCCGCTGCCGCCGATCGGGCCGCTGAGGGTAACGTTGCCGGCGCTGGCGATCTGCAACGTGCCGGCATGGATGGTCGTGGCGCCGGTGTAGCTGTTGTTACCGGTAAGCGTGAGCGTGCCGCTGCCGTCCTTGGTCAGTGAGCCGTCGCCGCTGATCACGCCGTTGTACACATCGTTGGTCGACTGATCGAACGTGAGGTTGGCGCTGCCGCCGCTGACCGGCGCGAACGTCACGTTGCCGACGATGCTGGTGCTGGTGCCCACCAGCGTGCCGTCGGTGATCGTCCACGATTGGCTTGTGTTGCCGGTGCCGCTCAGCGTCCAGGTACTGGTGCCGATCTTGGCGAACTGGTTGAAGCCCTGGATCGCCGCACCGCTACCCACCGCACCGACCTGGTCCAGGTTAAAGGTGGCATTGGTGCTGCCGCCGAGCGCGAATGTATCGCCACCATGGGTGCTACCGCTGGTGCTGACGACATTGCCGGTAAACACGTAGCCGGCTTCGACCACCAGCGTGTTGCCGCCGCCGGAGAGATCCACCGCGTCGGCCTGTACGCCGCCGGCGATGGTGCCCGCGTTGACGATGGTCGACCCGCCGGTCGATACCACGCCCGCGCCACCGGCACCGCCGGCCCCGGCCACACCGCTGGCGCCGTCGTTGGAGTTATCGCCCGCCGCACCGCCCGCACCGCCGCTGCCGCCGTATACGGTGCCGGTGTTGACAAGAGTGAACTGGGAACCGCTGACACCCGCACCGCCCGCGCCACCGGCGCCGCCATTGCCGCCCGCCCCTGAGACTCCATACGACATCCCGCCATTACCGCCCGCGCCACCGTTACCGCCGGCGATGGTGCCAGCATTGCTCAAGGTGAACCCGATGCCGCTGACGCCCGTACCGCCATTCCCCCCGTTACCACCGCTCCCCCCCACGCCCGAAGCTAGATTGGCCGTGCCACCGGCACCGCCCTGGCCGCCGGCACCGCCGGCAATGGTGCCGGTACTGGCATTGGTGGCGGTAAAGACCGAGCCGCTGACACCAGCACCACCCATACCGCCATCGCCGCCCCCGCCGGAGAGGCCGGTCGTGCCATACGTATCGTTCGCGCCGGCGCCGCCTTCCTGGCCCATGGCGCCAGAGCCACCGTAACCACCGTAACCGCCATAAACGCCCCCGCTGTTGGTGAGCGCAAAGCCGTTGCCGGTGACGCCCGCACCGCCTGCGCCACCCACACCACCGTTGCCGCCGTTGCCGCCATTGCCCGGGGTACCCGAGGCTGCATAGGACCGCCCGCCCCGGCCACCATAGGCGCCCTGGCCACCAACGCCGCCCGCGCCACCGGCGATATAGCTGGAGCCGTCGTTGACGACGATGGCGTTGGTCGCACTGCTACCGCCGACCGCGACCCCCGCACCGCCGGCGCCGCCAGCGCCACCCGCCACGCCCACGGCACCGTTTCCAGCGACGCCGCTGTAAGTAATGCCGCCCACGTAGGCACCGTAGGACGGGCCCGCGCCACCATTGCCACCATTGCCACCGCCACCGCCGACGATCCCCCCAGCGTTGGTCAGGGTGAACTGGCTACCCTCCACACCGTTGCCGCCTGCACCACCCGCGCCACCAACGCCCATCGCACCGGCATGCCCTGCAGTGCCCGCATACGAGTAACCGCCCGTCCCGCCCACGCCACCCCAGCCACCATCGCCACCGGTACCGCCCTCAATGAGTTGGTTGTTGGTGAGGACGAAGTTGCTGCCGGTGACGCCTGCGCCACCTGCACCACCTTGACCGCCCGCGAGACCGGCTCCGCCGATGCCGCCATTCGTAGTGGCCGACGAGTTGGCGCCGTAGCCGGCATAACCGCCATTGCCGCCCGCGCCACCGGTGCCGCCAACCAGACCACCACTCCATTGACCGTTGAGCGTCACGCCGTTGTTGGTCAACGTGAAATAGCTGCCGCTCACCGCTGCGCCGCCCGCGCCACCGGCACCACCGGCACCACCGGCACCGCCGTTGCCGCTAGTGCCCACGTTGCCGTTATCCGTGCCGCCGCCCGCACCGGCTACGTCACCATTACCGGCATAGCCGCCATTGCCGCCCTGACCGCCGGCAACCAGCCCATCATTGGTCAAGGTAAAGTGGGTGCCCTCGACACCACTGCCACCCGCACCACCCGCACCACCCGCACCATTGTTGCCGCCATTGCCGCCGTTGCCATAGCCGTAGCGGCCGGCATACCCCTCGCCACCGTTGCCGCCATGGCCACCCGAGCCGCCGTAGATCCAACCGGCGTTGGCAAGGCTGAAGTTGGTACCGCTCACGCCCGCACCACCGGTGCCGCCGTCGCCGCCCGCACCACCACTGCCGCCGGCGCCGCCCGTGACAGAGGGCCGAGGCGGCTCCCTCCAGCCGTTGCCATACTCGCCGTTGCCGCCGCTGCCGCCGTTGCCTCCCGCAATCGAACCGTTATTCGTAAGGGTGAAGGACGTACCGCTCACGCCAGCACCGCCAGCGCCGCCAGCGCCACCCATGCCGCCGTTGCCGCCCGCGCCATCACTGGTGACGGCACTGCTGGATGGCGAATACCCAAAGCTGCCGTCGCCGCCATATCCGCCGTCGCCGCCCTGGCCGCCCTGGCCGCCCGTGATGATGCCGACGTTGTTCGTAAGGATGAAGGATGCACCGCTCACGCCGGCGCCGCCGGCGCCACCGCTGCCGCCCGCGCCACCGCTGCCGCCTGCACCACCGTTCATGACGGCGATGTCGAATTCCGCGCCGGCGCCGCCACCGTAGCCGCCATATCCGCCATGACCGCCAGCGCCGCCCTGGCCGCCCGTGATGCTGCCGTTGCTCGTAAGGGTGAAGGATGCACCGCTTACACCCACACCGCCTGCGCCACCGTTGCCGCCCATACCACCAGTACCACCCGCACCACCATTGAGGGTGTAACCGGAGGATGGAATCACCACTAAACCGCCCTGGCCGCCATACCCGCCCAGGCCGCCAGCGCCGCCCTGGCCACCCGTGATGCTTGCGTTGTTGACCAGCGTGTTCGTATAGGTGGCATAGACACCCGCGCCACCCTGGCCGCCGATGCCACCCACCCCGCCCATGCCACCATTGCCCCCGGTCAGGCTGCCACCTGACATGGGCGCCATCACATTGCTGTTGGACGCGAGCATGGGTGGGGGTGGGATGTTCTCGTACATGCCGCCGGCACCGCCGACACCGCCCGCTCCACCCTGACCGCCTTGGCCACCCGTAATGCTGCCGGCATTGGTGAGTGTCATGCCCGACCCGGTCACCGCCGCACCACCCGCACCACCCGCACCACCGACGCCGCCATTGGCACCTGGCCCCAGCGTCGCGTAGCTGTCCGGCCCGGAGATGGCAGCGCTACCGCCGTAACCACCAAGCCCACCCGCACCACCGGCGCCGCCGGTGATCTGGCCCTGGTTGTTCACGGTGACACCCGCGCCACTGACCGCAGCACCGCCGGCGTAACCGGCGCCTCCCACGCCACCCGCGGTAGGTGATGTGCCGGACGAACCATAGGTACCCGGGCCGCCATGGGCGCCAGCCGTGCCAGTCACCGATACGTTCGCGGCCGCCGTCAGGGTAGTGCCCGAGGCCATACCAAAGCCGCCGGTAAAGCTGCTGCCCGCACCGGCCAGATCCAGCTCGCCACCCTGTACGGACCATGCCTCGCTGACGTTTACGGTGCCGTCGAGCGTCCAGGTGCCCGAACCGGTCTTCTCATAAGCATTGAAGCCCTGGTATTGCGTGCCGCTACCGAGTTCGCCGATTGAACCGCTGAGCGTGCCGGCACCATCCAGGTCCAACGTGTCGCCGCCGTTGGTCGTACCGCTGCTGCTGACGACATTACCGATAATGACCGAGCCGGATTGCAGAATCAGCAGGTTGCCGCCGTTGGACAGATCGATCGCATCGGCCTGCCCGTCGTTGCCACCCGCGATGCTGCCGCTGTTGGTGATGGTGGCGTTGCCTGCTGCGATGACACCCACGCCACCATTGCCACCACCGTTGCCACCATTGCCACCGGTGATCGCGCCCGCGTTGTTGAGCACAAAACCGGCGCCGACGACGCCCGCACCCCCATCGCCGCCCGCAGCGTCAGGGCTGCCGATGCCACCCGCGCCTCCATTGCCACCGGCAATCGTGGTCCCCGCACCCATGGTCAAGTTCGCGCCGGCTGACGCATAAACACCCGCGCCACCACCGCCACCGCCACCGCCACCACCGCTCCCGCCACCGATGCCGATGCTGCCATCAGCGCCTTTACCACCGTTGCCGCCAATGATGGTGCCGATGGTCAACGAGTACGCACCGTTGGCGACCAGTCCCGCACCGCCGCCACCGCCACCGCCACCGCCAGTACCGTCCGGCAAGTTGGCATATTTGCCACCGCCACCGCCGCCGCCGTTGCCATGGTTGCCCTGCGAACCGCCCGCACCGCCGCCGGCCATAGGCCAGATGACGCTATCAACGACAGTGCCACCACCGATGCCGCCACTGCCCTGCGCCCCTTGGCCGTTGGAGCCGGAACCGCTGGAGCCACCAGAACCACCACCATTCGCATACGTGCCCGACGTCACTGCGCCCGCACCGCCTATAGCGCCAATTGCGTCTCCACCACTAACGCCGCACACCGACGTCGCGCCCGGCGTGCAGGTCTGCGCCATGGCAGGCATGGCGACGGCCGCCAAGGCCACGCTTACCGCCATCGCCAGCAGGCGCTGTGTCTGCCCCGGTTTCGAGGGCGCGTCAGCCCCCCCGACCACGGCGCCTTTGGGTGCGGCCACCAGTTCCGATGCCACCTGCATGATGCCGAGCGTGCGATTGAAAACGAGGCGATAGATGCGATTCACGGGTAGGCCCCCCTGTGGCCTGCTAGCAGGCTGTTGAGAAGCGCCGTCGCATACCGCTTCTGATAGCTTCGATCTATGCGTAGCTTTCTCCGCAGTGCCGATCGGACAGGATTTTCGGCGCTGCGGACGCACGTCTCCCGTCGTCG
>NZ_JBFOHK010000008.1:0-19745 GCF_040812335.1 Rhodanobacter lycopersici
GACGACGGGAGACGTGCGTCCGCAGCGCCGAAAATCCTGTCCGATCGGCACTGCGGAGAAAGCTACGCATAGATCGAAGCTATCAGAAGCGGTATGCGACGGCGCTTCTCAACAGCCTGCTAGACGCAGTGTCGGCCCCGCGCGACGCGCGCGCAAGGCGTGCGTGCACATCGCATGAGGCGGCTCGACGCAGGGAGACCCTACAGCCGGGCGACCAGATCCGGATCGTCCACGTCCGGCAGCTCGGTATCGCTGGCCCGCCGCAGCCGCGACGGATGCGTGGCTGCGTGGATCTGCTTCAGCTTCTCGATCGACACGTGCGTGTAGATCTCCGTCGTCGCCACGCTGGCATGACCCAAGAGCTGCTGGATGAAGCGGATGTCCGCCCCGTTCTCCAGCATGTGCGTGGCACACGCGTGCCGCAACAGGTGCGTGGCGCCGGGCTTGGTGATCCCGGCAAACTGCAGGTACCGCCGTACCTTCGCGGCCACGTATTCCGGCGTCAGCGGCTGCCCGTAGTCGGTGATAAACAGCCACGCGCTGTCCCCGGCCAGGAGCGGCGGCCGGCCGTCGGCCAGGTACTTGGCCAGCCACGCCGCCGCCCGATCGCCCAGCGGCACCACCCGGTCCCTGCGCCCCTTGCCCTCGCGCACCTGCAGCAGGCCCCGGCCCAGGTCGACGTCGTACAGCGCCAGGGTCGGCACCTCCATCCGCCGCAGCCCCGTCGCATAGAGCACCTCCAGCAAGGTGCGATCGCGCAAGCCCGGCGCCGTCGTCGGTTCCGCCTCGCGCAGCAGCGCCTCTACCTCCGCCACGCTCAGCAGACTGCGCGGCAACCGCTTCGGTGGGCGCGGCAACACCAGCTCCGAGGCCGGGTTGGCCAGCAGGTAGTGTTCGCGTACCAGCCACTGGAAGAAGGTCTTCAGCGGGGCCAGGCAACCGTGCTGGCTGCCCAGCGTCAGCGGCTTCCCGTTGGGTTGCCGGTAGTAGTACAGATGCGCCTGGTAGCGCTCCAGCATCGGCCGGACGATCTCGCGCGGATCGGTCAGGCCCCGCTCGGCACACCAGCCGATGAAGCGGTGCAAGGCCAGCCCCTCTTCCTTGCTGGCGTTGTTCACGCCGTGAACTCCGCACGCACCCCAGGGGGTGTTCAGGGCCTGAACACCCGGGCGTGGACCTCACCGCGGACAGGAACAGCGATCGCGTTCACCGCCGTGGCCCCTTCGGCACCCACCGCGCGCGCCCTTTGCCACGGCGGCCGGTGTGCGGCGCGCCCTCGCCAGGCATCCGTGACCCGGCCCGGGTCACGCTGTACCAGCCCAAGTCGCCAGATACGCGAACGCCCGCACCAGGCGGGCGTAGCGGGTCGACTGCGAAAAAGTGCAGTCTCAAGAATCAATCTGATCCCGATCCAGTTGCTAGTATCGAAAACAAGATGCCGCGCCCGATTTCACACTTAACTTAGCATCGGGCAATCCTTGAATATCGCGCACTTTTCCCGCAGAGAACACCCAATACACGGGAACCTTAATCTGGCCATTTGCATCGGCTGGATAAGGATCACTCAACACCGAAGCAATGCTGTCCACATCGATTTCATCACTCACCACCCCTCCAACCGTCAGCGCGAGGCAATTTAAATTAGCGCTTTTCAATTTCTTGCTTTTGTTGTAGATGGTAAGTTCCGCGTGCACAAAGTGTGCCTGGGTAGCATTGTTGATAGAAATCTTGCCCAGCTTAGCAGATACCTGAACCCCTTCTTTAACAAGAGAAATTGCAGGAGAGCCAGATGCGGCGCAAGCCAGCATAATAACTGGCATAAACCCTAGCAGAGATGATCGGACAAACTTCATCACATTCACCACTCATGGCCAAATGATTGAACATATAAGCGACGATTAGAAGTGACACTCACAAATCTAATACATTGCGGTCAACTACTAATGTCCTGATCTCGTTGAGGCGGTGGCAGGGTATTCTGAGGTGGCGGGGGCGGCGGAGGCACAAGAGGTGGCGGTGGTGTATTTTTCTGCTGCTGAATAGCATTGGGGTCACTCTTGATCTCATCAATCCAACTATTCGGTCGAAATGTAAAAGTTGGATCCGAAACCGTTATACCCGCACCCGAGTCATTCACAACATTTACCGCCGCCACAGTGCAGCTATTTGTATAAATATTGTATTCAATTTTACCCGAGTTATACGCTGCAGCACTTGCCTGCGCGCTAGTGGCTATTTTGGCATCTTGATTAGAAGTCGTTCCGATCACGATACTGTTCGCAGTATTCCCAGGAACAGCAGTCGATGCCACCGGTGTAATGGTCACACCCGCAGGTGCATTGAGGCCAAGCAGAAAGCCTAGATTGCCTCCACTCGAAACACTTCCCGCCGCACCTTCATTGTAGGCATACCACTGACCTTGGCCGTTTTGAAAGTAGAGCGTTGTATGGCCATTGCCTCCCGCTCCATTTCGATCCACCGAGAAGACAACATTCCTTCCCGTGGGGTCAGTATTCGCAATCGGATTATTGTCCGCATAGGCATATCGATTGAAACTGTAAACGTTACCCGAGCTCGGCCCCACCGGATCCGGACTCAAGAACCGCCCAATGGGCTGATAGTACCGCGCCTGCATGTACACCAGCCCCGTCTCCGGGTCGTTCACATGCCCGGTGTAGCCCGGGCCGTCCGGCGGGTTTCCCAGCGACGCCACCGAGCCGCCGTAGGGCGTGTAGTCGTACCGCGCCACGACATTGCCCTGCGCATCCGCTTCTACCAGTGGCGTGCCCTGTGGGTCGGTGTAGACGTAGGTCACCGTGTCCGTCTGCGCCTGGGCCTGCAGTCCCAAGCCCAACCACAGACTCAGCAGGAACAGTGCCTGGACGACGTGTCGACTGATCTTCATGGTGTGTCCTTTCCTGATCGCCATCGCCGCATCAGTTGCACTTGACGAGATAGGGCTGCACACCCTTGACCTTGGTCGCCAAAGACGCCGTCGTGCAAAACACGGTCACCGTCCCTGAATTCGTCCACCCCGAGCACCCCGACGCATTGCACGCCTGCACCCCGACCACATACGTGCCGGGCAAGGGGTTCGTATGGGTGATACTGGTTGCGGCGCTGTTGTAGTTCACGGTCGTCGTATTCGTCGCAGTGTCTGTTACATGGGAGTTGTAGCTGGTCGCTTCGCTCACTGCGGGCCAGCTCGTCGTCCATGATCCGTTCGGGTAAGGCACCATGGTCGGTGTTGATGAAACTCCAGTAGGTGCTGCCGGCGGGAACAACACGCTGACCACCGCCGAGCCGCTCCACGGTCCGCAGCCGCTCGCGTTGCACGCCTGCACGTGATACGAGTAGCTGCCGTCACCACGGCCACTGGTGCTCCAACTGGTCGCAGTACCCGACTGCACTGTGCTCCAGCTACCGCCGTTGGCGCTCTCCTGCAGGTTGTAGCTCGCGGCGGTCGCCACCGCGCCCCAGCTCACCGTGTAACTGCCGTTGGGACTGCCGGCCGGTACGCTCAGGCTCGGTGCGCTGCCTGGCGGCAACAGGACATTGATCGTGCCGGTGCCGCTCCACGGTCCGCAGCCGCTCGTGTTGCATGCCTCCACACGGTAAGCGTAAGTGCCCGTGGCTTGACCACTGGCGTTCCAGTTCGTGGCCGCACTCGATTGCACATTGCTCCAGCCGCTGCCGTCGATGCTGATTTGCAAGGTGTAGCTCGTGGCCGTGGCAACGCTGCTCCAACTCACGGCATAGGCGCCCGTGGTACTGCTGGCCGGCACGCTCAGGCTGGGCGCAGTGGCGGGCGGCAACAGCACGGTGGTCGTGCCGGTGCCGCTCCACGGCCCACAGCCACCGACGTTGCAGGCCTGTACCTGGTACACGTAGCTGCCATTTCCCTGGCCGCTGGCGCCCCAGCTCGTCGCACTGCCGCTGTAGGCCACCCAGGGGCTGCCCCCATTGCTGCTGACCTGCAAGGTGTAGCTCGTTGCCGTGGCGACACTGCCCCAGATCACGGTGTAAATGCCAGTGCCGCTGTTCGGCGGCACGCTGAGGCTCGGCGCACTCGCCGGCGGGAGCGTCACCACCAACGTGCCGCCGGTCACCCACGCCGTGCACACCGAGCCATCCGCCGGGTTGTTGCACGCCTGCACCTGGTAGGTGTAGCTGCCGTCGGGCAGACCAGTCACGGTCGTGCTGGTGGCGGTGCCGCTGTAGACCGTTGTCCAGGTACTGCCGCCGTCGCCGCTTTGCTGCAAGGTATAGCCCGTCACCGGCGAGGACGCCGTCCAGCTGATCGTCGCGCTTCCCGTGTAGCTGGCAGCCGGCACACTCAAGGTAGGTACCGGTGAAGGCACCGTGCCGAAGGCCGTGTTCACACTCACCGCCGCCGAGGCCGCGCTCCAGCCTGCCGTACCGTAGGCATCGCTCGCTTCCACCTGATACGTGTAACTGCCCGTCGTCGTTCCCGGACGGCTGATCGAGGTCGCCGTGGTGGTGCTCGCGACCGTGGTCCACGCCCCGCCGTTGAGGCTTTCCTGCACGGTGTAGCCCGTCGCGCCGGCCGTCGCGTTCCAGCTCACCGGGTAGGGACCGTTGACCGTGCCGGTCGGGACGCTGACCGTCGGGATCGCCGGCCACACCTCCAGCGCGGTCGAGGTTGTCCACCCGCTGCAGTTACTGCTGATGCACGCCTGCACCCGGTAGACGTAGCTGCCGCCCGCCAGACCCGACACCGCCGTGTTAGCCGCACTGCCGGTGTAGACCGTGCCCCAGCTGCTGCCGCCGTCGCTGCTCTGCTGCAAGGTGTAGCTGGTCGCTGCGGGCACACTGCCCCAGCTCACGGTTGTGCCGCCGGCAGTGGGGTTGGCGCCAAAGCTGATGGCGCCGGGCGGCGTCAACTGTACGTGATCGTGCCGGGCGATCAGCCGGGTACCGAGGTAAATAAAGTCGGTGGTCGTAGCCGTACCGGGGACGTACTGGACCATCAGCTGGCCGGCCTGGTCGTAGAAATAGTAAGTGGGCAAGCCACTCGCCGGCAGTTTCTCCACTCGGCGCCCCGCGGCGTCGTAGCTGTAACTCTCCAGGCCGGGGATGCTGGTCAACTGATGCTTGGCATCGAAGGTCGCCGTGGTGGTGTTCTCGCCGATGGTGTCGCCCTGCGGGTTGTAGATAAAGCTGTCGATCGTGCTGGCGCCCTGCGTGATGCTCGTCAGTTTGTTGGTGGCGTCGTAGTTGTAGGCGAGGGTCTGGCCGCCCGTCAGCCGGGTGCGCAGGTTGTTGATCGGATCGTAGGTGTAGCTTTCCGTGCCGTAGAGGTTGGCGGCCGTCGCGCTGGTCAGGCGGTTCAGGGCGTCGTAGCCGAAGCTCTTGGTACGCAGGCCGCTGGCGAGATCGTTAACCGCGGTGATGTTGCCATCGGCGTCGTAGGTGAGGTCCTCGCTCAGGTCCAGCGTGCTGCCCGCGCCGTCACTGAAATTGCTGGTGAGCTGGCGCGCGTTCTGCTGGGCAAGGTAGCTGCGACCGTTGCCGTAGGTGAAGCCTTCGACCTGGCCGTTGGGGTAATAGCTGACGCCTGTGGCGTAGCCGCCCGCCTGCGTGGGCCGACCCCATGCATCCGGCGCATAGTTCACGGTTTCGCTCGTGCCGGTGCCGTTCGGATAACTCACCGTGGCCCGGTGGCCGTAGGCATCGTAGCCGTAGCCGATCGTCCAGGGGTCACCACCGGCCACCTGCAGGCTCTCGCCGGTCAACGTGCCCAGGCTGTTGTAGGCAAAGCCCTGGGTGGCGATGCCCGAGACGGTGGACTGCATGCGGCCCAGCGCGTCGTAGGTGTAGGTCGTGCTTTGCGTGCCGCTGGGCGGCAGGATCGTCAGCACGCGATTCATCGCATCGTAGGTGCGCACGGTCTGCGCGGCAGCGGCCACCTGGTCTTGGCCGCAGCCACTCCCGGTGATGGTCTGGCCTTCTGCGCTCCACGCCAGGTTGTTGGCCCCGTCGTAGGCCATGACCATGCTGCCGGTTTCCGGTTCGATGGTGCGGCATAGCCGATGGTAACTGTCGTAGACCAGCGTCTTGGTGACGCTGTCCGATTCGGTGCCGTAGCTGCCCGACTGGATGATCGCGGTCGGCTGGCCGTAGATGTTCCGCGGAATGCCCTGGCTCACGCCGTCCGGGGCACTGATCGACCATGGCGCGTTGTAGACAGGCTGGTCGAAGGCCTGGAAGTAGGTCGTGGTGACGTTGCCTTTCGGGTCGGTCACCTGGGTGCCGGGACCGCCCACGTAGGCGGTGGTCGTGGTCAGCGTGCCCAGTTCCGAGTCCTGCAGGGTCTGATGCAGCCGACCCAGCGCGTCGTAGGAGGAGTGCACGCCGGTGGTGATCGCCGACAGGTCCGGGCTGCCGGCTTCCGGATAAGAGGCGAATGTGGTCAGGCCGCGCCAGTCGTAGGCCGTGGCGTTGGTGATATGCGCGCTGCCGTTGGAGGTGTCGTCCAAGACTGGACGCAGTTCGGCATCGAAGTAGGTGATATCGGTGTCGCTGCCCTGGGTCACCGTACGACGCCAGTGGCCCGCGGCCAGGCCGCGCTCGGCGGGGGTGTCGGCAGGGGGGGTGTAGCTGAACTTCTTCGGATACCACTGCGCACTGTCGATGCTGCTGTCGTAGGGATAGTCGATCTCGGCCACCCGACCCACGGGGTCATATTGGTAGCCGGTGGTATGCCCTGCCTGGTCCTTGATCGACGTGATCTCGCCGAAGTCATCGACGGCCAGCGTCTCACTGGTGCCGTCCGGATACGCGATCGCCTGCGGAACGCCGCGGTAGTAGTTGCTCAGGTTGGTGATGTGGTGGTTGCCATCGGTGAAGCTGGCGAGCTGACCGGCACCATTCCACGTGTAGCTCATCAGCGTCTCGCCGAAGCGGGCGCGCGCAGTCAGTTCGTCCAGGTTGTTGTAGGTGTTGCTCGATTCCACTTCACCCGTGCCCACGTTGGTCACGGTCTGCGGCAGGCCTAGCACCCACAGGTTGGTATCGTTAAGGTAGGTCGTGGTCTCTTCGATCGGTGACTGCCCGGCGACGTTGTTGTAGCGCTTGACGTCGGTCGGATGCAGGTAGGCGTCGAAGGCCGTTGCTTGCCAGGTGTAGGCCTGGCCATCCTGAGTGGTCGTGCGCAGATTCAATGGCGACGCATTTTCGACCTGCGTCCGATTGTCGTGATCCTGCAGGTCGAAACCGTAATACACGGGACTGGCGTAACCGTTGGCCACGGAACGCATCAGTGTGCTGCCCGCGGCACCGCTGTAGTAGTCCGCGCGCTGCAGTTGCCCTTCCGTGATGTCGAATCGGTTGCTGAAGGTGTAGCGGGTGTCGTTGCCGCCTGGATCGGTGACATCGGTATAAACAGTGTCAGGACACGTGCCGCTCGTCGCGCAAGAATCGCTGCTCCAGCTTGGGATTGCCGGGGAGTAGCTGTAACTCCAGGTCTCCGTGGACATGCCTGCGCCCGATAGTGCTTCGCTCGTCAATGAGTATTGGTACTCGTAGTCGGGAATGCGGGCATAGATGTCCTGTCCGATGGTAGGGTCGTAACCCCAGCACTGCTTGAGCACATACGACCGTCCATGCAGCATGGGGGTCAACGTGAATTGGGCCGTCAATCCTGAGGGGTGGATGATGATGCCGGTGATCGGGGTGTCGGTATTGAATACTGGCAATTGGTTAGCTTGGCAGTTTCCGCTCGACGTCGTCTCGATCAGAGCTTGGAAAGCCCTCAACTTATAAGTCCAGGAGCTGCCGTCCGGCAGCTGCACGCCGGTCAGGATGGGTCGGACGGGATCCGTCGTGGTGTCGTAGCTGTAGGTCCAGGTGCGCCACCCGGTATTGATCGAATGAACCAGTGGTGAGCCCGACACATACGTGATATCCACCTCACGCCCATCGCTGGCCGTGATGCTGTCTAGGTATCCGGTGTTGGTGTCGTAGTGATAGGTCAGGGTATTGCCAAAGCGGTCCTTGATCTGCGTGACATACATCTGTGCATCCTGACGGCCCAGGATGTTGTCAGGCGCCACCATGGGGTGGATGCCAGCGGCGGTCACCGCCGCTGGCGCCGTCCCAAGCGGTGTGGTGAGACCGGTTGTCCCCTGATAAAACAGGTGGGCAAAGGTGTACTGCGTACCATCCGGCGCGATCGCCAGGAATCCCTCGCCGCCATCGCTGGCCGTCACACCGCAGCCAATTACCCAGTTCTGCTTGGTGAGGATCGAAAAACTCGCCCCGTTGATGGTTTTGGGGGTTGAGGCCTGCAGCAAGGTCTGGCTACCTTCGCCGGGTATCATCAGGTGATAGCCGTACCACCACTGGTCGGGACTCCACGGATCGGCGCCTGGCTGAGTCGGATTTATGGTCGGCGGTACGTTGAAGTCGGTGCAACGCAAGGTGGCGCTGGTCACCGTTTGCCAGGTTCCGGCGGTGTACGTCTCGATGCGTGGAATGTCCAGATTCCAGTCGGCGAACGCACGCTGTATGTTCGCCAGATTGCTTGAGCCCTGCGCAGGCAAAAGCACACGGCCCACATGGATCGTCGGGCCATTGCCTGGCACGCTGACGTCGTTTACCTCGAACGACAACGTGCCGTCGTACAGGCTGATGTTTTCGCCGAAGGGATGCTCGCCCAACGGATGGATCGCCTGATCGATATGGATCTGGTTCTTGTATTCGTCCTCAGGGGTGACCGTCTGGGCATAGCACCTTACCGACAGCACCAGCATCGCCACTGCCCACAGGCAGCTCCCTTGCCAACGTGCACGCATCGTGTTGTCCCCTGGAGACCGCGCGTTGCGCGCGGTGCTTTTTTCACAAGTACTGCCGCACCGAGTCCTTCGTCAACAAGCAAGTTTTTTCGAATTCAACTTCGTCACAATGGCAGTGGCTGCCAGCGTGATGTCAAGTATTGCTGGAATAGCTGGCGGCCATTAACTGGAATATGGAGGCTCTGGGAAACATGCCGCGCGATAGTGCGCCAACTCGTGAGCGAACTTCGCCACCAAAGCCTGGAGGGAACCTCGAAAAGCCTCGGTCCAACGTCGTCCCCGCACAGGCGGCAATCCATCCTGACCCCCATGGATCGGGAAGAGCAGAAACACCATTTCGCCGCCTCCCGCGCCTTGCGGTACGTTCGAAACCTCGTTTTTGTGACTCCGTTTTCGGAATAGGCACGCCATTTGTCGTAATAACATGCGATACATTGCGCATGTTTTTGCTGAACTCGGTACAGGAGTCAACCATCCGCAGGCATGGAGTCCAGCTATGGATGCGACCCACTCCAAGAGTGCATTCGTGTACGGACAGGTCAGACGCGCTCTGCGATCAGGGCGCTACGCACCCGGGCAACGGATCGATCCGATCGGGCTCGCCGCGGAATTCAACACCAGTCCCACCCCAGTCCGATTCGCCCTGTACCGCCTGGTCGGCGAAGCCCTGATCGTCGACCACGCGCGCGGCGGACTGCATGTCCCGCTGCTCACCGAAATCGCATTGCGCGATCTCTATGACTGGATGGAACGCCTGTTGCTGATGGCATGCGATATCGGCGTGGCGTCAACGATCCAGGAGACCGGAACACCGGAGATCGCGTCTGCCGACGGCGATCCGGTCAAGCTGACGTGGCAACTGTTCGACACGATCGCCCGCGCGACGGCCCACCGATCCTTGCACCATGCCGTAAAGCAGGCCAACGACCGGCTGGCACCGATACGCCGGGCCAAACAAGGGCTGCTCGAACACGGCCTCGAAGAGCTTTCTGAACTCAACCGGTATTGGCAGACACGCGACATTCCATCCCTGAAGTCCGCACTGCGCGACTATCACGAGCACAGGAAGCAACTCGTTCCGAGCATCGTGGCCCTGCTGAACGACCGCAGCGATTACCTGCACTAGCGCGCGTCGACCGTAGAACTTCGAAGCAAGCAGAGCCCGGCATGATGGGACGACCGTCACGCTCCCGGAATAATCACCGGATGACAGCGCAGTAATCATTTGAAAATCAAAATTTCCGCCTCCTACGCTGCCCGCGTCATGGGATCGCCATGACGTCAACGCAGGAGATTGAGATGGATACGAACGAGAACATCCGCAACGACGCGTTGGAAGACGTCATCGTGCTCGGTGTCGCGAGCGTCGAAACGAAGGGCAGCAGTGGCTTCACCGAAGGGGGTGGAACCGGCCTTCCCGTGACTCCCGGCATTTCCGAGGAATAACAACTCCGGGGCGCGCACCATGGTGCGCGCCCTACTTCTGAGGGACAAACGATGCGATACCAACTCAGAGGGGATCTTTCGTGTTGCGACGCCGGCGGGCACTTGGTCTTTCTCGATATAGTGCAAGACCGATACTTCAAGCTGGCCACCCCTCTTGAGAAGGCCATGCGAAGTTTCCAGGCACATGAAGATGTCGCTTCCACGCTATTGAAGGATCTCGCAGCCGCTCGAGTACTGGTCAAAGCACCGGACCTGAAACCACCTGCCGCAATAGCGAGCATCCAGCCCCCGGCCCGCAGCGCAATCGAACAATCCGCCGCAGTTGCAGGTCACCGGCTTGACCCGGCCATTGTCGCCGAAATCATGGCGCTCATCTGGTCGACTCGTCGCCACTTGAAAACTCGCACACTCAAAACGAATCTCGACGAAGCCTGCTCATACCGCGATAGAAAAACAGGTGTACTCGAGGTCGCCGCGCCCACCGCGCTTGTGGAGAACCTGCTCCAGGCAAGCTGGCAATTCGCTGTTGCGCGCCGCTATGTGCCCATAGAGCCGATCTGCCTCCTGGATTCCCTGTCACTGCTCCGGTTCCTTTCGCGACGGAGATTGCCGGCAAACATCGTCTTCGGCGTGACATCGGAGCCATTCACGGCGCATTGCTGGGTACAGGCCGGCGACATTGTCTTGAATGAAACACTCTCCGACGCCATCGCGCACACCCCCATCCGGATGATCTGATGAAGTATCGCTACATCATCCTGCTCGGCGAGAGATTTAACAGGGGCGACAGCCACAAGCTTCCGCCGCTGGACAGGTCCCTGCACGCCGCGGGAATGGTCTGCGAGTTTGAATCAGCCTTGGCCAGAGTATTCGTCTCCGCCAATGCTCCTACCCTCACGATATCCGGGCACGGCTTGGTCATCGGCCAGATCTTCACGAAGGATGGCCAGCGAATCGCACACCCGGTCGATTTCGATGGACCGGGGAACGAACTCAGCAACCATCTGCTACGGAATGCCTGGGGGGAATATCTTGCCTTCCACGTCGGTGGCAAAGACGGGACAGAAGCCGCCCTGCTGCGTGATCCTTCGGGCGCAGTCCCGTGCGTATATTCGTTTGCCGATGGCAAAGGGTTCATCACCTCGGACATTGGCCTCGCGGTCGACCTTGGGCTCTACCGTAGAGAAGTGGACTGGCAAGCCATCGCGCACTGCCTCAACTTCCCATGCTTAAAGACGGCACGCACGGCACTGAAGCACATCGAGGAATTGTTGCCAGGCAGCATGCTGACCTGCCGACGGAAAGATGTCTCAGCCAGCCCCGTGTGGTCGCCATGGCGCTTCGTGGAGAAAGACGTTCGGCACAACAATCCTCGTGTGGCGACCGAGGATGTCCGAACCGCCCTATCCAACGTGGCCAGGGCTCTATCTACGGGGGACGACAGGTTTGTGGTCGAGCTATCGGGCGGCCTGGACTCCTCCATCGTTGCCACCTGCCTGCGCAATGCCTCACTGCGCGCCATTTTTTGCACGCTGGTCATGCCCGCGGCCGGCATTGACGAGCGCCCTTACGCTCGACTTGTGACGGATGCGCTGGGCCAAGAACTTTTCCCGGTGGAGGTAGGGTTTGACAATATCCACATCGAATTTCCCATACCCCGCTCATCCGTCGCTCCCGCGATCGGGATTCCGCAGAACGTCATAAACGAAGCCTGGGAGACCACGGGTGACCGACATGGCGTGGACGGCTTCTTTTCGGGTGGTGGCGGCGACACCGTCTTCTGTTACCTGAAGACCGCGGCGCCCGCCGCCGACGCTTTCATGGAGTGCGGCATCATGGCCGGTGTCGCTGCCATCGGCGACCTCGCAGCCCTTCACCAGTGCACGGTTTTCAAGGCCGGCCGATTGACCCTCAAGAAAATGCTGCGTCGGCCACGCACGGGCTGGAAAGAGGATCGCACGTTGCTCAACCCGTCCTGGGCGACAACAAAGTCGGAGCACCATCCCTGGATGGACGCACCTCTGGGCGCACTGCCCGGCGACCGCGAGAAAATTCACGACTTGATCGGAACCCAGCTATTCAGGGATGCCACCCCTCGCGGCATGGGACGCTTCATGCATTTTCCGTTGCTGTCCCAGCCTGTCATGGAGGCATGCCTGAAAGTCCCGACCTGGATGTGGATCGCCGACGGCCGGAACCGTGCCGTCGCCCGCCAGGCCTTTGCCGACCGTCTGCCGCAGGGGATTTTCCATCGACGCAGCAAAGGCTCGTACACCGGCCACATGGCCACCATCTATACGCACAACATGCCGAAGATGCGCGAATTCCTCGAAGAGGGAAAGCTATGCGCCCATGGCCTGCTCGACCGCGCTGCACTGGAGAACTTCTTCGCGAGAGGACTTGCGCCAAGGGATCTGTCGTTTCTTCGCATCTTCGACCTGTGCGCGGCCGAGAACTGGGTGCGTCAACAAGATCAGGACCCATCGTGAGCCTCCGCGCCAAAACGATACTTCGCAGCCTTCTCCCTCATTCCACGCCAGATGCGGTATTGCCCGGCTTTGTCGGGACTCGGATCTTCGTACCCCTGTAACCAGAAGCGGAACCAGTCGACGTTACGCTCGTACACGGCCAGCTTGTGCCTGGGCTGAAACTTGATGTGGGTCTCGTCCGGAAACACATAGATATCGGCTTGATGCCTGCGCACCAGCGGCAGCGCATAGTCCAACGTCATCCGGTATTCCTGCTCAGGCAGCTGGAACAGGATCGGCGCCTTGATCCTGCCGAGCTGATACGCGGGCGAAATTTCCCTCCATCGCTTCGGCGTTTCGTCTGGCGCGCCAAGTTGCCACACTTCCCGAAGCGTGGAACGGAAGGCGTCCCGCAGGCTGTTGAACAGGTAATAGGTCGGCGTCACCGAGATGCCGCTGACGGACGCGGCAGTCACCACACCCGAATGAGCCAGTGTCCACAGCGTCACTTCGCTGCCATAGCTGAGTCCACCCATGCCGACGCGCGTTCTATCGATGCGCCCCTCGGCGGACAGGAGCTTCACAACGCTCTCTACGGCCGCGCGTCCCTGGTCATAGTTGGCAGCGACATCAAGCCGCATTTCCGGGAACGCATTGATGCACAGTGCCGAGATGCCATCCTCGGCCAAGGTGGCGAGCGGCCACTCATCGCCCAGTCCGCCGCGCAAAAATCCGTAGCAGTCGTAGAACGTCACGAACAGCGGAGGCGGTTGACCTGTGCTCGCCCCACGCGCTTCGAACAACTGGCCGCTGAACTCCCTTCCCTGCCCGTCCCTCCATCGGATCAGCCTTGCCGGCACCGTGGCCGCGATATCCGCCTCCAGCTTTTTGTTCGGTTCGAAAAGAATCTGGCGATGGCCGTTCTTCACATCGATCGCCTCGAGACGCGGCGGGCGATCGGCTTCGACCGCGACGCACACCAGCGTATCGGACGACAGCGCGCAAGGAATGTCCCAGTAGCGCTGGCTCCCGCTGACAAGTCCGTCGGAAAGTACGATCGGCCGCACCGCACCCGTTACGACATTCCATCCGTAGATCGACTGCGCACGCCCCTTGTGAAAATCGATGGCCGTGAACAGGACCTCATCGCTGCCGGGGCGCCACTGGATATCCGTGATGTACCTGTCGCGGCACAGCTTGGCCATGCACCGAACCGGGTGCGAAGCGTGCCTGTCCGGCAACATGGCCAGCTCGACATACCGGCTCATCAGCAGACCCTTTTCCTTCTTTCCAGGCATCAGCACCGCGACGCGTCCATCGCCCGGACTCTGCGCTATCTTGGTCGGCGGCGTCGGAAGATGCGGCGAAAGATCGGCTACCTTTAACGGCTGCGCCGGTAACTCCGACGCAGACAGATCCCGGGTTGCCATCGTTGCCAGGTCGACAGCCTTCCAACGGTTCGGCACCTTCGCCAACAATGGCCCGGTCGAGAACCAATCCCCCGTGAATCGCTGCGTGGCCGGTCGCCCCTCAAGCTTGCTCGATCGGAACAGCCCGGCGGCAATATTCACCGTCTTGTCGATGTGGATGCCACGGTCGTACTCGGATTCCTCTGCATTGACGACCTCTTCCCGGGTCGCGCCGATGCTGTAGGCTAGCGTTTGTCCGTTGCTGCTCAGCATGAAATCCCGCACATCCGCTGGATCAGACGTCACCGCACGAGCCCCGGAGCCATCCACCGCCGCACGCCAGACGGAGACGCGGCCATCAAGCTGGGCGCGGTAGTAGATCCACCGCCCATCCGGCGACCAGATGGCCGGCGATGGCAGCACGACTCCGCTGACGTACTCGCGCAACGGGGCACCCCCATCCGCTACACGGAGCGGCGGAGATTTCCCATCCAAACTCTGTACGCACCATGCGGTGTCGTACGTGTTGCGTGCAACTGATGCTTGCTCGGACCGGAACGCCACATACCGCGCATCAGGTGAGATTACCGGGTTGCCCAGGTCGGTCACCTCCAGCAAGCGTCGTGGCGAAATCGTTTCCGCATGCAATGGCCCGATGACAGCCACGCCAAGCACAACAAGTGCAAGCGTCGCGACCCAATGTGGGCAGCGCTTCTTGATGGAAGGATCCATGCGCGTGTGCGCTATCACGACCGCTTGCAGGGCCGGTTGATGAAGAAATTTCATGCCCCCTCCCCTACCAGTGCTTGGAAACCGAAACGCTGATAAAGCGTCCGATCGCCGAGTAGTTGGTGGCGTCGTACGGCACGTACGTCGCAAACACCGAGGTATAAAGCGGAGGCGCGCGATTCAGCAGATTCTGGACCGACAACCCGAGCGTCAACCCCGAGAAGGCGCCGGCGCGCTCACCGACGTCGTAGTTGACCGCGGCGTCTACCGTGACGAACGACGCGGTTTTTTCGGTCCCTGCCGCGAGACGGTTGGTCACGCCGGCGGTGTAGTTGACGAAGCCCGATGCGCTGAAGCCCCCCGATGTCCAAACCGCGCCGATGCGGTCGTTGAGCCTCGCCGGATTGAAGACAGTGCCTGCGAGTGTTTGCTCGGGCTGTCCGGCGCTGGTTATCTGCGTGCTTTCAAGCCAGCTGGCCGATCCGCGTACCGCCAGCTGACTGCCGCCAAGATCGAAGCGATACGAACCCGACAGATCGAGACCCCTGATCTGCTGACGTGCGGCGTTCACGTACTGGTCGCGAATGATCGCCACCACCTTGCCCGGGTCGTAGGCCACGCCGGACAGGTTGTAAAAGTTGCTGCCGTAAACCGCGAAAAGCTGCTGAATCTTCTCGGGCGTCGGCGACCGATCCACGTAATTCCCATAAGCCGGATTGCTCAGTGCCTGCAGGTAGTTGACGGGCAAGACCACACGGTCGGTGTAGTCGATGTCGAACCAGCTCAACTCGGCGTCAAGCCCCGCCAGCGCCTCTGGATGGAAGGCCAATGAAGTCGTCCAGGTCCGCGCTCGCTCGGCCTGCAAGTCGGCGTTGCCGCCATAGGACATCAGTACGGTGGCATCCGCGGGACTTCCGCCGGCCCCTACCGTGGAGGCGCTCCACAGATAGGCGTACTTGTTCCCATAGAGCTGCGCCAGCGTAGGTGCTTTGAACGACTTCCCCCAGGAGGTCTTGAACGTGAAGTCGACGGTGGGGTCATAGACCACCCCGAATTTCGGCGTGGTCACCCGGCCAAAGCTGTCGTAATCCTCGCCGCGTACCGCAGCACTGAATTCCAGGCGATGGACGCCCGGGATATCCGAGGCAGGCGCAACGAATGGAACACTCAGCTCGGCGTAGGCGAACCGAACATTTTCATCGCCGCCGTAGGGGCTGCCGGAAACCTTCGGCACCTCGTGGAATTCATACTCCCGCCCGCCGGTCCCGATGGCCAGATGTGCGTCCCCTCCCCAAATCGGGAAAAGCGGGCCTTCGGCGCCGATCTCCCAGGAGCGGCTGTCGTTGTTGTAGTACTCAAGGTCATCGAGGCTGGCCCCCGCCGCCGATACGAGCCGACGCGCGTAGGTGTCATCGTCCTTGCCGTACGCCCCGCTCAAAGTGAGCGACCAGTCACGGTGAAGGGAGAATGTGATGCTGGGCGACACCAGTGTGATCGACGCCTTCGGGCTGTAGCGGTAGTAGGAATCCGCCGTCAGACCGTAGTACTGCGTCATGTCGCGCTCGGTCCTGAGCACGTCGAGCCTCAGCTCGGTCACATCGCCGATCGACTGATGGATGCTGGCAAGGCCGCTGCGCGAGTCACTGCCGTTGTAGATCGTATACGGCTCGATGAGATACCGGGTGTAGGGGCGCTGACGTGCATAGATGGGATCGGCATTGGCATCTTTGAACGTCGCGATCAGCCCACCGCTTGCCCAGGTAGTACCGGCAGTCGCGGTGTACTCGCGCGTCGCAAGGCCGCCATCGGTCGCGCCGCCGTAACGCGTCCCCAAGGTCACCCCGTCGAAATCGGGTTTCAGGATCACGTTGGCCACACCGCCCACCGCATCCGAGCCATAGATCGCCGACGCACCGTCCGGAACGATTTCCAGGCGCTCCACCGCCTCCACCGGAATGGCGCTGATGTCCACGGCCTGGGAAAACCCGTCATAAGCCAGACGGCGTCCATTGAGCAGCGTCAACGATGCGTCGGCTCCCAACCCGCGAAGGTTCAGGGCGGAGCCCCCGGTAAGATCCTGATTGCCGTTGCCGCTGGTAACGCCGGTCACACCCGGGTTCTGGCCGCCTGAGAAGTTTTGCGGCACGCTGCGGATCACTTCGCCGAGATCGGTGAAGCCTTCCTGCTGGATCTGCTCGCTGCCGATCGTGATGACCGGGGACGGCGTGCTGCCCCCGCGGATGCGCGTGCCGGTGACCGTCACGGCTTGCAGGTTGGTTGCCGCCGGCGGTGTGGATGTGCCGGTCGATTTCTTCCGGTGCGTCTTGGCCGGCGTGTCGGTCACTGACGCCCTGCCCTGCGCGCTCGTGTCCTTCGCAACGTCCTGGGCCGCAGCCCAATCGCTCGCGCCACCAGCGGCGACGAGCAAGGCGATGGAAATGGTATTGCGTAGCGTACTTGTCTTCATGCTGCGTCCTTTGCTTTCCCATGGGTTGGCCCTCTTCTCGTGCCGGTCCGGTCGTGTCCCAGAACGGGCGCGGTCGTCTGGCCACGCCGGTAGCGCATGGCTTGCACAGGCGACGGGGACAACGACCGATGCAGATCCACCGTCACAACCAAAATGTATAATATATACAGTAGATGTATATTCTGTAGATTGCAAGGCGGTAGAGGATGAGGCTTGGCTACATGCCTTTCGAGTCTCTGCCCACATTCCCGCCAAGCGCTCGCTCTCATGTAGCGGTGAACATCCGTCGCCGACGCGAAGCCAAAGGCCTGAGCCAAGAGAAACTTGGTGAATTGGCAGAGCTGCATCGCACCTACGTGTCGCAGCTCGAGCGCTGCAAGGCCAACATCTCTATCGACGGCCTTGAGCGGATCGCTCGGGTTCTGGGGGTGGATGCCGCCGAGCTGCTCCAGCCCCCTGCGTAGAGGGACGGCGCCTTAGGTACCTCGACGGAAGTGCCATCACCTAGAGTGCCCACGCCCCAAAGGTTGTCTAACCTGAGGAGGCGGCCGTAGGTCGCATGCGGACATCGGGGTCAATGCGACGTGCAGGAGATACGTCCCTTCCATTGAAGGCACCAGCCACCCGTATTGCACGGCGTGACCGTCCTATAGCGCTCACAACGACCAAGCAGAATGTAGAGTTAAAGAAGTAGATTTATATTCTGTAGAACATAAGCCGGTAGATGGTCAGGCTGGAGGCATGCCTTCAAAGTCCTCGCCACGATCCCTACCAAAAGCACGCGCCCGTGCTGCGGCGAATATTCGCCGCTTACGCACAGATCAAGGACTGAGCCAAGAGCAACTGGCTGAGGCAGCAGAGTTCCACCGCACATACGTCTCGCAACTCGAACGCTGCGTTACCAACATCTCCATCGATGGCCTCGAGCGGCTAGCTCAGGCTCTGGGAGTGGATATCGTCGAGTTGCTACAACCCCCAGCGTAGGAGAATGCTGCGGGGTGTATCAGATTTCCGGGGATGTCGCGCAGACGACGAACTCGTACGATCGACCAAGAACTTCAAGATCTCGGGTAAACGCAAGCGCTGACGATCTAGGTGGTCTAGGAAATCCACCATGGGCTGCCGGAGCAGGATCACTCAAGGTGCAGATCTGAGGCACTTAGAATTGTGCCCCCGTCGTCGGTTCCACCTGACTTTCCGTGCCGGCTGGCTTACGCCTGGCAGCTTGGTCGGATCGGGCCAGACTTCGGGGGCAGGCTGATTCTGTCGCAGCGCTGCTGCCGGCGCTGTAGGAAATCCCCCTCACAGAGTGTCAGCCGCAGCAGGTAATCCGGCCAAGAATTAAGCCCGAGGCCCCAGAACGGGCGACGCAATGCAGGTCGGGAGCTTACGACGTGGGCTAGCAATATCTAGCCTCCCTGTGGCGCCAGTCTATTACTGGCAACCTCACCCACATAGGCAAGAATGGGAGCCACCTCAGTCAAGGTGTAAGCCACAACATTCTCTTTGTTGTGTAGAACTCTTTCTACGAAATCTAAATCGTCGAACAAGTCGCCTACAGCAAGTTCGGTTGGCTCGTTGTTCATTTTGTATTTCTCACTGTCGCAGACCTTCCAGTAAAACTGCTCCTCTAAGGCGATGCTATCGGAGCCACTATCAATGACGTGGTCAAGAAGGAGGTTTATGACCTCCTTCAATTTTCGTATCTCGATATTGCGCATGCAATTATTCTCCACCGTTCTCCGCCCGACACTTCGCAAGTTGCCTGTCAAAACTTGCAATCTGCGCTACGAGATTCATGATTCGCCCCTGATACACCTTCTCCTGAAGATCCTCTGCGGCTGAAGAAAGTCTGCCCAAATTATCGTGTGCCGTCGGGTCAGCCATATAGTCATCCAATTTCTTTCGATGCGCTTCCAACTGGTCAACGATGCCTTGGCAAGGATCTCTTGGCGGCGGCGGGCATACTTTCGGTTTAGCAGGTGCATCAGTATCGGGAATTGCTCCCGTATCTCCACCGACGCCACTGTTAGGAACAGAAAACTGACCTGGAGAAGATGGTGGCGGCACTGGCAGAACAGGGGAATGACAACTGCCACAGGGGGTAACAGGTATATACGGCAACGCGCCCGCCTGAGTTTGAAGACCCATTGGGTCGATCAAATCCAACGGATTGCCGCCGACATAGGCATACGTGCTGGATCCAGCTAGCAATCCCAGCGGATCACTCTGCAGATACCGTCCCGTGCTTGAGTCGTAGTCGCGGTTGACGTTGTAATTCAGGCCAGTTTCCACATCGTAGTACTGTCCGGGGAAGCGCAGGTTGTAGGTATAGCCGGTCGTTGAAGTCGGGTCCAGCTCCCCCCACGGGTTGCCCGCGTACGCCCACTGCCAGACCGTGGTGCCGCTG
>NZ_JBFOHK010000009.1:0-9910 GCF_040812335.1 Rhodanobacter lycopersici
CACGTGCAGCGTCGTGTTCCAAGTGGTGTTGGTGGTGCGTTGGCTGGGTGTGCCCGAGGCGTCGATCTGTTGATCGAGCAGGCCGTTGGCGTCATAGGTGGTTTTGGTGATGTTGCCGTTGAAATCGGTAAGGGACGTTGGGTAGCCATTGGCATCATAAGTGCGTCTTGCCGCGATTTGGCTGCAGATTGGCGCACAGGGTTGACTAGCCGATATAATCTGCATCCGACCATACAAAACCGTAAATCCGATCGCAGTCTGGGCGCCGAGCGGATAGGTAACTGCAGTTGTTCCAACTGACTTATAGGCCACTTGAGTGAGGTTGGCGATACCGCCAAGTTGCGACGAAATAGAGCGGCCCTGACTGTCGTAGTGAATATCTGCGTAGCGTTGCCCGTCCTCATCAATAATGCCCGTCAAAAGACTTGGAAAACCCGATGGCGCGTTGCTACCTTCATCGTATTTGTAGATGCGCGTGTGACCATCTGGGTAGGTCACTTGGGTTAGGTTACCGAATGTGTCGTAAGCATATCCAAGCGTGTCGCCGTCAGGTAGTGTGATTTGCGTGACCTGACTACCCAAGTTGTAAACGAATTGAAGCTGCTGTCCATGCGGCCCAGTGACTGTGATCAACAAGCCAGGTATTGGCGCGATCGACGAAGGTGTCGAGGTGTCGCTGTAGGTTAAAGTGATGGTTAGGCCGTCTGGATTTTGAATCGAGGTCAACAAACCATTCACGCTGTAATTTTCGAGCTGCCGTGACACAGCGTCAAAATATGTCCATCCTTGAAGCTGGCCTTGAGCGTTATCATTTTCGGTCAAAGTATCGTTAATGTCCGGGTCGGCAGTCCATACGTTGTTCATTTTTATGAACTGGACTTTCTTGCCATCAGGGCGAAAAACGGTGGCGTCGAAGTCGTAACCGCCGGTGGGAAATTCAATGCTGCGGTCGAAATTGTCTCGCCAATTTGCACCAATATGTGTCGTGACAACGGAAGGATTGCTGTTGTAATAGCGTCTAAGTTCCAATGGCGTAAGAGTAGAGTAATCTTCTTGACCTTCGTATTCATTTCCGGTACCAAGGTTGATAGGGTCGCCAACTTGACTATTACAGGAGCAGCCGTTGTTTTTATCTGGGTTAAACGCGAGAACGCACCAGTTCCAATTAATCGTTGTATCGGTGCCACCAGAAGGGCCCCAGAAGTAAGACGCCATCGAACTGAGACCAGAAGTGCAGGACGCGTTATCTTGAACATCTGCAACGGGACTAAATAAGCATCTCGCTGGCTGCTGGTTGTATGTCGGATGGGTGGAGAGAAACGCTACGCACATCGCATAAGCATTGGCCTGTGTCTGGCCCGTACCTTCGCCCGCGCGAGCGGGTGTAGAAACTACGAAGCACATAAAAGCAAGTACTGCCCCAAAAAACAGTCCAAAAATACGAGTCGTGCTGCACCCGAACAAATCAGAGTGGGGTGGATTTTTATTTGCTCTCCCAGCCAGAGAGAGATCGATGCGCCTTAAACGTAATTGATAAACGGCGGTGGGCGAGGCCTCTTTCATGGCGGCTAAGGTACGCACTGCGATCTGTCCTTGGTCCATGTCCATGTCCCCTGTCAGTTCGTACCGTTGTAGTTGTCGATGGTCTGCACCAGGCGATTGAGCGCGTCGTAGCTCGATTGCCGCTGGATACCCAGGCCATCGCTGCTCTGCACCAGGTTGCCGTTCGCGTCGTAGCTGCCGGTCGCACTGGCGTTGAACACGGTGTGGCTGAGGCCATCCACCACCGTGGTCAGCTGGCCCAAGGGGTTGAAAGTGCGGCTCAGGCTCTGGTGCACGGTGCCGCTGGCGTCATAGACCTGCTCGGCAGTCTTGTCTCCCGCGGCATCGAGCGTGTACTGCAGGTAATTGCCTTGCGCATCGGTGATCTTCACCAGGCGGTGGGCCGCGTCGTAGCCATAGGTGGTCGTCACCCCGTCCGGATCGGTGACGGAGGACACCGCCCCATAGGGCGTGTAGCCGAAGGAGGTCTGTGCGCCACCGACCGTGCGGCTGGCGAGCCAGCCGCGGGGTGTGTAGGCGAGGTCGGTGTTGATGCCGTTGGTGTCGGTCGTCCGCGTGACACGTCCATCGGCGTCGTAGGAGGCGAGGGTGGTCACGTGGCCCAGCGGATCGGTGACCTGGTACAGGTCGCCTGGCTGGTAGCAGGCGGCACCGGGCGTGCCGCAGTCCACCGCGCTGCTCGTCAGGTAGTAGCTGTAGGTGGTGGTCTGCGCGAGGTCGGTGCGCGGGCCGGTGGCGGTCAGTAGCAGGCCGACCAGTGGGCATTGCACCGTGTCCACGGCAGTGCAGTAGGTGTAGGTCCAGCGGCGCACGCCGGCGGGCACCGTGCCAGAAGCGTTGCAGGCATAGCCTGAAGCAGCACTGTTGGTGGGGTCGATCTCGCAGCGGGCCAGCGTCTGGCCGATGGCGTTGTAGATCCATTGCGTGGAGCTGACCGTGGTGCCGTTGGCGTCCAGCACCGTGCGCGTCAGCGGCACGCGCAGCGCCGTGTTCCAGGTCGTGGCTGTGGTGCGTTGGCTGGGTTGACCTTGCGCATCGATTTCCTGGGTCAGCAGGCCCTGACTGTCATAGGTCGTCGCGGTGACGTTGCCGTTGAAGTCCGTAGCTTGTTGTGGGTAACCGTTGGCGTTGTAGGTCCATGCGCTGATCGGAGAGCAGGCCTCACACGTGCCATTGAGTCCGGTGACGTGAGGCACGCCGATGATCGTGGTGAAGGTGCGGTGGCGCGAGGTGCCCAACGGATCGGCCACGTCGGCGGAGCCGTCGCTGTTGTAGGTGATCGCGTAGGAAGCCACGCCGCCGCTCAGTTGCTGGCTGATGGCCTGGCCGCTGGCGTTGTAGCTGTAGGTGATGTATCGACCGTTGCTCTCGTCGATGATGCCGGTGAGAAGGCCTACAGCGGTTACCCCGCCGCTGTAGGCCGACTCATTGTAGAGATAGGTCAGGACCTTGCCGTCCGGATAGGTCACCGTGGTGAGGTCGCCGGACGCGTTGTAGGCGTAGGCGTAAACGGAACCGTCCTGCGCTTCGGCCTGGCTGATCCGGCCGCTGCTGTTGTAGGTCAGTTGGATCGACCGCTGCGAAGGATCGGTGATCGTGATCAGGTAGCCTGCGCCCGGCGCCACCGAGGTGGGCGTACTGACGGTGCTGTAGGTCAGCGTCGTGGTGAAACCGTCCTGGTCCTGGATGCTGGTCAATTGGCCGCTGGCGTTGAACTGTTCGGTGCTTCGCGTATCGGCACGCCACAGCGTCCAGCCGGTGAGGTTGCCGCTGGCGTCGGTCTGTTCGGACAGCGTGTCCGGGATATCGGCCTCGCCTACCCATGTACCGTTGACCAGGGAATAGGTGCTGACCCGGCCATCCTCGCGAGTGACGGTGACTGCACCGACACCCCTCATGCTTTCGTTGATATGGCTGGAATACGTGTGGCGCCAATGCTCGCCGAGTGTGGCTGGCCCTCCATTGGGATCACTCGCACTGGGATCGCTGTTGTAGTAGCGAGCGAAGCGCAGCCAGCGACCCACATGGAAATCTTCTTCGCGACGGAAAACATTCCCGGAGCCTGCGTTGATGGGATCGCCGACACAAGCGCCGCAGGTGGGGGCGCCGTTGGCTTTGCCGGGTGCGGAGGGCAGTGTGAAGGGGTCAATGCAGCCCCATGTAGCAACGCCCCCTACAGTGTTGTAGTTGATAGCGGAATTATAGACATTAAATCTCCATTCACCGCTGAGTATGCTGTTCGCTGAATTGAGATTACTTAGGTAGCAACCCGATGTTGCTACATCTTGGGCCGGAAGCGAGGCCAGGGTTGCTTGACAGTATGCTTCGGCTTGGCTGTATGTCCACCAGCTATTGGGCGCAACACACGAGCTTTGAGCCAACGCTGAAGTGGCATGCATGGCGGTACACAGAAACAATCCGACAAGGAACCGCAGGCGTACCTTGGTTTGCGTCATACACCTTCATCCCTGTGGCGAAATGTTTTAAAACGGCGGACATACGCAGACGCAGCCACGCCGTCATCAATGATCGGATTTGAGTAATTCGGAGGTGCTTGCCGTGCGTTGCACATTGACATCCGGGCGGCATTCGTCGCCACCTGCGGACGGCCCACCTGGTTGATCTGTATCGCTTCCAGCTGTCCGTTTACTTCCTGCCCGGTCAAACCTGCACTCACACCCCAAGCAATTCCCTTGCCAACGTACACGCATCGAATTGTCCCCTTAAGACGGTGTGTTATGCACGGTGCTCAGTTAGAACTAACGCCGTACGGAGTCTCGCGTCAATAAGTAATTTCTTGCGATATCTTGGCTTACCGATCACCTGTCGCACAGTTTGCTACCAAGTTGGCCTCCGCTTACGTGCATCTGCTGTGTTCGGTTACCCAATCCGCCATCCATCATCGGTCAGCAGCCTGCTAACCCACTGCAGTGTGGACTGGTGGCACTCAGCAACTCCGGCAACAAGAGACCCCTAAGCCTAGTGTGTGAGCAAAGCTCCATAGAGCCTACCCAGCCAAGTCTGGGTGGGTTGCATCATCGTAATTTCTTGCTTATTGACACGCAGATCTGTACGGCGCAAGTTCTAAAAGACATCGCGCGCAAGGCGCGGTCTCAAGGGGACAATCTGATGCGTGTACGTTGGCAAGGGAACTGCCTGTGGGCAACAGTGATGCTAGTGCTATCGAGCTGGTGTCGCACTAGGCCAGTAACCCCAGAAGACAAATACGAGCAACTGAATTAGGTCAATCAGAATATCCAGCCCTTGGGGGCGCGCCCCTTCGGCGGAAACATCAGCTCGCACAACGGCACATTACCGTCCAATGAAATCGACATTAGCCTACCTGGCAGCGGCCCGGCGATCCAATTGGGGGGTGAATTGTTTCCTGCGCAAGGGTTGTTCATTGCGGGAAATGCGGTGATTGCCTTTTCCAGCGGCAATCGAGCTACGACGCGCTCAATCGCCTGGTGCAGACCCATCGACAACTACAACGGCGCGAACTAGACGCATTGGAAGGGTGCCTGCGGCGCACTTGTTCCGTCATCCATTGATCCATCGTGTGGGCAGCAGTAGCAGTACTTGAAAAGGAGTGATCAAGTGAATTCTGCGACGAAAACCTCACTACTTCCGGTGACGCGCCTACATCGACACATTGCGATCTGGGCACTGACACTCTTGTACGTCGGCCGAGCCTCAATGCTTCACCTCTTGTCCAGCCTTGCGTCGACGATGCACTTATGCAAGACGCCTGATGTTCATCACCGTCGGGCGCGCAGGACGGTGTCGATGGCAACGGTGTCCGGACGTATCACGTCGCAGCTGGTTGCGGGACTTTTACTCATCACTGTTGCCACTGGCGCCCAGGCGCAGGACTGCAGCAGCCCCAATATACGTTGCGTGCCCCCTATCACCGGACCATGGGGTTTCACACTTCCGTTGTATCTCCCTTCCTCTGCTAGATATCCATCCTTTGGTCCGATGATGGATGCTCTTCATGCAGCTCTTATCCGTGGTTATGTTCCCGACGTTATTTCATCCTTTTCGCCCAATGATGAATTTGACGCCATTCTTTCCATGCCTCCGAATGACAATTGCACAAGCGGCGGCTCCTATTCATGGGGCGGCAATCCCCCGACCACCGATTGGTACGTATGCGTGTCAACGGGTGTCATGTACGACATCAACTGGCAGAATGCCGGGACATTCATTTTCACCAACCAGGAGGCGCAACCACCTATAGTGCAGCCTGCGCCCATAAACGATGTTGTCGTGACGCGTACCTTTTCTTGTCCAGCGGGTTACACCCAAGGCCCGAACGCTTGCTACATCACGACCCCATCCACAACCGTACTGCCAGACAAGAGCCATAAAACGGGTTGCGACAAATGCCGCCCTTCCACCCCCGATCCCGTGGATATCGCCATGGGCTTCATGTGGGAGAAAGTGGACGATATCGGCGCCACAAATGGCCCGCGGCTACAACGTAACTACAATTCGCAAGCCCGCGTTATTGGCGATGTGAGCAATGCGCCCGCCGAAGGATTCGGCTATCGCTGGCGTACCAACTACAGCCGCCGTGTGCGCTATGCGGCGACCGCTGTGGCGATTGGAGCCTACGTCGAGCGCCCCGATGGCCAGATTCTCTATTTCAACAAGGACACCAGCACTGGCGCCTGGTCGTCCGATCCGGATGTCCATAGCACGCTGACCGAAACCGACAGTAACGGCAGCATCAGCGGTTGGACCTACTTCGATGAAGACACGGGCGACACCGAAACTTATGACAGCGGCGGCAACCTCATTCGGATTGTTCACTTGGGTGGCCGCGCGCTCACGCTTTCTTACAATGCGCAAGGTGACTTCAGCACAGTCACCGACGATTTCGGGCGCAGCCTGACCTTCAGCTACACATCCTCAAGTGGCACCACCTACCCGGGTTTTGTGCAAAGTGTGAAGGACAGTGCCGGTAATACCTGGACCTATACCTACAACACTACGTACAAGACCCTGACACAGGTGACCAACCCCGATGGCTCGGCGATTGTCTACCACTACGAAAACACCAACTCTCCCCAGCTGATTACCGGCGTAAGCTACGTTCCGGCGGGTGGCACGAAAACACGCTACTCATGGTTCACCTACGACACGAACAACCGCGTTACACAGGGTTACGACGGCGGCAACGCCAACCAAGTGGCACTGACCTACGGCAGCAATGGTGCCGTGACGGTTACCTACACGCTTTCCACAAACCAGACGCAAACCCGCAACTACACCTTCAACGTCGTGCAAGGCATGCCGAAGCTGGCTGCCGTCTCAGGCAACTGTGACAGCCGTTGCGGACCGAAAAGCATGGCGTTTGACACCAACGGCAACTTGACCAGCGAAACCGACTTCAACGGCAACGTCACCAATCACAGCTACAGCCCTGATGGTGCGGGCCTGGAAACCCAGCGCGTCGAAGCTGCCGGTACGACAGCACAGCGCACGATTCAAACGGACTGGAACGAAGCCCTTCGCCTCCCTGTCGAGAGGCGAACCCTGGATGCGACCAATAACCTCGTCAACCGCAAAGATTGGGTTTACGACACGACCGGCGCGGTGTTGGCGCGTTGCGAGATCGACCCCACCAACAGTGCTGCTTCAGGCTATGCCTGCAACGCTTCTGGCACGGTGCCCGCCGGCGTGCGCCGCTGGACCTACACCTACTGCACTGCCGTGGACACGGTGCAATGCCCACTGGTCGGCCTGCTACTGACCGCCACCGGCCCGCGCACCGACCTCGCGCAGACCACCACCTACAGCTACTACCTGACGAGCAGCGCGGTGGACTGCGGTACGCCCGGTGCCGCCTGCTCCCAGCCGGGCGACCTGCACACCGTCACCGACCCGTTGGGCCACGTGACCACCATCGCCTCCTACGACACCGATGGACGTGTCACGCGGACGACCGACGCCAACGGCATCAACACCGACCTCACCTACACGCCCCGCGGCTGGCTCGCCAGCCGCACGGTCGGTGGCGCGCAGACTTCCTTCGGCTACACGCCCTACGGGGCGGTGTCGTCCGTCACCGATCCGGACGGGGTCGCCACCACCTACGGCTACGACGCTGCTCATCGCCTCGTGAAGATCACCGATGCGCAAGGCAATTACCTGCAGTACACGCTCGATGCCGCGGGAGACAAGACTGCCGAGCAGGTCTATGACGCCAGCGGCACCGTGCACCAGAGCCTGAGCCGCACTTTCAACCCCTTGGGCCAGCTGACCACGGTGGTGGATGGCCTCAGCCACACCGTGTTCAACGCCAGTGCGACCGGCAGCTACGACGCCAACGGCAACCTGGTGCAGAGCAGCGATGGCCTGGGTATCCAGCGGCAATCGAGCTACGACGCGCTCAATCGCCTGGTGCAGACCATCGACAACTACAACGGTACGAACTGACAGGGGGATGGCTATGGACGTCGACAGCAACAAGAACGTCGCTTGCCACTACGACGAGGCCGACAGCGTTAACGGCTACAGCAGCTCGTATCTAGTCGGCCTCACGCACCATATTGTGGAGAACAATGTCACACACGGTGTACTGTTATAACGCCCACGGCCAAGTGTTCGAGAAACCCAGATCGTCGACACGAATCCGGTCAACGGAAGCGCTTAACAATAATGTTGAATGTGATATCACATTATCCAATTGCTGTATGTATTATGTCGTTACAGGAGCATAAGAATGATCCATATTCTTGCACGAGTTACCACAAAAGTCCTACTTATCGTGATTGCCGCTTTGGCTCTTGGACGCGCCTACGCGGGGCACGTACCAATACATTTTTATAACGTTACCAACTGGTACTCGGGCGGCGAAGACAATGGAATAACTTTCGGACAAAAGATGCTCGCCCATCAATTCAAGACTCCCGACACGGCTTTTCAAGTCGACTGGTCCAAAAATGTGTCTCACTGCCCTAACGGATCTGACACCTATATTTACCTTGATGCCTTTCCTTCAACCGCAGGTTCCGATAACGCATATGACGCCCATTACGATGATTATGCGCAAGATGCTGATTGCCTACCACCCTTAGAGGGACCTTGGCGGTATGGCAGCAGCGCAATAAAATATACCGCTTGCGGAACACAAGTTACCGAGCCCGCCATTACAAATGGACCCGATACTTGTCCCGCACTAGAACTCGACCCCGACAAGAATCGCGGGAACCCCAGTTGTCCTTGCGTTGTTCGCGGCGATCCGGTCAATGTCGCAACTGGGAACAAAGTTGAGGAGATAGAAGTATATCGCGGCAACGGACCGTTCCCGCTGGATTTCAGAATTACCTACAATAGCGCAAACGGCAACAGTAATTCTGTAGCCACCAATGACTTGGTGCTTGGGATTCGCCGTGTGCATTCTTACATGCAGTCCGTTACGGTCTACAGTAATGGCTCCACTTCAACTGCTTACGTCTTGCGTCCGAATGGCAGGGTACTAGCGTTCGACAACTCTGGAACATCCTGGATTCCCGATGCGGATGTTGGCGAGGCATTATCTGCGAGTTATGCGCAAGACGGTACAATCGCCGGCTGGAGCTTGACAGATGGTGGTAAGCAGCAGGAACTGTATGATGCACAGGGAAAATTGACAGCACTGGTTCAGCGTGGTGGACTGAGCCAGACTCTGGCATATGACTCGAACGGTAAACTCACCTCTATCACCGATCCTCAAGGTCGCAAGTTAGTTCTAGCCTATGACGCTCAGAATAGGATAAGCGACCTGACCTCCCCGGCAAATGGTTCCTATGCATTTTCCTACGACACAAACGACAACCTTTCATCGATCACCTATCCAGATTCGACAACGATTCAATTTTTCTATAACGAATCTGGTGGCAGTGGTTATCCCAACAGTCACGGTAACCTGACAAGTGTAGTGGATGAGTCGGGAACCAAAATTGACTCGACTGTTTATGATGTCAACGACCGCGTTTCTTCTACTACCAAGCCTGCTGGAGTGGATTCGACAAACTTTGTTTACACTTTGGATAGTCATGGTTATGCGACAAGCGATGTGGTCACTCATGCCTTAGGGATGACCGAAACAATTGGAGTTGAATATCAATTTGGTGTAGCTAAACCAAATATGATTACTCGCGCCTGCCAAGGATGCTCTTCTGCGACACGCCAGTATGCGTACGATGTCAATGGACGTCTCTCGGGCGTTACCGACTTCAACGGCAACATCACCAAAACCACCTATGACGCCAACGGCCTGCTCGATCAACAGATCGACGCCTCGGGCACACCCAGCCAACGCACCACCAACACCACTTGGAACACGACGCTGCACGTG
>NZ_JBFOHK010000010.1:0-5497 GCF_040812335.1 Rhodanobacter lycopersici
GCGGCGCCGATCCGTGGCACCGACATACGACGAAGCCGCACAAGCAAACGCCCCCACCGATATCGGTGGGGGCGTTTGAGGGATAAAGCCCCTGGCGGTGACCTACTCTTGCATGCGAGGTGCACACTACCATCGGCGCGGCTGCGTTTCACTTCCGAGTTCGGGATGGGATCGGGTGGGACCACAGCGCTATGGCCGCCAGGGAAGGGGTGGGAGTAGCGCCATGCGCCAACTCCACAAGCGGGTGAGAGCCTTTTTGAAGAGTCGGCCATGGCTGGCCGGTTTAGCTCTTCGTGAGAAGGACCTCACGTAAAACTTTGGCAAACGAGTGACAAGCGTCCGGGTTCTGCTGGAACCGGCACGTGGCGAAGGCCACTTGGGGTTATATGGTCAAGCCGCACGGCTCATTAGTACGCGTAAGCTCAATGCATTGCTGCACTTCCACACCGCGCCTATCAACCACTTAGTCTAAATGGTGCCTACAGGAGAGTTGAACTCTCGGGAGATCTCATCTTGGGGCGCGCTTCCCGCTTAGATGCTTTCAGCGGTTATCGCTTCCGTTCATAGCTACCGGGCAATGCCATGGGCATGACAACCCGAACACCAGCGGAACGTCCACTCCGGTCCTCTCGTACTAGGAGCAGCCCCCCTCAAATCTCCAACGCCCACGACAGATAGGGACCGAACTGTCTCACGACGTTCTGAACCCAGCTCGCGTACCACTTTAAATGGCGAACAGCCATACCCTTGGGACCGGCTACAGCCCCAGGATGTGATGAGCCGACATCGAGGTGCCAAACACCGCCGTCGATATGAACTCTTGGGCGGTATCAGCCTGTTATCCCCGGAGTACCTTTTATCCGTTGAGCGATGGCCCTTCCATACAGAACCACCGGATCACTATGACCTACTTTCGTACCTGCTTGATCCGTCGATCTTGCAGTCAAGCACGCTTATGCCATTGCACACAGTGCGCGATGTCCGACCGCGCTGAGCGTACCTTCGTACTCCTCCGTTACTCTTTGGGAGGAGACCGCCCCAGTCAAACTACCCACCATACACGGTCCCTGACCCGGATTACGGGCCGAGGTTAGAACGTCAAGCACTTCAGGGTGGTATTTCAAGGATGGCTCCACCGAAACTGGCGTCTCGGTTTCGTAGCCTCCCACCTATCCTACACAGAAGAACTCAACGTTCAGTGTAAAGCTATAGTAAAGGTTCACGGGGTCTTTCCGTCTTGCCGCGGGAACGCTGCATCTTCACAGCGATTTCAATTTCACTGAGTCTCGGGTGGAGACAGCGCCGCTGTCGTTACGCCATTCGTGCAGGTCGGAACTTACCCGACAAGGAATTTCGCTACCTTAGGACCGTTATAGTTACGGCCGCCGTTTACTGGGGCTTCGATCAAGAGCTTCGCCTTGCGGCTGACCCCATCAATTAACCTTCCAGCACCGGGCAGGCGTCACACCCTATACGTCCACTTTCGTGTTTGCAGAGTGCTGTGTTTTTGATAAACAGTCGCAGCGGCCAGGTTACTGCGACCCGCTAGTGCTCAGTCACGCATGTGACCACACCGGCGGGCGCACCTTCTCCCGAAGTTACGGTGCCATTTTGCCTAGTTCCTTCACCCGAGTTCTCTCAAGCGCCTTGGGATTCTCACCCTGCCTACCAGTGTCGGTTTACGGTACGGTTTTTCTTAAGCTGAAGCTTAGTGGCTTTTCCTGGAAGCGTGGTATCAGTCACTTCGCCCAAAAGGGCTCGTCTCGGTGCTCGGCATAAAGAGGGCCGGATTTGCCTAACCCTCATGCCTACCGCCTTTCCCCGGGACAACCAACGCCCGGTAGACCTAACCTTCTCCGTCCCCACATCGCACTTAAGAAAAGTGCTGGAATATTAACCAGCTTCCCATCGACTACGCATTTCTGCCTCGCCTTAGGGGCCGACTCACCCTGCGCCGATGAACGTTGCGCGAGGAAACCTTGGGCTTTCGGCGTGCGGGCTTTTCACCCGCATTATCGTTACTCATGTCAGCATTCGCACTTCCGATACCTCCAGCAGACTTTACAATCCACCTTCACAGGCTTACGGAACGCTCCTCTACCGCGCACATTGCTGTGCACCCCGAGCTTCGGTGTCTAGCTTAGCCCCGTTAAATCTTCCGCGCAGACCGACTCGACCAGTGAGCTATTACGCTTTCTTTAAAGGATGGCTGCTTCTAAGCCAACCTCCTGGCTGTCTATGCCTTTCCACATCGTTTTCCACTTAGCTAGAACTTGGGGACCTTAGCTGCGGGTCTGGGTTGTTTCCCTTTTCACGACGGACGTTAGCACCCGCCGTGTGTCTCCCGGATAGTCTGTCCTGGTATTCGGAGTTTGCCATGGTTTGCTAAGTCGCGATGACCCGCTAGCCATAACAGTGCTCTACCCCCAGGAAGATTCGTCCGAGGCGCTACCTAAATAGCTTTCGAGGAGAACCAGCTATCTCCGAGTTTGTTTAGCCTTTCACTCCTATCCACAGCTCATCCCCATCTATTGCAACAGATGTGGGTTCGGTCCTCCAGTGCGTGTTACCGCACCTTCAACCTGGCCATGGATAGATCACTCGGTTTCGGGTCTACTGCCAGAGACTATGCGCCCTATTCAGACTCGGTTTCCCTTCGCCTCCCCTAGACGGTTAAGCTTGCCACTGACAGTAAGTCGCTGACCCATTATACAAAAGGTACGCAGTCACCCTTGCGGGCTTCCACTGCTTGTACGTATACGGTTTCAGGGTCTATTTCACTCCCCTCTCCGGGGTTCTTTTCGCCTTTCCCTCACGGTACTAGTTCGCTATCGGTCAGTCAGGAGTATTTAGCCTTGGAGGATGGTCCCCCCATGTTCAGACAGGGTTTCTCGTGCCCCGCCTTACTCAATTTCATGCACGGTGCCCTTTCGCCTACCGGGCTATCACCGTCTGCGGCGGGCCTTTCCAGACCCTTCGACTAAAACACTGTGCACTTTTGGGCTAGTCCGCGTTCGCTCGTCGCTACTGACGGAATCTCGGTTGATTTCTTTTCCTCCGGGTACTTAGATATTTCAGTTCCCCGGGTTCGCTTCCGCAACCTATGAATTCAGTTACGGATACCGCTTGCGCGGTGGGTTTCCCCATTCGGACATTGCCGGATCAAAGCTTGTTGCCAGCTCCCCGACACTTTTCGCAGGCTGCCACGTCCTTCATCGCCTCTGACTGCCAAGGCATCCACCGTATACGCTTGGTCGCTTGACCATATAACCCCAAGTCGCCTCAGGGCCATACTCTCAAACCACCTGTTCGTGCCTCAACACGTGTCTCGGTTCGGTTCGAACCAAGACGCTTGTCACTCGTTTGCCAGTTTTCAAAGAACACAAGAACGGCCTCAACGCCGCCTCGCTTCAAATCTTTATGTGTGCTTGGATTTCACGCGTCACCATGGTGGAGCCAGTCGGGATCGAACCGACGACCCCCTGCTTGCAAAGCAGGTGCTCTCCCAGCTGAGCTATGGCCCCGTGGTTGGTGGGTCTGGGAGGACTCGAACCACCGGCCTCACCCTTATCAGGGGTGCGCTCTAACCACCTGAGCTACAGACCCGGAAAGCTTCTTGCTAGGGACGCTACGTGAAATACAGGTGTCTTGTGTGGACGTCTTGCGCGACGAGTCGCGCTGTCGTTCTCGAAAGGAGGTGATCCAGCCGCACCTTCCGATACGGCTACCTTGTTACGACTTCACCCCAGTCATGAACCACTCCGTGGTCGTCGTCCCCCTTGCGGTTAGACTAACGGCTTCTGGAGCAACTCACTCCCATGGTGTGACGGGCGGTGTGTACAAGGCCCGGGAACGTATTCACCGCAGCATAGCTGATCTGCGATTACTAGCGATTCCGACTTCACGAAGTCGAGTTGCAGACTTCGATCCGGACTGGGATCGGCTTTCTGGGATTGGCTCCACCTCGCGGTATTGCAACCCTCTGTACCGACCATTGTAGTACGTGTGTAGCCCTGGCCGTAAGGGCCATGAGGACTTGACGTCATCCCCACCTTCCTCCGGTTTGTCACCGGCAGTCTCCTTAGAGTTCCCACCTTTACGTGCTGGCAACTAAGGACAAGGGTTGCGCTCGTTGCGGGACTTAACCCAACATCTCACGACACGAGCTGACGACAGCCATGCAGCACCTGTGTTCCGATTCCCGAAGGCACTCCCGCATCTCTGCAGGATTCCGGACATGTCAAGGCCAGGTAAGGTTCTTCGCGTTGCATCGAATTAAACCACATACTCCACCGCTTGTGCGGGCCCCCGTCAATTCCTTTGAGTTTCAGTCTTGCGACCGTACTCCCCAGGCGGCGAACTTAACGCGTTAGCTTCGACACTGATCTCCGAGTTGAGACCAACATCCAGTTCGCATCGTTTAGGGCGTGGACTACCAGGGTATCTAATCCTGTTTGCTCCCCACGCTTTCGTGCTTCAGCGTCAGTGTTGTCCCAGATGGCCGCCTTCGCCACTGATGTTCCTCCCGATCTCTACGCATTTCACCGCTACACCGGGAATTCCACCATCCTCTGACACACTCTAGCTCGCCAGTATCCATTGCCATTCCCAGGTTGAGCCCGGGGATTTCACAACAGACTTAACGAACCGCCTACGCACCCTTTACGCCCAGTAATTCCGATTAACGCTTGCACCCTTCGTATTACCGCGGCTGCTGGCACGAAGTTAGCCGGTGCTTATTCCTCAGGTACCGTCAGCCCCACGGGTTATTAACCCGTAGTATTTCGCTCCTGATAAAAGTGCTTTACAACCCGAAGGCCTTCTTCACACACGCGGCATTGCTGGATCAGGCTTGCGCCCATTGTCCAATATTCCCCACTGCTGCCTCCCGTAGGAGTCTGGGCCGTGTCTCAGTCCCAGTGTGGCTGATCATCCTCTCAGACCAGCTAGCGATCGTCGCCTTGGTGGGCCATTACCCCGCCAACTAGCTAATCGCACATCGGTTCGTCCTGCCGCGCGAGGCCCGAAGGTCCCCCGCTTTCTCCCGTAGGACGTATGCGGTATTAGTCCCGGTTTCCCGAGGTTATCCCCCACGTCAGGGTAGATCCCGATGCATTACTCACCCGTCCGCCACTCGCCACCCGGTATTGCTACCTGTGCTGCCGTTCGACTTGCATGTGTTAGGCATGCCGCCAGCGTTCAATCTGAGCCAGGATCAAACTCTTCACTTAAGTTTTCGACAACTTCGTCCTTGCGAACTTGGCCGTCTATCTTTCTGAAGCGTGACCCCAACCAGTGAAACTCATTACTGACTTTCATTTGGGTGGGACGCTTGCATTGCTTGGACAGGTCATCAACCCGCCAGCGCAAGGCGTCCACACAATTCACCTGTGCACACTGTCAAAGATCACTTCACCGCGGAACCTTCCGCCAGGGGACATTTCGTCCCGGTGAGCCGCCCATTCTACATCGTTCTTTCAGGCCGTCAACAGTCTCG
>NZ_JBFOHK010000011.1:0-2643 GCF_040812335.1 Rhodanobacter lycopersici
TGTGCAGGTCTGCGCCATTGCCGGCAGGGCAATGCTAACCAGGGCAATACTCACAGCCACCGCCAGCCAGCGCGACTTGTATATCGGCTTCGATGATGCGTCCGCGCCACCGACAACGGCGCCTTTGGGCGTGGCCACCAGTTCCGACGCGACCTGCATGACACCGAGCGTGCGATTGAAGACGAGTCGATAGATGCGGTTCACGGCAATTCCCCTGTTAACGTCCGATGCGATGGTTGATGGCGTTGCATTGAGGCGAGCGCTGCACATGCGTGTGCTGCGGCCAGCGGTTGTCGATCCAAAAGTGGTTGGCTGCACGCGTGCGCAGCATTCAAATCACCCGCACGTGGTGTGGATTCAGTGCGGGGTCGAGCCAGAACACGTCGTTCTCGAAACGACGAAACACATCCGGCGGCAGCACGCTGGTGCGTTCGCGCACGGCGACTTTCTTGCCGATGGTGTGCAGCCCCGGTGTGCCGGCGCGCAGATCGAACTCCTCCGCCTGGTAGCGGATGTTTTCGAAATCGTGCGGGTAGACACGCTCACCGATGAAGTCGTACACGGCCGCGATCGCACGCGCCGGATCGCTCACCAGGGTCTCGTAGCGCAACAGCATCAGGTTGGCGGTGTCCTGGCCATAGAACGCCTCTTTCAGCGCGTTGTAGGCGTAGCCGACCATGCCGTCGCCGTTGGCCAGGCCTTCCGCGCGCGAGTACACCGTGCCGCCGGGTTGGTAGTTGAAGATGGACGACGGCTGGAAGGCGTTCTTGCGGATCAACTGCTCGACGCTGTCGATGATCCACGATACGTGCCGCACGCAGGCGATCACCTTGCCTTGCGGAAACAGCTCCTTCAGATGGCGCATTCGGGTACACCAGACGCGGTTGGTGTCGAACACCACCTCGGCTTCGTATTCGGAGCCGTAGTAGTTGCCGAACAGGCCCTTGAGCATCCGCTTGCGTTGTTCGTCGGTGATGAACACCGAATACTCATTACGACCGCTGAGGTCGCCAAGCAGGGTGTTGAAGGCGCCGCCGAGTGGGCCGCTCATGCCCGCATAGAAGCGCGGGTTTTGGCTCAGGATGGCTGAAAGCAGGGTTGACCCGGACCTTGGCAAGCCCGAGATAAAGTGAAATCGCCGCTCCATATGGCCTCTGGTTTATGCGGAGCATGATCCATGGCACACCGCGCATGTGTTTATGGAAATGTGTCTCTCAATCCCAACCTGTCGGCAAAATGGTCCGTATGGCCACACGGCACAAATCAAGCCGAGAGCCGAACGCAAGTTTCATGCCGCTAATTTGCACTCACGCAACGGCAATGCACGCGTCCAAGAGCGCGCATTTAGTGAAACGACTTGACGCTTAACAGGCGAGAACACTGACGAACTTGGTCAAATATGAGCCAGCATCTCCATGGGCATGCCGCCCCAAGCCCATTGGCACCGCCATTTGACGCCAGACTGACGCGAATTCGTGAGGAACCCTCAGAACTTGGGTAGACCAGGCATGATGTGTGCGCCCAAACACGACCAACAGGGACATTAAAGTGAGACAAAATGTCGTATTACATACGCAATATGCTTCTGGATGAAAGTTGACGAGATCCTGTCTCTCACCATCAAGAAGGCGGGGGCAAAACGCAGCTGCAGACAGAAATAAGCACCACCGGATACCCAATCTGGCGGCGAGAAGGACCTTACGTCACTTTTGTGAAACGAAGTGTCGCAAATAAAAGGACCGAAGCACCAAGTATCAAGACCGGTGCTTCGGCACGAATATTGATAACCGCCCTGCCAAGCAAGCAAGGACGAGAACCATTACCCACGCTGTCGACAGCAAGCCACCCATGTCATCAAGCAACGGCGCGCGCGCACTGAAACGGCTGGAAGAATAAGTCACTTATATTCGGGATGCCGCCTAAAAAGCAGGCCATGGATATGAAGGCGGCACATATCGCGGCGGTGATTGATGAAGGTACCCGGTGAGGCGAAGAACCTTCAGATCAGCCGCAGAAACAAACTCCGCGATCTTATCGGCGCATTTGACTAGCCCCTTTGGCATATTGCCATTACGCATCCCTCGCATAAGGTGCGAGCTATTCGAACGAGCACAGGGGGCAAGAAGAATTGGTGGGTATCGACTTGGGCATAGTGTTGATCGTGGAGGACGACACTACGGCGCAGCAACGTCTTGCTCGTCTGCTGGCCGAACTGGCGGGGAAGCATGTGCACGTTTCCTTCGTCGCAAGTATTTCCGCAGCCAAGGCTTGGCTTGCCAGTAGCAAACCGGATGTTGTTCTGATCGACATTCGACTGCCGGACGGTAGCGGCATCGAACTGATCGCGTGGCTACATGAGCATCATCCGCGAATAGCGACCGTGGCTATCTCGGCCTGGGGCGAACAGACAACCGTACTCGCCGCACTACGAGCGGGTGCCGTCGGCTACTTGCTCAAAGAACGCAAGGATGCCGAGCTGAGTCTCGCGCTGCAAAGCATCCGTCGCGGCGGCGCGCTGATCGATCCATTCGTCGCACGACGCATTCTCGAGTCGCTGCCGCTGGATACGGTGAGACCGAAATTCCGTCATGCGCCACACCACTCCAGTGGCGCGCTATCTAAGCGCGAAGCGGAGATCCTGCG
>NZ_JBFOHK010000012.1:0-2071 GCF_040812335.1 Rhodanobacter lycopersici
CGACGACGGGAGACGTGCGTCCGCAGCGCCGAAAATCCTGTCCGATCGGCACTGCGGAGAAAGCTACGCATAGATCGAAGCTATCAGAAGCGGTATGCGACGGCGCTTCTCAACAGCCTGCTAAAGCTCCCCACGCCGCCTTCTATAAGTGAATCTGAAGACTCATGTCGCCGCCTCCCGCGCGTGGCGGTACGTTGGAACTACCACGGTTTCAACGTCGCCCCGCGACAGGAGGCAGCCATGTCACTTTACGCAGCGATCGATCTGCATTCCAGCAACAGCGTGCTGGCCGTCATGGATGGCGACGGCAAACCGGTGCTGCGGTGTCGGCGACCCAATGAACTTCCGAGGCTCCTTGCCGACTTGGCACCCTATCGGGACGAACTGGTCGGTGTGGCGGTGGAATCCACCTACAACTGGTATTGGCTGGTTGATGGCCTGATGGATCACGGTTATGCCGTGCATTTGGTCAACACCACGGCGATCCCGCAATACGACGGCCTCAAGCACGGCGACGACGACAGCGACGCCCTGCACCTAGCCCAGCTGATGCGGCTGAGCCTGCTGCCCGAGGGCTACATCTATCCGCGCGAGCAGCGCACTACCCGTGACTTGTTGCGCCGCCGCTTCAGTCTGGTTCGGCAGGCGGTCAAACTCATGCTCTCGATCCAATCGAGCTTCAGTCGAACGACGAGAAAGCAGCTGTCGGGCAACGCCTTGAGACGGCTTACTCCGACGCAGCTCAATGACCTGTTTCCTGAGCTTTCCACCCGCTACGGCGTGCTGATCCAGTTCAAGCTGTGGCTCACGCTGCAGGATCAAATTCGTGCACTGGAGCGCTGGGTGCGCAAGGATCTGGCGCGGCCGAATCTACTCGTGCGCCTGCAGAGCGTGCCCGGCATCGGACCGATCCTGGGCATGACGATCCTGCTGGAAAGCGGTGCCATCGAACGCTTCGCCTCGGTCGGCGACTATGCCTCGTACTGCCGCATGGTCGAGAGCGTGCGGCTGTCCAACGGCAAGCGGAAGGGACATGGCAACCGCAAGTGTGGCAACCGCTACCTGTGCTGGGCCTTCATGGAAGCGGCCAACTACGCGGTGCGCTTCGACCCGCTGATCCGACGCTGGTACGAGCGCAAGCGCGCCCGCAAACACCGCGTCGTCGCGATCAAGGCGGTGGCGCACAAGCTGGCGCGTGCCTGCTACCACATGCTGCACGAAGGCACGACGTTCGATATCGTGCGCGCCTTCGGCTGATCACGCTGACGGTCGCAGGCCGGAAGTAGGTGTGTGGCTGCGAACCAGCTTCCCTGAAAGGTCGCGACCGTCGGCACCCGTGGTGCACGCAAGACCGCACGCGGACCGAGCCATCAAGGAGTGGGCCTTGAGCCCGCGACTCTGTGCGACGCACGACGCGCACCTGGACGGTATCCGCGATGACCGACGAGTGTTTGGCAAGCAGCAAGGCCGTGGGCGCGGCCCTAACCAGAATGGTGACTGGTGCGATCTTGGCACCGCGTGAAACATTGCGGCAGGTGGTCAGCGGCAACGTGGGCACTTACCTCCGACCTGTCGGGGGGGAGAGCCAGTGCGGGCCTATTGACTACGGACGGCGAAATGGTGACACCCTTTCATCTTGTTATTTAAAAGGCCCTCTCTGTTTGTATTTCTTAAGAAGAAATGGGCCACATAATAAATCCACCAGCCTCCAACCCACAAAGGCAGCGTAACCCTTTCTACGATAAGCGATCACCGCCAAATATCGAAGACCCCATACCGAGCCATTTTTAAATGCACGCATGGCCCACCTTTTTGCCATCTCCACATTATTTTTTTGTCCATGTAGATAACCGCCATAAGCATCATGGCCAGTACATTTCCCTCCAAATCCACTGCCCTAATGCAAAGATCTAGCGCTTCATCAGCTTGGATTGAGGAATTTTTTCTATAGCAGGCTGTCGAGAAACCTCAGCGCGCCGCCGCGGTCATAGACGCTCTCAATCACTGACCGCCTGATCCGATGCGCAGCCCCGACGTCCAGCAGCTTGGCATGTTTTCGTATGTATCGGTC
>NZ_JBFOHK010000013.1:0-2042 GCF_040812335.1 Rhodanobacter lycopersici
GTTTCCACATCGTAGTACTGTCCGGGGAAGCGCAGGTTGTAGGTATAGCCGGTCGTTGAAGTCGGGTCCAGCTCCCCCCACGGGTTGCCCGCGTACGCCCACTGCCAGACCGTGGTGCCGCTGCTGTTGGCAATCGCCCGCGGCGTCCCCAGCTGATCCGCCGTGACATAGGCGATGGTGCTGGTGGTGCCCGTGGTATCCACATTCGCCACCGGGATGCCGTCCATCCAGACGTAGTCCCGCGTGTTCGTCCCATACTCGCCCAGCATCTGGCCCTGGGCGTTGTAGTCATAGAACGTGGTCGCGCTACCACTGACCTTCGCAAAGCGCTGGCCCAGGGCGTTGTACGTGTAGGTGGCGATCGTGCTGCCGCCCAGCTGGACCGACGCCAGGCGGTTGCGGTCGTTGTAGTTCCCTATATAGGTGCTTCCCGCCTGCGTCATCCCTGTCGTATTGCCGGCCGCGTCCACCGTGAACGTGCTGTTGCCCACCGTCGCCAGCTGATGTGTGTTCGCGTTGTAGGTATACGTGCCCGTGTCCAGTCCGCTGCCGGTCTTGCTGAGTCGGTCACCGGTCGGGTTGTAGGTGGCGCTTTCCAGCACGCTGCCTCCGGCCTCGGTGATAGCGGTGAGCCGGTACAGCGGATCGTAGCTGTAGGTCTCCGTGGCCGGGTTCGCCCCCGGCGCGTTGCCAATGGCCGTGATATCCCCCATCGCGTCCCGGGCCACATGCAGGCTGAAGGCCGGGCTGGTGAGATCCGTCAGGCGGTAGTTGGCATCGTAGGTGCGTGCGATCACCTGGCCGTTGCCCAGGGTATAACCGCTGACCGGGCCGAACGGTTGATAGGTGACACTGCTGACCACCGTGCTTGCACTGCCGCTCGGTGGCTCCACGCTGACGCTCTGGATACGCCCATCGCTGTCGCGGCTGTAGGTGACCAGTGTGCCGAACGGATACACGATGCCGCTAAGGCGTTGGCCTGCCGTGTAGCTGTAACCGGTGATGCCGGTGCCGGCGGCGGTGATCTGCTGGGTCTGGATCACCTGGCCCTGTACGTCGTAGCAGTACACGGTGGTGATGGCGTTCTCGACGATGCGTGTCAGTCGGCCGACCGGGTACGAACTGCTGCAACCGGTGACGCTGTTGGCCTCGTCGTAGTGGTAGGTGATGTTCTGCGTGCTGTCGGCGTAGCTCGCGCTCAGCCGTCGGTTCAGCGCATCGTAGGTATAGGTGACTATGTGGCCGTCGGCATCGGTGCCGGTGAGCACGTTGCCGGCGGCATCGTAGGTGCGCGCAGTGACGCCGGTATCGGGGCTGGTGGTGCCGGTGGGATCGGACAGGCCGTTGTACTGATAGGTGGTGCTGAGCCCGCTGGGGTCCGTCACCTGGGTGAGGCGATCCAGTGCATCGTAGGTGTACGTCGTGGTGGTGTTGGCCGTTTGAGCAAGCAGTGGCGAAGCACTCACGATCATCGCCAGCCCAAGCAGGGTGCTGGCCAGCGGCCCGAGGCTAAGGGCACGCTTCCTCACTGCGAGTGGTTTTCCATACCGAAGGAGTGAGGTGGTCTCTTTCACGGCAGCGGAGGTACGCACTGCGATCTGTCCCTGGTCCATGTCCATGTCCCCTGTCAGTTCGTACCGTTGTAGTTGTCGATCGTCTGCACCAGACGATTGAGCGCGTCGTAGCTCGACTGCCGCTGGATGCCCAGGCCATCGCTGCTCTGCACCAGGTTCCCGTTCGCGTCGTAGCTGCCGGTCGCACTGGCGTTGAACACGGTATGGCTGAGGCCATCGACCACTGTGGTCAGCTCGCCCAAGGGGTTGAAGGTGCGGCTCAGGCTCTGGTGCACCGTGCCGCTCGCATCGAACACCTGCTCGGCCGTCTTGTTGCCGGCCGCGTTCAGCGTGTACTGCAAGTAGTTGCCTTGCGCATCGGTGATCTTCACCAGGCGGTGGGCCGCGTCGTAGCCATAGGTGGTCGTCACCCCGTCCGGATCGGTGACGGAGGACACCGCCCCATAGGGCGTGTAGCCGAAGGAGGTC
>NZ_JBFOHK010000014.1:0-1270 GCF_040812335.1 Rhodanobacter lycopersici
TAGCAGGCTGTTGAGAAGCGCCGTCGCATACCGCTTCTGATAGCTTCGATCTATGCGTAGCTTTCTCCGCAGTGCCGATCGGACAGGATTTTCGGCGCTGCGGACGCACGTCTCCCGTCGTCGCTCACGTCGGTGAGGGATTCCACCACTCGCCGATCCCACCGAGCCGGATCAGGTTGTAGGCGGCAAACGTCCAGGTCACCCAACCGCGCACGGCAGCGAGGCCGACCATCGGCAGCTTGCGCAGCCCGCCGATGGTCTTGATCCAGCCAAAGCCCTGTTCGATGCGTTTGCGCACCTTCTGGCTGATGCCGTAGCCGCGCGTGCTCGCCACCGCGCGCGGCACGGCGCTGCGGCGGCCGTTGCTCGTGTTGCGTGCGATGTGCGGCACGATCCCGCGCGCCCTCAGTGCCGCGATGAAGTCCTGCGTGTCGTAGCCCTTGTCGGCACCCAGCGTGGCCCCTTGCCTGACGCCCGCCGCGGTGAGCAGATCCAAGGCGCCGTCGCGCTCGCCCGTACCCGTTGCATGGCGGACGTCCACGCCGACCACCAGACCATGACGATTCTCCATCAGGCTGTTGGCCAGGTAGCTCAGCTTCGCCTCCTTGCCCTTGCCCTTGCGGATCAGCCGGGCATCCGGATCGGTGGTGGACGCGTGCGTCTCGTTGCTGCGCTTGTGCCCACGGAAGTCGTCGCCATCGCCCTCGTCGTCGTCCTTGGGCCGGAAGCTCTTGAGCGAGGCCCACGCCTCCAAGAGCGTGCCGTCCACCGAGAAGTGCTCGTCGCTGACCAGGTCACGCAGCCGCGCCAGCAGCACGGTGTGCTCGAAGAAGTGTTGGGCGATCGCCTCGTCAAACAGCCGCTGGCGGTTGAAGGAAAACGTCGAGTGATCCCACACCGGGTCGTCGATGTTCAGGCCCACGAACCAGCGGAACAGTAGGTTGTAGTTGAGTTGTTCCATCAGCAGCCGTTCGCTGCGCACGCTGTAGACCACCTGCAGCAGCGAGGCGCGCAGGATGCGCTCGGGTGGGATCGACGGACGACCGCCCGCGGCATAGCGCACCGCCAGCAGTTCATCGAGTTCACCCAGGATGGCATCCACCAGCACTCGCAGTTTGCGGATCGGATGGTCGGGCGGCACGCGATCCTCGACCGATACATACGAAAACATGCCAAGCTGCTGGACGTCGGGGCTGCGCATCGGATCAGGCGGTCAGTGATTGAGAGCGTCTATGACCGCGGCGGCGCGCTGAGGTTTCTCGACAGCCTG